>NZ_GG657893.1:0-60022 GCF_000156355.1 Methylophaga thiooxydans DMS010 | reverse complement strand
TTGATACCAACGATTTCTAAGTCGTCACCTACTGTGATGATGCCGCGCTCTACACGACCGGTCACAACAGTACCACGACCAGAGATTGAGAACACGTCTTCGATAGGCATCAGGAATGCACCATCAATTGCACGTTCTGGTTGTGGGAAGTAGCTGTCCATTGCTTCTGCCAATTTGAAAATTGATGGCATACCAATGTCGCTTTCATCACCTTCCAGTGCTTTCAACGCGCTACCAACGATGATTGGTGTGTCATCGCCTGGGAAGTCATAGCTGTCCAATAATTCACGGACTTCCATTTCTACCAGTTCGATAAGTTCTTCATCATCAACCATGTCAGCTTTGTTCAGGTAAACGATGATGTACGGTACACCAACCTGACGTGACAACAAGATGTGCTCACGTGTTTGTGGCATCGGGCCGTCAGCTGCGTTTACTACCAAGATAGCACCGTCCATTTGTGCCGCACCGGTGATCATGTTTTTAACATAGTCGGCGTGACCTGGGCAGTCTACGTGAGCGTAGTGACGATTTTCTGTTTCGTACTCAACGTGCGCTGTCGCAATAGTGATACCACGCTCTCTTTCTTCAGGTGCGTTATCAATATCCGCGTAATCTTTGAATTCCCCACCTGATGCTTCTGAAAGCACTTTGGTGATCGCCGCAGTCAGCGTGGTTTTACCATGGTCAACGTGACCAATGGTGCCCACGTTGACGTGGGGTTTTGTACGTTCAAATTTTGCTTTAGACATGACCAGTCTCCCCGCCAAATTTTTTATAAGCCAAAAATCAAAACAGACAGGAAAATCCTGCCTAAGACAAATTATGGAGCCCGCAATCAGAATCGAACTGATGACCTCATCCTTACCATGGATGCGCTCTACCGACTGAGCTATGCGGGCCTATTTCCCAAACAAATTGGAGCGGGTGATGGGAATCGAACCCACGTGATCAGCTTGGAAGGCTGGAGTTCTACCATTGAACTACACCCGCAAAACAGCAAACTCTCAATATATTAAATGGTGGAGGGGGGAGGATTCGAACCTCCGAAGGCGGAGCCGTCAGATTTACAGTCTGATCCCTTTGGCCACTCGGGAACCCCTCCACTAAAGACGTGGCATTTTCCGTAAAAGCCCGACTAATGTCAACACTTAAAATCAGGTAATCACAAACAATCACAAAGTTTCGACTAGCTGATGCACGTTTCCGCGCACGTGACTGCAGCGCTAAACAGAGCATAGTATACTAGTTGGCTAACTATTCAGTTTAAATTTCACAGGAGTTATTTATGGAACAGTACCGTGGTACGACGATACTTTCGTATCGACGTAACGGCCAAGTCGTGATTGGCGGCGATGGTCAGGTCAGCCTAGGCAACACCATCATGAAAGGTAATGCTCGTAAGGTCCGCCGCTTATATCATGGCAAAGTGATTGCCGGATTTGCTGGCGGCACTGCCGATGCCTTTACCTTATTTGAACGATTTGAAGGCAAACTGGAAAAGCATCAAGGTAATCTAACCCGTAGCGCTTTGGAACTTGCAAAAGATTGGCGTACAGACCGAATGATGCGCAGGCTGGAAGCTTTATTAGCTGTTGCCGACGAAGAAGCATCACTCATAATTTCAGGTAATGGTGACGTGATTGAACCTGAACAAGGCTTGATCTCGATTGGTTCTGGCGGCCCGTTTGCACAGGCTGCGGCAACGGCCTTACTGCAAAACACTGAGCTATCTGCACGAGAGATTGTCGAAAAAGGCTTGAATATTGCCGCCGACATCTGCATCTATACCAATCACAACCTTACAATCGAAACTTTGGATACGAACTCATAACGCTTATGCAATCACTGACTCCTAAACAAATCGTTCTTGAACTGGATAAACGCATCATCGGCCAGCAAGCAGCCAAAAAAGCGGTTGCTATTGCACTTAGAAATCGCTGGCGTCGGAAACAACTTGAGTCGAGCTTACAGCAAGAAGTCACGCCGAAAAACATTCTGATGATCGGCCCAACTGGTGTAGGTAAAACAGAAATTGCGCGCAGATTGGCCGCTTTGGCAAATGCCCCTTTCATCAAAGTTGAAGCCACCAAATTCACAGAAGTGGGCTATGTCGGTCGCGATGTTGAATCGATCATTCGAGATCTGGCTGAAACGGCGATGAAACTATTACGTGAAAAAGCCATACAAGCCGTTAAATCTAAAGCCGAAGATGCGGCCGAAGATAGAATATTAGATGCCTTATTGCGCCCTGCACGCGATGTCGAAACTGAAGATGACTCCACTACCCGCCAACGTTTCCGCAAGATGTTGCGTGAAGGCAAGCTCGATGATCGAGAAGTGGAACTGGAATTAAATGCGCCACAGGTTGGTGTTGAAATCATGTCACCGCCGGGTATGGAGGAAATGACAAATCAGCTTCAAGATATGTTTCAAAGTATGGGCTCACAACGTAAAACCACGCGAAAGCTGACCGTCAGCAACGCTCTGCGACAGCTGGCTGAAGAAGAAGCGCTAAAACTTATCAATGAAGAAGAGTTAAAAGCGGAAGTACTCGATAGCGTTGAACAAAACGGCATCGTTTTTCTCGATGAAATTGATAAGATCACCGGCCGCGGCGAAGGCAGTGGTAGTGCTGATGTATCACGGGCTGGGGTGCAACGTGACTTACTGCCATTGGTCGAAGGCAGTACTGTCTCCACCAAGTACGGCATGATCAAAACCGACCATATTCTGTTTATCGCATCAGGTGCGTTCCACTTAAGCAAACCGTCTGATTTGATTCCTGAACTACAAGGCCGTTTGCCCATTCGGGTCGAGCTTGAAGCCCTGACATCACAAGATTTTGTGCGCATCCTGACTGAACCCGATGCATCGCTCACCGAGCAATATGTTGCCCTACTCGCGACAGAAGGCGTTGAGCTGGAATTCACTGAAGAAGGTATTCAACGCATTGCCGAACTCGCCTGGGAAGTGAATGAAAAAACCGAAAATATCGGCGCTCGACGTTTGCATACAATGCTGGAACGCTTGTTAGAAGATATTTCTTACAATGCCGGTAGCGAACTCAACTTCAAGGTGACTGTCGATAGAAGCTACGTTGATCAACAACTTGCTGAACTATCACAAGACGAAGATCTGTCACGTTACATTCTGTAAATAGGTAGCAATTTATGGCTGAACAACACATTCCGACTGAAATAACACTGCACAAACAGTCAAAAAGTTTAGGGCTAGCCTATGGTGAGAAGCAATATAAGCTGAGTGCTGAATACCTTAGGGTATATTCGCCCTCAGCAGAAGTACGTGGACATGGCCCCGGACAGGAAGTTTTACAGACACAGAAAGAAAATGTCGGTATCAGTCAAATTGAACCGGTAGGCCATTATGCCATCAAGATTTATTATGATGATGGGCATGATAGTGGTTTGTATTCTTGGGATTACCTTTACGATCTCGCCACCAACCAGGATGACTTGTGGCAGGATTACTTAAACCGCCTGCATCAAGCTGGTTATCAGCGACAAACTCAATAGGCTGAGCATGAAACAAAAAGACACCACGCACTTTGGTTACAAAGAAGTCCCGACAGCGGAAAAAGCCCGACACGTCGCCGATGTATTTCACTCCGTAGCGGGCAAATATGACTTAATGAATGACTTAATGTCGCTGGGTATTCATCGCTTCTGGAAACTATTTACTGTCTCTAACAGTGGTGTTAGGCGTGGTGCCAAGGTACTTGATATTGCCGGAGGTACTGGTGACTTAACTCGCAAGTTTGCCAAAATGGTCGGAGAAACGGGTCACGTTGTTTTGGCAGATATTAATGGCTCTATGCTTAACGTCGGTCGTGATCGTCTGACCGATGACGGTATTGTCGCGAATATCGACTATGTGCAAGCCAATGCTGAAGCGTTACCTTTTCCTGATAACAGCTTCGATTGCATCACCATTGCGTTTGGCTTGCGCAACGTCACCGACAAGGATAAAGCCTTGGCTTCGATGTTTCGCGTTTTAAAACCGGGTGGTCAACTGATGGTTTTGGAGTTCTCCAAACCAGCAGACTGGCTTGGTGGTATTTACGACACTTATTCTTTCAAGGTACTACCGCAGCTAGGTAAGCTATTTACCGGTGATGCTGAGAGTTATCGCTATCTGGCAGAATCAATTCGTATGCACCCCGATCAGGAAACATTGAAGCAAATGATGATCGATGTCGGCTTCGAACGCTGTGACTACCACAATATGTCAGCTGGCATTGTCGCTCTGCACCGTGGTTATAAGTTCTAATCGCTCATGGCTACTCTGTTAAAACCTCTCGAAACGGTCATTAATGCGGCATTGAAACAGGCTCCCGACACCTGTGCTCGACTTAGCGCATTTGAACAACGCAGTATTGTCGTCAACATCGACGATCTGAAGCAGTTTGTTCATATCACCTTCCATGCAAGTACACTTCAACTCAGTCACAACGATGAAGAAACCGCCGACTTATTGATTAGTGGCAACGCCTTTGCATTGCTCAAACTCGGTGAACATCCTGACAATCTTTTTTCTTCTGACATCCGTATCCATGGTGATGTGCAATTTGCCAAGCAGTTACAAGATGTATTGGACGGCTTTGATTTTGATTGGGAACAGCAACTGTCGCGAGTGACCGGTGATGTCATTGCACAACCACTGGCTTATGGCATCAAGCAAGGTTTTTCCTGGTTACGCGACACCAACCGATCGCTACAGATGACCACATCGGAATATTTACGAGAAGAAGCTCAACTCTTACCCGATAAAATTCAGATTGACGATTACATGCAGGCGGTTGACCGTCTGAGAGCAGATTGTGACCGGTTAGAGGCTCGCATCAAACGGCTGGAAACGCCATCATGAACAATCGCTTTAACCTCACCGCAAGGAGCCCTCAATGAAGGCCAGTCAGATCCTTCGACTGATACAAATCAATCATGTACTGGCCAAACACCGTCTCGATGAGGTGATAAAAGCCATTCATTTGCTCCGACCACTTCGTTATCTCAGTTTTCTGTCTCCTAATCGCTGGCGTAAACAGACCGATCTGCCCCGAGGTGAAAGACTGCGATTAGCATTGCAGGATTTAGGTCCTATCTTTGTAAAATTTGGGCAGGTGTTATCTACCCGTCGCGATTTGCTGCCTGGCGATATCGCGGACTCACTTGCAAAGCTTCAAGACAAGGTTGCCCCCTTCCCTGCTGAACAGGCACGAGCACTCATTGAGCAGGCTTATGATGAACCGCTGGATACTATCTTTGCGCAGATTGAGCATCAACCCTTAGCATCGGCCTCGATTGCGCAAGTACACGCCGCAACATTAATAGATGGTGATGAGGTCGTCATCAAATTGGTTCGCCCCGGTATTGAACCACTTATCAAACGTGATATTGACCTGCTTTATACCTTAGCAAGCTTTGCTGAACGTTATTGGTCAGAAGGCAAACGTCTGCGTCCCCGTGAGATTGTTGCCGAACTAGAAAAAAACCTGTTTGATGAACTCGATATGTTGCGTGAGGCCTCGTCAGCATCGCAGTTACAACGCAACTTTGAAGGCACCACACTGCTATATGTTCCCAAGGTCTACTGGAACCTGACAAAACCCAGTTTACTGGTTCAAGAGCGTATTTATGGCGCACCTATCAGCGATATTGCAGGCCTCAAAGCGAAACAGGTGAACCTGGCAAGACTGGCAGAAATCGGGGTCGAAATCTTTTTCACGCAAGTGTTCAAGCACAGTTTTTTCCATGCAGATATGCACCCTGGCAATATTATGGTGGATATCGAGGATCCCGACAATCCACGTTATATTGCGGTGGATTTTGGCATTATGGGCACATTATCTCCCGATGACCAACGTTATCTGGCAGAGAACTTTCTTGCTTTCTTCAACCATGATTACCGTCGTGTTGCTGAGCTACATATTCAATCTGGCTGGGTACCAGCCAACACCCGACTGGACGAATTTGAAGCAGCAATTCGCAGTGTATGTGAACCTATTTTTGCGAGACCACTGAAAGATATCTCGTTTGGTCAGTTATTACTGCGTCTGTTTCAAACGGCTAGGCGCTTTAATATGGAAGTTCAACCGCAGCTGGTCTTATTACAGAAGACATTGCTTAATATCGAAGGCCTCGGGCGTGATTTATACCCGGAACTGGATTTGTGGCAAAGCGCTAAACCGATCCTAGAAAACTGGATGAAAGAAAAGTTGGGCTGGAAAGCGGCCATGAAGACATTGCAGCAGGAAGCCCCTCACTGGGCCGAAACATTGCCGCAAATGCCACGTATGTTGCACGATCTGAGTCAACAAGCTCAGCAAGGCAAGTTACATATGAACTTGTCATCAAAAGATCTTCATCAATTGCAAAAAGAAATCCGACAAGCCAGTTATCGCACTGCCGCGGCAACCAGCGGTGCAGCCTTTTTGATTGGCGCGGCGGTAATTAAAGGCCTCGATGGTTATGCGCCAACCATGCTGGGCAGCTTACCCCTGCTGAGCTGGATCTTTGGCATTTGGGGCGGTGTCCTTCTTTATTTCAGTCTGACTAATCGAAGCTAATTTTATGTTTAGGTTTATAGCAATCATCCTTGGCATTATTGTGCTGAGCACTATGAGTATCGGCATTATTATTTTGGGCATATTTGCCGCCATTATCGGCATCATTTACACCACTATTACTGGCCGGCGGCCAAATTTCAGTTTTACCACCAACCCTTTTAAAGCCAAACAGCGCCAAGCCATTTTTCTAGAAACCGTGTTTGTGCTTATGGGCAAGCTGGCAAAAGCAGATGGTCGGATCTCACAGCATGAGATTGATCATGTTGAAGCCTTTATCCAGAAAATGGGCATGTCGGCAGAACACCGTCAGGAAGCGATTCGTCAATTCAAACGCGGTAGCGATCCAGCATTTGATATAAACCCGACGATCCAGCAATTTATGCAGCACTGTGGCAACAGCGTCAACTTGCGACAAGTATTGCTGGTTTACTTAACGGTGATGGCGTTAGCGGATGGCCAGCTGGACCCTGCAGAAAAAGCGATTCTCCAGCAGGTTGCTAATCAACTTGGTTATTCAACCGCCGAGTTCAACCGTATTCTGGATATGGTGTTGGGCCAAGCACACTTTTCTGGGCAGCAAGGCAGTTCGCAGCAACGTTCATCTGCCACAGATATCGCTGATGCCTACAAGGCGCTTGGCGTCACAGCTGATAATAGCAATCAGGAAATCAAACGCGCTTATCGGAAACTGATGAGTCAGTATCATCCCGACAAGTTAACCGGACAAGGTGTCCCCGAAGATATGATTGCGGTTGCCACCGAACAAGCCAAGGAAATTCAGGTGGCCTATGATCTCATCAAGCGACAACGCGGCATCAAATAGCCTTAGAACAAGCCTGTAATTGTTCCGTCGTCATCAATATCAATTCGCTCTGCGGCTGGCCGCTTAGGTAATCCAGGCATGGTCATCACATCGCCACATAACACCACCACAAAACCTGCACCGTGGGAAAGCCTGACATCACGTACTGTCAGCGTATGATTTGAAGCCGCTCCACGCAAAGCGGCATCGCTACTGAATGAATACGGTGTCTTAGCCATACACACTGGCATCGAACCATGTTGTTCATTGAGCATGGCGATTTTGTCCAGAACTTTCTTTTCAGCAACAACCTGATCTGCACCATAGAGTCGTTTTGCCACTTCGCCTATTTTATCCCATAAGCCCATTTCATCGGGGTATAGGAAGTCGCAAGCGGTGCTATCCTGCTCAAGCATGGCGACCACTTTATGCGCTAATGCTTCCGCACCAGCTCCACCTTCTGCCCAGTGTCTGGCTAGAATGGCTTCGGCACCCATTTGTTTGACGGCATTCTCAATCAGTGCAATTTCTTCATCACTGTCTTGAACAAAATGGTTAATCGCCACGACGCAACGCAGGCCAAACTCTTGTTGCAAGTTATCTAAATGTTTTTGTAAGTTGGCTAAACCAGCTTGCAAAGCACCAAGGTTTTCTTCAGCTAACTCTTTTAACGCCAGACCACCGTGGTATTTCAAGGCTTTTACAGTAGCAACGACCACCGCCATATCGGGCTTGATACCTGCTTTGCGGCATTTGATATTGATAAACTTCTCAGCCCCCAAGTCAGCGCCAAACCCTGCTTCTGTCACTACATAGTCACTGAGTTTTAAAGCCATTTTGGTCGACACAACCGAGTTACATCCATGTGCGATGTTAGCGAACGGTCCACCATGTACAAAAGCCGGGTTATTTTCCAAGGTCTGTACCAGATTGGGTTTCAGCGCCTCTTTTAATAAGGCTGCCATGGCTCCATGCGCCTTAATTTCATGGGCATATCGTGGGGTGCCATCCGTTGAATATCCAATCAGAATATCACCCAAACGCTGCTTGAGTTCATGCAAGGAATTGGACAGGCAGAAAATAGCCATAACTTCTGAAGCTACAACGATATCAAAACGATCTTGGCGCAAGAAACCATTAGCCGTGCCGCCCATGCCCACAACAATATCTCGCAGCGCACGATCATTCATATCAACAACACGCTGCCAAGCAATTTTCCGCGCATCAAGCTGTAACTCGTTGCCGTGATGAATGTGGTTATCAATCATCGCAGCTAACAAGTTATGTGCCGATGCTATCGCATGAAAGTCACCGGTGAAGTGAAGATTAATATCTTCCATCGGCACAACCTGCGCATACCCACCACCTGCGGCACCACCCTTGAGTCCGAAACAAGGACCCATTGATGGTTCGCGTACGCACACTAAGGATTGTTTACCAATACGATTTAACGCATCACTAAGGCCTATCGTGGTGGTGGTTTTACCCTCACCGGCGGGGGTGGGGCTAATCGCGGTGACCAGAATCAATTTACCATCAGGACGGTCTGCCATCTCAGTCATCACATCAAGTGACACTTTCGCTTTATATCGACCGTAGGGCTCAAGATGTTGTGGCGCTAATCCCAGACGCTGTTCAGCGAGCTGAGACACTTCCTGCATGGTCGCCTGTTGGGCAATTTGAATATCTGACATGGTTTTCCTGAACGGCTTTAAATCACCCGAGCATTATACGCGAGTTAGTTATTAATCCGAGCCGGGGTTTATTCGCCCCAGCGAGGTGTCAGTTGATGCTCAATATCTGCTTGGTCAAGAATGCGGGCTACCACGAAGTCTACAATCTGACCGATATCTGTGGGATTAAAATAAAAACCGGGATTCGGCGGTAAAATACAGACACCAAGTCGCGCTAGCTTGAGCATATTTTCTAAGTGTATTGCTGAAAACGGTGCCTCTCTTGGTACCACAATCAACTTACGACTTTCTTTCATCATCACATCAGCGGCACGATTAATCAGGTTATCGCTTTGACCACATGCGATAGCCGACAAGGTCCCCATCGTACAGGGACAAACAATCATCGTCGGCACCCGGTGAGAACCACTGGCTAATGGCGCGGACCATTGTTGTTCGCCGTAGACCTGTAACTGCTCAGGCCGACACTGAAACTCAGCTACTAGCATCGCGTGAATATCGCTTGCCCTTGCTGGTAATTTCCAGTTGAGTTCATCGGCTAAAACTATACGCCCCGCCGCTGACACCATAAGATGAACAGTCATATCCGATGCAAGCAATACTTCGATAAGACGTTTTGCATAGGGAGCACCAGAGGCACCTGTAATGGCTAATGCAATTTGTTTTGAATCAATCATCGCTGCTCCAAAGCATCTAAAATGCGCTGATGGATACCGCCAAAACCGCCATTGCTCATCACCACGATTTCATCACCTTGCTGTGCTTCTGTTTGCAGGGTTTTCACGATCGTATCGATAGAGTCAAATACAGACACGTGGTCTCCTAATTCATCGGTTACTTGTTTTAACGACCACTTTAGATCGCTATCTTGCAACAGTAGAACACGATCAGCCTGAATCAATGATTGCGCCAAAGCGTCCTGATGCACACCCATTTTCATCGTATTCGATCGCGGTTCCAGCACTGCCACTAATTTCTTGTTTCCGATCTTCGCTCTTAGCCCGGCAATCGTCGTCGCAATAGCAGTCGGGTGATGTGCAAAATCATCGTAAACGCGAATATTATCGACTTCGCCTCTCAGCTCCAGACGACGTTTAACACCGGCGAATGCTGACAACGCCTCACAAGCATGTGCGACAGTGACCCCTACATGATGCGCTGCAGCAATCGCCGCCAGTGCATTATTCACGTTATGCTGGCCTAGCATTGACCAATTCACTGTTCCCGTTTTACCCGCAAAGCTGACTTCAAACTCACTACCGTCATTTTTTAATAAAGTCGCCTGCCAGTCTGACTCATTGCCTAAGCTTTGCCTTGGCGTCCAACAGCCCATCGCAAGCACCTGTTCAATGGCTTTTTCCTGAGGTGAAATAATTAAGCCTTCGCTCGGCACGGTTCGGATAAGGTGATGAAATTGTTTCTGAATCGCAGCTAAATCGTCAAAAATATCAGCATGATCAAATTCTAGATTATTAATCACCAATGTGCGCGCTAGGTAATGGACAAACTTGGAGCGTTTATCAAAAAATGCGGTGTCGTATTCGTCGGCTTCAATAACAAAAAATGGCGTCTTACCTAAGCGGGCGGTTTCGCCAAAGTTATCAGGTACACCACCAATCAAAAAGCCAGGTGACATGCCCGCATGTTCTAAAATCCAGGCCAGCAAACTACTGGTAGTGGTTTTACCATGTGTACCCGATACCGCCAACACCCAACGACCTTGCAATACATGCTGAGATAACCATTGCGGTCCCGATACGTATGGCAAGCCTTTGTTCAGGACATACTCAACAGCAGGATTCCCCCGCGTCATCGCATTGCCCATCACCACCAAATCAGGCTCTGGTTGCAGGTATTTCGGCTCATAGCCTTCTGAAACATTAATACCGGCGGCAGCAAGTTGGTCACTCATCGGTGGATAGACATTGGCATCACTACCGCTGACCGTCATACCAAGCTCTCTTGCCAACAAAGCAAGTCCGCCCATAAAGGTGCCACAAATCCCTAAAATATGGATATGCATTTACGCTGCTCCTGACAAGGCAAGGCCAACCACAACCAAAGAAACTATGGTGTAAAGCACTGTCACTATCGCCGCCATTCCCGGACGAATCTCAAGCGCATTTCGAAAAATATGGGCTGTCACAAACAGACTCCAGATAATAAGGATCAAGACGAATAACAACACCACACTGGTCAACTGACCCTGTGGTTCTACCTGTCTAAATAACCAGAAAATCGGCAGGCCAATAACGCCCATGATACTGCCGGTACCAGCCATCGCGGTTGCTGTCTGCACAAATCGACTGGTCATGCCCCTGAAATATAGTAAGACCCAGGAAACGCATAATAAAAGCAGGGTATCAGCAGCGCTGCCCGCCAGACTCAGTGGCCAGTTATGATCCACTCGGCTAACCAGCACGCCCACCGAAAAGTAAATCAAACAAACAATTTTCAGAAAGCTATGAGATGTTGGCACATCCGCCGGGCCCGCTCTAAAGAGACAGATTTGGAAGAAACGTTGCAATAAAATCATGCTGGCATAATAACGTGTCCACCACGGTGAACAAAGTATTTAATCTAATATTGCAGATAATAAAAAACCCGGCCATGTTGCCATGACCGGGTTATGTTTGCTGCAATGACCTCAACTAGTCATCAATGACAACGCCCCAAGGGAATTTACCTACATCGATGGTTTTAATTGTTTTCAGGCTGCTCGTATCCACCACTGAGACTGTACTGCTAACCCCGTCTGCAGTGTAGAGAAACTGACCATCACGCGTGATATCAACACCCCATACACGCTTACCCACCGGGACATTGGCTTTTAGCTCAAGTGTCTTAGCATCCATAACAGCGACTGAGTTGCCACGGCCCGTAGTCACATAGATGGTTTTATCGTCTGGGCTGACAGCAATATCCATTGGTTTCGAATTAGGTACATCAATCGCGGAATGTTTGATTATTGACAAGGTTTTGGTGTCAATAATGGCAACTTCATTACCCACTTCACTGCTCGCGTAGGCAAGGGAACCGTCACTGCTAAATGCTAAACCACGAGGACGTGCCGCTACCAAAATATTTTTCACCACTTTGTGTTGAGCGGTATCAATCACATGAATCATATTGGTTGATTCACTGGTAACCATCACTAAGCTACCGTCGGGTGAAACGGCTACACCTTCCGGTTCGATACCAACCGGAATAACTTCAATAATGTCTCCGGTTTTGGTATCAATGACGCTAGCCTGTGCATCGTCTTCATTAGATAAATAGATATGGCCATTGGGAGCGACATCGAACGTTTCCGGATCATCGCCTGATTGCAGTTTTTTGATAATGCCCAATGTGGCCACATCGACAACAGCAATCGCATCTTCTTCACTTATTGCAACGTAGAGTTGTGTTTGATCAGGTGATAAACCAATACCACGCGGACGCTCACCAATATCAATGGTACTAACCACCTCGTTAGTTTTTAGATCAATGACACTCACAGTGTCATCTTTCTCATTACTTATAAAAACGCGGTTAGATGGTTCTGCCCATAAAGTTGAGCAGCTTATAAGCAAGCTTGTCAGTAATGCATATTTTAATTTCATAATCACTCTCAATTTCGTTTCAACTAACGGCAGCTAACCAAGCCGAGACTATCCAATCCGCCTGCGACCCCTCTTAATGGGGCTTCGGCGACAATATTATTATCTTCATCTACCAGTAATACAATTTGGCGTAACTGACCACTATTACGAAACGTGGCTGTATACCCTTTTTGACCGTCAAAAGATAAATCATTTTTCAAAAATTTAAGCATGGCATCACCATCAGTATTTTGGGTTCTCGCCACACTGTCTGACAGCATTTTGATTGCCGCCCAGCCAGCCCATGCATCATCATCCATTTTGCTCTGATGATTACGGGTAAATCGGGTGTTTAGCTGTGATGCGGCAAATTTAACAAAATCCTCATGCCATCCTTGCGCGTGAACAGGGGTATCTTCATTTTTAACTTGCCACTGAGCAATGGCATCCTGTTTCATTTGTTCGCTAAGCGGAATGTTCAACACATTGCCTAAGCATGCCTCTCGCAATTCATTAGCAGCAGAGGCAAGATTAAATACAGGTGTTTGTGCAAACTGTTGCAGCCCTGCAACGTCAAGTACCGTGTTGGCATCGGTTGCCAATAGAATCGCCGTTACTTGCTCTGTTGGTATCGTTTTCAACTCATCGATCGTTGTCGCTTGAACCGCATAATTTTGCCCTAAGAACTGACCTTGTAAATTAGCTTCTGTCAGCCCCTGCTGTACGCCAGCCCATATTTGACCATCGGTTGGGCCTACATAGTGTAATGTCACTTCAATCACATTAGCCAACACGAACTGTGGCCAGATAAACAACAGTAACAACCCCAGTTGTTTCATTTTTTTCATCTAACTCTCCGTCATTATGATCTGCGATTAAACAATACAGGTTTTGCTGACACAACAAATCAGCAAATTCCTCAATTTTGATTTCATCGCAAATACATGCAATGTGCCTATTAAGGTCATTGTGACAACATTTCAGTCACTTATACTCTAGGAATTTTTCCTATTTGTTGTGTGACACCCATAACTGGTTGAAATAAACCACTATTAAATCGATTGTTTTAATTCAAGTACAACCGATAGCTGCCGATACGTTCAGTAATGAAGCAGGTAACGTCTAATTATGGATAAACAACAGGAACTTAATTGTCAGCGAACGCTTGAAGGGCTGGAAGAACTTGCCACTTTTATGAGCTTTCGCAGCGATTGTAGCGGGCTCAGAATTCTGACGATTGAAACAGTAGTAGAGGCTGAGCGACGTGAATCGGCAGAGCGGCGCGCCGACGTCATTCCTATTGAACGAAGACGTCGACTTAAACACCGGCCCATCACTATCAGCAAAGAGCTCCGGTTTAACGACCTCAACTTTCATTCATAAAAAAGCCCGCTTAAAGCGGGCTTTTTTTAGTTACACCTGACTACCATCAGGGTTCGCATTCTCGTCATCATCTTTAACGGGCGGCAACAGATCTTCTTTACTGACTCCCATTGCAAGGATGGTATTGCTCGCTATATAGATAGATGAATATGTACCAATAATGATACCGAGTAATAAAGCAATTGAGAAAGCATGAATCACTTCACCACCAAAGCTAAACAAGGCCAAAACAACCAATAAGGTGGTCAAAGAGGTCATCATGGTTCGACTCAGGGTGTCGTTCAAGGCGCGATTAACAATCTCTTCTGAACTACCCTTACGCATTCGCAAGAAGGTTTCACGAATTCGGTCAAACACAACAATGGTATCGTTAAGCGAATAACCGATGATGGCCAAGATTGCCGCCAGCACGGTCAGGTCAAACTCAATGCGCGTTAAGGAAAAGAAGCCCAGGGTAAGCACCACATCGTGAATCAAAGCCACGACCGACCCAATGGCGAAACGGTATTCAAAACGCAGTGATACATAAATCAGAATGCCAAATAAGGCATACAACATGGCCAAGCCACCTTGTTCCGTGAGCTCTTCGCCGACCTGCGGTCCTACAAACTCAACCCGGCGCACATCAATTTCCGTCTCATTCTTCGCTTGCAACATCGACACAACCTCATTGCTAAGCTGCGCCATGTTTTGTGTTTCAATCACAGGCAAACGAATCAACACATCATGTATTGAACCGAAGTTTTGTACGGTCGCATCAGGATAACCACCTTCTGTCAAATCACTGCGTAGCTGATTCAGATCGACTTGTTCTTGGTAGCCCAGTTCAATCATGGTGCCGCCAGTAAAGTCGATACCGAAATTCAAACCTTGTACGGCCAATGAGGTGATTGAAGCAATAATCAGAATTGCCGAAAAAATCGCCGCCAAACGACGTTTCGACATAAACTGAATGTTTGTTTCGTTCTTTAAAAACTGCATGTCTGAGTATCCTAAATTGACAGCTTGGGTTTGTGCTGACGACCGTAAACCAAATTAACCACGGCACGAGTGCCCATAATCGCGGTAAACATTGAAGTGATAATGCCCAGTGACAAGGTCACAGCAAAACCTTTGATTGACCCTGTACCGAAACCGAATAGCACGATAGCGGCAATTAAGGTAGTGATGTTGGCGTCAGCAATTGTCGAGAATGCTTTGCCATAACCAGCACTGATACTGGATTGAGGACTATTACCGATCCGCAACTCTTCACGTATACGTTCAAATATCAACACATTGGCATCAACCGCCATACCTACGGTAAGCACAATACCGGCAATACCCGGTAAGGTTAGCGTTGCCTGGAGCATGGATAGCAGGGCAACAATAAAGATTAAGTTAGCCGCCAGTGCGATATTGGCCACTAAACCAAATACGCGATACCAGACCACCATAAACACCAGGACAAAGGCAAAACCAATCATGACGGAGGCAAAACCTTGATCAATATTGTCCTGACCGAGGCTTGGACCCACTGTACGTTCTTCAACAATGTCAATCGGGGCAGCCAACGCACCAGCACGAAGTAGCAAGGCTAAATCACGTGCTTCGGTTGTGCTATCCAAGCCGGTAATCTGAAATTTTTTGCTTAACTGATCACGAATAGTGGCGACATTAATTATTTCAGGCACCTGACGACGAACTTTGATAAGTTCACCATCAACCTCACGGGTTTCTGATTTTGACTCAATAAACACGACGGCCATCGGGTTACCGATATTGTCACGCGTCACGTTGCTAAACGCACGAGCCCCTTTGCCGTCTAAAGTCACAGATACTGCAGGTGAACCTGATTGCGCATCCAGCGTAGAGCGTGCATTGATCACATGCTCACCGGTTAACATGACGCGCTTGTTTAATAAGTAAGGGCGACCATCACGATGGTAATACAATTCTGAATTCGCTGGAACGCGGCCATTTAGCGCATCTTGTACATCATGCTCAAAATCGACCAATCTGAATTCAAGTGTCGCGGTTGCGCCCAGAATTTTCTTCGCCTGTGCCGTATCTTGAACACCGGGTAATTGCACCACAATACGGTTACTACCTTGCTGCTGAACGGTTGGCTCAGCAACACCCAGCTCGTTAATACGGTTACGTAAGGTGGTGATATTTTGTTGCAGTGCCAGCGTTTTAGTTTCACGTAAAGTGACTTCAGTAAGCTTTAAACTCAACGTTGGATCAGCCTTACCCTCTTCAACGGCAACCTGCAATGCATCCATCTCACGGCTTATTAACGTTTCAGCGTTGTCACGATCGGCTGCACTACGAAATAAAACCAATACCTCTTGATCATCAATCTTGATTTGCTTGTATCGGATTTTCTCATCGCGCAATGTCAGTCTGATATCACTGGCATAGCCATCAAGCGCCTGTTTAACCGCGGCATTCATATCCACTTCCATCAAGAAATGCACACCGCCGCGTAAATCCAGCCCAAGATTCATCGGCTCAGCACCGAGTGAGGATAACCACTCGGGTGTGTTCGGAGCCAAGTTCAGTGCAATGATGAAATCATCCTGCAAAGCTTGGTTTAGCACCTCTTTAGCTTTGAGTTGGCTGTCTGCTGAGGTCAGTCTGATAAGTAGCTTTTCATCTTCCAGCTCAGCACCTTTATACTCGATGCCAGCCTCTTTCAATGCTGTTTCAGCTTTATCTACTAGTGCCAAGTCCACTGTAGAAGCCCGTCCTGCTGAAATTTGCACTGCCGGATCATCGCCAAACAAGTTCGGCATAGCGTAAATACCGGCAACAATAAGGACAATCAGGACCAGTAAGTTCTTCCACAGTGGATATCGGTTCATTTGTATTTCCTGAGGGTTATTTCAAGCCATCTCACGACGGTATTAAACACGATTACAGTTTTTTCAATGTGCCTTTTGGCAGCACAGCGTTGATTGATTCACGGCGAACTTTCACTTCAACGCTTTCTGCTATTTGTACAGTGATGGCGTTATCCGTAATTTCAAGAATTTTCCCCATCAAACCACCGTCTGTTACTACTTCGTCACCTTTAGCCAGTGCTGATTGCATCGTGCGGTGCTCTTTAGCACGTTTTTGTTGCGGTCTAATCAACATGACATAGAACAAGACCAGCAAAATAATAGGGAATGCAAAATCAAGTATTCCGGGCGAGCCTGCAGCCGCTTGTGATTCAGCAGCGCCTGCGTAGGCAGCAGAAATGAAAAAGTCCATCGTAAATCCTCAAATTAAGAAGAAAAAAGAAACCGATTATGCCACAGCCATCAAGGTTACCGATAGCAATGGACAGCGATTCAGCTTATCGGTGTTTCACGTAAGGCATAAAATTCTTTACGGAACTGTGCCAAGCTCTGGTTTTCAATCGCCTGCCTCAGTCCTTGCATTAGCGTTTGGTAGTAATGCAGATTGTGAATGGTATTGAGTCGTGGCCCTAACATCTCGCCTGTTCTGTCTAGGTGATGCAGATAGGCGCGACTGTAATTCTGACAGGTATAACAATCGCAGTATGGATCTAACGGACCGGTATCATGTTTAAAGCGACTATTGCGGATTTTAATCACGCCCTGATGTACAAATAGGTGACCGTTACGCGCATTGCGGGTGGGCATCACGCAATCAAACATATCAACACCCAGCATCACAGCTTCAACCAAATCTTCCGGTCGACCTACCCCCATCAAATAATGAGGTTTATCCGTCGGCATCTTAGTAGCGAGATGATCGAGTATCCGCAACATATCTTCTTTTGGCTCGCCCACAGATAGACCGCCGATGGCGTAGCCATCAAAACCGATATCGGTGAGACCAGCCAATGATTCATCGCGCAAAGACTCATGCATTCCGCCTTGAACAATACCGAACAAAGCAGAAGGATTATCAGCATGGGCTTCCTTGCTGCGTTTGGCCCAACGCAAGGATAACGCCATCGACTTCGCCGCCGTGCGTTCATCTGCCGGGTATGGCGTACATTCGTCAAAGATCATCACGATGTCACTGCCTAGTTCCCGTTGCACTGCCATTGATTCTTCTGGCCCCAGAAACACTTTATTACCATTAACAGGAGAGCGAAAATGCACACCTTCTTCGGTAATTTTACGTAACTCACCAAGGCTGAACACTTGAAAGCCGCCTGAGTCGGTCAGAATGGGCCCTTGCCAGCGCATAAAATCATGCAAGTCGCCGTGTGCAGCAATAATCTCTGTGCCAGGACGTAACATCAGATGAAATGTATTACCGAGAATAATTTCTGCGCCGGTATCGGCTACTTCTTCCGGAGTCATCGACTTAACTGACCCATAGGTACCCACAGGCATAAAAGCCGGTGTTTCTATTGTTCCACGGTCAAAGGTCAAACGACCTCGGCGGGCATGCCCATCTTGCGCAAGCAAATCAAACTTCATGGTTTCATTCTCATAAAAATCGCCGCACAGGATACCATTTTCTGTCTATTTACTGCGAAAACGCCCCATCATCGACGACGTTACGGTAGGATCATGCCTGTTTAACAGAGTTGGAGCCTTGAATGTCAGATCCGAAAATCATTGTTGCGCTTGATTATGCGAACGCTGAAGCAGCCCTCACTATGGCTGATCAGATCGATCCCAAACGTGCACGAGTCAAAGTGGGTAAAGAATTATTCACCCGTTCAGGCCCCCAGGTGGTTGATGCGCTAGTGAAGCGTGGATTTGATGTCTTCTTGGATCTGAAATACCACGATATTCCTAACACCGTTGCCAAAGCCTGTGCAGCCGCCGCTGATCTCGGCGTATGGATGCTCAATGTACATACTCTGGGTGGCGGTGCCATGATGTCAGCCGCTAAAGAAGCTGTAGGTAATACAAGCGACAGCCCCATTCTTATTGGCGTGACCTTACTCACCAGTATGGATAAACAGACTTTTGATCAAATTGGCTTGCAAGGCACCATGACAGATACCGTCGTCAGGCTTGCCACGCTAGCTAAGAACAGTGGTCTTGACGGTGTTGTCTGTTCAGCGCAAGAAGCAACACCGCTCCGCGAGCAATTAGGTCAGGACTTTCAGCTTATTACACCAGGTATTCGACCGGCAGGGAGTGACCGTGGCGATCAACATCGCACCATGACACCTCAACAAGCCCTTGCTGCGGGCAGCCACTACCTCGTTATCGGACGTCCCATTACTGCGGCGACGGATTCAATGCAGGCATTGCTGGATATCGAGCGGAGCTTAGAAGACTAGCTAAGTTCTCCTTGAGTTTGGCCTCAATTGAGGCCAATATTCTCATCATTCGCAACATCTTGATAACCCAGCACACGCGCATCAGAATCGCAATTTGATTCAGTTGTGAAGGTACGGGTCACATCAATAGGCCCCAAGTGCTGAATTGTTCGGCGGCCAAGTAAAATCGGATAAAGCATATTGTCCCGATTACGCAGACTAAATTGCTCTTCGTAAATGGTATTACCGATACAAACATTCATTAACACAACCGGTCGTTTATCACGTCCCCCTGCACCTTTCACCGTAAACTCGCGTAACAGCGGTCGTTCAACACGTTTTTCAATATATTCACCGGTATCAGTGTCTTGCAGTTGAACGGTAAAGGTTACCCACTTTTTGCCATCACGTTGACTCAGTTCGACATCCGCGGCATGCATTGACGACGTTAGTGCGCCACTATCCAGTTTGGCTTTAGCCTGTACATTCCATGGCTGTATTTTGATTTTTTCTATCCAGCCAAAACTCTGTTCCGCCAGCGCGGTATGACTAAAACCAAAACAGAGCAGTAAAACTAGAACAGTAGATCGTCGACAGCATCGTTGCAGCATCAGAGCCTTCTCCTATTAATCACGTCGTTTTTTTAGTTTGCGATGTTACTGATAGGTTCCTTGTAGGCGTGCCAACTAGCGCACAGTTTTATGTAATTCATACTACGCCTTATAAAAAATAGCTGCTGAGCCTGATCTTACGGGCAAAAAAAAGCCCGCGAGTAGCGGGCTTTGATGATGCTTTTGTTCACGATGTGCTTAGACTTTAAATTTACCTGCCGCTTCTTGCAGTTGTGACGACAAGCTACTCAATGTATCAACAGCGACCGAAGACTCTCGCGCGCCTTCCGCTGTATGCTCGGCAACCTGACTGATATTAACAATACCGCGATTAATATCTTCAGCAACCGAGGATTGTTCATTTGCAGCACTGGAAATCTGTGCGCTCATTTCATCCATCGTTGAAATCATCGCGGTGATAGTATCCAGCGCAGCACCAGCACTTGAGGCTTTCTCAACACTGTCGCGGGCACGCTCACGGCCGTCATTCATCACTTTGACGGCTGATTGTGCACCCTGTTGTAAACGTTCAACCATCTCTTCAATTTCATGCGTCGATGATTGTGTGCGTGCCGCAAGTGTTCTGACTTCATCCGCCACCACAGCAAAACCTCGACCATGCTCACCGGCACGTGCCGCTTCAATCGCAGCGTTCAACGCTAACAAATTGGTTTGCTCGGTAATGCCACGGATAACATCGACAATCGCACCGATATTACCGATGTCTGCTTCCAGACTACTCAGTTGATCAGCCGCTTTTTCTACCTCGCTCGCTAACGAGTCAATCGCTTCCATTGTTTCTAATACAACTTGCTTGCCAGCTTTGGCTTCGTTATCAGCATTACGCGCTGCATCCGCAGCGCTAGAAGCAGTACGCGCAACTTCTTGCACTGAGGCTGCCATTTCATTCATAGCCGTCGCCACTTGCGTGGTTTCTGTTTGCTGTTTAAGCACACCATCGACCGTTTCTTTACTGATCGCTTCCATGTTCTGGGTCGCGGTATCAAGCTGAGACACACCACCAACCATGGTATGAACTAGATTAGCTACGTTTTTGCGAGCGCTGTCTAACTCAAACGCCATCCAACTAAAGTCACTCTTACCAGGGATCACCACTTTATGCGTTAGATCCCCTTTTTTAATGTTTTGTATCGCTTCTACTAAGGTGGTCGCACGGCGGTCGCCAAAGCGGCCTATGACATGGGCCATATACATAATGAAAGCACTACCAACAACGACAAACCCAATCACTGCTAATAACTGATCTTGAGCAGATACACCGGTATTCAACATATACCACTCGAGAATAGCTAGCATGACCAGTGCTGAAATACCCAGCCCGGCCACGATGTACATTCTTTTTCTTAAAGAGAAGTTTTCAAGTTTAAACACGTCCGTCTCTCCCGGCTTTTATTTATAGTTTTAATAATAGTTTTCAATTAGGCATATAGACTGAGACCCGCCGAGGTCTCACCTAATGGTTGCTGTTCTTCCTGTTCATTCTCTATATCGTCACCCGCACCGCTAGCTTGAGTAAAAATATGCGCATCATCTGCATGTTCAGTTTCACTGTCTTGATGTTGTTGCTCACCAACCTCAGTATGACCCAACTCAATCCCTGCCTCAGCAAAGCTCTCGCGTAGTCTTGGCAAGGCTTGTTCAAGGGCATCACGCGTCGCAGAATGCTGTGCCAAAAAGGTCACACTGGCTTGATCATTTTGCACTTGCAGCCTTACTTCTACCGGCCCCAAATTAGCCGGTGTCATACGCAGCTCTGCTTGATGCACACCTTCCTTCGCCATCCAGACCACACGACTACTCATCACTTGCGACCAAGCAGGGTTTTGTAGCGTTGGCTGTACCGGCAAACTCACCCCTTGAGCAGATATAGCAGTCTGGATTGTACCTGATGTTGATGCGGATGCAGCAGTCAGCGTCGAAAAGGCGGTACCGGGAGAGGCCGCCTTCGCTTCCTGACCAGCACGTTCAGCAGCCAATAAGGCTTTTGTCATATCAGGCTTGTCTGACTGTTCTTGCATCTGTGCAGCAATAACATTACGTAAATTCATCGCCACATCTTTATCACTATTTTTTCGTTGCAAAGCATCAAAGATGTCAGCACGTAACACGGTAGGTTTTGCATCGGCACCGGCTTTGTCTTTCGTCTCTAGCACAGCAGCAAGGTTTGGTTGACCTTTAGGTGTTGATTTGGCCTCCTCGGTCAGCAGCTTATCAAGGCTCGCAGGCAGAGCGGTCATGGATTTATCCTGACTTTGAGCTGTACTCGACTGTTTTACATCGCTGGATGTAGGCCGCCACATGAATTGCGATCTCTCGCCACATGAATTGCGATCTGTAGTTTAATCGTCAGTTGGCGAAACTACTCCTCGCTTAACCAAACGTCTCAGCAAAATCCTAGCGACTTGGTCTGGCTTCATACCTCCAAGAGTGGTGAACTCGACCTCTGGCTTATGAGGGTCACCTAGATCACCATAAACCCGAACCACACCACCAACTTCATGGTACTCAGACTCATAGAGCTTCCCTTCGACCTCAACAGAAACAAAACCAGACATAACAAACTCCAAACTAACTATAGGTAATTAATGATCTATTTAAGCTGCTTTATATAAGAAGTAAATGCAGAAGATTCATCATAACTGCCACCTAAACGATCAAGTGGTTTTAAGTTCTCTCTAGTGAGAAACACTCTGGCAAAGAGAATGATTTGTGTGGCTTTACTGACTAAAGAGTCAACCTCTCTAACCCACTTCGCCCATTTCTCTAAATCTTGATAACTGAGCTGATTTATATCGGCATCTCTCAATTGATTGAGATTGCTTTCAAGCTGAATAACCACCAACTCTCTGATGTCGTTCTCATCATACAAAGCCTCTAAGCCAGCAATTTCAGCAACAGGACGTTCAACATAATGAGGCCTTTCAAGGGTTACATTTTGAGCAGCCTCAATAGCTTCAACCTCTTGCACAGTAGCTTTCACGGTAATTATAAGTTGATTACTCCGTGTCTTGATCATGCTAGACAAGGCTTTAGATATGGTAGGAAATTTATTCTGTTTAAACGGGCTAAGTTTAGAATTAGCCCAATTGGCACCTTTTTCCTGAGCCTTTAGTTCCGAAACCTGTTGTTGAACAGAATCAATATCAAACTCTCTTAATGTGGCACGGTTTTCAGATTCAGTAACAAAACGGTCGAAGCGTTTCGATAGAGTGTTGAATTCAACACCGAAGTAACTGGCACCACATAACTGGCCGATGTTAGTGGTATAGCCATCTTCAGTTGAGACAATATAGCCTTTGTTATGAGGCGAATGACAAGTTGATAAACCACAACGAATTTTTTCAGTAAAAGTATAATTACCTAGAATCTCCTTTAATTTATGGTCTGATGGATCGAGGTTTTCCTCAAAACCAGCTAAGTCTTGAATATCTCCCCATGAATCAACACGGATTAAGCCTTTCTCGGTATTTAGTGTAATCATCGCTTAAGAATGTGACTCCATTTGTTAATTATCACCAATTCCATATTAGCAGCTCACGGGATGCTTTTTTATTGTGATTTCCACCTACCGTGTAATTGATATTTAAAGGCTTATTTGAGAGGCCTTTAAAGACCTTTTTAATAGTGTCGTGGTCGTTGATGCTGATGAGCATTTTGCCTTGGATAGTTTGGGCCAGTTCTGCCATGGTTTCGTATTGTTCTAAACCAAAGTCTTGACCGTAACCTGCGGTTTCATAGTACGGTGGATCCAGATAGAACAGTGTGCCTGGTCGATCATATTTCTGAATGCAGCGCTGCCAGTCTAGGTTCTCGACGTTGGTTCTGGCCAGGCGAAGGTGAGCGGCGCTCAGATCCTCCTCGATGCGGAGTAGATTGAGCCGTGGCGGACTGGTAGTGGCGGTGCCATAGCTCTGGCCGTCGACCTTGCCACCGAAGGCAAGCTTTTGCAGATAGTAGAACCTGGCTGCACGCTGGATATCGGTGAGCGTTTCGGGTGTTTTGGCTTTTTCCCATTCAAACAGTTGTCTGCTGGATAAGGCCCACTTGAACTGCCGGACGAATTCTTCAAGGTGGTGCTGAACAACCCGGTAAAGGTTGGTCAGCTCACCATTGATGTCATTAAGCACTTCGACTTTGGATGGTTCCTTTTTGTAAAAGAGCGCTGCGCCACCAGCAAAGACTTCGACGTAGCATTGATGTTCCGGAAACAGGGGCAGGATGTCTTTTGCGAGTCGGGTTTTACCGCCCATCCACGGGATAATTGGTTTGGCCATGTTTTTCCTCTATTGGTCTGGCACTCGCTGGTGCTGGATTAAGAGGCTCAATGGCCTTCAGGTTGTTGAGTGTCTTACATCGCGGACACTTGATTTCGATTTGTACGTATTCAGCTTTAGCCAGTAACCGGCTGCAGCCACCACATCTAACTTCTTTCATGTGAGCCTCTATCTGTTTGTGCTAGGCTGGCCCGGCTGCGTCGACGCGGCGGGATGGCCTTGGTTGGCTCACAGGGTATGTGCCTGTGGGTTGACGGCTCGGCAGTGTTGGCGCACTGCCGAGTCGCTGTCTCTTCCTTTACTTCAGTATTTGGTCTAGCGATTTGTATTGGCCATCTTCAAAATGAAAACGGCCAAAGAAGCGAACCAGACCATAGAACCCAACAGCTTCTATAGCTGCTGGCAATTGTAATGACCAATGCAGCCGCTTGACATCTCGCAGCATGGCTTTAAAAAAGCCTCGGTCAGCTGAGAGACGATCCTTATCACCACCACCACGTTGGTAGTTAAAATCGTGATGACGGCAACTCGCCTCGAAGAACCAGCCAAATAACAGCTTAGCAACTGGTTCGGGTAGCCAGTCAGGGCCACAGCCATTTCCAAAACTGATTTTTTGTTCCGGTGTCAGGTCTGACCAGGATATTTTTGATTGCTTAGGCATTAGCTGTAATCCACAACAATCGCGTCAATATCAGCTTGAATCACATCCGGCTGCTGCTCATCTTCGTGCTGTGTTTGAAGTGCATAGAGCAAGTCTTCATAGTCCTGCTTTTTTCCAATAGCTGGGCCAGCCACACTTTTATAATTGGACGCATTGCTAATGATTCGTCCGACTAGGGTTGCTTTATCAACGCTGGCTCTCTCTGCAACAATGAAGTCAATCAGTGGCGTCGGCGCGGCATTGTCCGACTGCCAAGCTATTGCTTCTGGCTCTTGCGTTGGGAAGCTAGCAATTTCTTCAGCCGTATAAAGACTCGTGACTGGAGCCATGGCTAGTTTGAATTTCTGAACAATCTCAGAATGCTTATTAGCAAGCCGATCATCGATTATTAGTTTTGAATCTATGACAGATTGAATTTCTGACTCATCAATTTCAGTCATGCCAGACTTAATTAAATGATCTTGTGAGCCATCGGATTCAAATGCAAAGACATTATTATTTTCGTCTTTAAAATATTTCATTATCTAAGCTCCCACCAAACATCAAATCCCGAAAGAACTCCAGCTCCGGCTTGATATGTGCTACCGTTCGGAATAATCAAATTAACGTATTGTTCATCAGAATCACCTGCGATAGTGCAGATAACTTCACCGTCAACAAGGAAATTACGAGGCCCACTGCCAGCGCTTAGAACTATCGCCAGTTGAATAGATCTACCAGTAGTGTTTGTATAAGTAACACCCTCTGAACGACTGACAAAAACGTCTTGCCAGACCTGCCCCTCGCCAATAGCCATCGTTTTGATTTTGGCATCAAGCTTGTCGGGGCTGATAATACTCTCAGTCGTATCGGTTCCCGTATTCCATGTCGTCTGATCCTGAATAGGCGTACCGGCAATCGGGTCAATATCAACAAACATCACGGTGGCTGATTTAGCCAGACCGACGACCACCTTTTCGGATGGCGCAGTTGCAGTAATTTCCCCCTCCGTACTGCCAGACAGATAATACTTGTCACCCACCGTCAGGCCGGAGAACAGCGCCGAACGACCAAACGCTTCGACCAGGCTGTTGGTGACATCCGCAAAGCCGACCATCTTCTGTTTGTCGGTACCGTCGGCAATGGCACGGTCATAGCGGCTGTTGGCAGTGTCCCAGTACACGGCATCGCCATCGGCTACTGATGGACCAAAGGTGACATCTTCCAGCCGTACAACGTGGTTGGTGGCTGAGACCAGCTTGACGATGGCTTTCTGCAGCAGGTTTAAATCACCATCATCAGGTGTGAGGCCTGCATTAGTGATGACGTTGCGTAGTGACTCGCCCATTTTGTAGAACCAATGCGCGCCGGGCCATGTCGCTGGTGTACCGGATGTAGGATCACCATTTGTTGGATAACCAACTGACGGTACTGCTGGGGCATCAGGAGGTGATGCTGAAGCATCCGCTTCATAATTACGTGGTTCCATTATTATCCTCCGTAGGAAAAAATGAGTGTGGTGTGATCGGGTTTTAATCTATGGAGTGTGCATTCGAGGCGCTTATTGCCCCATGATGCTAATGGCTCATCGACGCGGCCATTCACTCTCCAATAGCTAATCGTTTCTTCAGGCGCATTGACCTGCCATGCAAACTGCCAAGACTGCCCATAAAGCGGTTTATTGACTCGGTCTGCGACTGTCCAGCGCGAAAACTCGGTGATAGTGACTTGATAGCCAATCGATTCTGCAATGGCTATAAAATACGGGATGCTTTGCCCCCCTTTATTGGTCACTTTGGCGTATAGGCTAGCCAGTCGCTGCTGAAGGGTTTGCACGTCATCTACGCACGGATCGGGCAGCGCGTAAGCGGCTTCCCACTCATTAAGCATTTCATAGGTGGTACGCGGGTCTGCTTCGTCTAACAGGTCATCTTCACGGGCGTGAAGGATGGCAAGCTCTTCAGCGGTTGATTCGAACAAGCCGATAAAGTCAGGATCGTGTTGCAGATCGTCCCAAAGCAGGCCGCGAGGCATTAAGGCCATCAGCATAGTGAGGTATTGCTGGGTTTTTATTGCCATGTGATATCACCTGGCACGAGAATTTGGCCTAGCGTTAGCGTGACGTCTTCTGTCGGGCTAACTAAAACATGATCGGTCTCACCAGCAGCGATACTAATCGCTTCTCGGATATGGCTGACTTTGATAGTGCCTTTGCCATTACCATCTTCTGGAATCGCTTCTCGCGAAAGTAAGTCGGCTATTTCGGATTCAACGGCTGCTTTGACAACCGTGGTATTCGGTGTCAACGCGATAGTTAAATCTAAAGCGACAGGGATGGGGGCAACAACATAGATCCCGGCTGTAACAGGGTGCTGTTCAAAAATATAGTCATACACCGCTTCCACTTCAGTCGCATCAGGGATGATGCTGTCATCGTTATCTCTCACGAAACGAACGGTGACAGTGCCTTCACCCATCTCACCCGGATATTGCCATGCACGGGTAACACCTGGCACTTGTTTTGACCATCTAATGTAGTCATGTGCCGCGCCACCTTGAGCCGGTTGCTGGATGTTTTCGATATGACGTTGACGCCAACTTTCAAGCTGCTCGATGTCGGTACCATTGTTAATACCGTCTGCGTCAACGATGGCTTGGCCATTAATACCGGCAAGGGTATCGACAAAGGTTAAGGCAACGCCAGCGATGGCATTGGCTTCAGCGCCTGGCAAAACGGCTGTGACTGAAATAACGGCTTCACCACCGACAATAGTGACTTCATCATCGACTGTGTATTCAACCGCATCAGCACGTTTTAGAGTTTTACCGGCTTCGATAACAGCGCCATTGGTGCCGGTGACTTCACATTGGCCGATCGCGTATTCGAATGGGTTTCGCTCGGTGCCTTCAATTGATGCGAGACGACCAAAGTGCGCTTCATCGGCGCTATCAGGCAATAACTGCTTCGCTTTATAGGCTTGATAGCCATACATCTCATGCATGCCACCCGCCATGACCGTGGCAAAGATATTAAACGGTGAACGGCGCAGACGTGGCTGACCATCGGTTCTGCTATCAATATTCGCCGTTAAACGGGCATGTAATTCTGCCAATGAAGGACGTTTAAACGCCATTGAAAGCCTCCCAGGCATAATTGAAATTTAAAAGCTGGCCGTCTGCTGTTTCGATGTCGATATCTAAGGCTAACCATTCAGCGCGTGGGTAACTGGCTGTGACTTGCACGGAATCAACCACTTCATCATCAATGAGATGCTGCAAGGCTTCATCGGCATAGTCTTCAGCGGCTTTTCGCACAGGCTCGGTTTGCTTTTCACGTTGTAACAACCAAAGCCGTGAGCCGATCAAGTCACCAGAAACAGACGCCAAGGCATCGCCCCACCAGCCACGTTTATCATTGGTGCCATCGGGGATGACGTCATCTGAGTCGGCTTGTCTGTCAGTGAAAAGCGCCACGATGACGGCTGTTTCCAGTATCGCGACGTAGGTAATTTTTAATGGATCGGTTTCCAGCACAAAGCGTGGACGACCATTTTTATTCACCATTTTGATAACAAAATCCATCATGGTGTCATACTCTGATTAGGGTTACTGGTGGTGCCGCCACTATCGCCATTATGATTGTGGCCGTTATAAGTAGAACGCATGCTCGCCATGGTCAGACCATCGCTATCGACGTGATCGATAATGTCGCCGGTGACGTTCAGTTGGCCTTCGATACGAAAAACCGGCACTTTGGCCGTGATTTGTGTGTTGGCAATCAACTCCATCAGGCCACCCTGCTTGAGGTGAACGAGTTGTCCTTGACTATCGTAGAGTGCAACTTCGCCCGGCTTGAGACTGACTTGACGATAGCGCTTATCATCCATCTTGATGCAAACATAGCCATTGGTTTTACCGCCAATAGCCGCGACGACACCTTTTGCTCCGGGTAGTGGCACGGATGTTATGCCGTAATCTTGAATGCGAGGCACCTCAATCACCTCACCAGATAAGGTTTCGATCTGCACCATTTGAATCGGTGGTGCGTCATTGACTTTAAGCAAGGCACCGACACGTAGCATTTGTTGCAGGCCACGTTTTAATGGTGACAGTAATTTCTGTAAGCGACGCATTACCAGACACCGCCTTCATCGTTTGGCTCTGGCAGGGCTTGTAGTTCAAACGCTTCAGGCAAACCAAGGATCAGCTCAGCGCGCAGCCCTTTATCATCAACTATATAGGTGATGCCTACGATCAATAGGTCACGATTGACATTCAGGTAGTGGTCTTTCACTGCGATAAGGCAATTGGGTTCGATCAATTCATCGTCTAAATACCAGCTCAGCATCGTGTAATTAAATGTCTGAGCTTTCGCTGCAGAAATATTTCTATGCCATGTGGCTCTGGCTTTGCAGCCAGCGGCATCTAAGGCATCTTCAGCTAGAATAATTTTAGGTCGATGACGAGTAACGGCTTTATCTGCCACGGTAGCTGACACCGATACCGTATCTATCCAGGCACTGCTGGTTTGGCCTTTAACCGTGTAGTGACTAAAGCGTTCGCGTGATGAGCGTTTACGACTACCGGCTTTAATGTTGACACCGGTTTCTAAACTGCCTTTCAGGCGTCGGGTTCCGGAACGTGTGATTTTTAGGCCACCCAAACCATCAGACACTAGCAGTACTGCTCTGATTTTAGCGACGGTATCGAGCACTTCAAAGGTGCTTTCACCTTCATCTGATTTCATTGTGGCAAACGGTTTGCTGGTATCAACCGTTGAGGACACCGGAATACCGTATGGCTCACAGAGTACTGACGCACCCTCTAATTGGTTACGACCAGCCCACTGAAACGATGGCGCGCTACAATCAACCAGGTCACCGGTTGCATCACGCCCTGCTACTTGAATGCCATTAGTGCTGTCATCATAGCTATGATCAACTTCATCAATATAGCCAGTGATGACCGTGTGATCATCAATCGTCACCTTGCAGGAATCGCCATCGTTAATAGGGCGTGGCGCGCTGTTTTCAGACCATTTATCAGTCAGCTTGAGATTAAACTCATTCGCAATTTGAACAATTGAACGATTGATCCGAACCTCTTCCCAGCCATACCAGTCCAGACCATTCACTTTCAAGGCGACATCATGCATCCAACACCTCCAAAGTCTGACCACCGGGTACAAATCCGGGGTGACCGATGTTATTGCGAGAGACGATATCGGTTGCACGATCAGCGTCTTGGTAGAGCTGATGCGCAATCACTAATGAGGGCAATGTCGCTTGTGGTGTATAGCGACGAACTTGCTTGAGGTTGGCGGCACGTTCTGTCAGGTCTTGAACCATGGAAGCCCGTAAATCTTGCAGTGCGATATAGGTCTCATCGTCTGCCGCTTGCATTTGCTCATCTAATACCTCAGACAGTTCATCACGTGCGGCAATCGCATCTTGAGCCGAGTCATAATCACGGGTACTAGCCACTCTGGCCGCTTCAATTTGTGATGATTGTTGTACCAGGTTAATGATTGCCTGCTGATTTGAGGCTTGCTGAACACGACTTGGCGTGGTGGTTGGCACGGCGGCTGATTCGCTACCAAAGCTGAACAGTTTACGAAACTGAGTCATGGCAGAAAGACTGCCGACACTGCCAATCACCTGCCCCGCTAAGGCATCGGGCAAACCAACAAAATCGGCAATGGTGGCATCGATAACACCTAATCCGGAAAAGCGTGACTCGATATCGGATAAGACGGTTTTCGCCTGTTCTTTCACCCAACCTGGAAAGCCGGTAACGCTGTATGCCGATGTAAATTGTTGCTTCACTACAGCTTGTGCGTTTTTGGCCGCTGCATTGACGCGTTGTTGCGTGTCAACTTTTGATGTTGGCTTGGCGCGTGACTCAGCTTTGTAAAAAGTCAGAGTAAATCGGGCAATACCACCTTCTTTATTGGTTTCACGCAAACTGCTGGGGCCAGCCTGCACACGGACACGTCCGAGGTAACGATGAACTAAGGTGCCAGAGCCTTTTTTGTTTAAAGCCTCAATCAGTTTGTCACGCTGCTGCCTGTAATCTTCACCCACTACAAAAGCAGGAAAGGAGTACACAGCATCTTTGCCGCCTAAGTCTTCGGCATAGGCATCATCTTTAAAGGGATAATCATGCAACTGGACACGGCGACCAAATTCGAGCGTATGGTCATCAACATAAAACTCAACGCCACGGAATGAGGATTGTTGAAGTTGCTCGCGCCATGTCAATACTTGTTCGGCCATTACAGATTCCCCACTGTAGGGCCAGTATCGACATTAATATCCATGTCATCGCTTTGGATATTTTTGACCTGGACACGCTTATCGGTGACTTCAATTTGCAGTTGGCTGCGTTTTTCCGCACTTAATGCGGCCTGAGCATTATCATTACCAAACAAAGCCAAGGCTTTAGCAATCGAACGGCCTAATGCGTCAGCAAACTCAGTGCCTTCTAATGCATTATCATAAATAACCTTACCGGCTCCGTAACCTGCCAAACCAGCAGCGCCAACTGCTAAACCAGCAGTACCCATCGCTCCGGCACCCATCGCTGCTATTGTTTTCATATTTGGCGCTGCTCTAAGCATTTGCCTACGATTAGGTTTTTTTACTTTTGGTTTCTTTTTTGGATCCATACCCGTTGGATCCATGCCGCCGCGCATATTGACAACATAAACAGGCGTTACCCCATCCATCCCGCCTAGTGCACCACCCATGGCGGATTTAGCTTTGCTGCCTTTAACAAAGTCGGAGATACCCTTGCCACCTTTATAGAGTTTCCTCGCTAGGATAGCTGTGCCACCGACTGCAACCAGACCTGCTGCACCTTTGATGAGCATATCCAGTGTTTCTTTATCAATGTCATTGATCGTGTCCGCCAATGATTGAATGTAGGTAGTCAGGTTTGAGTCAGCAAATTGTTGCCAGGCAGTGTAGAGGTTTCGCATAGCGCCTGCGGCATCATTTGCTGCTCTGGTCGAGTCTTCTAATGTGGTGGTGCCATCAGCGTGGACATTCATGAATTTATCTAAGCTTTCCAGCCCACCAGTGCGCTGGAACTCGGCAGTGGAAGAATTGAATGCACGCATGGCTTCTGCATCAAACACGGTGCTTAACAGTGTTTTTTTGCCTTGTGTTTTTTTGATAATGTCGACCATGATTTCATTGATTGGTCGCAACACTTCTTCGCCACGACTTAAAGCTTCAGCATCAAATATTTTGATGCCGCCGCTTTTGAGCATGTCTATTTTCTTAGCATCACTCAGTGTCCGCATTAAGGCTTCAAAAGCCGTCGCTGCCATCTCTGATGAGCCGGTACCCTGACGGATAACCTGCAATGCCGCACCCATCTCACGAATAGCAGGAATACCTTGCCGCCCCATCGAGGTGTAAGCGGTGACAACACGAGGGCCTAATGCCGCAATATTTTGCAAGGTGAACGCGCCTTCTTTACCTTGCACATTGAGTGTGTCGAGTGCCGTAAGCACGTCTTTTTCCAAGACGATGCCCATTTTCTGGAACTCACCTAGCACTTCACCAATCGATGTGCCTTCTGCACCGGTTGCCTGGATGGCTAAACCAATGTTGCGGATATTGGCTTCAGCAAAGTCCAGGTCACCGGTTTTCTCGACAATAGATTCAATCGCGCTGGTGATTTGACTTGGGTCAACTCTGATGTCGGGTGATTGTGCCGTTTCATAGATTTTCTTTTTCAGTTCATCGATTGCTTCAGCACCGATATTGGCTTGAATGCCTAGCCGAGTGAAGCGACGCTCAAGCGAGACTAAAAACTTGGCTGTTCCGGCACCAGCGGCACCGGTCAATAGTGCGGTGTAACGATTGCCTAACTTATCAAGCCCGTTACCAAAGCTGCTGACACTTCTACGCAACACGCCCATTTGACGTTGGCCTGTTTTGCTAAAGCGTTTCCAACGGTCTTCATTAACACGCATCTGGCGGCCGAAGTTACCTCCGGCGTTGATGTTGATGCTGGTTGTTAAGTCGTTTTGGCTCATCGTTTCATTAGCTGCGTATAAAAGAGTCTTAAAGGTCTATTTAATGTGTAGTTAAGAGGCGTCTGGCTGTACTGGCTGAACTTAATCGTCTGCCAGTTCAGGTTCTCCGCCAGACGCATCATGCTTCCCCCGCTGCATGACAGACTCCAGCACTGCCTGGTCTAATCGTTCTGCATGAAACTGAAGCAGCTCAAAATCTTCACGGTGAAATTTACGCAGGTCATCAATATCAACAATGCCGTCATAATCACCAATAGATTCAATCTGCTTCGCCAAGGTATGAAGCCCCATCAATGTCGGACTGACAGCAAACACATAGCCATCATCTGATGCCGTGACACGTTCAGACGCTAGCCCCGCATCAATGATGTCTCCAGGGGTTAACTCTCGCAGCAAGACTGTAGTGTGGGTTTTATCGCCCATTTTGACGCCGTGTTCGAGTGAAATTGTTATCGTGGCCATGCGTTTATACCTTCTCCGCCATATCGCCTGACATCTCGACATCCGCACTGGTCATGCCATGCTCAATCACATTCACAGTGAAGGCGTTACGCATTAAATAACGTTGGCCGGTATCAGTGATAAACGTGACGGTTTTGTTTTTCCACTTATTCACCTCTGTCACGTCAACCGTTGACGTGAGCAGGATTTTAAACTTCAGGTTCGGTGGTGAATCTGATTCGGTGAAATAGGTTTTGCCACCATGGCTCGACGGTTCTCTTGAAACACCACCCGGATCTAACGTGGCTTCGTTTTCTGACTCAATAACACCGCCGTCAATTCTGACTTTTACTTTTCCTGTGACTTGTTCGCTCATTGCTTACTCCTAAATTTAACGACGATATTCAGTGTGCACAGCCGTGACACGTAGGTTATTGATGAGTTTTGGTGAGTCATACATATCCAGACGGTCTGGATCGTCATCATGAATTTCAGCGATGATTGTGGCTTTATAACCTTCATAATCCTGGCACCAGCCGCGATCCATAAAGACGGTATACAAGGCTAAAAACTCATCTTCCATGGCATTAGGCGTCACCACCGCCTGACCGGCTGGAATATCAAAATCATCATCCGCCAGCTTGTGACGCGGGAATTTTTGAGACACCATTGCCCGTTGCTCAAAGCGGATGCGTTCTAATGTTTCTGCCGTGTTGATGTTGAGATAACTGTCATCAGCAAAGCCGGACGCATTGGTTTGATACATACTGATTTGACGTTCAATTCGTACCAATCCACCACGATCAACACTGTAAGTAGCAATACCATCGAACAGCAGCTGATTACGCTCGGTACCATCCCAACGCAGTTCTTTTTTCGGTGGCTTAATACCAGGCAATGCCAGCGTTCTTAGCTGACGTGCCGGGTCAATTTGCAAGGAAGCGGCAGCGACAACACAATTGACGCCAGCCCATAGATAAGGCGGAGTCGGTGAGTCATTGGTACCCATGCAGGTGACGTGTGGGCCATTTCGTCCACTGCCAAAAGTCCCGGTTTCTGAGTGGGTGCCTTTAAACGCAGTAAATGCCCGAAAGCCGATGGCACGCATTGGCCCCCAGCGACTTTCTGCTTCGGCTTCTAGCACCACTAAGTTGGCTGTATCGGTATAAGGCACTGCAAGCCAGTTGTACCATTCATCACCAATAGCAGTGAACACATCAGTAAGATCAGGATTACCGGTACCGCCAGACATGGCCACAAAGGTGAGGCCGACACCATCAGGCAAGGCTTCATCGTAGAAATTGAGTCGCATATCAATATCGTTGCCGGTTTCACCTTTCCACTTACAAGTGATATCGACCTCAGTCGACTCTGCACCATTAACTTCGGCTGTTACCGGTAAGGTCGTCTCTGCCGTAATGGCTGCAACGATAGCGCTGGCAATATCTTCATCCGTGTCAGCAGCGTCAACACCAATGAGTAAGCGATAGCCTGCGATGTAAAGAAAGACTGTGCCTCCTCGCGTGGCCGGGCCAGTAACGGTGATTGACCCGGTTGCTTGTTCACCGCCTGATGCATCATCTAAAGCCAAGAACCACTTTTCAGTAAACTGATCGGCATTGATTTGTGCCTTGCCCATTTCAGCCAACATAGAGCCTCGACCAAAATACGCTTCCAATTCTTCAGGGCTATTGGCACGAACTGCTTGCCCCGCTGGAATCGTGCCGGTTGACAGTCGCTGACCGATAACCAGCATTTTAAAATCAATATTGGCATTACCTGCCAACCGATTACTGAACTCAATGGCTGTAAACGGTAGACGTAATTTTTCAGGAATCGTATCAAAAGAAATAGCCATGCTTATGCATCCTTATCAGTTGAATCTGTGGGTTTGGCAGCAACGGCTTTTTTGGCATCCGTTTTAGCCTTGGCCAACGCTTTTTTAATGTCGGCGTCACTGGTTAGCTCAATCGCATCACCGTCTTTTATCCGCTTCAGGTAATACACTTCACGTGGCACGTATTCACCGTGCTGATTTAACAGACCGCCGCGTAGCTTTCGCACATTGACAGCCTGCTTGGCGGGTTTGATAAAAATTCGGTCTGGCATGGTTTATTGCTCCAATGTTATGTGGTCAATAGCGTCGGGTTCGTCGTCGCCGTCGACCAATGAATGTTCAGCATGAAAGGTGACAAAATCAGCCAACGTTGATGGGTCAAAGTCATTAGGAAATGGCATATTTGGCAACTCAAAAGTGACGGCATACATCGTGGCTTTGAAGCTTTGCTCCAGCTGCATTGAAAACAGATTCCTGACATTCTTCAGCGCCAGTGAACCGACCCCTGCAATCGTCGATTCATGCAGCTTAGGAATCAGTGCCGCTAAAATGTCATAAGCACCAATGGTGGTTGTGTCACCTCGACGCCGGGCGCTGTGGTTACCAACGTGACGGGTGATGACATACACATCAAAACGGCCATTGAGGCTACCGCGTGAGTTGCCTTGACCACCGAGAAACGTGGTGTAAACGCCCGGCGTTCTGTTTGAGGCAACCAACTGTTTCAGTACTGCCAAGTTCAACGCGCTGGGTAACACTTCAGCAGCGCTTAATGTATTGCCAAATAACGCCTGTGCTTTTTCAATGATGTGATCTTCAACGGTGCTAATGCTGTTCATATAAAGCTCTTATCTTTACGGTTAAAGACATTGCCACCGGTGTTGATTTTCACTGTGTTTTGGCTGAGAGGTTTGGCACCTTCTGTACTGATACCAATGCTCAATTCGCCACGGGCGATGCTTTTGAGTGACTTGACTGCTTCGTTGTACCGGTCTTTTACTTCATCGGGCGCTAGATTTTCGTACAAGTAATAGCGTGTAATTTCGCAAGCAATACGCACCAATGACCTTGGCAGCGGGTCAATCGGCAGGCTGTAACGGCCACCCAGATAACCATCAATCATGCTGTCTGAGTCGGCAATGGCTAAATTAATGACGTCCGTGTCCAGCTGACCCGTGTTTTGCTTATCCGTAAGCTGGATCAGTTCATCCTCTCCATATCGGGTGACCAGGTCTTGTTGTGTGCAGTAAGGCATCGTTGAGATATCCGCTTATAGCTCGACAACGCTGAACATCGGATCGGCTTCCAGGATGGCGACCTCTTCTTCGCTCAGCTCGACATCATCACTGCCTGACCAGGCACGACCTAAACGACGAAACCCATCCCGCATCACGGTCACACGGTAGTGTGGTAAAGCGTTCTGTTTGGTGCTTGGTTTAGAATCAGGGTCACTGTCGGTTGTAGTGGTTGTTGTGGTTGTGCTGTTTTTGTCTGAGTCACCGCCACCCCCATTATCATCAGCTTCTGAATTCGTTTTAGACTGAGCCTGCTTTTCGTCCTGAATGACTTTCCAGGCTTCATCACGCTCTTTGGCTGTAATGCTGTCCAGACCATCAAACTTTTTCAGTTCTTCGACGGTAGGCTTTTTGTCGAATGCCTTCTCACGTAGCAGTTGTAGTAAGTTTTCCATCATGCGTTCCTTATCTTGGTTATCAGGGCGGAAAACCGCCCTGATAAAGTTGTCTTAAAGGCTGATTAACTACGCGCCGCCGGTGGAACCGACAGACAGTTGCCAGAAGCCATACACGCCAGTCGCTCGCGCTTCGGCACCAAACTTGTATTCACGCTTATTGAATACATCATCGTTTTCCATATCCGTCTGGCTGACGAAGACAGGCTTCTTACGCATCTGGATAATGAAAGGCTTCACAGCGTTGCGGGTGTGGTGGAGGAACCAGACAGTATCAGACGTTAACCCCGGATTGACTTCAATTTTGGCTGTGCCTTTGTAGGGGTTCGGGCTGTCATCGTCGAGCTTGTCGGCTTCGACCAATTTACGTGCGACAGCTTCCAAAGCCGGTGGCACTTCGAGCAAGTCGGGTACCAGACGCAATGGCATGCCTTCGTCATCGGTGAACTTCATCATTGCAGTACGTGCCGCACCGTAAGACGCCGCTGCAGCCGCTGATGTTGCCGCGCTCAATGCCACTGTCAGTTTGTTCGATACCGAATCTTCATTCACTTCATGATCGGTGTCATAGAAGTACTGACCATCAAGACCTTCATTAATAAAGGCGTTGTTTTTCAGATCGTCCAAGATGATGTCGTGCAGTTCACCCGCTGAGTCACCCGCCATATTGGCTTGGGTGTTGTAGATACCCAAGGTGTCATCTTCGATATCGTTACGATCAACCGCGATGGTCGTTTCCCAATCTTCATTGGTGGCAGTGTATTTACCGGCTTTCAAGGCTTTGACATGCTTTTCACCCACCCATTTACGCATTTTCGGGAAACGTTCTAACCAGGCGTAGTCTTCGGTCTTGGTGCTAGACATGACCTCCATCGCAGTCAGTTGCCAGTTACTGGTTCGGGCTTTGAGTGCGTTATGGAAGACGGTTTTCAGGCCAATAAAAATATCTTGAATAGCCTGTTTGTTAATGATGATGCCGCCAAACGCCAGCATTGGCATTGCATCACCCATCATGGCCGTATTCAATGAGGCAGGGCCGGTCATTAGGCTGGCTGGCAATGACCAGTCAGCCGCCATCGCGGAGGTCATCATTACGAGAGCGCCGACGATGGCCATCGGCAAGAGAATCAGTTTTTTCATGGTGTCATCCTTATTAATTAGCTAAACCAGTGAAGTCTTAGTCGAATTTGACCCAGACGCCGTCAACATCAACGTCGACAATCTTGCCTGCAGCACTACGGGAGCCGGTGTCGTCAGTGTTAGCCACTGTCTGGTCATCGACGATGTAAGCGGTGGCTTCGATATCGGTGCGGTCAATCGAGCCATCGTTTGCAAACAAGAACGTGCCTTTGCGTACATCAATGGCTTTATCACCGGCAGAGCCAGCACCGTTATCAACGTGCTGGTCTGCACGGCCTACGGCTTTCAAACCGGTTGCCGTTGAACCAGCCTCAGCATTGCCAGATGAATCAAGCACAACAATAGAGCCAGCAAAGATGACACTTGATGCCGCCACTGGATGGTTGTGAACTTCACCTAACCGTTGCGGGGTATTACGGTCTTTGGTTAATGCGGCCATTACTTATCTCCTTTGAGTGATTTGGCGTATTCGGCTGGCTCGACACCCAATTGCGTACAAACCGCCAACTGCGCATCAGACAGAACGGGGTTGCCGTCGTCATCGACTTGCTGTGTGGTGGTTTGTTTACCTGTCAGGGCGGCAATGGGGGCGGCTGATTTAAGGTAGGACTTCAGCACATCAACCGGCTGGTCTTTAGCCCACAGCTCCATGGCGGGAGTGAGCTTGCCATCTGCTTTGGCTGCGGCAATCATGGCGTCCTTGTCATTGCCATCCAGGCGCGCTGTCAGAGCAGCAATTTCTTCGCCTTGCTCTTTAATAACAGCCATAGCGGTGTCGGGGGTAGCCGCAGTGGCAGCAGCAACAGCTTCATCAGCGCTATCGGCTTTTTTCTTTAGCTCACCGAGAGCATTGCTAACCGCTGTCAGCGCAGCAAGCCCTGAAGTGTCTTTCAGCTCCAATGTGGTTGCCATGTTGGTAACCTGCTTATTCATAGCAGTCAGAGCTGCAGTCACCGCTGATTCATCGGCATCAGCTGCAAGGCCAAATAATTGGCGTAACAGCTTTAAAGTCTCCTCGTTCATAGAAGCGTCCTCTTGTTTTGGTTGCGGGAGAAGGGAAGCCGCTGCCAATACATCATCCATTCCATCAATGGCTGGGTTATTGGTTAACGCGACATGAAGTAAATCCAAGACATGACCTGTTTTGGGGTCATAGGTGAAAACGGGTGAAATATATTTATATTCTTTGTTGGTGATGAAGCCGTTGGCTTTTGGTGTCCATTCAGGACTAGACAACATGAGACCTTTATCAGGCACCCAACTCAACGCGGCAGGCTTACCCCAACCGGCAGCGGGTGCAGGCTGACCATTTTTAGCAGCCAACAAAGTTTGGTGTTCGTAATCGAAAACGATGTCGTTCTTGCGTGATTGAACGCGATTAATAAGTGCAGCTGCAGAAACATCATCAAGATACCAAGGGCCACTCCCTGCCATCGCACCGCGAGGGGCATCGAACTTGCCAGCAGGAAATAACTGGACGGCACCATCAGTGCCGACCAGTAGTGAGCAGATTGCAAGCGCTACGTTATGCATAGCGACCTTGAGGGAATGATGTCATGGCGAGTCTCCTGTTCGTCGTTTATTTCAAGAACAGGTGCCACTCTACGAATGCGGGGCAAAAAAAATGCCCTGAAACAGTTCAGGGCATTAAATATTTGTTGTTATTGAAGATACCGTCTACGCATAAAAACGGCAACAATCAGAAGTTAAGATGCAACCGCTTGACCTATGCAATTAGCTTCAGCATCCAGCATTGTCCATTTACTACGTACACTTTTTGACGTGACAGCATTATCAATCTTGCGATTTTTTAGAATTAGGAGCAATGCCGTCATATATAGTACCGCCCTTAAAAAGAGTGAACCTCTGACAATGTGATAAAAGACAGTAAGGTGCATTTCTTTTTGGGCTTTTAATATCAGTTTCTTTTGATGCTCTGACTCTGTTTTTAAGAAAGCATCCTCCCAACGCTCTTGATAACGTTTTAACTGAGGACTATTTTTAATATCATTCCGGCCCAAAAATAACGTCAGGATAAAATGCATCGCACTTAACTGATGGGTGTATCTAATCACCCCATTCAAAGTCGTGCGTGTAATGCAATACAATTCATTATCAAAATCAATTTCTCCCGCTTCAGCGGCATTGAATAATTGATCACGTATATCAAAAAGGCGCTGACGAGTAGAGTCGTTCAAATAGCTTCTATACTCAACAAACCAGGCGTACCAAATCCCAATAAATAACGCGATCAGTAATATTGAATCATTCAATTGTGAATCCATCACACATCCTCCGGTCTTGTTTCGCCTCTTGGCGTTAAGTCACTAGATGTTCTCTTACTGTCCACTTCTTTTTCATACATCTCTTTATATGGTTGATAGCGTTCAACCACATTTTTTCTATGTCTTGACTGACCTCTACCATATAAAATCCCGAACACACCAAAGAGACCACCGAGCAAGCCAACTAGATAACTACTCTCTTCAGCTGACTTTTCATCCTTGTTAATTTCAGCGTGGATTTTCGCGTTAATGCCAATATCAGCTTTTGTTGTTTTACCAGCCCATGAAATTGCAACTGGCGATAAAAGATATAGCCCTAAAACCAATGCTGACCCAGCAATAAACCACCTTATAGTTTTTGACCACTCAGCAGCTCGCATTGTTGCGATACTTCCCCGAAGCGATGCATTTTCAACGAGTAAGTCTGTTCTTGATTGATATTTGTCTGCCATCAGGCACAAAAAAACCCGACACCAATCAAACCATCAGCATCAGGGTTACTCCCTATTAGTAGTTATCCATAATAAGGCATATTGTCACAGTTTTACATATCCAAGCAATAGCAACACTATTAAAGACCGCTTAACCCCGTTTAAATTCCCGCACAATCGTTTAATACTTTTATATTCCAATACTGACCGCACATCAACAGTTAAAACAGCTTAGAACGGCACACAGAGATTCAACGTAGTGCATCTTGAAAGTGTTCGTAAAGGGTATCAATTATCATTTGTTCATCGTCTTCTGACACACCCAAGTAGGGCCTGGCGGGAATACCTCGGTCTTCATCACCGAACTGATGGGTCGCGCCCTGGATAAGGTTGGTACCCATTTCCATACTCTGGCTGCTGGTGTTATAGGCTAGCGTGTCACGCATGAATCCTTCTAGCACCAGCACCTTGTCGGCGTTTTTCTTTTTACGTGCCTGATATTTCGGATCGAGTGGCTCCCATGGGTTACTTTCAGGATCGACTTGCTGATCCCATCGATCATGGGTGCTGTTAAGTAAACCTTCACCGATATCGATAAAGGCGGGTTCCAAGTCTTCACCGGCATCGACCAGGGCGCGTAGCCGGGCGGCGATGGCTTTATCCGGGAAGCTATAGTCGATACTGATTGATGCGCCTGCCATTATTCACCTATACTATGTTTATCGGTTGCGATGCTGGCGCGTACGCCCATAGCATCAAAAACCCGCCAACCTGGTGCGTCAGGAAAAGTGGCCCCATCATTCTTCATCCCCATACACCAGATACCCCTTACGCTGACTGTTCAGGTAATTACGGCGTGATGTCGGGATAAACGTCCAGCTTTCCAGTAACCCCTTTCTCACATTGGCCACCGCGACCAGGTACCGGCCTTTACCGATATCGTAGGCTTTGACAATGCGAGAGCGCAGCACCACTTTGCCAGTGCCGTTGTGTTGCTGGAACGATAACCAGACTTCATAAGGATTGGTCAGCAAGTCGTCCAGTAACGGCAGGAACTCAGCACGGGCGGGATCAATATGTTCTGATAATGCCTTGCTGTTGAGCAGAAACGGTAAGCCTCCGGGGGTGTAGAGTTTCTCTTCACCCACTTGTTTTTGCAGCTGCTCATATACTTCTGCTTTTTTATTTAAGCGTGATCCCAACTTCACCGGCGACTTGGTGAAAGGTATCTGTTGTTCTCTGCCAGCTTCAGCCCAGCCTTGTGGTGTGAGCGTTGTCCACTGAGTGCGTGTTTTTGTGTATTGCGCCATCACATCATCAGCCAGCTGCTCACCAAAAGCGGCTCTGCCTGGATTATAGGCGAAGCCCGGATCAACACCTTTGGGTACGCTTACGGTACGAGGCGACGGGCCTCGGACACCGACCACTTTATCTTCCAGTTCTACTGCAGGAGCGTTATCCGGGCCAGTTTTACCGAGCTTATCCATATCGCGTTTGCTGAGTGTTCTGACCCGACACTTGCAACCCCAGCCGTTCTGGGGGTAATGGGTCTGCCAGAATGGGTCGTCGGCATCAAGGATTAATCCGTCCCAGGCTACATGCTCTGGCCGTGGATGCTCGACAGCATCATTGTGTATGTACTGCCAGAATGGTCGAGTGTGTTTGACTTGCTGCATCTGGGCATATCGACCAGCGTTATGGCTTTGATACAGATTGGTCTCGTAGATAACCCGGCTGCGCCAGTTGCGACCACCGTTATAGCCCCAGCCGTGCTTGCTGACTATCTGATCAAAGTCTTTGCGAAAGTCCTTCAGGCTCATGCCTTCAGTAATCACTTTGTCCATTGATGAACGAAAATCGTTAAGCAGGTCTTCTTTCATCGCCCCGGCAATGACAAAGGCACGGGCATGCTGGCCCTCATAGATATCTGTCCAGGATGCCGTCGGCAGGTTCAGCTTGTCACGAAACGCATCAACCGCTTTATTGAAAGGCATGGAGCCGTAATTGATGTTCATTTAGCCAGCTTCATGCAATTTTTGCTTCAGCAGATAACCTTCCAGTTGCCAGATTTTATTTTTGGCATTCTCATAGGCTATCTTCTCACCTATTTCAGCGTCGAAGTTTTCTGGACTAGCGCAAGCTGATTCACCTGTTACAGTAAAGCCATTTTGTAAAGTTAAGCAGCAGACAGTTAATTGGCTTCCTTCAAATACGTGATACTGCTCTGACTTGATTACAGCCTGAAGCATATCTGGAGTTAACCTTGGAGCGTTAAGTTCTTTCTTTTGAATTTCATTTTCTATTTCAGTCATTTTCAGACACCTCATAACGCCCAGCCAGCTCAGCGGTGGCCAGCGCCATTTGAATCACGTCAGCAAGTTCTTCCGGGTCAAGAAAACCGAATGCTTCGACCAGGCGATCCTGAAAGTCTTCTAGCGTGCCACCGTTATCATCCACTTCCTCTAATAAGGATTTAATACGGTTATAAAGGTCGTCTAACGGTGACTGTGCTTGTGTTGCCAGTTGATTCACAACACCATCTAACTCTGTTTCATTATCACCGGCTTTGGCTGCAGCGGTAGCGGCGGCATTCGGGCGTGCAGCATCATTTTGTTCAGGGGTGTTAGTTGGAACCGGTTCATAGCCTTCACCATAGATCTCCGTCAGTTTTTCTTGGTTAAGCCGGTAGCCCATATCGAACAAAAGCTTATCGCGTTCGGCGCGTTCGTTAAGTTCTTCACCTTCCTCAGAGATGAACTTGATACGTGGGCCACGGCGTGGATCGGCACCGGGAATATTGAGTGCAACCATTGGCCAAAGTAGGTCACGGTTTAAGGTGCCAGCAATTTGCCGCACGTCACTGACCAGCAGATCATGACGCACTTCATTATGGATATCACCCAGGTTAGAACCCAGACCGGTATTTTGTGCCGTACTGGTTAAGGTGCCACCGAGAATCGCTTTAGACTGAACCGACTCGCACCAGTTGATCATAAACTGGTATGGGTCGCTGGCTCCCTTGGCGGCCTCTTTAAAATCGACATCCATACCATCGGGCATGATGCCTGCAGCACTGTGGCCGATACCAATGACGGCGCGAAGCAAGGTATTTTTTTCTTCATCACTGGCACCGCTGGGGTAAGTGCCGAGTCGCATTGGTATGCCATAGACTTCCAGAAACTCGGCCAGATCCCGAATGCTGTAGTTTTTAAACAGGTATGGCCATGCGAGGATACGATGCAAACCGCCACGGGCAATGCTGCCAGACTTGGCTTTATGAACATGCGTTACCCAGCCAAACGGCCACAATTCATCACCTCTGCCACCACTGTTACGCAGCAGAATCTTTTTGCGATCATTTTCATCGATGGTAAATAGGCGTGCTGATTGATGCTCTAGCGTTGGTAACAGCGTTTTACCCAGCTTATGCCAACCGAGTTCCAGCATCGAATAGCCTTTGCCAATCGCATCACCGATATCGAAAAGGTGATCTTCGAAGTCTTCCATGTCAAGCAGCCACTCTTTGACCTCTTCGGCAAGCGCTTCTTCTTTTTTATCGGCATTACGCGGTGCGACCACATCCCAATCGACACCCATCAACGCCCGTTTTCGCTTACTCATTTCCGCAAAGACATGGGCATCTTTTTCTTCCATATCTTCAAACAGGTCGGCCTGTTCGACCAGATTGCCTTGTTCAGCTGCTTGCAGAATGCTGGCTAACTTGCGTGGTGTTAAACCACCTGAAGGATGGTTCTCAAACTCTTTACTGATAAAGCCGAGCTTGGATGTTTGCTCTTCACTCAGTGCTTCTCGCACCTGTACTGGCTTACCAGCGGCATCTACGATTTGACTTGTTCTTACTTGTTCCATTGTTACCATCCACCGCCTTTTTGCATCAGGCTGCTGTAGTCGTTGTCGGGGTTGTCGCGTTCGGTTTTGCTGGGGGCTGCTGTCCACTCAATCGGTGAAGCCAAATCAAAGCTGGCAGCATGCGCCATGACCAAACTAATCGCTGCGTCACCGTGTCGGCTTTTGGCAGCATCGGTTTTACCATCGGGCAATTTCGGTACACCTTTAATCACTTGCAGCGCACCGATATCGTCTGCGACATCGGCATCACGCGGGATAAGAATGGTGTCGTCCTCAAACGCAGCTTTGAACTTGGGCATATTATCCAGGTACCAGCTTTGGCTAAGCATCACTTCTTCGACCACATTGACGCCATAGCGGTACTTGGCTTGCTCTGCCAGATACTGACCATTACCACGGGCATCCAGCTTGGCCGCACTGAATCGAGGCAAACGATCACAGATATAAAACAGCACCTGCTCTTGCTGCTTGAACGGCACGTTGTGCAGTTCAACCATAAATGGCACTACGCGCCTGAGCTGCTGACTGATGGTCATCGGTGTCAGCACGGTTAAGTCACCGGAGCGACCAAAATCTTCGCCTAAAACGTGGCGTAAATTGGGATTTAACTGGTCTAAAAGCGGCTTTAAATTAACCTCACACCAGGCCAGCATTTCTGCCTGGCGAAGATGCTCTGGCCACAGGTTGAACTCGGCGGTACCGGAATAGCGCAGCACCGGCACATCATGCATGCGGGACTCACGTAGGGCGCGGCTGATATAGGTGCCACCGCCTTGTTTGGGGACGCAGTCATATTCTTCTTCGGCATCTTCGGTACTGGCAGTATTTTTACGAAGCCCAGCTTTCCATTCGTCTTCGCCTTCTTGTGTCCATTGAATTTTCTGAATTTGGCAGATGCGTTTATAGAGACCCATTTCACACGCATCATCCAGTGTGATTCGATGAACGCTGTAATCTTTTTTTCCAGATCGACTGTCTTCGATGAGTTCATTGAACAGGTTTTCTACGCCATTATGCGTAGAGATGATTCGAATTTTGCTGCCCCACATCGTCAGAGCTAACGCAGCTTTTAAAAGCTCATCAAGTGCATCATGGAATGCCGCCTCATCAATGCAGACATTACCCTGACGACCACGCATATTGCTGGGTCGTGAGCTGAGTGCCTGAATCTTAAAGCCGCTGGCAAAGCGAATAGTGAAGGTGAGAATATCTTTGTCTTCATCTTCAAAGATTTCCTCTTCAATGGCTGAGGCAGCCTTATTGAATGACTTAGCCCACATCGAACAAGCATCAATAAACTCTACGGCCATCTCTTTATTAGAACCAACGTAGTAGCAGTTGGTACCGCCCGCAGCCTTTGACGATGAGGCGGCTAATACTTGATCGGCTGCTTCAGCCCAAGTTAAACCTGTACGTCGTGACTTTTCAGCAAGCTTAAGAATACTGTCATCTGCCATCCAGTTCTTTTGATATGGCAGCAGGACATCATTCGGATCGTAATCTTTGTATATGGCTAAAGCAGCGCCCATCGCTTAACCCAGCCCCAGTATTTCTGTCTTGATTGAATCAATTGCTTTTTGGCTCATGCCTTGGCTGACCATAGACTTTTCAGCTGTCGCTGCAGCTTCGTTAGCGGCTTCGGCTCTGATGGCTTTCTCTCGCTCTTCATTCATATTGGCCGCTGACTCCAGTCGCTGAACAGCGAGTGCCAATTGAGCCAGCATTTTTGGCTCTACAGGGGTATCACCTTCAGCCATATGCATTGCTGAATCAAACGCCATCGTGCGGATGATTTCATTGACTAACTTACCAACCTGGCCTTGCGGTGCAGCGCCCAGCTTGCCGATCCACATGCTGGCCAGTTCGCGTGATTGCTGTAGTTTGGCTCCGACATCTTTCATCTTGACGGCATATCGATTGACCGCAGACTTGCTGACGCGATCATCAGTGCCGAGCTGTTCAAGGATGGCATTGATTTGTGCTGTGGCATCCAGTTGTGAGACTCGCGGATCTCGCAACAGGGTTTGCAGCTGCTCCAGAATATCGGCTGGCAATTGCTCAATGGATGAGGCGCGAGCCATTATTCAGTCGTCTCTACGCTGATGGTGATGGGTGAATAAGAATGTGACATCCCAACACCAAAGAAATAACCAGCGGCAATGATGTAGCAAAAAATAACCACACTCTTTAACACTTCTTTGCCGAAGCTCTTTATATCTTGCTGTAACAGCCAGTTCTTTAATTTTCTAATCATGGTCGCGCTCTCCCAATACCATCAATTCGGCTCCGCCCCAGCGCAACATCGACGCCACGCTGAGTCACCTTGGCAATCAACAATTCACCAACCGTTGTAATCGCCAGCAGACCTTGCTCTTCCAGCCAGCGCAATTCGGTACGAACACGATCAGCAGACACATCATGACCAACACTGGCCAAAATCATTTGCAAGATGTTTTCGTTATGCGAGTAGCCAGGGTCTTGCTCCAATGCCTGCAATAAGGCAAGACGAATAGATTCTGTGAGTATTTGATTAAAGCTCACCGCTTATCTCCTCGTAACAGATAGTCATTGATTAGCGTTAGCTGGGTTGTCATGGCTTTCAAAGAGCCAGTCATTTCGCTGATGTTTTCACTCATTCCATTCATGCGATTGTAGATATTGCTAAGGTCGGTATGCGTTGGTGCACCATTCATTCGCTCTTCAACGATATCCATTCGGCTAACTACTTTAACTATCTGCTGGCTCACTTCTTTAATCTCTGTTTTATTCACGCGATGGCGATTGATTAGCCAGGTGTAAACCCAATTACCTGCAAACAAAAAAGCCAGAAACACATCAAACCAAAACCTGTATGCGGTGTAATCTAATTCCATTTATCGCTCCCGCTTAGCCTTAATGTTTTGACAGTCCACACAGCGCACCGCGTCTGGTCTTGCTTCCAGTCTTTTATTTGGAATCGGCTCACCACAATCCAAGCAATAGCGAATACCGTTTTCTTCATCAGGTTGTTCTGTTTCTCTGCTACTTCGAAGCACCGTCTGAATCGCGATATCCCTGTCTTTTTGTTCGCGCTCCTGGGCGCGGTCGAACACGTCCACCATGCTTATTTACTTTCCTTGTTACGGCTTAAAAGAGTAGATAGATTCTGAAATACGCCCGGAGGTGGCGTTTGTCCGGCTGACACTTGTTTATCATCAGAACGCTTTTTCACTGAGACACCCAGCACAGCAAGCGCGATTGCCCACATACCAGATAGGTTGACCATGGCATTGATAACAGCAGGAGCGTCATTCGGTGAAATAACGATCACAATGCCCAAAGCAGACATTTGTACAAACCATGTCACGGCAATGGTGTAACCGAAGAAAGGTCTCCAGCGACGGACGAATGAATCGCCAGAGGTGTACTCGGTTCGCATGGTGGCGTTGATGGTGGCCAACTGCTTGTTCTCGGCTTCTAGTTCGGCGAGAACGATAACGTTCATTTCTTTTTGCAGTTTTAGTTGAAGCTCTGGATCATGCTTTATTTTGGCTAAGGCTTCATCAGCGTTACCTGCGCCCGTTACTGCATTGGCTGCTTTAACAACCTTATCAGCGACGTTACCAGCCCTATCCCCCATTAAAAGCCGGGTTAGCCCCGGCACGAATTGCGCTAATCCTAAAGCAATGCTAATCGGCTCCATGAGTCACCTCTGTATTGATAAATTGCTGCAACACAAACAGACGGCGCATCCAGCCCATAATGAAGCGTTCTTGTGATGGGTTTTCAACGGCGAGGTCATGATAGAAGTCAGCCCGATAGGCAAGGCTGAGAGTGAGCTTGTTAGTAAGGTAGTCTTCGTTATTAGCGAAACGTCTGATAGCGCCAAGCGTTTCATCACCGATCACACCATCTACTTCCACGCGATAAGCGCATTGAAGGAATTTGATTGCTGTTTTGGGCCGGTGGTTTACTACCGAGTCAAACAAGAAACAACCAATGACTGGTGGCAAATCGCCACAGCCATAGGCTTGCCAGTAGTCACGGAAATAGAGTGCAATGGCATCATCTAATGTCAGCAGTCTGATATTAAGATGGGGGTATTGACGCTTGCTGATGCCGTAGTTGGTTTCGCCACCGGCATCGTTTGGATCATCCACATAGCCGCCTTCAATCTTCAAGACATGATTGACTGCTTTGAGGAAAAGTTCTGGGTAGGTTTTGTTTGTGTCCATGGGTTGCATGATGCTTTCTGGCACAAACAAAAACGCCCTGAATGAGTTCAGGGCGCTGGGGTGTTACTACAATTTAGTTAAGCAGGTTTTAGAAGTCTGGGCAATCTTGAGTTATTTTTTTCAGACTGGCTGGAAGTTATAACCAAGCTGGAAATTTACCTATAAGATTCATTGGACTTGGTCTTTCAGCTGACACCGTTGAACCCAACCGTTTGACATTGCATCCATATCTACTTTTTCAAAACTCTGCCCGGAACGGGCTGCAAATCTCTCAGCTGCCATTCGGTAGCTATTATTTACCCAGTTACTACGCGACTCATACTGCTCATCATTCAATGTACTGGGGCTGCCATAAATGCGATTCGCTGCCAAACTCACCATACCCTGAGCAGTGAAAGCATCACACCATGGCTGGAAGAGTGAGTCATCGGCTGCAAAAACTGATGAAGAAAGTAGTAGCGCATAGATACAAAAAGCGAGTTTTTTCATTTTTAAGTTCCTTTTATCAACAACCGATACAACCGCTACAACTTAGCAGATAGGTTGTTCGCGTTGTAGTGGTTGTTAAACCAAACTATAGGTGTAAGCACCTTTTATTTTCTCAGATTGCCAGTGAATACGGTCAAAGCGATCTAGTCTATCACGGGCGGTTTTATCATCTTTTTTGTGACCGCAGGCGTCCAGTAGCTTGGTTTTATTCAAACTACCTTGCTCCTTCAGCACGGTTTTTACCTTGTCGATAAACGCTCTTTCTTCATCGTTGAGTGTGACTTCGTCGAGATCCAGTTCGGTTAAAAACAGATCTGCCACTTCTATTCTTAGTGCGATATTGGCAATGGCAGCACGTTCTTTTTTAACTTCGAGCAGCCAGCGAATTTCACCTTCGGGCGAGTCCGCTTTGATAAGACGGTACATATTATCGACGCTGTTACGTAGGTTGTTTGATCCTTGATAGTTGCTGCCGTTCTTGGTGGAGTGATGCAACACAATAATGGTGGCACCGGCGTCACGTATCTTTTTCAGCTTGTTGCCGATCCGCATGGCTGTCAGGTCATTATTGATATCACCAAAGTCTCTGAGACTGTCCAGCATCAGCAGCATGTTTTTAAACGCGTTGCCATAGGCTCTGTTTTCAAGCTCATCCAGCAGTTCGAGTGGCTCACCATTGAACTTACTGCGGTGCGAGTAGGTTAGATTCGGGCAGGCTTCGATCAGTTTATGTTCGATGCCACGCTCTTTCAGCACACTGATGGGGTTATCGACATCGATGTACAGCACATTCATCGCGCCTTGCTCACTACCACTGTTGTGTTCAGTGGCATATTTTGCCAGCCCGAAAAGCAACCAGCTTTTACCCATGCCGCCATCGGCATAGATCATAGTGATTTGTTTTTTAGGCAAAAAATTAGGGTATAAAAACTCAACACTATCGTTGAAGTCATCAGTTGTGAGTGGATTGATAAAATCGAACATTAAAAGAGATCCTGTTGTTTGTCATTTTCAAGTTGACGCTGTTTAGCCTGGCGTTTGTAGACAGCGCGTTCAGTAATTTTTTGTGTCCGGGCGACTTCTGCTTTGGTAAAGCCTTGATCAAGCAGACGGCTTGTCTCTGCCAGATCCACTTGGTATAGCCTTGCTTGAAGCTTGGGGATGGCGATTTTCTCATTACGGAAGGTATGCACGAACTGTTTGTATTGATCTGGACTAAGCACTTGCTTTAGGTCACCTTGCCCCGGCACTCGAATAGTGACACCACCGAACTGTTTCACCAGACGCAACAGTCCATCAAGACCGATCACATCGGCTATCTCTCTGGCTACAGGTGGTAAATAATCAGGTAAATTCACTGGCTCGGTACCTTGCTTATGGCAGCGCTACTTGAGTGGCACGTTCAAACGCGACTTTGTCATTAAGGTGATCGACGATGGCATTGAGTAGCGGCACATTACGACGCCACTTGCTGGCATTCGCACGGCCTGCTACCAGCTTCTCGACATAGCTTTCGCTCAGGTTCATGGCATCCAGTAGGTACTCAACGGTTTGCAGCAGGCTGCGTTTTTTCTGTTCCTGATATAACGCGGCAATGATCGCTTCAAACTGCTGACGCTTGTGCACCCACTCCAGACGTTCAATACCAGGACGGCCTGTTGTTGCATGGCCTTTACCACCGGTGACGTGCCAGGCTATGGTTTCAGCGTATTCCCAACTGAGTTGCATATCGGTCAGTAAGGCTTCAATTTTTGCCATATACGGGCTGCGATTGAATGGCTTTCTGCCTGCGCGTTTAGGTGGTTTAATCGCTTTGGCATCACGTAGCAAATTGACTAAATGTTTCAATTCTTTGTCCGTCATCTTGCTGCACGAACGTTCACCGGTATGGTCTCCTTGCCATGTGCGACGAGCTTCTTCGTCCTTAAACAAGCGGCTAGCGCCGATATGAACAAGCTGGATTAGCTTTTGTCTTGAACTCATAGCTGCCCCACGATTTGTAGATAACGGCCAACAAACATTAAAAACGCTGTGCTGGGAGACACTGGTTCAATGGCTTTTTTTAATGGCTCAATATCTTTAATTAACGGCCATTCATCATCGTGTGGTGCCATCAAGTCACGCTGCTCTGTGGCTAACAAGACCAAGTCTGCGTGCTTCACTTCTGCAGGCATCTCAGCGTCTAACCCAAAACGGCCTAACACGGCTTTTTCAACACGCTTCTCTATTTCACGATAATCGGGCAAGAGGTTTTTCAGTGGTCTGGCCACATCACCAACAAACGCCTCTGCGGCATCATGCAGCAGTCCGTGCAAAGCCATTTCAGGCGGTACAATTTCAGACACATAAACCGAATGTTGGGCTACGCTGTAGAACTTATTAGTGTGGCCAGCGAAGCGGCAAATGTTTGATAGGCCATGAGCGGCAACGTAAATGTCGAACTCAGACTCTTCAGGACACATAAAGTTAAAGTATTCACCACTGATAGTGAGTATGTCTGGTCGCATCTCGCTTGCTTCTTTCATGTTCATTATTTGGATTCCTCTAACGATCCCCAGCTCCATGCAATGGAGTTATGGCCACAATGTTTACAGCGGAGGATATGAATGTTTTCCGGTGTAACCTCTTTTGCTGTTTTGTACTTGTGACCAGATATATACCGACCACGACTAAGCGACCGCCAGATGCAACGTGCAAAACAGATTGGGTTCCTTAATTCATCCATATCATCTCCCGGATTTTTCACTGCCTTAACCCCAACGAAGGGGCTAAGTAATCCGTCTCGTGGATCAGTCGGCGTTGCCCGGCGGGGAGAAAGGTTATAAAACCCACCGTCTCAGCTGCAGTCTGTTAGTTTTTTGCTGGCACCACCTGTCTGCTGACGCGCCGTTGGTTAAGCGGATTTAGGCTGAATATCGATGACGCGATACTTCAACTGTCGTTGAACCCCATCACGGGGACTGGTGACGGTTGGTCGCTCACCAACTTTTATGTCTGATACAAACGTGCCACTCCAGATACCAGCCTGAAATGGTCTTGAATCAACAACGACGCCATCTTCATCGATGTCCCACTCCAGAAAGTCCTGGCCCCTGTCTTCGAATACAATCATTTCCATAGAAGACCTCACAGAGCAGCCATATCGAGAGCCAGATTCTGAAACTTGCTCTCGGTGGTCGGGCGGTAATAGAAACGCACATAGGCGCTGGAGCCAGTGATTTGCATCGAATCTTTCAGCGCCTCCATGGCTTGCTTCCATTTGTGATCGTCAATCTCCAGCCGCAGCAGTCCGAGGATTCGGGCAGCACTAAGCTGGCCTTCAGTGTTGGTTTTGAAGGCGTGATCGACCAGGGCTTTGATATTGTCGTTGCTGCCTTCTGACCATTCTTGAATGCATTCATCAATCAGGGATTTAGCTGCTTCAGCACGCTCATCGAAGTGCAACAGCTCGGCCATTTGAATGCGAATCTGGCGTTTACCGTCATAGCTGGTGAGGCTGATATTGCCTTTTTTGCCACCGAGCTTGGCATCGTATTTTTCTGCAACAAGCTCGACGAAGGCATAAACGTCATTCATCGCCTGAGCTTTGAAGGCGACCATCTGCTCTCGCAGCAACTCGGCCTTACCAAACAGTTCTTCGATAAGATCATCACGATCCAGATCGATTTGTTTGATTTTGCTAATGGGTACAAGGTGACCTTGTGCGTTCACCTTGTGTTGCTCTGTATTGATAGCTGTATTCATGGGTTACTCCTGTTTAAGCCACAACTTTCCACTGCACCTGGCAGCCGCTGACTTCTGTGGCGTAGGTTTCGAGACGACGTAGGCCGGTTTTAATGCGGGTTTTTGTGCCGCCCTTAAGTCCACCTGGACTGTCGTTGTAGCCGACGATGGTGATGGTCGGCTTTCTGGCTTCACCGATGTTGATATCGGTAATGGTGAGGCCACGTCGTGCTAGTTCTGCTAAGCAGTGGCGAACGTCTTCTACTTTTTTGCTGATGATGTCGTTACCCAAATTCTTGTTCATGATTAGGCTCCAATTTTGCTGTGTTCACAGCCGCCACGGCAGGCTCTATAAAGTTGAATGCGTGTCGGGTTTGTTGCTGCATACGGGCGGCTTTGGTATTCAATGCATTGGTCGCTGGGGATAGCACCAACCACCGGGCATTGCACACTGCCGGACATAAACTTGCCTTCAATGAGTGCTTGCAGTCGGTCAGTTCTGCCGGGGTATTTACTCTTGATGACCTGGTTAATCACGGTTGGTGAAGGAAAGCCATCATTCTGTCTGAGAACAGCGGCCACCTTGGCTTGTGATGTTTTCTCACATTCGGTTTTGAGTACTTGTTTCCAGTCGCTCATTTGTTGTCATCCTTTTCTTTCTGAATGCGGTTATAAATTTCTTCACGATGAACAGAGACATCTTTTGGGGCTTCAACCCCGATCCGGACTTGATTACCTTTGGTACCAAGCACATTCACGACAACGTCATCACCGATAATCAGGGCTTCGCCCACACGTCTTGTTAAAATCAGCATTACTCACCTTCCTTTAATGAAATGGGTAACTTGCCAAGCAGTGACAAACTAATCTTCACGCCTAAATGAACGCCTTTGAGCACCTCCGGATCGGTTATTTCAATCTCTTCACCGATTTTGATAGAGGCACCTTTTTGATCCACTATCAGCTGCAATTCATCAACTCGTTTCTGGTGCCATGCCATTAATTGTTGAATTACGTCTACTGTCGCTTCATCCATTACTCACCATCCTTTGGCCATACGACCTTGTTTAAATTGGGATCAAAGACTTGTTTAATGCGTTGAATCATCGGCGGCTTTGGACCGGTATTCATCGCGGGTAATAGTTTGTATCGCGCCAGACCACCACCATGGTTGGCTGGGATTATCTCTTTGAGATAATTCGCCTTAGCCAGAAAGGTGATGTAATCCTTGGCAGTGTTCGGTTCGATAGGTGTTTCTTCCGTAGAGGCTGATGCCACCAAATCACGCCAACTGAAATCACTCAGAATTCGCATGGTTCGCCACATCTGTTCACGGCTCTCGCCACCAGTGACGTGGTCACCTTTGCGGTTGACGCGAGGTGCATTCACACCGACATCACGAGTCAGCCTCCAGACAATGGCACCGCCCATGCGCTTGGTGGTGCGTTCCAGATAGCCAGCACCTTCCAGCCCTATCACGTAGGTTCTGGCTGTTCGGCGATTCACTTCATTCAGCTGTTTGTGATCACTGGTGTGTGCTTCCAGGTCAAGTAAAGAAAACACTTTCAATTCACGTATGGCTTGCCAGCAGGCATCTCTACCTGACAGCTTGCCGTTTGCTCTTGTGATATGAACAGGCTGTGTCATTTAACCTTCCTCCTGGGTGCGTCGCCGGTATAGAGGGGACGGTTACCCCAGAGTTTGACGTCGATTTGGTCGGTACCAGCTGAGTAGGCGGCTTGCTGAACTTGGTTGAGATTGACGCAGATTCGACGGGCGACGCCCATGCTTTCACGCTGGATGCGTTCGAGCAGGTCATCAGCAATGGTGATGTCCGGGCAGTAAAGTTGGGACAGTTGTCGTGTGTCTTCCAGATCGGCAGGTTGAGCGCCTTGCCAAGCCAGCATTCGATTGTGGAACCGTTCCCACTTGAGCAGCTTGGTCGGGAGCTTCTCTTCACCGATCAGCAGGATGGCAGCGTTTGATCCTTCATAAATGTCACGCACTACTTCGACGGCTTTCTTTTCGACGATGTGATCCATCTCATCGATGATGAGCGGCAGACCACTCAGCGCCAGCTGCTGACTGATTTGCTCGACCATGTCATAGTTGGTCTTATCTGGCTGGATGCCCATTTCTTTGAGAATGGAAAGGAGCAGCGCTTTTTTTGTCCAGGTGCTTTTGCATTCAACGTAGTAAGCGCGGTATTTATTCGCTGCATAAGCTGCAGCAAACGATTTACCCCAGCCACTCGGGCCAAAGAAAGTGACCATACCTGGTAGATGTGCTGGGCGATTCATCGCTTGTTCCAGCAATCGTGTACAGAGCATGACGTTTTTCAGTGGTGCCGTGGTGACAGAGGCTTCGACTCTGTCTCCCAAGTTGACCACGTTTTGATTTGTTGTCATTATTTACCTCATCACGTTTTACTTACCCGCCTGCCAGCGGGTTTGTTTTTTTATGCCTCGACAGTTTCGTCGAAGCTCTCAAAGTCAGCGCTGAACTCGCTCATAAAGCGGAACTCATCGCCTTTCTGGTACATCGCCCAGAATTTCTGATCAGCTGCTGAGAGTTGACTCCCTTCTCGCAACCGACGGTCTAAATTGACCCAACGCTTGTAGCGCGCTCTGGGGTCATCATTTCTTATGATTTGTGCTGCAGGCTCTTGTGGCTGTTGGAACTCGGCTTGGAATGTAGCCAGATCCTGTTTTTGTTCGTCAGTTAGTTGTGGCTGCGGTATGTGTCGGCCTAGTTCTGGCGCTGGGCGAAGTGGTCTGACCACTTTCGGGTTGGCGACTTCAGGCTGTGGCTGCAAAGGCAGGCGACTTGCCACTTCCATTGCATCCATCGCGACTTCGGCTTTCGCTGCCAGCTTGGTGGCCTTGATAAAGCGAGTGCGATGCTTGTTGAAGCTTCGAGCCGCTTCAGTATCACCAAACCCAGTAGCTTCAATACATTGCGCCTCACCGATATAGCGATTATCTAAGGTGTAGGCATAGACGATTTCATGCAGCGCTTGAGGGTCAAAACGAACGGTAATCTTCTGGCCTGCAAAGTCGAGCAACGCTGGCGCGTGGTAGCGGTTTTTGCCTTGTCCTGTGGCTGATCCGGCATCAAGATTAAATGATCCATCTTTCTGCACTTTGATGGCTTCAGCCATCAGCAGCCACATGCGACGTTGTTCTTGGTTAGCTGTTTTGATAACGGCGGTTTGATAGCTTTCGGTGAAAGCTTGATCAAAACTTTTTGTGCCGTTGCAGATTTCAGTGCGTCGAGCCGGTTTGGCATTCCAAGCAATGATTTCTTGTTCCAGTACTGCTAGGAACGTTTCAATGGGTACCGCTTTTTTGGCGTAGTTTTCTGGCTTGGCCATTGGGTTTGGGCCGGTATAGGCACCTTCAAACTTAGGATGCTTGTCCAGATATTCACCAAGACCACCAACACCAAAGGCACGTTCGACAGGTTTAGCCTGACCGTGTCCTTTGCCGCCAATCACTGATGTCCAGTGCACTTTGATACCGAGCGTAGGGAATAGGCCGAGTGGATCATCTTCTTTTACGGTGAAGCGATAGCGGTTTTTAACGCCACCGGTCATCCATTTATTGGCTGCAGCGCGGGTGTTATCAATAGTGACGTGTTCGGGTATGCCGAACTGATCCACAACATCGCCAAAACTGGCTCGGATTGAGTCGGTGTTTTCTGATTCATCGACGCGGTAAGCCAGTATTTTGCGGCTGTAGACGTCCTGCCAGAACCACGTTTTCATGCGCGTTACATCGCCATTTGGCAATAGAACAAACACGTTGTGTTGGTAGCCATCACCATTGATCCACTCAAGCGCATGTAGCTCTTGGACTGTTCGCTGTTGGGCAGGAAACAGTTTGATCAAACCGGCTTCACCTTCACGTAGATAAACGCGGGTTGCCAGCGGTATGGCTTTGATGCGACGTTCCAGTGTTTTTTTGCTGGGGATTTTCCAGCCTTGTTCGGCTGCAGTACGTTGTAGTCGGTAGTAACAGGCTTCGAACTCTGGCTGCTCCAGGCGAAGGTAATCGGCTTTGTAAAATTCCCAAGCCTCAGTATCCATATCTGCTGTGACCGTTCGGCCAACAAAGCCGGGTACCAGCGCGGCTAACCAGTCTTGACGAGCATAGAATTTCACCCCTTTCTTGCTCTTGGTACCGTGATACCAGCCTTGCATGGTGCGTTCACTAATGTCGTTTTGATCAGCCACCAGTAAGAAGGCATTCTTAAGTGTGGCGCCACCGTTTTCTGTCAGAGCCATGACCTGCAAAAGCAGGTTGAGTTTGTTCTGAGCTGCGTCCTTTTGTTTTTGTGGCTTGTTGTCATAGTGCTGCCATAATGCTTGAGGATCGTAGCTAAATTCAGTGCTTTCCGAGCTGCTCTTAACTGGGGTCGGCAGGTGTTGTTTTATCAACGCGGCCTGAGTTTCTACTGGCAGGCTGGAAAGGTGGTATTCATTTGCTGATCCACCTCTTACTTTTACTTGCCTTGTATTCCAGCCTTGTTTTGAGGCCTGCTGATTAACGCCACGCTTGTACTTTGGAAGACCTGGTTTGTTTGCTAATTCAGTTGCTGTGAACCATTCCCTGTTTTGTTCAGTCATCTTCACCGCCCTCAAAATCTAGACCTGGCTGACTCTGAGAGATAACATTTTCTCTGTGGTATGCCACGCCAGCTAACAGTCGAGTGAGCGCTGAAGTAAGGATATCTACCGACTCACCCTCACGATAAAACTTGATTAGCAAACTCATTGCATCTGCAGAAAGCTGCTGTAGTTCGGCTAAACCTAGTTCATCCACTTTTTTCCCTGTGGGGATTTGAATCATCAGCTTGTTACTTCGGTAACCCAGATATTGGGTGACATAATCCATCTCACAGATATGCTCATATGCCGGGATAAAACTGACTGGCATATCACCAGTAGAGAGCCATTTGTATAAGCGGTCTTCACTGACAGCCATCAGTTCAGCGATAGCTGGAACAGTTAGCCTTTTGAACTGTCTGGCGTACTCTTTATTAAGCCGCAGCGCGTCTTTTATATTGTTCGGCTGGATGCGTTTCCAAGCCACCTTACTTTTTGGAATTCTCATCACAACACCACTTCCAAATTTATTGATTGTTGCGGCAGTACTGCACGGGATAGGCTGGTTCTGCGTTTTAACCAAACAGGAGATAACAAAGTGAAAACAACCAGACCAGCACCCGTCAGTGCCGCGTATTTACACGGGCAGAATGATGGATTCATCATCATTTCATCGACCATGCTTTTATCCGAGCTATCAGCTTTTTTAAAAGCATTGAAAGTTGACAAATCGGACATACGTGAACCGGACAATTCAGAGGAACTTCCACAACTCGCTGAGACTGTTGCTTGGCAAGTTGTTGAAAACGTATTGCCGCCTTCATCCGCGACGCTTTGTAAGCAGATTGGCGATCTGGATCACCAAACCCAGGAGAAACTGGCATTCCGTCTTTATCAACTAAAAAGTTTGATTGCGACGTTGAAGCGCACTCATCCAGCCGATACTTACCTTGTGCCGCCGAACTGGAATCGCCGTTGGTTTGAACTGCTTTGTGGGCGCGTGCTTTTTGCGGATGTAAGTGCTCTTGATGCGGATAGTTATCAACCATGATTAGGCGCTCTCAGCAAGACCGGCTTCTGCCAGACGCGCTTTTGCTTGATCAATTTTGGCTTGGCGATCAGTTTTTACATCAGACTGATAGCGGGGAATATCCGGAAAAACTGCTGCAATATCTTTCTCGATTAGCACGGATATTGATCGTGCAACTCTTAAACTTTCCGCTCGTCTTGCACAAACATTCATTACATGCTGATGAGTGCAACCAATTACTTCACCAGCGACTAACCAAGAAAGACCTTTGGCTTTCAATGCTTGATGTATTTGCTTGTAGTTCATTGTTACAATCCGTAATTAAATATATAAGCGTTTACATAAATGCAAACAAAACATAACACCTGCAAAAATTATGTACACATAAAATAACATTGTCAAGGGCTTGTAATGGAATCATTAGTTTACATTGGCGGCAGAATACTAGAGGAGCGTAAGCGTCTACGCTTAACCCAGCAGGATGTTGCTGACTTTGTTGGAATCACAAGGCAGTCACAAGCCAAATATGAAAAAGGTGAACGTAGCCCTGATGCTATTTATTTAGAAAAAATATTAGGGCTTGGGTTTAATTCGTATTACGTGCTGACGGGGAACGAAACCTTTCCAACTCGATCCCACTTAGATGTTGATGATAATTCATCATCAACACATAGAAATTCAAACGAATCAGAAACTTATGAAAAGCGGGATCGAAAATCTAAAGTGGGGCAAGTCGATCCCACTTCCAACGAAGAAGTGGGATCGAGCATCAAAGACTATTCAGCAGGAACTGGTAGCATTATGGAAACATTCGCCCACATCCCACTGTTTGATGTAAAAGCATCAGCTGGCAACGGTTATGTCATTCACGAGGAAGAGGAAACTGATGCACTTATATTCAAAAAAGAATGGATATATAACGAGCTACACAGCAGCCCAGCTAATTTATATCTGATTTATGTAGAAGGTGAGAGCATGGAGCCTGCATTGCGTCCAGGCGACGTTATACTCGTTGATCACACTGACAACGTTGCTAAACGTGACGGCATCTATGTAATCAGAATGGGTGAGTCATTACTAGTTAAACGGCTACAGCGCCTACCAAGTCAGCGGTTAAAGGTTACCAGTGATAATCCAGCTTATGAGCCTTTTGAGATATCACTGGATTTTGATTTGCAGAACGAGCTTTCGATTATTGGGCGAGTTGTTTGGAGTGGTCGTCGTCACTAATGAGCTTGATCGCAATTCATGTGTCTAAATGTTTACTATATTTAAAATGATCGCGATCCATAATTAATTATTAAATAAGCTTTAAATGTTACTCAAACCCTCATTATTAAAAGCTTCTTCCCATTTAAAACCATTAAATCCCGTTATATCCCGTCTTACTTAATCCATCTGTC
>NZ_GG657894.1 GCF_000156355.1 Methylophaga thiooxydans DMS010 | reverse complement strand
TTTGCATAGTGGTGAGATGGTATATCTGACCCTGCGGCCTGCTGCCCCTAATACTGGCATTATTTTCCGCAGAGTCGATTTGGATCCGATTGTTGAGATTCAAGCCAAAGCCGAAAACGTTGGTGAAACAGCGCTGTCGACGACACTGGTTGAACATGGCCAGCGAGTGTCGACTGTGGAACATCTGTTATCCGCGTTTGCTGGTCTCGGTATCGATAATGCCTATATTGATCTGAATGCAGCTGAAGTACCGATTATGGATGGCAGCGCAGGACCGTTTGTGTTCCTGGTGCAATCTGCCGGTATTGAAGAGCAGAATGTCGCTAAGCAGTTTATCCGTATCAAAAAGCCCGTAGTGCTTGAAGATGGTGATAAATGGGCAAAATTTGAGCCATTTGATGGTTTCAAAGTCTCATTTACTATCGATTTCGAACACCCTGCCTTTACAGGACGACCTCAACAAGTAGATGTTGATTTCTCCTCCACGTCGTTCGTACGTGAAGTCAGTCGTGCTCGCACTTTCGGCTTTATGAAAGATATCGAGAAACTGCGTGAAAACAATCTGGCGCTCGGTGGTAGCATGGATAATGCTATCGTCGTTGATGATTACCGTGTTCTGAATGAAGACGGTTTACGTTACGAAGATGAGTTTGTCCGTCATAAAGTACTGGATGCCATTGGTGATTTGTACTTACTGGGCCACAGTTTGATCGGCGCATTCAATGGTCACAAATCCGGTCATGAAGTGAATAACAAACTATTACGTAAACTACTGGCGCAAGAAGATGCTTGGGAACTGGTTAGTTTCGAAGACGACAAAGATGCCCCCATTCTTTTCAGTCGTCCAGCAGCGTCTCTGACCAGCTAATCAGTTTGATTCGATTGGCGATTTGCCAGTTTGTTTAGGGCGGTTTTTAAAGGGCCGTCCTCGATTTCAGCAGCGGTGCTGGTTAACAGCACCGCTGTTTTTGTAGATACATGTATTGCAGCATGGTTTGTTTGTTTTGACAGACTCTGTAGAGGACGTACTTTGACGTCAAGTTTGCTAACCGGCTCAGGCAAGTGCGCTGATAAGGTCTTGCAGACAAGCGGTGCCTGAAAACGAAGCAAACTGGCATAGCTGGCCTTGTCCGTGTGGATAATGATCGTATCCGCGGTGACATTAGCCAGTTGGCAATGATTGCTAAATTGCAATGGCAATGTTTTTTGCAGAATAATATTGAGCTTGTTGAGTTGTTGCGCACGCGTAGTCAACCATTTCATATGGCTGTCTTGCTTGTAGATATGGCCGACGTGTTCAGGTTTGTTAGACATAAGTTATACGACCGGAGATAAGGATAAAAATGCAGGTTATCATTATATCCTCAAACAACAAGACACATAAGCACTGGCATCTAACAAAAGCTAAGTTGCTGGTGTTAATGACATTAGTCGTCGCACTGATTAGTATCAGCTCATACAGCTTCGCTAATTGGGCAAATAAACCTGTCAACCTCAGTCCCGCCTCCGCTATACCGCATGTCATCTCCGAACAAAGCTCTTCCGAATCAACGGAAATCTCTGCATCTCAGCAAGATGCTATTGATAATTTCTATGCGAAACAATTAGGTGGTCTACAAGCAGAAACCATTCGTTTGCGAATGCTCAGTCAACGACTGGCAGAAATCGCTGGATTTGATACGACAGAATTCACATTAGATGAACACCCTGCGCAAGGCGGTTTGGATGACGAGGGAATGTTCCTTAGTAGTGATGCATTAGACAGTGGTATCAAACAGTTATCGTTGGATCTGGAAACGCAAAACGAAACACTAGCAGCATTAGAGCAATACTTGATTACAAAAGATAATATCGCCGCCGGGATTCCAGACGGTAAACCCGTAGAAGGTGGCTGGGTATCGTCCTTTTACGGTTATCGAGTAGACCCATTCAATGGCAAAAAGACCTTTCACAAAGGACTTGATATTGCCGCAAAATCCGGCAGCCCGGTAACCAGCGTTGCTGATGGCATTGTCAGCTGGGTAGGTAATCGCGGTGGTTACGGCGGTCTTGTTGAGGTCGATCACGGTAACGGTTATGTCACGCGTTACGCGCACAATAAAACAATTAATGTGGCGAAAGGTGATCGTGTTAGCAAAGGTGAGGTGTTGGCATTGATGGGATCAACCGGTCGATCAACAGGCCCACACGTACACTTTGAAGTGTTACGCGATGGTCAACACGTCAACCCATATAACTTCATCAAATAACATTCCCCTTGTTTTCGAATAGGAATGTCTCCACTTGTTTCTAAGTGAACTTCAATCCACAATTGGGTCCGCGTTATAATCACGCATTTTCAATTAATAATAATGTCCGGTGTTCGCGCCGTAACAAACAACTAAGGCGAGATAATGGTTAGCAAGTTTTTCAGCAAGATATTTGGCAGTCGCAACGAGCGAATTTTGAAAAAGATGCGCAAGTCTGTAGACGACATTGCCGCAATGGAAGCCGATATTGAGCAGCTTGATGACCCCACATTGAAAGCCAAAACGGCAGAGTTCCGTCAACGCCTTAATGACGGTGAATCGATAGACGATATTTTACCCGAAGCTTTTGCGGTGGTTCGTGAAGCCAGTAAGCGCGTGTTGGGTATGCGTCACTTTGATGTGCAAATGATCGGCGGTATGGTGCTGAATGATGGCAAAATCGCTGAAATGAAAACCGGTGAGGGTAAAACCCTTGTCGCGACTTTAGCCGTCTATCTCAATGCATTAGCTGGCGAAGGTGTGCATGTCATTACAGTCAATGATTATCTGGCATCACGTGATGCTGGCTGGATGAGCAAGTTGTATGGCTTTTTGGGCCTGACCACGGGTGTCATCATTGGTGGAATGAATAACGACGAACGTCGTGAAGCATACAATTGTGATATTACCTATGGCACCAACAACGAATTTGGTTTCGATTACCTGCGTGACAACATGGCATTTCGTCTGGATGAAAAAGTCCAGCGTGAATTGAATTTCGCTGTTATCGATGAGGTTGATTCGATTTTGATCGATGAGGCCAGAACACCGTTAATTATCTCTGGTCCGGCAGAAGACAGCTCTGAACTCTATCAGCAAATAAATACTTTGATCCCTAATCTTGAAAAACAGGAAGGTGGTGAAGGTGAAGATGATGAGATAACGAAACCCGGTGACTACACCGTCGATGAAAAGAACAAACAGGTTCATTTCACCGAGCGCGGTCATGAGAAAATAGAGTCGATGCTGACTCAAGCTGGTTTATTGGATGAAAATGCCAGTCTCTATGACGCGACTAATATTGGTCTGATGCATCATGTGACGGCTGCACTTCGTGCCCATGTTTTATTTCAGCGTGATGTGGATTACATGGTGCAGGATAACCAGATCGTTATCGTTGATGAATTTACTGGTCGTAGCATGCCTGGACGCCGTTGGTCTGAAGGTTTGCATCAGGCTGTTGAAGCCAAAGAAGGCGTTAAAATTCAGAACGAAAATCAAACACTGGCCTCAATTACTTTTCAGAACTATTTCCGTTTATATAACAAGCTTTCAGGTATGACCGGTACGGCTGATACCGAAGCTTACGAATTGAATTCAATCTACGGCTTGGAAGTCGTGGTAATCCCCACGCATAAAGACATGCAGCGTAAAGATGAAGCGGATCGCATTTATCTAACGGGTAAAGAAAAGTACGAAGCGATTTTGGAAGATATTCAAGGCTGTATTGATCGTAAACAACCGGTTTTGGTTGGTACGGCATCGATTGAAAGCTCAGAGTATCTGAACAACCTGTTAACAAAAGCGAAGATTCCGCATCAAGTATTGAATGCGAAATTTCATGAAAAAGAAGCGCAAATTATTGCCAACGCAGGGCGTCCAGGTACCGTTACGATTGCGACCAATATGGCCGGTCGTGGTACCGATATTGTTTTGGGTGGTAGTCTCGAAGCTGAACTGGATGCATTACCAGAAGATGCAACAGAAGAAACCAAAGAAGCGATTCGCGCGGAATGGATGAACCGACACGATGCTGTATTAGCTGCGGGTGGTTTACATATTATCGGTACTGAACGTCATGAGTCTCGTCGTATTGATAATCAGTTGCGTGGCCGTTCTGGTCGTCAAGGTGACCCTGGTTCTACCCGTTTCTACTTGTCATTAGAAGATAATTTGATGCGCATTTTTGCCTCTGACCGTATGGCGGGACTGATGCAGAAATTGGGTATGGAAGAGGGTGAAGCGATTGAACACCCTTGGGTATCACGCGCTATTGAGAATGCTCAACGCAAGGTTGAAGGCCATAATTTCGATATCCGTAAACAATTACTGGAATTCGATGATGTTGCTAACGATCAGCGGAAAGTAGTTTACGAGCAGCGTAATGAACTGATGGCTGCCGATGATGTGTCGGAAACCATTACATCGATGCGTAGTACGGTTATCAATGACACCATCAGCCTTTATATTCCACCTAATAGTATTGACGAGCAGTGGGATGTGTCTGGTCTTGAGCAAGCACTGAAAGAACAATATGCACTGGAGTTAACCATCAGTGACTGGCTGGAAACAGATGATAGCCTACATGAAGAAAGCTTGCGTGAACGCATTGTTGAAGAAGCAGAACTCGCATACAAAAACAAAGAAGAGACTGTTGGTGAAGAACTGATGCGTCACTTTGAAAAAGCGATCATGTTGCAGACACTGGATACGCAGTGGAAAGAGCATCTGGCACAGATGGATTATCTGCGCACAGGGATTAATTTGCGTGGTTACGCGCAGAAAGATCCAAAGCAAGAATACAAGCGCGAATCATTCAGTCTGTTCACTACCATGTTGGATAACATCAAACATGAAGTAATTCGTTTGATTTCGATGGTGCAGGTACGTGCTCAGGAAGACGTTGACGCAGTCAATGAACAGCGTCGTCAAACTGCCGAGGTTGAATACCAGCATGAAGAAGCCCAACAAATGGGTAATGATGAACCGGAACAAGAGGAAATGCCCGAAGCCGCACAGCCTTATACTCGTGATGGCAGTAAGGTAGGTCGTAACGACCCTTGCCCATGTGGCAGTGGCAAGAAGTTCAAGCAGTGTCATGGAGCGATTAATTAATGGCAGTGAATCTTGCTGCACCGTCAGCGGATGAATTGCTTCCTGTAACAGGCATTCGACTGGCAACAGTGAGTGCTGGTATCAAAAAAGTAGGCAGAAAAGATGTTGTCTTGGTCGAAATGACTGAGGGGACACATACAGCAGCGGTGTATACCCAGAATGCCTTTTGTGCCGCGCCGGTGGTACTGGCAAAGTCGCATCAGCAACAGCAGGCGACGCGATATTTACTGATTAACTCGGGAAATGCTAATGCCGGCACTGGTGAAGCAGGTATGCAAGCTGCGACCAAATGTTGTGACGCTGTTGCTAAACTGACAAACGTTGACACAGCAGCCGTTTTACCTTTTTCGACAGGTGTTATTGGTCAGCCGCTACCCGTTGAAAAGATCACGGCAGTGTTACCGGAGGCCGTGGACGCCTTATCTACAGATAACTGGTTCGATGCTGCTCATGGCATTATGACAACTGATACCATCGCCAAAGCACGTTCAGTGCAATTAGTGCTAAATGGCAAAACAGTTACCATTACCGGCATGTCGAAAGGCTCAGGTATGATTCGCCCTGATATGGCAACCATGCTGGCTTATATCGCCACCGATGCAGCGGTAAGTCAGGCGGTACTCCAGACCATGCTGCACAAGGCGATGAACCAGTCTTTCAACCGTATTACCGTGGACGGTGACACCTCAACTAACGATGCCTGTGTGTTGATGGCAACCGGTCAGGCCGGTAATACGCCAATTGAAAACATTACCGGTGATGATGGTGAGCGTTTACTGAACGCTTTGACGGAATTATGTCGTTATCTGGCTCAGGCCATCGTCCGTGACGGTGAAGGCGCAACCAAATTTATATCGATTGCCGTGAGCCAAGGCCAAAGTCAGGAAGAGTGTCGCCAAGTTGCTTATACCATAGCCCATTCGCCATTGGTGAAAACGGCATTATTTGCGTCTGATGCAAATTGGGGCCGTATTTTGGCAGCAGTAGGACGGAGTGGTTTGAAGGACTTTGATCTAACTAAAGTCAGTATCGCTCTGGGTGATGTAAGCATTGTAGAGCAGGGACAACCAGCCAAAGCTTATACTGAAGAGCAGGGGCAGAAGGTAATGAACGATGCGGAAATTACCATCAGCGTTGAATTGGGGCGAGGACAGGCCGAAGACTGGGTTTGGACCTGTGATTTTTCCTATGACTACGTCAAAATTAACGCAGAATATCGAACCTGAACCCTACCTATGAGCGAAGCTAAAATCACCACCTTGTCAGAGTTTTTACACCAAAGCGGTGCAAAATACCGTGTCTTTGATATGGGGCGTCGTGTAACTAAACTAACTGCTGACGAATTTGTTAATTTTGAGTGGGCAAAAAAGCCCTATCCATTGCCTTTCCAACGCAGTGCATTGTTTGGTGTGATTTTTTGGCACCCTGAAGCTGCTGAAAAACATTATGTCTGGTTTTTAACGTTTCCCTTAGATGAACAAGGCCTGCTGATTCAGACTGCTCGCGATGAATTTTTAATGATGCTGCTTGAGCGTGTAGGGGAGTGCATGCTTGCCGCGACTGATGGCAAGCAGATTGAGGGAGCCTTAAAAGACAGTCCTTATACTTTCACACCCCGTGAAGATAAAATGGCGGCGTTTAATGCCCACGCTACCAAAAGCCTCGCCTTGAAAGCCTCGCCGTTTTATCCTGATGCCTATGCTTACTTTACCGGTAAAAAGCCGATGGATAGTTGGCAGAGTCTGGGAATGCAAGGTGTGGCGGATGTCGCAGTCAGATTAGATGACAATCTGGAAACCTTAGGTCTTATCAAGACGATTCCGCGATTGCCCGAAGAACCTTTTAATGTGCTCTGTACCTTTCTGGAAAACGCCGCACCGTCAGCAGGTATTGTTGAAGTGTTAGCGCAACGACTGGATGTCAGATTGCAGGAAAAGAAACCGGATATATCGATGATATCTGCATGTTTACGTGCCGCATCCAACAGTCCCGCGACGGGGCTAGTCGATCAGATGGTGGCTCATGTGCTTCAACATAAATGCAGTCAGAGTATAGAAATCTTGGCTGTTTTGAGTGGACGTGTATGGCGCTCGTTGAAATTGCCTCACCTCTGCAAACAATACGTGGAACGACTGGCTATGAATGAATCAGGCTACGATGTTTTCAGTCAGCTACTGGCTGATCTGATGTTTGTGCCCGGGATGCGTGAGCCAGTGATGCAAGCGTTACGTGACCCACAACGAAGCCAGACACTAAGCAAGTTTGTTGGCAAAATGTTCGGTTAAATCAAAACCGGAAACAGGCCTTTCAGGCCGTTGGCAATAAACTCTACTGCAATCGCCGCTAAGATCAATCCGCTAATTCTGGTGGAAATATGGATGCCCACAGTCGACATATGCCGTGCAATCCATGGCACCAGTTTGAGTATTATCCACAACAATAACCCCAGTATGAAAATATCGAGGGATATCAATAGATAATGCTCAATGCCATTGCCTTTGTATGCATTTATGATGACCGTACTGATAGCACCGGGGCCAGCCAACAATGGCATTGCTAGCGGTACGATAGCAATTGATTCACCTGACTGTTCGACCATCGTTTTATTCTGCTGCAAATTCTTGTGAGTATCATTAAGCATACTGATCGCCATCAGCAACAATAAAATGCCACCACCGACTCGAAATGAGTTAATGCTGATACCAAAAAATTGCAGAATGATCTCTCCAAAAAAAGCAGCAATCAGTAGGATAAGTGTAGCTGAGATAACAACCAGTCTGGCAATCAGAGCTTTCTGTGCCGAATCATATTGCGCTGTCAGACTGATATAGATGGGGATAATACCAATCGGATTAACGATAGCGATAAGTGCAATCAGAAACTTGGTATATTCAGTAAATTCGAGCATAAACAGCCTAAATTTTATCAGTGAGATGGCGCAACAAAAAACAGGTGTTATTTAGCTGATTGCGCAATCTGTTTTTGCCATTCTTTTTCCATCATTACATCATAATTAGATTCAACGCGATCCAGAAATACATGGCCGTTTAAGTGATCATGCTCATGTTGGAATACGCGCGCAAGAAAACCGTCATACATCTTCTCAACGGTGTCGCCTTCGAGAGTTTGATAGCGCACTGTAATGTCGTCAAAACGCGGCACTAATGCGCGTATACCGGGTAAGCTCAAACAGCCTTCCCAATCTTTATTGGACGTGTCGCTATGAGCAATTCTCTCAGGATTAATCACAAAAAAAGGTGGCACGTCAGGGGCATAAGGGTAGCGACTATTAGGATGTGAGGACAGAATGAAAAACTGCTGGCTGATCCCTACCTGTGGCGCGGCAATGCCCATCCCACCTTTCTCTATTACGAAACTCAGAAGGGCTTTAGCCTGCGCCTGAAACGCTGGTGCTAGGATGTCATAAACAGGCTCAGCCCGTTGCCTTAACAACGGGTGACCAAGTTGCAAAATGTCAAAATCGTGTTTCATATCGCAGGTGCTTGTAGTGGGTCATGTAAACGAAACCATCCTGTAACACTGTAGCGATCACGCTGTGCTTTGACCACCTCATGTGGAAATTGCTCACTGAGAAAAATGACAAACGTACCAAAATTCGGGTTGACGGTTTGCAAAATAGTATTTGAATCGGGAGCGTAGATTAACAGCTGACCACCATCATTAACGTGCCACTCTGGGTTCAGATAGAGCACTGTGGATAAAACACGGTTTGATTGGCCTTTAAAAGCATCCAGATGCTTTTTATAAAACGCACCGGGGGCATAGTGGGCATAGTGTGATTCATAATCAAACAGACCCATAAATAAACGACGATTAATGGCCAGACGAAACGTAGCCATTGCATCCATATAGGCAGCATCAGTTACATGTTTTGGATTAAGCCAGCGTGTCTCGTCACGGCGGACTGTGCTATTGAGTTGAAAACCCAGTTCACGACCTATACCGGCACGCTGAAAATCGTCTTCATCAAGATGTGTGACACGACGATGCAGTGCCAGATTCAGTGCTGCCGGCAAAAGTTGGGGTAATACGCAATAACCATTATTGGCGAGGTCGTCGGCAATCAGGTCATAACAGGATTCAGTCGGTTGTATTAAGGCTTTCAAACATACAGTCTCCAAGTGGACAGTCAAAACCGTCTCTTTGACCTGGAGAAAGCCAAGCGATGAGCTTGAGCCTGATCTGGGTGCAAGATATTGAACGGGAAATAAATTTAGCAGATTTTGAGAAAGTGAGTGATATTATTTTTGCGGCTTATTCTTGTTTTAGCCAAAGAACCAATAGGCAACACCGATAGCAGCAATAATGCCTGCAAAATCAGCGACTAAGCCACAACTCACCGCATGGCGAATATTTTTTATACCAACAGCACCAAAATACACCGCTAATACATAAAAGGTGGTCTCAGTGCTGCCTTGAACAATTGACGCCAGTCGACCAGCAAACGAATCAGCGCCATATGTCTGCATCGTGTCGACCATCATCGCGCGGGCACCACTTCCGCTAAAAGGCTTCATTAGAGCAGTCGGCATCGCGTCGATAAAGCGATCATCTAAGCCTAAGCTTAGTACCAGACTTCGCATAGCATCAAACAATAACTCCAATGCACCACTGGCTCTGAACACACCGATAGCGACTAACATTGCGACGAGATAAGGAATGATGGTGACTGCTGTTTGGAAGCCTTCTTTAGCGCCCTCAATAAATGCATCATAGGCATTTACTTTTTTTATGGCTGCTGTACTGATAAATAAGGTGACCAGACTGAACAGGATCACATTACTAATCAGAGCGGACTGCGTCAGCATTGCTTGCTGAGACAGGCTAGAGAAATACCCAAGTATCGCCACTACCAGTAATGTAAAACCACCTAGATATGCCATCACAACACGGTCGAGTAAATTAATTTTTTGGACCGATGCAACAACCAACAAGCCGACAAAAGTCGACATATAGGTGGCTAGCAGGATGGGAATAAAAACATCTGTCGGATTTGCTGCCCCCATTTGTGCCCGATAAGTAAAAATAGTGACGGGGAATAAGGTGACAGCAGAGGTATTGATCACTAAAAATAAAATTTGGGCATTACTGGCTGTGTCTTTAAACGGATTAAGACTTTGCAATTCTTTCATTGTCTTAATGCCTAAAGGCGTTGCCGCATTATCTAAACCTAATGCATTGGCTGAGATATTCATTACCATGGAACCTAAAGCAGGATGATCTTTAGGTACTTCAGGCATCAGACGGGTAAATAACGGTGTCAAACCGCGCGTGAGCCACTCCACAAAGCCACTACGTTCACCAATTTTCATAATGCCCAGCCATAAAGCCAGAATACCGGTCAAACCAAGTGAAATTTCAAAGGCGGTTTTAGAAAGCGCAAACATCGCTTCCATGAGTTGGGAGAAGATTAGCTGGTCGCCCAATACCAACAACTTGAACAGCGCAACGATAAAGGCGATAAGAAAAAAAGCAATCCAGATAATATTCAGCATGCGGCTATTGTGGCATGGCTGATTTAATTGAGGAAGCGTGGAAAGGATCAGGCCCGATAAATGATCGGACCTGATTTTTTACTTTACTGTATGACGATTAAGACGGTTTTGGTCGGCTTTTAGATTGACGCTTTTTGGCTGCGATAGCAGGGCGCTTTTTCGTTCTACCTGGCTTTTGGCGTGCTGGTATAGCCGGTTTTTCCATCACATCTGGCGTGCTGTCAGGCATGCTGATCTGCAATTGGCGCTGATTGACCCAGACTTTACGCAAATGCTGGAAAATGTCTTTAGGCATACCATCCGGTAAGTCGACAAAGCTGTGGTCATCCATAATTGAAATACGACCAATCAGCTGACTTTCAAGACCTGCCTCATTGGCAATCGCACCAACTAAGTGTTTAGGCTCAACATTATGTTCTGCACCGACTTCAACACGGTAGGTTTTCATACCTTCTTCAGGCTTGTGTTCAGCCCGTGTACGTGGTGCGCGGGGAGCACGTTCTGGTCGCTCTGAACGTGGTTCACGGTTAGTTTGACGCGAGTCTCTGTCTGCACGTTCTCTCGGTTGCTTACGTTCGCTAACGTGGCTGACCGGTTTCAATGGGCGATGCTTTTGTACCAAAAACGCCAAAGCAGCTGCCACCTCAACGGGATCAGCATTATGTTCTTCTTGATAAGAAGTAATGAGTTTTTCGAAAAATGCCAGATCCTGCGATTCAATGGTTTCTGTCATTTGTTGTTTGAATGACATCACGCGACGATCAGCAATATCTTCACTACTAGGTAGTTGCATACGAGTGATAGTCTGCTTAGTGGCTTTCTCAATGGCGCCTAACATACGTCTTTCGCGTGGGGCAACAAAGAGGATAGCTTCACCTTTACGACCTGCACGACCGGTACGACCAATACGGTGCACGTAGGATTCAGTATCGTAAGGAATATCGTAGTTGACGACATGGCTCATACGTTGGATATCAAGGCCACGTGCCGCGACGTCGGTAGCTACCAAAATATCAATCTTGCCGGCTTTCATCTTTTCAATGGTTTTTTCACGCAGAGCCTGATTCATATCACCGTTTAATGGTGAGCTGGCGTAACCACGTGCTTCTAACTTTTCAGCCAGATCCACGGTTGAGTTTTTGGTGCGCACGAAAATAATCATGCCATCAAACTCTTCGACTTCAAGAATACGGGTTAAGGCATCCAGCTTATGCAAGCCAGTTACCTGCCAGTAACGTTGGTTGATAGTATCAACGGTCGATGTTTTCGATTTGATATGGACTTCAACAGGGTTGTTCAGATAACGCTGAGCTACCCGGTGAATCGGTTTGGGCATCGTGGCCGAGAATAAGGCAACCTGACGGTCTTTAGGTGTTTCCTGCAGGATAGTTTCAACATCATCGATAAAGCCCATGCGTAGCATTTCGTCAGCTTCATCCAACACCAGCGATTGCAGGTTTTCCAGTGCCAGTTTGCCACGACGGATATGATCTAATATACGACCTGGTGTGCCAACGATAACCTGTGGGTTACGTTGCAACTGGCGTAATTGAATTCCCATGCTTTGACCACCGTAAATAGGTAATACATGGAAATTTTTGATATGACGGCCGTAACCTTGAATGGCTTCAGCAACCTGAATTGCTAATTCGCGAGTCGGTGTCAGCACTAACATTTGAGGTGTTTTCTGACGATCGTTTAAGCGGCTCAATAGTGGTAATGAAAACGCCGCTGTTTTACCAGTACCAGTTTGTGCTTGTCCCAGTAGATCACGCCCTTCAAGCAGCGGAGTAATACTTTGCGCCTGAATCGGAGACGGGGTTTCATAACCGGCCTCTTGAATGGCTTTGACAATAGCAGGGGCTATTCCCAACTCACTAAATGAGGGGATTAGATCGGGTTGTTCTGTGGACATGGTAAAACCTGTGAAAGATCAGTTTTTGAACGCAAAACTGATGAAGCGAGATGGTAAACGAATAATTATACAACTCTGTCACGGTAAAAGATAGAAAAATCATTAATTTATTCAACTATACGCCTAAGCTGGAAACTTCCCTTTATTAGGCTTTATGATGGTAACCAAGGTGAGTTATGAAACCTTTGATGATGGGATTAAGACAAGGAGATAAGTAATGAGCGACCATACGTATAAATTAATTGAGTTAACCGGTAGTTCAACAGAAAGTTCTGATCAGGCGATTCAAAATGCCATCAGCAAAGCGTCAGAAAGTATTAAAAACATGCACTGGTTTGAAGTGGTGGAAACGCGCGGTTATATTGAATCGGGCGGTGTGAAATACTGGCAAGTGACGATAAAAGTAGGGTTTCGGATCGAAGACTAATTTGTGACTAAATCGACGATTTAATGACATTACCAGTAACGACAGAGATCATTGTTATCGGAGCTGGGACGGCAGGGCTTGCTGCGGTCAAGCAGGTTCAAAAGCAGACTGATGATTTTCTTTTGATCAATGCAGGTGAATATGGCACAACCTGCGCCCGAGTCGGGTGCATGCCATCTAAGCTACTGATTGAAGCCGCTAATGCTTATCATCGCAGACACTGCTTTGACACGTTTGGGATTCGTCAAGCAGAAAGTCTTGCCATTGATCTGCCCGCGGTATTCAGCCGCGTACGTGAGCTGCGTGATTATTATGTATCTGGTGTCATGAAATCTGTTCACGACTTAGGTAATAGGGTTGTAACGGGACGAGCTAAACTGCTGTCATACAATCAGGTTCAGGTTAATAATCAGATTTTTCAGTGTAAAAAAATTATTATTGCAACGGGCTCTACGCCCATCGTTCCCGAAGACTGGAAAACATTAGAAAACAAGCTGCTGACCACAGACAGCTTGTTTGAACAGTCAGATTTAAAGTCACGTATCGCTGTTATTGGAATGGGCGCTATTGGTGTTGAAATGGCTCAGGCGTTGTCGCGTCTTGGCATTAATGTCACGGCATTTTCTTCCACACAGCAGTTAGCTGGCTTGACTGATCCTGAGGTGAATCAAAGCATACATCAACTATTACAAGCAGAATTTCCAATATACTCAGGCGATAAAGCTGAGCTCAGTGAGACTGCTAACGGTGTTCTGGTAAGCGCTGGCAATGTTTCAGTTGAAGTCGATCAGGTCGTTGCTGCAATAGGGCGACAAGCGAACCTGAAACATATCGGACTGGAATGTTTGGGGGTGCCCTTGAATGACGAGGGGATACCCGAGATTAACCCTCATACGATGCAAGTAGCAGACTTGCCCGTTTTTATTGCTGGCGATGCGAGTTCGCTGAACATGGTATTGCATGAGGTTGCGGATGAGGGGCGGATAGCAGGACATAACGCAGTTTCAGCATCGATTGAACATTTTTGTCGACGCACACCAATGCGGATTGTATTTACCGATCCCGAGATAGCCTGCATCGGAATGACCTATGAGCAATGTAGTGAAGCCAATACGTTGATTGGACAAGCCCTTTTTGAGGATCAGGGGCGGGCGCGAGCAGGCCAACAAAATAAAGGTGTAATGCGGCTTTATGCTGATAAAAATAATGGACGTTTGATCGGTGCAGAAATGGCGGCGCCTGCGGCAGAGCATATGGCTCATGTATTAGCACTAGCAATTGAACAACAATTAACTATCGCGCAGATCCTGGCTATGCCCATTTATCACCCGGTGCTGGAAGAGGGAATGCGCACCGCGCTTCGTCAATTACAAAAACAATTACCGACTGATAAAGCATTTGATTTATCGCGGTGTGAGGCTTTTCATTCTGAGGCTTTAGATTAAATCAGCTTTGTTTCTCAAAGCTGTGTACCCAGACCTTATGAGACTCATTCCACTCCATACCTTTATGCATACTGATAATGAGTTGTTTATAGACTTCAAGACTGGGAAAGCCTTCCTGCTCGGCGTCTTGCTGCGTCATGTCACCTAAGGTTCGACGCTCAAGAGCCGTAATCACAAAAGTTTCACCTTTAAGTTCAAAGGTTTCTCCCGGGTAGCCGTATACGCCATTACGTCGTTGCTGCGTTTTTTTGCCGGCAAGCGCCGATTCAACGAGACGATCGTGGGTAACGAGACGATCTATTTCACAGGTTTTTTCTGGGTAGTCGGGATGCTCTTGCGTCATGCTATTTGTATATCCGAGTGAACTTTGAACCTTCCAGTGTCAGGTTAAACATTAAGCCTTTATTACTGAAAACAAATCCTACGATCGGGTCTTCAATATCGATCGTGTTGATATCCTCACCGCCACCCCATTCCACTACGGCAACAGAGCCATCTACACCGGCTTTCCAGCCTTTGCTATTGCGAAAGTATTCCAGTGAGTCAGTTTCAAGAAACACAATCACCAATGACTTACTCTGTGCTCCTAGCTGTAAACCAATTGAAGCCGCCGCCGTGTTGTAATAATCAGTGGTTTCACCATTGATTTGCAGAGCGCCTTCACCATATTCGCCACCAATACCGAATCCCGCTTTAATCACCTTGGGAAACACTAATACGCCCTTGGCACGTTTTAAAAACTCGGCGCCTCCAGCTACTTCTTGGGTGAAGTTCTTCAATGTTTCATCAACACCAATCTCAATTTCAGTTGCCGATGCTGCATAGGTCACCGCTGGGCTGGCAAAACAAAGTAAGCCCAGACAGGCGACTAGAATTGTCCATTTCTTAGCGAAGTGATGTTTAAGGTGATTCATACTGGCTGCTCCGATCCATTGAATATTATCGCTACATTAGCATGAAAAATGGACGGTTATCATTACCAACGTTTAGTTAATCCCGAGACTTTGTAAATATTGATCGTAACTACCACTGAAGTCGGTAATACCTTCGACTTCCATATCGAAAATACGGGTGGCTAGAGAAGAGACAAACTCACGGTCATGACTGACGAAGAAGAGAGTACCTTCGTAGTTTTCCAGCGCCATATTCAATGATTCAATGGATTCCATATCCATATGGTTTGTCGGTTCATCCATGATCAAAATATTAGGGCGTTGTAAAATCAGTTTGCCAAATAGCATGCGGCCTTTTTCACCACCGGATAAAACATTCACTTTTTTATCGATCATGTGACCAGAGAACAATAAACGCCCTAAGGTGCCGCGAATCACTTGTTCATCATCTTCCGGACCGCCCCATTGAGACATCCACTCATATAGCGTCATATCATTCTTGAATAAATGATCATGATCCTGAGCGTAATAACCAATATTGGCATTTTCGGACCATTTCACATCACCGGCTTTCGGTGATAAATCGCCCATCAAGGTTTTGACCAGTGTTGATTTACCAATACCGTTCGGGCCAATGATGGCAATTCGTTCGCCAACTTCAGTCATAAAATTAAAGTCTTTGAAAAGCGGCGCTTCATCGTCATAAGCCTGAGTCAGTTTTTTGACTTCCAGTGCATTACGGAACAGTTTCTTTTCTTGGTCAAAACGGATGTATGGATTGACGCGGCTGGACGGTTTGATGTCATCCAGCTGGATTTTTTCCATCTGTTTCTGACGCGAAGTGGCTTGTTTTGCTTTAGAAGCATTGGCAGAGAAACGCGAAACGAATTGTTGTAACTCTTTGATTTGTGCTTTTTTCTTGGCGTTATCGGCCATTTGACGTTCACGAACCTGCGTCGATGCCAACATATAGTCATCATAGTTACCGGGATAAACGCGTAGCTCACCAAAATCCATATCGGCCATATGAGTACAAATACTGTTTAAGAAGTGGCGATCATGCGAAATAATGATCATGGTGCTATTACGCTGATTCAAAATATCTTCCAGCCAACGAATGGTATTGATATCCAAGTGGTTAGTCGGCTCATCAAGCAACATGATGTCAGGTTCAGCAAATAAGACCTGGGTGAGCAAAATCCGCAGTTTCCAACCCGGTGCGATTTCGCTCATCGGACCGTAATGCTGCTCTACCGGAATACCGACGCCCAATAACAATTCGCCAGCGCGTGATTCGGCCGTATAACCATCAAGCTCTGCATATTGACCTTCCAGTTCGGCCACTTTAATGCCATCTTCTTCGCTCATTTCCGGCAGGTTGTAGATACGGTCGCGTTCTTTATGGACTTTCCATAGTTCTGGCTGACCCATGATAACGACATCAATGACGCGTTGATCTTCATAGGCGAACTGATCCTGCTTCAATACAGCAAACGATTCGTTCACATCGCGATTAATATTGCCGGAGCTGGGTTCCAGATCACCCGCCAGAATTTTCATAAAAGTGGATTTGCCACAGCCATTGGCGCCGATAAGACCGTAGCGGTTACCGTCACCGAATTTGACTGACACATTTTCAAACAGAGGCTTGGCCCCAAATTGCATGGTGATATTGGCTGTGCTGAGCAAGAGAAAGATCCTGTTAATGAGGTCGTGTTAGCGCGACGTGAAAAAACGCGCCATTATACATGGAGTTAGTACTGAGCGATAAGGGTCAGTTTGGCTTGTCGTGAGAGTTTTTTAATTGCAGCTTCGCGCTTAGAGGCGCTACTACGATCAGGCTGCGTTTCTTGATAAACCAATTTCTTGGCCTGACTGGTATGAAAAAAGCGTGCACCGCCGCGGTGAGTTTGGTGTTGATGAAAACGGCGATCGATATCTGTTGTTATGCCTGTGTAGAGTTTGCCATTATCGGCTTCGATAATATAAACAAACCATTCAGCTTTGCTCATCAAAATCCAAAGCAACAGAATTAATACAGTAGCGCAAACCGGTTGGCGCAGGGCCATCATCAAAGACATGGCCTAAATGTGCTTCACAGTGATGGCAACGAACTTCGGTACGGTCCATGCCATGACTGTAGTCAGCATGATGGGTTATAGCCCCTTGATCGATTTGCGCTGAGAAACTTGGCCAACCACAACCTGAATCAAACTTAGCATCCGATTTGAACAAGGCTTCGTTGCAGCAAATGCAGCGATAAATCCCATCGGCATGATGATCCACGTAAAGCCCAGAAAAAGGCGGTTCAGTGCCTGCTTCGCGGGTGACACGAAACTGGTCTTCAGTCAGCTGCTCTCGCCATTGAGAGTCTGTTTTGACAACTTTATCAGACATGATTGTTCATCGATTTTTTGCAGTAACAGC
>NZ_GG657895.1 GCF_000156355.1 Methylophaga thiooxydans DMS010 | reverse complement strand
TGGCGAAACTACTCCTCGCTTAACCAAACGTCTCAGCAAAATCCTAGCGACTTGGTCTGGCTTCATACCTCCAAGAGTGGTGAACTCGACCTCTGGCTTATGAGGGTCACCTAGATCACCATAAACCCGAACCACACCACCAACTTCATGGTACTCAGACTCATAGAGCTTCCCTTCGACCTCAACAGAAACAAAACCAGACATAACAAACTCCAAACTAACTATAGGTAATTAATGATCTATTTAAGCTGCTTTATATAAGAAGTAAATGCAGAAGATTCATCATAACTGCCACCTAAACGATCAAGTGGTTTTAAGTTCTCTCTAGTGAGAAACACTCTGGCAAAGAGAATGATTTGTGTGGCTTTACTGACTAAAGAGTCAACCTCTCTAACCCACTTCGCCCATTTCTCTAAATCTTGATAACTGAGCTGATTTATATCGGCATCTCTCAATTGATTGAGATTGCTTTCAAGCTGAATAACCACCAACTCTCTGATGTCGTTCTCATCATACAAAGCCTCTAAGCCAGCAATTTCAGCAACAGGACGTTCAACATAATGAGGCCTTTCAAGGGTTACATTTTGAGCAGCCTCAATAGCTTCAACCTCTTGCACAGTAGCTTTCACGGTAATTATAAGTTGATTACTCCGTGTCTTGATCATGCTAGACAAGGCTTTAGATATGGTAGGAAATTTATTCTGTTTAAACGGGCTAAGTTTAGAATTAGCCCAATTGGCACCTTTTTCCTGAGCCTTTAGTTCCGAAACCTGTTGTTGAACAGAATCAATATCAAACTCTCTTAATGTGGCACGGTTTTCAGATTCAGTAACAAAACGGTCGAAGCGTTTCGATAGAGTGTTGAATTCAACACCGAAGTAACTGGCACCACATAACTGGCCGATGTTAGTGGTATAGCCATCTTCAGTTGAGACAATATAGCCTTTGTTATGAGGCGAATGACAAGTTGATAAACCACAACGAATTTTTTCAGTAAAAGTATAATTACCTAGAATCTCCTTTAATTTATGGTCTGATGGATCGAGGTTTTCCTCAAAACCAGCTAAGTCTTGAATATCTCCCCATGAATCAACACGGATTAAGCCTTTCTCGGTATTTAGTGTAATCATCGCTTAAGAATGTGACTCCATTTGTTAATTATCACCAATTCCATATTAGCAGCTCACGGGATGCTTTTTTATTGTGATTTCCACCTACCGTGTAATTGATATTTAAAGGCTTATTTGAGAGGCCTTTAAAGACCTTTTTAATAGTGTCGTGGTCGTTGATGCTGATGAGCATTTTGCCTTGGATAGTTTGGGCCAGTTCTGCCATGGTTTCGTATTGTTCTAAACCAAAGTCTTGACCGTAACCTGCGGTTTCATAGTACGGTGGATCCAGATAGAACAGTGTGCCTGGTCGATCATATTTCTGAATGCAGCGCTGCCAGTCTAGGTTCTCGACGTTGGTTCTGGCCAGGCGAAGGTGAGCGGCGCTCAGATCCTCCTCGATGCGGAGTAGATTGAGCCGTGGCGGACTGGTAGTGGCGGTGCCATAGCTCTGGCCGTCGACCTTGCCACCGAAGGCAAGCTTTTGCAGATAGTAGAACCTGGCTGCACGCTGGATATCGGTGAGCGTTTCGGGTGTTTTGGCTTTTTCCCATTCAAACAGTTGTCTGCTGGATAAGGCCCACTTGAACTGCCGGACGAATTCTTCAAGGTGGTGCTGAACAACCCGGTAAAGGTTGGTCAGCTCACCATTGATGTCATTAAGCACTTCGACTTTGGATGGTTCCTTTTTGTAAAAGAGCGCTGCGCCACCAGCAAAGACTTCGACGTAGCATTGATGTTCCGGAAACAGGGGCAGGATGTCTTTTGCGAGTCGGGTTTTACCGCCCATCCACGGGATAATTGGTTTGGCCATGTTTTTCCTCTATTGGTCTGGCACTCGCTGGTGCTGGATTAAGAGGCTCAATGGCCTTCAGGTTGTTGAGTGTCTTACATCGCGGACACTTGATTTCGATTTGTACGTATTCAGCTTTAGCCAGTAACCGGCTGCAGCCACCACATCTAACTTCTTTCATGTGAGCCTCTATCTGTTTGTGCTAGGCTGGCCCGGCTGCGTCGACGCGGCGGGATGGCCTTGGTTGGCTCACAGGGTATGTGCCTGTGGGTTGACGGCTCGGCAGTGTTGGCGCACTGCCGAGTCGCTGTCTCTTCCTTTACTTCAGTATTTGGTCTAGCGATTTGTATTGGCCATCTTCAAAATGAAAACGGCCAAAGAAGCGAACCAGACCATAGAACCCAACAGCTTCTATAGCTGCTGGCAATTGTAATGACCAATGCAGCCGCTTGACATCTCGCAGCATGGCTTTAAAAAAGCCTCGGTCAGCTGAGAGACGATCCTTATCACCACCACCACGTTGGTAGTTAAAATCGTGATGACGGCAACTCGCCTCGAAGAACCAGCCAAATAACAGCTTAGCAACTGGTTCGGGTAGCCAGTCAGGGCCACAGCCATTTCCAAAACTGATTTTTTGTTCCGGTGTCAGGTCTGACCAGGATATTTTTGATTGCTTAGGCATTAGCTGTAATCCACAACAATCGCGTCAATATCAGCTTGAATCACATCCGGCTGCTGCTCATCTTCGTGCTGTGTTTGAAGTGCATAGAGCAAGTCTTCATAGTCCTGCTTTTTTCCAATAGCTGGGCCAGCCACACTTTTATAATTGGACGCATTGCTAATGATTCGTCCGACTAGGGTTGCTTTATCAACGCTGGCTCTCTCTGCAACAATGAAGTCAATCAGTGGCGTCGGCGCGGCATTGTCCGACTGCCAAGCTATTGCTTCTGGCTCTTGCGTTGGGAAGCTAGCAATTTCTTCAGCCGTATAAAGACTCGTGACTGGAGCCATGGCTAGTTTGAATTTCTGAACAATCTCAGAATGCTTATTAGCAAGCCGATCATCGATTATTAGTTTTGAATCTATGACAGATTGAATTTCTGACTCATCAATTTCAGTCATGCCAGACTTAATTAAATGATCTTGTGAGCCATCGGATTCAAATGCAAAGACATTATTATTTTCGTCTTTAAAATATTTCATTATCTAAGCTCCCACCAAACATCAAATCCCGAAAGAACTCCAGCTCCGGCTTGATATGTGCTACCGTTCGGAATAATCAAATTAACGTATTGTTCATCAGAATCACCTGCGATAGTGCAGATAACTTCACCGTCAACAAGGAAATTACGAGGCCCACTGCCAGCGCTTAGAACTATCGCCAGTTGAATAGATCTACCAGTAGTGTTTGTATAAGTAACACCCTCTGAACGACTGACAAAAACGTCTTGCCAGACCTGCCCCTCGCCAATAGCCATCGTTTTGATTTTGGCATCAAGCTTGTCGGGGCTGATAATACTCTCAGTCGTATCGGTTCCCGTATTCCATGTCGTCTGATCCTGAATAGGCGTACCGGCAATCGGGTCAATATCAACAAACATCACGGTGGCTGATTTAGCCAGACCGACGACCACCTTTTCGGATGGCGCAGTTGCAGTAATTTCCCCCTCCGTACTGCCAGACAGATAATACTTGTCACCCACCGTCAGGCCGGAGAACAGCGCCGAACGACCAAACGCTTCGACCAGGCTGTTGGTGACATCCGCAAAGCCGACCATCTTCTGTTTGTCGGTACCGTCGGCAATGGCACGGTCATAGCGGCTGTTGGCAGTGTCCCAGTACACGGCATCGCCATCGGCTACTGATGGACCAAAGGTGACATCTTCCAGCCGTACAACGTGGTTGGTGGCTGAGACCAGCTTGACGATGGCTTTCTGCAGCAGGTTTAAATCACCATCATCAGGTGTGAGGCCTGCATTAGTGATGACGTTGCGTAGTGACTCGCCCATTTTGTAGAACCAATGCGCGCCGGGCCATGTCGCTGGTGTACCGGATGTAGGATCACCATTTGTTGGATAACCAACTGACGGTACTGCTGGGGCATCAGGAGGTGATGCTGAAGCATCCGCTTCATAATTACGTGGTTCCATTATTATCCTCCGTAGGAAAAAATGAGTGTGGTGTGATCGGGTTTTAATCTATGGAGTGTGCATTCGAGGCGCTTATTGCCCCATGATGCTAATGGCTCATCGACGCGGCCATTCACTCTCCAATAGCTAATCGTTTCTTCAGGCGCATTGACCTGCCATGCAAACTGCCAAGACTGCCCATAAAGCGGTTTATTGACTCGGTCTGCGACTGTCCAGCGCGAAAACTCGGTGATAGTGACTTGATAGCCAATCGATTCTGCAATGGCTATAAAATACGGGATGCTTTGCCCCCCTTTATTGGTCACTTTGGCGTATAGGCTAGCCAGTCGCTGCTGAAGGGTTTGCACGTCATCTACGCACGGATCGGGCAGCGCGTAAGCGGCTTCCCACTCATTAAGCATTTCATAGGTGGTACGCGGGTCTGCTTCGTCTAACAGGTCATCTTCACGGGCGTGAAGGATGGCAAGCTCTTCAGCGGTTGATTCGAACAAGCCGATAAAGTCAGGATCGTGTTGCAGATCGTCCCAAAGCAGGCCGCGAGGCATTAAGGCCATCAGCATAGTGAGGTATTGCTGGGTTTTTATTGCCATGTGATATCACCTGGCACGAGAATTTGGCCTAGCGTTAGCGTGACGTCTTCTGTCGGGCTAACTAAAACATGATCGGTCTCACCAGCAGCGATACTAATCGCTTCTCGGATATGGCTGACTTTGATAGTGCCTTTGCCATTACCATCTTCTGGAATCGCTTCTCGCGAAAGTAAGTCGGCTATTTCGGATTCAACGGCTGCTTTGACAACCGTGGTATTCGGTGTCAACGCGATAGTTAAATCTAAAGCGACAGGGATGGGGGCAACAACATAGATCCCGGCTGTAACAGGGTGCTGTTCAAAAATATAGTCATACACCGCTTCCACTTCAGTCGCATCAGGGATGATGCTGTCATCGTTATCTCTCACGAAACGAACGGTGACAGTGCCTTCACCCATCTCACCCGGATATTGCCATGCACGGGTAACACCTGGCACTTGTTTTGACCATCTAATGTAGTCATGTGCCGCGCCACCTTGAGCCGGTTGCTGGATGTTTTCGATATGACGTTGACGCCAACTTTCAAGCTGCTCGATGTCGGTACCATTGTTAATACCGTCTGCGTCAACGATGGCTTGGCCATTAATACCGGCAAGGGTATCGACAAAGGTTAAGGCAACGCCAGCGATGGCATTGGCTTCAGCGCCTGGCAAAACGGCTGTGACTGAAATAACGGCTTCACCACCGACAATAGTGACTTCATCATCGACTGTGTATTCAACCGCATCAGCACGTTTTAGAGTTTTACCGGCTTCGATAACAGCGCCATTGGTGCCGGTGACTTCACATTGGCCGATCGCGTATTCGAATGGGTTTCGCTCGGTGCCTTCAATTGATGCGAGACGACCAAAGTGCGCTTCATCGGCGCTATCAGGCAATAACTGCTTCGCTTTATAGGCTTGATAGCCATACATCTCATGCATGCCACCCGCCATGACCGTGGCAAAGATATTAAACGGTGAACGGCGCAGACGTGGCTGACCATCGGTTCTGCTATCAATATTCGCCGTTAAACGGGCATGTAATTCTGCCAATGAAGGACGTTTAAACGCCATTGAAAGCCTCCCAGGCATAATTGAAATTTAAAAGCTGGCCGTCTGCTGTTTCGATGTCGATATCTAAGGCTAACCATTCAGCGCGTGGGTAACTGGCTGTGACTTGCACGGAATCAACCACTTCATCATCAATGAGATGCTGCAAGGCTTCATCGGCATAGTCTTCAGCGGCTTTTCGCACAGGCTCGGTTTGCTTTTCACGTTGTAACAACCAAAGCCGTGAGCCGATCAAGTCACCAGAAACAGACGCCAAGGCATCGCCCCACCAGCCACGTTTATCATTGGTGCCATCGGGGATGACGTCATCTGAGTCGGCTTGTCTGTCAGTGAAAAGCGCCACGATGACGGCTGTTTCCAGTATCGCGACGTAGGTAATTTTTAATGGATCGGTTTCCAGCACAAAGCGTGGACGACCATTTTTATTCACCATTTTGATAACAAAATCCATCATGGTGTCATACTCTGATTAGGGTTACTGGTGGTGCCGCCACTATCGCCATTATGATTGTGGCCGTTATAAGTAGAACGCATGCTCGCCATGGTCAGACCATCGCTATCGACGTGATCGATAATGTCGCCGGTGACGTTCAGTTGGCCTTCGATACGAAAAACCGGCACTTTGGCCGTGATTTGTGTGTTGGCAATCAACTCCATCAGGCCACCCTGCTTGAGGTGAACGAGTTGTCCTTGACTATCGTAGAGTGCAACTTCGCCCGGCTTGAGACTGACTTGACGATAGCGCTTATCATCCATCTTGATGCAAACATAGCCATTGGTTTTACCGCCAATAGCCGCGACGACACCTTTTGCTCCGGGTAGTGGCACGGATGTTATGCCGTAATCTTGAATGCGAGGCACCTCAATCACCTCACCAGATAAGGTTTCGATCTGCACCATTTGAATCGGTGGTGCGTCATTGACTTTAAGCAAGGCACCGACACGTAGCATTTGTTGCAGGCCACGTTTTAATGGTGACAGTAATTTCTGTAAGCGACGCATTACCAGACACCGCCTTCATCGTTTGGCTCTGGCAGGGCTTGTAGTTCAAACGCTTCAGGCAAACCAAGGATCAGCTCAGCGCGCAGCCCTTTATCATCAACTATATAGGTGATGCCTACGATCAATAGGTCACGATTGACATTCAGGTAGTGGTCTTTCACTGCGATAAGGCAATTGGGTTCGATCAATTCATCGTCTAAATACCAGCTCAGCATCGTGTAATTAAATGTCTGAGCTTTCGCTGCAGAAATATTTCTATGCCATGTGGCTCTGGCTTTGCAGCCAGCGGCATCTAAGGCATCTTCAGCTAGAATAATTTTAGGTCGATGACGAGTAACGGCTTTATCTGCCACGGTAGCTGACACCGATACCGTATCTATCCAGGCACTGCTGGTTTGGCCTTTAACCGTGTAGTGACTAAAGCGTTCGCGTGATGAGCGTTTACGACTACCGGCTTTAATGTTGACACCGGTTTCTAAACTGCCTTTCAGGCGTCGGGTTCCGGAACGTGTGATTTTTAGGCCACCCAAACCATCAGACACTAGCAGTACTGCTCTGATTTTAGCGACGGTATCGAGCACTTCAAAGGTGCTTTCACCTTCATCTGATTTCATTGTGGCAAACGGTTTGCTGGTATCAACCGTTGAGGACACCGGAATACCGTATGGCTCACAGAGTACTGACGCACCCTCTAATTGGTTACGACCAGCCCACTGAAACGATGGCGCGCTACAATCAACCAGGTCACCGGTTGCATCACGCCCTGCTACTTGAATGCCATTAGTGCTGTCATCATAGCTATGATCAACTTCATCAATATAGCCAGTGATGACCGTGTGATCATCAATCGTCACCTTGCAGGAATCGCCATCGTTAATAGGGCGTGGCGCGCTGTTTTCAGACCATTTATCAGTCAGCTTGAGATTAAACTCATTCGCAATTTGAACAATTGAACGATTGATCCGAACCTCTTCCCAGCCATACCAGTCCAGACCATTCACTTTCAAGGCGACATCATGCATCCAACACCTCCAAAGTCTGACCACCGGGTACAAATCCGGGGTGACCGATGTTATTGCGAGAGACGATATCGGTTGCACGATCAGCGTCTTGGTAGAGCTGATGCGCAATCACTAATGAGGGCAATGTCGCTTGTGGTGTATAGCGACGAACTTGCTTGAGGTTGGCGGCACGTTCTGTCAGGTCTTGAACCATGGAAGCCCGTAAATCTTGCAGTGCGATATAGGTCTCATCGTCTGCCGCTTGCATTTGCTCATCTAATACCTCAGACAGTTCATCACGTGCGGCAATCGCATCTTGAGCCGAGTCATAATCACGGGTACTAGCCACTCTGGCCGCTTCAATTTGTGATGATTGTTGTACCAGGTTAATGATTGCCTGCTGATTTGAGGCTTGCTGAACACGACTTGGCGTGGTGGTTGGCACGGCGGCTGATTCGCTACCAAAGCTGAACAGTTTACGAAACTGAGTCATGGCAGAAAGACTGCCGACACTGCCAATCACCTGCCCCGCTAAGGCATCGGGCAAACCAACAAAATCGGCAATGGTGGCATCGATAACACCTAATCCGGAAAAGCGTGACTCGATATCGGATAAGACGGTTTTCGCCTGTTCTTTCACCCAACCTGGAAAGCCGGTAACGCTGTATGCCGATGTAAATTGTTGCTTCACTACAGCTTGTGCGTTTTTGGCCGCTGCATTGACGCGTTGTTGCGTGTCAACTTTTGATGTTGGCTTGGCGCGTGACTCAGCTTTGTAAAAAGTCAGAGTAAATCGGGCAATACCACCTTCTTTATTGGTTTCACGCAAACTGCTGGGGCCAGCCTGCACACGGACACGTCCGAGGTAACGATGAACTAAGGTGCCAGAGCCTTTTTTGTTTAAAGCCTCAATCAGTTTGTCACGCTGCTGCCTGTAATCTTCACCCACTACAAAAGCAGGAAAGGAGTACACAGCATCTTTGCCGCCTAAGTCTTCGGCATAGGCATCATCTTTAAAGGGATAATCATGCAACTGGACACGGCGACCAAATTCGAGCGTATGGTCATCAACATAAAACTCAACGCCACGGAATGAGGATTGTTGAAGTTGCTCGCGCCATGTCAATACTTGTTCGGCCATTACAGATTCCCCACTGTAGGGCCAGTATCGACATTAATATCCATGTCATCGCTTTGGATATTTTTGACCTGGACACGCTTATCGGTGACTTCAATTTGCAGTTGGCTGCGTTTTTCCGCACTTAATGCGGCCTGAGCATTATCATTACCAAACAAAGCCAAGGCTTTAGCAATCGAACGGCCTAATGCGTCAGCAAACTCAGTGCCTTCTAATGCATTATCATAAATAACCTTACCGGCTCCGTAACCTGCCAAACCAGCAGCGCCAACTGCTAAACCAGCAGTACCCATCGCTCCGGCACCCATCGCTGCTATTGTTTTCATATTTGGCGCTGCTCTAAGCATTTGCCTACGATTAGGTTTTTTTACTTTTGGTTTCTTTTTTGGATCCATACCCGTTGGATCCATGCCGCCGCGCATATTGACAACATAAACAGGCGTTACCCCATCCATCCCGCCTAGTGCACCACCCATGGCGGATTTAGCTTTGCTGCCTTTAACAAAGTCGGAGATACCCTTGCCACCTTTATAGAGTTTCCTCGCTAGGATAGCTGTGCCACCGACTGCAACCAGACCTGCTGCACCTTTGATGAGCATATCCAGTGTTTCTTTATCAATGTCATTGATCGTGTCCGCCAATGATTGAATGTAGGTAGTCAGGTTTGAGTCAGCAAATTGTTGCCAGGCAGTGTAGAGGTTTCGCATAGCGCCTGCGGCATCATTTGCTGCTCTGGTCGAGTCTTCTAATGTGGTGGTGCCATCAGCGTGGACATTCATGAATTTATCTAAGCTTTCCAGCCCACCAGTGCGCTGGAACTCGGCAGTGGAAGAATTGAATGCACGCATGGCTTCTGCATCAAACACGGTGCTTAACAGTGTTTTTTTGCCTTGTGTTTTTTTGATAATGTCGACCATGATTTCATTGATTGGTCGCAACACTTCTTCGCCACGACTTAAAGCTTCAGCATCAAATATTTTGATGCCGCCGCTTTTGAGCATGTCTATTTTCTTAGCATCACTCAGTGTCCGCATTAAGGCTTCAAAAGCCGTCGCTGCCATCTCTGATGAGCCGGTACCCTGACGGATAACCTGCAATGCCGCACCCATCTCACGAATAGCAGGAATACCTTGCCGCCCCATCGAGGTGTAAGCGGTGACAACACGAGGGCCTAATGCCGCAATATTTTGCAAGGTGAACGCGCCTTCTTTACCTTGCACATTGAGTGTGTCGAGTGCCGTAAGCACGTCTTTTTCCAAGACGATGCCCATTTTCTGGAACTCACCTAGCACTTCACCAATCGATGTGCCTTCTGCACCGGTTGCCTGGATGGCTAAACCAATGTTGCGGATATTGGCTTCAGCAAAGTCCAGGTCACCGGTTTTCTCGACAATAGATTCAATCGCGCTGGTGATTTGACTTGGGTCAACTCTGATGTCGGGTGATTGTGCCGTTTCATAGATTTTCTTTTTCAGTTCATCGATTGCTTCAGCACCGATATTGGCTTGAATGCCTAGCCGAGTGAAGCGACGCTCAAGCGAGACTAAAAACTTGGCTGTTCCGGCACCAGCGGCACCGGTCAATAGTGCGGTGTAACGATTGCCTAACTTATCAAGCCCGTTACCAAAGCTGCTGACACTTCTACGCAACACGCCCATTTGACGTTGGCCTGTTTTGCTAAAGCGTTTCCAACGGTCTTCATTAACACGCATCTGGCGGCCGAAGTTACCTCCGGCGTTGATGTTGATGCTGGTTGTTAAGTCGTTTTGGCTCATCGTTTCATTAGCTGCGTATAAAAGAGTCTTAAAGGTCTATTTAATGTGTAGTTAAGAGGCGTCTGGCTGTACTGGCTGAACTTAATCGTCTGCCAGTTCAGGTTCTCCGCCAGACGCATCATGCTTCCCCCGCTGCATGACAGACTCCAGCACTGCCTGGTCTAATCGTTCTGCATGAAACTGAAGCAGCTCAAAATCTTCACGGTGAAATTTACGCAGGTCATCAATATCAACAATGCCGTCATAATCACCAATAGATTCAATCTGCTTCGCCAAGGTATGAAGCCCCATCAATGTCGGACTGACAGCAAACACATAGCCATCATCTGATGCCGTGACACGTTCAGACGCTAGCCCCGCATCAATGATGTCTCCAGGGGTTAACTCTCGCAGCAAGACTGTAGTGTGGGTTTTATCGCCCATTTTGACGCCGTGTTCGAGTGAAATTGTTATCGTGGCCATGCGTTTATACCTTCTCCGCCATATCGCCTGACATCTCGACATCCGCACTGGTCATGCCATGCTCAATCACATTCACAGTGAAGGCGTTACGCATTAAATAACGTTGGCCGGTATCAGTGATAAACGTGACGGTTTTGTTTTTCCACTTATTCACCTCTGTCACGTCAACCGTTGACGTGAGCAGGATTTTAAACTTCAGGTTCGGTGGTGAATCTGATTCGGTGAAATAGGTTTTGCCACCATGGCTCGACGGTTCTCTTGAAACACCACCCGGATCTAACGTGGCTTCGTTTTCTGACTCAATAACACCGCCGTCAATTCTGACTTTTACTTTTCCTGTGACTTGTTCGCTCATTGCTTACTCCTAAATTTAACGACGATATTCAGTGTGCACAGCCGTGACACGTAGGTTATTGATGAGTTTTGGTGAGTCATACATATCCAGACGGTCTGGATCGTCATCATGAATTTCAGCGATGATTGTGGCTTTATAACCTTCATAATCCTGGCACCAGCCGCGATCCATAAAGACGGTATACAAGGCTAAAAACTCATCTTCCATGGCATTAGGCGTCACCACCGCCTGACCGGCTGGAATATCAAAATCATCATCCGCCAGCTTGTGACGCGGGAATTTTTGAGACACCATTGCCCGTTGCTCAAAGCGGATGCGTTCTAATGTTTCTGCCGTGTTGATGTTGAGATAACTGTCATCAGCAAAGCCGGACGCATTGGTTTGATACATACTGATTTGACGTTCAATTCGTACCAATCCACCACGATCAACACTGTAAGTAGCAATACCATCGAACAGCAGCTGATTACGCTCGGTACCATCCCAACGCAGTTCTTTTTTCGGTGGCTTAATACCAGGCAATGCCAGCGTTCTTAGCTGACGTGCCGGGTCAATTTGCAAGGAAGCGGCAGCGACAACACAATTGACGCCAGCCCATAGATAAGGCGGAGTCGGTGAGTCATTGGTACCCATGCAGGTGACGTGTGGGCCATTTCGTCCACTGCCAAAAGTCCCGGTTTCTGAGTGGGTGCCTTTAAACGCAGTAAATGCCCGAAAGCCGATGGCACGCATTGGCCCCCAGCGACTTTCTGCTTCGGCTTCTAGCACCACTAAGTTGGCTGTATCGGTATAAGGCACTGCAAGCCAGTTGTACCATTCATCACCAATAGCAGTGAACACATCAGTAAGATCAGGATTACCGGTACCGCCAGACATGGCCACAAAGGTGAGGCCGACACCATCAGGCAAGGCTTCATCGTAGAAATTGAGTCGCATATCAATATCGTTGCCGGTTTCACCTTTCCACTTACAAGTGATATCGACCTCAGTCGACTCTGCACCATTAACTTCGGCTGTTACCGGTAAGGTCGTCTCTGCCGTAATGGCTGCAACGATAGCGCTGGCAATATCTTCATCCGTGTCAGCAGCGTCAACACCAATGAGTAAGCGATAGCCTGCGATGTAAAGAAAGACTGTGCCTCCTCGCGTGGCCGGGCCAGTAACGGTGATTGACCCGGTTGCTTGTTCACCGCCTGATGCATCATCTAAAGCCAAGAACCACTTTTCAGTAAACTGATCGGCATTGATTTGTGCCTTGCCCATTTCAGCCAACATAGAGCCTCGACCAAAATACGCTTCCAATTCTTCAGGGCTATTGGCACGAACTGCTTGCCCCGCTGGAATCGTGCCGGTTGACAGTCGCTGACCGATAACCAGCATTTTAAAATCAATATTGGCATTACCTGCCAACCGATTACTGAACTCAATGGCTGTAAACGGTAGACGTAATTTTTCAGGAATCGTATCAAAAGAAATAGCCATGCTTATGCATCCTTATCAGTTGAATCTGTGGGTTTGGCAGCAACGGCTTTTTTGGCATCCGTTTTAGCCTTGGCCAACGCTTTTTTAATGTCGGCGTCACTGGTTAGCTCAATCGCATCACCGTCTTTTATCCGCTTCAGGTAATACACTTCACGTGGCACGTATTCACCGTGCTGATTTAACAGACCGCCGCGTAGCTTTCGCACATTGACAGCCTGCTTGGCGGGTTTGATAAAAATTCGGTCTGGCATGGTTTATTGCTCCAATGTTATGTGGTCAATAGCGTCGGGTTCGTCGTCGCCGTCGACCAATGAATGTTCAGCATGAAAGGTGACAAAATCAGCCAACGTTGATGGGTCAAAGTCATTAGGAAATGGCATATTTGGCAACTCAAAAGTGACGGCATACATCGTGGCTTTGAAGCTTTGCTCCAGCTGCATTGAAAACAGATTCCTGACATTCTTCAGCGCCAGTGAACCGACCCCTGCAATCGTCGATTCATGCAGCTTAGGAATCAGTGCCGCTAAAATGTCATAAGCACCAATGGTGGTTGTGTCACCTCGACGCCGGGCGCTGTGGTTACCAACGTGACGGGTGATGACATACACATCAAAACGGCCATTGAGGCTACCGCGTGAGTTGCCTTGACCACCGAGAAACGTGGTGTAAACGCCCGGCGTTCTGTTTGAGGCAACCAACTGTTTCAGTACTGCCAAGTTCAACGCGCTGGGTAACACTTCAGCAGCGCTTAATGTATTGCCAAATAACGCCTGTGCTTTTTCAATGATGTGATCTTCAACGGTGCTAATGCTGTTCATATAAAGCTCTTATCTTTACGGTTAAAGACATTGCCACCGGTGTTGATTTTCACTGTGTTTTGGCTGAGAGGTTTGGCACCTTCTGTACTGATACCAATGCTCAATTCGCCACGGGCGATGCTTTTGAGTGACTTGACTGCTTCGTTGTACCGGTCTTTTACTTCATCGGGCGCTAGATTTTCGTACAAGTAATAGCGTGTAATTTCGCAAGCAATACGCACCAATGACCTTGGCAGCGGGTCAATCGGCAGGCTGTAACGGCCACCCAGATAACCATCAATCATGCTGTCTGAGTCGGCAATGGCTAAATTAATGACGTCCGTGTCCAGCTGACCCGTGTTTTGCTTATCCGTAAGCTGGATCAGTTCATCCTCTCCATATCGGGTGACCAGGTCTTGTTGTGTGCAGTAAGGCATCGTTGAGATATCCGCTTATAGCTCGACAACGCTGAACATCGGATCGGCTTCCAGGATGGCGACCTCTTCTTCGCTCAGCTCGACATCATCACTGCCTGACCAGGCACGACCTAAACGACGAAACCCATCCCGCATCACGGTCACACGGTAGTGTGGTAAAGCGTTCTGTTTGGTGCTTGGTTTAGAATCAGGGTCACTGTCGGTTGTAGTGGTTGTTGTGGTTGTGCTGTTTTTGTCTGAGTCACCGCCACCCCCATTATCATCAGCTTCTGAATTCGTTTTAGACTGAGCCTGCTTTTCGTCCTGAATGACTTTCCAGGCTTCATCACGCTCTTTGGCTGTAATGCTGTCCAGACCATCAAACTTTTTCAGTTCTTCGACGGTAGGCTTTTTGTCGAATGCCTTCTCACGTAGCAGTTGTAGTAAGTTTTCCATCATGCGTTCCTTATCTTGGTTATCAGGGCGGAAAACCGCCCTGATAAAGTTGTCTTAAAGGCTGATTAACTACGCGCCGCCGGTGGAACCGACAGACAGTTGCCAGAAGCCATACACGCCAGTCGCTCGCGCTTCGGCACCAAACTTGTATTCACGCTTATTGAATACATCATCGTTTTCCATATCCGTCTGGCTGACGAAGACAGGCTTCTTACGCATCTGGATAATGAAAGGCTTCACAGCGTTGCGGGTGTGGTGGAGGAACCAGACAGTATCAGACGTTAACCCCGGATTGACTTCAATTTTGGCTGTGCCTTTGTAGGGGTTCGGGCTGTCATCGTCGAGCTTGTCGGCTTCGACCAATTTACGTGCGACAGCTTCCAAAGCCGGTGGCACTTCGAGCAAGTCGGGTACCAGACGCAATGGCATGCCTTCGTCATCGGTGAACTTCATCATTGCAGTACGTGCCGCACCGTAAGACGCCGCTGCAGCCGCTGATGTTGCCGCGCTCAATGCCACTGTCAGTTTGTTCGATACCGAATCTTCATTCACTTCATGATCGGTGTCATAGAAGTACTGACCATCAAGACCTTCATTAATAAAGGCGTTGTTTTTCAGATCGTCCAAGATGATGTCGTGCAGTTCACCCGCTGAGTCACCCGCCATATTGGCTTGGGTGTTGTAGATACCCAAGGTGTCATCTTCGATATCGTTACGATCAACCGCGATGGTCGTTTCCCAATCTTCATTGGTGGCAGTGTATTTACCGGCTTTCAAGGCTTTGACATGCTTTTCACCCACCCATTTACGCATTTTCGGGAAACGTTCTAACCAGGCGTAGTCTTCGGTCTTGGTGCTAGACATGACCTCCATCGCAGTCAGTTGCCAGTTACTGGTTCGGGCTTTGAGTGCGTTATGGAAGACGGTTTTCAGGCCAATAAAAATATCTTGAATAGCCTGTTTGTTAATGATGATGCCGCCAAACGCCAGCATTGGCATTGCATCACCCATCATGGCCGTATTCAATGAGGCAGGGCCGGTCATTAGGCTGGCTGGCAATGACCAGTCAGCCGCCATCGCGGAGGTCATCATTACGAGAGCGCCGACGATGGCCATCGGCAAGAGAATCAGTTTTTTCATGGTGTCATCCTTATTAATTAGCTAAACCAGTGAAGTCTTAGTCGAATTTGACCCAGACGCCGTCAACATCAACGTCGACAATCTTGCCTGCAGCACTACGGGAGCCGGTGTCGTCAGTGTTAGCCACTGTCTGGTCATCGACGATGTAAGCGGTGGCTTCGATATCGGTGCGGTCAATCGAGCCATCGTTTGCAAACAAGAACGTGCCTTTGCGTACATCAATGGCTTTATCACCGGCAGAGCCAGCACCGTTATCAACGTGCTGGTCTGCACGGCCTACGGCTTTCAAACCGGTTGCCGTTGAACCAGCCTCAGCATTGCCAGATGAATCAAGCACAACAATAGAGCCAGCAAAGATGACACTTGATGCCGCCACTGGATGGTTGTGAACTTCACCTAACCGTTGCGGGGTATTACGGTCTTTGGTTAATGCGGCCATTACTTATCTCCTTTGAGTGATTTGGCGTATTCGGCTGGCTCGACACCCAATTGCGTACAAACCGCCAACTGCGCATCAGACAGAACGGGGTTGCCGTCGTCATCGACTTGCTGTGTGGTGGTTTGTTTACCTGTCAGGGCGGCAATGGGGGCGGCTGATTTAAGGTAGGACTTCAGCACATCAACCGGCTGGTCTTTAGCCCACAGCTCCATGGCGGGAGTGAGCTTGCCATCTGCTTTGGCTGCGGCAATCATGGCGTCCTTGTCATTGCCATCCAGGCGCGCTGTCAGAGCAGCAATTTCTTCGCCTTGCTCTTTAATAACAGCCATAGCGGTGTCGGGGGTAGCCGCAGTGGCAGCAGCAACAGCTTCATCAGCGCTATCGGCTTTTTTCTTTAGCTCACCGAGAGCATTGCTAACCGCTGTCAGCGCAGCAAGCCCTGAAGTGTCTTTCAGCTCCAATGTGGTTGCCATGTTGGTAACCTGCTTATTCATAGCAGTCAGAGCTGCAGTCACCGCTGATTCATCGGCATCAGCTGCAAGGCCAAATAATTGGCGTAACAGCTTTAAAGTCTCCTCGTTCATAGAAGCGTCCTCTTGTTTTGGTTGCGGGAGAAGGGAAGCCGCTGCCAATACATCATCCATTCCATCAATGGCTGGGTTATTGGTTAACGCGACATGAAGTAAATCCAAGACATGACCTGTTTTGGGGTCATAGGTGAAAACGGGTGAAATATATTTATATTCTTTGTTGGTGATGAAGCCGTTGGCTTTTGGTGTCCATTCAGGACTAGACAACATGAGACCTTTATCAGGCACCCAACTCAACGCGGCAGGCTTACCCCAACCGGCAGCGGGTGCAGGCTGACCATTTTTAGCAGCCAACAAAGTTTGGTGTTCGTAATCGAAAACGATGTCGTTCTTGCGTGATTGAACGCGATTAATAAGTGCAGCTGCAGAAACATCATCAAGATACCAAGGGCCACTCCCTGCCATCGCACCGCGAGGGGCATCGAACTTGCCAGCAGGAAATAACTGGACGGCACCATCAGTGCCGACCAGTAGTGAGCAGATTGCAAGCGCTACGTTATGCATAGCGACCTTGAGGGAATGATGTCATGGCGAGTCTCCTGTTCGTCGTTTATTTCAAGAACAGGTGCCACTCTACGAATGCGGGGCAAAAAAAATGCCCTGAAACAGTTCAGGGCATTAAATATTTGTTGTTATTGAAGATACCGTCTACGCATAAAAACGGCAACAATCAGAAGTTAAGATGCAACCGCTTGACCTATGCAATTAGCTTCAGCATCCAGCATTGTCCATTTACTACGTACACTTTTTGACGTGACAGCATTATCAATCTTGCGATTTTTTAGAATTAGGAGCAATGCCGTCATATATAGTACCGCCCTTAAAAAGAGTGAACCTCTGACAATGTGATAAAAGACAGTAAGGTGCATTTCTTTTTGGGCTTTTAATATCAGTTTCTTTTGATGCTCTGACTCTGTTTTTAAGAAAGCATCCTCCCAACGCTCTTGATAACGTTTTAACTGAGGACTATTTTTAATATCATTCCGGCCCAAAAATAACGTCAGGATAAAATGCATCGCACTTAACTGATGGGTGTATCTAATCACCCCATTCAAAGTCGTGCGTGTAATGCAATACAATTCATTATCAAAATCAATTTCTCCCGCTTCAGCGGCATTGAATAATTGATCACGTATATCAAAAAGGCGCTGACGAGTAGAGTCGTTCAAATAGCTTCTATACTCAACAAACCAGGCGTACCAAATCCCAATAAATAACGCGATCAGTAATATTGAATCATTCAATTGTGAATCCATCACACATCCTCCGGTCTTGTTTCGCCTCTTGGCGTTAAGTCACTAGATGTTCTCTTACTGTCCACTTCTTTTTCATACATCTCTTTATATGGTTGATAGCGTTCAACCACATTTTTTCTATGTCTTGACTGACCTCTACCATATAAAATCCCGAACACACCAAAGAGACCACCGAGCAAGCCAACTAGATAACTACTCTCTTCAGCTGACTTTTCATCCTTGTTAATTTCAGCGTGGATTTTCGCGTTAATGCCAATATCAGCTTTTGTTGTTTTACCAGCCCATGAAATTGCAACTGGCGATAAAAGATATAGCCCTAAAACCAATGCTGACCCAGCAATAAACCACCTTATAGTTTTTGACCACTCAGCAGCTCGCATTGTTGCGATACTTCCCCGAAGCGATGCATTTTCAACGAGTAAGTCTGTTCTTGATTGATATTTGTCTGCCATCAGGCACAAAAAAACCCGACACCAATCAAACCATCAGCATCAGGGTTACTCCCTATTAGTAGTTATCCATAATAAGGCATATTGTCACAGTTTTACATATCCAAGCAATAGCAACACTATTAAAGACCGCTTAACCCCGTTTAAATTCCCGCACAATCGTTTAATACTTTTATATTCCAATACTGACCGCACATCAACAGTTAAAACAGCTTAGAACGGCACACAGAGATTCAACGTAGTGCATCTTGAAAGTGTTCGTAAAGGGTATCAATTATCATTTGTTCATCGTCTTCTGACACACCCAAGTAGGGCCTGGCGGGAATACCTCGGTCTTCATCACCGAACTGATGGGTCGCGCCCTGGATAAGGTTGGTACCCATTTCCATACTCTGGCTGCTGGTGTTATAGGCTAGCGTGTCACGCATGAATCCTTCTAGCACCAGCACCTTGTCGGCGTTTTTCTTTTTACGTGCCTGATATTTCGGATCGAGTGGCTCCCATGGGTTACTTTCAGGATCGACTTGCTGATCCCATCGATCATGGGTGCTGTTAAGTAAACCTTCACCGATATCGATAAAGGCGGGTTCCAAGTCTTCACCGGCATCGACCAGGGCGCGTAGCCGGGCGGCGATGGCTTTATCCGGGAAGCTATAGTCGATACTGATTGATGCGCCTGCCATTATTCACCTATACTATGTTTATCGGTTGCGATGCTGGCGCGTACGCCCATAGCATCAAAAACCCGCCAACCTGGTGCGTCAGGAAAAGTGGCCCCATCATTCTTCATCCCCATACACCAGATACCCCTTACGCTGACTGTTCAGGTAATTACGGCGTGATGTCGGGATAAACGTCCAGCTTTCCAGTAACCCCTTTCTCACATTGGCCACCGCGACCAGGTACCGGCCTTTACCGATATCGTAGGCTTTGACAATGCGAGAGCGCAGCACCACTTTGCCAGTGCCGTTGTGTTGCTGGAACGATAACCAGACTTCATAAGGATTGGTCAGCAAGTCGTCCAGTAACGGCAGGAACTCAGCACGGGCGGGATCAATATGTTCTGATAATGCCTTGCTGTTGAGCAGAAACGGTAAGCCTCCGGGGGTGTAGAGTTTCTCTTCACCCACTTGTTTTTGCAGCTGCTCATATACTTCTGCTTTTTTATTTAAGCGTGATCCCAACTTCACCGGCGACTTGGTGAAAGGTATCTGTTGTTCTCTGCCAGCTTCAGCCCAGCCTTGTGGTGTGAGCGTTGTCCACTGAGTGCGTGTTTTTGTGTATTGCGCCATCACATCATCAGCCAGCTGCTCACCAAAAGCGGCTCTGCCTGGATTATAGGCGAAGCCCGGATCAACACCTTTGGGTACGCTTACGGTACGAGGCGACGGGCCTCGGACACCGACCACTTTATCTTCCAGTTCTACTGCAGGAGCGTTATCCGGGCCAGTTTTACCGAGCTTATCCATATCGCGTTTGCTGAGTGTTCTGACCCGACACTTGCAACCCCAGCCGTTCTGGGGGTAATGGGTCTGCCAGAATGGGTCGTCGGCATCAAGGATTAATCCGTCCCAGGCTACATGCTCTGGCCGTGGATGCTCGACAGCATCATTGTGTATGTACTGCCAGAATGGTCGAGTGTGTTTGACTTGCTGCATCTGGGCATATCGACCAGCGTTATGGCTTTGATACAGATTGGTCTCGTAGATAACCCGGCTGCGCCAGTTGCGACCACCGTTATAGCCCCAGCCGTGCTTGCTGACTATCTGATCAAAGTCTTTGCGAAAGTCCTTCAGGCTCATGCCTTCAGTAATCACTTTGTCCATTGATGAACGAAAATCGTTAAGCAGGTCTTCTTTCATCGCCCCGGCAATGACAAAGGCACGGGCATGCTGGCCCTCATAGATATCTGTCCAGGATGCCGTCGGCAGGTTCAGCTTGTCACGAAACGCATCAACCGCTTTATTGAAAGGCATGGAGCCGTAATTGATGTTCATTTAGCCAGCTTCATGCAATTTTTGCTTCAGCAGATAACCTTCCAGTTGCCAGATTTTATTTTTGGCATTCTCATAGGCTATCTTCTCACCTATTTCAGCGTCGAAGTTTTCTGGACTAGCGCAAGCTGATTCACCTGTTACAGTAAAGCCATTTTGTAAAGTTAAGCAGCAGACAGTTAATTGGCTTCCTTCAAATACGTGATACTGCTCTGACTTGATTACAGCCTGAAGCATATCTGGAGTTAACCTTGGAGCGTTAAGTTCTTTCTTTTGAATTTCATTTTCTATTTCAGTCATTTTCAGACACCTCATAACGCCCAGCCAGCTCAGCGGTGGCCAGCGCCATTTGAATCACGTCAGCAAGTTCTTCCGGGTCAAGAAAACCGAATGCTTCGACCAGGCGATCCTGAAAGTCTTCTAGCGTGCCACCGTTATCATCCACTTCCTCTAATAAGGATTTAATACGGTTATAAAGGTCGTCTAACGGTGACTGTGCTTGTGTTGCCAGTTGATTCACAACACCATCTAACTCTGTTTCATTATCACCGGCTTTGGCTGCAGCGGTAGCGGCGGCATTCGGGCGTGCAGCATCATTTTGTTCAGGGGTGTTAGTTGGAACCGGTTCATAGCCTTCACCATAGATCTCCGTCAGTTTTTCTTGGTTAAGCCGGTAGCCCATATCGAACAAAAGCTTATCGCGTTCGGCGCGTTCGTTAAGTTCTTCACCTTCCTCAGAGATGAACTTGATACGTGGGCCACGGCGTGGATCGGCACCGGGAATATTGAGTGCAACCATTGGCCAAAGTAGGTCACGGTTTAAGGTGCCAGCAATTTGCCGCACGTCACTGACCAGCAGATCATGACGCACTTCATTATGGATATCACCCAGGTTAGAACCCAGACCGGTATTTTGTGCCGTACTGGTTAAGGTGCCACCGAGAATCGCTTTAGACTGAACCGACTCGCACCAGTTGATCATAAACTGGTATGGGTCGCTGGCTCCCTTGGCGGCCTCTTTAAAATCGACATCCATACCATCGGGCATGATGCCTGCAGCACTGTGGCCGATACCAATGACGGCGCGAAGCAAGGTATTTTTTTCTTCATCACTGGCACCGCTGGGGTAAGTGCCGAGTCGCATTGGTATGCCATAGACTTCCAGAAACTCGGCCAGATCCCGAATGCTGTAGTTTTTAAACAGGTATGGCCATGCGAGGATACGATGCAAACCGCCACGGGCAATGCTGCCAGACTTGGCTTTATGAACATGCGTTACCCAGCCAAACGGCCACAATTCATCACCTCTGCCACCACTGTTACGCAGCAGAATCTTTTTGCGATCATTTTCATCGATGGTAAATAGGCGTGCTGATTGATGCTCTAGCGTTGGTAACAGCGTTTTACCCAGCTTATGCCAACCGAGTTCCAGCATCGAATAGCCTTTGCCAATCGCATCACCGATATCGAAAAGGTGATCTTCGAAGTCTTCCATGTCAAGCAGCCACTCTTTGACCTCTTCGGCAAGCGCTTCTTCTTTTTTATCGGCATTACGCGGTGCGACCACATCCCAATCGACACCCATCAACGCCCGTTTTCGCTTACTCATTTCCGCAAAGACATGGGCATCTTTTTCTTCCATATCTTCAAACAGGTCGGCCTGTTCGACCAGATTGCCTTGTTCAGCTGCTTGCAGAATGCTGGCTAACTTGCGTGGTGTTAAACCACCTGAAGGATGGTTCTCAAACTCTTTACTGATAAAGCCGAGCTTGGATGTTTGCTCTTCACTCAGTGCTTCTCGCACCTGTACTGGCTTACCAGCGGCATCTACGATTTGACTTGTTCTTACTTGTTCCATTGTTACCATCCACCGCCTTTTTGCATCAGGCTGCTGTAGTCGTTGTCGGGGTTGTCGCGTTCGGTTTTGCTGGGGGCTGCTGTCCACTCAATCGGTGAAGCCAAATCAAAGCTGGCAGCATGCGCCATGACCAAACTAATCGCTGCGTCACCGTGTCGGCTTTTGGCAGCATCGGTTTTACCATCGGGCAATTTCGGTACACCTTTAATCACTTGCAGCGCACCGATATCGTCTGCGACATCGGCATCACGCGGGATAAGAATGGTGTCGTCCTCAAACGCAGCTTTGAACTTGGGCATATTATCCAGGTACCAGCTTTGGCTAAGCATCACTTCTTCGACCACATTGACGCCATAGCGGTACTTGGCTTGCTCTGCCAGATACTGACCATTACCACGGGCATCCAGCTTGGCCGCACTGAATCGAGGCAAACGATCACAGATATAAAACAGCACCTGCTCTTGCTGCTTGAACGGCACGTTGTGCAGTTCAACCATAAATGGCACTACGCGCCTGAGCTGCTGACTGATGGTCATCGGTGTCAGCACGGTTAAGTCACCGGAGCGACCAAAATCTTCGCCTAAAACGTGGCGTAAATTGGGATTTAACTGGTCTAAAAGCGGCTTTAAATTAACCTCACACCAGGCCAGCATTTCTGCCTGGCGAAGATGCTCTGGCCACAGGTTGAACTCGGCGGTACCGGAATAGCGCAGCACCGGCACATCATGCATGCGGGACTCACGTAGGGCGCGGCTGATATAGGTGCCACCGCCTTGTTTGGGGACGCAGTCATATTCTTCTTCGGCATCTTCGGTACTGGCAGTATTTTTACGAAGCCCAGCTTTCCATTCGTCTTCGCCTTCTTGTGTCCATTGAATTTTCTGAATTTGGCAGATGCGTTTATAGAGACCCATTTCACACGCATCATCCAGTGTGATTCGATGAACGCTGTAATCTTTTTTTCCAGATCGACTGTCTTCGATGAGTTCATTGAACAGGTTTTCTACGCCATTATGCGTAGAGATGATTCGAATTTTGCTGCCCCACATCGTCAGAGCTAACGCAGCTTTTAAAAGCTCATCAAGTGCATCATGGAATGCCGCCTCATCAATGCAGACATTACCCTGACGACCACGCATATTGCTGGGTCGTGAGCTGAGTGCCTGAATCTTAAAGCCGCTGGCAAAGCGAATAGTGAAGGTGAGAATATCTTTGTCTTCATCTTCAAAGATTTCCTCTTCAATGGCTGAGGCAGCCTTATTGAATGACTTAGCCCACATCGAACAAGCATCAATAAACTCTACGGCCATCTCTTTATTAGAACCAACGTAGTAGCAGTTGGTACCGCCCGCAGCCTTTGACGATGAGGCGGCTAATACTTGATCGGCTGCTTCAGCCCAAGTTAAACCTGTACGTCGTGACTTTTCAGCAAGCTTAAGAATACTGTCATCTGCCATCCAGTTCTTTTGATATGGCAGCAGGACATCATTCGGATCGTAATCTTTGTATATGGCTAAAGCAGCGCCCATCGCTTAACCCAGCCCCAGTATTTCTGTCTTGATTGAATCAATTGCTTTTTGGCTCATGCCTTGGCTGACCATAGACTTTTCAGCTGTCGCTGCAGCTTCGTTAGCGGCTTCGGCTCTGATGGCTTTCTCTCGCTCTTCATTCATATTGGCCGCTGACTCCAGTCGCTGAACAGCGAGTGCCAATTGAGCCAGCATTTTTGGCTCTACAGGGGTATCACCTTCAGCCATATGCATTGCTGAATCAAACGCCATCGTGCGGATGATTTCATTGACTAACTTACCAACCTGGCCTTGCGGTGCAGCGCCCAGCTTGCCGATCCACATGCTGGCCAGTTCGCGTGATTGCTGTAGTTTGGCTCCGACATCTTTCATCTTGACGGCATATCGATTGACCGCAGACTTGCTGACGCGATCATCAGTGCCGAGCTGTTCAAGGATGGCATTGATTTGTGCTGTGGCATCCAGTTGTGAGACTCGCGGATCTCGCAACAGGGTTTGCAGCTGCTCCAGAATATCGGCTGGCAATTGCTCAATGGATGAGGCGCGAGCCATTATTCAGTCGTCTCTACGCTGATGGTGATGGGTGAATAAGAATGTGACATCCCAACACCAAAGAAATAACCAGCGGCAATGATGTAGCAAAAAATAACCACACTCTTTAACACTTCTTTGCCGAAGCTCTTTATATCTTGCTGTAACAGCCAGTTCTTTAATTTTCTAATCATGGTCGCGCTCTCCCAATACCATCAATTCGGCTCCGCCCCAGCGCAACATCGACGCCACGCTGAGTCACCTTGGCAATCAACAATTCACCAACCGTTGTAATCGCCAGCAGACCTTGCTCTTCCAGCCAGCGCAATTCGGTACGAACACGATCAGCAGACACATCATGACCAACACTGGCCAAAATCATTTGCAAGATGTTTTCGTTATGCGAGTAGCCAGGGTCTTGCTCCAATGCCTGCAATAAGGCAAGACGAATAGATTCTGTGAGTATTTGATTAAAGCTCACCGCTTATCTCCTCGTAACAGATAGTCATTGATTAGCGTTAGCTGGGTTGTCATGGCTTTCAAAGAGCCAGTCATTTCGCTGATGTTTTCACTCATTCCATTCATGCGATTGTAGATATTGCTAAGGTCGGTATGCGTTGGTGCACCATTCATTCGCTCTTCAACGATATCCATTCGGCTAACTACTTTAACTATCTGCTGGCTCACTTCTTTAATCTCTGTTTTATTCACGCGATGGCGATTGATTAGCCAGGTGTAAACCCAATTACCTGCAAACAAAAAAGCCAGAAACACATCAAACCAAAACCTGTATGCGGTGTAATCTAATTCCATTTATCGCTCCCGCTTAGCCTTAATGTTTTGACAGTCCACACAGCGCACCGCGTCTGGTCTTGCTTCCAGTCTTTTATTTGGAATCGGCTCACCACAATCCAAGCAATAGCGAATACCGTTTTCTTCATCAGGTTGTTCTGTTTCTCTGCTACTTCGAAGCACCGTCTGAATCGCGATATCCCTGTCTTTTTGTTCGCGCTCCTGGGCGCGGTCGAACACGTCCACCATGCTTATTTACTTTCCTTGTTACGGCTTAAAAGAGTAGATAGATTCTGAAATACGCCCGGAGGTGGCGTTTGTCCGGCTGACACTTGTTTATCATCAGAACGCTTTTTCACTGAGACACCCAGCACAGCAAGCGCGATTGCCCACATACCAGATAGGTTGACCATGGCATTGATAACAGCAGGAGCGTCATTCGGTGAAATAACGATCACAATGCCCAAAGCAGACATTTGTACAAACCATGTCACGGCAATGGTGTAACCGAAGAAAGGTCTCCAGCGACGGACGAATGAATCGCCAGAGGTGTACTCGGTTCGCATGGTGGCGTTGATGGTGGCCAACTGCTTGTTCTCGGCTTCTAGTTCGGCGAGAACGATAACGTTCATTTCTTTTTGCAGTTTTAGTTGAAGCTCTGGATCATGCTTTATTTTGGCTAAGGCTTCATCAGCGTTACCTGCGCCCGTTACTGCATTGGCTGCTTTAACAACCTTATCAGCGACGTTACCAGCCCTATCCCCCATTAAAAGCCGGGTTAGCCCCGGCACGAATTGCGCTAATCCTAAAGCAATGCTAATCGGCTCCATGAGTCACCTCTGTATTGATAAATTGCTGCAACACAAACAGACGGCGCATCCAGCCCATAATGAAGCGTTCTTGTGATGGGTTTTCAACGGCGAGGTCATGATAGAAGTCAGCCCGATAGGCAAGGCTGAGAGTGAGCTTGTTAGTAAGGTAGTCTTCGTTATTAGCGAAACGTCTGATAGCGCCAAGCGTTTCATCACCGATCACACCATCTACTTCCACGCGATAAGCGCATTGAAGGAATTTGATTGCTGTTTTGGGCCGGTGGTTTACTACCGAGTCAAACAAGAAACAACCAATGACTGGTGGCAAATCGCCACAGCCATAGGCTTGCCAGTAGTCACGGAAATAGAGTGCAATGGCATCATCTAATGTCAGCAGTCTGATATTAAGATGGGGGTATTGACGCTTGCTGATGCCGTAGTTGGTTTCGCCACCGGCATCGTTTGGATCATCCACATAGCCGCCTTCAATCTTCAAGACATGATTGACTGCTTTGAGGAAAAGTTCTGGGTAGGTTTTGTTTGTGTCCATGGGTTGCATGATGCTTTCTGGCACAAACAAAAACGCCCTGAATGAGTTCAGGGCGCTGGGGTGTTACTACAATTTAGTTAAGCAGGTTTTAGAAGTCTGGGCAATCTTGAGTTATTTTTTTCAGACTGGCTGGAAGTTATAACCAAGCTGGAAATTTACCTATAAGATTCATTGGACTTGGTCTTTCAGCTGACACCGTTGAACCCAACCGTTTGACATTGCATCCATATCTACTTTTTCAAAACTCTGCCCGGAACGGGCTGCAAATCTCTCAGCTGCCATTCGGTAGCTATTATTTACCCAGTTACTACGCGACTCATACTGCTCATCATTCAATGTACTGGGGCTGCCATAAATGCGATTCGCTGCCAAACTCACCATACCCTGAGCAGTGAAAGCATCACACCATGGCTGGAAGAGTGAGTCATCGGCTGCAAAAACTGATGAAGAAAGTAGTAGCGCATAGATACAAAAAGCGAGTTTTTTCATTTTTAAGTTCCTTTTATCAACAACCGATACAACCGCTACAACTTAGCAGATAGGTTGTTCGCGTTGTAGTGGTTGTTAAACCAAACTATAGGTGTAAGCACCTTTTATTTTCTCAGATTGCCAGTGAATACGGTCAAAGCGATCTAGTCTATCACGGGCGGTTTTATCATCTTTTTTGTGACCGCAGGCGTCCAGTAGCTTGGTTTTATTCAAACTACCTTGCTCCTTCAGCACGGTTTTTACCTTGTCGATAAACGCTCTTTCTTCATCGTTGAGTGTGACTTCGTCGAGATCCAGTTCGGTTAAAAACAGATCTGCCACTTCTATTCTTAGTGCGATATTGGCAATGGCAGCACGTTCTTTTTTAACTTCGAGCAGCCAGCGAATTTCACCTTCGGGCGAGTCCGCTTTGATAAGACGGTACATATTATCGACGCTGTTACGTAGGTTGTTTGATCCTTGATAGTTGCTGCCGTTCTTGGTGGAGTGATGCAACACAATAATGGTGGCACCGGCGTCACGTATCTTTTTCAGCTTGTTGCCGATCCGCATGGCTGTCAGGTCATTATTGATATCACCAAAGTCTCTGAGACTGTCCAGCATCAGCAGCATGTTTTTAAACGCGTTGCCATAGGCTCTGTTTTCAAGCTCATCCAGCAGTTCGAGTGGCTCACCATTGAACTTACTGCGGTGCGAGTAGGTTAGATTCGGGCAGGCTTCGATCAGTTTATGTTCGATGCCACGCTCTTTCAGCACACTGATGGGGTTATCGACATCGATGTACAGCACATTCATCGCGCCTTGCTCACTACCACTGTTGTGTTCAGTGGCATATTTTGCCAGCCCGAAAAGCAACCAGCTTTTACCCATGCCGCCATCGGCATAGATCATAGTGATTTGTTTTTTAGGCAAAAAATTAGGGTATAAAAACTCAACACTATCGTTGAAGTCATCAGTTGTGAGTGGATTGATAAAATCGAACATTAAAAGAGATCCTGTTGTTTGTCATTTTCAAGTTGACGCTGTTTAGCCTGGCGTTTGTAGACAGCGCGTTCAGTAATTTTTTGTGTCCGGGCGACTTCTGCTTTGGTAAAGCCTTGATCAAGCAGACGGCTTGTCTCTGCCAGATCCACTTGGTATAGCCTTGCTTGAAGCTTGGGGATGGCGATTTTCTCATTACGGAAGGTATGCACGAACTGTTTGTATTGATCTGGACTAAGCACTTGCTTTAGGTCACCTTGCCCCGGCACTCGAATAGTGACACCACCGAACTGTTTCACCAGACGCAACAGTCCATCAAGACCGATCACATCGGCTATCTCTCTGGCTACAGGTGGTAAATAATCAGGTAAATTCACTGGCTCGGTACCTTGCTTATGGCAGCGCTACTTGAGTGGCACGTTCAAACGCGACTTTGTCATTAAGGTGATCGACGATGGCATTGAGTAGCGGCACATTACGACGCCACTTGCTGGCATTCGCACGGCCTGCTACCAGCTTCTCGACATAGCTTTCGCTCAGGTTCATGGCATCCAGTAGGTACTCAACGGTTTGCAGCAGGCTGCGTTTTTTCTGTTCCTGATATAACGCGGCAATGATCGCTTCAAACTGCTGACGCTTGTGCACCCACTCCAGACGTTCAATACCAGGACGGCCTGTTGTTGCATGGCCTTTACCACCGGTGACGTGCCAGGCTATGGTTTCAGCGTATTCCCAACTGAGTTGCATATCGGTCAGTAAGGCTTCAATTTTTGCCATATACGGGCTGCGATTGAATGGCTTTCTGCCTGCGCGTTTAGGTGGTTTAATCGCTTTGGCATCACGTAGCAAATTGACTAAATGTTTCAATTCTTTGTCCGTCATCTTGCTGCACGAACGTTCACCGGTATGGTCTCCTTGCCATGTGCGACGAGCTTCTTCGTCCTTAAACAAGCGGCTAGCGCCGATATGAACAAGCTGGATTAGCTTTTGTCTTGAACTCATAGCTGCCCCACGATTTGTAGATAACGGCCAACAAACATTAAAAACGCTGTGCTGGGAGACACTGGTTCAATGGCTTTTTTTAATGGCTCAATATCTTTAATTAACGGCCATTCATCATCGTGTGGTGCCATCAAGTCACGCTGCTCTGTGGCTAACAAGACCAAGTCTGCGTGCTTCACTTCTGCAGGCATCTCAGCGTCTAACCCAAAACGGCCTAACACGGCTTTTTCAACACGCTTCTCTATTTCACGATAATCGGGCAAGAGGTTTTTCAGTGGTCTGGCCACATCACCAACAAACGCCTCTGCGGCATCATGCAGCAGTCCGTGCAAAGCCATTTCAGGCGGTACAATTTCAGACACATAAACCGAATGTTGGGCTACGCTGTAGAACTTATTAGTGTGGCCAGCGAAGCGGCAAATGTTTGATAGGCCATGAGCGGCAACGTAAATGTCGAACTCAGACTCTTCAGGACACATAAAGTTAAAGTATTCACCACTGATAGTGAGTATGTCTGGTCGCATCTCGCTTGCTTCTTTCATGTTCATTATTTGGATTCCTCTAACGATCCCCAGCTCCATGCAATGGAGTTATGGCCACAATGTTTACAGCGGAGGATATGAATGTTTTCCGGTGTAACCTCTTTTGCTGTTTTGTACTTGTGACCAGATATATACCGACCACGACTAAGCGACCGCCAGATGCAACGTGCAAAACAGATTGGGTTCCTTAATTCATCCATATCATCTCCCGGATTTTTCACTGCCTTAACCCCAACGAAGGGGCTAAGTAATCCGTCTCGTGGATCAGTCGGCGTTGCCCGGCGGGGAGAAAGGTTATAAAACCCACCGTCTCAGCTGCAGTCTGTTAGTTTTTTGCTGGCACCACCTGTCTGCTGACGCGCCGTTGGTTAAGCGGATTTAGGCTGAATATCGATGACGCGATACTTCAACTGTCGTTGAACCCCATCACGGGGACTGGTGACGGTTGGTCGCTCACCAACTTTTATGTCTGATACAAACGTGCCACTCCAGATACCAGCCTGAAATGGTCTTGAATCAACAACGACGCCATCTTCATCGATGTCCCACTCCAGAAAGTCCTGGCCCCTGTCTTCGAATACAATCATTTCCATAGAAGACCTCACAGAGCAGCCATATCGAGAGCCAGATTCTGAAACTTGCTCTCGGTGGTCGGGCGGTAATAGAAACGCACATAGGCGCTGGAGCCAGTGATTTGCATCGAATCTTTCAGCGCCTCCATGGCTTGCTTCCATTTGTGATCGTCAATCTCCAGCCGCAGCAGTCCGAGGATTCGGGCAGCACTAAGCTGGCCTTCAGTGTTGGTTTTGAAGGCGTGATCGACCAGGGCTTTGATATTGTCGTTGCTGCCTTCTGACCATTCTTGAATGCATTCATCAATCAGGGATTTAGCTGCTTCAGCACGCTCATCGAAGTGCAACAGCTCGGCCATTTGAATGCGAATCTGGCGTTTACCGTCATAGCTGGTGAGGCTGATATTGCCTTTTTTGCCACCGAGCTTGGCATCGTATTTTTCTGCAACAAGCTCGACGAAGGCATAAACGTCATTCATCGCCTGAGCTTTGAAGGCGACCATCTGCTCTCGCAGCAACTCGGCCTTACCAAACAGTTCTTCGATAAGATCATCACGATCCAGATCGATTTGTTTGATTTTGCTAATGGGTACAAGGTGACCTTGTGCGTTCACCTTGTGTTGCTCTGTATTGATAGCTGTATTCATGGGTTACTCCTGTTTAAGCCACAACTTTCCACTGCACCTGGCAGCCGCTGACTTCTGTGGCGTAGGTTTCGAGACGACGTAGGCCGGTTTTAATGCGGGTTTTTGTGCCGCCCTTAAGTCCACCTGGACTGTCGTTGTAGCCGACGATGGTGATGGTCGGCTTTCTGGCTTCACCGATGTTGATATCGGTAATGGTGAGGCCACGTCGTGCTAGTTCTGCTAAGCAGTGGCGAACGTCTTCTACTTTTTTGCTGATGATGTCGTTACCCAAATTCTTGTTCATGATTAGGCTCCAATTTTGCTGTGTTCACAGCCGCCACGGCAGGCTCTATAAAGTTGAATGCGTGTCGGGTTTGTTGCTGCATACGGGCGGCTTTGGTATTCAATGCATTGGTCGCTGGGGATAGCACCAACCACCGGGCATTGCACACTGCCGGACATAAACTTGCCTTCAATGAGTGCTTGCAGTCGGTCAGTTCTGCCGGGGTATTTACTCTTGATGACCTGGTTAATCACGGTTGGTGAAGGAAAGCCATCATTCTGTCTGAGAACAGCGGCCACCTTGGCTTGTGATGTTTTCTCACATTCGGTTTTGAGTACTTGTTTCCAGTCGCTCATTTGTTGTCATCCTTTTCTTTCTGAATGCGGTTATAAATTTCTTCACGATGAACAGAGACATCTTTTGGGGCTTCAACCCCGATCCGGACTTGATTACCTTTGGTACCAAGCACATTCACGACAACGTCATCACCGATAATCAGGGCTTCGCCCACACGTCTTGTTAAAATCAGCATTACTCACCTTCCTTTAATGAAATGGGTAACTTGCCAAGCAGTGACAAACTAATCTTCACGCCTAAATGAACGCCTTTGAGCACCTCCGGATCGGTTATTTCAATCTCTTCACCGATTTTGATAGAGGCACCTTTTTGATCCACTATCAGCTGCAATTCATCAACTCGTTTCTGGTGCCATGCCATTAATTGTTGAATTACGTCTACTGTCGCTTCATCCATTACTCACCATCCTTTGGCCATACGACCTTGTTTAAATTGGGATCAAAGACTTGTTTAATGCGTTGAATCATCGGCGGCTTTGGACCGGTATTCATCGCGGGTAATAGTTTGTATCGCGCCAGACCACCACCATGGTTGGCTGGGATTATCTCTTTGAGATAATTCGCCTTAGCCAGAAAGGTGATGTAATCCTTGGCAGTGTTCGGTTCGATAGGTGTTTCTTCCGTAGAGGCTGATGCCACCAAATCACGCCAACTGAAATCACTCAGAATTCGCATGGTTCGCCACATCTGTTCACGGCTCTCGCCACCAGTGACGTGGTCACCTTTGCGGTTGACGCGAGGTGCATTCACACCGACATCACGAGTCAGCCTCCAGACAATGGCACCGCCCATGCGCTTGGTGGTGCGTTCCAGATAGCCAGCACCTTCCAGCCCTATCACGTAGGTTCTGGCTGTTCGGCGATTCACTTCATTCAGCTGTTTGTGATCACTGGTGTGTGCTTCCAGGTCAAGTAAAGAAAACACTTTCAATTCACGTATGGCTTGCCAGCAGGCATCTCTACCTGACAGCTTGCCGTTTGCTCTTGTGATATGAACAGGCTGTGTCATTTAACCTTCCTCCTGGGTGCGTCGCCGGTATAGAGGGGACGGTTACCCCAGAGTTTGACGTCGATTTGGTCGGTACCAGCTGAGTAGGCGGCTTGCTGAACTTGGTTGAGATTGACGCAGATTCGACGGGCGACGCCCATGCTTTCACGCTGGATGCGTTCGAGCAGGTCATCAGCAATGGTGATGTCCGGGCAGTAAAGTTGGGACAGTTGTCGTGTGTCTTCCAGATCGGCAGGTTGAGCGCCTTGCCAAGCCAGCATTCGATTGTGGAACCGTTCCCACTTGAGCAGCTTGGTCGGGAGCTTCTCTTCACCGATCAGCAGGATGGCAGCGTTTGATCCTTCATAAATGTCACGCACTACTTCGACGGCTTTCTTTTCGACGATGTGATCCATCTCATCGATGATGAGCGGCAGACCACTCAGCGCCAGCTGCTGACTGATTTGCTCGACCATGTCATAGTTGGTCTTATCTGGCTGGATGCCCATTTCTTTGAGAATGGAAAGGAGCAGCGCTTTTTTTGTCCAGGTGCTTTTGCATTCAACGTAGTAAGCGCGGTATTTATTCGCTGCATAAGCTGCAGCAAACGATTTACCCCAGCCACTCGGGCCAAAGAAAGTGACCATACCTGGTAGATGTGCTGGGCGATTCATCGCTTGTTCCAGCAATCGTGTACAGAGCATGACGTTTTTCAGTGGTGCCGTGGTGACAGAGGCTTCGACTCTGTCTCCCAAGTTGACCACGTTTTGATTTGTTGTCATTATTTACCTCATCACGTTTTACTTACCCGCCTGCCAGCGGGTTTGTTTTTTTATGCCTCGACAGTTTCGTCGAAGCTCTCAAAGTCAGCGCTGAACTCGCTCATAAAGCGGAACTCATCGCCTTTCTGGTACATCGCCCAGAATTTCTGATCAGCTGCTGAGAGTTGACTCCCTTCTCGCAACCGACGGTCTAAATTGACCCAACGCTTGTAGCGCGCTCTGGGGTCATCATTTCTTATGATTTGTGCTGCAGGCTCTTGTGGCTGTTGGAACTCGGCTTGGAATGTAGCCAGATCCTGTTTTTGTTCGTCAGTTAGTTGTGGCTGCGGTATGTGTCGGCCTAGTTCTGGCGCTGGGCGAAGTGGTCTGACCACTTTCGGGTTGGCGACTTCAGGCTGTGGCTGCAAAGGCAGGCGACTTGCCACTTCCATTGCATCCATCGCGACTTCGGCTTTCGCTGCCAGCTTGGTGGCCTTGATAAAGCGAGTGCGATGCTTGTTGAAGCTTCGAGCCGCTTCAGTATCACCAAACCCAGTAGCTTCAATACATTGCGCCTCACCGATATAGCGATTATCTAAGGTGTAGGCATAGACGATTTCATGCAGCGCTTGAGGGTCAAAACGAACGGTAATCTTCTGGCCTGCAAAGTCGAGCAACGCTGGCGCGTGGTAGCGGTTTTTGCCTTGTCCTGTGGCTGATCCGGCATCAAGATTAAATGATCCATCTTTCTGCACTTTGATGGCTTCAGCCATCAGCAGCCACATGCGACGTTGTTCTTGGTTAGCTGTTTTGATAACGGCGGTTTGATAGCTTTCGGTGAAAGCTTGATCAAAACTTTTTGTGCCGTTGCAGATTTCAGTGCGTCGAGCCGGTTTGGCATTCCAAGCAATGATTTCTTGTTCCAGTACTGCTAGGAACGTTTCAATGGGTACCGCTTTTTTGGCGTAGTTTTCTGGCTTGGCCATTGGGTTTGGGCCGGTATAGGCACCTTCAAACTTAGGATGCTTGTCCAGATATTCACCAAGACCACCAACACCAAAGGCACGTTCGACAGGTTTAGCCTGACCGTGTCCTTTGCCGCCAATCACTGATGTCCAGTGCACTTTGATACCGAGCGTAGGGAATAGGCCGAGTGGATCATCTTCTTTTACGGTGAAGCGATAGCGGTTTTTAACGCCACCGGTCATCCATTTATTGGCTGCAGCGCGGGTGTTATCAATAGTGACGTGTTCGGGTATGCCGAACTGATCCACAACATCGCCAAAACTGGCTCGGATTGAGTCGGTGTTTTCTGATTCATCGACGCGGTAAGCCAGTATTTTGCGGCTGTAGACGTCCTGCCAGAACCACGTTTTCATGCGCGTTACATCGCCATTTGGCAATAGAACAAACACGTTGTGTTGGTAGCCATCACCATTGATCCACTCAAGCGCATGTAGCTCTTGGACTGTTCGCTGTTGGGCAGGAAACAGTTTGATCAAACCGGCTTCACCTTCACGTAGATAAACGCGGGTTGCCAGCGGTATGGCTTTGATGCGACGTTCCAGTGTTTTTTTGCTGGGGATTTTCCAGCCTTGTTCGGCTGCAGTACGTTGTAGTCGGTAGTAACAGGCTTCGAACTCTGGCTGCTCCAGGCGAAGGTAATCGGCTTTGTAAAATTCCCAAGCCTCAGTATCCATATCTGCTGTGACCGTTCGGCCAACAAAGCCGGGTACCAGCGCGGCTAACCAGTCTTGACGAGCATAGAATTTCACCCCTTTCTTGCTCTTGGTACCGTGATACCAGCCTTGCATGGTGCGTTCACTAATGTCGTTTTGATCAGCCACCAGTAAGAAGGCATTCTTAAGTGTGGCGCCACCGTTTTCTGTCAGAGCCATGACCTGCAAAAGCAGGTTGAGTTTGTTCTGAGCTGCGTCCTTTTGTTTTTGTGGCTTGTTGTCATAGTGCTGCCATAATGCTTGAGGATCGTAGCTAAATTCAGTGCTTTCCGAGCTGCTCTTAACTGGGGTCGGCAGGTGTTGTTTTATCAACGCGGCCTGAGTTTCTACTGGCAGGCTGGAAAGGTGGTATTCATTTGCTGATCCACCTCTTACTTTTACTTGCCTTGTATTCCAGCCTTGTTTTGAGGCCTGCTGATTAACGCCACGCTTGTACTTTGGAAGACCTGGTTTGTTTGCTAATTCAGTTGCTGTGAACCATTCCCTGTTTTGTTCAGTCATCTTCACCGCCCTCAAAATCTAGACCTGGCTGACTCTGAGAGATAACATTTTCTCTGTGGTATGCCACGCCAGCTAACAGTCGAGTGAGCGCTGAAGTAAGGATATCTACCGACTCACCCTCACGATAAAACTTGATTAGCAAACTCATTGCATCTGCAGAAAGCTGCTGTAGTTCGGCTAAACCTAGTTCATCCACTTTTTTCCCTGTGGGGATTTGAATCATCAGCTTGTTACTTCGGTAACCCAGATATTGGGTGACATAATCCATCTCACAGATATGCTCATATGCCGGGATAAAACTGACTGGCATATCACCAGTAGAGAGCCATTTGTATAAGCGGTCTTCACTGACAGCCATCAGTTCAGCGATAGCTGGAACAGTTAGCCTTTTGAACTGTCTGGCGTACTCTTTATTAAGCCGCAGCGCGTCTTTTATATTGTTCGGCTGGATGCGTTTCCAAGCCACCTTACTTTTTGGAATTCTCATCACAACACCACTTCCAAATTTATTGATTGTTGCGGCAGTACTGCACGGGATAGGCTGGTTCTGCGTTTTAACCAAACAGGAGATAACAAAGTGAAAACAACCAGACCAGCACCCGTCAGTGCCGCGTATTTACACGGGCAGAATGATGGATTCATCATCATTTCATCGACCATGCTTTTATCCGAGCTATCAGCTTTTTTAAAAGCATTGAAAGTTGACAAATCGGACATACGTGAACCGGACAATTCAGAGGAACTTCCACAACTCGCTGAGACTGTTGCTTGGCAAGTTGTTGAAAACGTATTGCCGCCTTCATCCGCGACGCTTTGTAAGCAGATTGGCGATCTGGATCACCAAACCCAGGAGAAACTGGCATTCCGTCTTTATCAACTAAAAAGTTTGATTGCGACGTTGAAGCGCACTCATCCAGCCGATACTTACCTTGTGCCGCCGAACTGGAATCGCCGTTGGTTTGAACTGCTTTGTGGGCGCGTGCTTTTTGCGGATGTAAGTGCTCTTGATGCGGATAGTTATCAACCATGATTAGGCGCTCTCAGCAAGACCGGCTTCTGCCAGACGCGCTTTTGCTTGATCAATTTTGGCTTGGCGATCAGTTTTTACATCAGACTGATAGCGGGGAATATCCGGAAAAACTGCTGCAATATCTTTCTCGATTAGCACGGATATTGATCGTGCAACTCTTAAACTTTCCGCTCGTCTTGCACAAACATTCATTACATGCTGATGAGTGCAACCAATTACTTCACCAGCGACTAACCAAGAAAGACCTTTGGCTTTCAATGCTTGATGTATTTGCTTGTAGTTCATTGTTACAATCCGTAATTAAATATATAAGCGTTTACATAAATGCAAACAAAACATAACACCTGCAAAAATTATGTACACATAAAATAACATTGTCAAGGGCTTGTAATGGAATCATTAGTTTACATTGGCGGCAGAATACTAGAGGAGCGTAAGCGTCTACGCTTAACCCAGCAGGATGTTGCTGACTTTGTTGGAATCACAAGGCAGTCACAAGCCAAATATGAAAAAGGTGAACGTAGCCCTGATGCTATTTATTTAGAAAAAATATTAGGGCTTGGGTTTAATTCGTATTACGTGCTGACGGGGAACGAAACCTTTCCAACTCGATCCCACTTAGATGTTGATGATAATTCATCATCAACACATAGAAATTCAAACGAATCAGAAACTTATGAAAAGCGGGATCGAAAATCTAAAGTGGGGCAAGTCGATCCCACTTCCAACGAAGAAGTGGGATCGAGCATCAAAGACTATTCAGCAGGAACTGGTAGCATTATGGAAACATTCGCCCACATCCCACTGTTTGATGTAAAAGCATCAGCTGGCAACGGTTATGTCATTCACGAGGAAGAGGAAACTGATGCACTTATATTCAAAAAAGAATGGATATATAACGAGCTACACAGCAGCCCAGCTAATTTATATCTGATTTATGTAGAAGGTGAGAGCATGGAGCCTGCATTGCGTCCAGGCGACGTTATACTCGTTGATCACACTGACAACGTTGCTAAACGTGACGGCATCTATGTAATCAGAATGGGTGAGTCATTACTAGTTAAACGGCTACAGCGCCTACCAAGTCAGCGGTTAAAGGTTACCAGTGATAATCCAGCTTATGAGCCTTTTGAGATATCACTGGATTTTGATTTGCAGAACGAGCTTTCGATTATTGGGCGAGTTGTTTGGAGTGGTCGTCGTCACTAATGAGCTTGATCGCAATTCATGTGTCTAAATGTTTACTATATTTAAAATGATCGCGATCCATAATTAATTATTAAATAAGCTTTAAATGTTACTCAAACCCTCATTATTAAAAGCTTCTTCCCATTTAAAACCATTAAATCCCGTTATATCCCGTCTTACTTAATCCATCTGTCCTCATTCATTGGTAGCAGTATTCTAACTGTTCATAGCGATGGAAAACAGGGACGAAAAAAGAGGGTTTTCATGGATGACGGTGCTGATTAAAACGTCGAGAGGAGTAGTGGTTTACTTATTCGGCATACATATCGTAGCGATTTTTACGCTATGGCTGATTGAGATTGATGTGATTTTCAGCAGTCTATTATCGATGCTGATTTGCTTGAGTCTGTTTGTTTATTGTCGTCGTTATCTGGGTGTCATGAGACATAAAAGACTGACTCAATTGCGCCTGGATAAGCAGAATCAGTGCTTTCTCAGTTTCTCAGATAACTCACTGAAAGGACCATATAGTCTAAAAGGCAGTGTTATTTTTAACGTGGCTTTGATTATGTATTTACGTTCAGGCAAGCATCTTTTATCGAAACCAGTTTTTATTCCGAAAGATGCCGTTGATGATAAAGCATGGCGCCACTTACGAGTCAGGCTGCGTGATCCTGACTCCTGGGATTGATAATGGTATCGACTGCTTTTGTTGTCGCTTGTGAGTCGGGGTAGTCCAATGTGTAGTGCAGGCCGCGGCTTTCTTTTCGCATCAATGCAGAGTCAATAATGAGTTCAGCCACATCCGCCAGATTGCGTAGCTCCAGCAGATCAGCACTAATGTGATGTTGACTATAGTAGTCACGAATTTCATTTTGCAGCAGAGCCAACCGCTGTTTGGCCTTATGGAGTCTGCTCGTAGAGCGAACGATACCAACATAATCCCACATAAATCGGCGAAGCTCGTCCCAGTTATGGCTGATGGCTATTGCTTCTTTGGCAGGATAAACCTGACTATCATCCCAGGCGGGCACCTGCGGTGGCGTGCGTAAAGTCTGCTGTTTGATGTCGTCTGCAGCAGCACGGGCAAAAACCAAACATTCCAGTAAGGAATTACTAGCCATGCGGTTAGCGCCATGCAGTCCGGTATTGGCTGTTTCCCCGATCGCATATAAACCGGGGATATCAGTTCTGCCATGCAAATCGGTCATGATGCCGCCACAGGTGTAATGCGCAGCGGGTACAACAGGTACTGCTTCTTGAGTCATATCGATGCCCAACTGCATGCAACGTTTGTATATGGTTGGGAAATGACTCTTGATAAATGCCGCCGGCTTGTGGGAAATATCCAGATATACACAGTCATGGCCTAAACGCTTCATTTCATAGTCAATGGCACGAGCCACTACATCTCTTGGTGCCAGTTCGCCTTGTGGGTGAAAGCGTTCCATGAAACGCTCTCCATTGGCCAGTTGTAATGTTGCTCCTTCACCGCGTAAGGCTTCACTCATCAGGAATGATTTTGCTTTGGGGTGAAATAAGCAGGTGGGATGAAACTGGATAAATTCCATATTCGCGATACGACAACCTGCTCGCCAACCCATTGCAATACCATCACCGGTTGAGACGTCTGGGTTGCTGGTGTAGAGATATACTTTACCTGCACCACCTGTAGCCAATACAGTCACAGGGGCGAGAAATGTGTTTGTTTCGTCCTTCTCAATATCAAGAACATAACAACCCAGCGCACGGTTAGGTTGTTCATCAAGTTGTTTATTGCTGGTAATGAGGTCAATGCCAATATGAAAAGGAAATAAGCTGATATTGGGGTGTGTTTTGGCCTTACCCAATAAAGTCGTTTCAACTTCACGCCCCGTCGCATCAGCAGAGTGGATAATGCGGCGATGGCTATGACCACCTTCTTGAGTCAAATGATATGTTTCAGCGGTAACACCATCACGGGTGAAGGACACGCCTTGTTGAATGAGCCATTCGATATTTTCACGAGCATGTTCCACGGTATAACGCACCGCATTTTCATCACACAAACCCGCGCCGGCCACGAGCGTGTCATCGATATGTGACTGAATAGAATCGGTTTTATCGAGTACGACGGAGATACCACCTTGTGCATAGAGAGAGGCACCTTCATCGAGCTGATCTTTGGAGATCACAGCTACTTTTGCTGTATCGGCCATATGCAATGCCAGAGTGAGTCCGGCGGTGCCACTCCCGATGATTAATATGTCAAAATGATGCGTTGTCGTCATAAGCGCGTATAAGGGTACAATGAATGTGGGATTATTTTGCACTGAATGTGGAACAAAGTTAAATCGACATGGTCAATCAAGCAGTAAATAAAAACAAGCTCTGGCGTGTCGATCAAAGCTGGACAAAAGGATGAATGTGGATCAAGAGCTAGTACGACGCGTACAGGCAGGTGATAAAAAGGCGTTTGACCTGTTGATTATGAAGTATCAGCAGCGGATTATTCATGTGATAACCGGCTTTGTGCATGATCCGGTCGAAGCTATGGATGTCGCTCAAGAAGCATTTATCAAAGCCTACCGCGCGTTGCCGGGGTTTCGTGGTGACAGTGCGTTCTACACGTGGTTGTACCGTATTGCCATCAATACATCCAAAAACTATCTCACTGCCGCATCACGCAGGCCGCCAGTGTCAGATGTGGATGCGATGGATGCAACGATTTACTACGACGCGCCGGAATTGAAGGAATTTGAAACGCCTGAAAGTAGTCTCATGAGTGATGAGCTAAAACAGGCGATACATCTGGCTATTCAAGATTTGCCAGAAGATACAGCAACGGCTATCAAACTGCGGGAGTTTGAAGGTCTGAGCTATGAGGAAATTGCACAGGCAATGGATTGTCCAATTGGTACAGTGCGCTCTCGAATTTTTCGCGCCAGAGAGGCAATAGACAAACAGGTCAAAGCAGTAATGGGTGGAGAGGAACAATGATGACTGCCAAACAACGAGAACTATTATCTGCATTCGTCGATGGCGAATTAAATAAGCAGGAAATTGATGAACTACTGGCGCTGATGGAGACAGACAAAGACGCCAAAACTGAATTTATGCGATACCAGTTATCGAGTGACGTGATTCATGGCTATAAGAGTTATTCAACACCGGTTGATTTAACTCAACGTATCAGTGCCGCGTTAACGGATGAAAAAGCTCACTCTGTCGAAGCAACCGATATGCCAAAAGCCAAGGTGTTTGCCTTGCCAAACTGGTTCTGGAAACAAACTGCAGGACTTGCCGCAGCAGCATCAATTGGTGCCTTAGCGGTTGTCGGTGTTATGAACCAACCGCAAACAAGTTTGTCACCACAATTAGCTGAAATTGATAGTGTGCAACAACAGGGTTTAACGCACTCTGCGACTAATCGCTGGACCGTCGGTGAGCAAGAGGTGGAAGACAGATTGAATAATTATCTCGTGGATCACAATGAATACGCCGGTGCATCAGGACTGTTTTCTTATGCGCGTGTCGTGTCATATGGCGAGGAGTAAACATTGATGCGGTTTTTGCTACATCTGTTTCTGGTCATGAGTGTTGCTTGGTCTGCTAGCATCCAAGCGAATGACAAAGAAGCTGTCCAGATGCTGGAGCGCATGACAGAAGCAGCAAAAAACCTGACCTATGAGGGTGTCTTTGCTTATCAGTCAGGTAAAACTCTACAATCCATCCGTATTTTTCACCGAGCCGATGCCAGAGGTGAAGTGGAACGCTTAATATCCTTAAATGGCGCTGCCCGAGAAGTTATTAGAAGCAACGATATGGTGACCTGTATCAACCCAGAAGGTAAACAGGTTAATGTGAGCCGGCGACCATTGGGAAGAGGATTTCCAAGTGATTTACCTAGACGTCTGAGCTCAGCGACACCCTATTATGAGGTAGGTTTGGGCGACACCGATCGCGTCGCTGGTAGACAAGCACATGAACTGATTATCAAGCCGCTTGATAACTATCGCTATGGCTATCGTCTTTGGGTGGATAGTGAAACAGGCTTGCTACTCAAGTCTGAGTTAAGAAATGACCAGGGTGAAGTACTTGAGACCTTTGCTTTTTCATCAGTATCAACAAGTGTTCATATCCCTGAACATAAACTGAAACCGCAAATGAATGGCGAAGAGATGACTTGGCATCGTTCTGAGCCAGAAACGCCAATGGATATGGCTAAAATGACCAATAATGTGTCGCAATGGCGCATGCAGTGGTTGCCTGAAGGGTTTGCGCTGGTGGCACAGCAAACACGTCTTCGTGCGAGCAACGGCGCTGCTGTTGAGCAGCGCGTTTACAGTGATGGATTAAGTTCGGTGTCTATTTTTATCGAAAAAATTCGCGCTCGACATGACCATCTCAATGGTGGTTCGCACGTTGGTGCAATCAATGCTTACGGTACTATCATGCACGCTCATTTTGTAACTGTTGTTGGGGAAGTTCCGGCTGTAACAGTTGAAAAAATTGGTAATGCCATTACTCACATAGCAGCACAATAATGATCGAACAGAAAGCAACAGTTATTAGTCGTGATATCCATCAGGTTTGGGTGGAAGCTGAACGCCAATCTACCTGCGGTCAATGTCAGGCGAGAAAAGGCTGTGGCACCGGTTTACTGGCAAAACATGTTGGCCAACGATTTTCACGTATTGCTGTTAAAACCAGTCAAGATCTTCGAGTAGGCCAACAGGTGATGGTGACGATTCCAGAGCAGGCTCTGTTGTCGGGGGCCGTCATGATGTATTTACTACCATTACTGCTAATGTTTGTAACTGCGGCACTGGCACGTATTGCAAATAGTGGGGAACTGGTTGAAATCATAGCGGGTCTATCAGGACTAGTAGCCGGCTTTTATTTCGTCAAATCACGACTCAAAAACAAAAATACCGGTGTGCAAGTAAAAACAATAGAGGATTTCAAATGAGACAATACAAAACCTGGTCAGCGTTTATGATGCTGCTCGCTTGGGTAATGTTGAGCTTCAACCTGCAAGCTCGTAACTTGCCTGACTTTACGGATCTGGTTGCAGACAATGGTGATGCCGTCGTCAACATCAGTACCCGTAACAAAAGTGAACAAACTCCCACATCGATGCTGCCACCAGGCCTTGAAATACCAGAAGGCTCAGGTATTGACGATTTCTTCAAAAAATTCTTTGAAGGTCCAAATGGTATGCCGCCTTCACCACGTGAGAGTGAGTCTTTAGGTTCAGGTTTTGTTCTTTCTGATGATGGTTATATATTGACTAATCATCACGTAATCAGAGATGCAGAAGAAATCATCGTACGTTTTAGTGACCGCACCGAAATGGAAGCGGAGCTTTTAGGCAGTGATGAACGCAGCGACGTGGCATTAATCAAAGTGGATGCCACGGGGTTGAAGTCTGTAAAACTGGGTGACTCGAATAAGCTCAAAGTAGGGGAGTGGGTATTAGCCATTGGCTCGCCTTTTGGCTTTGATTACTCAGCTACTGCGGGCATTGTCAGCGCGCTAGGCCGTAGTTTGCCAAGTGATAGCTATGTACCCTTTATCCAGACAGATGTCGCGATTAATCCGGGTAATTCCGGCGGTCCGCTATTCAATTTGAAGGGGGAAGTGATAGGCATTAACTCCCAGATATACAGCCGCACTGGTGGGTTTATGGGCGTTTCATTTGCGATTCCTATTGATACCGTGATGAATGTGGTTGCCCAAATTAAAGACCAAGGCTACGTCAGTCGAGGTTGGTTAGGTGTCGTTATCCAAGACGTGACTCGGGAACTGGCTGAATCGTTTGGTCTGAACAAACCCCGTGGCGCTCTGGTTTCACGTGTAGTGGCTGACAGCCCTGCGGCGGCGGCTGGCTTTAAAGCAGGTGATGTCATTCTTGAGTTTGATGGCAAGGACGTTGAGGCATCATCAGATCTACCGCCAATCGTTGGTCGCACCATGGTGGGTAAAGAGGTCGATGTCAGAATCATGCGTGATAATAAACGTCAAACACTTCAAGTCAGCATCGAAGAGCTACCTGAGGAAGAAGAACTGGCAAGCAATAGTGGCAAACAAGGTCGCTTTGTAGATTCTCGCTTAAGCGTTGAGGTGGCAGATATTAAGCCTGCTCAGCGTGATAAATTAGGACTGGAAACCGGCGGCGTGATTGTCACAAAAGTGGAAAAAGGCCCGGCGATCAATGCAGGCGTTCGGCCTGGTGATGTCATTCTAAGTCTTAACAATGTTGAACTTAATGATGCCCATCAATTCGTTGAGGTAGCGAAAGAGCTACCCGCTGGTAAACCGATTCCTATATTAATTCAACGAAATGGCGAGTCTCAATTCTTGGCGCTAAAAATAGCCAAATAATTACATGTAATAAGTATCTCGTATCATGAAAAAAGCAGCTGATTGCATCGCAACAGCTGCTTTTTTTTTACTTAGGCATTTATTTTTTTTTAGTTTGCACATATCATTAATGAAAATGATTAGCATTTAGATTAATGTGATAGCTGAAAAAATGACTCAAGTAGACAACGTAAAAGCGCGAATTCTGATAATTGAAGATGACAAAATACTGAACAAACAGCTCAGAGTGTTATTGGATGGGGCGGGCTTTGAAGTAACGCAATCCTATGATGGGGATGCCGGTCTGTTAACCGCGGTGAGTGACCAGTTTGACCTTATTTTGCTTGATGTCGCCTTACCGGGAATAGATGGCTACAACGTGCTGAAAGTACTCCGACAGAGTAGGGAGACGCCCGTCATTATGCTCACTGCCCATGGTGCAGAAGAAGAGCGCATTATTGGCTTACGCAATGGCGCGGATGATTATTTATCGAAACCGTTCAACTTAACGGAATTATTGCTTCGAATAGAGGCTATTTTAAGACGGTCATTGAGACAGACCAAGCCTGAGGTTAGCGTGTCTCATATGAACCGCTCAGGCTTGCAACTGGATAAAACCACACAAGAAGTGTATTTCGACGGAAAAAAAATAACCTTTACTCCCCTGCAGTTCAAGTTATTGTGGATTCTGATGCAGCATCCAAGTCAGACATTGAGTAAACCTCAGCTCTACCGTCTTGTGCTGGAAAGAGACTTTAGTCGATATGATCGAAGTCTGGATATGCATATGAGCCGGGTGAGACGCAAACTGGTCGCAGCTGGTATGCCGGCTGATAGACTACAAACGGTACATGGGACCGGTTATATTCTGTTATGAGGCGCCGTTTGCTGTGGAAGCTGAGTGTCATTATTGTCGCTGGCACCGTTTTGCTGTTCTGGTTAATTCATTGGTTAATGATGCAAACCGAACAACATATGAGTTTTATTGATGAAACTTATCAGCAAGAGCTGTTGGATTATGCCCGACAGGCTGAGACTCTCTATCAACGCGGTGATATGGCCGCATTAAACACATGGTTGCTACAAGTACAGGAACAAGAACAGACCTGGGTTGCTCTGGCAAAGTCAGATATTCAACCGCTGGCAGGTAGCTTTTTATCTAAGCAATTTAAGGATGGCTTTCGGCTAGGGAGAAACATTGAATGGAAAATCCACCTGTATTTCAAACAAAATCCGATTATGGATGTGACGTTTGCTGATGGAAATACGCATTTTCTGATCACCTTGCCACAACGTATGCGACCAGGGACATATTGGTTTCAAGCTAGCCTGCTGTTACAAATTGCATTGCCGATGGTATTGATGGCGTTGTTGAGCTTTGTGATTTATCGTCATGTGATGTCGCCATTGCGTCAGCTTGAACGAGCAACGCATCAACTGAGTGATGGTCAATTTGACGTTCATCTGCGCGATAAATTGGGCGATCGCCAAGATGAGATTGCTGTGATCGCTGAGACTTTTGACAAAATGGCGCAGCGTATTGGCAACTTGATCCAGACGCAGCGACATCTAACATCTGATTTGTCGCATGAGCTACGTACACCTTTGACCAGAATTGAGTTGGCATTGAGTTGGGCAGAGCAATCGGGGGTGAATCAACAACCCATTCAGCGCATACGCGAAGACTGTCACCAAATGCGCGACTTGGTGGAAGATACCCTGACACTAGCATGGATTGAAAACGAGCAACCTGATCTACAAAGCGAGGAACTGGACCTCAGTGATTTAATCGACAGTATCGTTGATAATGCGCGGTTTGAATTTCCAGAACATCAGCTTGTTACTGAGTTACCAGAACATTCTCAGCTAAGGCATTGCAGCATTAGGGCATTGGGGCATGCACTAGAAAACATCATCAGAAATGCACTTAGCCATACGCCTAAGGGTGGTCAAGTAACGATTTGTTTATTTAAAGAAGATGCCCATTATCAGATTCAAATTGATGATCAAGGCTCAGGTGTAGCAGACAAACATCTGGAAGATATTTTCAAACCTTTTTTCAGGATAGCGAGATCAAGTCAGCCCTTATATCAAGGTTTCGGCGTGGGACTTTCGCTTGCTAAGCGACAGGTTCAAGCTGTCGGTGGTGTGTTACAGGCTACAAACCTCAACACGGGTGGTTTACGAATGACAATTACCTTACCAGTAGCCTCATTATCCTTGTGTTAATTCACATTTTTATAACAGAAATGTAACAGTTGTAAATTTCTTTTCATTTCAATCGATTGCTCATTAGAATGCGACCTTGTTGTATTTGATAATGATTATTATTACGAGGTTGTTGTGAATAAGAAACTTAACCAAATTAGTCGGCCTACTGTGCTTTCCGTCGCATTACTGTCAGCAATGGCTACGCAGTCTGTTGTTGCCGCAGAGTTAATAGAACTGGACACCTTAGAAGTATCGGGTAATACCATTACACCGGAAACCAATAGTGTTAACGCTGAGCAGATTGAAAAGTTACAAGCTAATGACCTGGAAGACTTGTTCAGCCAATCTCCAGAAGTCACTATCGGTGGCGGTGTTGATATTGCTCAAAAACTGTATGTGCGTGGTGTGGAAGATCAATTGCTGAACATCACTATAGATGGTGCTCAACAAGCAACACGTCTATATCATCACAACGGTCGTATCACCATTGAACCTGAGTTACTAAAACGTGTTGAAGTTAATGCCGGTGCTGGTAATGCCTTATCTGGCCCAGGCGCTTTAGGTGGTTCAGTTAAGTTTGTTACTAAAGATCCTGAAGATATGTTGAAACCAGGCCAACAGTTTGGTGGTTTGCTTAAAGGCACTTTCTCGAGCAACACTGACAGCTTCAAAACTAATACTAGCTTGTTTGGTCGTCTGACAGATGACTGGAGTGCTATGGTTTCCTACACTCAAAACAAGCCTGATGAGTACGAAGATGGCGACGGTAATGAGCAAGCGGGTACCAGTTTCGATCAGGATTATTTGTTTGCGAAGGTTGTTGGTCACCTGACAGACAGTCAGACCATTCGTTTGAGTTATGAAAAGCGAAAAGATGAAGGGGAGAGAACCGCTAGACCTCAATGGATAGTAAGTTCGTTTAATCAATTATTCCCAATGGAATCAGAGCGAGAAACAGTAACGTTAAATTATGAATTGAACCCGGTTGAAAATCAGTATGTAGATCTAAACCTGACAGTATTTAATACCGATTCTGACTTGTTCAACGATGGTCGTTTTGGACCGTATTACGGAAGTGGTGAAAGCCGAGGCTTTGATTTACGTAATACATCCAATATCGGTATGCATAAAGTGACTTATGGTCTCGATTACCGTCATGATGAAACAACAGCCGGCGACCCAACGGATAAAGAGGCAGCTGAAGAGAAGTCAAAAGTGAAAGGGGTATACATTCAGGATGATATTCAATTGACTGATGCCTTGTTGTTAAGTGCGGGGCTACGTTACGACGATTATGAGTTAGAAGATAATAATGATGTCGACTTCGATGAAACTGAGGTGAGTCATAATATTGGTATTAATTACCACTTTACCGATTACTTTAGTGCGTTTGTATCATATGCTGAGGCCTTCAAAGGCCCATTAGCTCAAGATGCTTTCAAACTGGATGGTTGGAGCAAAGATCCTAACCTTAAACCTGAAGATGCTGACAATACCGAGTTTGGTGTGGCTTATGAGTCACCGACTTTATTTGCTTCAGCGAAAGTGTATCAATCTAATATCAATGACTTGATTGGAGACCCATTATTCGGAGCCCGAGTTTATGAAAATGTGGGTGATTTAGAGTCGGATGGTTACATTCTTAGAGTCGGTAACCGTTGGGATAACCTGATGGCGAGTCTGAGCTTTCACCATAACGATGCTGAAGTTGATGGGGAAGATGCTAACGCCTACGAGCATGGTGGTATTGCCAACACAATTGGTGATACTTGGATCGCACAATTTGATTATGAACTTAATCAACAATGGGCCTTTGGTTGGAATGCCCGTTTCGTTAAAGGCGAAGATAATATCGAAACATCGGTAGGGGATATTGATAAAGCCGGTTATGGTGTACATGATTTCTATGCGCAGTGGCTACCATCGACCACAGACGATGTACGTATAACCTTAACAGTGCGGAATGTGTTTGATAAAAATTACTTAGATCATGCCAGTAACGGTGATTTTGAGCACATTGCTGGTTACGAGGGTGTGAAAGGTTTGAACGAACCCGGTCGTGATGTGCGCTTGAGCGTAGCTTGGCAGTTCTAAATGGGCTTTAATTTTCCCTGATTAGAGTTATCTATTGAGTCAGGTACTTCGGTATCTGACTCATTTTTGTATCAAAAAAATGTTTACCATGCTGATGTTATTTATTCGCCGTTTTTCGATTATTTTAGCGCTGACATATCTGTTACTTCCTTTATGCGCTCAAGCTCAAGTTATTACTGATCTGGCTGGAAGGCAGGTCGATTTGCCCGAGAAAATTGACCGTATTCTTTTGGGAGAAAGCCGCTATATTCCTGCCTTAGGTATTTTGCAACCGGATGATCCGTTGCGGCAGATCGTGGGCATGTTACCTGACTTTAAATTGGCTGATCCGGCCGGTTATCAACAATACCAGCAACAATTTCCTCATATTGATGCTATTCCTTTGATTGGGCGGAGTGCGCGAGATAGCTTTAGTGTCGAACAAGCTATTGCGCTTGATGCTGATGTGGCTGTGTTTGGGCTGGAAGGGCATGGGCCGACATCAAAAGATTCACGTTTGATTGAACAGCTTAAACAGGCCGGTGTGACAGTCGTTTTCGTTGATTTCCGCCAAGAGCCAATTAAAAACACACCAACCAGTATCACCATATTGGGGCAGGTTTTAGGGCAAATGGAACGAGCCTCGACATTTAATAAGTTCTATCAACAACAACTGGACGCGATTGAACAACGATTGCAAACGCTTCCTGCCGGCAAGCGGACAAAAGTGTTTTTGCATAGTCGAGTCGGTTTAGGCTCGACCTGTTGTGAGACGATGGTCAACGGTATGATGGGACATTTTATTGATTGGCTGGCGGCAGACAATATTGCTACTGAATATGTACCGGGCACGGCAGGCATTATTAATCGAGAATATTTATTAATTAACCAGCCTGATGTGTATATCGCCACAGCAATAGGGTCAGTTAACACTTTGACTGACAGCCCTCAATTTATCGCGCTTGGCGCAGGTGTGTCACACGAGTTAGCACAACAGAGTTTTCAACATAATTTATCTGCACCCTGGCTGGCCCAGCTTGATGCTGTAAAACAGAAACGTGCCTTTGCGATCTGGCATCATTTTTACAACTCACCATTAAATATTGCTGCGTTACAAGCTTTTGCCAAATGGCTCTACCCAAACGCGTTCAACGATCTGAATCCTGACACTACTTTGGAAGAGATATATCGACGCTTTCAGCCGATTGAGCTTAACGGCACCTATTGGGTAGGGACAAATTAAGATGGCTTCTGATGTTTTACCACAGCATGATTCTGAAAGTACGTCGCTCGCCACAAAGTATCAGCGTTCGATTAGTTGGAAGCTTCTTCTTCTATCATTTTTAGTATTACTCGTTGCTGGCTCATTTGTGTTTGATGTGGCCAGTGGACCCGCCGCGTTATCATGGTTAGAGGTTCTCAATGGGTTGTTTCAGGCTGATGCTGTAGAAGGGGCTGTACGCGTCATCATATGGGATGTTCGTTTACCACAAGCTTTACTAGCGGTGGTTGTGGGCGCGTGCTTGGGTTTAGCAGGTGCTGAAATGCAAACCGTGCTCAATAATCCTTTGGCAAGTCCTTTTACCTTAGGCATCGGTGCGGCGGCAACGTTGGGTGCTTCACTGGTCATTGTGTTTCAATTTAGCCTGTTTGGACTGCCGTCAACCATTATCTTACCGCTTGCTGCTTTTGTGATGTCAGCATTAGCTGCACTGTTAATATTATTTTTATCACGTCATTTCGGCGCGGCAGTGCATACCGTCGTTTTGTTTGGTATTGCCTTGTTATTTGGCCTTAATGCGATCGTCGGCTTATTACAGTTTGTTGCCGATGCTGAAGCGGTTCAGCAAATAGTGTTTTGGACTATGGGCAGTCTGGCAAGAGCGGGTATGGCGGAAGTGACGCTGGTGGCTGCAGTATTACTTTTGGCATTGCCTTTTTCAATGCGCCAAAGCTGGGCTATGACAGCGTTGCTGAGCGGAGAAGAGCAGGCCCATAGTATGGGGATCAAAGTATCGCGCTTACGCTTAATGGTGTTAATGCGCGTCAGTGTCTTAACGGCGGCAGCATTGGCATTTGTGGGTGAAATTGGCTTTATTGGTTTGGTTGCGCCACATATTGCACGGCTATTACTTGGGGAAGATCATCGCTTCTTTTTACCAGGGAGTGCCTTAGCCGGTGCTTTGTTACTGTCCTTATCTTCTATCGCCAGCAAGATGTTGATTCCAGGTGTATTAATTCCGGTTGGAATTATTACAGCGTTAGTGGGAATTCCTCTATTTATTGCCTTGATTATTAAACGAGGCAGAACGCTATGAGTACGCTGCAAGTAGATAATCTGAGTGTGCGTTATGGGAAACATCAGGTGTTAAACCAGCTTAACTTTGGTCCTGTAAAGGCAGGACAACTGATTGGTGTTATCGGCCGTAATGGCGCAGGGAAGTCCACACTATTGAAGGCAATGACCGGCTTGGTTCCGCATCAGGGGAAAGTGAGCCTTAATCAGCAACCACTGGCGTTACTCGGCGATCCGCAGCGCAGCTCACAGTTAGCTTATTTACCCCAGACATTACCACAGCCAAGTACGCTGACGGCATATGAAATGGTGTACAGCAGTTTTCGTGCTGTCGCCGCTAATGTACCCAGAACACAGATTGAAGCATCGCTAGAAGCCGTATTCAAACAGCTGGGTATCCACCACCTGGCTTTACGTCGGTTAGACCAGCTATCGGGTGGTCAACGACAAATGGTTGGCCTTGCTCAAGTGTTAACCCGACAACCTCAGCTATTACTACTCGATGAGCCAACCAGTGCCCTTGATTTGCACTGGCAGCTCAATGTATTACAAACCGTTACGCAAACCTTGAAACAGCGACAACACATCGGCTTGATTGCGATACACGACATTAATCTGGCGCTACGTTTTTGTGATCAACTAATGGTGCTTGCAGACGGCAAGGTTCTGGCCATGGGTAACAGCCGAGAGGTATTAACTTCTGACTTATTGAGGCAAGCCTATGGGGTTGAAGCACGAATTGAAACCTGCTCTCAGGGGCGGCCAATCGTTTTATGTGATAGCGCAGATATGGGAGAACACGCAGCATGGTAGAAAAAAATGCCGTAATCATGACCACACAAGCAGATAGATTTGTGCGTATGCTCTGTAAACATTTTTCACATAAAGTTAATGCGGACTGGGGTGATGAACAGGGCTGGGTTGAATTTGCAATGGGCCGTTGTGAGTTATCTGCAGAGCCACAACAGCTGCTTGTTCGTTGTCATGCTGATAATGAAGCCGATCTGGAAGTGGTCACGGATACGATCAAATCACATTTTGATCGCTTTGCCCAAAAGCAACAGTTAACGCTCAACTGGCGTTAGGTCACATCGCGTTAACCCACCACAAGTTTTTCGTTATGTGCGCTATTGGCTGCATGCTGGTAAGACGTGAAAAAGCGTTGTAACTGACGGTTATCATTTTGCAGCACTGAGTGCACGTTGGGGCCAAACCATTCCAATGAGGCATCAAGCTCGGCATGTTGGCCAATGCTCTCCAGAAAAGCCTGATAATCCAGTGCTCCCTCAAACAAAGGCACCATGCCTTCACGGTTGCCGGCTGCAGCGTATACATTAGCGGGTGCAAAAACATTTAGCATTGCAGCCGAGCTGATATTTTTTAGGTGAATGTGCTGGATATAGGGTTTGAGTTGTTGCCAGGCGATGTGAGGCTGTTCGCCTGCTTCCCACAGGTGCAGAACATCAAAGTTTACCGCCAAGGCTGGGTGGTCGACGGCTTTTAACAGTTGCAAGGTTGCATGGGTGTTATCTGCCAGTGTATTGGGGTGAGTTTCTAATACCAGATTAACCCCGTTTTGAGCGCAACGCTCAGCGAGCAGGTACAAGCGCTCAGCTATAGCGTGATGCTCATCCGGGGTAATAGCTTGGCTAGGTTTATGGCCAGCAAAAGTGCGTATTTTCTTACAACCCCAACGAAAAGCGAGTTCACCTAGTTTATCTACTTTGTCTAATGCCGCTTGTGCTGAACCAGTGACAGATAAGTAGTCACTTATCATCGATACCTTTAGCTGCTGTTCGGCCAGCCAACTCGCATTGAACTGTGGTTGAGCTTCAAGGTTTGTCGCGTGGACACCCCACAATTCAATGCCTTGAAATTGATGACGTTGGGCCCATTGCGCTATATCACTGATTGATAGCAAATGATGACGGAAAGAAATCGTACACAAGGAGAGTTTCATAATAATTCCTTAGGCGTGTGCCAACACCGAGGTGGGCTGGCTGAGTTCAGACCACTGCTCGAAAACCTGTTGAAGTTTGTGTTTAATAGCGAATTCGCGTTGGTCCTGTAGGTCGAGTAAATCGAATACAGCAGTGGCGAGATCTGGATTACCGATCATCGCCAGTTTCATACAGCGATACTGAAGTTGGGTATAGCCATTGACTAAGCTTTCTATCTCGTCACACCAGTTTTCGAATTCATCTTCATTCAGAGATAAGGCTTCCCAGAAATAGGCAAAGGCATGCTCAAAGGCATATTTACGAATCGCCATCACCGGAATTTCGCGTAGTGCCGTATCAAGTTCTGATAACGCGAAGCGATCATCATCGAGATGTGATGTCACAATTTGACGCAGGGCATCAGTAAACGGATTTTGTGTCAGCTTCATACTTTGTGCAAAGTAGGCTTTGACGGTGTCTTCGCTGGTATGATGAATGTCGATGGCATCAAAATAATAGCCGCCACCCACAGTGGGCTGGTTAATGGCATTAAGAATTCGATTTTTTGGCAACGGGCCTTCCCAACGAAAATCCGGATCCCACATAAACCAAATATCTGGGTCATCGGTAGTTTCCAGCATCACAAAGTGTGGAAAGGGATTTTGATTGAATTTGTTTTCGCGTTCCGGCAGGTGATACATATCCAGCATCACCATAATATTGCGCTCGGCAGGTTTGGTTTCGACCATTTCGACAAGCGTTGCGATATTGTGCTGCTTGCTTTGCTGATCGTCATACCAGGGCTTAATTTCTACGCCGTAGAGTAATTGATACCAGCTTTTGAAATTGTCATGTTGGGTGTGCTCAGAGTGATAGGACAAGACCTTTTGTTCACTAACACTAAAGTCTGCATCCCAGACACCAAAATAAAACGGCCGGTGATCAACGCCCGGTGTTTTTTTAATCACTTCACAGACACAACTGACAAAGCAATGCACTTTAATCATCAGACGGCCTCCTGCTGTAAAGACAGGAGAAACTCGGCCAGACTGTCGACGCTGACAAAGGCTTCACCGGATAAGGCATCATCAGGAATGTTGTAGCCTTTTTTCAGTTCCAGATTGAGAAGCAACTGCAAAAACTGCACAGAGTCTAAATAGAGATCCTGATTTAAACGTGCATTGGCATGAAACTGATCCATATGAGGCAGTTGCATATCGTCTTTCATGATGAGGTAAAGGTCGTCGATAACGTGTTGTTTATTCATGCTGACTGGCTGACCTTTTGCATTAAATCAATTTGCTCTTGAGCTAAAAGGCGGCGATTCACTTTGCCATTCGCCAGTTTGTTGATGACTTCAACTTGTTCGATATCGACTGGGAGTTGGTACGGCGAGAGTTTTTGAGCACACCAGTCACGCAGGATTTGTTGACTGATCGTTTTATCAGCAACGAACTTGAGACACACACGCTCACCAGCAAACTGATCGGGCTTCTTAAATACGACTGCATCGGTGATTTCTGGGTAAGTGAGTAAGACATCCTCAACTTCTTGCGGATAAACATTAATGCCCGCTACGTTAATGGTGTCATCCAGTCGCGACATAAAGTGTAAAACGCCCTGATTATCAAAATAGCCCAAGTCTTGGGTAGCAACTTGCTTCTGACCTGTGCTCACGACAATTTCAGAAGGCGTGTCGCTATTGCCGCTAGCTTTAACGGTTAAATGACCAAGCGGTTGTCCCATGCCATTAGCAGATTGCGTATTCAAGTTGACCGCAATACAACCGGCTTCCGAGCAACCATACTGTTGAAACAGAAACTGTGTTTTTTGGCTGAGCTCTTTAAATTGAGGGGCGGGCAATACCGATCCAGAAGTCATCACAGCATATAAAGACTCATTAGCCGGCAGCAATTTAGTCAGCACATTGAGCATGGTGGGGGAAGAGTAAAGCAAAGCATTGGGCGTTTGGCGTAATTTACGCAGCACGTATTTGGGGTTAAGTTCCGTCAGCACCAATGGTTGTTGACCACGTTTGAAGGTGGATAAAACGCCACAAAGCAGACCATATGAATGAGTGATAGGACAGGTAACAACCGGCGTCATATCTTTAGCCTGTTGCAGAGCCGCATTGTAATGTTTAATTTCTTCATCAATGTCTTCCCAGCTTCGCTCTATCCGCTTGGGTTCCCCTGTGGAGCCAGAGCTGAACTGGACCAGACCTGCTGGTACCGTGCCGCTGGTTGGGTGCAAAATTTCAATATGGTCGATATCGTCATAAATCAAAATATGACTTTCTGCGTTGGATGCCGCACGTCGTGCAGCTTCCAAAGGCATTGTGGGGTGTAACGGAACAACCGAGCCGCCACGTTCACGCAGGTACAAAACCAGCGCTGTTGTTTGCGCTGTATTGGACAGACAAATAGCCAGTCGGCGCCCACGGCAATGGCGGATTTCAGGTTTTGCATCAAATTGGCGATAAAATTCGCCAAACTGTTGATTGTCATAAAATTCGTCGTTTACATACATCATGGATGGGGTGCTCTTTTAAACGGAGTAAAAAGGATTTTTGACCACGTGATGGCATTCTGCTGTTTGCGGATAACGCAATTTTCGTGTGATCAAGGACTCGGTTCGGAATTGTTTTTGCTGCATGCCAATACGCGCTGCTCGAGTGACATTACGAGGGTGCGTCTCGGCATATTGTTCGAGGCTGGTTTGTAATAGGCGCCAGAACTGACGTTCGTTAAAGCGATAGTGCTCGCTAAGCAAGTGTGCGAGTTCTGATAAGTTGTAGATATACATAGTGTCGACAAACAGCTCGCGTAAGGCGTCGACATTCTGCATCCAATAAAAGGTATCGGGGCTGTCATCTGCATAACACGAGTCCAGAGACAGGAAGTCGGGCTTAAGTTCCGGCTGTGCTAAAAAGTCTTCAACAAACTCAACGCTTTCATGAAAGTCTCGCGCAGCCAGCCTTTGTGGCCAGCCATCTTGATGCAATAAAATCAGGTTTTGTGCATGCGCTTCGATGGCAACGCCGTGCTCAACTAACAAGTGCCAAACAGGTAATACGCTGGTATCAAATAATTGTTTCAACCAGACTTGCAGACTGTATTCTTGTATCCAGTCATGAATAAACGGTTTGCCGTCCTGCTCGGTCAAAAGTAAAGCATTGAACGGTATTGCGGTTTCGTGTGGCTGTGCATGTTTATCGATACTGTCACGCCAGATCACGGCGAGTTGTCCTGCTAAATCATTCTGTTCCGGTTCGACCAGTATGCCGGCATATTCTTCAAGAATAACTAAAGGCTGCTGCTGGCTAAGGTAGGGATCGTTATCAACAATCTGTTTTAACCAGTGAGAAATAACAGGAGCACTACAGACTGAGTGTGGTTCCAGCGTCCGTAGCGCCGAGGTGTTCACCATATTTAATGGGAGCTTGATATGGGCTTTAACCGGGTTGGAGACATTCATCAAACTTCGTACTGACTGTGTCGCCTGATAACTATCTCCTGCTGCGGCTAAATACAATACGGTACCGTCTTGCAACCAGTTATTTAGCATGTCTGCTTTAAGTGTCAGCCATTGCCATGGATGAATGGGTAATAAGGCATAATCATGCCAGTTGCCATCCAATAATCGAAGGCGCTCATTCAGCAGCGCCCAACTTGTCTGGCCAATTTCTTTGATCCAAAACTGAGATTCGCCACATGGCAGATTCATCTTCACTATCTGTCTATCCACTGCGAGCCAATGCAGTTGAAAGCTATGACCTGCTTCAGGGCCATACAATCGGTGATCTGCGATACTGAAACCGGTTCGTGCTTTAAAGCAGGGATGATAGAGATGGCCCTCATCAAGCAATTGCTCAAGCTGTTGACTCGATAAATGACGACGCGTAGTTGCCCGATGCAAGTGCATGGCATTCCAGTCACTCAGCGTAATGGTTTGCTGTAGTTCCTGTTGTAACCTTTGAATAGCATCGGGATTGCTGTCACAGGCAGTAAGCAATAAACCAAGTGAAAGCCCGCTTGCTATCAAAGTATTTTTTTCTACTCGGATGCGGTCAAACCCTGCTTGCTTGCCATAGAGCGTATAGTTCTGGCCTTGTATCGTCAGATTAAAGCGCATGCGATCACCATTGCTGGTGGCATGCTGGCTGAACTCAAGCTGGCCTTCAAACAATAATGCTTCAAGGAGTTGTTTGAGAACACGACTTTCAGCGGAAGAGATAGGCTCAGACTTGGGCAAAGCGAGTGCTGTTTGCATCGGTTCCTTCCTCGATAACGGGGTATTGGGCTAAAAAAGGATTACGAACTTGCGTATAAACAGCCTGTTCCATCTCGGCAGTCAGTTCGTCAACATCGTGTACACGGGTCAGTAAGTTGGATTTGCAGGGCAAAAATTCGGCATTAAGAAAGCGGTGGATTAGTCGGGCACCTGCGCCATCTAATTGTTGTTGTAAGGAACGCAGCCGTTGGCGTGACTCCTCTAATAACACTGTTTCAGCAATCAATCCGTCAGCGGCAAAACGGTGAATGACCCCAGCTAACTGATTGAGAATGAGGTAGTAACCAAAACGATCCTGAATCATGGTTTCGTCATAGAATAATTCTTCTGTCTCTTTTGCCATCGGCTCCAAGTCCAGAATATGTTGACGATAACTTTCAGCGAGATAAAAACCTTGATTATCACGGTAGAAATAACGACGTGGGTAACCGGACGATACGTCAAGCACGCTATTTTGTTGATGGGCTTCTAATGCAATGCCATGCAGGTCAAAGAGGCGAATTAACGGTTCGATGGCATTTTGCCAATACAGTGAAAACCAATCACGGCATACGGCTTTACTATTTCGACCTTCGCTTAAGGCAAGCCCTTCAATTAAGCGTCTCAATGCCGAGACTGAACTGAAAACAGGGTCTTGCATTAACGCTGCTATGCTATAAATTCCCTCGTCTTGACCTTCTGGAAAGGGGTTTGATCTAATCACGGTTTCAAAGCCGCTTTCCTCTAGCCCGGCTAGATTGAGGGTGATATAGGCCGGATCAGTAATAATGTGGAAGCCTGGAAATTGTTTGCAAAACTGGCTGTTAGCCAATAGTTTGGCAGCCACTACCCCAGCTTTAAGTTCATGCTTTTGGTTCAAACGCTGTGAGTTGGTTATTTTGACCGGTAGTGACACCTTTAGCATCCATGGCAACTTGGGCTGATACAACGTCCTCACTGAAGAGGTAGGCGTAAATACTGGCCCTGCAGGCCCTATTTTTCGTAACTTTCCTTGCAAAACGGCCGATTGAATATGATTATCATGTTCGAGTTTATCGGCCTGAAGCGGGTGTAATGGCAGTGCGACTTCATCAGCTTTCAGCATGAACTCTTCACCCCTATCACCGATAATGTCCTGCATCATTTGCAAGGCTGTTTGTGACGTAACGGAATCTTGTTCTATTAGTGTTTCAGAGGCGGCATACCAAACCAGCTTAAAGTTACCTTGTAGCTCAGGGCTGTAGAGTGGTTGTTGCCATTCATGCATACCCTGACGACTTTTAGGTGTGGGGTGCGACCAGTGCCCATAAAGTAAAGACTGTTCAGTATCGATAAAGCGACTGCTGGATAGGAAAGCATCTTGCCAACGTGAATCAAGAAAAAGACTCATTAGTTGATAGCTACTGACCAATCTGGCTAGCAGTTCTATTTCTTGCGACGCGTTGCTGACATTTGAGTTGTCGTTAGTGCGATGATAAATTTCTCGCACTAACATAACGAGCAGGCTGAACATGGGAATTGGCCGCCAGCTTGAATCGTCGTTTTGTTGCCACACTTGTAAAAAATGATGATGCCCGGTTAAAGAATAAAAACTGACATCAATCACTACCGCACAGCGTTGTGATGTTAGTTTCAGCTCAACCAGCCACTCCCCATGCATTAGACCTTGCAGACGATGATCGTGTTGCCATTGTTTAGCTGCATGCCAATGCCCATTATCAAACTCATTTAGAAAGCAATTGAGGAAGGCTTGGTAACTGGCAATTTCTGCGATGTGTGTAGCTTGATTCATAAAACAACATCCTGTTGACGGGTGAAGCAAAGCTTCGGGCCAAATTGATGTTGCCGATCTTAATTGCTAATAATTCTCATTAGCAATTGAATTTACAATTGTTACATAATTGTTTGAGCCAGTTCTCAGTTTTTGTTTTTGCTTGGTCTGAATCGCCAAAATAAGTAGGCTGCCAGCAAAAAAGTAAGCCATTCAGCAATCGGCAGCGCGAGAATAAAGTCTGGCTGTGGCAATAACCATGAGAACAGTAGTAACAGCCCGACGGGAAGGACAAAACTACGTGAGAGCGCAATAAACATGGATGGTATCGGCTTTTGCATGGCTGTCAGGTAAATCGACAAGGTGACATTCACGCCATTAATTAAGAACAGCGGCCAGATAAGGCGAATGAACTCACTTGATAAAAGACGAGTAGATATCGAGGCTTCGTTTAGAAACAGGCTTATCAGACTTTGTGGCCAAATTAATAGGGTTAACGTGAGCCCAAAACCTACCAACATCACCATAGTAATACCGACAGAAACAAACTGTGTGATGCGCTTGTATTGGCCTGCGCCGTGATTATGGCTGACAAGCAAATGTAGGGCATCTGCGAAGCCGTAATACAACATCAGACTGACGAAGATAAGGTAGTTGATAACAGCGAATGCAGCGACGCCCTCGACATCGAGCGTGGTGACCAGCAGCCAGTTCAATACCAAAATGACTAAACCGCCAGAAATTTCATTAGTAAACTCTGACAAACCATTAAATGAGATTTGCTTAAGTTCTACCCAGCCTTGACGAGGCCAGCAGAAAAATAGCTGGCGATGATCTCTGAAAAAGAACTTCGACAAAATCACTAGCTGAATCGATTGAGCAATAGCGGTGGCCCAGGCTGCACCGACTAAGCCCATATCAAAACCGATAATAAAGATGGCATCTAGCACAATATTCATCATCGCGCCGCTTACCAAAGCGGTTGTTGCCAGTCGTTGTCCATTATCGAGTCTGAGGAAGTAATACAGCACCATCGTGAAGATCTGTATTACTAGCACAGCACTGATGATCCGAAAGTAAGGTAATATCAATCCCATCAAACTATCTGGTGTGCCAAGCCAGCTTAAAATGGTGCTATCAAATAACCACGACAGCGCCAGAAATAAAAGTCCAACAAATACAACGGCAACTAAGCATTTACTGAATACAGCAGATGCTTCAAAAGACTTGCTTTGACCTAGGAAGTGACCACCTCGAACAGCGCCACCTATTGCTAGCATTAACGCTAAGCCAAAGATGAGCGTTAAATAGGGTATAAGTAGGTTTATCGCGGCCAAACCGTCAGCACTGACAAAGTGACCAACAAACATACCATCGACCAAACTCGCGGTTGTAATTGCCACTAAACCGAGAATAGAAGGTAAGGCATATTTTAGAAATGTGATAAACACCGGCCCATCTATAATTGGGTTATCAGTTTGCTTGTGAGACATAGAGTGAACTCAGTGTGGGGAGAAGAAAGCCGTTAATGCTAATCATTCTTATTTGCCAGAGCAAGCGAATGATCGTAGTAGAGTAATAAAACGGTGTCTTGCTTAGTTATTCAATGGGATTGATTATCGTTTTGTATCAGTTAAATGCGTATAATACCCGGTCATTTGCTGAATGCGTGACACACAGGCCAATTTCTGCTTTTAGCAGTCAAGCTATAGATTTTGTAAATGGGGTAAAAACGCCGGAGCTAATGCGCGGTGTCACCAACAAAAATGTAACTAAATGAATAATATACGTAACTTTTCAATTATTGCTCACATCGACCACGGGAAATCGACGATTGCGGATCGTTTTATCCAAGTCTGCGGTGGTTTGACGGATCGTGAGATGTCTCAACAGGTGCTCGATTCAATGGATCTTGAGCGCGAGCGAGGCATCACTATCAAGGCACAAAGTGTGTCGCTGGAATACAAAGCCCGTGATGGTGAAACCTATCAGTTAAATTTCATTGATACCCCAGGACATGTCGACTTTTCTTATGAAGTGTCACGCTCACTCGCTGCATGTGAAGGCGCATTGTTAGTGGTTGATGCTGCGCAAGGTGTCGAAGCGCAAAGTGTAGCGAATTGTTACACCGCGATAGATTTGGGCTTAGAAGTGTTACCGGTTTTGAATAAAATCGATTTACCTTCGGCCGAACCAGAAATTGTGGCGCAGGAAATTGAAGATATTATCGGTGTTGACGCCATGGATGCTGTGCGCTGCAGTGCTAAAACGGGGCTCGGCATTGAGGATGTTTTAGAAGAGCTGGTGGCTCGCATACCGGCACCCAAAGGTGATCCTGATGCGCCGCTGAAAGCGCTCATCATTGACTCATGGTTTGATAGCTATGTTGGGGTTATTTCACTGGTCCGTATTGTTGACGGCTCACTGAAACATAAAGATAAGATTAAGGTCATGTCCACTGGCCAAGAATATCAGGTGGACCAGGTCGGTACCTTTACCCCTAAGCGCACACCATGCAACGTGCTTGATTGTGGCGATGTCGGCTATGTTATTTCTGGAGTGAAAGAGATCGATGGTGCACCGGTGGGTGACACCTTGACGCATGCGCACCATGGCGCAGAAACAATGTTGCCGGGCTTTAAAGAAGTAACTCCTCAAGTTTACGCCGGCATTTTCCCCGTTAGCAGTGATGATTATGAGTCTTTCCGTGATGCGTTGTCGAAGCTGCGTTTGAATGATGCCTCATTGTTTTATGAACCAGAAACGTCACAAGCGTTAGGCTTTGGTTTTCGTTGTGGTTTCCTCGGTTTACTTCACATGGAAATCATTCAAGAACGCCTCGAACGTGAATATGACCTGGATCTGATTACCACGGCACCGACCGTGGTGTTTGAAGTGTTGAAAAAGAATAATGAGGTTGCTCGCGTTGAAAATCCTGCTTCTCTGCCGGATATCGGCACCATAGAAGAAATTCGTGAACCCATTGTGGCAGCAGATATTTTAGTGCCTCAAGAGCATCTCGGAGCGGTGATTACGCTATGTGTTGAGAAGCGTGGTGTGCAAAAAAACATGCAATACATGGGTAAGCAAGTTGCACTGACTTATGAACTACCGATGAATGAAGTGGTCATTGATTTCTTTGATCGGGTTAAATCGGTGAGCCGAGGTTATGCATCGTTGGATTATCACTTTATACGTTTCCAACCTGCTGACTTGGTAAAACTGGATATCTTAATCAATGGTGAGCGGGTTGATGCCCTATCATTAATTGTGCATAAAGATACCAGTGTCAGCCGTGGTCGTTTATTGGTTGAGAAAATGAAAGAGCTGATCCCACGGCAGATGTTCGACGTTGCGATTCAGGCTGCCATTGGTGGTCATGTGATTGCTCGCTCAACCGTTAAAGCGATGCGTAAGAATGTATTGGCTAAATGTTACGGCGGTGACGTCTCTCGTAAGCGTAAGCTTTTGGAAAAACAGAAAGCCGGTAAAAAACGCATGAAGTCTGTTGGTAAGGTGGATGTGCCGCAGGAAGCATTTCTGGCAGTGTTACAACTGTCCAAAAATTCATAGAAGGAGCAATGCCGAGTGAGTTTTCCAGCATTAATGGTGTTATTGGTCGCCGTAACAGGTTTTATCTGGCTGATAGATAAGATATTTTGGGCCCCTCAGCGGGATAAGGATATAAAAGAGCCTGTGGTTGTGGAATACGCACGTTCGTTTTTCCCCATCATTTTGCTGGTTCTGGTTATTCGTTCATTTATTGCTGAACCGTTCAGAATTCCCTCATCATCCATGGTGCCGACGCTACATATCGGTGACTTTATTTTAGTCAATAAGTTTTCTTATGGCATCCGTTTGCCCGTTATTCATACCAAAATTTTGAATACTGGTGAGCCGGAGCGTGGCGATGTCATGGTGTTTCGCTATCCCAAAAAAGAGGCGAATAAAGATAAACCCGATGTAGATTATATTAAACGCGTTGTTGGTTTACCTGGCGATAAAGTGGGCTATTTTAATAAAACCATTTATATTAATGGTGAACCCGTTGGGCAGGAGCGTCGCGATAAAACAGCTGAGTTAAGAACTATTTCAGCACCTGGCTCTGAATTACGCTTTGAACATTTAGGTGAAGACGGCCATATGGTGCTAGTGGAACCTGATAAACGCTTAGTTGAGGGTGAAACAGTGGTACCAGAAGGTCATTACTTTGTTATGGGGGATAACCGTGATAATAGTAATGACAGTCGTTATTGGGGAACGGTGCCAGAGCAAAACCTTGTGGGTAAAGCGTTCTTTATTTGGATGAGTTGGGACTGGAATGCGGGCGGCATAATCTGGAATAGACTTGGACGGTCAATTGACTAAGGAGATGGGTATGCAAAAACAACGTGGAATGACGTTAATTGGCTGGGTCATTGTTTTAGCCCTGATTGGCTTTTTTGCCACCATTGCAATCCGCTTAGTGCCAATGTACCAAGAGTACTATGGCGTATTACAAATTATGAACGATATGAAGATTGAGCTTCGAAATAACAAGCTGACGAAAAATGAAGCGCAAACCTTACTGATGAGACGGTTTAATATTGGTTACATAGAAAGCGTGAAAAAAGAAAATATAGAAATATCGCGCGGTAAAAACACCTCATATGTCACCAAAATAGTGATTGATTACGAGGTTAGAAAACCGTTTATGGCACACATCGATTTAATCGGACATTTTCATAAAGAAGTGGATATAGAGTCTAAAAAACTATGATAACCCAGCGGCAAAAAGCCCTGTGTAAGCAGCTTGAAATTACATTTAAAAAAACGGATTTACTGCTACAAGCATTGACTCACCGCAGCGCCGATCCAAAGAATAACGAACGTTTAGAATACCTTGGCGATGCGATTTTAAGTTTTGTGATCGCTGAGGAATTATTTAATCGCTTCCCTCAGGTCAAGGAAGGCAAACTAAGTCGTCTACGTGCGTCTTTAGTCAAAGGCGAGACGTTGGCTGAACTGGCTCGAGAACTGAAATTGGGTGATGTACTGATTTTAGGACCCGGTGAGTTAAAAAGTGGTGGTTTTCGCCGCGAATCAATTTTAGCTGATGCGGTAGAAGCCATATTAGGTGCTTTGTATCTCGACGGCGGTCTAGAATCGGTGAAAGCATTGATCTTAAGGCTCTATCAAGAACGGCTAGACAATATTGATGTAACGGAAACGGTTAAAGACCCAAAAACACGCTTACAAGAACTATTACAAAGCCGAAAACAACCTCTGCCTATTTACAGTGTCAAAGAAGTTAAAACGGATAAGAAGCACCCTGCATTTGAAGCTTCCTGCCAAGTGACGTTGCTCGATAAAGTGGTCGTAGCGCAGGGTAGCAGCCACCGTAAGGCGGAGAAAAAAGCCGCTGAGCGAGCCCTGACATTAATTGAAGAAACATTATGAGTGAAACACCATTTCGTTCTGGCTATGTGGCGATTATTGGTCGCCCTAACGTAGGCAAATCGACCCTAATTAACCGGATTTTAGGTCAAAAGCTTTGTATTACGTCGCGTCGACCACAAACGACCCGTCATCGTATTCTTGGTATCAAGACCAATGACAGCGGTCAGTTCATCTATGTCGATACGCCGGGTATGCATAGCGATAACAAAAAAGCCATGAACCGATACATGAATCGGGCGGCGGCATCATCAATTGAAGATGTGGATGTGATTTTGTTTGTCGTTGAAGGTCTGAAGTGGACCGATGAGGATAAGCGAGTCTTAAAGCGCCTGCAGCAAGATGCACGCTGTCCGGTCATTTTGGTATTAAACAAAGCAGATAAATTAGACGATAAAGCAGCGTTACTCCCTCAGATTCAAGAGTTAGCGGCACAGTTTGACTTTGCAGCTGTTGTGCCCGTGTCTGCGCGTAAAGGTATGAATACGGACCTGCTTGAGCAAGAAATCGCCAAGCTGATGCCTGAAGGCGAGATGATTTTTGATGAAGATCAACTGACTGACCGCAGCTCGCGGTTTCTTGCCAGCGAAATCGTGCGCGAAAAACTGTTTCGTTATCTGGGACAGGAGTTACCGTACTCGCTGACAGTAGAAGTCGAGCAGTTTGAAGAAGAAGAGGGCATGTATCGCATTGGTACAGTGGTCTACGTTGAGCGCAGCGGTCAGAAATCCATTGTGATTGGTAAAAAAGGCGAGCAACTCAAACTGATTGGTCAAGATGCCCGCATGGAGATGGAACAGTTATTTGGCTGTAAAGTCTTTTTACAAATCTGGGTGAAGGTACGTGAAGGCTGGTCTGATAACGAGCGTATGCTAAAAAATCTCGGTTATAACGACGACCTGTAAAGCTGACTAGTGTGGAACTGACTTCCGCTTTTGTTTTGCATCATCGTCCTTTTCGTGAAACCAGTTTATTGGTTGATGCGCTGACCCGTGACCATGGTCGTGTTAGCTTGGTTGCCAGAGGTATGCGTCAACAAAAAAAACGTCAGAGTCATGTGCTACAGCTGTTTCAGCCATTATGGATAAGTTGGTATGGATACAGTGAATTACATACTTTAGGCCAAGCCGAGGCATCAGAGTCGGCATTTCGTCTGATAGGAAAAGCGAGTTTGTGCGGCTTGTACCTGAATGAGTTGCTCGTCAGATTATTGCCTATTCAAGAGTCAGAACCCGTCATTTATGACGCTTACTATCAAGCCTTGCAAAGCTTGCAGCAGAACGAAAACGAACAAGTTGTTTTACGACTATTTGAGAAACGTCTGTTAGCCGAGCTTGGCTATGGTCTTGTGTTAAGACATGAAGCTGGAAGTCTGACACCGATAGAAGATAATGGCTTGTATCGATACCTGCCAGATAGCGGTCCTCAAAGACAGCTTAACGCTGGTAAAGAACCATCTGTTTCTGGACGTAGTCTACGACAATTGGATGAAGAAGATGGGTTTGATGAAACCAGTCTTAAAGAAATTAAAATAATGATGCGGACAGTGATAAATTATTATCTGGGTGGTAAGCCATTACATAGCCGTCAATTGTTCGCTGGACTCAATCAATCAAAATAACAACGTAGGTAACTTGGTTACATGTCAATTTTTCTTGGTGTAAACATCGATCATATCGCGACGCTCAGACAGGCAAGGGGTACGCGCTATCCTGATCCTATCCAGGCAGCTATAGAGGCTGAACAGGCTGGTGCAGATAGCATTACGCTGCATCTACGCGAAGACAGACGCCATATCCAAGAGCGTGATGTGGCGATGCTAACCGACATCTTGCAGACCAAGATGAATCTGGAAATGGCCGTGACCGAAGAAATGCTGGCTATTGCAGAAAAATATCAGCCTGAGGATTGCTGTTTGGTCCCTGAAAAGCGTGAAGAGTTGACCACCGAAGGTGGCCTTGATGTCGCCGGTCAATTAGAACGTATGAAGCAGGCCTGCCAGCGCTTGGCTGATGCCAATATCAAAGTCTCTTTATTTATTGATCCTGATTTACGCCAGATTGATGCTGCGATTGCCTGTGGTGTACCGATTGTTGAATTACATACAGGCCGTTATGCGGAAGCAGAAACAGATGCGGAAGCAGCGCGCGAGCTCGCAATCATAAGCGAAGCAGCGGAGCAAGCACATGCGCGAGGTTTGCAAGTCAATGCAGGGCATGGCTTGCATTATCACAACACAGCGCCAATTGCTGCGATTCCACAACTGGTAGAACTCAATATTGGTCATGCCATCATTGCACGTTCATTATTTACCGGTTTGAAGGAGGCGGTAAGAGAGATGAAACAACTTATGCAGGACGCACGACGACTATGATTATCGGGATCGGCACCGACCTTGTGCATATTCCGCGTATGCAGACCTTACTTGAAAAACATGGCGACAAGATTGCTGCCCGTATTTTGAGTGAGCGTGAGTTCGCTGAATTCAAATTGCAACTGAAACCTGCTGCTTATTTAGCAAAACGCTTTGCCGCAAAAGAGGCGGCAGCAAAAGCGATGGGCACAGGGTTTCGTGATGGTTTGAGCTTACGCCATATCGTGGTGAGTAATAATGAACTGGGTAAACCGGAATTAAGCTTTGAAGAAACCGGTCTTACCTTGAAAGATGAATTGAAAATCGGCCGAAGTCTACTCAGTCTGAGTGACGATCATGAGTACGCCAGTGCTTATGTGATATTAATGGAAGCAATGTCATGAATGCCTTTCCGACCATCGAATCTTTTATTGGCAATACCCCACTGGTGCGTTTACAGCGTCTTCCGGGGCAGACCAGTAATGTCATTTTGGTCAAATTAGAAGGTAACAATCCGGCTGGTTCTGTCAAAGACAGACCAGTAGCCAGCATGATTCGTGAGGCACAACGTCGAGGTGATATCGAAGTAGGCGACACGTTGATCGAAGCAACCAGTGGTAACACCGGCATTGCATTGGCGATGGTTGCGGCGATCTTGGGCTACAACATGATTCTCATTATGCCCGAAAACAGTAGTCAGGAGCGGCGGTCAACGATGCGTGCTTATGGCGCAACGATTATTTTAACTGACGGTATGGAAAGCGCCCGCGATCTGGCTTTGCAAATGCAACAAGAAGGCAAAGGGAAAGTCCTCAACCAATTTGCTAACTTTGATAACCCCTTAGCGCACTATGAAGGAACAGGACCTGAGATCTGGCGTGACACGAAAGGGAAAGTGACACACTTTGTTAGTTCCATGGGTACAACCGGTACGATCATGGGGGTCTCGCGTTTTCTGAAAGAACAGAATTCAGCAATCCAGATTGTTGGGGTTCAACCTTCAGAGGGTGCCAGCATTCCCGGTATTCGTCGTTGGCCAGAAGCCTATCTGCCCAGTATTTTTGAGGCCGACAGGGTCGATATGACGCTGGATGTAACCCAACAAGAAGCAGAAGAGACCATGCGTCAGCTTGCCAGCCAAGAAGGTATTTTTGCGGGTGTATCGTCGGGTGGCGCCTTGGCGGCGGCGTTAAAGGTGTCTGCACAAGTGGAAAATGCGGTGATTGTGAGCATTGTGTGTGATCGTGGTGATCGTTATCTTTCGACAGGTGTGTTTCCGGCAGCCTAATGAAAAGACTGACGGCGTGGTCAGCATTACTGTTTTGCCTGTTCTTTTGGCAACTGTCGGCTCAGGCTATTGAGCAGATAGACATTCGTATTGATCAATGGGCAACTGAACAACTTGCCGCCGAAGGTTTTGATTTAGCGTTGGGGCTAACGCCCAGTGGTATACAACTCAACGCTACAGCGAAGACCTTGCGACTGCCCGCTCCGATAAATATTATCAAAGATGTGCAACTTAGCTGTGACAAAACACAATGGCTAGCAAGCCAGATGCGCTGTGAGTCGGGGCAGTTAGGTTTCAATCATGCTCAACTCGGGCAGCAAACGCTGAGCTTCTCGTTGACAGCGCTTCCTGATGCATCGCATTACATATTTGATGTCAGTGGATTAAAACTGGCTGGAAGTGATATATCGCTGGCCGCAACAATAACGGCATCAGACTGGAATGTGCGTGTTGATGCGACTGGACTACATCTTGAAAAAATTGCGCCTTGGTTGCCGCTATGGCTGGATGAAACACAGCTAGCAACCCTTTCAAACTGGGATTATCACGGTCAACTCGATATCAAAGCCACGCTTCACGGTATGGATAGCCATGTTCAGCAACTTACAGCGAGTTGGACCCTAACAGAGTTAAATTTCAGCAATGACAGCGGCACACAGGTTGCTGAGTTATTAACAGGGCAGGGCGATGTCAGTGGTGAAAAGACCAATAATGGCTGGCAGTGGCAATCTGCCATCCACCTTGATGGTGGGCAAAGTTATGTTGAACCGGTGTTTATCGACTTTCAAACCAATCCAACTAAGTTAACCACAACGGGTTATATATCATCTGATTTGGCTGTGTTGGATCTGCCTGATATGACGATAGAACAGTCTGGCTTATTGACGGCAGATCTGCAGTTAGCAATGCGCAATAAAACGCTGTCAAAACTCAATATAACCCTACAACAAGCTGATTTTGAATCTTTTTATGCGGTTTGGTTACAGCCTTTTACGCTGGGAACAGCTGTCGACAAATTAACGCCAAGCGGTAAGCTTGCTGCCACGTTTGAGTTGCAAGATGAGCAATACCTGTTCGATATTTCCATGGATAACGTCAGTATTGATGATCAAAACCAACGATTTCAAATTGAGGCTGTAAATGGTCATTTAGGCTGGAGTTCTTCTGAACAGCCGGCAAGCAGTGATATTCAGTGGCAAAACGCTCAGGTTTATGCGATTGATTTAGGGCAAGCAGCCATCAAAGCACAGAGTAAAAATAATGGACTAAAGCTCACTGAACAAGTCAGCCTGCCTATCTTGGACGGACGTTTGCTGATTAACGCCTTTAGCCTCAAACAACGGTCAGATCAGCATATCGACTGGACTTTTGATGGGCTGTTAACTCCGATTTCGATGGAGAGATTAAGCGATGCTTTGCAGTGGCCGAGGTTGCATGGGAAATTATCAGGCGTGATTCCTAATGTCAGCTATAAACAGCAGCAACTCAAAATTGACGGTGCACTGCAAATGAAAGTGTTTGATGGCACCACCGTTATCCGTGACTTACGAATGACTACGCCGTTAGGGGCATTACCCCAGCTTTATGCCAATATCGATATTACGGATCTGGATCTGGAATTATTAACCCGTACCTTTGATGTGGGACGAATTACCGGCAAGTTAACGGGGTATGTACACGAACTACGCTTATCGAATTGGCAGCCGGTTCAATTCAAAGCCCGATTAGCTACCCCAGAAAACAATCCGGGTAAACGTCGTATCAGTCAGAAAGCGGTTGATAATTTGACGCAAATTGGTGGTGGTGCCGGCCTCATATCACGTAGTTTTTTACGTTTTTTTGATGATTTTTCCTACCAAAAATTAGGCCTAAGTTGCACATTAACAAACGATACCTGTGATATGGCTGGTATCGAAGAAGCTGAACAAGGTTATTATATTGTCAAAGGTGGCGGCGGATTGCCGCCATGGATAAATGTGGTGGGATATACTCGCCGCGTAGATTGGTCTGAACTGATAGAACGTTTAAAAGCGGTGCAAGACAGTTCAGGGCCGGTGATTCAATAAAAAGGGGATAAACAGATGCGCTTATTTAAATGGCTGACAGGGACGGTATCAGGGCTGATGCTTGTATCATGCGTCACAATTAATATTTATTTCCCGGCAGCCGCCGCTGAAAAAGCAGCTGATAGAATTATTGAAGATGTGTGGGGACCGGAAACACAACCCCAACAAGTGCCTGATGAAGAAGAACAAAATCAATCTTTCATTCTGCCGCATAAAGATATTGCAGCGAGTTTGTTCAATTGGTTAATCCCGCAGGCACAAGCGGCGCAAGCAAACATTAATATCAATTCACCGGCCATCAACGCACTACAAGCACAGATGAAAGCGCGTCACGATAATCTCAAACCTTATTACGATAATGGCGCTATTGGGCTGACTAACAATGGCTTGATTACCATACATGATGCCAAAGCGATTTCATTAAAAGACCGTAATAAAGTGAATGGCTTGGTGGCAGAAGAAAATAAAGACCGTAAAGCTTTATATGCTGAAATTGCACGCGCCAATGGCCACCCTGAATGGCAGGATGATATCCAAGATACCTTTGCTAAACGCTGGATAAGCAATGCGGCAAAAGGCTGGTGGTATCAGCAAGGTGGTAGCTGGAAACAGAAATAAATTCCTGTAATTCATTATAATATTAGAGTCCGGTGGTGCTTTGGCATGACTGGACTTTTTATTTTTCAGATAAGAGATTGGTTGTTTAATGGCAAGACGTAGACGCAGGCAGAAGTTACCGCAAGAAGCTATCACAGCAGAGATTGAATCATTATCACACGATGGCCGAGGTATCGCCCGAGTAGAGGGTAAAACGGTCTTTGTTGACGGTGCTTTGGCTGGAGAAACGGCATCGTTTCAGTACACCCGTTTGCACAAGAAGTTTGATGAAGCGAAAGCATTAGAGATCAGCAATCCGTCTGCCCAGCGAGTAGATGCTAAGTGCCAACATTTTGGTGTTTGTGGTGGCTGTAGCTTGATGCATATGGCTCCAGAAGCACAATTAGAATTAAAGCAGGGAACATTGGCTGAACACTTTACGCACTTTGGTAATTTAGAACCGCTAACCTGGTTGCCGCCATTGACCGGGCCTTTATGGGGCTATCGTCGTAAAGCACGCCTGGGCGTTAAGTACGTCACTAAAAAAGAGCAGGTATTAGTCGGTTTTCGCGAAAAAGCATCGCCTTTTATTGCCCAGCTATCACAATGCGATGTTCTCGATCCCCGCGTTGGTTTACGTCTTACTGAGCTGGGTGAAATGATCGCGGGCCTCGATGCCTATAACCGCATTGCCCAGATTGAAGTCGCCATGGATGATTCTAATGTGGCTTTGGTCTTTCGTAACCTCGATCCGCTTTCAGAGGGTGATAAGCAAGCATTGATTGCCTATGGTCAAGAGCAGGACTTATGGATTTATGAACAACCGGGCGGCCCTGATACGGTTGCAGCGTTATGGCCGGAAAAACCGCAGCTATCGTATGCCCCTGAAGCCGGTTTGACCCTCAACTTTGATCCGAGTGACTTTACTCAGGTGAATGCTGGAATCAATGAAAAGATGATTCAACGTGCTTTAGATTTACTCGATATCCAACCTGAAGATCGTATTCTGGATCTTTTTTGTGGCTTAGGTAACTTCACTTTGCCATTAGCAAAACGGGTGACGGAAGTCGTTGGTGTTGAAGGCGATCTGGCTTTGGTAAAACATGCTCAGAATAATGCCTTATTGAATCAACTGACGAATGCCGAGTTTGAACAAGCAGACCTGACTCAAACTGAATTAAAAGACTACCCATGGGCACAGAAGGGGTTTAATAAGATCTTGCTAGATCCTCCACGCAGTGGCGCGTTTGAAGTACTACATCAACTGGCTGACTTAGGTGCTGAGCGTCTGGTTTATGTGTCTTGTAACCCAGCGACATTGGCTCGTGACGCCGGTGAACTGGTCAATAAGCATGGCTATACCATGGAAGCGGCAGGCATTATGGATATGTTTCCGCATACCAATCATGTTGAATCAATCGCGGTCTTTACCAAAAACAATGGCTGATGGCTGAACAGGCCCTACTTAAGGAGCAACTTAATATCACGGCGATCGCTGAGCTAAGCGAGCGTATTATTGAGGTGTACCCTGAGTTTGATGGGCAGGCGTTTGCGGAAAAAGCATCAACTGGTTTGACACAACTGGAGCTCAAAGCTCGCGTTAGTCATATTATCGATGCTTTAGCCGCTTTTTTACCACAAGACTTTTGTCAAACGGCGCGTATTATCGAGCAACTTGCTGACAATTGGAATCAGCAAAGCGCTGAGCGTAACTGGACAAATTATGCCGCTTGGCCGGTTATTGATTATGTCAGCGTGTATGGTTTAGCTCACCCGCAACGCGCTTTTTCTATACTGGAAAAACTTACGCCTTTATTCACTGCAGAGTTTGCGATTAGACCCTTTGTAGAGCAGCATTTTGATTTAAGCTATCAGCAAATGCTGTGTTGGGCCGAACATGAGCACGAACATGTAAGACGGCTTGCTTCAGAAGGCTTACGGCCTCGATTACCCTGGGCTGCACATATTTCTACCCTACGGGCTGATCCAAGCCCTTTATGGCCATTACTGAATAAATTGAAGGCAGATCCAAGCCTTTATGTACGCCGTTCCGTTGCTAATAACCTGAATGATATTAGTAAAGATCATCCGGAACAGGTGTTAGCTGTTTGCAACAATTGGCAGCAAGATCACAATAAAGACACTGACTGGGTAATACGCCATGGTCTTCGGACCCTGGTCAAATCAGGTGTTAAAGCCGTTTATCCTTTATTGGGATTTACTGAGCATCCCCAACTCTCTGATATCAATCTGACATTGGCCGTAACTAAGTTGGCTGTGGGACAGTCGTTAGAGTTCAAATTAGATTTGGCATCGGAGCAATTCCAACACGTTGTTATTGATTATCGCATTGGCTTTGCCAGAGCAACGGGACAGCAGGGCTATAAGGTGTTTAAGTGGAAAAATATCAAGTTTGAGCCGCATCAGCCAATGCAGCTGAAAAAAACACACTCGTTCAAGCCTATCTCAACTCGACGTTATTACCCGGGCACACATACCATTGAGGTTTTGCTTAATGGCAGCATTGTGGCCCGGGCAACGTTTGAGTTGACGACAGGTTAAAGCCTCACCTTAAGACATCACGAGACCGTAACCGACCAAGACAAGAAAGGCCAGTGATAATACACAGATAAGCTCTGCAAAGTGATCATTAAAGAATTTTTCGAATTTGTTGCCCATGTTGCACCTCCAGTGAGTGAGTGAAAGCGGATTAATCAGTTCAGTTTGATTATCACGTTTGTCTCGGTGGTGAGCATTGACTTAGATCAAGAACAACTATTTCTGTTGCATTTATAAGCTTATTCCCATAAAAAAAGCCAGTCAAGTGACTGGCTTTTCTATTGGGATTCAACTGTTTATTTAAGCGTTGTATAGGCCAAAAGCAACCAGTGACAACCAAAAGAAAGTGAAGCCCAGAATAATGTGTGGAAACTTTTCCACTAGCATTGCATCGATTTTTTTCAACATGTCTTTTTACTCGTAGTTCAGTAGGTTAAACAGTTATTAATATTATTATTCGGCGCTAAAGATAGCAGTAAAATGACATTTATGCCAGCTTATCGTCAGCCACATGATAATGCGGGTCTTCCATCACATTAACTTCAATCAAGTCAGCCGCGTTATCTAATAACTGTTTGCACTCCTCAGTTAAATGTCGCAGATGTAATGTTTTCCCGGCCTTAATATATCGCTCAGCTAAGGCATCAATAGCCTCGATTGCGGAATGGTCATAAACCCGAGAGTTTTTGAAGTCGAGAATAATGTCGTCAGAATCATCACTTTTAGGATCAAATAACTCACTGAAGTTACGTACTGAGCTAAAAAACAACGGTCCATTCAACTCATGCACGATAGACCCTTTTTCATTGCGATAACTTCTGATGTGAATGTGTTTGGCATGTTGCCAGGCAAAAACCAATGCAGACAAAACAATACCTGAAATAACGGCTATCGCCAGATCAGTAAACACAGTAATCACGGCAACGGAAATACCGATGATGGTATCTGGCAGAGGGATGCGACCAATCAAACGGAAACTAGCCCACTCAAAGGTACCCAATACCACCATAAACATCACGCCAGTTAATGCTGCAATCGGAATGATTTCAATCAATGGTGAGGCAAACAGAATAAAGCAGAGCAGGAACAAGGCCGCTGAAATACCTGATAGACGGCCACGGCCACCTGAATTGATATTGATCATGCTCTGACCAATCATGGCGCAACCACCCATACCGCCGAAAAAGCCGGTAACCGTGTTAGCAACACCTTGACCCACACATTCTTTATTAGGACGACCTGTGGTTTCAGTGATTTCATCGATCAAAGTTAATGTCAGTAACGATTCGATCAAACCAATAAAGGCTAGAACAAAAGCATACGGCGCGATAATCAGCAAGGTTTCTAAGTTGAACGGCACCATCGGAATACTGAACTCAGGCAGGCCACCAGCAATAGACGCGACATCGCCCACCGCACTGATATCGAGGTTCAGGCCAATCGCTAATAATGTCACAACGATAATAGCGGCTAATGAAGAAGGAACTGCTTTTGTCAGTTTAGGCAGGAAGTGGCTGATAAACATGGTTAATGCCACCAAACCCAGCATCCACCACAATGGCTCGCCGGTCATCCATTGTTCTTCACCATTTTCCCCGGTGATTTTGAATGATTTTAACTGAGCGAGGAATATGACGAGTGCTAAACCATTCACAAACCCCAGCATCACCGGTAGCGGCACAATACGAATGAACTTACCGAGATGAAATACCCCGGCTAGTATTTGAATGATCCCCATCAGTACGACGGTGGCAAATAGGTATTCCACGCCATGTTGAGCCACCAACGCCACCATGACGACAGCCAGAGCACCCGTTGCACCTGAAATCATACCTGGCCGGCCGCCGATTGCCGCGGTGATAAGACCAACCAGAAAAGCGGCATATAGACCAACTAAGGGATCAACACCCGCAACAAAGGCGAAGGCGACGGCTTCTGGCACCAGTGCTAAAGCCACAGTCAGGCCCGATAGCACGTCATTTTTGATATTTTGAGGACGTTTTAATAACAGGTTAAACATGGAATACCTTTTTCCAACTAAAGACGACAGGCGCCGTTAACAGCACCCGTATTATCGTTCACTACGTTATGAGTTTGATACGGAACAGAGCGCAGTCTGGTCTTGCGCCAGATCCGCGAAATAGGAGGCGATTATCCACGAAAAGCCTTAGTAAGTCCAGAAGTTAAACAGAATAACCTTGTAATAACAATGACTTATTTTCAATGTTTAGCTGCCGCTTGAGAATTGAAAATTCCACTTGTTTAATTATTAAAAGTTCTCTATATTTTCTCTTCTCACTATTTTCTCTAAAAGGGAAAGGATTATGCTGACTGAACGTGAACAAAACACATTGGATTTTATTCGTCATTACGTTGATGAACATGGACGTTCACCGTTGGTATCAGAAATTGCTGAAGGCTTGGGCATCCGTTCGCAAGGAACGACACATCGTTATATTCAGGCATTGGTTGATGCTGGATTATTGGAGCGTCATGTAGGCCGCACCCGTGGATTACGTTTAACCGAACAACCTGAGGATATCGCTGCTGATCCAGTCACTTTGCCAGTGATGGGTAAGATTGCTGCGGGTCGCTTGGTGGAAGCGGTTGCCGATGAATCAGAAATTGATCTCAGTGATATGTTTACCGGTAAGGGACGGTTCGTACTTAAGGTGAACGGTGACTCGATGATCGATAAAGCCATCATGTCGGGCGATTACGTCGTCGTGCAATCACAGTCAACCGCGCGGCATGGCGATATTGTGGTCGCGCTGGTCGATGGCTTTGATGCAACCTTAAAAACCTTATTACTGAACGATGATGGCACAGTGACATTAATGCCAGCTAATAGTCATTACGAGGCAGTGACTTTACCCGCTGATCGGGTGCGGGTGCAGGGCATAGTTGTCGGTCAGTTAAGAACCTATCCCTAGGTCGTGACTTCCGAACAAGCTGAGCAGTGGCCAAGGATGATTGCCTTGGTGGATATGGATTGTTTTTTTGCTCAGATAGAACAGCTTGATAATCCGCAATGGAAAAACAAACCGGTCGCGGTGACCAATGGTCAACTTGGTTCGACGATTATCACTTCGTCGTATCAGGCGCGAGCATTTGGTATTCATACCGGGATGCGTCTGAAGCAGGCGAGGCAATTATGTCCTGCTTTGATTCAGGCACCCTCAAGACCGCAACGCTATGCTCAGGTGTCGCGTCAAATCATGTCGTCACTGCTGGCTATTACGCCTGATATTGAAGTGTATAGCGTCGATGAAGCCTTTCTCGACTTGAGCCGTTGTCAGCAACTCTACTTTGGTGCAAGCGACATTGGACAGCGTATTAAACGCAGAGTCTTTTCTGTCTCAGGTTTGCGTTGTTCAGTGGGCATTAGCGGTGATCGCACTACCGCTAAATTTGCTGCAAAAAAAGATAAACCTGATGGCATGCGTGTTATTCATCCAGCATTGGCAGAGCAAACGTTGGCCCCTGAACTGGTGACAGCACTCAGTGGTATCAATAAAGGTATTGCGAGCTTTTTAGCACGTTACGGCATTATTTGTTGTGGTGATATGAAACGAGTGCCGATGAGCGTTTTAGCGAAACGGTTCGGTCACTTGGGGCGACGGATCTGGCTGATGGCGCAAGGAAAAGATCCTGAGCCGTTAAGCTATAACGTTAAGCCCCCCAAAACGATTGGTCATGGCAAGGTCATGCCGCCACAAACCCGAGATAAAAACGTAGTGTTGATCTATTTCCAACATATGTCTGAAAAAGTGGCCGCGCGTATGCGCTGTTTTCATTATCAGGCGGAATGTTTTTTTATCGCCGCTAAAACAGATCAAGGCTGGCTGAAAACCAAAACGCATGCTGGTTTTTATACGGATGACGGTAGGGTGATTTATCAGCTATGCCAGCAGTTTTTACAACTTTACTGGTCTGGACAAGGTGTCTGGCAGGTTCAAGTCACGGCATTGGCACCGCAACAGGGAAAGCAACTAGATTTATTTACTGAGGACAATCAGCAACGACAGCAAGTTAATACGGCTATGGATAACGTCAATCATCGTTATGGTGAGTTTACCTTGGCACCAGCAAGACTGCTCGACAAGTCAGCGATGCCTAATGTTATCGCGCCTGCCTGGAAGCCAGGCCCTGGCTCTCCCCGTGACTATTTTTTATAAAGCCAAATACTAAGAAAGCAAGGTATGTTTGATTTCTGACTACCGTGCTTTTAACCAAGGGCTATGATAGGTTTGAAAACAATAAATCAGGCAGAGCCTGGGATGTGTCATTGATTGCTGATAGGTTAAAAATGTCTGATCAAAAAAGCGACGTTGGGTCACGATTAAACTACTCAGAGGTGAGCGGTGAGTAAGTCGAATATTATCAAAGAAGGTATTAATTGTTGGCAGCAGGTGCATGCTGACAGGGTCGCTCTCCTTATTGATGGTGAAAATTATTTCGGTGCATTTCACAGTGCCGTGCAAAAGGCACGTCATACGGTGTATATCCTGTCTTGGGATATTGATAGTCGTATGCGGCTTATCAGAAAGGAAGACAGCCCTAGTGATTTCCCCGAGGAATTAGGCGCTTTTATCCGCCACGTCTTAAAACAAAACCCGGAACTTGATATCTATATTCTCAACTGGGACTGGGCGATGGTCTATACCATGGAGCGTGAATGGCTGCCCATGTATAAACCGGCTTGGAAGTCGCAATCCAGATTACATTTCAAACTGGATGGTGAATGTCCTCTAGGCGCGTCACAGCATCAAAAAGTGGTTGTGATTGACGATGAGATTGCTTTTTCAGGGGGCTTTGATTTAGGTAAACATCGCTGGGATACATCAAACCATGAAGCCAGTGATAAAAGACGCTTAGACCCCGATAATCAACCTTACCCTCCGTTCCATGATGTGCAAATGCTGGTGAGTGGTCAGGCAGCCAAAACCTTAGCTGAACTTGTGAGAGAGCGTTGGTTACGCGCGACAGGTGAGCAACTCACACCACCTCAGGCAAAAACAGATTCAGCGTGGCCGGAACAGGTGGATAGTTGGTTTGAGAATGTCGACGTGGCGATTGCACGTACTTTTCCGAAATATGAAACACAGCCCGAAGTCAGAGAAGTTGAACAGCTTTATATTGATGCGATTAAAGCAGCTGAGAAGCTTATCTACATCGAAAACCAATATTTCACATCGTGGAAAGTAGCAGATTTATTAGTAGAGTCATTACAGCAGCGAGAAGGGCCTGACGTTGTTTTGGTGTTACCACTGATGACCGGTGGCTGGTTGGAGCAAGTCACCATGGATGTGCTTCGGCACCGTGTTGTTTGTCGCCTGCAAGAGGCTGATGCACATAACAGGCTTCGTATCTGTTATCCGCATCATGAGGCTTTGGGCCAGAGTCATATCAGCGTACACGCCAAAGTGATGGTGGTTGATGACAAGCTACTTCGCGTCGGTTCGGCTAATCTGAGTAACCGCTCAATGGGCTTCGATAGTGAATGTGATTTGGCGATAGAAGCCAAAGATGAACAGCAACGTGAGCAGGTCAGCCGGTTTCGTGAACGTTTATTATCCGAACATTTTGATTTGAGCGAAGACGATTTACGGCAAACCCTGTCTCAAGATGGTTCTCTAATCAAGATGATTGATGCACGACAAGACGGTAACCGTACGCTCAGGTTATTAGATTGTCAGGTGCCAGAACTCGCTGAGCAGATGTTGCCCTCATCGGCAGTGGTCGATCCGGAACGACCATTACAACCAGAACAGATGACACAAATGTTCCTGCCAATAGAGGAGCCTAAATCAACAAGCAAGCAATGGTGGAAAATTATTGGGTTGTTACTGGTGGTCATCGCGTTGACTGTGGTTTGGCGCTTTACACCGTTAAGTGAATGGTTAAGCCCTGACACGCTGGCGGCAGCCGCTGAGGGCATCAAGTCCCACCCGTTAACACCATTATTAGTTATCACTGTGTTCAGTTTGGCTGGTTTATTAGCGTTTCCCGTTACGTTATTGATAGTGACAACGGCACTTGCATTTGGCCCCATGTGGGGGGCGGTGTATTCCATGATAGGCTCAATAGTAAGTGCCTTATTAGCGTATGGCCTAGGCCATAAACTGGGAAGAAAAACAGTACAAAAACTAGCAGGATCAAGTATTAATCGTTTGAGCCGCCGTTTAGCTCATCATGGCGTGTTAGCGGTGATCACCGTTCGCATTATCCCTGTCGCCCCGTTTACAGTGATTAACTTAGTGGCCGGTGCTTCACATATCAAAACCAAAGATTTCATTTTGGGCACATTACTGGGGATGTTGCCGGGCATTCTGGGCTTGACTGTTTTTGCCGATTCTTTGATAAAAACCATACAGCAGCCGGAACCCAGTCAAATCGCTATATTTGCTGTCATTATTGCTGTTATCACTCTGGTGATGGTGGGACTTAAAAACCTTCTCAATAAAAAGCAGGAAGAAGAGGAAGAGTAAGTCTTAGATGCAACTCAAGCTGGCCAGTTATAACATTCATGCCTGCATTGGAACGGATGGTCAGTTTGACCCATTTCGTATCGCGGCGGTTATTAATGAATTAGGTGCCGATGTGATTGCTTTGCAGGAAGTGGAACATCACTTGGTCAACGACATTGATTTGCTTGATTTCCTCGCACAGCAAACCGGGATGATAGCTTTAGCTGGGCCGACCATGCTGCGTGAAAGTAGGCATTACGGTAACGCCATTTTGACCCGACTAACACCTGAGTCACATCAATTGCTTGATTTGAGTCTGGAGGATAATGAACCGCGTGGTGTTATACAGCTCAGTTTGAACATCGATGATCACCGCTTATTAGTGTATGCCACTCATCTTGGTCTTAAACCGGTTGAACGTCGTTTTCAGGTACAAAAAATCTTATCTTTGTTTGAGACTAAAACAGCAGATACCACTGTTTTAATGGGCGATCTGAATGAATGGTTTCTGTGGGGCAGACCATTACGCTGGTTGAAGGCTTATTTTGATATCACACCGGCTATAAACAGTTTCCCCTCTTTCTGGCCCTTTTTTGCGCTGGACAGGGTATGGGTAACCCCCCGTCACCACTTACTTAATGTCTCAGCACACAAAACGGCGTTAGCTAAAAAAGCGTCAGATCACTTACCCGTTACGGCCGATATTACGTTCTGACGAAGTGTGTTTTCTCGTCAAATCTGTAAAGCACATAGAGCTATTACGCGGTCAGATTATGGTCGAGAGCCCAACCTGCATCGGATTATGAAGTTCGTCGACGCTCAAAAGATAGGGGCAGAGCTAACATTGATTCGGCGAAACCTGTGGTGATATCACGGTGGCTGAGACCATGATTCAGCGAACGATGAATACTGAAATATGCTCGTGCTCTGCCAGATGGCTGGCATTGGCATGAAAAGAATAATCCATGAAGCCCGGAACATGCGATGCCATGACGATAAGGTCAGCACCAACTTCATCATCGACCTTTTCCAGCACCCGATCCGGTTCTGTCACTGGACCATTGCAAGTGACGGCTTTCGACTTTATCAGGTAGCCATACTCCTGTCTTTATTGTCCTTGGACACATAATTCCTGAAACCACTTCCAACAATAAAAGGTAAAACACCGACGCTGTTTCGGTATATTTGATGACAGGAGGAGGGGCAGCAGGTACATGTACAACAGTTTGCAAGGTTCAATCGCGCTACTGTAGAGTTGAACTGTGATCACAGCTGCTTATTCAGCGAGTGTGTACTCAACCATCATTCATAAATAGATGAGGCTCGATAAATGACTTTACTTACCCACAGCCCCCCTGTTCGGGAAAAATCAAACTCACCCTCATCACTAAAAAAATGGGTCCATGTCCCTTTTTTGACTCTTATGCTTATCACATCTGGCTCCGCTTTTGCTGCTAGCGAGGCAGAACTTAAAGCACGTATTCAACAGCTAGAAGCTGAATTAAAATCGGTCAATGCTGAATTAGAAAGTATTCAAACCGAAAATAAAGACTTGGTGGAAACCAATGCCAAGCTCACCGATGCTGACGCGCCAATTAAGATTGGCAATTGGACTGTGGGCGGGGCTATGCGTGCCATGTACACAGTAGGTGATTACACTGCCAACGATAGCGGTGCGCCCGGTCGAGCCTGGGAAGATGATGGTAACGTTGGTTTGGATACCTTGCGTGTAAACTTGGATTACAGCAACGGACCTTACTCAGCGAAAATCGAGTACCGTTGGTACGATGGCTATAATTTCTTACATACTGGTTGGGTAGGTTACAGCCCTGACGATAACAGTCAGATTCAGCTGGGTGTCAATCGCGTGCCTTTCGGTCCCGGCGCCTATGGTCTCTCACAGGCCTGGTTGTTCGACCAACACTATTACCTTGGCCTCTCGGATGATATGGATCTGGGGATTAAATACAGTACACAACGCGGTAAATGGGCGTGGGATGTGGGCTATTACTCCAGTGACGAAGGCCATTATGCCGGTGCCAGTCGTGATAGCGCCCGCTATTCCTATGATGTCGTCGATGAGTCTGGTGGGGGGTATGAAGAACGTAATCAAATCAATGTTCGGGGTATTTATTCATTTAACGGCAATGAAGACAGCTCAACTGACCTGGGTTTCTCGCTTCAAGCAGGTGAACTCAAAAGTCGCGGGGTGCAATCCGACGGTCACCACTACGCCGCCTCGGTGCATATGGTCAATCAATGGGGCAACCTTAAGTTAGCGACACAACTGACACGCTACGAATTCGATGTCGACGTTGACCAGGCACTTGGTACAGATGATCTGGTGCAATTTGGTGCCTATGATTTCCCAAGTACAGCGGCTGCCGAAGGGTGGATACCTGCCGTTTCGCTTAGCTATTACCAACCTACCGATAATATTTCTTGGCTGGACTACGTGCTGCCTTATCTGGAATACAGTTCCATTGTCAAAGATAAGAGCGGATTCAACGACAGTGAAATGATTGTTGCCGGTGTGGCGCTGGCTCGCGGTGGTTGGTACATCTACAACGAAGTTGGCTTTTCCAATGGCAACGAGTTTGTCGGTGGTGATGCAGCCTTCGGCGATCGCCTCGGAGCCAACGCCGACGACGATTGGCAGACCCGCTTTTTGATCAATTTTGGCTATTATTTCTAAGCCTAAATGTCTTAATCAGCACCGCCAACAGGCGGGGCTGGATTGTTATAGTGTGCGAACATTCATACAAAAACTCTTTAATAAAAGGATAGCAACGTGAGTAATCAATCCGATAACTCCGCTGAACCGCAATCAGCAGGTGTACCCGCACCCAATGGCGCAGCTAATTTGATCGATACCGATTATCAGATTGGACAAGATAACTACCGAGCGAAACATCTGGGAATCAGCATTGATCTCCATGGCGTTGTTTTTATCGTTTCAGCAATTGTTGTGTTGGCTTTTGTCCTTCTGTCACTGGCCCTACCCGAACAATCCACTAGGATCTTTGAGGCCAGTAAAAATTGGATCAATACCAACATGACATGGTTTTTCCTGTTGTCAGCCAACATATTCGTCGTCTTGTGCCTGGGGTTAATTGTTTCACCATTGGGTCGCATCCGCATCGGCGGTGCTGAAGCTAAGCCAGACTTTTCTCGGCTTTCCTGGTTTTCTATGCTGTTTGCAGCCGGTATGGGGATTGGATTAGTTTTCTATGGTGTATCGGAGCCGCTGTCTCACTATAACAGCGCTGTTGGCGGTATTAACGTGGGTGCTGATGGTGTGAGAACTGATTGGGCACCACTTGGTGGCGCAGCCGGCGACCCTGAGGCTGCACGGCAACTGGGTATGGCTGCTACTATTTTTCACTGGGGTCTGCATCCTTGGGCTATCTATGCCATTGTGGCACTGTCACTGGCGATTTTTTCATTCAATAAAGGCTTACCGCTCACGGTCCGTTCTATTTTCTATCCGATCTTGGGAGAGAGAGTATGGGGCTGGCCTGGTCACTTTATCGATATTCTGGCAGTGTTTGCCACACTCTTTGGTCTGGCAACCTCACTGGGGCTTGGTGCGCAACAAGCGGCTTCGGGATTAGATCATTTATTTGGCGTAGGCGATGGAAACGTCGTGCTGGTTCTACTCATCGCGGTCATCACCTCAATCGCCGTTATCTCAATTGTGGCCGGTGTCGACAAAGGGGTAAAACGGCTATCAGAAATTAATATGGTGCTGGCATTTGCACTGCTCATGTTTGTGGTTTTTGTTGGTCCTACCTTGCTCATTGTTTCAAACTTTTTTTCTAATCTAAATAGCTATTTCACTGAACTCCCTGCATTGTCGAATCCCTTTGGTCGCGAAGACGCAAACTTCAGCCAAGGCTGGACGACATTCTACTGGGCATGGTGGATCAGCTGGTCGCCTTTTGTGGGTATGTTTATTGCCCGGGTGAGTCGTGGTCGAACGGTACGTGACTTTTTAATCTCGGTGCTGTTGATTCCATCTGTCGTCTCGACTTTCTGGATGACCGCATTTGGCACCAACGCGATAGCGCAACTGCAATCTGGTTTCGATGGTGTTGTGTCAGCAGAGCTGCCGCTAAAACTTTTTGTGATGCTAGAACAGCTTCCTGTCGCAGAGATCACGTCGTTTATCGGCATAATCCTGGTTATTGTGTTCTTTATCACCTCTTCAGACTCCGGCTCATTGGTTATTGATACTATTACTGCCGGTGGCAAAATAGATGCGCCTAAACCTCAGCGTGTATTCTGGGGCGTTATCGAAGGGGCTATCGCTGTTGCTTTGCTGCTGGGTGGTGGACTCGCTGCATTGCAAGCGGCATCCGTCTCTGCCGGGCTTCCTTTCACAATCGTGCTACTGGTGGGGTGTTATGCCATTGTTCGCGGGTTAATGTCTGAGCCCAGATAGCCCGACCAATTTAATCCCATAACTGGCCGATGGCTGTTGTGGGAGAATAATGCCTGGCCACCTGAGCTAAAAACAGCTCAGCTGTGGCCATGGCATCTACTTTTGCATGGTGAGCAGAATAGGACGGCAAACCATATCGCCGGCGACTATCATCGAGTCGAATTGACACAGGCTGTAACCCCAACGTTTTTTTCAACCGGTGTTTCCAACCGCTGCGTTGCCAACGAGCTTCGATTGCCATCGTATCAATCAATGGGAACAAACAATGCTCCCCCCACAATTTGCGGCATGCCAAGTCCAAAAAAGGCCGCTCTATCTGCTGGTAATGCACAACCACGATACAACCACTCAATCGCCCTAGCAGCTCATCTAACACCTTTTCCAACGGCGGTGCAGTGTCTACCTGAGAATGAGTAATACGATGAAAGGCAATAGACTCTTCAGACAAGACACAGTTTGGCTTCACCACCTGATAATGACCATCTGATGGTCTAATACCTCGCAAGGTAAAAGGGACTAGACCGAAGCTGACAATTTCGTTGTACCTTGGGTCTAATCCAGTCGTTTCAAAATCCAGCGCTACAAACGGTACTTCCGACAGGGGCATGTCGGGATCTGTCAGCGGCATTTGATAAAAGCGTTGTAGTGTCGGGTTTACAGAAGCCTTCGCCTGCTGCGTTTGATAATGCTGCCACTCATCAATCACACTTTGTTGCGATCGTTTTTTGAACATCCTTTATGCCTAGTATGGGTAACGATAGCGAAGAAAATTCTGTGCATTATTAACCACTTGGAAGGCCTCTTTTAGATTGTGACGCTCTGTTGCGTCAATATTTTCTGGTTCGATAGCATTGTCAATTGCCTGATCATTCTGAAGTTCAAGCGCTTGATGACGCATACGCACTAAAGCAATAAACTCCAGCGCGTACTGCAGTTTATCGACTTGGCCAGCAGGCAAAATATTTGCCTTCTCAATATCCCGCAAACGGTCAAGACTGTTCTGGGCTTGCGAGCCAACCGCCAAGGCATGCACACGAATCACATCTGTTATAGGCGCCAAACCGCGACCCTTGATATTAATTACCTTGTGCTGACGACCATCGGTTTCCATCACAAAGGTACGAAAGAAACCCAAAGGTGGCCTTCGGTTCAAGGTATTACGCGCCATGGCACCCAAAAAACGAGGGTTATGTCGCGCTTTGCTTGCAATCATATCTTGCAGATTTTCCACTAAATATTCTTCGCCATACACAGCATCCAGATCGAAAAAAATACAGCTGTGTAAAAGCCGTTGAGGATCGGGATCGGCAATCCACTCATCGAAATAGCGTCGCCATTGCGAGAGGGGCTGCCGCCAATCATCATTGGTGGCCATAATGCCGCCTTTACAGTATTCATAGCCACAGGCATCCAAACCATCGCTGACCTTTTGCGCCAACATCTTAAAGTATTCATCGTGCTGCTGCGGATCGAAACTATCATGCAATACAAGCGCATTATCCTGATCCGTTATTACCGATTGCTCGTGACGAGCCAGCGAACCATGCACCATAAAGCAATAAGGTATCGGCGCTGGCCCTAACTCATCTTCAGCCAGTTCGATCAAACGTCGCATCAGGCTGCGTCCGATACTCGACATAGCGTCGCCAACCATCTTTGCGGTAGAGCCGGCCTCTACCAGGCGTATAAAAGCAGCGCGTATTTCTGGAACCAACCGTGACAAATCACGCACAGTGCTCCGGCTAAAAATATTACTGGCTAAATACAGGCTGCTGTTGGTTTCGTAACGAACGATATCAGACAGATGTATGACACCAACCGGACGTCGTCGATGCAGTACCGGCAACCGCTGAATATGATTACGCAACATCGTCAACATGGCTTCGTTGACAGACTCATCAGACTGAAGCGTAATTAAACGACCATCACTTAGTTGACCTATCGGCCTATCCGTTGTGACTCCGGCAGCAATAACCTGGGACCTTAAATCTTCATCAGTGACCATACCTTTCAGCCGCCAGAGTCCCCCCTCATCACCACTAAAGACTTCGTCACTATCTTGATCATCGGCGGGCTCAATTAAGAGTACTGAAGAAACCGCATTCTCAGTCATCAGGCGAGCGGTCTCCTGAATCGACACTGTGGTTTCCACCATCAGGGGTAAACGACTGATTAACTTTCGTACCCGTGTCGTCATCAAGTCATTTTCACGCAGGCTTCCGTCTACCGTGCTTTTCAAGCGCGAACCAGACAGCTCCACAAAATCAGCAAAGCTATCATCGTCACAGAGACGATCAAAAATAGTATCAGGGATTTGATAAAGCAGCGTATCTTCTATGGCCTTAACCGGAAATCGGATCTTGCGTTGACGCAAAAGACCAAATTGACCAAAGATATCCCCTTCTTCCAAACGGTTATAGAGCTCACCATTGTAGTGATAGATCTCGACAGCGCCGCTGCGAATATATGAGAGTGCGTGGATAGTCTGCCCTTGCTCAAGGATCATCGAGTCTGCCTTAAAATAGGTAATCTCAACATTGCCCACAACATCATCTAACAACTCGTCCAGTAACGTATCAAATGGAGGATGTTGACTCAGGTGATCGCGTATTTCTCTAAGTTCTGCTTCCATGAAAGTCTCTAATGAACGATGGTAATGGTCGATTACCCACAGCGGTTTGTAAACGATGAGTAGTAGTCAAGTTAAACTGGTTATCACGTAGTAAGCAAACCAAAACCTTTACGCTGCGGCGTTTGGCGATAGACTGCCATTCTCTTGATGGGGCATGACATAGCTATAATAGATGATCATATAGCTAATCAAACCATGCTTGCCTCAACAAAACAACGAGAACCTCTTTCAGCAACCCATTTCTGTCTTTAAACTTCTAAAGAAGCTTTCCTTTGAGGCTGTTGTCCCAACAATTTCCACATCTGCTCAGGCTTTGTTTGATTAGATAGCGCCATAGTAAATGATGATATTTAAGGTTGGGAAGCCCCTTAATAATCATTAACCCTATGGTCAAAAAGCATGACTTTTGCTTTTATCCATTTTCTATATGATTTTCAGTATGAAACCAAAAGCGATCAGTGCAAGCGCTATGTCCGTGCTGAAGGTAGCCGGTATGACGATTTGTTTGGTTATCATCAGGAATAGAACAATGATAGTGCGTTAATTCAACATGAAAAACATATGCACTTTTTGCGTATTGTGCAGCAAGGTTAATTTTCGTGAATGAATTCGAGCTATCAGTTATAAATTCGTGTTATCTTCACAACATAGCAAATTAGCGGGAACATAAAGATGACAAAAAGTTTAACTATCATGGGCTTAGTTTCAGTTCTCAGCCTGGCTGGTTCGGCATGGGCTGGCAGCAGTGACATGGATAAGCTGCAGTGTGGTGCGAAAGCGATTGAATTAGGAATGAGTGCTGACGATATCAAAATGACATGTGGCCAAAATTGGGAGCCATCGTATATCAGCAGGCATACCCGTCCTGCAGTTGGTACCAATGACACCGCTGAACAGAGTAATGATCAATTCGAAAAATGGATGTACCGTACAACAGGTAATGATGACACGCATGTGATACTCAAAAATGATGAAGTCATTCGGATTTTTACGATGGTGCAACAATAACCTCACGTTACTTTCAGTTTAAATTAAGTTAGATATGGCATGTTGACCAACAGATTTATAGCTGGAATAAAGCATGCTTAACAAACTCTCTTGTGGCCTAACAATAACGATTGTCTGTGCTCTCGGCCTGACCTTTGGCACGATCACCTTGGCCGATCAAAAAGCCGACACGGCAAGACAACTTCAACAACGTGGCGATATCTTGCCGTTGGAACAGATCATTGATCTGGCTGTTGCCGTGAAACAAGGTCAAATTCTTGAGACAGATTTGGAGCGTGATGACGGCCGCTATGTCTATGAACTTGAAATTCTTGATAGCCGCGGACAAGTGTGGGAAATAGAACTGGATGCTCAGACAGGTGAGCTTCTTGAGCTTGAAAACGAGGATTAAACGTGCGGATATTGCTGGTTGAAGATGATCCGGTTCTTGGTCCTAACTTACAATCAGCATTGAATAAATCAGGCTTTGCCACGGATCTGTCTGAAGATGGCATTGATGGTGAAGCAATGGGGGACATTGAACCCTATGATCTTATCGTGCTTGATTTAGGCCTACCCGGGCAATCAGGGCTTGAGGTACTTAAAAACTGGCGACAGAGAGAGAATGCGACGCCCGTTATTATTCTCACAGCGCGAGATGCGTGGGAGGATAAAGTCTTGGGCTTTAAGGCGGGAGCCGATGATTATCTGGCCAAGCCTTTCCAAACAGAAGAGTTGCTAGTCCGTATCAATGCTGTTTTGAGGCGAAGCTCAGGCCTGAGTCCGGGCACGTTGAATTCAGATGGATTGATATTAGATGAGTCTAAACAAAGCGTCACCCTCAAGTCCGGTGAAAATCTTGCTTTAACCGGCACGGAGTTTAAATTACTGCGCTATTTCATGTTGCATCGTGGAAAGTTACTTTCTAAAACCACATTGACCGAACATGTCTATCAATTGGATAGCGATAAAGACAGTAATGTGATGGAAGTGTATGTGAATCGTCTAAGACAAAAACTGGGTCCCGATCTTATCCATACACGTCGAGGTCAGGGGTATGTATTTGGTAACGATTCGGCATGACTTCCATCCGCAGTCGTCTCTCTATTGGTCTGACGATATTGCTTGCCGTGTTATTGCTTGGTCAATGGTTATGGTTAACTTTCACAGTAAAAGAACTGGTTGAAAAGCAGGTCATTAAACATCTTCAGGAAGAAACTGAGAGTTTGTTAGCGAATCTAAATATCGACAAAACAGGCCAGTTACAGATTAGTGATGCTCAGCTCAGTAGCAATTACCAACGGGCTTTTTCCGGGCTTTATTTCGTCGTTGAAACAAAACAAAAAACGCTGTATTCACGATCCTTGTGGGACTTCAACCTTGTTAGTCAACGGGTGGGTACCGGGGTCAAAGATATTAGTTATATAGAAGGGCCACGTCAGCAACCCTTACTCGCTGTATCAGCAGGTTACTTCAAACAGGGCCAACAATTTACCATTACCGTCGCTGAAAATATCGATTGGATGTTAGCGGAAAAACGACTTCTTGTACGTAATTTTAGCTTGGTATCAGCAGTAGGCGTCTTACTATTATTGTTGTTTCAGGCGGGAATGATAAGACAGGTACTTCGCCCTCTGAGTCATGCACAACGTCAATTAAAAAAATTGGCAATAGGTGATATTGATAAAGTTGATGAACGCGCTCCAGATGAAATTCGCCCTTTATTGTCGGAGTTGAACCGGTTAACCAATAGCATGATCATCAAAACTCGCCGATCACGTCAATCGCTGGGTAACCTCGCCCACCGTTTAAAAACACAGCTCACATTATTAAATCAAATTGCAGACAAAGACAGTGTTAAACAAGATCCTCAAACGCGACAAATGATTTATCAACAAACTGAAGCGATACGACAGGTTATCGATCGTGAACTCAAGCGAGCACGTGTATCTGGCTTTACCTTACCTGGAAAAGGGGTGAATCTAGCCGAAATGCTGGAGCAACTCAGTGACACGTTGAATTTGATATACCAGGATAAACGATTAGCGATTCACTGGCATGTTGATACCAATGTTCGTTTTAACGGTGATCGTGAGGATATACAGGAACTATTAGGCAACTTGCTGGATAACGCGTGTAAATGGTGCCAGCATCAGGTTGATGTGAGTGCCAGTATGGAAGAGGGTTTAAAAATTGTTATTGACGATGATGGGCCGGGCTGTGAAGTTGACGATTTATCTCGTTTAACCCAACGTGGATTTCGTGCTGATGAATCTAAACCGGGTAGTGGTCTTGGCCTTGCTATCGTCTTTGATATTGTGGAAAGTTATGATGGCAAGCTACTTTTCAAGGATTCTGATAAAGGGGGACTGCAGGTGACAGTGCACCTGCAGTCTTCACTTCCTGATTAGAACCAGTCTTTTTCAATTTTACCCACTTCACCAGTTTTGGCATCGATATAAACTTCCCATTCATTGCCATCCGCATCAACGATTTCAAACTCGTAATCCCAGCCTTTTTTGAAGTCACGATCTTCAAGATCAGCATCCTCGATCACACCTGGTTTGGCTTCTAAAGCTTTAGCTGATGCTTCTTCCAGTGAAATCAACCCCAGTCCTTCAGATAAGGTTTTCATTTCACGGATGTCATCATCAGCATTTGCAATGCTTACCGCAGCAGTTAATGCAAATGCACCACTCAACGTCATAGCTGTAAATGTTTTCATTTCATTCTCCTTGGTTGTTGAACGCTTTACATAGTAGATTCTGAAACTTAAACCAAGCTGAATCTTCATGAAAAATAACTATTTGCAATTAGTTAGCTAGCTAACTATAATGAGCCTATGTTGCAAGTTAAAGAATTACCGGACGCTGAAGTACTGAAAAAATTCACTAAGCGTTACCCGGATGCCAATATTGAGCAGGTGCTGCAGTTTTTAACCTTTCTGCGGGTCGCCTCTGATCTGTCTAATAGTTTGGATCAGTTTCTTGGCAGTTATGATTTGTTGCAGGGACGTTGGTGGGTATTATTGTTGTTGATGCGTGAAGATGATTTTAGTTCTGTACCATCAACATTGGCCAAGCAGGCAGGTGTCAGTCGTGCAACGATGACTGGTTTGGTGAATGGTTTGCAACGTGATGGTTTAGTCTCCCGCGTCACCGATAGCCATGATAGACGTCAAAGTCGCGTCAGGGTGACAGCAAAAGGGCAGAGTAAATTAGATGAGGTTATGCCAGATTATTATCAACGGCTTAATAAGCTAATGTCAGTCTTTGATAAAGAACAGGGCGAGCATTTTATGACCTTATTACTTGCACTGAAAAGTCAACGCCATATTTTTGAGTAACACTTTTTTATCTTAATAGTTAGCTTCCTAATTAAATCAGGAGAAAAAAATGAAAAAATTATTGATAGCAACAACAGCAGCACTTGCACTGAGTGGGGCTGCATTCGCCCAAAGTCCAGAGCAGGTCGTCGCTGATGCGAATAAGCAATGGGACCAAGCCTTGAATCAAGGCAATATAGACAAACTAGTCAGTTTTTACACTGAGTCTGCGACCGTCTCTCCCGGAAATGGTGCTGTGTTAAGCGGGCATGAGGATATTCGCTCTTTGTTTGGTGGTTTTATCGAAAATGGTGTTCATAATCATCAGATCAAAACTGTGGACGTAATGGCTGCTGATCAACAAATTACCCAGATTGGTCATTGGCAAGCAGAAGGTGTCAATGCAGAAGGGCAGGCCATAAGTTTTGGTGGCGTTCTGGTCACAGTACTTAAGCAGAATGCAGCAGGAGAATGGGAATTACAGTCTCACGTGTGGAACGCCGCTCCCTGATCCATTTTAGTGCAGCTATCACAGGGAGGTGATAGCAGATTTTGAAGGTTTAAACAAACTTGATTTGCATTGGTGCAAGGCTGGTTTATTTTGGTGCGTAAATAAGTAAGTGGTGCACCAATTAAGGGCTCTCCGGAAAGTACATTTCCAATAATATCAATACCTTAAGAACTGGCACGGTCATTGCCATAGTCTTAAAATAGTTATTACCGGAGAGATCCATGAAAGAAAAATTAGTCCTTATTGGTAATGGGATGGCCGGGGTCAGAACACTTGAAGAACTACTCAAGTTAGCACCCGAAAAATACGACATTACTGTTTTTGGTGAAGAGCCTTACGGCAACTACAACCGTATTATGTTATCCCCTGTTTTGGCAGGCGAAAAAACCATTGATGAAATCATGATTAATGATATGCAATGGTACGAAGACAATAACATTACACTGCATGCAGGTAAGAAAATTACCAAGATTGATCGTGTTAATCGTCAGGTGCTTGCAGATGATGGCACTGTTGAAGAATATGATCGACTCTTGCTGGCAACCGGTTCTCGACCTTTTATGCTGCCGGTTCCGGGGGCAGACTTACCGGGTGTCATTAGTTTCCGAGATATCAAAGACGTCGATGAGATGTTGTCGACATCCAAAACCCACAAGAAAGCGGTCGTTATCGGTGGTGGTCTGTTGGGACTGGAAGCTGCAAATGGTCTGATGCTGCAAGGTATGGACGTTACCGTCGTCCATATCAGTGGCGTGTTGATGAACCAGCAGTTGGATGAGACTGCTTCTGACTTGATGTTGGAAGAGTTAAAAGGCAAAGGTCTGAACTTCTTAATGAATCATGCCACGGAATCAATCAGTGGTGATGGTCGCGTTGAGAAATTACACTTTAAAGATGGCAGTGACATTGATGCCGATCTGGTGGTAATGGCAGTAGGTATTCGTCCCAATGTTGAACTGGCAGACTCTGCCGGTATTCACTGTGACCGCGGCATTGTGGTAGATGACACCATGCAGACATTCGACCCGACTATCTATTCCGTCGGTGAGTGTGTGCAGCATCGTAATCAGACCTTTGGTTTAGTGGCGCCATTGTTTGAGCAAGCTAAAGTCTGTGCCAACCACCTGGCGAAAATGGGGATTGCCCGTTACATCAGCTCGGTTACATCAACTAAATTAAAAGTTACCGGTATTGATCTGTTTTCAGCAGGTGACTTTAATGGCGATGAAGAGACTGAAGACTTAGTATTCAAAGATGCCGCCCGCCACGTCTACAAAAAGCTGGTGATTAAGAATGACCGCTTAATTGGTGTTGTTCTGTATGGCGATACTGTTGACGGTACGTGGTACTTCCAGTTAATGCGTGATGCAACTGATGTTTCTGATATCCGCGAAAACATGCTGTTTGGCCAACATCACTTGGGCGACTCTGGTCACGGCGCTGCAAACTCAACAGATAACTTGCCTGATGATGCCGAAATTTGTGGTTGTAATGGTGTTTGCAAAGGCGATATCACTAAAGCCATCGCCGAACATAGCCTGTTCACTCTGGATGAAGTTAAAGCACATACAAAAGCGTCAGCGTCGTGCGGCTCTTGTACCGGTCTGGTAGAACAAATTCTGGCTTCGTCACTGGGGACAGATTTCAACGATACACCAAGCAAAAAAGCCATGTGTGGTTGTACTGATTTGTCTCATGATGAAGTCAAAAACGCCATTAAAGCGCAGGACCTGAAAAACATTCCTCAGTTGATGGAAGCGTTAGAGTGGAAAAATGCTGATGGCTGTCATTCTTGTCGTCCAGCGTTGAACTATTACATGTTAAGCAGCTGGCCTAATGAGTATGTCGATGATCCACAATCCCGTTTCATTAACGAACGTGTACATGCCAACATTCAAAAAGATGGTACGTACTCTGTGGTGCCAAGAATCTGGGGTGGGGTAACGAACCCGGGTGAACTGCGTGCCATTGCGGATATTTCAGAAAAGTATGATGTGCCCACCGTGAAAATTACCGGTGGCCAGCGTATTGATTTGTTGGGCGTGAAAAAAGACGACTTGCCGAAAATGTGGGCAGATCTAAGTGACGCCGGTTTTGTGTCTGGTCATGCTTATGGTAAATCACTGCGTACCGTCAAAACCTGTGTCGGTAGTGAGTGGTGTCGTTTTGGTACTCAAGACTCTACCGGCCTGGGTATTAAACTGGAAAAAATGACCTGGGGTAGTTGGACACCACATAAATTCAAGATCGCAGTATCAGGTTGTCCGCGTAACTGTGCCGAAGCCACCATTAAAGATATTGGTGTGGTGTGTGTCGATTCAGGTTACGAGCTTCATGTCGGTGGGAACGGTGGTATCAAAGTACGTGCGACTGACTTCTTGTGCAAAGTGGCAACAGAAGAAGAAGCGATGGAATACACCGCAGCTTATATGCAGCTCTATCGTGAAGAAGGCCATTATCTGGAACGGACGGCACCATGGATTGAACGTGTCGGATTAAATCACGTTCAGGCCTTAGTGGTGGATGATGCAGAAAATCGTAAGCGTCTCGCTGAGCGTTTCTATAAATCGCAAGAAAATTCCCAGAATGATCCTTGGGCAGAACATGCGGCCAAGTACAAAGAAAACTACATTCCAATTAAACAAGTAAGCTAGAGGTGAGCATGAGCTGGACCGAAGTTGGCCCACTGGCCGATATTCCAAATAAAGGATCACGCGTACTGGAGACCCCAGATGGTGACGTTGCCGTTTTCAGAACTGCAGGCGATGAAGTGTTTGCATTATTCGACCGTTGTCCACATAAACACGGCCCGCTATCACAGGGTATCGTTTATGATAAACGTGTTGCCTGTCCCCTACATAACTGGGTCATTGATATGGAAAGCGGTGAAGCGACAGGACCGGACGAAGGCTGTACGCGCACCTTTGACACTAAAGTCGAAGACGGCGTGGTTTTCATTTCGCTATAACTAAAGAGTCATCTGTTTTGGGTAAAGAACAAACTATTCAGACTACCTGTCCTTATTGCGGCGTTGGCTGCGGTGTGCTGGCCACACCGCAAGCTGATGGCACAGTGAGCATTGAGGGCGATAGCAATCATCCGGCTAACCTTGGACGTTTATGTTCAAAGGGATCAGCTTTAGGTGAAACGGTCGACCACGGTAATAGACTGTTACACCCCAAAATTGATGGCAAGCGTGTGCCTTGGGATGAAGCACTCAACACAGTAAGCCGAAAGTTTAACGATATCATTGCAAAACATGGGCCTAACGCCATTGGCTTTTATGTTTCAGGTCAGATTCTGACTGAAGACTATTACACCGCGAATAAGCTCATGAAAGGCTTTATCGGTAGTGCCAATATTGATACGAACTCACGCTTATGTATGTCATCTGCTGTGGCGGGCTACAAACGCGCCTTTGGTAGCGACTCAGTGCCATGCAGTTATGAAGATCTGGAGCAAGCTGATTTATTAGTGATTACTGGTTCGAACCTTGCCTGGTGTCACCCTGTTATTTTCCAGCGTATCAGACAGGCCAAAGAAGATCGGCCTGAGATGAAAGTGGTGGTCATCGACCCACGCACAACAGCGACCTGTGATTTAGCTGATCTGCACTTGCCATTACGTCCAGGCAGCGACGCCAGTTTATTTAACGGTCTGTTGAATTACCTGAAAAAAGAAGATTATCTGGATCTTGATTTTCTTGAGCAGCATACCGAAGGTTTTTCGGCCGCCTTGAAAGCAGCAAAAACATCAGCAGGTAACATTCCCCAAGTGTCAGCGGTAACCGAGTTACCAGAACAAGACATTATTAAGTTTTATCAGTTATTTGCTTCCACTGAAAAAGTGATTACCTTGTATTCACAAGGCGTTAACCAGTCCACATCAGGAACAGATAAAAGCAACAGCATAATTAATTGCCATTTAGCCACAGGGCGTTTGGGTAAACCGGCAATGGGGCCATTTTCAATGACCGGCCAGCCTAATGCGATGGGGGGCCGTGAGGTGGGTGGTTTGAGTAATCAGCTTGCCGCCCATATGGAAATTACCAACCCCGAGCATCATGATCGTGTTTCCCGCTTTTGGGAAACTGACCGCCTGGCAACAGAAAATGGTGCCAAAGCGGTAGATTTATTTAATGATGTGGGTGAGGGTAAAATCAAAGCGGTCTGGATCATGGCAACGAACCCCGTCGTCAGCTTGCCTGATGCCGATAAAGTAAAAGCCGCTTTAGAACAATGTGAGCTGGTGGTGGTTTCGGAATGTGAGAGCAACACGGATACCACTGAGCTGGCTGATATCTTGTTGCCAGCTGCCGCTTGGGGTGAAAAAGACGGGACGGTCACTAACTCTGAGAGACGTATTAGCCATCAGCGTCAATTTTTAATAGCACCCGGTGAAGCCAGACCTGATTGGTGGATCATCACACAAGTTGCCAGAAAAATGGGATTTGAAAAGGCATTTCCATTTGAAAAGCCCGTTGATGTGTTTCGTGAACACGCTCGCTTGTCTGCATTTGAAAACAATGGCAGCCGTGATTTTGATTTAAGCGGTTTAGCGGAGATAAGTGACGAAGCCTATGAAAAACTGGCTCCTATTCAGTGGCCAGTCAGTGACAATGCGCCAGCAGGCACGGCACGATTATTTACGGATTACCAATTTTTTACGCCAAACGGTAAAGCCAGAATGGTGCCGATTGAGCCGAAGTTACCAGAAAATAAAACATCAGATGACTATCCGTTGGTGCTAAACACCGGCAGGATTCGTGATCAATGGCATACGATGACACGGACGGGGCGGGCGGTAAGGCTCAATGCGCATATTCCCGAACCCATGGTACAAATCCATCCGGTAGATGCTCAAAACTGGGGGTTGGTTGATGGCGCTTTAGCACAAGTCAGCAGCAAGCTTGGGAAGATGATTGTTCGGGTGGTTATCACTGACGAACAAAGACCTGGCAGTGTGTTTGTACCGATTCACTGGAGTAATCAATCAGCTTCTCTGGCGCGGGTAGATGCCTTAGTGGCGGCTGTTGTCGATCCGATTTCAGGGCAACCTGAGTCAAAGCATACGCCAGTCAAAATCAGACCGTATCAACCGGTCTGGCATGGCTTTATTTTGTCGCGCCACCCAATATCAGTCAAAGATGCTAACTACTGGGTGAAAGTCCGCGGTGGGCAATTCTGGCGTTATGAAATTGCCGGTGAACAAGAAATCCAACATCCGGATGTTTGGGCACAAAAGCATTTAGGCACAAATGGCGAATGGCTAGATTTTATTGATAAAAAAGCAGGGCGCTACCGCGCCGGGATTATTGTTGGTAACCGTTTGGAAGGCGTTGTTTTTGTTGCGCCTGACCATGATTTACCGGCACGTTCGTGGTTATCACAATTATTTACCTCGCCTAGCCTGACAGACGAAGAGCGTTATAGCCTGTTGGTTGGTCAACCAGGTAAAGGGCAGAAGGACTGCGGTGCCATTGTGTGTTCATGTTTTGGTGTGGGTGAAAACACCTTAAAAGAGGCCATTGCAGTCGGCAAGCTTACGTCGGTGGATGAGATTGGCAACAAATTGAATGCCGGCACCAACTGTGGCTCGTGCATTCCTGAATTGAAAAAGCTACTCGGTCACTAATTCAGTGGCCCGAAGTAGTGCACATCACCATTAAATAAGTATTCAATTGGTGCATTTCAGTCATGGTTTTGTAATAAATATGTATAAAGCAAAATAAAATCAACGTGTTATGAAATTGGCATTATGGTTGCTAATTACTAGTCAGTGACTCTGCAACGACGCAGCCATACATCTATAAAAACTAATTCATTTAACCAAGGTAACGAGGCCATGATCTGGACACCAGATCGTGGCTTTTTTTATGAGGATAAAACATGCCACAACTGAAAAAACTTACCGCATTAACACTGATCGCCACTGGTCTGAGTAGTTTTGCATTTGTACCCGCAACCGCCCAGGCTGAGGATGCGTTTATGGAAGCACTGACTGGCGGTAAGGTTAGCTTTTCTGCCAGAGCGCGTTATGAGACTGTGCAGCAAGATAATGCGTTAGATGATGCTGATGCGTTTACCTTGCGCACCACGTTAGGCTATAAAACAGGCGCTTTCCATGGTTTCAGTGGTTTTGTTGAGTTTGAGGATGTCTCGCATTTGGGATCAGATAAATTTAACGCTGCCGGCACAAATGGCGAACCAGGCTATTCGATTGTCGCCGATCCAGAAGGGACCGAAGTCAATCAAGCGTATTTGGCTTACAACAACTTTGACACGACATTTAAGTTTGGTCGTCAAATCATTACCTTTCGCGATGCGCCGTTCCACCGTTACATCGGTACAGTGGGCTGGCGTCAGAACTGGCAGACGTTTGATGCATTAAGCATAGTCAATAAATCATTGCCTGATACCACATTAAGCTATGCCTATATAGACAAAGTCCAGACCATTTTTGGTGATGATGGCAATTTGGCTGCATTGATGGTGGATGATGGTGAAATCCATATGGATAGCCACTTATTTAATGCACAATACAGTGGTCTGCCAATTGGTAATTTGGAAGGCTATGCCTATCTTCTGGATTACGAAGATTCAGTGGATGACTCAGCATATTCACGTGCCACTTATGGTGTAAGACTGGCTGGCGCACAAGCTATTAATGATGACTTTAAAGTTGTCTACACAGCCGAGTATGCAACACAGGATGATTATGCTGATGGTGAAATGGATCAGCAAGACTATTCCCTAGTCGAGTTAGGTGGTAAATACAAAGGCTGGTTATTAAAACTGTCACATGAAACACAAGAAGGTGATGGTACTTTCAGTTTTCGCACACCACTTGGAACCAACCATGCGTATCAAGGTTGGGCAGATAATTTCTTGAACACTCCGGCAGCAGGGCTTGAAGATACTTACGTCACGCTTGTTGGTAATGTTATGGGAGCGAAACTGGTCGCGGTTTATCATGATTTTGAAACTGATGAAGGCAGTCTCGATGCCGGTGATGAGTTCGATATCATGCTGGCGAAAACCTTCAATAAGCATTACACCCTAGGTGTGAAATATGCTGACTACAATGCTGATGAAGAATTTGGCGGTGTCGATACCGAGAAATTCTGGCTTTGGGGTCAGGTTAAGTTTTAATCGTTATCCACCTTCTTAAAAAAGCCGGGCTTAGCCCGGCTTTTTTGTTTGAGCCACAGTCGAAATATGCACCACAATCGTTCAACAGGCCAACCGAGACACCAAGATGTAGCACTGATAAATACCCTTAGCTTTGTAAGGTGTTGAAATGTATACATAAAACACTTGGCACAGCTTATGCAAAATCATTTGTGTAACTAACTTGCAGGAGGCTGTTATGGGGTATTTGATTGATTTAATGTATCTGCTGAAAGAGTTGGTGAAATTAGTGTTTATGGTCATGATTTCACCGTTGGGCATCATGGCTGGTTTTTTGGCGGCTTGGGATTAATTAGTCAGGCAACGTCAACGTCATTGGAGAGCAAAGATGTATCCGATGTTTATCGGTGGTGTCACCGTTATAGGTCTGCTGTTTTTGTTCAATCGCCTTGCCTTGCTAAGAAAGCAAGAACAAAAGCGTATTGAGCAAGGCATCGTATTAACCGTTCATCTGAAACGTATTATTGATAGCTGCCAGAAGCACCGTGGCACGAGTAATGCGATCAATCAGGGTAATGCAAAGCTCAAACCTCAACTAGTGAATTTGCAGAGTGATATAGAGCGCCTGATCAACAGTACTGATAGCAGATTGCTGCAAAGATTTCCTCAATGGGAGTCATTTGCAGAGCATTGGCCACGGCTCAAGAAGCATGCATTAGCAGGTGATCTTAAATCACATAACCTGGTGCGTCAGCACAGTTTAATGATTGATGGCCAGCTTTCCTTACTAGATGATGTGATGCGCGATCATGATTTACATCGCATGATGCTGGATCGTTGCACACGCGTTTCAGAAGTCTGTCTGGACACTCTACGTGTAGCCGAAACAGTTGGACAAACCCGGGCGATCGGTTCTGGTATTTGTGCTCACGGTACGTGTGAAGGGGCGGATAGAATCATCATCGATTTCTTACGGATCTCGGTACAAAATACGACACGTGAGCTGTTGAAAGAGATTAACAGTATTAAAAACGATGATTTGCACACCACTTTACAGGCTGCTGCAAAGGCCATTAACGATAGTGTTAGTAAGTTAGTCGACCTGGTAGAAAAGCAAGTACTCAAAGAAGGGCGTTTGCAGATCGACACCAATGATTATTTCAATATCTCAACGCGGGCCATTGATGAGGTGCTAAAAGTGTTTGGCATCATCATCCACTATGCCTCTCAACAACACACAAGAATGATATGAGCACCGTTGCTATGAATTCCACGACTATCGATAACGTCATTAATACTATAGTGATTAGTGAGCAACCGTTGCTGACGGCCAAACTGAGTGAAGCGTTAGCTACGACGGAATACAAAATTATTTTTGAAGGCAGTACTTTACAACAGCTTTTATCACTCAAATGGAGTGAAGAGCCACAACTTATTATCGCGATTATGGATACCAGTGATAATCAAGTGCTGAGTAAGTTTAAAGTGATTAATGAACAGTTTCCGATGCCTATCGTTATCTTTACCCATGATGATCGTGATGATGCGATTGAACAGGCCATCGAGGCGGGTGTCAGTGCCTATATTGTGGATGGTTTCCGTGAAGATCGGGTGCAACCTATCTTACGAACGGCATTACTGCGGTTCAAGCAATATCAGTCGATGAAAACGCAATTGAAGGATTTAAAAACATCACTCGCTGATCGCAAAGTGATTGACCGGGCAAAAGGCTTAATCATGGAGCAGCGTCAGTGCACTGAAGATGAGGCCTATCGTCTTTTACGCAGTTCAGCAATGAATCAGAACATGCGTTTAGCTCAGCTGGCACAGAATATTCTGGCAACGGCAAACTTACTCGAGCCGAAAAAAACGCTTTAATTGACATGCACCAGTGCTGTGCGATTTAGGCACGTGTCACACTAAAGTTGTGCAGGATTTGATATGCAGAAAATCTCATAGTCAATATTAAGCTGCTGATAAATAACACAAGTTAATTTAGGTATTTTGTTGGCATATTAACTGCTAACTACTCTCTGAGTCACAACCCAACGACGGGTAACCTTAAAAAATTTGAATACGGATAAAGGCGTCCTTGATGAGCAAAATGCTCAGCAAGGACGCCTTTTTTTTGGACAAAATTTGGGAGCAGATAATGCACAAAAATCCTTTATCAATCACACGTCGTAAGATGGTGAAAACATTAGCTGCAGCAAGTCTGGTATTGAGTACCGGTTTGATGTCAGCAACGACGGCATATGCTGCACCAGGTGAGGTTGAAAAACCTGATCTGAAATTTGGTTTTATTAAATTGACCGATATGGCGCCACTAGCGATTGCCTATGAAAAGTTCTTTTTTGAAGACGAAGGCCTCTATGTCACCTTAGAAGCGCAAGCTAACTGGAAAGTGTTACTTGATGGCGTTATCGACGGCACTTTAGATGGGGCTCATATGCTGGCTGGTCAGCCGCTTGGAGCCACAATTGGCTTTGGTACAAAAGCAGATATTATCACTGCGTTTAGCATGGATCTAAATGGTAATGGCATTACCGTCTCCAATGATATCTGGGAACAAATGAAACCCAATATTCCAAAAGGTGAAGACGGCAAACCAGTGCATCCAATCAGTGCTGAAGCGCTGAAACCTGTTGTCGAATCTTATAAAGCGGAAGGCAAGCCTTTTAATATGGGCATGGTGTTCCCGGTATCAACACATAATTATGAATTACGTTACTGGCTGGCCGCGGGAGGGATTCACCCGGGGTATTACGCACCACATAAAGGCGATGTGAGTGGTCAACTGCAAGCCGATGCGATGCTCTCAGTGACGCCGCCACCACAAATGCCTTCTACAATGGAAGCCGGCACTATTTATGGCTATTGCGTCGGTGAGCCGTGGAACCAACAAGCTGTGTTTAAAGGCATTGGTGTGCCGGTTATTACCGACTATGAGATCTGGAAAAACAACCCTGAAAAAGTGTTTGGCGTCAGCAAATCATGGGCTGAAGAAAACCCCAACACTCACATTGCAGTTGTTAAAGCCTTAATTCGTGCAGCACATTGGCTTGATGAAAATAACAATGCCAACCGTCCTGAAGCTGTAGAAATCTTGTCACAAAGTAATTATGTCGGTGCGGATTATGACGTTATCGCTAACAGCATGACAGGTACGTTTGAGTACGAAAAAGGCGACAAGCGTGAAGTGCCAGATTTCAACGTATTCTTCCGTTACAACGCCACATACCCTTACTACAGTGATGCCACCTGGTATCTGACACAGATGCGTCGTTGGGGACAGATTGCTGAACCTAAAGCAGATAGCTGGTACATGGATATTGCGAAGAAAGTTTACCGTCCTGATATCTATGAAGTGGCAGCGAAAGAGCTGATTGCTGAAGGTAAGCTGGATGCAGCAGATTTCCCTGATTTTGATACAGAAACCGGTTACAAAGCACCACAAACAGAGTTCATCGACAACATTACGTTTGATGGTACTAAGCCGAATGCTTATCTGGAGCAATTTCCGATTGGTCTGAAAGGCGAAGAAATCGTTGAGTAAATTATAGAAGCAATGTAGTTCAACCTGCCTGTTATGGCAGGCAGGTTGATTGTTTCGACCCTAAAATAAAGAGCGAAAATGAAAGATAAACTAATTTATTTTCTGGAATTAACTGGTTTTAACTGGTTTATTCCACTAGTGAAATTGGGGACGGGGGACTCGCCTAAAGCCCAGTTGCAGGATCTGGCGAAGATGGTCGGTGTACCACTCTTCGCGATTGTTGTTTTCCTGCTGTTATGGCACATGGGGGCGGCCAAAATTATTACCAGTCTAGGGCAAGTACCCGGCCCAACGCAGGTGTGGGAACAAACCACTGTATTGGTGGATGAGCATTATGAAGAACGTGAGCGTGAGCAGGCATTTATTGAACGGCAGGAAAAACGTAATGCCATTAAGCTGGAAAAAAATCCTGATGCTGACGTGACTATCCGTCCTTACACTGGTAAGGAAACCTTTTTTGATCAAATTCTGACCAGTCTTGCCACGGTATTTGTCGGCTTTTTATTAGCGAGTGTGATCGCCATTCCAATTGGTATCGTCGCCGGGCTGAGCAATACTTTGTATTCGGCTATAAACCCACTGATTCAGATTTTTAAACCGGTCTCACCGCTTGCCTGGTTACCGATTGTCACGATGGTCGTCAGTGCTTTGTATGTGTCCGACAATCCCTTGTTTGCAAAATCGTTTGTCACCTCAGCGATCACGGTTATGTTGTGCTCATTGTGGCCCACCTTGATCAACACCGCGGTGGGCGTGTCTTCGATAGATAAAGATCTTATCAATGTTGCACGCGTTTTACGCCTGAATTATCTGACGACCATTTATAAGGTGGTCATTCCTGCATCTATTCCGATGATTTTTACCGGACTCAGAATCTCCCTAGGTATCGGCTGGATGGTATTGATTGCCGCCGAGATGCTAGCGCAAAACCCGGGCTTGGGTAAGTTTGTTTGGGATGAGTTCCAAAATGGCAGCTCAGAGTCGCTCAGTCGCATCATGGTAGCGGTACTGACTATCGGTATCGTCGGCTTCATTCTGGATCGCATTACGCTGAGTTTCCAGAAGTTCTTTTCATACGACAAAAACGCAACGATTCGCTAGGACACTATCATGGATAAATACCTTAATATCGATCACGTCAGTATCGACTTTCCAACACCTAACGGCCCATTTCGTGCTCTCGACAACGTTAACCTTAAAATTGATAAGGGCGAGTTTGTCAGCATTATTGGTCACTCAGGCTGTGGTAAATCAACCGTTATGAATATTGTCGGTGGTTTATATCAGGCAACAGAAGGTGGTGTGATTTTGGAGGGGCGTGAAGTCAATGACCCTGGCCCTGATCGTGCCATTGTGTTTCAGAACCATTCTTTATTTCCATGGCTGACCTGTTATCAGAATGTGGAGCTGGCAGTTAAGTCTGTATTTGGTGGCAAGCGTTCAAAGCAGGAAATGAAAGACTGGATCGAACATAACCTGAGTTTGGTGCATATGAGTCATGCCATGCATAAATTGCCCTCAGAGATTTCGGGAGGCATGAAACAGCGTATTGGCATTGCCCGTGCCTTATCAATGGAACCGAAAGTGTTATTGATGGACGAGCCGTTTGGCGCACTGGATGCACTGACGCGTGCTCACTTGCAGGATTCGTTGATGGAGATTCAGGCTGAACTGAACAATACTGTCATTATGATTACGCATGATGTTGATGAGGCGGTTTTACTATCAGACAAAATTGTCATGATGACCAATGGCCCCGCTGCATCGATTGGTGAAGTAATGGATGTGAAGTTGCCTCGTCCACGTAAACGCTTAGAACTCGCTGATAATGGGGATTACAACCATTACCGCTCGGAAGTCATTCACTTCCTGCATGCGCGTCATGCTCGCAAGGTAGCCTAAAGTTGAACAAGGCCTTACCGATATATGGGGTAAGGCCTCTCTCCCTCGTTTGTGGTGTGTGTTTCATCACAAAAAATTCATAACCGGCATGTACTAATCTGGGGAAAGGTTTATGTTAATTAGACGCGCACAAGTATCTGTGAGGCCAGATTTAGGTATGTGTGATATTTCATATAACGACGAATACTTCGCTGCGCAGTTTGCTGGATTATCGCTGTCGTCTGTTTTTCAACCCATATTTAGTATCGCACATCGTAAGCCGGTGGGTTATGAGGGGCTCGTACGTGCCCACGATATTGAGGGTAGTCAAGTGTCGCCGTTGCAAATATTTCAGCGCCCTGAATCGACGAAACAACACCTTGAGTTAGATCGTACTTGCCGATTATTACATGCCCGCAATTTTGCGGAGCAACAAGAACCCGATAGTTGGTTATTTCTTAACTTAAATTCACAGTGTCTGGTTTCGGAACGTCCCGATGCAGGTTTCATGCGTCAGTTAATGGCACAGAGTGGCCTAGGCGCAAGGCGTATTGTGATTGAGATTTTGGAAAGTGAGATTGACGATCGAGAGTATCTAAAACACCTGATTCACCATTTCAGAGAATTAGGCTGCCTGATTGCGATTGACGACTTCGGCGCGGGGCACTCTAATTTTGATCGAATCTGGGAGTTACAACCAGACTTAGTGAAATTGGATCGCAGTCTAGTAAAACAGGCCGCCAAGTCATTAAAGATAGAACGCATCCTAACCGGTATTGTTTCTCTTATCCATGAAGCAGGCAGTCTAGCCATTATTGAGGGGGTTGAAACAGAACAAGAAGCCATGGTGGCCATTTCCAGTAATGCCGATATGGTACAGGGCTTTTACTTTGCCATGCCTTCAGCAGACATCGTCAGCGATAAAGGCTTTGCCGACAAGATGGATGCCTTATTACACCAACAGCAAAATGTTCGCAGCCAGTACAATCGTAAATTGCAGCAGCATTTTTATGACTTTCGCGAACGTTATGATGCTGAGGTTCGTTTTTTTGAAGAAAATAAAGTCTTTGATCAATGTGGCCACAAACTATTCGAAGATGAACGGGTTGTCCGGTGTTTTCTGCTGGATGAGAATGGCTACCAGATCGGTAAGAGTCTTTATTCACCTAAATACACAGAAAAACTGGATATTCGCTTTACGCCATTGCTTTCTGGTGACAATGCAAACTGGTCGCACCGACATTATCATTACCGAGCTATGCAAAATCCGGGTGTATCCCAAATCAGCCGTCCCTATCTATCCGTTGCCGGATCGCATATGTGTATCACGGTATCCCACGCTGTGCAGCTTGATAATAAAACGATGGTGTTTTGTTGCGATTTAGATTGGCCAGATGAAGATTTATCTCTCGACTAAACTGCACTTTTACAGTGCGGTTCTGCACCAATGTTGACGTAAACCGGTGCCTGAAATACCTATTAATTCTTAGCAAAACCCAGTAAAACAGTCACTTACAGAACTGGCATGATTCCAGCACTTAGAAGCCGAACCAATGTTGGTAAGGTGTTCTAAAGAGAGAACTGAACTCATGTCTAGTCAAAAACTAAACCTACTGTCCTTCAGCGGCAATATTCGTACGCTCCATCTGACCTGGATGGCTTTTTTTATTACTTTTGTGGTCTGGTTTAACCATGCACCATTGATGGTTGCCATCCGCGATACGCTGGGTCTCGATGATCAGCAGGTCAAAACACTCCTCATTTTAAATGTCGCATTAACTATTCCAGCACGAATAGTGGTGGGAATGCTGGTCGATAAATACGGCCCTAAAATCATGTTCAGCATGTTGCTGGGTATTTCCAGTTTTATCTGTTTTTTCTTTGCTATTGCGGATAGCTTTGAACAAATGGCAGTGGCGCGTTTCATGCTGGGTTTTGTGGGGGCCGGTTTCGTGATTGGTATCCGCATGATTTCAGAGTGGTTCCCGGCAAAACAAGTCGGCCTGGCAGAGGGCATTTACGGTGGCTGGGGTAACTTTGGTTCGGCCGCGGCGGCCATGAGTTTGCCAACACTTGCCTTGCTGTTTGGTGGTGAACACGGCTGGCGTTACGCGATTGCGACAACCGGTGCTGTTGCTTTGGTTTATGCCTTCATTTACTACAACACCGTGTCTGATACGCCGAAAGGGTCAACCTACTTCAAACCGAAGAAATCCGGAGCGATGGAGGTAACCAGTAAAGGTGATTTCTTTCTCTATATTGTTATGACTGTGCCACTTTATGCTGCCTTAGCGTTGTTGGCATGGAAACTGTCACCAGCAGGGGTTGAGCTGTTATCACAAAATATTGCCTATGCCATTTATGTCGGTTTAGTCGCATTGTTTTTGTATCAGGTTTATCACATCTATCAAGTCAACAAAGAGGTGTTTATAAAAGAGGTGCCTGAAATTCACCGTTATAGCTTTAAGCAAGTCGCTGTCTTGGACTTAGCCTACCTGGCTACCTTCGGTTCTGAGCTGGCGGTTGTTTCAATGTTGCCTTTGTATTTCAGTGACACATTTGATATCAGCGCGGTACAAGCGGGTTTATTAGCATCGGGCTTTGCGTTTATGAATCTGGTATCTCGTCCAATGGGTGGCTTATTCAGTGACCGTCTAGGGCGGAAGAAAACATTAACGATTTGTATCACTGGCTTGGCGATTGGTTATGTTGTGCTGGGGATGATTACACCGGAATGGTTCCTGGTGTTTGCTGTACTGGCAACCATGGCGTGTTCATTTTTTGTGCAAGCGGGTGAAGGTGCTGTGTTTGCTGTTGTACCCTTAGTACAACGTCGCCTGACTGGTCAAATCGCTGGTATGGCGGGTGCTTATGGTAATGTGGGTGCGGTGACTTTCCTGACAGTCTTATCGTTAGTGTCTGCTCAGACATTCTTTTTTGTTATTGCAGGAACAGCCGTTATTGCGCTGATTGCGGTACAGTTTATGGACGAGCCGCGTGGCCAGATGGCTGAAATTCTGCCAGACGGTACAGTGCAAATGATTGACGTCCACTAAGCAAAGGTTTTGCGATGGTAGCTAGGTTAAAGGTCACCGTTGGCCAATACTCTGATAAAGGCATAAAAGCTGAAAATCAGGACTCGATTGGTTTTTCTGTGCCCGGCAACCTAGCTTTGCTTGAAACCAAGGGCATTGCTTGTGCTTTGGCTGATGGTATTAGTAGCAGTGCCGAAGGCAAGCAAGCCAGTCAGGCTTGTGTCACTGGGTTTATCGCCGATTATTTCAGTACACCGGACACTTGGTCTGTAAAACAGTCTGGCGGTAAGGTGCTAACAGCGATTAATACTTGGCTACATGGTCAAAGTAGTCAGTATAAAGATGCCTCCAGAGGCCTTGCCAGCACATTTAGTGCAATTGTGATTAAGTCGACAACCGCTCACCTTTTTCATGTGGGTGATTCACGGATCTATCTATTTCGAGACGGTGAGTTAGAGCAATTAACCACTGACCATCGTATTCGCATTGATGCCGAGCAAGAATACTTAGGTCGAGCCTTTGGCGTCGATTATTGTCTCGACATTGATTACAAATCATTGACCGTGGAAGAGGGCGACAGGTTTCTCCTAACCACAGATGGTATTCATGATGTTATCAGCGACAAACGGCTCAAGTTATTGTTCAAAGAGCATGATGCTGATCTTGATGCTTTTTCACAAAAGATGTGTGATCTGGCTATCGCTGAGGGCAGTAAAGACAATGTGAGTTGTCAGATCCTGCTGGTGGAGCAGTTACCAAGCCAAGATGCCAATGAGGTGTTTGCACAGTTAACCGCATTACCTTTCCCGCCTGAGTTATACGAAGGCGTTATTTTGGACGGTTATCGGGTTACGCGAGAGATTCACGCCAGTTCGACCAGTCAGCTTTATTTGGCCGTTGATACTGACACTGGTGAAAAAGTTGTCTTAAAAACGCCCTCGGTCAATTTTGAAGATGATCCGGCCTATTTGGAGCGGTTTCAACTTGAAGAATGGATAGGCCGCCGTATTGTGAGTCCGCATGTTATTCGTACCGTTGAGCAGAAACGCCCACGTCGCTTTCTTTACTATGTGCTTGAGTATGTGGATGGCAAAACGCTTGAACAGTGGTTGGATGATGTAGGCACGTTAGATTTGAAAACGGTACGTGAGCTGGTGCCACAAATTGTGTCTGGGCTGCGCGCTTTTCATCGGCTGGATATGCTGCATCAGGATCTGAAACCCGGCAATATCATGATTTCTCACGATGGGGTGTTGAAAATTATCGACTTTGGCTCAACCAAGATTGCCGGAATCGCTGATATATCAACTCCTGTTGAGCGCCGCGAATTACTTGGTACAAAACATTATACCGCCCCTGAATATTTGCTTGGACGGCCCGGGATGACGCAATCGGATCAGTTTGCCTTAGGCTGTATCGTGTATCAGATGCTGACAGGTAAACTGCCTTACGGAGAAAAGCTTGCTAAAGCGCGTGAGCAACGCGGCATCAACCGCTTAAATTACCGTCCTATCAGTGAATATATTAGCGATATTCCGCACTGGGTTGATAAAGCCGTTCGTAAATCTGTTCAAGTCAGTCCTGAGTCGCGTTATGAGGCCTTGTCTGAGTTTGAATCGGACTTGGTTAAACCTAACCCTGATTTTTTGCGTGAAGACCAACTGCCGCTGTTACAACGAAACCCGGTCGGTTTTTGGCGATCTCTATCATTGCTTTTGTTGATAACCAATCTCGTATTGGCTTATTTACTGATGCAGTGACTCAGGTCTTAGATTCCGATTTCTGATCATTATGCATCTTTCCCGCTTTTCTGATTATTCGGTGCGAGTTTTAATGTATCTGGCGTTAAACCAAGACCATGTGGTGACGATTGCCAATATAGCGGATACTTACAAAATTTCAGAAAACCATCTCACCAAAGTTGTGCATTATCTTGGACAGCAAGCTTATATAAAAACGATCCGAGGTAAAGGTGGCGGAATGCGATTAAATAAAACACCTACGGAGATAAGTTTGGGCGATCTCTTCAGAAAAACAGAAGGCAAAGCGGGTTTATTACCGTGTGTGAATGGTGAGGGTGATTGTTGCATTATGTCGGTGTGTCGTCTGATTGCAATATTAAATGAGTCGCAGCAAGCGCTTTACCACGTGTTTGACAAATATACCCTAGCCGACTTGGTCGTCGACAAATTCTCACTCAGTCAGATTCTGACTCCTTCCTGATGCCATCCCAGGGTAAGGCAAGCTGAGTAAATGTCTCTAAGCTTGTTTCTAGAGTGGACTTAAGTTGTTGGCTGGTATTTTTTGTTGCACTGAGAATCAGCATGAATTCATGCTGAGTTTGATCAGGCAGACTAGTCAGCATAGTTTGCTGTACAGAAGCATCATGAATCAGTCCCAGATCGTCCTGTAGTGCTTTCATTGCGGTTATGAACCCGGTATTAGTGCTTTGTAATATCGGTGCCAATAATTCACAGCCATAGCGTAGTTGCTTGATACGGATACGTAACTGGTGCAGCATTATTTCATCGTTCAAGTCCAAACCTGACTGCAGTTCTAGGACACGGTCATAATGTTGTTGTAATTGCTGTTGTGCAAGGCTGGATGTCAAAATCGAAAGATGTTGACCATGCAGGCTGGCCCATTGGCTATTTTTAAGCTGTTTTTTGAGTTTACGGCAGGGCTTATTGAATGACTTGGACTGCAGCTGTTTAGCCAGACTCTCATGCTGCTGTTTTTTCTGGCTTTGCAGCAAATGCTCGAGTGCTGAGTCCGTGCTTGAATCAGGGTAATGAGTCTCCAGAAAGACATCTAGATCTCTTGCCTTATCAAGCAGTTTAGCCAGATATTTGAGTTTTCGGCGCCAGTGTTGACGGTAGTCAGGTTGCAGTACTGGAGTAAAAACAGTAAAAGCAGTTCGCATACGCCTTAGGCTGACGCGAAGCTGATGAACGCCTTCGGGATCATGACCTTTAATCGCTATTTTACGCCAGCGCTTAATCTGTTTAAGTTCAGTTAACAGTATGGACGGCAATGCCTTGATGGCGCGGCGTTTCATATTGTCAGACTCTATTAGAGCTGTTTTCCGTGTATGACTTGTTTGGTGAAACAACTGTGACGATTGAGCGAACTCCAATCACCATCAAACTCGAGCACAACCAAACTGGCTGGTGATAGATGTATATCTCTAGCTGGATCAGAGGCTAAATCATTACACAGCGATGCAACTACTGTTTCCAATGTAGGGTTATGTCCCACTATCATAACGCAGCGGATACGATTATTGAGTCCCTGCAATAGAGACAAAAATAGATCGGTATTAGCAAGGTAAAGTGTTTCGCGAGTCGTAATTTGGCTGGGATCAATTAACAGTTGTTCACAGATTATATTCGCGGTTTGCATAGCACGATTGGCGCTAGAGCAATAAATAGATTGTGGTATCAGCTTTACATCACGAAGATGCTGGCCGAGATTCTCAGCGTCCTGCCGACCCGCTACGGTGAGTGCACGTTCATGATCACCACGCGCGGCTTCTGGCTCGGCCTTGGCGTGACGCAAGAGCATGATTTTCTTGGGTATAGAAGTCATCTTTGCGGTTCCGGTAGTAAACAAAAGCGGTAGGACAGGAAATCGTTAAACAGTCAGGTACTACTACTCAAGCTTAATCTGCGCGTGACAGACACGCAACGTCTTGTAGCCGGTCACTGTATTCATGAGCAGGTCAAATATATTGCCGTTTCTGGAACCGTTAACGATCTTGTTAAACCGACTCACGCGTTATCTACACATAATGCGAAGAAACCAGTGAACACACAAACAATAAGGTGGCACACAGTAGCATGCCTGCCTCACTGTCTAGTGTTACTTGAATATAACTCGGAGTTTTTCTACTCTTGAAATCAGTAGCAAGTCAATGCTGATGATCGCGGCAATAGCAACAGCTGAGAGAGGAAAGCACAAAGCGACAATCAGCATCAGTACCACAACAGCCTTATTGGCTGATGGATGAGCAGGGGGCGGTGCTAAAGCGGGCGTCTTTTTCGGTCGGCGTTTTAACCACATCATGAGACCACCGACAATCATGCTAACGGTAAAAGCACAGATAATCAGGTTAAGCAGCAGATTCCACAGACCAAGATCACCCTGATGTAATGGAATACCAGCTGTCATTGCCTTGCCCATCAGTGGGTAGTCAGCAAACCGAAGATCGGCAAGAACAGCGCCGGTATGTCGATCAAGGTGCAGCGTGCGTTCTTGATTCGGGTTAGTTATATCACCGGCCATCGTGGTTGCTGAGATTGTCCATACACTGTTTGCATTGGCAGGAAGGTGAACCCGGAAGTTATCAAAGCCTTGTTCATTAGCAATCTGGAGCACCTGGTCCAAGGTGATGTCTCCGTGCATATCAGAAGTCATTTCTGATTGTGGCATGGGGGTTTGCTCCAGTGCCCAAGGGACGTGCTCCATGCCCTCATGGTTCATACTTTCATGGGTTTCTTTAGCTTCTGGGGCAACAAAAGTTGTACTCGGTACCGAGCTCCAGGCTTGGGTAAGTTTTCCACCCCAGATATTAGTCCATGATAAGCCTGAAAGCAGTAAGAACAATAAAGGAATGGCCATGATCAGGCCAATAAAACTGTGTAGACGACGCCAGTCAGTTCGGTTCATCAGGCTGGTTCGTGGCAGCATGTCTCGCCAGCCGTGTCGTTGCAATGCCAGATAAATGCCAGTCAGCACCATCAGTATCGCCAGTCCGGCTGCAATTTCAATCAGACTATCACCGAGATCGCCCAGATAAAGTTTGCCATGGAATGTCTTGATACTCGCATAGAGTGTCGTGCTGGAATCATGCTCACCCAGTAGCTCGCCGTTATATGGATTTAAATAGGCCGTGGTACTCGGTGCGCCATGCCCCCCGGAATGGCCACCACCATGGTGTGATACCAATGAAAATTGTGCTGAATGGGTAGCGTCAGACGGCGGGATATAGAGTTTCACATGAGATTGGGGAAACTGTTGCTGTACGGTAGAAAGCTGCTTAGATGCTGGTAAGATCGTGCCCTCAGGACTAACCTGAGTCATATCCGACATCAACATACTGTCTATGGGTTTACTTAACAGCATGAGCAGTCCACTTCCCGCCAGAGCTAGTAGAAAGGGGATGACCAGTAAGCCGGCATAGAAATGCCAACGCCAAAGTGCCAGAGAAAAAGCGTTTTCTTTAGAAGTGGCCGTGTTTTTAGCTATGGTCATGTAGGGTTTGTCTCTAGGCGATTTTCAGACCTGCATAAAAAAAACAATGCAGCCGCGAACAGGAAGAATAACCGGCTCTGTTCTTCAAGTCTAGATGAGGAGGGAAGGGCGTATCATGCCACTGCTGTATGAGATAGCGGTGAAATGACTTATCACGCGCGAATTTCGCTTATGATAATTTAGTTGAGCTGGTCTAAGTTGAACAGGCTGGGTGAATGAGGACAGATGGATTAAGTAAGACGGGATATAACGGGATTTAATGGTTTTAAATGGGAAGAAGCTTTTAATAATGAGGGTTTGAGTAACATTTAAAGCTTATTTAATAATTAATTATGGATCGCGATCATTTTAAATATAGTAAACATTTAGACACATGAATTGCGATCAAGCTCATTAGTGACGACGACCACTCCAAACAACTCGCCCAATAATCGAAAGCTCGTTCTGCAAATCAAAATCCAGTGATATCTCAAAAGGCTCATAAGCTGGATTATCACTGGTAACCTTTAACCGCTGACTTGGTAGGCGCTGTAGCCGTTTAACTAGTAATGACTCACCCATTCTGATTACATAGATGCCGTCACGTTTAGCAACGTTGTCAGTGTGATCAACGAGTATAACGTCGCCTGGACGCAATGCAGGCTCCATGCTCTCACCTTCTACATAAATCAGATATAAATTAGCTGGGCTGCTGTGTAGCTCGTTATATATCCATTCTTTTTTGAATATAAGTGCATCAGTTTCCTCTTCCTCGTGAATGACATAACCGTTGCCAGCTGATGCTTTTACATCAAACAGTGGGATGTGGGCGAATGTTTCCATAATGCTACCAGTTCCTGCTGAATAGTCTTTGATGCTCGATCCCACTTCTTCGTTGGAAGTGGGATCGACTTGCCCCACTTTAGATTTTCGATCCCGCTTTTCATAAGTTTCTGATTCGTTTGAATTTCTATGTGTTGATGATGAATTATCATCAACATCTAAGTGGGATCGAGTTGGAAAGGTTTCGTTCCCCGTCAGCACGTAATACGAATTAAACCCAAGCCCTAATATTTTTTCTAAATAAATAGCATCAGGGCTACGTTCACCTTTTTCATATTTGGCTTGTGACTGCCTTGTGATTCCAACAAAGTCAGCAACATCCTGCTGGGTTAAGCGTAGACGCTTACGCTCCTCTAGTATTCTGCCGCCAATGTAAACTAATGATTCCATTACAAGCCCTTGACAATGTTATTTTATGTGTACATAATTTTTGCAGGTGTTATGTTTTGTTTGCATTTATGTAAACGCTTATATATTTAATTACGGATTGTAACAATGAACTACAAGCAAATACATCAAGCATTGAAAGCCAAAGGTCTTTCTTGGTTAGTCGCTGGTGAAGTAATTGGTTGCACTCATCAGCATGTAATGAATGTTTGTGCAAGACGAGCGGAAAGTTTAAGAGTTGCACGATCAATATCCGTGCTAATCGAGAAAGATATTGCAGCAGTTTTTCCGGATATTCCCCGCTATCAGTCTGATGTAAAAACTGATCGCCAAGCCAAAATTGATCAAGCAAAAGCGCGTCTGGCAGAAGCCGGTCTTGCTGAGAGCGCCTAATCATGGTTGATAACTATCCGCATCAAGAGCACTTACATCCGCAAAAAGCACGCGCCCACAAAGCAGTTCAAACCAACGGCGATTCCAGTTCGGCGGCACAAGGTAAGTATCGGCTGGATGAGTGCGCTTCAACGTCGCAATCAAACTTTTTAGTTGATAAAGACGGAATGCCAGTTTCTCCTGGGTTTGGTGATCCAGATCGCCAATCTGCTTACAAAGCGTCGCGGATGAAGGCGGCAATACGTTTTCAACAACTTGCCAAGCAACAGTCTCAGCGAGTTGTGGAAGTTCCTCTGAATTGTCCGGTTCACGTATGTCCGATTTGTCAACTTTCAATGCTTTTAAAAAAGCTGATAGCTCGGATAAAAGCATGGTCGATGAAATGATGATGAATCCATCATTCTGCCCGTGTAAATACGCGGCACTGACGGGTGCTGGTCTGGTTGTTTTCACTTTGTTATCTCCTGTTTGGTTAAAACGCAGAACCAGCCTATCCCGTGCAGTACTGCCGCAACAATCAATAAATTTGGAAGTGGTGTTGTGATGAGAATTCCAAAAAGTAAGGTGGCTTGGAAACGCATCCAGCCGAACAATATAAAAGACGCGCTGCGGCTTAATAAAGAGTACGCCAGACAGTTCAAAAGGCTAACTGTTCCAGCTATCGCTGAACTGATGGCTGTCAGTGAAGACCGCTTATACAAATGGCTCTCTACTGGTGATATGCCAGTCAGTTTTATCCCGGCATATGAGCATATCTGTGAGATGGATTATGTCACCCAATATCTGGGTTACCGAAGTAACAAGCTGATGATTCAAATCCCCACAGGGAAAAAAGTGGATGAACTAGGTTTAGCCGAACTACAGCAGCTTTCTGCAGATGCAATGAGTTTGCTAATCAAGTTTTATCGTGAGGGTGAGTCGGTAGATATCCTTACTTCAGCGCTCACTCGACTGTTAGCTGGCGTGGCATACCACAGAGAAAATGTTATCTCTCAGAGTCAGCCAGGTCTAGATTTTGAGGGCGGTGAAGATGACTGAACAAAACAGGGAATGGTTCACAGCAACTGAATTAGCAAACAAACCAGGTCTTCCAAAGTACAAGCGTGGCGTTAATCAGCAGGCCTCAAAACAAGGCTGGAATACAAGGCAAGTAAAAGTAAGAGGTGGATCAGCAAATGAATACCACCTTTCCAGCCTGCCAGTAGAAACTCAGGCCGCGTTGATAAAACAACACCTGCCGACCCCAGTTAAGAGCAGCTCGGAAAGCACTGAATTTAGCTACGATCCTCAAGCATTATGGCAGCACTATGACAACAAGCCACAAAAACAAAAGGACGCAGCTCAGAACAAACTCAACCTGCTTTTGCAGGTCATGGCTCTGACAGAAAACGGTGGCGCCACACTTAAGAATGCCTTCTTACTGGTGGCTGATCAAAACGACATTAGTGAACGCACCATGCAAGGCTGGTATCACGGTACCAAGAGCAAGAAAGGGGTGAAATTCTATGCTCGTCAAGACTGGTTAGCCGCGCTGGTACCCGGCTTTGTTGGCCGAACGGTCACAGCAGATATGGATACTGAGGCTTGGGAATTTTACAAAGCCGATTACCTTCGCCTGGAGCAGCCAGAGTTCGAAGCCTGTTACTACCGACTACAACGTACTGCAGCCGAACAAGGCTGGAAAATCCCCAGCAAAAAAACACTGGAACGTCGCATCAAAGCCATACCGCTGGCAACCCGCGTTTATCTACGTGAAGGTGAAGCCGGTTTGATCAAACTGTTTCCTGCCCAACAGCGAACAGTCCAAGAGCTACATGCGCTTGAGTGGATCAATGGTGATGGCTACCAACACAACGTGTTTGTTCTATTGCCAAATGGCGATGTAACGCGCATGAAAACGTGGTTCTGGCAGGACGTCTACAGCCGCAAAATACTGGCTTACCGCGTCGATGAATCAGAAAACACCGACTCAATCCGAGCCAGTTTTGGCGATGTTGTGGATCAGTTCGGCATACCCGAACACGTCACTATTGATAACACCCGCGCTGCAGCCAATAAATGGATGACCGGTGGCGTTAAAAACCGCTATCGCTTCACCGTAAAAGAAGATGATCCACTCGGCCTATTCCCTACGCTCGGTATCAAAGTGCACTGGACATCAGTGATTGGCGGCAAAGGACACGGTCAGGCTAAACCTGTCGAACGTGCCTTTGGTGTTGGTGGTCTTGGTGAATATCTGGACAAGCATCCTAAGTTTGAAGGTGCCTATACCGGCCCAAACCCAATGGCCAAGCCAGAAAACTACGCCAAAAAAGCGGTACCCATTGAAACGTTCCTAGCAGTACTGGAACAAGAAATCATTGCTTGGAATGCCAAACCGGCTCGACGCACTGAAATCTGCAACGGCACAAAAAGTTTTGATCAAGCTTTCACCGAAAGCTATCAAACCGCCGTTATCAAAACAGCTAACCAAGAACAACGTCGCATGTGGCTGCTGATGGCTGAAGCCATCAAAGTGCAGAAAGATGGATCATTTAATCTTGATGCCGGATCAGCCACAGGACAAGGCAAAAACCGCTACCACGCGCCAGCGTTGCTCGACTTTGCAGGCCAGAAGATTACCGTTCGTTTTGACCCTCAAGCGCTGCATGAAATCGTCTATGCCTACACCTTAGATAATCGCTATATCGGTGAGGCGCAATGTATTGAAGCTACTGGGTTTGGTGATACTGAAGCGGCTCGAAGCTTCAACAAGCATCGCACTCGCTTTATCAAGGCCACCAAGCTGGCAGCGAAAGCCGAAGTCGCGATGGATGCAATGGAAGTGGCAAGTCGCCTGCCTTTGCAGCCACAGCCTGAAGTCGCCAACCCGAAAGTGGTCAGACCACTTCGCCCAGCGCCAGAACTAGGCCGACACATACCGCAGCCACAACTAACTGACGAACAAAAACAGGATCTGGCTACATTCCAAGCCGAGTTCCAACAGCCACAAGAGCCTGCAGCACAAATCATAAGAAATGATGACCCCAGAGCGCGCTACAAGCGTTGGGTCAATTTAGACCGTCGGTTGCGAGAAGGGAGTCAACTCTCAGCAGCTGATCAGAAATTCTGGGCGATGTACCAGAAAGGCGATGAGTTCCGCTTTATGAGCGAGTTCAGCGCTGACTTTGAGAGCTTCGACGAAACTGTCGAGGCATAAAAAAACAAACCCGCTGGCAGGCGGGTAAGTAAAACGTGATGAGGTAAATAATGACAACAAATCAAAACGTGGTCAACTTGGGAGACAGAGTCGAAGCCTCTGTCACCACGGCACCACTGAAAAACGTCATGCTCTGTACACGATTGCTGGAACAAGCGATGAATCGCCCAGCACATCTACCAGGTATGGTCACTTTCTTTGGCCCGAGTGGCTGGGGTAAATCGTTTGCTGCAGCTTATGCAGCGAATAAATACCGCGCTTACTACGTTGAATGCAAAAGCACCTGGACAAAAAAAGCGCTGCTCCTTTCCATTCTCAAAGAAATGGGCATCCAGCCAGATAAGACCAACTATGACATGGTCGAGCAAATCAGTCAGCAGCTGGCGCTGAGTGGTCTGCCGCTCATCATCGATGAGATGGATCACATCGTCGAAAAGAAAGCCGTCGAAGTAGTGCGTGACATTTATGAAGGATCAAACGCTGCCATCCTGCTGATCGGTGAAGAGAAGCTCCCGACCAAGCTGCTCAAGTGGGAACGGTTCCACAATCGAATGCTGGCTTGGCAAGGCGCTCAACCTGCCGATCTGGAAGACACACGACAACTGTCCCAACTTTACTGCCCGGACATCACCATTGCTGATGACCTGCTCGAACGCATCCAGCGTGAAAGCATGGGCGTCGCCCGTCGAATCTGCGTCAATCTCAACCAAGTTCAGCAAGCCGCCTACTCAGCTGGTACCGACCAAATCGACGTCAAACTCTGGGGTAACCGTCCCCTCTATACCGGCGACGCACCCAGGAGGAAGGTTAAATGACACAGCCTGTTCATATCACAAGAGCAAACGGCAAGCTGTCAGGTAGAGATGCCTGCTGGCAAGCCATACGTGAATTGAAAGTGTTTTCTTTACTTGACCTGGAAGCACACACCAGTGATCACAAACAGCTGAATGAAGTGAATCGCCGAACAGCCAGAACCTACGTGATAGGGCTGGAAGGTGCTGGCTATCTGGAACGCACCACCAAGCGCATGGGCGGTGCCATTGTCTGGAGGCTGACTCGTGATGTCGGTGTGAATGCACCTCGCGTCAACCGCAAAGGTGACCACGTCACTGGTGGCGAGAGCCGTGAACAGATGTGGCGAACCATGCGAATTCTGAGTGATTTCAGTTGGCGTGATTTGGTGGCATCAGCCTCTACGGAAGAAACACCTATCGAACCGAACACTGCCAAGGATTACATCACCTTTCTGGCTAAGGCGAATTATCTCAAAGAGATAATCCCAGCCAACCATGGTGGTGGTCTGGCGCGATACAAACTATTACCCGCGATGAATACCGGTCCAAAGCCGCCGATGATTCAACGCATTAAACAAGTCTTTGATCCCAATTTAAACAAGGTCGTATGGCCAAAGGATGGTGAGTAATGGATGAAGCGACAGTAGACGTAATTCAACAATTAATGGCATGGCACCAGAAACGAGTTGATGAATTGCAGCTGATAGTGGATCAAAAAGGTGCCTCTATCAAAATCGGTGAAGAGATTGAAATAACCGATCCGGAGGTGCTCAAAGGCGTTCATTTAGGCGTGAAGATTAGTTTGTCACTGCTTGGCAAGTTACCCATTTCATTAAAGGAAGGTGAGTAATGCTGATTTTAACAAGACGTGTGGGCGAAGCCCTGATTATCGGTGATGACGTTGTCGTGAATGTGCTTGGTACCAAAGGTAATCAAGTCCGGATCGGGGTTGAAGCCCCAAAAGATGTCTCTGTTCATCGTGAAGAAATTTATAACCGCATTCAGAAAGAAAAGGATGACAACAAATGAGCGACTGGAAACAAGTACTCAAAACCGAATGTGAGAAAACATCACAAGCCAAGGTGGCCGCTGTTCTCAGACAGAATGATGGCTTTCCTTCACCAACCGTGATTAACCAGGTCATCAAGAGTAAATACCCCGGCAGAACTGACCGACTGCAAGCACTCATTGAAGGCAAGTTTATGTCCGGCAGTGTGCAATGCCCGGTGGTTGGTGCTATCCCCAGCGACCAATGCATTGAATACCAAAGCCGCCCGTATGCAGCAACAAACCCGACACGCATTCAACTTTATAGAGCCTGCCGTGGCGGCTGTGAACACAGCAAAATTGGAGCCTAATCATGAACAAGAATTTGGGTAACGACATCATCAGCAAAAAAGTAGAAGACGTTCGCCACTGCTTAGCAGAACTAGCACGACGTGGCCTCACCATTACCGATATCAACATCGGTGAAGCCAGAAAGCCGACCATCACCATCGTCGGCTACAACGACAGTCCAGGTGGACTTAAGGGCGGCACAAAAACCCGCATTAAAACCGGCCTACGTCGTCTCGAAACCTACGCCACAGAAGTCAGCGGCTGCCAGGTGCAGTGGAAAGTTGTGGCTTAAACAGGAGTAACCCATGAATACAGCTATCAATACAGAGCAACACAAGGTGAACGCACAAGGTCACCTTGTACCCATTAGCAAAATCAAACAAATCGATCTGGATCGTGATGATCTTATCGAAGAACTGTTTGGTAAGGCCGAGTTGCTGCGAGAGCAGATGGTCGCCTTCAAAGCTCAGGCGATGAATGACGTTTATGCCTTCGTCGAGCTTGTTGCAGAAAAATACGATGCCAAGCTCGGTGGCAAAAAAGGCAATATCAGCCTCACCAGCTATGACGGTAAACGCCAGATTCGCATTCAAATGGCCGAGCTGTTGCACTTCGATGAGCGTGCTGAAGCAGCTAAATCCCTGATTGATGAATGCATTCAAGAATGGTCAGAAGGCAGCAACGACAATATCAAAGCCCTGGTCGATCACGCCTTCAAAACCAACACTGAAGGCCAGCTTAGTGCTGCCCGAATCCTCGGACTGCTGCGGCTGGAGATTGACGATCACAAATGGAAGCAAGCCATGGAGGCGCTGAAAGATTCGATGCAAATCACTGGCTCCAGCGCCTATGTGCGTTTCTATTACCGCCCGACCACCGAGAGCAAGTTTCAGAATCTGGCTCTCGATATGGCTGCTCTGTGAGGTCTTCTATGGAAATGATTGTATTCGAAGACAGGGGCCAGGACTTTCTGGAGTGGGACATCGATGAAGATGGCGTCGTTGTTGATTCAAGACCATTTCAGGCTGGTATCTGGAGTGGCACGTTTGTATCAGACATAAAAGTTGGTGAGCGACCAACCGTCACCAGTCCCCGTGATGGGGTTCAACGACAGTTGAAGTATCGCGTCATCGATATTCAGCCTAAATCCGCTTAACCAACGGCGCGTCAGCAGACAGGTGGTGCCAGCAAAAAACTAACAGACTGCAGCTGAGACGGTGGGTTTTATAACCTTTCTCCCCGCCGGGCAACGCCGACTGATCCACGAGACGGATTACTTAGCCCCTTCGTTGGGGTTAAGGCAGTGAAAAATCCGGGAGATGATATGGATGAATTAAGGAACCCAATCTGTTTTGCACGTTGCATCTGGCGGTCGCTTAGTCGTGGTCGGTATATATCTGGTCACAAGTACAAAACAGCAAAAGAGGTTACACCGGAAAACATTCATATCCTCCGCTGTAAACATTGTGGCCATAACTCCATTGCATGGAGCTGGGGATCGTTAGAGGAATCCAAATAATGAACATGAAAGAAGCAAGCGAGATGCGACCAGACATACTCACTATCAGTGGTGAATACTTTAACTTTATGTGTCCTGAAGAGTCTGAGTTCGACATTTACGTTGCCGCTCATGGCCTATCAAACATTTGCCGCTTCGCTGGCCACACTAATAAGTTCTACAGCGTAGCCCAACATTCGGTTTATGTGTCTGAAATTGTACCGCCTGAAATGGCTTTGCACGGACTGCTGCATGATGCCGCAGAGGCGTTTGTTGGTGATGTGGCCAGACCACTGAAAAACCTCTTGCCCGATTATCGTGAAATAGAGAAGCGTGTTGAAAAAGCCGTGTTAGGCCGTTTTGGGTTAGACGCTGAGATGCCTGCAGAAGTGAAGCACGCAGACTTGGTCTTGTTAGCCACAGAGCAGCGTGACTTGATGGCACCACACGATGATGAATGGCCGTTAATTAAAGATATTGAGCCATTAAAAAAAGCCATTGAACCAGTGTCTCCCAGCACAGCGTTTTTAATGTTTGTTGGCCGTTATCTACAAATCGTGGGGCAGCTATGAGTTCAAGACAAAAGCTAATCCAGCTTGTTCATATCGGCGCTAGCCGCTTGTTTAAGGACGAAGAAGCTCGTCGCACATGGCAAGGAGACCATACCGGTGAACGTTCGTGCAGCAAGATGACGGACAAAGAATTGAAACATTTAGTCAATTTGCTACGTGATGCCAAAGCGATTAAACCACCTAAACGCGCAGGCAGAAAGCCATTCAATCGCAGCCCGTATATGGCAAAAATTGAAGCCTTACTGACCGATATGCAACTCAGTTGGGAATACGCTGAAACCATAGCCTGGCACGTCACCGGTGGTAAAGGCCATGCAACAACAGGCCGTCCTGGTATTGAACGTCTGGAGTGGGTGCACAAGCGTCAGCAGTTTGAAGCGATCATTGCCGCGTTATATCAGGAACAGAAAAAACGCAGCCTGCTGCAAACCGTTGAGTACCTACTGGATGCCATGAACCTGAGCGAAAGCTATGTCGAGAAGCTGGTAGCAGGCCGTGCGAATGCCAGCAAGTGGCGTCGTAATGTGCCGCTACTCAATGCCATCGTCGATCACCTTAATGACAAAGTCGCGTTTGAACGTGCCACTCAAGTAGCGCTGCCATAAGCAAGGTACCGAGCCAGTGAATTTACCTGATTATTTACCACCTGTAGCCAGAGAGATAGCCGATGTGATCGGTCTTGATGGACTGTTGCGTCTGGTGAAACAGTTCGGTGGTGTCACTATTCGAGTGCCGGGGCAAGGTGACCTAAAGCAAGTGCTTAGTCCAGATCAATACAAACAGTTCGTGCATACCTTCCGTAATGAGAAAATCGCCATCCCCAAGCTTCAAGCAAGGCTATACCAAGTGGATCTGGCAGAGACAAGCCGTCTGCTTGATCAAGGCTTTACCAAAGCAGAAGTCGCCCGGACACAAAAAATTACTGAACGCGCTGTCTACAAACGCCAGGCTAAACAGCGTCAACTTGAAAATGACAAACAACAGGATCTCTTTTAATGTTCGATTTTATCAATCCACTCACAACTGATGACTTCAACGATAGTGTTGAGTTTTTATACCCTAATTTTTTGCCTAAAAAACAAATCACTATGATCTATGCCGATGGCGGCATGGGTAAAAGCTGGTTGCTTTTCGGGCTGGCAAAATATGCCACTGAACACAACAGTGGTAGTGAGCAAGGCGCGATGAATGTGCTGTACATCGATGTCGATAACCCCATCAGTGTGCTGAAAGAGCGTGGCATCGAACATAAACTGATCGAAGCCTGCCCGAATCTAACCTACTCGCACCGCAGTAAGTTCAATGGTGAGCCACTCGAACTGCTGGATGAGCTTGAAAACAGAGCCTATGGCAACGCGTTTAAAAACATGCTGCTGATGCTGGACAGTCTCAGAGACTTTGGTGATATCAATAATGACCTGACAGCCATGCGGATCGGCAACAAGCTGAAAAAGATACGTGACGCCGGTGCCACCATTATTGTGTTGCATCACTCCACCAAGAACGGCAGCAACTATCAAGGATCAAACAACCTACGTAACAGCGTCGATAATATGTACCGTCTTATCAAAGCGGACTCGCCCGAAGGTGAAATTCGCTGGCTGCTCGAAGTTAAAAAAGAACGTGCTGCCATTGCCAATATCGCACTAAGAATAGAAGTGGCAGATCTGTTTTTAACCGAACTGGATCTCGACGAAGTCACACTCAACGATGAAGAAAGAGCGTTTATCGACAAGGTAAAAACCGTGCTGAAGGAGCAAGGTAGTTTGAATAAAACCAAGCTACTGGACGCCTGCGGTCACAAAAAAGATGATAAAACCGCCCGTGATAGACTAGATCGCTTTGACCGTATTCACTGGCAATCTGAGAAAATAAAAGGTGCTTACACCTATAGTTTGGTTTAACAACCACTACAACGCGAACAACCTATCTGCTAAGTTGTAGCGGTTGTATCGGTTGTTGATAAAAGGAACTTAAAAATGAAAAAACTCGCTTTTTGTATCTATGCGCTACTACTTTCTTCATCAGTTTTTGCAGCCGATGACTCACTCTTCCAGCCATGGTGTGATGCTTTCACTGCTCAGGGTATGGTGAGTTTGGCAGCGAATCGCATTTATGGCAGCCCCAGTACATTGAATGATGAGCAGTATGAGTCGCGTAGTAACTGGGTAAATAATAGCTACCGAATGGCAGCTGAGAGATTTGCAGCCCGTTCCGGGCAGAGTTTTGAAAAAGTAGATATGGATGCAATGTCAAACGGTTGGGTTCAACGGTGTCAGCTGAAAGACCAAGTCCAATGAATCTTATAGGTAAATTTCCAGCTTGGTTATAACTTCCAGCCAGTCTGAAAAAAATAACTCAAGATTGCCCAGACTTCTAAAACCTGCTTAACTAAATTGTAGTAACACCCCAGCGCCCTGAACTCATTCAGGGCGTTTTTGTTTGTGCCAGAAAGCATCATGCAACCCATGGACACAAACAAAACCTACCCAGAACTTTTCCTCAAAGCAGTCAATCATGTCTTGAAGATTGAAGGCGGCTATGTGGATGATCCAAACGATGCCGGTGGCGAAACCAACTACGGCATCAGCAAGCGTCAATACCCCCATCTTAATATCAGACTGCTGACATTAGATGATGCCATTGCACTCTATTTCCGTGACTACTGGCAAGCCTATGGCTGTGGCGATTTGCCACCAGTCATTGGTTGTTTCTTGTTTGACTCGGTAGTAAACCACCGGCCCAAAACAGCAATCAAATTCCTTCAATGCGCTTATCGCGTGGAAGTAGATGGTGTGATCGGTGATGAAACGCTTGGCGCTATCAGACGTTTCGCTAATAACGAAGACTACCTTACTAACAAGCTCACTCTCAGCCTTGCCTATCGGGCTGACTTCTATCATGACCTCGCCGTTGAAAACCCATCACAAGAACGCTTCATTATGGGCTGGATGCGCCGTCTGTTTGTGTTGCAGCAATTTATCAATACAGAGGTGACTCATGGAGCCGATTAGCATTGCTTTAGGATTAGCGCAATTCGTGCCGGGGCTAACCCGGCTTTTAATGGGGGATAGGGCTGGTAACGTCGCTGATAAGGTTGTTAAAGCAGCCAATGCAGTAACGGGCGCAGGTAACGCTGATGAAGCCTTAGCCAAAATAAAGCATGATCCAGAGCTTCAACTAAAACTGCAAAAAGAAATGAACGTTATCGTTCTCGCCGAACTAGAAGCCGAGAACAAGCAGTTGGCCACCATCAACGCCACCATGCGAACCGAGTACACCTCTGGCGATTCATTCGTCCGTCGCTGGAGACCTTTCTTCGGTTACACCATTGCCGTGACATGGTTTGTACAAATGTCTGCTTTGGGCATTGTGATCGTTATTTCACCGAATGACGCTCCTGCTGTTATCAATGCCATGGTCAACCTATCTGGTATGTGGGCAATCGCGCTTGCTGTGCTGGGTGTCTCAGTGAAAAAGCGTTCTGATGATAAACAAGTGTCAGCCGGACAAACGCCACCTCCGGGCGTATTTCAGAATCTATCTACTCTTTTAAGCCGTAACAAGGAAAGTAAATAAGCATGGTGGACGTGTTCGACCGCGCCCAGGAGCGCGAACAAAAAGACAGGGATATCGCGATTCAGACGGTGCTTCGAAGTAGCAGAGAAACAGAACAACCTGATGAAGAAAACGGTATTCGCTATTGCTTGGATTGTGGTGAGCCGATTCCAAATAAAAGACTGGAAGCAAGACCAGACGCGGTGCGCTGTGTGGACTGTCAAAACATTAAGGCTAAGCGGGAGCGATAAATGGAATTAGATTACACCGCATACAGGTTTTGGTTTGATGTGTTTCTGGCTTTTTTGTTTGCAGGTAATTGGGTTTACACCTGGCTAATCAATCGCCATCGCGTGAATAAAACAGAGATTAAAGAAGTGAGCCAGCAGATAGTTAAAGTAGTTAGCCGAATGGATATCGTTGAAGAGCGAATGAATGGTGCACCAACGCATACCGACCTTAGCAATATCTACAATCGCATGAATGGAATGAGTGAAAACATCAGCGAAATGACTGGCTCTTTGAAAGCCATGACAACCCAGCTAACGCTAATCAATGACTATCTGTTACGAGGAGATAAGCGGTGAGCTTTAATCAAATACTCACAGAATCTATTCGTCTTGCCTTATTGCAGGCATTGGAGCAAGACCCTGGCTACTCGCATAACGAAAACATCTTGCAAATGATTTTGGCCAGTGTTGGTCATGATGTGTCTGCTGATCGTGTTCGTACCGAATTGCGCTGGCTGGAAGAGCAAGGTCTGCTGGCGATTACAACGGTTGGTGAATTGTTGATTGCCAAGGTGACTCAGCGTGGCGTCGATGTTGCGCTGGGGCGGAGCCGAATTGATGGTATTGGGAGAGCGCGACCATGATTAGAAAATTAAAGAACTGGCTGTTACAGCAAGATATAAAGAGCTTCGGCAAAGAAGTGTTAAAGAGTGTGGTTATTTTTTGCTACATCATTGCCGCTGGTTATTTCTTTGGTGTTGGGATGTCACATTCTTATTCACCCATCACCATCAGCGTAGAGACGACTGAATAATGGCTCGCGCCTCATCCATTGAGCAATTGCCAGCCGATATTCTGGAGCAGCTGCAAACCCTGTTGCGAGATCCGCGAGTCTCACAACTGGATGCCACAGCACAAATCAATGCCATCCTTGAACAGCTCGGCACTGATGATCGCGTCAGCAAGTCTGCGGTCAATCGATATGCCGTCAAGATGAAAGATGTCGGAGCCAAACTACAGCAATCACGCGAACTGGCCAGCATGTGGATCGGCAAGCTGGGCGCTGCACCGCAAGGCCAGGTTGGTAAGTTAGTCAATGAAATCATCCGCACGATGGCGTTTGATTCAGCAATGCATATGGCTGAAGGTGATACCCCTGTAGAGCCAAAAATGCTGGCTCAATTGGCACTCGCTGTTCAGCGACTGGAGTCAGCGGCCAATATGAATGAAGAGCGAGAGAAAGCCATCAGAGCCGAAGCCGCTAACGAAGCTGCAGCGACAGCTGAAAAGTCTATGGTCAGCCAAGGCATGAGCCAAAAAGCAATTGATTCAATCAAGACAGAAATACTGGGGCTGGGTTAAGCGATGGGCGCTGCTTTAGCCATATACAAAGATTACGATCCGAATGATGTCCTGCTGCCATATCAAAAGAACTGGATGGCAGATGACAGTATTCTTAAGCTTGCTGAAAAGTCACGACGTACAGGTTTAACTTGGGCTGAAGCAGCCGATCAAGTATTAGCCGCCTCATCGTCAAAGGCTGCGGGCGGTACCAACTGCTACTACGTTGGTTCTAATAAAGAGATGGCCGTAGAGTTTATTGATGCTTGTTCGATGTGGGCTAAGTCATTCAATAAGGCTGCCTCAGCCATTGAAGAGGAAATCTTTGAAGATGAAGACAAAGATATTCTCACCTTCACTATTCGCTTTGCCAGCGGCTTTAAGATTCAGGCACTCAGCTCACGACCCAGCAATATGCGTGGTCGTCAGGGTAATGTCTGCATTGATGAGGCGGCATTCCATGATGCACTTGATGAGCTTTTAAAAGCTGCGTTAGCTCTGACGATGTGGGGCAGCAAAATTCGAATCATCTCTACGCATAATGGCGTAGAAAACCTGTTCAATGAACTCATCGAAGACAGTCGATCTGGAAAAAAAGATTACAGCGTTCATCGAATCACACTGGATGATGCGTGTGAAATGGGTCTCTATAAACGCATCTGCCAAATTCAGAAAATTCAATGGACACAAGAAGGCGAAGACGAATGGAAAGCTGGGCTTCGTAAAAATACTGCCAGTACCGAAGATGCCGAAGAAGAATATGACTGCGTCCCCAAACAAGGCGGTGGCACCTATATCAGCCGCGCCCTACGTGAGTCCCGCATGCATGATGTGCCGGTGCTGCGCTATTCCGGTACCGCCGAGTTCAACCTGTGGCCAGAGCATCTTCGCCAGGCAGAAATGCTGGCCTGGTGTGAGGTTAATTTAAAGCCGCTTTTAGACCAGTTAAATCCCAATTTACGCCACGTTTTAGGCGAAGATTTTGGTCGCTCCGGTGACTTAACCGTGCTGACACCGATGACCATCAGTCAGCAGCTCAGGCGCGTAGTGCCATTTATGGTTGAACTGCACAACGTGCCGTTCAAGCAGCAAGAGCAGGTGCTGTTTTATATCTGTGATCGTTTGCCTCGATTCAGTGCGGCCAAGCTGGATGCCCGTGGTAATGGTCAGTATCTGGCAGAGCAAGCCAAGTACCGCTATGGCGTCAATGTGGTCGAAGAAGTGATGCTTAGCCAAAGCTGGTACCTGGATAATATGCCCAAGTTCAAAGCTGCGTTTGAGGACGACACCATTCTTATCCCGCGTGATGCCGATGTCGCAGACGATATCGGTGCGCTGCAAGTGATTAAAGGTGTACCGAAATTGCCCGATGGTAAAACCGATGCTGCCAAAAGCCGACACGGTGACGCAGCGATTAGTTTGGTCATGGCGCATGCTGCCAGCTTTGATTTGGCTTCACCGATTGAGTGGACAGCAGCCCCCAGCAAAACCGAACGCGACAACCCCGACAACGACTACAGCAGCCTGATGCAAAAAGGCGGTGGATGGTAACAATGGAACAAGTAAGAACAAGTCAAATCGTAGATGCCGCTGGTAAGCCAGTACAGGTGCGAGAAGCACTGAGTGAAGAGCAAACATCCAAGCTCGGCTTTATCAGTAAAGAGTTTGAGAACCATCCTTCAGGTGGTTTAACACCACGCAAGTTAGCCAGCATTCTGCAAGCAGCTGAACAAGGCAATCTGGTCGAACAGGCCGACCTGTTTGAAGATATGGAAGAAAAAGATGCCCATGTCTTTGCGGAAATGAGTAAGCGAAAACGGGCGTTGATGGGTGTCGATTGGGATGTGGTCGCACCGCGTAATGCCGATAAAAAAGAAGAAGCGCTTGCCGAAGAGGTCAAAGAGTGGCTGCTTGACATGGAAGACTTCGAAGATCACCTTTTCGATATCGGTGATGCGATTGGCAAAGGCTATTCGATGCTGGAACTCGGTTGGCATAAGCTGGGTAAAACGCTGTTACCAACGCTAGAGCATCAATCAGCACGCCTATTTACCATCGATGAAAATGATCGCAAAAAGATTCTGCTGCGTAACAGTGGTGGCAGAGGTGATGAATTGTGGCCGTTTGGCTGGGTAACGCATGTTCATAAAGCCAAGTCTGGCAGCATTGCCCGTGGCGGTTTGCATCGTATCCTCGCATGGCCATACCTGTTTAAAAACTACAGCATTCGGGATCTGGCCGAGTTTCTGGAAGTCTATGGCATACCAATGCGACTCGGCACTTACCCCAGCGGTGCCAGTGATGAAGAAAAAAATACCTTGCTTCGCGCCGTCATTGGTATCGGCCACAGTGCTGCAGGCATCATGCCCGATGGTATGGATGTCGATTTTAAAGAGGCCGCCAAGGGAGCCAGCGACCCATACCAGTTTATGATCAACTGGTGCGAGTCGGTTCAGTCTAAAGCGATTCTCGGTGGCACCTTAACCAGTACGGCACAAAATACCGGTCTGGGTTCTAACCTGGGTGATATCCATAATGAAGTGCGTCATGATCTGCTGGTCAGTGACGTGCGGCAAATTGCTGGCACCTTAAACCGTGACCTACTTTGGCCAATGGTTGCACTCAATATTCCCGGTGCCGATCCACGCCGTGGCCCACGTATCAAGTTCATCTCTGAGGAAGGTGAAGAACTTAACGAACGCGCCGAACGCGATAAGCTTTTGTTCGATATGGGCTACCGGCTTAACCAAGAAAAACTGACGGAGATCTATGGTGAAGGCTATGAACCGGTTCCAACTAACACCCCTGAACAAAATGATGCTGCACGCCCGAATGCCGCCGCTACCGCTGCAGCCAAAGCCGGTGATAATGAAACAGAGTTAGATGGTGTTGTGAATCAACTGGCAACACAAGCACAGTCACCGTTAGACGACCTTTATAACCGTATTAAATCCTTATTAGAGGAAGTGGATGATAACGGTGGCACGCTAGAAGACTTTCAGGATCGCCTGGTCGAAGCATTCGGTTTTCTTGACCCGGAAGAACTTGCTGACGTGATTCAAATGGCGCTGGCCACCGCTGAGCTGGCTGGGCGTTATGAGGTGTCTGAAAATGACTGAAATAGAAAATGAAATTCAAAAGAAAGAACTTAACGCTCCAAGGTTAACTCCAGATATGCTTCAGGCTGTAATCAAGTCAGAGCAGTATCACGTATTTGAAGGAAGCCAATTAACTGTCTGCTGCTTAACTTTACAAAATGGCTTTACTGTAACAGGTGAATCAGCTTGCGCTAGTCCAGAAAACTTCGACGCTGAAATAGGTGAGAAGATAGCCTATGAGAATGCCAAAAATAAAATCTGGCAACTGGAAGGTTATCTGCTGAAGCAAAAATTGCATGAAGCTGGCTAAATGAACATCAATTACGGCTCCATGCCTTTCAATAAAGCGGTTGATGCGTTTCGTGACAAGCTGAACCTGCCGACGGCATCCTGGACAGATATCTATGAGGGCCAGCATGCCCGTGCCTTTGTCATTGCCGGGGCGATGAAAGAAGACCTGCTTAACGATTTTCGTTCATCAATGGACAAAGTGATTACTGAAGGCATGAGCCTGAAGGACTTTCGCAAAGACTTTGATCAGATAGTCAGCAAGCACGGCTGGGGCTATAACGGTGGTCGCAACTGGCGCAGCCGGGTTATCTACGAGACCAATCTGTATCAAAGCCATAACGCTGGTCGATATGCCCAGATGCAGCAAGTCAAACACACTCGACCATTCTGGCAGTACATACACAATGATGCTGTCGAGCATCCACGGCCAGAGCATGTAGCCTGGGACGGATTAATCCTTGATGCCGACGACCCATTCTGGCAGACCCATTACCCCCAGAACGGCTGGGGTTGCAAGTGTCGGGTCAGAACACTCAGCAAACGCGATATGGATAAGCTCGGTAAAACTGGCCCGGATAACGCTCCTGCAGTAGAACTGGAAGATAAAGTGGTCGGTGTCCGAGGCCCGTCGCCTCGTACCGTAAGCGTACCCAAAGGTGTTGATCCGGGCTTCGCCTATAATCCAGGCAGAGCCGCTTTTGGTGAGCAGCTGGCTGATGATGTGATGGCGCAATACACAAAAACACGCACTCAGTGGACAACGCTCACACCACAAGGCTGGGCTGAAGCTGGCAGAGAACAACAGATACCTTTCACCAAGTCGCCGGTGAAGTTGGGATCACGCTTAAATAAAAAAGCAGAAGTATATGAGCAGCTGCAAAAACAAGTGGGTGAAGAGAAACTCTACACCCCCGGAGGCTTACCGTTTCTGCTCAACAGCAAGGCATTATCAGAACATATTGATCCCGCCCGTGCTGAGTTCCTGCCGTTACTGGACGACTTGCTGACCAATCCTTATGAAGTCTGGTTATCGTTCCAGCAACACAACGGCACTGGCAAAGTGGTGCTGCGCTCTCGCATTGTCAAAGCCTACGATATCGGTAAAGGCCGGTACCTGGTCGCGGTGGCCAATGTGAGAAAGGGGTTACTGGAAAGCTGGACGTTTATCCCGACATCACGCCGTAATTACCTGAACAGTCAGCGTAAGGGGTATCTGGTGTATGGGGATGAAGAATGATGGGGCCACTTTTCCTGACGCACCAGGTTGGCGGGTTTTTGATGCTATGGGCGTACGCGCCAGCATCGCAACCGATAAACATAGTATAGGTGAATAATGGCAGGCGCATCAATCAGTATCGACTATAGCTTCCCGGATAAAGCCATCGCCGCCCGGCTACGCGCCCTGGTCGATGCCGGTGAAGACTTGGAACCCGCCTTTATCGATATCGGTGAAGGTTTACTTAACAGCACCCATGATCGATGGGATCAGCAAGTCGATCCTGAAAGTAACCCATGGGAGCCACTCGATCCGAAATATCAGGCACGTAAAAAGAAAAACGCCGACAAGGTGCTGGTGCTAGAAGGATTCATGCGTGACACGCTAGCCTATAACACCAGCAGCCAGAGTATGGAAATGGGTACCAACCTTATCCAGGGCGCGACCCATCAGTTCGGTGATGAAGACCGAGGTATTCCCGCCAGGCCCTACTTGGGTGTGTCAGAAGACGATGAACAAATGATAATTGATACCCTTTACGAACACTTTCAAGATGCACTACGTTGAATCTCTGTGTGCCGTTCTAAGCTGTTTTAACTGTTGATGTGCGGTCAGTATTGGAATATAAAAGTATTAAACGATTGTGCGGGAATTTAAACGGGGTTAAGCGGTCTTTAATAGTGTTGCTATTGCTTGGATATGTAAAACTGTGACAATATGCCTTATTATGGATAACTACTAATAGGGAGTAACCCTGATGCTGATGGTTTGATTGGTGTCGGGTTTTTTTGTGCCTGATGGCAGACAAATATCAATCAAGAACAGACTTACTCGTTGAAAATGCATCGCTTCGGGGAAGTATCGCAACAATGCGAGCTGCTGAGTGGTCAAAAACTATAAGGTGGTTTATTGCTGGGTCAGCATTGGTTTTAGGGCTATATCTTTTATCGCCAGTTGCAATTTCATGGGCTGGTAAAACAACAAAAGCTGATATTGGCATTAACGCGAAAATCCACGCTGAAATTAACAAGGATGAAAAGTCAGCTGAAGAGAGTAGTTATCTAGTTGGCTTGCTCGGTGGTCTCTTTGGTGTGTTCGGGATTTTATATGGTAGAGGTCAGTCAAGACATAGAAAAAATGTGGTTGAACGCTATCAACCATATAAAGAGATGTATGAAAAAGAAGTGGACAGTAAGAGAACATCTAGTGACTTAACGCCAAGAGGCGAAACAAGACCGGAGGATGTGTGATGGATTCACAATTGAATGATTCAATATTACTGATCGCGTTATTTATTGGGATTTGGTACGCCTGGTTTGTTGAGTATAGAAGCTATTTGAACGACTCTACTCGTCAGCGCCTTTTTGATATACGTGATCAATTATTCAATGCCGCTGAAGCGGGAGAAATTGATTTTGATAATGAATTGTATTGCATTACACGCACGACTTTGAATGGGGTGATTAGATACACCCATCAGTTAAGTGCGATGCATTTTATCCTGACGTTATTTTTGGGCCGGAATGATATTAAAAATAGTCCTCAGTTAAAACGTTATCAAGAGCGTTGGGAGGATGCTTTCTTAAAAACAGAGTCAGAGCATCAAAAGAAACTGATATTAAAAGCCCAAAAAGAAATGCACCTTACTGTCTTTTATCACATTGTCAGAGGTTCACTCTTTTTAAGGGCGGTACTATATATGACGGCATTGCTCCTAATTCTAAAAAATCGCAAGATTGATAATGCTGTCACGTCAAAAAGTGTACGTAGTAAATGGACAATGCTGGATGCTGAAGCTAATTGCATAGGTCAAGCGGTTGCATCTTAACTTCTGATTGTTGCCGTTTTTATGCGTAGACGGTATCTTCAATAACAACAAATATTTAATGCCCTGAACTGTTTCAGGGCATTTTTTTTGCCCCGCATTCGTAGAGTGGCACCTGTTCTTGAAATAAACGACGAACAGGAGACTCGCCATGACATCATTCCCTCAAGGTCGCTATGCATAACGTAGCGCTTGCAATCTGCTCACTACTGGTCGGCACTGATGGTGCCGTCCAGTTATTTCCTGCTGGCAAGTTCGATGCCCCTCGCGGTGCGATGGCAGGGAGTGGCCCTTGGTATCTTGATGATGTTTCTGCAGCTGCACTTATTAATCGCGTTCAATCACGCAAGAACGACATCGTTTTCGATTACGAACACCAAACTTTGTTGGCTGCTAAAAATGGTCAGCCTGCACCCGCTGCCGGTTGGGGTAAGCCTGCCGCGTTGAGTTGGGTGCCTGATAAAGGTCTCATGTTGTCTAGTCCTGAATGGACACCAAAAGCCAACGGCTTCATCACCAACAAAGAATATAAATATATTTCACCCGTTTTCACCTATGACCCCAAAACAGGTCATGTCTTGGATTTACTTCATGTCGCGTTAACCAATAACCCAGCCATTGATGGAATGGATGATGTATTGGCAGCGGCTTCCCTTCTCCCGCAACCAAAACAAGAGGACGCTTCTATGAACGAGGAGACTTTAAAGCTGTTACGCCAATTATTTGGCCTTGCAGCTGATGCCGATGAATCAGCGGTGACTGCAGCTCTGACTGCTATGAATAAGCAGGTTACCAACATGGCAACCACATTGGAGCTGAAAGACACTTCAGGGCTTGCTGCGCTGACAGCGGTTAGCAATGCTCTCGGTGAGCTAAAGAAAAAAGCCGATAGCGCTGATGAAGCTGTTGCTGCTGCCACTGCGGCTACCCCCGACACCGCTATGGCTGTTATTAAAGAGCAAGGCGAAGAAATTGCTGCTCTGACAGCGCGCCTGGATGGCAATGACAAGGACGCCATGATTGCCGCAGCCAAAGCAGATGGCAAGCTCACTCCCGCCATGGAGCTGTGGGCTAAAGACCAGCCGGTTGATGTGCTGAAGTCCTACCTTAAATCAGCCGCCCCCATTGCCGCCCTGACAGGTAAACAAACCACCACACAGCAAGTCGATGACGACGGCAACCCCGTTCTGTCTGATGCGCAGTTGGCGGTTTGTACGCAATTGGGTGTCGAGCCAGCCGAATACGCCAAATCACTCAAAGGAGATAAGTAATGGCCGCATTAACCAAAGACCGTAATACCCCGCAACGGTTAGGTGAAGTTCACAACCATCCAGTGGCGGCATCAAGTGTCATCTTTGCTGGCTCTATTGTTGTGCTTGATTCATCTGGCAATGCTGAGGCTGGTTCAACGGCAACCGGTTTGAAAGCCGTAGGCCGTGCAGACCAGCACGTTGATAACGGTGCTGGCTCTGCCGGTGATAAAGCCATTGATGTACGCAAAGGCACGTTCTTGTTTGCAAACGATGGCTCGATTGACCGCACCGATATCGAAGCCACCGCTTACATCGTCGATGACCAGACAGTGGCTAACACTGACGACACCGGCTCCCGTAGTGCTGCAGGCAAGATTGTCGACGTTGATGTTGACGGCGTCTGGGTCAAATTCGACTAAGACTTCACTGGTTTAGCTAATTAATAAGGATGACACCATGAAAAAACTGATTCTCTTGCCGATGGCCATCGTCGGCGCTCTCGTAATGATGACCTCCGCGATGGCGGCTGACTGGTCATTGCCAGCCAGCCTAATGACCGGCCCTGCCTCATTGAATACGGCCATGATGGGTGATGCAATGCCAATGCTGGCGTTTGGCGGCATCATCATTAACAAACAGGCTATTCAAGATATTTTTATTGGCCTGAAAACCGTCTTCCATAACGCACTCAAAGCCCGAACCAGTAACTGGCAACTGACTGCGATGGAGGTCATGTCTAGCACCAAGACCGAAGACTACGCCTGGTTAGAACGTTTCCCGAAAATGCGTAAATGGGTGGGTGAAAAGCATGTCAAAGCCTTGAAAGCCGGTAAATACACTGCCACCAATGAAGATTGGGAAACGACCATCGCGGTTGATCGTAACGATATCGAAGATGACACCTTGGGTATCTACAACACCCAAGCCAATATGGCGGGTGACTCAGCGGGTGAACTGCACGACATCATCTTGGACGATCTGAAAAACAACGCCTTTATTAATGAAGGTCTTGATGGTCAGTACTTCTATGACACCGATCATGAAGTGAATGAAGATTCGGTATCGAACAAACTGACAGTGGCATTGAGCGCGGCAACATCAGCGGCTGCAGCGGCGTCTTACGGTGCGGCACGTACTGCAATGATGAAGTTCACCGATGACGAAGGCATGCCATTGCGTCTGGTACCCGACTTGCTCGAAGTGCCACCGGCTTTGGAAGCTGTCGCACGTAAATTGGTCGAAGCCGACAAGCTCGACGATGACAGCCCGAACCCCTACAAAGGCACAGCCAAAATTGAAGTCAATCCGGGGTTAACGTCTGATACTGTCTGGTTCCTCCACCACACCCGCAACGCTGTGAAGCCTTTCATTATCCAGATGCGTAAGAAGCCTGTCTTCGTCAGCCAGACGGATATGGAAAACGATGATGTATTCAATAAGCGTGAATACAAGTTTGGTGCCGAAGCGCGAGCGACTGGCGTGTATGGCTTCTGGCAACTGTCTGTCGGTTCCACCGGCGGCGCGTAGTTAATCAGCCTTTAAGACAACTTTATCAGGGCGGTTTTCCGCCCTGATAACCAAGATAAGGAACGCATGATGGAAAACTTACTACAACTGCTACGTGAGAAGGCATTCGACAAAAAGCCTACCGTCGAAGAACTGAAAAAGTTTGATGGTCTGGACAGCATTACAGCCAAAGAGCGTGATGAAGCCTGGAAAGTCATTCAGGACGAAAAGCAGGCTCAGTCTAAAACGAATTCAGAAGCTGATGATAATGGGGGTGGCGGTGACTCAGACAAAAACAGCACAACCACAACAACCACTACAACCGACAGTGACCCTGATTCTAAACCAAGCACCAAACAGAACGCTTTACCACACTACCGTGTGACCGTGATGCGGGATGGGTTTCGTCGTTTAGGTCGTGCCTGGTCAGGCAGTGATGATGTCGAGCTGAGCGAAGAAGAGGTCGCCATCCTGGAAGCCGATCCGATGTTCAGCGTTGTCGAGCTATAAGCGGATATCTCAACGATGCCTTACTGCACACAACAAGACCTGGTCACCCGATATGGAGAGGATGAACTGATCCAGCTTACGGATAAGCAAAACACGGGTCAGCTGGACACGGACGTCATTAATTTAGCCATTGCCGACTCAGACAGCATGATTGATGGTTATCTGGGTGGCCGTTACAGCCTGCCGATTGACCCGCTGCCAAGGTCATTGGTGCGTATTGCTTGCGAAATTACACGCTATTACTTGTACGAAAATCTAGCGCCCGATGAAGTAAAAGACCGGTACAACGAAGCAGTCAAGTCACTCAAAAGCATCGCCCGTGGCGAATTGAGCATTGGTATCAGTACAGAAGGTGCCAAACCTCTCAGCCAAAACACAGTGAAAATCAACACCGGTGGCAATGTCTTTAACCGTAAAGATAAGAGCTTTATATGAACAGCATTAGCACCGTTGAAGATCACATCATTGAAAAAGCACAGGCGTTATTTGGCAATACATTAAGCGCTGCTGAAGTGTTACCCAGCGCGTTGAACTTGGCAGTACTGAAACAGTTGGTTGCCTCAAACAGAACGCCGGGCGTTTACACCACGTTTCTCGGTGGTCAAGGCAACTCACGCGGTAGCCTCAATGGCCGTTTTGATGTGTATGTCATCACCCGTCACGTTGGTAACCACAGCGCCCGGCGTCGAGGTGACACAACCACCATTGGTGCTTATGACATTTTAGCGGCACTGATTCCTAAGCTGCATGAATCGACGATTGCAGGGGTCGGTTCACTGGCGCTGAAGAATGTCAGGAATCTGTTTTCAATGCAGCTGGAGCAAAGCTTCAAAGCCACGATGTATGCCGTCACTTTTGAGTTGCCAAATATGCCATTTCCTAATGACTTTGACCCATCAACGTTGGCTGATTTTGTCACCTTTCATGCTGAACATTCATTGGTCGACGGCGACGACGAACCCGACGCTATTGACCACATAACATTGGAGCAATAAACCATGCCAGACCGAATTTTTATCAAACCCGCCAAGCAGGCTGTCAATGTGCGAAAGCTACGCGGCGGTCTGTTAAATCAGCACGGTGAATACGTGCCACGTGAAGTGTATTACCTGAAGCGGATAAAAGACGGTGATGCGATTGAGCTAACCAGTGACGCCGACATTAAAAAAGCGTTGGCCAAGGCTAAAACGGATGCCAAAAAAGCCGTTGCTGCCAAACCCACAGATTCAACTGATAAGGATGCATAAGCATGGCTATTTCTTTTGATACGATTCCTGAAAAATTACGTCTACCGTTTACAGCCATTGAGTTCAGTAATCGGTTGGCAGGTAATGCCAATATTGATTTTAAAATGCTGGTTATCGGTCAGCGACTGTCAACCGGCACGATTCCAGCGGGGCAAGCAGTTCGTGCCAATAGCCCTGAAGAATTGGAAGCGTATTTTGGTCGAGGCTCTATGTTGGCTGAAATGGGCAAGGCACAAATCAATGCCGATCAGTTTACTGAAAAGTGGTTCTTGGCTTTAGATGATGCATCAGGCGGTGAACAAGCAACCGGGTCAATCACCGTTACTGGCCCGGCCACGCGAGGAGGCACAGTCTTTCTTTACATCGCAGGCTATCGCTTACTCATTGGTGTTGACGCTGCTGACACGGATGAAGATATTGCCAGCGCTATCGTTGCAGCCATTACGGCAGAGACGACCTTACCGGTAACAGCCGAAGTTAATGGTGCAGAGTCGACTGAGGTCGATATCACTTGTAAGTGGAAAGGTGAAACCGGCAACGATATTGATATGCGACTCAATTTCTACGATGAAGCCTTGCCTGATGGTGTCGGCCTCACCTTTGTGGCCATGTCTGGCGGTACCGGTAATCCTGATCTTACTGATGTGTTCACTGCTATTGGTGATGAATGGTACAACTGGCTTGCAGTGCCTTATACCGATACAGCCAACTTAGTGGTGCTAGAAGCCGAAGCAGAAAGTCGCTGGGGGCCAATGCGTGCCATCGGCTTTCGGGCATTTACTGCGTTTAAAGGCACCCACTCAGAAACCGGGACTTTTGGCAGTGGACGAAATGGCCCACACGTCACCTGCATGGGTACCAATGACTCACCGACTCCGCCTTATCTATGGGCTGGCGTCAATTGTGTTGTCGCTGCCGCTTCCTTGCAAATTGACCCGGCACGTCAGCTAAGAACGCTGGCATTGCCTGGTATTAAGCCACCGAAAAAAGAACTGCGTTGGGATGGTACCGAGCGTAATCAGCTGCTGTTCGATGGTATTGCTACTTACAGTGTTGATCGTGGTGGATTGGTACGAATTGAACGTCAAATCAGTATGTATCAAACCAATGCGTCCGGCTTTGCTGATGACAGTTATCTCAACATCAACACGGCAGAAACATTAGAACGCATCCGCTTTGAGCAACGGGCAATGGTGTCTCAAAAATTCCCGCGTCACAAGCTGGCGGATGATGATTTTGATATTCCAGCCGGTCAGGCGGTGGTGACGCCTAATGCCATGGAAGATGAGTTTTTAGCCTTGTATACCGTCTTTATGGATCGCGGCTGGTGCCAGGATTATGAAGGTTATAAAGCCACAATCATCGCTGAAATTCATGATGACGATCCAGACCGTCTGGATATGTATGACTCACCAAAACTCATCAATAACCTACGTGTCACGGCTGTGCACACTGAATATCGTCGTTAAATTTAGGAGTAAGCAATGAGCGAACAAGTCACAGGAAAAGTAAAAGTCAGAATTGACGGCGGTGTTATTGAGTCAGAAAACGAAGCCACGTTAGATCCGGGTGGTGTTTCAAGAGAACCGTCGAGCCATGGTGGCAAAACCTATTTCACCGAATCAGATTCACCACCGAACCTGAAGTTTAAAATCCTGCTCACGTCAACGGTTGACGTGACAGAGGTGAATAAGTGGAAAAACAAAACCGTCACGTTTATCACTGATACCGGCCAACGTTATTTAATGCGTAACGCCTTCACTGTGAATGTGATTGAGCATGGCATGACCAGTGCGGATGTCGAGATGTCAGGCGATATGGCGGAGAAGGTATAAACGCATGGCCACGATAACAATTTCACTCGAACACGGCGTCAAAATGGGCGATAAAACCCACACTACAGTCTTGCTGCGAGAGTTAACCCCTGGAGACATCATTGATGCGGGGCTAGCGTCTGAACGTGTCACGGCATCAGATGATGGCTATGTGTTTGCTGTCAGTCCGACATTGATGGGGCTTCATACCTTGGCGAAGCAGATTGAATCTATTGGTGATTATGACGGCATTGTTGATATTGATGACCTGCGTAAATTTCACCGTGAAGATTTTGAGCTGCTTCAGTTTCATGCAGAACGATTAGACCAGGCAGTGCTGGAGTCTGTCATGCAGCGGGGGAAGCATGATGCGTCTGGCGGAGAACCTGAACTGGCAGACGATTAAGTTCAGCCAGTACAGCCAGACGCCTCTTAACTACACATTAAATAGACCTTTAAGACTCTTTTATACGCAGCTAATGAAACGATGAGCCAAAACGACTTAACAACCAGCATCAACATCAACGCCGGAGGTAACTTCGGCCGCCAGATGCGTGTTAATGAAGACCGTTGGAAACGCTTTAGCAAAACAGGCCAACGTCAAATGGGCGTGTTGCGTAGAAGTGTCAGCAGCTTTGGTAACGGGCTTGATAAGTTAGGCAATCGTTACACCGCACTATTGACCGGTGCCGCTGGTGCCGGAACAGCCAAGTTTTTAGTCTCGCTTGAGCGTCGCTTCACTCGGCTAGGCATTCAAGCCAATATCGGTGCTGAAGCAATCGATGAACTGAAAAAGAAAATCTATGAAACGGCACAATCACCCGACATCAGAGTTGACCCAAGTCAAATCACCAGCGCGATTGAATCTATTGTCGAGAAAACCGGTGACCTGGACTTTGCTGAAGCCAATATCCGCAACATTGGTTTAGCCATCCAGGCAACCGGTGCAGAAGGCACATCGATTGGTGAAGTGCTAGGTGAGTTCCAGAAAATGGGCATCGTCTTGGAAAAAGACGTGCTTACGGCACTCGACACACTCAATGTGCAAGGTAAAGAAGGCGCGTTCACCTTGCAAAATATTGCGGCATTAGGCCCTCGTGTTGTCACCGCTTACACCTCGATGGGGCGGCAAGGTATTCCTGCTATTCGTGAGATGGGTGCGGCATTGCAGGTTATCCGTCAGGGTACCGGCTCATCAGAGATGGCAGCGACGGCTTTTGAAGCCTTAATGCGGACACTGAGTGATGCTAAGAAAATAGACATGCTCAAAAGCGGCGGCATCAAAATATTTGATGCTGAAGCTTTAAGTCGTGGCGAAGAAGTGTTGCGACCAATCAATGAAATCATGGTCGACATTATCAAAAAAACACAAGGCAAAAAAACACTGTTAAGCACCGTGTTTGATGCAGAAGCCATGCGTGCATTCAATTCTTCCACTGCCGAGTTCCAGCGCACTGGTGGGCTGGAAAGCTTAGATAAATTCATGAATGTCCACGCTGATGGCACCACCACATTAGAAGACTCGACCAGAGCAGCAAATGATGCCGCAGGCGCTATGCGAAACCTCTACACTGCCTGGCAACAATTTGCTGACTCAAACCTGACTACCTACATTCAATCATTGGCGGACACGATCAATGACATTGATAAAGAAACACTGGATATGCTCATCAAAGGTGCAGCAGGTCTGGTTGCAGTCGGTGGCACAGCTATCCTAGCGAGGAAACTCTATAAAGGTGGCAAGGGTATCTCCGACTTTGTTAAAGGCAGCAAAGCTAAATCCGCCATGGGTGGTGCACTAGGCGGGATGGATGGGGTAACGCCTGTTTATGTTGTCAATATGCGCGGCGGCATGGATCCAACGGGTATGGATCCAAAAAAGAAACCAAAAGTAAAAAAACCTAATCGTAGGCAAATGCTTAGAGCAGCGCCAAATATGAAAACAATAGCAGCGATGGGTGCCGGAGCGATGGGTACTGCTGGTTTAGCAGTTGGCGCTGCTGGTTTGGCAGGTTACGGAGCCGGTAAGGTTATTTATGATAATGCATTAGAAGGCACTGAGTTTGCTGACGCATTAGGCCGTTCGATTGCTAAAGCCTTGGCTTTGTTTGGTAATGATAATGCTCAGGCCGCATTAAGTGCGGAAAAACGCAGCCAACTGCAAATTGAAGTCACCGATAAGCGTGTCCAGGTCAAAAATATCCAAAGCGATGACATGGATATTAATGTCGATACTGGCCCTACAGTGGGGAATCTGTAATGGCCGAACAAGTATTGACATGGCGCGAGCAACTTCAACAATCCTCATTCCGTGGCGTTGAGTTTTATGTTGATGACCATACGCTCGAATTTGGTCGCCGTGTCCAGTTGCATGATTATCCCTTTAAAGATGATGCCTATGCCGAAGACTTAGGCGGCAAAGATGCTGTGTACTCCTTTCCTGCTTTTGTAGTGGGTGAAGATTACAGGCAGCAGCGTGACAAACTGATTGAGGCTTTAAACAAAAAAGGCTCTGGCACCTTAGTTCATCGTTACCTCGGACGTGTCCGTGTGCAGGCTGGCCCCAGCAGTTTGCGTGAAACCAATAAAGAAGGTGGTATTGCCCGATTTACTCTGACTTTTTACAAAGCTGAGTCACGCGCCAAGCCAACATCAAAAGTTGACACGCAACAACGCGTCAATGCAGCGGCCAAAAACGCACAAGCTGTAGTGAAGCAACAATTTACATCGGCATACAGCGTTACCGGCTTTCCAGGTTGGGTGAAAGAACAGGCGAAAACCGTCTTATCCGATATCGAGTCACGCTTTTCCGGATTAGGTGTTATCGATGCCACCATTGCCGATTTTGTTGGTTTGCCCGATGCCTTAGCGGGGCAGGTGATTGGCAGTGTCGGCAGTCTTTCTGCCATGACTCAGTTTCGTAAACTGTTCAGCTTTGGTAGCGAATCAGCCGCCGTGCCAACCACCACGCCAAGTCGTGTTCAGCAAGCCTCAAATCAGCAGGCAATCATTAACCTGGTACAACAATCATCACAAATTGAAGCGGCCAGAGTGGCTAGTACCCGTGATTATGACTCGGCTCAAGATGCGATTGCCGCACGTGATGAACTGTCTGAGGTATTAGATGAGCAAATGCAAGCGGCAGACGATGAGACCTATATCGCACTGCAAGATTTACGGGCTTCCATGGTTCAAGACCTGACAGAACGTGCCGCCAACCTCAAGCAAGTTCGTCGCTATACACCACAAGCGACATTGCCCTCATTAGTGATTGCGCATCAGCTCTACCAAGACGCTGATCGTGCAACCGATATCGTCTCTCGCAATAACATCGGTCACCCCGGATTTGTACCCGGTGGTCAGACTTTGGAGGTGTTGGATGCATGATGTCGCCTTGAAAGTGAATGGTCTGGACTGGTATGGCTGGGAAGAGGTTCGGATCAATCGTTCAATTGTTCAAATTGCGAATGAGTTTAATCTCAAGCTGACTGATAAATGGTCTGAAAACAGCGCGCCACGCCCTATTAACGATGGCGATTCCTGCAAGGTGACGATTGATGATCACACGGTCATCACTGGCTATATTGATGAAGTTGATCATAGCTATGATGACAGCACTAATGGCATTCAAGTAGCAGGGCGTGATGCAACCGGTGACCTGGTTGATTGTAGCGCGCCATCGTTTCAGTGGGCTGGTCGTAACCAATTAGAGGGTGCGTCAGTACTCTGTGAGCCATACGGTATTCCGGTGTCCTCAACGGTTGATACCAGCAAACCGTTTGCCACAATGAAATCAGATGAAGGTGAAAGCACCTTTGAAGTGCTCGATACCGTCGCTAAAATCAGAGCAGTACTGCTAGTGTCTGATGGTTTGGGTGGCCTAAAAATCACACGTTCCGGAACCCGACGCCTGAAAGGCAGTTTAGAAACCGGTGTCAACATTAAAGCCGGTAGTCGTAAACGCTCATCACGCGAACGCTTTAGTCACTACACGGTTAAAGGCCAAACCAGCAGTGCCTGGATAGATACGGTATCGGTGTCAGCTACCGTGGCAGATAAAGCCGTTACTCGTCATCGACCTAAAATTATTCTAGCTGAAGATGCCTTAGATGCCGCTGGCTGCAAAGCCAGAGCCACATGGCATAGAAATATTTCTGCAGCGAAAGCTCAGACATTTAATTACACGATGCTGAGCTGGTATTTAGACGATGAATTGATCGAACCCAATTGCCTTATCGCAGTGAAAGACCACTACCTGAATGTCAATCGTGACCTATTGATCGTAGGCATCACCTATATAGTTGATGATAAAGGGCTGCGCGCTGAGCTGATCCTTGGTTTGCCTGAAGCGTTTGAACTACAAGCCCTGCCAGAGCCAAACGATGAAGGCGGTGTCTGGTAATGCGTCGCTTACAGAAATTACTGTCACCATTAAAACGTGGCCTGCAACAAATGCTACGTGTCGGTGCCTTGCTTAAAGTCAATGACGCACCACCGATTCAAATGGTGCAGATCGAAACCTTATCTGGTGAGGTGATTGAGGTGCCTCGCATTCAAGATTACGGCATAACATCCGTGCCACTACCCGGAGCAAAAGGTGTCGTCGCGGCTATTGGCGGTAAAACCAATGGCTATGTTTGCATCAAGATGGATGATAAGCGCTATCGTCAAGTCAGTCTCAAGCCGGGCGAAGTTGCACTCTACGATAGTCAAGGACAACTCGTTCACCTCAAGCAGGGTGGCCTGATGGAGTTGATTGCCAACACACAAATCACGGCCAAAGTGCCGGTTTTTCGTATCGAAGGCCAACTGAACGTCACCGGCGACATTATCGATCACGTCGATAGCGATGGTCTGACCATGGCGAGCATGCGTTCTACTTATAACGGCCACAATCATAATGGCGATAGTGGCGGCACCACCAGTAACCCTAATCAGAGTATGACACCATGATGGATTTTGTTATCAAAATGGTGAATAAAAATGGTCGTCCACGCTTTGTGCTGGAAACCGATCCATTAAAAATTACCTACGTCGCGATACTGGAAACAGCCGTCATCGTGGCGCTTTTCACTGACAGACAAGCCGACTCAGATGACGTCATCCCCGATGGCACCAATGATAAACGTGGCTGGTGGGGCGATGCCTTGGCGTCTGTTTCTGGTGACTTGATCGGCTCACGGCTTTGGTTGTTACAACGTGAAAAGCAAACCGAGCCTGTGCGAAAAGCCGCTGAAGACTATGCCGATGAAGCCTTGCAGCATCTCATTGATGATGAAGTGGTTGATTCCGTGCAAGTCACAGCCAGTTACCCACGCGCTGAATGGTTAGCCTTAGATATCGACATCGAAACAGCAGACGGCCAGCTTTTAAATTTCAATTATGCCTGGGAGGCTTTCAATGGCGTTTAAACGTCCTTCATTGGCAGAATTACATGCCCGTTTAACGGCGAATATTGATAGCAGAACCGATGGTCAGCCACGTCTGCGCCGTTCACCGTTTAATATCTTTGCCACGGTCATGGCGGGTGGCATGCATGAGATGTATGGCTATCAAGCCTATAAAGCGAAGCAGTTATTGCCTGATAGCGCCGATGAAGCGCACTTTGGTCGTCTCGCATCAATTGAAGGCACCGAGCGAAACCCATTCGAATACGCGATCGGCCAATGTGAAGTCACCGGCACCAATGGCGCTGTTATCGAAGCCGGTAAAACTCTAAAACGTGCTGATGCGGTTGAATACACAGTCGATGATGAAGTCACTATTGTCGGTGGTGAAGCCGTTATTTCAGTCACAGCCGTTTTGCCAGGCGCTGAAGCCAATGCCATCGCTGGCGTTGCCTTAACCTTTGTCGATACCCTTGCCGGTATTAATGGCCAAGCCATCGTTGACGCAGACGGTATTAACAATGGTACCGACATCGAGCAGCTTGAAAGTTGGCGTCAACGTCATATCGAAAACATCCAGCAACCGGCTCAAGGTGGCGCGGCACATGACTACATTAGATGGTCAAAACAAGTGCCAGGTGTTACCCGTGCATGGCAATATCCGGGTGAGATGGGTGAAGGCACTGTCACCGTTCGTTTCGTGAGAGATAACGATGACAGCATCATCCCTGATGCGACTGAAGTGGAAGCGGTGTATGACTATATTTTTGAACAGCACCCTGTTACAGCCGGGATCTATGTTGTTGCCCCCATCCCTGTCGCTTTAGATTTAACTATCGCGTTGACACCGAATACCACGGTTGTCAAAGCAGCCGTTGAATCCGAAATAGCCGACTTACTTTCGCGAGAAGCGATTCCAGAAGATGGTAATGGCAAAGGCACTATCAAAGTCAGCCATATCCGAGAAGCGATTAGTATCGCTGCTGGTGAGACCGATCATGTTTTAGTTAGCCCGACAGAAGACGTCACGCTAACGCTAGGCCAAATTCTCGTGCCAGGTGATATCACATGGCAATAAAAACCCAGCAATACCTCACTATGCTGATGGCCTTAATGCCTCGCGGCCTGCTTTGGGACGATCTGCAACACGATCCTGACTTTATCGGCTTGTTCGAATCAACCGCTGAAGAGCTTGCCATCCTTCACGCCCGTGAAGATGACCTGTTAGACGAAGCAGACCCGCGTACCACCTATGAAATGCTTAATGAGTGGGAAGCCGCTTACGCGCTGCCCGATCCGTGCGTAGATGACGTGCAAACCCTTCAGCAGCGACTGGCTAGCCTATACGCCAAAGTGACCAATAAAGGGGGGCAAAGCATCCCGTATTTTATAGCCATTGCAGAATCGATTGGCTATCAAGTCACTATCACCGAGTTTTCGCGCTGGACAGTCGCAGACCGAGTCAATAAACCGCTTTATGGGCAGTCTTGGCAGTTTGCATGGCAGGTCAATGCGCCTGAAGAAACGATTAGCTATTGGAGAGTGAATGGCCGCGTCGATGAGCCATTAGCATCATGGGGCAATAAGCGCCTCGAATGCACACTCCATAGATTAAAACCCGATCACACCACACTCATTTTTTCCTACGGAGGATAATAATGGAACCACGTAATTATGAAGCGGATGCTTCAGCATCACCTCCTGATGCCCCAGCAGTACCGTCAGTTGGTTATCCAACAAATGGTGATCCTACATCCGGTACACCAGCGACATGGCCCGGCGCGCATTGGTTCTACAAAATGGGCGAGTCACTACGCAACGTCATCACTAATGCAGGCCTCACACCTGATGATGGTGATTTAAACCTGCTGCAGAAAGCCATCGTCAAGCTGGTCTCAGCCACCAACCACGTTGTACGGCTGGAAGATGTCACCTTTGGTCCATCAGTAGCCGATGGCGATGCCGTGTACTGGGACACTGCCAACAGCCGCTATGACCGTGCCATTGCCGACGGTACCGACAAACAGAAGATGGTCGGCTTTGCGGATGTCACCAACAGCCTGGTCGAAGCGTTTGGTCGTTCGGCGCTGTTCTCCGGCCTGACGGTGGGTGACAAGTATTATCTGTCTGGCAGTACGGAGGGGGAAATTACTGCAACTGCGCCATCCGAAAAGGTGGTCGTCGGTCTGGCTAAATCAGCCACCGTGATGTTTGTTGATATTGACCCGATTGCCGGTACGCCTATTCAGGATCAGACGACATGGAATACGGGAACCGATACGACTGAGAGTATTATCAGCCCCGACAAGCTTGATGCCAAAATCAAAACGATGGCTATTGGCGAGGGGCAGGTCTGGCAAGACGTTTTTGTCAGTCGTTCAGAGGGTGTTACTTATACAAACACTACTGGTAGATCTATTCAACTGGCGATAGTTCTAAGCGCTGGCAGTGGGCCTCGTAATTTCCTTGTTGACGGTGAAGTTATCTGCACTATCGCAGGTGATTCTGATGAACAATACGTTAATTTGATTATTCCGAACGGTAGCACATATCAAGCCGGAGCTGGAGTTCTTTCGGGATTTGATGTTTGGTGGGAGCTTAGATAATGAAATATTTTAAAGACGAAAATAATAATGTCTTTGCATTTGAATCCGATGGCTCACAAGATCATTTAATTAAGTCTGGCATGACTGAAATTGATGAGTCAGAAATTCAATCTGTCATAGATTCAAAACTAATAATCGATGATCGGCTTGCTAATAAGCATTCTGAGATTGTTCAGAAATTCAAACTAGCCATGGCTCCAGTCACGAGTCTTTATACGGCTGAAGAAATTGCTAGCTTCCCAACGCAAGAGCCAGAAGCAATAGCTTGGCAGTCGGACAATGCCGCGCCGACGCCACTGATTGACTTCATTGTTGCAGAGAGAGCCAGCGTTGATAAAGCAACCCTAGTCGGACGAATCATTAGCAATGCGTCCAATTATAAAAGTGTGGCTGGCCCAGCTATTGGAAAAAAGCAGGACTATGAAGACTTGCTCTATGCACTTCAAACACAGCACGAAGATGAGCAGCAGCCGGATGTGATTCAAGCTGATATTGACGCGATTGTTGTGGATTACAGCTAATGCCTAAGCAATCAAAAATATCCTGGTCAGACCTGACACCGGAACAAAAAATCAGTTTTGGAAATGGCTGTGGCCCTGACTGGCTACCCGAACCAGTTGCTAAGCTGTTATTTGGCTGGTTCTTCGAGGCGAGTTGCCGTCATCACGATTTTAACTACCAACGTGGTGGTGGTGATAAGGATCGTCTCTCAGCTGACCGAGGCTTTTTTAAAGCCATGCTGCGAGATGTCAAGCGGCTGCATTGGTCATTACAATTGCCAGCAGCTATAGAAGCTGTTGGGTTCTATGGTCTGGTTCGCTTCTTTGGCCGTTTTCATTTTGAAGATGGCCAATACAAATCGCTAGACCAAATACTGAAGTAAAGGAAGAGACAGCGACTCGGCAGTGCGCCAACACTGCCGAGCCGTCAACCCACAGGCACATACCCTGTGAGCCAACCAAGGCCATCCCGCCGCGTCGACGCAGCCGGGCCAGCCTAGCACAAACAGATAGAGGCTCACATGAAAGAAGTTAGATGTGGTGGCTGCAGCCGGTTACTGGCTAAAGCTGAATACGTACAAATCGAAATCAAGTGTCCGCGATGTAAGACACTCAACAACCTGAAGGCCATTGAGCCTCTTAATCCAGCACCAGCGAGTGCCAGACCAATAGAGGAAAAACATGGCCAAACCAATTATCCCGTGGATGGGCGGTAAAACCCGACTCGCAAAAGACATCCTGCCCCTGTTTCCGGAACATCAATGCTACGTCGAAGTCTTTGCTGGTGGCGCAGCGCTCTTTTACAAAAAGGAACCATCCAAAGTCGAAGTGCTTAATGACATCAATGGTGAGCTGACCAACCTTTACCGGGTTGTTCAGCACCACCTTGAAGAATTCGTCCGGCAGTTCAAGTGGGCCTTATCCAGCAGACAACTGTTTGAATGGGAAAAAGCCAAAACACCCGAAACGCTCACCGATATCCAGCGTGCAGCCAGGTTCTACTATCTGCAAAAGCTTGCCTTCGGTGGCAAGGTCGACGGCCAGAGCTATGGCACCGCCACTACCAGTCCGCCACGGCTCAATCTACTCCGCATCGAGGAGGATCTGAGCGCCGCTCACCTTCGCCTGGCCAGAACCAACGTCGAGAACCTAGACTGGCAGCGCTGCATTCAGAAATATGATCGACCAGGCACACTGTTCTATCTGGATCCACCGTACTATGAAACCGCAGGTTACGGTCAAGACTTTGGTTTAGAACAATACGAAACCATGGCAGAACTGGCCCAAACTATCCAAGGCAAAATGCTCATCAGCATCAACGACCACGACACTATTAAAAAGGTCTTTAAAGGCCTCTCAAATAAGCCTTTAAATATCAATTACACGGTAGGTGGAAATCACAATAAAAAAGCATCCCGTGAGCTGCTAATATGGAATTGGTGATAATTAACAAATGGAGTCACATTCTTAAGCGATGATTACACTAAATACCGAGAAAGGCTTAATCCGTGTTGATTCATGGGGAGATATTCAAGACTTAGCTGGTTTTGAGGAAAACCTCGATCCATCAGACCATAAATTAAAGGAGATTCTAGGTAATTATACTTTTACTGAAAAAATTCGTTGTGGTTTATCAACTTGTCATTCGCCTCATAACAAAGGCTATATTGTCTCAACTGAAGATGGCTATACCACTAACATCGGCCAGTTATGTGGTGCCAGTTACTTCGGTGTTGAATTCAACACTCTATCGAAACGCTTCGACCGTTTTGTTACTGAATCTGAAAACCGTGCCACATTAAGAGAGTTTGATATTGATTCTGTTCAACAACAGGTTTCGGAACTAAAGGCTCAGGAAAAAGGTGCCAATTGGGCTAATTCTAAACTTAGCCCGTTTAAACAGAATAAATTTCCTACCATATCTAAAGCCTTGTCTAGCATGATCAAGACACGGAGTAATCAACTTATAATTACCGTGAAAGCTACTGTGCAAGAGGTTGAAGCTATTGAGGCTGCTCAAAATGTAACCCTTGAAAGGCCTCATTATGTTGAACGTCCTGTTGCTGAAATTGCTGGCTTAGAGGCTTTGTATGATGAGAACGACATCAGAGAGTTGGTGGTTATTCAGCTTGAAAGCAATCTCAATCAATTGAGAGATGCCGATATAAATCAGCTCAGTTATCAAGATTTAGAGAAATGGGCGAAGTGGGTTAGAGAGGTTGACTCTTTAGTCAGTAAAGCCACACAAATCATTCTCTTTGCCAGAGTGTTTCTCACTAGAGAGAACTTAAAACCACTTGATCGTTTAGGTGGCAGTTATGATGAATCTTCTGCATTTACTTCTTATATAAAGCAGCTTAAATAGATCATTAATTACCTATAGTTAGTTTGGAGTTTGTTATGTCTGGTTTTGTTTCTGTTGAGGTCGAAGGGAAGCTCTATGAGTCTGAGTACCATGAAGTTGGTGGTGTGGTTCGGGTTTATGGTGATCTAGGTGACCCTCATAAGCCAGAGGTCGAGTTCACCACTCTTGGAGGTATGAAGCCAGACCAAGTCGCTAGGATTTTGCTGAGACGTTTGGTTAAGCGAGGAGTAGTTTCGCCA
>NZ_GG657896.1:8907-99861 GCF_000156355.1 Methylophaga thiooxydans DMS010 | reverse complement strand
GACAGATGGATTAAGTAAGACGGGATATAACGGGATTTAATGGTTTTAAATGGGAAGAAGCTTTTAATAATGAGGGTTTGAGTAACATTTAAAGCTTATTTAATAATTAATTATGGATCGCGATCATTTTAAATATAGTAAACATTTAGACACATGAATTGCGATCAAGCTCATTAGTGACGACGACCACTCCAAACAACTCGCCCAATAATCGAAAGCTCGTTCTGCAAATCAAAATCCAGTGATATCTCAAAAGGCTCATAAGCTGGATTATCACTGGTAACCTTTAACCGCTGACTTGGTAGGCGCTGTAGCCGTTTAACTAGTAATGACTCACCCATTCTGATTACATAGATGCCGTCACGTTTAGCAACGTTGTCAGTGTGATCAACGAGTATAACGTCGCCTGGACGCAATGCAGGCTCCATGCTCTCACCTTCTACATAAATCAGATATAAATTAGCTGGGCTGCTGTGTAGCTCGTTATATATCCATTCTTTTTTGAATATAAGTGCATCAGTTTCCTCTTCCTCGTGAATGACATAACCGTTGCCAGCTGATGCTTTTACATCAAACAGTGGGATGTGGGCGAATGTTTCCATAATGCTACCAGTTCCTGCTGAATAGTCTTTGATGCTCGATCCCACTTCTTCGTTGGAAGTGGGATCGACTTGCCCCACTTTAGATTTTCGATCCCGCTTTTCATAAGTTTCTGATTCGTTTGAATTTCTATGTGTTGATGATGAATTATCATCAACATCTAAGTGGGATCGAGTTGGAAAGGTTTCGTTCCCCGTCAGCACGTAATACGAATTAAACCCAAGCCCTAATATTTTTTCTAAATAAATAGCATCAGGGCTACGTTCACCTTTTTCATATTTGGCTTGTGACTGCCTTGTGATTCCAACAAAGTCAGCAACATCCTGCTGGGTTAAGCGTAGACGCTTACGCTCCTCTAGTATTCTGCCGCCAATGTAAACTAATGATTCCATTACAAGCCCTTGACAATGTTATTTTATGTGTACATAATTTTTGCAGGTGTTATGTTTTGTTTGCATTTATGTAAACGCTTATATATTTAATTACGGATTGTAACAATGAACTACAAGCAAATACATCAAGCATTGAAAGCCAAAGGTCTTTCTTGGTTAGTCGCTGGTGAAGTAATTGGTTGCACTCATCAGCATGTAATGAATGTTTGTGCAAGACGAGCGGAAAGTTTAAGAGTTGCACGATCAATATCCGTGCTAATCGAGAAAGATATTGCAGCAGTTTTTCCGGATATTCCCCGCTATCAGTCTGATGTAAAAACTGATCGCCAAGCCAAAATTGATCAAGCAAAAGCGCGTCTGGCAGAAGCCGGTCTTGCTGAGAGCGCCTAATCATGGTTGATAACTATCCGCATCAAGAGCACTTACATCCGCAAAAAGCACGCGCCCACAAAGCAGTTCAAACCAACGGCGATTCCAGTTCGGCGGCACAAGGTAAGTATCGGCTGGATGAGTGCGCTTCAACGTCGCAATCAAACTTTTTAGTTGATAAAGACGGAATGCCAGTTTCTCCTGGGTTTGGTGATCCAGATCGCCAATCTGCTTACAAAGCGTCGCGGATGAAGGCGGCAATACGTTTTCAACAACTTGCCAAGCAACAGTCTCAGCGAGTTGTGGAAGTTCCTCTGAATTGTCCGGTTCACGTATGTCCGATTTGTCAACTTTCAATGCTTTTAAAAAAGCTGATAGCTCGGATAAAAGCATGGTCGATGAAATGATGATGAATCCATCATTCTGCCCGTGTAAATACGCGGCACTGACGGGTGCTGGTCTGGTTGTTTTCACTTTGTTATCTCCTGTTTGGTTAAAACGCAGAACCAGCCTATCCCGTGCAGTACTGCCGCAACAATCAATAAATTTGGAAGTGGTGTTGTGATGAGAATTCCAAAAAGTAAGGTGGCTTGGAAACGCATCCAGCCGAACAATATAAAAGACGCGCTGCGGCTTAATAAAGAGTACGCCAGACAGTTCAAAAGGCTAACTGTTCCAGCTATCGCTGAACTGATGGCTGTCAGTGAAGACCGCTTATACAAATGGCTCTCTACTGGTGATATGCCAGTCAGTTTTATCCCGGCATATGAGCATATCTGTGAGATGGATTATGTCACCCAATATCTGGGTTACCGAAGTAACAAGCTGATGATTCAAATCCCCACAGGGAAAAAAGTGGATGAACTAGGTTTAGCCGAACTACAGCAGCTTTCTGCAGATGCAATGAGTTTGCTAATCAAGTTTTATCGTGAGGGTGAGTCGGTAGATATCCTTACTTCAGCGCTCACTCGACTGTTAGCTGGCGTGGCATACCACAGAGAAAATGTTATCTCTCAGAGTCAGCCAGGTCTAGATTTTGAGGGCGGTGAAGATGACTGAACAAAACAGGGAATGGTTCACAGCAACTGAATTAGCAAACAAACCAGGTCTTCCAAAGTACAAGCGTGGCGTTAATCAGCAGGCCTCAAAACAAGGCTGGAATACAAGGCAAGTAAAAGTAAGAGGTGGATCAGCAAATGAATACCACCTTTCCAGCCTGCCAGTAGAAACTCAGGCCGCGTTGATAAAACAACACCTGCCGACCCCAGTTAAGAGCAGCTCGGAAAGCACTGAATTTAGCTACGATCCTCAAGCATTATGGCAGCACTATGACAACAAGCCACAAAAACAAAAGGACGCAGCTCAGAACAAACTCAACCTGCTTTTGCAGGTCATGGCTCTGACAGAAAACGGTGGCGCCACACTTAAGAATGCCTTCTTACTGGTGGCTGATCAAAACGACATTAGTGAACGCACCATGCAAGGCTGGTATCACGGTACCAAGAGCAAGAAAGGGGTGAAATTCTATGCTCGTCAAGACTGGTTAGCCGCGCTGGTACCCGGCTTTGTTGGCCGAACGGTCACAGCAGATATGGATACTGAGGCTTGGGAATTTTACAAAGCCGATTACCTTCGCCTGGAGCAGCCAGAGTTCGAAGCCTGTTACTACCGACTACAACGTACTGCAGCCGAACAAGGCTGGAAAATCCCCAGCAAAAAAACACTGGAACGTCGCATCAAAGCCATACCGCTGGCAACCCGCGTTTATCTACGTGAAGGTGAAGCCGGTTTGATCAAACTGTTTCCTGCCCAACAGCGAACAGTCCAAGAGCTACATGCGCTTGAGTGGATCAATGGTGATGGCTACCAACACAACGTGTTTGTTCTATTGCCAAATGGCGATGTAACGCGCATGAAAACGTGGTTCTGGCAGGACGTCTACAGCCGCAAAATACTGGCTTACCGCGTCGATGAATCAGAAAACACCGACTCAATCCGAGCCAGTTTTGGCGATGTTGTGGATCAGTTCGGCATACCCGAACACGTCACTATTGATAACACCCGCGCTGCAGCCAATAAATGGATGACCGGTGGCGTTAAAAACCGCTATCGCTTCACCGTAAAAGAAGATGATCCACTCGGCCTATTCCCTACGCTCGGTATCAAAGTGCACTGGACATCAGTGATTGGCGGCAAAGGACACGGTCAGGCTAAACCTGTCGAACGTGCCTTTGGTGTTGGTGGTCTTGGTGAATATCTGGACAAGCATCCTAAGTTTGAAGGTGCCTATACCGGCCCAAACCCAATGGCCAAGCCAGAAAACTACGCCAAAAAAGCGGTACCCATTGAAACGTTCCTAGCAGTACTGGAACAAGAAATCATTGCTTGGAATGCCAAACCGGCTCGACGCACTGAAATCTGCAACGGCACAAAAAGTTTTGATCAAGCTTTCACCGAAAGCTATCAAACCGCCGTTATCAAAACAGCTAACCAAGAACAACGTCGCATGTGGCTGCTGATGGCTGAAGCCATCAAAGTGCAGAAAGATGGATCATTTAATCTTGATGCCGGATCAGCCACAGGACAAGGCAAAAACCGCTACCACGCGCCAGCGTTGCTCGACTTTGCAGGCCAGAAGATTACCGTTCGTTTTGACCCTCAAGCGCTGCATGAAATCGTCTATGCCTACACCTTAGATAATCGCTATATCGGTGAGGCGCAATGTATTGAAGCTACTGGGTTTGGTGATACTGAAGCGGCTCGAAGCTTCAACAAGCATCGCACTCGCTTTATCAAGGCCACCAAGCTGGCAGCGAAAGCCGAAGTCGCGATGGATGCAATGGAAGTGGCAAGTCGCCTGCCTTTGCAGCCACAGCCTGAAGTCGCCAACCCGAAAGTGGTCAGACCACTTCGCCCAGCGCCAGAACTAGGCCGACACATACCGCAGCCACAACTAACTGACGAACAAAAACAGGATCTGGCTACATTCCAAGCCGAGTTCCAACAGCCACAAGAGCCTGCAGCACAAATCATAAGAAATGATGACCCCAGAGCGCGCTACAAGCGTTGGGTCAATTTAGACCGTCGGTTGCGAGAAGGGAGTCAACTCTCAGCAGCTGATCAGAAATTCTGGGCGATGTACCAGAAAGGCGATGAGTTCCGCTTTATGAGCGAGTTCAGCGCTGACTTTGAGAGCTTCGACGAAACTGTCGAGGCATAAAAAAACAAACCCGCTGGCAGGCGGGTAAGTAAAACGTGATGAGGTAAATAATGACAACAAATCAAAACGTGGTCAACTTGGGAGACAGAGTCGAAGCCTCTGTCACCACGGCACCACTGAAAAACGTCATGCTCTGTACACGATTGCTGGAACAAGCGATGAATCGCCCAGCACATCTACCAGGTATGGTCACTTTCTTTGGCCCGAGTGGCTGGGGTAAATCGTTTGCTGCAGCTTATGCAGCGAATAAATACCGCGCTTACTACGTTGAATGCAAAAGCACCTGGACAAAAAAAGCGCTGCTCCTTTCCATTCTCAAAGAAATGGGCATCCAGCCAGATAAGACCAACTATGACATGGTCGAGCAAATCAGTCAGCAGCTGGCGCTGAGTGGTCTGCCGCTCATCATCGATGAGATGGATCACATCGTCGAAAAGAAAGCCGTCGAAGTAGTGCGTGACATTTATGAAGGATCAAACGCTGCCATCCTGCTGATCGGTGAAGAGAAGCTCCCGACCAAGCTGCTCAAGTGGGAACGGTTCCACAATCGAATGCTGGCTTGGCAAGGCGCTCAACCTGCCGATCTGGAAGACACACGACAACTGTCCCAACTTTACTGCCCGGACATCACCATTGCTGATGACCTGCTCGAACGCATCCAGCGTGAAAGCATGGGCGTCGCCCGTCGAATCTGCGTCAATCTCAACCAAGTTCAGCAAGCCGCCTACTCAGCTGGTACCGACCAAATCGACGTCAAACTCTGGGGTAACCGTCCCCTCTATACCGGCGACGCACCCAGGAGGAAGGTTAAATGACACAGCCTGTTCATATCACAAGAGCAAACGGCAAGCTGTCAGGTAGAGATGCCTGCTGGCAAGCCATACGTGAATTGAAAGTGTTTTCTTTACTTGACCTGGAAGCACACACCAGTGATCACAAACAGCTGAATGAAGTGAATCGCCGAACAGCCAGAACCTACGTGATAGGGCTGGAAGGTGCTGGCTATCTGGAACGCACCACCAAGCGCATGGGCGGTGCCATTGTCTGGAGGCTGACTCGTGATGTCGGTGTGAATGCACCTCGCGTCAACCGCAAAGGTGACCACGTCACTGGTGGCGAGAGCCGTGAACAGATGTGGCGAACCATGCGAATTCTGAGTGATTTCAGTTGGCGTGATTTGGTGGCATCAGCCTCTACGGAAGAAACACCTATCGAACCGAACACTGCCAAGGATTACATCACCTTTCTGGCTAAGGCGAATTATCTCAAAGAGATAATCCCAGCCAACCATGGTGGTGGTCTGGCGCGATACAAACTATTACCCGCGATGAATACCGGTCCAAAGCCGCCGATGATTCAACGCATTAAACAAGTCTTTGATCCCAATTTAAACAAGGTCGTATGGCCAAAGGATGGTGAGTAATGGATGAAGCGACAGTAGACGTAATTCAACAATTAATGGCATGGCACCAGAAACGAGTTGATGAATTGCAGCTGATAGTGGATCAAAAAGGTGCCTCTATCAAAATCGGTGAAGAGATTGAAATAACCGATCCGGAGGTGCTCAAAGGCGTTCATTTAGGCGTGAAGATTAGTTTGTCACTGCTTGGCAAGTTACCCATTTCATTAAAGGAAGGTGAGTAATGCTGATTTTAACAAGACGTGTGGGCGAAGCCCTGATTATCGGTGATGACGTTGTCGTGAATGTGCTTGGTACCAAAGGTAATCAAGTCCGGATCGGGGTTGAAGCCCCAAAAGATGTCTCTGTTCATCGTGAAGAAATTTATAACCGCATTCAGAAAGAAAAGGATGACAACAAATGAGCGACTGGAAACAAGTACTCAAAACCGAATGTGAGAAAACATCACAAGCCAAGGTGGCCGCTGTTCTCAGACAGAATGATGGCTTTCCTTCACCAACCGTGATTAACCAGGTCATCAAGAGTAAATACCCCGGCAGAACTGACCGACTGCAAGCACTCATTGAAGGCAAGTTTATGTCCGGCAGTGTGCAATGCCCGGTGGTTGGTGCTATCCCCAGCGACCAATGCATTGAATACCAAAGCCGCCCGTATGCAGCAACAAACCCGACACGCATTCAACTTTATAGAGCCTGCCGTGGCGGCTGTGAACACAGCAAAATTGGAGCCTAATCATGAACAAGAATTTGGGTAACGACATCATCAGCAAAAAAGTAGAAGACGTTCGCCACTGCTTAGCAGAACTAGCACGACGTGGCCTCACCATTACCGATATCAACATCGGTGAAGCCAGAAAGCCGACCATCACCATCGTCGGCTACAACGACAGTCCAGGTGGACTTAAGGGCGGCACAAAAACCCGCATTAAAACCGGCCTACGTCGTCTCGAAACCTACGCCACAGAAGTCAGCGGCTGCCAGGTGCAGTGGAAAGTTGTGGCTTAAACAGGAGTAACCCATGAATACAGCTATCAATACAGAGCAACACAAGGTGAACGCACAAGGTCACCTTGTACCCATTAGCAAAATCAAACAAATCGATCTGGATCGTGATGATCTTATCGAAGAACTGTTTGGTAAGGCCGAGTTGCTGCGAGAGCAGATGGTCGCCTTCAAAGCTCAGGCGATGAATGACGTTTATGCCTTCGTCGAGCTTGTTGCAGAAAAATACGATGCCAAGCTCGGTGGCAAAAAAGGCAATATCAGCCTCACCAGCTATGACGGTAAACGCCAGATTCGCATTCAAATGGCCGAGCTGTTGCACTTCGATGAGCGTGCTGAAGCAGCTAAATCCCTGATTGATGAATGCATTCAAGAATGGTCAGAAGGCAGCAACGACAATATCAAAGCCCTGGTCGATCACGCCTTCAAAACCAACACTGAAGGCCAGCTTAGTGCTGCCCGAATCCTCGGACTGCTGCGGCTGGAGATTGACGATCACAAATGGAAGCAAGCCATGGAGGCGCTGAAAGATTCGATGCAAATCACTGGCTCCAGCGCCTATGTGCGTTTCTATTACCGCCCGACCACCGAGAGCAAGTTTCAGAATCTGGCTCTCGATATGGCTGCTCTGTGAGGTCTTCTATGGAAATGATTGTATTCGAAGACAGGGGCCAGGACTTTCTGGAGTGGGACATCGATGAAGATGGCGTCGTTGTTGATTCAAGACCATTTCAGGCTGGTATCTGGAGTGGCACGTTTGTATCAGACATAAAAGTTGGTGAGCGACCAACCGTCACCAGTCCCCGTGATGGGGTTCAACGACAGTTGAAGTATCGCGTCATCGATATTCAGCCTAAATCCGCTTAACCAACGGCGCGTCAGCAGACAGGTGGTGCCAGCAAAAAACTAACAGACTGCAGCTGAGACGGTGGGTTTTATAACCTTTCTCCCCGCCGGGCAACGCCGACTGATCCACGAGACGGATTACTTAGCCCCTTCGTTGGGGTTAAGGCAGTGAAAAATCCGGGAGATGATATGGATGAATTAAGGAACCCAATCTGTTTTGCACGTTGCATCTGGCGGTCGCTTAGTCGTGGTCGGTATATATCTGGTCACAAGTACAAAACAGCAAAAGAGGTTACACCGGAAAACATTCATATCCTCCGCTGTAAACATTGTGGCCATAACTCCATTGCATGGAGCTGGGGATCGTTAGAGGAATCCAAATAATGAACATGAAAGAAGCAAGCGAGATGCGACCAGACATACTCACTATCAGTGGTGAATACTTTAACTTTATGTGTCCTGAAGAGTCTGAGTTCGACATTTACGTTGCCGCTCATGGCCTATCAAACATTTGCCGCTTCGCTGGCCACACTAATAAGTTCTACAGCGTAGCCCAACATTCGGTTTATGTGTCTGAAATTGTACCGCCTGAAATGGCTTTGCACGGACTGCTGCATGATGCCGCAGAGGCGTTTGTTGGTGATGTGGCCAGACCACTGAAAAACCTCTTGCCCGATTATCGTGAAATAGAGAAGCGTGTTGAAAAAGCCGTGTTAGGCCGTTTTGGGTTAGACGCTGAGATGCCTGCAGAAGTGAAGCACGCAGACTTGGTCTTGTTAGCCACAGAGCAGCGTGACTTGATGGCACCACACGATGATGAATGGCCGTTAATTAAAGATATTGAGCCATTAAAAAAAGCCATTGAACCAGTGTCTCCCAGCACAGCGTTTTTAATGTTTGTTGGCCGTTATCTACAAATCGTGGGGCAGCTATGAGTTCAAGACAAAAGCTAATCCAGCTTGTTCATATCGGCGCTAGCCGCTTGTTTAAGGACGAAGAAGCTCGTCGCACATGGCAAGGAGACCATACCGGTGAACGTTCGTGCAGCAAGATGACGGACAAAGAATTGAAACATTTAGTCAATTTGCTACGTGATGCCAAAGCGATTAAACCACCTAAACGCGCAGGCAGAAAGCCATTCAATCGCAGCCCGTATATGGCAAAAATTGAAGCCTTACTGACCGATATGCAACTCAGTTGGGAATACGCTGAAACCATAGCCTGGCACGTCACCGGTGGTAAAGGCCATGCAACAACAGGCCGTCCTGGTATTGAACGTCTGGAGTGGGTGCACAAGCGTCAGCAGTTTGAAGCGATCATTGCCGCGTTATATCAGGAACAGAAAAAACGCAGCCTGCTGCAAACCGTTGAGTACCTACTGGATGCCATGAACCTGAGCGAAAGCTATGTCGAGAAGCTGGTAGCAGGCCGTGCGAATGCCAGCAAGTGGCGTCGTAATGTGCCGCTACTCAATGCCATCGTCGATCACCTTAATGACAAAGTCGCGTTTGAACGTGCCACTCAAGTAGCGCTGCCATAAGCAAGGTACCGAGCCAGTGAATTTACCTGATTATTTACCACCTGTAGCCAGAGAGATAGCCGATGTGATCGGTCTTGATGGACTGTTGCGTCTGGTGAAACAGTTCGGTGGTGTCACTATTCGAGTGCCGGGGCAAGGTGACCTAAAGCAAGTGCTTAGTCCAGATCAATACAAACAGTTCGTGCATACCTTCCGTAATGAGAAAATCGCCATCCCCAAGCTTCAAGCAAGGCTATACCAAGTGGATCTGGCAGAGACAAGCCGTCTGCTTGATCAAGGCTTTACCAAAGCAGAAGTCGCCCGGACACAAAAAATTACTGAACGCGCTGTCTACAAACGCCAGGCTAAACAGCGTCAACTTGAAAATGACAAACAACAGGATCTCTTTTAATGTTCGATTTTATCAATCCACTCACAACTGATGACTTCAACGATAGTGTTGAGTTTTTATACCCTAATTTTTTGCCTAAAAAACAAATCACTATGATCTATGCCGATGGCGGCATGGGTAAAAGCTGGTTGCTTTTCGGGCTGGCAAAATATGCCACTGAACACAACAGTGGTAGTGAGCAAGGCGCGATGAATGTGCTGTACATCGATGTCGATAACCCCATCAGTGTGCTGAAAGAGCGTGGCATCGAACATAAACTGATCGAAGCCTGCCCGAATCTAACCTACTCGCACCGCAGTAAGTTCAATGGTGAGCCACTCGAACTGCTGGATGAGCTTGAAAACAGAGCCTATGGCAACGCGTTTAAAAACATGCTGCTGATGCTGGACAGTCTCAGAGACTTTGGTGATATCAATAATGACCTGACAGCCATGCGGATCGGCAACAAGCTGAAAAAGATACGTGACGCCGGTGCCACCATTATTGTGTTGCATCACTCCACCAAGAACGGCAGCAACTATCAAGGATCAAACAACCTACGTAACAGCGTCGATAATATGTACCGTCTTATCAAAGCGGACTCGCCCGAAGGTGAAATTCGCTGGCTGCTCGAAGTTAAAAAAGAACGTGCTGCCATTGCCAATATCGCACTAAGAATAGAAGTGGCAGATCTGTTTTTAACCGAACTGGATCTCGACGAAGTCACACTCAACGATGAAGAAAGAGCGTTTATCGACAAGGTAAAAACCGTGCTGAAGGAGCAAGGTAGTTTGAATAAAACCAAGCTACTGGACGCCTGCGGTCACAAAAAAGATGATAAAACCGCCCGTGATAGACTAGATCGCTTTGACCGTATTCACTGGCAATCTGAGAAAATAAAAGGTGCTTACACCTATAGTTTGGTTTAACAACCACTACAACGCGAACAACCTATCTGCTAAGTTGTAGCGGTTGTATCGGTTGTTGATAAAAGGAACTTAAAAATGAAAAAACTCGCTTTTTGTATCTATGCGCTACTACTTTCTTCATCAGTTTTTGCAGCCGATGACTCACTCTTCCAGCCATGGTGTGATGCTTTCACTGCTCAGGGTATGGTGAGTTTGGCAGCGAATCGCATTTATGGCAGCCCCAGTACATTGAATGATGAGCAGTATGAGTCGCGTAGTAACTGGGTAAATAATAGCTACCGAATGGCAGCTGAGAGATTTGCAGCCCGTTCCGGGCAGAGTTTTGAAAAAGTAGATATGGATGCAATGTCAAACGGTTGGGTTCAACGGTGTCAGCTGAAAGACCAAGTCCAATGAATCTTATAGGTAAATTTCCAGCTTGGTTATAACTTCCAGCCAGTCTGAAAAAAATAACTCAAGATTGCCCAGACTTCTAAAACCTGCTTAACTAAATTGTAGTAACACCCCAGCGCCCTGAACTCATTCAGGGCGTTTTTGTTTGTGCCAGAAAGCATCATGCAACCCATGGACACAAACAAAACCTACCCAGAACTTTTCCTCAAAGCAGTCAATCATGTCTTGAAGATTGAAGGCGGCTATGTGGATGATCCAAACGATGCCGGTGGCGAAACCAACTACGGCATCAGCAAGCGTCAATACCCCCATCTTAATATCAGACTGCTGACATTAGATGATGCCATTGCACTCTATTTCCGTGACTACTGGCAAGCCTATGGCTGTGGCGATTTGCCACCAGTCATTGGTTGTTTCTTGTTTGACTCGGTAGTAAACCACCGGCCCAAAACAGCAATCAAATTCCTTCAATGCGCTTATCGCGTGGAAGTAGATGGTGTGATCGGTGATGAAACGCTTGGCGCTATCAGACGTTTCGCTAATAACGAAGACTACCTTACTAACAAGCTCACTCTCAGCCTTGCCTATCGGGCTGACTTCTATCATGACCTCGCCGTTGAAAACCCATCACAAGAACGCTTCATTATGGGCTGGATGCGCCGTCTGTTTGTGTTGCAGCAATTTATCAATACAGAGGTGACTCATGGAGCCGATTAGCATTGCTTTAGGATTAGCGCAATTCGTGCCGGGGCTAACCCGGCTTTTAATGGGGGATAGGGCTGGTAACGTCGCTGATAAGGTTGTTAAAGCAGCCAATGCAGTAACGGGCGCAGGTAACGCTGATGAAGCCTTAGCCAAAATAAAGCATGATCCAGAGCTTCAACTAAAACTGCAAAAAGAAATGAACGTTATCGTTCTCGCCGAACTAGAAGCCGAGAACAAGCAGTTGGCCACCATCAACGCCACCATGCGAACCGAGTACACCTCTGGCGATTCATTCGTCCGTCGCTGGAGACCTTTCTTCGGTTACACCATTGCCGTGACATGGTTTGTACAAATGTCTGCTTTGGGCATTGTGATCGTTATTTCACCGAATGACGCTCCTGCTGTTATCAATGCCATGGTCAACCTATCTGGTATGTGGGCAATCGCGCTTGCTGTGCTGGGTGTCTCAGTGAAAAAGCGTTCTGATGATAAACAAGTGTCAGCCGGACAAACGCCACCTCCGGGCGTATTTCAGAATCTATCTACTCTTTTAAGCCGTAACAAGGAAAGTAAATAAGCATGGTGGACGTGTTCGACCGCGCCCAGGAGCGCGAACAAAAAGACAGGGATATCGCGATTCAGACGGTGCTTCGAAGTAGCAGAGAAACAGAACAACCTGATGAAGAAAACGGTATTCGCTATTGCTTGGATTGTGGTGAGCCGATTCCAAATAAAAGACTGGAAGCAAGACCAGACGCGGTGCGCTGTGTGGACTGTCAAAACATTAAGGCTAAGCGGGAGCGATAAATGGAATTAGATTACACCGCATACAGGTTTTGGTTTGATGTGTTTCTGGCTTTTTTGTTTGCAGGTAATTGGGTTTACACCTGGCTAATCAATCGCCATCGCGTGAATAAAACAGAGATTAAAGAAGTGAGCCAGCAGATAGTTAAAGTAGTTAGCCGAATGGATATCGTTGAAGAGCGAATGAATGGTGCACCAACGCATACCGACCTTAGCAATATCTACAATCGCATGAATGGAATGAGTGAAAACATCAGCGAAATGACTGGCTCTTTGAAAGCCATGACAACCCAGCTAACGCTAATCAATGACTATCTGTTACGAGGAGATAAGCGGTGAGCTTTAATCAAATACTCACAGAATCTATTCGTCTTGCCTTATTGCAGGCATTGGAGCAAGACCCTGGCTACTCGCATAACGAAAACATCTTGCAAATGATTTTGGCCAGTGTTGGTCATGATGTGTCTGCTGATCGTGTTCGTACCGAATTGCGCTGGCTGGAAGAGCAAGGTCTGCTGGCGATTACAACGGTTGGTGAATTGTTGATTGCCAAGGTGACTCAGCGTGGCGTCGATGTTGCGCTGGGGCGGAGCCGAATTGATGGTATTGGGAGAGCGCGACCATGATTAGAAAATTAAAGAACTGGCTGTTACAGCAAGATATAAAGAGCTTCGGCAAAGAAGTGTTAAAGAGTGTGGTTATTTTTTGCTACATCATTGCCGCTGGTTATTTCTTTGGTGTTGGGATGTCACATTCTTATTCACCCATCACCATCAGCGTAGAGACGACTGAATAATGGCTCGCGCCTCATCCATTGAGCAATTGCCAGCCGATATTCTGGAGCAGCTGCAAACCCTGTTGCGAGATCCGCGAGTCTCACAACTGGATGCCACAGCACAAATCAATGCCATCCTTGAACAGCTCGGCACTGATGATCGCGTCAGCAAGTCTGCGGTCAATCGATATGCCGTCAAGATGAAAGATGTCGGAGCCAAACTACAGCAATCACGCGAACTGGCCAGCATGTGGATCGGCAAGCTGGGCGCTGCACCGCAAGGCCAGGTTGGTAAGTTAGTCAATGAAATCATCCGCACGATGGCGTTTGATTCAGCAATGCATATGGCTGAAGGTGATACCCCTGTAGAGCCAAAAATGCTGGCTCAATTGGCACTCGCTGTTCAGCGACTGGAGTCAGCGGCCAATATGAATGAAGAGCGAGAGAAAGCCATCAGAGCCGAAGCCGCTAACGAAGCTGCAGCGACAGCTGAAAAGTCTATGGTCAGCCAAGGCATGAGCCAAAAAGCAATTGATTCAATCAAGACAGAAATACTGGGGCTGGGTTAAGCGATGGGCGCTGCTTTAGCCATATACAAAGATTACGATCCGAATGATGTCCTGCTGCCATATCAAAAGAACTGGATGGCAGATGACAGTATTCTTAAGCTTGCTGAAAAGTCACGACGTACAGGTTTAACTTGGGCTGAAGCAGCCGATCAAGTATTAGCCGCCTCATCGTCAAAGGCTGCGGGCGGTACCAACTGCTACTACGTTGGTTCTAATAAAGAGATGGCCGTAGAGTTTATTGATGCTTGTTCGATGTGGGCTAAGTCATTCAATAAGGCTGCCTCAGCCATTGAAGAGGAAATCTTTGAAGATGAAGACAAAGATATTCTCACCTTCACTATTCGCTTTGCCAGCGGCTTTAAGATTCAGGCACTCAGCTCACGACCCAGCAATATGCGTGGTCGTCAGGGTAATGTCTGCATTGATGAGGCGGCATTCCATGATGCACTTGATGAGCTTTTAAAAGCTGCGTTAGCTCTGACGATGTGGGGCAGCAAAATTCGAATCATCTCTACGCATAATGGCGTAGAAAACCTGTTCAATGAACTCATCGAAGACAGTCGATCTGGAAAAAAAGATTACAGCGTTCATCGAATCACACTGGATGATGCGTGTGAAATGGGTCTCTATAAACGCATCTGCCAAATTCAGAAAATTCAATGGACACAAGAAGGCGAAGACGAATGGAAAGCTGGGCTTCGTAAAAATACTGCCAGTACCGAAGATGCCGAAGAAGAATATGACTGCGTCCCCAAACAAGGCGGTGGCACCTATATCAGCCGCGCCCTACGTGAGTCCCGCATGCATGATGTGCCGGTGCTGCGCTATTCCGGTACCGCCGAGTTCAACCTGTGGCCAGAGCATCTTCGCCAGGCAGAAATGCTGGCCTGGTGTGAGGTTAATTTAAAGCCGCTTTTAGACCAGTTAAATCCCAATTTACGCCACGTTTTAGGCGAAGATTTTGGTCGCTCCGGTGACTTAACCGTGCTGACACCGATGACCATCAGTCAGCAGCTCAGGCGCGTAGTGCCATTTATGGTTGAACTGCACAACGTGCCGTTCAAGCAGCAAGAGCAGGTGCTGTTTTATATCTGTGATCGTTTGCCTCGATTCAGTGCGGCCAAGCTGGATGCCCGTGGTAATGGTCAGTATCTGGCAGAGCAAGCCAAGTACCGCTATGGCGTCAATGTGGTCGAAGAAGTGATGCTTAGCCAAAGCTGGTACCTGGATAATATGCCCAAGTTCAAAGCTGCGTTTGAGGACGACACCATTCTTATCCCGCGTGATGCCGATGTCGCAGACGATATCGGTGCGCTGCAAGTGATTAAAGGTGTACCGAAATTGCCCGATGGTAAAACCGATGCTGCCAAAAGCCGACACGGTGACGCAGCGATTAGTTTGGTCATGGCGCATGCTGCCAGCTTTGATTTGGCTTCACCGATTGAGTGGACAGCAGCCCCCAGCAAAACCGAACGCGACAACCCCGACAACGACTACAGCAGCCTGATGCAAAAAGGCGGTGGATGGTAACAATGGAACAAGTAAGAACAAGTCAAATCGTAGATGCCGCTGGTAAGCCAGTACAGGTGCGAGAAGCACTGAGTGAAGAGCAAACATCCAAGCTCGGCTTTATCAGTAAAGAGTTTGAGAACCATCCTTCAGGTGGTTTAACACCACGCAAGTTAGCCAGCATTCTGCAAGCAGCTGAACAAGGCAATCTGGTCGAACAGGCCGACCTGTTTGAAGATATGGAAGAAAAAGATGCCCATGTCTTTGCGGAAATGAGTAAGCGAAAACGGGCGTTGATGGGTGTCGATTGGGATGTGGTCGCACCGCGTAATGCCGATAAAAAAGAAGAAGCGCTTGCCGAAGAGGTCAAAGAGTGGCTGCTTGACATGGAAGACTTCGAAGATCACCTTTTCGATATCGGTGATGCGATTGGCAAAGGCTATTCGATGCTGGAACTCGGTTGGCATAAGCTGGGTAAAACGCTGTTACCAACGCTAGAGCATCAATCAGCACGCCTATTTACCATCGATGAAAATGATCGCAAAAAGATTCTGCTGCGTAACAGTGGTGGCAGAGGTGATGAATTGTGGCCGTTTGGCTGGGTAACGCATGTTCATAAAGCCAAGTCTGGCAGCATTGCCCGTGGCGGTTTGCATCGTATCCTCGCATGGCCATACCTGTTTAAAAACTACAGCATTCGGGATCTGGCCGAGTTTCTGGAAGTCTATGGCATACCAATGCGACTCGGCACTTACCCCAGCGGTGCCAGTGATGAAGAAAAAAATACCTTGCTTCGCGCCGTCATTGGTATCGGCCACAGTGCTGCAGGCATCATGCCCGATGGTATGGATGTCGATTTTAAAGAGGCCGCCAAGGGAGCCAGCGACCCATACCAGTTTATGATCAACTGGTGCGAGTCGGTTCAGTCTAAAGCGATTCTCGGTGGCACCTTAACCAGTACGGCACAAAATACCGGTCTGGGTTCTAACCTGGGTGATATCCATAATGAAGTGCGTCATGATCTGCTGGTCAGTGACGTGCGGCAAATTGCTGGCACCTTAAACCGTGACCTACTTTGGCCAATGGTTGCACTCAATATTCCCGGTGCCGATCCACGCCGTGGCCCACGTATCAAGTTCATCTCTGAGGAAGGTGAAGAACTTAACGAACGCGCCGAACGCGATAAGCTTTTGTTCGATATGGGCTACCGGCTTAACCAAGAAAAACTGACGGAGATCTATGGTGAAGGCTATGAACCGGTTCCAACTAACACCCCTGAACAAAATGATGCTGCACGCCCGAATGCCGCCGCTACCGCTGCAGCCAAAGCCGGTGATAATGAAACAGAGTTAGATGGTGTTGTGAATCAACTGGCAACACAAGCACAGTCACCGTTAGACGACCTTTATAACCGTATTAAATCCTTATTAGAGGAAGTGGATGATAACGGTGGCACGCTAGAAGACTTTCAGGATCGCCTGGTCGAAGCATTCGGTTTTCTTGACCCGGAAGAACTTGCTGACGTGATTCAAATGGCGCTGGCCACCGCTGAGCTGGCTGGGCGTTATGAGGTGTCTGAAAATGACTGAAATAGAAAATGAAATTCAAAAGAAAGAACTTAACGCTCCAAGGTTAACTCCAGATATGCTTCAGGCTGTAATCAAGTCAGAGCAGTATCACGTATTTGAAGGAAGCCAATTAACTGTCTGCTGCTTAACTTTACAAAATGGCTTTACTGTAACAGGTGAATCAGCTTGCGCTAGTCCAGAAAACTTCGACGCTGAAATAGGTGAGAAGATAGCCTATGAGAATGCCAAAAATAAAATCTGGCAACTGGAAGGTTATCTGCTGAAGCAAAAATTGCATGAAGCTGGCTAAATGAACATCAATTACGGCTCCATGCCTTTCAATAAAGCGGTTGATGCGTTTCGTGACAAGCTGAACCTGCCGACGGCATCCTGGACAGATATCTATGAGGGCCAGCATGCCCGTGCCTTTGTCATTGCCGGGGCGATGAAAGAAGACCTGCTTAACGATTTTCGTTCATCAATGGACAAAGTGATTACTGAAGGCATGAGCCTGAAGGACTTTCGCAAAGACTTTGATCAGATAGTCAGCAAGCACGGCTGGGGCTATAACGGTGGTCGCAACTGGCGCAGCCGGGTTATCTACGAGACCAATCTGTATCAAAGCCATAACGCTGGTCGATATGCCCAGATGCAGCAAGTCAAACACACTCGACCATTCTGGCAGTACATACACAATGATGCTGTCGAGCATCCACGGCCAGAGCATGTAGCCTGGGACGGATTAATCCTTGATGCCGACGACCCATTCTGGCAGACCCATTACCCCCAGAACGGCTGGGGTTGCAAGTGTCGGGTCAGAACACTCAGCAAACGCGATATGGATAAGCTCGGTAAAACTGGCCCGGATAACGCTCCTGCAGTAGAACTGGAAGATAAAGTGGTCGGTGTCCGAGGCCCGTCGCCTCGTACCGTAAGCGTACCCAAAGGTGTTGATCCGGGCTTCGCCTATAATCCAGGCAGAGCCGCTTTTGGTGAGCAGCTGGCTGATGATGTGATGGCGCAATACACAAAAACACGCACTCAGTGGACAACGCTCACACCACAAGGCTGGGCTGAAGCTGGCAGAGAACAACAGATACCTTTCACCAAGTCGCCGGTGAAGTTGGGATCACGCTTAAATAAAAAAGCAGAAGTATATGAGCAGCTGCAAAAACAAGTGGGTGAAGAGAAACTCTACACCCCCGGAGGCTTACCGTTTCTGCTCAACAGCAAGGCATTATCAGAACATATTGATCCCGCCCGTGCTGAGTTCCTGCCGTTACTGGACGACTTGCTGACCAATCCTTATGAAGTCTGGTTATCGTTCCAGCAACACAACGGCACTGGCAAAGTGGTGCTGCGCTCTCGCATTGTCAAAGCCTACGATATCGGTAAAGGCCGGTACCTGGTCGCGGTGGCCAATGTGAGAAAGGGGTTACTGGAAAGCTGGACGTTTATCCCGACATCACGCCGTAATTACCTGAACAGTCAGCGTAAGGGGTATCTGGTGTATGGGGATGAAGAATGATGGGGCCACTTTTCCTGACGCACCAGGTTGGCGGGTTTTTGATGCTATGGGCGTACGCGCCAGCATCGCAACCGATAAACATAGTATAGGTGAATAATGGCAGGCGCATCAATCAGTATCGACTATAGCTTCCCGGATAAAGCCATCGCCGCCCGGCTACGCGCCCTGGTCGATGCCGGTGAAGACTTGGAACCCGCCTTTATCGATATCGGTGAAGGTTTACTTAACAGCACCCATGATCGATGGGATCAGCAAGTCGATCCTGAAAGTAACCCATGGGAGCCACTCGATCCGAAATATCAGGCACGTAAAAAGAAAAACGCCGACAAGGTGCTGGTGCTAGAAGGATTCATGCGTGACACGCTAGCCTATAACACCAGCAGCCAGAGTATGGAAATGGGTACCAACCTTATCCAGGGCGCGACCCATCAGTTCGGTGATGAAGACCGAGGTATTCCCGCCAGGCCCTACTTGGGTGTGTCAGAAGACGATGAACAAATGATAATTGATACCCTTTACGAACACTTTCAAGATGCACTACGTTGAATCTCTGTGTGCCGTTCTAAGCTGTTTTAACTGTTGATGTGCGGTCAGTATTGGAATATAAAAGTATTAAACGATTGTGCGGGAATTTAAACGGGGTTAAGCGGTCTTTAATAGTGTTGCTATTGCTTGGATATGTAAAACTGTGACAATATGCCTTATTATGGATAACTACTAATAGGGAGTAACCCTGATGCTGATGGTTTGATTGGTGTCGGGTTTTTTTGTGCCTGATGGCAGACAAATATCAATCAAGAACAGACTTACTCGTTGAAAATGCATCGCTTCGGGGAAGTATCGCAACAATGCGAGCTGCTGAGTGGTCAAAAACTATAAGGTGGTTTATTGCTGGGTCAGCATTGGTTTTAGGGCTATATCTTTTATCGCCAGTTGCAATTTCATGGGCTGGTAAAACAACAAAAGCTGATATTGGCATTAACGCGAAAATCCACGCTGAAATTAACAAGGATGAAAAGTCAGCTGAAGAGAGTAGTTATCTAGTTGGCTTGCTCGGTGGTCTCTTTGGTGTGTTCGGGATTTTATATGGTAGAGGTCAGTCAAGACATAGAAAAAATGTGGTTGAACGCTATCAACCATATAAAGAGATGTATGAAAAAGAAGTGGACAGTAAGAGAACATCTAGTGACTTAACGCCAAGAGGCGAAACAAGACCGGAGGATGTGTGATGGATTCACAATTGAATGATTCAATATTACTGATCGCGTTATTTATTGGGATTTGGTACGCCTGGTTTGTTGAGTATAGAAGCTATTTGAACGACTCTACTCGTCAGCGCCTTTTTGATATACGTGATCAATTATTCAATGCCGCTGAAGCGGGAGAAATTGATTTTGATAATGAATTGTATTGCATTACACGCACGACTTTGAATGGGGTGATTAGATACACCCATCAGTTAAGTGCGATGCATTTTATCCTGACGTTATTTTTGGGCCGGAATGATATTAAAAATAGTCCTCAGTTAAAACGTTATCAAGAGCGTTGGGAGGATGCTTTCTTAAAAACAGAGTCAGAGCATCAAAAGAAACTGATATTAAAAGCCCAAAAAGAAATGCACCTTACTGTCTTTTATCACATTGTCAGAGGTTCACTCTTTTTAAGGGCGGTACTATATATGACGGCATTGCTCCTAATTCTAAAAAATCGCAAGATTGATAATGCTGTCACGTCAAAAAGTGTACGTAGTAAATGGACAATGCTGGATGCTGAAGCTAATTGCATAGGTCAAGCGGTTGCATCTTAACTTCTGATTGTTGCCGTTTTTATGCGTAGACGGTATCTTCAATAACAACAAATATTTAATGCCCTGAACTGTTTCAGGGCATTTTTTTTGCCCCGCATTCGTAGAGTGGCACCTGTTCTTGAAATAAACGACGAACAGGAGACTCGCCATGACATCATTCCCTCAAGGTCGCTATGCATAACGTAGCGCTTGCAATCTGCTCACTACTGGTCGGCACTGATGGTGCCGTCCAGTTATTTCCTGCTGGCAAGTTCGATGCCCCTCGCGGTGCGATGGCAGGGAGTGGCCCTTGGTATCTTGATGATGTTTCTGCAGCTGCACTTATTAATCGCGTTCAATCACGCAAGAACGACATCGTTTTCGATTACGAACACCAAACTTTGTTGGCTGCTAAAAATGGTCAGCCTGCACCCGCTGCCGGTTGGGGTAAGCCTGCCGCGTTGAGTTGGGTGCCTGATAAAGGTCTCATGTTGTCTAGTCCTGAATGGACACCAAAAGCCAACGGCTTCATCACCAACAAAGAATATAAATATATTTCACCCGTTTTCACCTATGACCCCAAAACAGGTCATGTCTTGGATTTACTTCATGTCGCGTTAACCAATAACCCAGCCATTGATGGAATGGATGATGTATTGGCAGCGGCTTCCCTTCTCCCGCAACCAAAACAAGAGGACGCTTCTATGAACGAGGAGACTTTAAAGCTGTTACGCCAATTATTTGGCCTTGCAGCTGATGCCGATGAATCAGCGGTGACTGCAGCTCTGACTGCTATGAATAAGCAGGTTACCAACATGGCAACCACATTGGAGCTGAAAGACACTTCAGGGCTTGCTGCGCTGACAGCGGTTAGCAATGCTCTCGGTGAGCTAAAGAAAAAAGCCGATAGCGCTGATGAAGCTGTTGCTGCTGCCACTGCGGCTACCCCCGACACCGCTATGGCTGTTATTAAAGAGCAAGGCGAAGAAATTGCTGCTCTGACAGCGCGCCTGGATGGCAATGACAAGGACGCCATGATTGCCGCAGCCAAAGCAGATGGCAAGCTCACTCCCGCCATGGAGCTGTGGGCTAAAGACCAGCCGGTTGATGTGCTGAAGTCCTACCTTAAATCAGCCGCCCCCATTGCCGCCCTGACAGGTAAACAAACCACCACACAGCAAGTCGATGACGACGGCAACCCCGTTCTGTCTGATGCGCAGTTGGCGGTTTGTACGCAATTGGGTGTCGAGCCAGCCGAATACGCCAAATCACTCAAAGGAGATAAGTAATGGCCGCATTAACCAAAGACCGTAATACCCCGCAACGGTTAGGTGAAGTTCACAACCATCCAGTGGCGGCATCAAGTGTCATCTTTGCTGGCTCTATTGTTGTGCTTGATTCATCTGGCAATGCTGAGGCTGGTTCAACGGCAACCGGTTTGAAAGCCGTAGGCCGTGCAGACCAGCACGTTGATAACGGTGCTGGCTCTGCCGGTGATAAAGCCATTGATGTACGCAAAGGCACGTTCTTGTTTGCAAACGATGGCTCGATTGACCGCACCGATATCGAAGCCACCGCTTACATCGTCGATGACCAGACAGTGGCTAACACTGACGACACCGGCTCCCGTAGTGCTGCAGGCAAGATTGTCGACGTTGATGTTGACGGCGTCTGGGTCAAATTCGACTAAGACTTCACTGGTTTAGCTAATTAATAAGGATGACACCATGAAAAAACTGATTCTCTTGCCGATGGCCATCGTCGGCGCTCTCGTAATGATGACCTCCGCGATGGCGGCTGACTGGTCATTGCCAGCCAGCCTAATGACCGGCCCTGCCTCATTGAATACGGCCATGATGGGTGATGCAATGCCAATGCTGGCGTTTGGCGGCATCATCATTAACAAACAGGCTATTCAAGATATTTTTATTGGCCTGAAAACCGTCTTCCATAACGCACTCAAAGCCCGAACCAGTAACTGGCAACTGACTGCGATGGAGGTCATGTCTAGCACCAAGACCGAAGACTACGCCTGGTTAGAACGTTTCCCGAAAATGCGTAAATGGGTGGGTGAAAAGCATGTCAAAGCCTTGAAAGCCGGTAAATACACTGCCACCAATGAAGATTGGGAAACGACCATCGCGGTTGATCGTAACGATATCGAAGATGACACCTTGGGTATCTACAACACCCAAGCCAATATGGCGGGTGACTCAGCGGGTGAACTGCACGACATCATCTTGGACGATCTGAAAAACAACGCCTTTATTAATGAAGGTCTTGATGGTCAGTACTTCTATGACACCGATCATGAAGTGAATGAAGATTCGGTATCGAACAAACTGACAGTGGCATTGAGCGCGGCAACATCAGCGGCTGCAGCGGCGTCTTACGGTGCGGCACGTACTGCAATGATGAAGTTCACCGATGACGAAGGCATGCCATTGCGTCTGGTACCCGACTTGCTCGAAGTGCCACCGGCTTTGGAAGCTGTCGCACGTAAATTGGTCGAAGCCGACAAGCTCGACGATGACAGCCCGAACCCCTACAAAGGCACAGCCAAAATTGAAGTCAATCCGGGGTTAACGTCTGATACTGTCTGGTTCCTCCACCACACCCGCAACGCTGTGAAGCCTTTCATTATCCAGATGCGTAAGAAGCCTGTCTTCGTCAGCCAGACGGATATGGAAAACGATGATGTATTCAATAAGCGTGAATACAAGTTTGGTGCCGAAGCGCGAGCGACTGGCGTGTATGGCTTCTGGCAACTGTCTGTCGGTTCCACCGGCGGCGCGTAGTTAATCAGCCTTTAAGACAACTTTATCAGGGCGGTTTTCCGCCCTGATAACCAAGATAAGGAACGCATGATGGAAAACTTACTACAACTGCTACGTGAGAAGGCATTCGACAAAAAGCCTACCGTCGAAGAACTGAAAAAGTTTGATGGTCTGGACAGCATTACAGCCAAAGAGCGTGATGAAGCCTGGAAAGTCATTCAGGACGAAAAGCAGGCTCAGTCTAAAACGAATTCAGAAGCTGATGATAATGGGGGTGGCGGTGACTCAGACAAAAACAGCACAACCACAACAACCACTACAACCGACAGTGACCCTGATTCTAAACCAAGCACCAAACAGAACGCTTTACCACACTACCGTGTGACCGTGATGCGGGATGGGTTTCGTCGTTTAGGTCGTGCCTGGTCAGGCAGTGATGATGTCGAGCTGAGCGAAGAAGAGGTCGCCATCCTGGAAGCCGATCCGATGTTCAGCGTTGTCGAGCTATAAGCGGATATCTCAACGATGCCTTACTGCACACAACAAGACCTGGTCACCCGATATGGAGAGGATGAACTGATCCAGCTTACGGATAAGCAAAACACGGGTCAGCTGGACACGGACGTCATTAATTTAGCCATTGCCGACTCAGACAGCATGATTGATGGTTATCTGGGTGGCCGTTACAGCCTGCCGATTGACCCGCTGCCAAGGTCATTGGTGCGTATTGCTTGCGAAATTACACGCTATTACTTGTACGAAAATCTAGCGCCCGATGAAGTAAAAGACCGGTACAACGAAGCAGTCAAGTCACTCAAAAGCATCGCCCGTGGCGAATTGAGCATTGGTATCAGTACAGAAGGTGCCAAACCTCTCAGCCAAAACACAGTGAAAATCAACACCGGTGGCAATGTCTTTAACCGTAAAGATAAGAGCTTTATATGAACAGCATTAGCACCGTTGAAGATCACATCATTGAAAAAGCACAGGCGTTATTTGGCAATACATTAAGCGCTGCTGAAGTGTTACCCAGCGCGTTGAACTTGGCAGTACTGAAACAGTTGGTTGCCTCAAACAGAACGCCGGGCGTTTACACCACGTTTCTCGGTGGTCAAGGCAACTCACGCGGTAGCCTCAATGGCCGTTTTGATGTGTATGTCATCACCCGTCACGTTGGTAACCACAGCGCCCGGCGTCGAGGTGACACAACCACCATTGGTGCTTATGACATTTTAGCGGCACTGATTCCTAAGCTGCATGAATCGACGATTGCAGGGGTCGGTTCACTGGCGCTGAAGAATGTCAGGAATCTGTTTTCAATGCAGCTGGAGCAAAGCTTCAAAGCCACGATGTATGCCGTCACTTTTGAGTTGCCAAATATGCCATTTCCTAATGACTTTGACCCATCAACGTTGGCTGATTTTGTCACCTTTCATGCTGAACATTCATTGGTCGACGGCGACGACGAACCCGACGCTATTGACCACATAACATTGGAGCAATAAACCATGCCAGACCGAATTTTTATCAAACCCGCCAAGCAGGCTGTCAATGTGCGAAAGCTACGCGGCGGTCTGTTAAATCAGCACGGTGAATACGTGCCACGTGAAGTGTATTACCTGAAGCGGATAAAAGACGGTGATGCGATTGAGCTAACCAGTGACGCCGACATTAAAAAAGCGTTGGCCAAGGCTAAAACGGATGCCAAAAAAGCCGTTGCTGCCAAACCCACAGATTCAACTGATAAGGATGCATAAGCATGGCTATTTCTTTTGATACGATTCCTGAAAAATTACGTCTACCGTTTACAGCCATTGAGTTCAGTAATCGGTTGGCAGGTAATGCCAATATTGATTTTAAAATGCTGGTTATCGGTCAGCGACTGTCAACCGGCACGATTCCAGCGGGGCAAGCAGTTCGTGCCAATAGCCCTGAAGAATTGGAAGCGTATTTTGGTCGAGGCTCTATGTTGGCTGAAATGGGCAAGGCACAAATCAATGCCGATCAGTTTACTGAAAAGTGGTTCTTGGCTTTAGATGATGCATCAGGCGGTGAACAAGCAACCGGGTCAATCACCGTTACTGGCCCGGCCACGCGAGGAGGCACAGTCTTTCTTTACATCGCAGGCTATCGCTTACTCATTGGTGTTGACGCTGCTGACACGGATGAAGATATTGCCAGCGCTATCGTTGCAGCCATTACGGCAGAGACGACCTTACCGGTAACAGCCGAAGTTAATGGTGCAGAGTCGACTGAGGTCGATATCACTTGTAAGTGGAAAGGTGAAACCGGCAACGATATTGATATGCGACTCAATTTCTACGATGAAGCCTTGCCTGATGGTGTCGGCCTCACCTTTGTGGCCATGTCTGGCGGTACCGGTAATCCTGATCTTACTGATGTGTTCACTGCTATTGGTGATGAATGGTACAACTGGCTTGCAGTGCCTTATACCGATACAGCCAACTTAGTGGTGCTAGAAGCCGAAGCAGAAAGTCGCTGGGGGCCAATGCGTGCCATCGGCTTTCGGGCATTTACTGCGTTTAAAGGCACCCACTCAGAAACCGGGACTTTTGGCAGTGGACGAAATGGCCCACACGTCACCTGCATGGGTACCAATGACTCACCGACTCCGCCTTATCTATGGGCTGGCGTCAATTGTGTTGTCGCTGCCGCTTCCTTGCAAATTGACCCGGCACGTCAGCTAAGAACGCTGGCATTGCCTGGTATTAAGCCACCGAAAAAAGAACTGCGTTGGGATGGTACCGAGCGTAATCAGCTGCTGTTCGATGGTATTGCTACTTACAGTGTTGATCGTGGTGGATTGGTACGAATTGAACGTCAAATCAGTATGTATCAAACCAATGCGTCCGGCTTTGCTGATGACAGTTATCTCAACATCAACACGGCAGAAACATTAGAACGCATCCGCTTTGAGCAACGGGCAATGGTGTCTCAAAAATTCCCGCGTCACAAGCTGGCGGATGATGATTTTGATATTCCAGCCGGTCAGGCGGTGGTGACGCCTAATGCCATGGAAGATGAGTTTTTAGCCTTGTATACCGTCTTTATGGATCGCGGCTGGTGCCAGGATTATGAAGGTTATAAAGCCACAATCATCGCTGAAATTCATGATGACGATCCAGACCGTCTGGATATGTATGACTCACCAAAACTCATCAATAACCTACGTGTCACGGCTGTGCACACTGAATATCGTCGTTAAATTTAGGAGTAAGCAATGAGCGAACAAGTCACAGGAAAAGTAAAAGTCAGAATTGACGGCGGTGTTATTGAGTCAGAAAACGAAGCCACGTTAGATCCGGGTGGTGTTTCAAGAGAACCGTCGAGCCATGGTGGCAAAACCTATTTCACCGAATCAGATTCACCACCGAACCTGAAGTTTAAAATCCTGCTCACGTCAACGGTTGACGTGACAGAGGTGAATAAGTGGAAAAACAAAACCGTCACGTTTATCACTGATACCGGCCAACGTTATTTAATGCGTAACGCCTTCACTGTGAATGTGATTGAGCATGGCATGACCAGTGCGGATGTCGAGATGTCAGGCGATATGGCGGAGAAGGTATAAACGCATGGCCACGATAACAATTTCACTCGAACACGGCGTCAAAATGGGCGATAAAACCCACACTACAGTCTTGCTGCGAGAGTTAACCCCTGGAGACATCATTGATGCGGGGCTAGCGTCTGAACGTGTCACGGCATCAGATGATGGCTATGTGTTTGCTGTCAGTCCGACATTGATGGGGCTTCATACCTTGGCGAAGCAGATTGAATCTATTGGTGATTATGACGGCATTGTTGATATTGATGACCTGCGTAAATTTCACCGTGAAGATTTTGAGCTGCTTCAGTTTCATGCAGAACGATTAGACCAGGCAGTGCTGGAGTCTGTCATGCAGCGGGGGAAGCATGATGCGTCTGGCGGAGAACCTGAACTGGCAGACGATTAAGTTCAGCCAGTACAGCCAGACGCCTCTTAACTACACATTAAATAGACCTTTAAGACTCTTTTATACGCAGCTAATGAAACGATGAGCCAAAACGACTTAACAACCAGCATCAACATCAACGCCGGAGGTAACTTCGGCCGCCAGATGCGTGTTAATGAAGACCGTTGGAAACGCTTTAGCAAAACAGGCCAACGTCAAATGGGCGTGTTGCGTAGAAGTGTCAGCAGCTTTGGTAACGGGCTTGATAAGTTAGGCAATCGTTACACCGCACTATTGACCGGTGCCGCTGGTGCCGGAACAGCCAAGTTTTTAGTCTCGCTTGAGCGTCGCTTCACTCGGCTAGGCATTCAAGCCAATATCGGTGCTGAAGCAATCGATGAACTGAAAAAGAAAATCTATGAAACGGCACAATCACCCGACATCAGAGTTGACCCAAGTCAAATCACCAGCGCGATTGAATCTATTGTCGAGAAAACCGGTGACCTGGACTTTGCTGAAGCCAATATCCGCAACATTGGTTTAGCCATCCAGGCAACCGGTGCAGAAGGCACATCGATTGGTGAAGTGCTAGGTGAGTTCCAGAAAATGGGCATCGTCTTGGAAAAAGACGTGCTTACGGCACTCGACACACTCAATGTGCAAGGTAAAGAAGGCGCGTTCACCTTGCAAAATATTGCGGCATTAGGCCCTCGTGTTGTCACCGCTTACACCTCGATGGGGCGGCAAGGTATTCCTGCTATTCGTGAGATGGGTGCGGCATTGCAGGTTATCCGTCAGGGTACCGGCTCATCAGAGATGGCAGCGACGGCTTTTGAAGCCTTAATGCGGACACTGAGTGATGCTAAGAAAATAGACATGCTCAAAAGCGGCGGCATCAAAATATTTGATGCTGAAGCTTTAAGTCGTGGCGAAGAAGTGTTGCGACCAATCAATGAAATCATGGTCGACATTATCAAAAAAACACAAGGCAAAAAAACACTGTTAAGCACCGTGTTTGATGCAGAAGCCATGCGTGCATTCAATTCTTCCACTGCCGAGTTCCAGCGCACTGGTGGGCTGGAAAGCTTAGATAAATTCATGAATGTCCACGCTGATGGCACCACCACATTAGAAGACTCGACCAGAGCAGCAAATGATGCCGCAGGCGCTATGCGAAACCTCTACACTGCCTGGCAACAATTTGCTGACTCAAACCTGACTACCTACATTCAATCATTGGCGGACACGATCAATGACATTGATAAAGAAACACTGGATATGCTCATCAAAGGTGCAGCAGGTCTGGTTGCAGTCGGTGGCACAGCTATCCTAGCGAGGAAACTCTATAAAGGTGGCAAGGGTATCTCCGACTTTGTTAAAGGCAGCAAAGCTAAATCCGCCATGGGTGGTGCACTAGGCGGGATGGATGGGGTAACGCCTGTTTATGTTGTCAATATGCGCGGCGGCATGGATCCAACGGGTATGGATCCAAAAAAGAAACCAAAAGTAAAAAAACCTAATCGTAGGCAAATGCTTAGAGCAGCGCCAAATATGAAAACAATAGCAGCGATGGGTGCCGGAGCGATGGGTACTGCTGGTTTAGCAGTTGGCGCTGCTGGTTTGGCAGGTTACGGAGCCGGTAAGGTTATTTATGATAATGCATTAGAAGGCACTGAGTTTGCTGACGCATTAGGCCGTTCGATTGCTAAAGCCTTGGCTTTGTTTGGTAATGATAATGCTCAGGCCGCATTAAGTGCGGAAAAACGCAGCCAACTGCAAATTGAAGTCACCGATAAGCGTGTCCAGGTCAAAAATATCCAAAGCGATGACATGGATATTAATGTCGATACTGGCCCTACAGTGGGGAATCTGTAATGGCCGAACAAGTATTGACATGGCGCGAGCAACTTCAACAATCCTCATTCCGTGGCGTTGAGTTTTATGTTGATGACCATACGCTCGAATTTGGTCGCCGTGTCCAGTTGCATGATTATCCCTTTAAAGATGATGCCTATGCCGAAGACTTAGGCGGCAAAGATGCTGTGTACTCCTTTCCTGCTTTTGTAGTGGGTGAAGATTACAGGCAGCAGCGTGACAAACTGATTGAGGCTTTAAACAAAAAAGGCTCTGGCACCTTAGTTCATCGTTACCTCGGACGTGTCCGTGTGCAGGCTGGCCCCAGCAGTTTGCGTGAAACCAATAAAGAAGGTGGTATTGCCCGATTTACTCTGACTTTTTACAAAGCTGAGTCACGCGCCAAGCCAACATCAAAAGTTGACACGCAACAACGCGTCAATGCAGCGGCCAAAAACGCACAAGCTGTAGTGAAGCAACAATTTACATCGGCATACAGCGTTACCGGCTTTCCAGGTTGGGTGAAAGAACAGGCGAAAACCGTCTTATCCGATATCGAGTCACGCTTTTCCGGATTAGGTGTTATCGATGCCACCATTGCCGATTTTGTTGGTTTGCCCGATGCCTTAGCGGGGCAGGTGATTGGCAGTGTCGGCAGTCTTTCTGCCATGACTCAGTTTCGTAAACTGTTCAGCTTTGGTAGCGAATCAGCCGCCGTGCCAACCACCACGCCAAGTCGTGTTCAGCAAGCCTCAAATCAGCAGGCAATCATTAACCTGGTACAACAATCATCACAAATTGAAGCGGCCAGAGTGGCTAGTACCCGTGATTATGACTCGGCTCAAGATGCGATTGCCGCACGTGATGAACTGTCTGAGGTATTAGATGAGCAAATGCAAGCGGCAGACGATGAGACCTATATCGCACTGCAAGATTTACGGGCTTCCATGGTTCAAGACCTGACAGAACGTGCCGCCAACCTCAAGCAAGTTCGTCGCTATACACCACAAGCGACATTGCCCTCATTAGTGATTGCGCATCAGCTCTACCAAGACGCTGATCGTGCAACCGATATCGTCTCTCGCAATAACATCGGTCACCCCGGATTTGTACCCGGTGGTCAGACTTTGGAGGTGTTGGATGCATGATGTCGCCTTGAAAGTGAATGGTCTGGACTGGTATGGCTGGGAAGAGGTTCGGATCAATCGTTCAATTGTTCAAATTGCGAATGAGTTTAATCTCAAGCTGACTGATAAATGGTCTGAAAACAGCGCGCCACGCCCTATTAACGATGGCGATTCCTGCAAGGTGACGATTGATGATCACACGGTCATCACTGGCTATATTGATGAAGTTGATCATAGCTATGATGACAGCACTAATGGCATTCAAGTAGCAGGGCGTGATGCAACCGGTGACCTGGTTGATTGTAGCGCGCCATCGTTTCAGTGGGCTGGTCGTAACCAATTAGAGGGTGCGTCAGTACTCTGTGAGCCATACGGTATTCCGGTGTCCTCAACGGTTGATACCAGCAAACCGTTTGCCACAATGAAATCAGATGAAGGTGAAAGCACCTTTGAAGTGCTCGATACCGTCGCTAAAATCAGAGCAGTACTGCTAGTGTCTGATGGTTTGGGTGGCCTAAAAATCACACGTTCCGGAACCCGACGCCTGAAAGGCAGTTTAGAAACCGGTGTCAACATTAAAGCCGGTAGTCGTAAACGCTCATCACGCGAACGCTTTAGTCACTACACGGTTAAAGGCCAAACCAGCAGTGCCTGGATAGATACGGTATCGGTGTCAGCTACCGTGGCAGATAAAGCCGTTACTCGTCATCGACCTAAAATTATTCTAGCTGAAGATGCCTTAGATGCCGCTGGCTGCAAAGCCAGAGCCACATGGCATAGAAATATTTCTGCAGCGAAAGCTCAGACATTTAATTACACGATGCTGAGCTGGTATTTAGACGATGAATTGATCGAACCCAATTGCCTTATCGCAGTGAAAGACCACTACCTGAATGTCAATCGTGACCTATTGATCGTAGGCATCACCTATATAGTTGATGATAAAGGGCTGCGCGCTGAGCTGATCCTTGGTTTGCCTGAAGCGTTTGAACTACAAGCCCTGCCAGAGCCAAACGATGAAGGCGGTGTCTGGTAATGCGTCGCTTACAGAAATTACTGTCACCATTAAAACGTGGCCTGCAACAAATGCTACGTGTCGGTGCCTTGCTTAAAGTCAATGACGCACCACCGATTCAAATGGTGCAGATCGAAACCTTATCTGGTGAGGTGATTGAGGTGCCTCGCATTCAAGATTACGGCATAACATCCGTGCCACTACCCGGAGCAAAAGGTGTCGTCGCGGCTATTGGCGGTAAAACCAATGGCTATGTTTGCATCAAGATGGATGATAAGCGCTATCGTCAAGTCAGTCTCAAGCCGGGCGAAGTTGCACTCTACGATAGTCAAGGACAACTCGTTCACCTCAAGCAGGGTGGCCTGATGGAGTTGATTGCCAACACACAAATCACGGCCAAAGTGCCGGTTTTTCGTATCGAAGGCCAACTGAACGTCACCGGCGACATTATCGATCACGTCGATAGCGATGGTCTGACCATGGCGAGCATGCGTTCTACTTATAACGGCCACAATCATAATGGCGATAGTGGCGGCACCACCAGTAACCCTAATCAGAGTATGACACCATGATGGATTTTGTTATCAAAATGGTGAATAAAAATGGTCGTCCACGCTTTGTGCTGGAAACCGATCCATTAAAAATTACCTACGTCGCGATACTGGAAACAGCCGTCATCGTGGCGCTTTTCACTGACAGACAAGCCGACTCAGATGACGTCATCCCCGATGGCACCAATGATAAACGTGGCTGGTGGGGCGATGCCTTGGCGTCTGTTTCTGGTGACTTGATCGGCTCACGGCTTTGGTTGTTACAACGTGAAAAGCAAACCGAGCCTGTGCGAAAAGCCGCTGAAGACTATGCCGATGAAGCCTTGCAGCATCTCATTGATGATGAAGTGGTTGATTCCGTGCAAGTCACAGCCAGTTACCCACGCGCTGAATGGTTAGCCTTAGATATCGACATCGAAACAGCAGACGGCCAGCTTTTAAATTTCAATTATGCCTGGGAGGCTTTCAATGGCGTTTAAACGTCCTTCATTGGCAGAATTACATGCCCGTTTAACGGCGAATATTGATAGCAGAACCGATGGTCAGCCACGTCTGCGCCGTTCACCGTTTAATATCTTTGCCACGGTCATGGCGGGTGGCATGCATGAGATGTATGGCTATCAAGCCTATAAAGCGAAGCAGTTATTGCCTGATAGCGCCGATGAAGCGCACTTTGGTCGTCTCGCATCAATTGAAGGCACCGAGCGAAACCCATTCGAATACGCGATCGGCCAATGTGAAGTCACCGGCACCAATGGCGCTGTTATCGAAGCCGGTAAAACTCTAAAACGTGCTGATGCGGTTGAATACACAGTCGATGATGAAGTCACTATTGTCGGTGGTGAAGCCGTTATTTCAGTCACAGCCGTTTTGCCAGGCGCTGAAGCCAATGCCATCGCTGGCGTTGCCTTAACCTTTGTCGATACCCTTGCCGGTATTAATGGCCAAGCCATCGTTGACGCAGACGGTATTAACAATGGTACCGACATCGAGCAGCTTGAAAGTTGGCGTCAACGTCATATCGAAAACATCCAGCAACCGGCTCAAGGTGGCGCGGCACATGACTACATTAGATGGTCAAAACAAGTGCCAGGTGTTACCCGTGCATGGCAATATCCGGGTGAGATGGGTGAAGGCACTGTCACCGTTCGTTTCGTGAGAGATAACGATGACAGCATCATCCCTGATGCGACTGAAGTGGAAGCGGTGTATGACTATATTTTTGAACAGCACCCTGTTACAGCCGGGATCTATGTTGTTGCCCCCATCCCTGTCGCTTTAGATTTAACTATCGCGTTGACACCGAATACCACGGTTGTCAAAGCAGCCGTTGAATCCGAAATAGCCGACTTACTTTCGCGAGAAGCGATTCCAGAAGATGGTAATGGCAAAGGCACTATCAAAGTCAGCCATATCCGAGAAGCGATTAGTATCGCTGCTGGTGAGACCGATCATGTTTTAGTTAGCCCGACAGAAGACGTCACGCTAACGCTAGGCCAAATTCTCGTGCCAGGTGATATCACATGGCAATAAAAACCCAGCAATACCTCACTATGCTGATGGCCTTAATGCCTCGCGGCCTGCTTTGGGACGATCTGCAACACGATCCTGACTTTATCGGCTTGTTCGAATCAACCGCTGAAGAGCTTGCCATCCTTCACGCCCGTGAAGATGACCTGTTAGACGAAGCAGACCCGCGTACCACCTATGAAATGCTTAATGAGTGGGAAGCCGCTTACGCGCTGCCCGATCCGTGCGTAGATGACGTGCAAACCCTTCAGCAGCGACTGGCTAGCCTATACGCCAAAGTGACCAATAAAGGGGGGCAAAGCATCCCGTATTTTATAGCCATTGCAGAATCGATTGGCTATCAAGTCACTATCACCGAGTTTTCGCGCTGGACAGTCGCAGACCGAGTCAATAAACCGCTTTATGGGCAGTCTTGGCAGTTTGCATGGCAGGTCAATGCGCCTGAAGAAACGATTAGCTATTGGAGAGTGAATGGCCGCGTCGATGAGCCATTAGCATCATGGGGCAATAAGCGCCTCGAATGCACACTCCATAGATTAAAACCCGATCACACCACACTCATTTTTTCCTACGGAGGATAATAATGGAACCACGTAATTATGAAGCGGATGCTTCAGCATCACCTCCTGATGCCCCAGCAGTACCGTCAGTTGGTTATCCAACAAATGGTGATCCTACATCCGGTACACCAGCGACATGGCCCGGCGCGCATTGGTTCTACAAAATGGGCGAGTCACTACGCAACGTCATCACTAATGCAGGCCTCACACCTGATGATGGTGATTTAAACCTGCTGCAGAAAGCCATCGTCAAGCTGGTCTCAGCCACCAACCACGTTGTACGGCTGGAAGATGTCACCTTTGGTCCATCAGTAGCCGATGGCGATGCCGTGTACTGGGACACTGCCAACAGCCGCTATGACCGTGCCATTGCCGACGGTACCGACAAACAGAAGATGGTCGGCTTTGCGGATGTCACCAACAGCCTGGTCGAAGCGTTTGGTCGTTCGGCGCTGTTCTCCGGCCTGACGGTGGGTGACAAGTATTATCTGTCTGGCAGTACGGAGGGGGAAATTACTGCAACTGCGCCATCCGAAAAGGTGGTCGTCGGTCTGGCTAAATCAGCCACCGTGATGTTTGTTGATATTGACCCGATTGCCGGTACGCCTATTCAGGATCAGACGACATGGAATACGGGAACCGATACGACTGAGAGTATTATCAGCCCCGACAAGCTTGATGCCAAAATCAAAACGATGGCTATTGGCGAGGGGCAGGTCTGGCAAGACGTTTTTGTCAGTCGTTCAGAGGGTGTTACTTATACAAACACTACTGGTAGATCTATTCAACTGGCGATAGTTCTAAGCGCTGGCAGTGGGCCTCGTAATTTCCTTGTTGACGGTGAAGTTATCTGCACTATCGCAGGTGATTCTGATGAACAATACGTTAATTTGATTATTCCGAACGGTAGCACATATCAAGCCGGAGCTGGAGTTCTTTCGGGATTTGATGTTTGGTGGGAGCTTAGATAATGAAATATTTTAAAGACGAAAATAATAATGTCTTTGCATTTGAATCCGATGGCTCACAAGATCATTTAATTAAGTCTGGCATGACTGAAATTGATGAGTCAGAAATTCAATCTGTCATAGATTCAAAACTAATAATCGATGATCGGCTTGCTAATAAGCATTCTGAGATTGTTCAGAAATTCAAACTAGCCATGGCTCCAGTCACGAGTCTTTATACGGCTGAAGAAATTGCTAGCTTCCCAACGCAAGAGCCAGAAGCAATAGCTTGGCAGTCGGACAATGCCGCGCCGACGCCACTGATTGACTTCATTGTTGCAGAGAGAGCCAGCGTTGATAAAGCAACCCTAGTCGGACGAATCATTAGCAATGCGTCCAATTATAAAAGTGTGGCTGGCCCAGCTATTGGAAAAAAGCAGGACTATGAAGACTTGCTCTATGCACTTCAAACACAGCACGAAGATGAGCAGCAGCCGGATGTGATTCAAGCTGATATTGACGCGATTGTTGTGGATTACAGCTAATGCCTAAGCAATCAAAAATATCCTGGTCAGACCTGACACCGGAACAAAAAATCAGTTTTGGAAATGGCTGTGGCCCTGACTGGCTACCCGAACCAGTTGCTAAGCTGTTATTTGGCTGGTTCTTCGAGGCGAGTTGCCGTCATCACGATTTTAACTACCAACGTGGTGGTGGTGATAAGGATCGTCTCTCAGCTGACCGAGGCTTTTTTAAAGCCATGCTGCGAGATGTCAAGCGGCTGCATTGGTCATTACAATTGCCAGCAGCTATAGAAGCTGTTGGGTTCTATGGTCTGGTTCGCTTCTTTGGCCGTTTTCATTTTGAAGATGGCCAATACAAATCGCTAGACCAAATACTGAAGTAAAGGAAGAGACAGCGACTCGGCAGTGCGCCAACACTGCCGAGCCGTCAACCCACAGGCACATACCCTGTGAGCCAACCAAGGCCATCCCGCCGCGTCGACGCAGCCGGGCCAGCCTAGCACAAACAGATAGAGGCTCACATGAAAGAAGTTAGATGTGGTGGCTGCAGCCGGTTACTGGCTAAAGCTGAATACGTACAAATCGAAATCAAGTGTCCGCGATGTAAGACACTCAACAACCTGAAGGCCATTGAGCCTCTTAATCCAGCACCAGCGAGTGCCAGACCAATAGAGGAAAAACATGGCCAAACCAATTATCCCGTGGATGGGCGGTAAAACCCGACTCGCAAAAGACATCCTGCCCCTGTTTCCGGAACATCAATGCTACGTCGAAGTCTTTGCTGGTGGCGCAGCGCTCTTTTACAAAAAGGAACCATCCAAAGTCGAAGTGCTTAATGACATCAATGGTGAGCTGACCAACCTTTACCGGGTTGTTCAGCACCACCTTGAAGAATTCGTCCGGCAGTTCAAGTGGGCCTTATCCAGCAGACAACTGTTTGAATGGGAAAAAGCCAAAACACCCGAAACGCTCACCGATATCCAGCGTGCAGCCAGGTTCTACTATCTGCAAAAGCTTGCCTTCGGTGGCAAGGTCGACGGCCAGAGCTATGGCACCGCCACTACCAGTCCGCCACGGCTCAATCTACTCCGCATCGAGGAGGATCTGAGCGCCGCTCACCTTCGCCTGGCCAGAACCAACGTCGAGAACCTAGACTGGCAGCGCTGCATTCAGAAATATGATCGACCAGGCACACTGTTCTATCTGGATCCACCGTACTATGAAACCGCAGGTTACGGTCAAGACTTTGGTTTAGAACAATACGAAACCATGGCAGAACTGGCCCAAACTATCCAAGGCAAAATGCTCATCAGCATCAACGACCACGACACTATTAAAAAGGTCTTTAAAGGCCTCTCAAATAAGCCTTTAAATATCAATTACACGGTAGGTGGAAATCACAATAAAAAAGCATCCCGTGAGCTGCTAATATGGAATTGGTGATAATTAACAAATGGAGTCACATTCTTAAGCGATGATTACACTAAATACCGAGAAAGGCTTAATCCGTGTTGATTCATGGGGAGATATTCAAGACTTAGCTGGTTTTGAGGAAAACCTCGATCCATCAGACCATAAATTAAAGGAGATTCTAGGTAATTATACTTTTACTGAAAAAATTCGTTGTGGTTTATCAACTTGTCATTCGCCTCATAACAAAGGCTATATTGTCTCAACTGAAGATGGCTATACCACTAACATCGGCCAGTTATGTGGTGCCAGTTACTTCGGTGTTGAATTCAACACTCTATCGAAACGCTTCGACCGTTTTGTTACTGAATCTGAAAACCGTGCCACATTAAGAGAGTTTGATATTGATTCTGTTCAACAACAGGTTTCGGAACTAAAGGCTCAGGAAAAAGGTGCCAATTGGGCTAATTCTAAACTTAGCCCGTTTAAACAGAATAAATTTCCTACCATATCTAAAGCCTTGTCTAGCATGATCAAGACACGGAGTAATCAACTTATAATTACCGTGAAAGCTACTGTGCAAGAGGTTGAAGCTATTGAGGCTGCTCAAAATGTAACCCTTGAAAGGCCTCATTATGTTGAACGTCCTGTTGCTGAAATTGCTGGCTTAGAGGCTTTGTATGATGAGAACGACATCAGAGAGTTGGTGGTTATTCAGCTTGAAAGCAATCTCAATCAATTGAGAGATGCCGATATAAATCAGCTCAGTTATCAAGATTTAGAGAAATGGGCGAAGTGGGTTAGAGAGGTTGACTCTTTAGTCAGTAAAGCCACACAAATCATTCTCTTTGCCAGAGTGTTTCTCACTAGAGAGAACTTAAAACCACTTGATCGTTTAGGTGGCAGTTATGATGAATCTTCTGCATTTACTTCTTATATAAAGCAGCTTAAATAGATCATTAATTACCTATAGTTAGTTTGGAGTTTGTTATGTCTGGTTTTGTTTCTGTTGAGGTCGAAGGGAAGCTCTATGAGTCTGAGTACCATGAAGTTGGTGGTGTGGTTCGGGTTTATGGTGATCTAGGTGACCCTCATAAGCCAGAGGTCGAGTTCACCACTCTTGGAGGTATGAAGCCAGACCAAGTCGCTAGGATTTTGCTGAGACGTTTGGTTAAGCGAGGAGTAGTTTCGCCAACTGACGATTAAACTACAGATCGCAATTCATGTGGCGAGAGATCGCAATTCATGTGGCGGCCTACAACCAATTAACTATAGCGATCTACCATGAGCTGGAAAAACCTAATTCAACAACAAGCAGTGGCTTTCCCAAAAGAATCTCAATCAGCATTAACTCCCTTAGCTGATCTGAGTATTATCATCGTGTCAGGCGATGATGCAGGAAGTTTTTTACAAAACCTTCTCACTAATGCTGTGAATGCGCTAAAACCCCATCAGGCACAACTTAACGGATTGTGTAGCCCGAAAGGCCGATTGCTCGCTATTTTCCAGTTAATCAAGCGCGAACAAGATTACCTTATTGTGCTGCCTGCAGAACTTGCTGAAGCTATCGCGCAACGTCTGTCCATGTTTAAATTACGCAGCAAAGTGGATATCGCACTATCAGACTCGTTAGCCGCAGTAGGTATTATCAACCCTGATAATAAAATGACAGACTTGCCGTCAACAACCATGCAAGGCAGCGAGACGGAGCTTGGTTTATTAATAAAACAAGCTGGCCAATCACCCCGTTTTCTGGCGATTTGTGAAAAAGACAAAACGCTTTTACTGAGTGAGTGGCTCACAGACGGCTGGCAACTGACAACCCAGGCATTCTGGCAGTTACTAGATATTGAGGCTGGCGTGCCGGCCATTTTTAATGACAGTAAAGAACAGTTCACACCACAACAGGTGAATCTGGAGCTCGTCGGTGGTGTTAGCTTCAAAAAAGGCTGCTATCCAGGCCAAGAGGTTGTTGCTCGCCTTCACTACCTAGGCTCACCCAATCGCAGAATGTTTCTGGCAAGAGTGGGTAGCGGTGAGTTACCTCAAGCCAACACCCCGGTTTCAGATGATGACGATAACACGCTAGGCCATGTCGTTCAGGCACAAACAACTCATGACAACACGCTACTCTGCCAAGTAAGCATGAAACTATCTGCGATTTCGACAAAAGCCAATATTGGAGGCAATGCGGTTACTGAGCTGACAGCATTAGTCAACGATGAAGGTTAATCAAGCTCTAGCTTTTTCAGCTTATAACGCAATGCCCTGAATGTAATGCCAAGCTTTTTAGCAGCAGCCGTTTTATTCCAGCGTGTCGACTCCAGTGCCTGCATAATCAAGTGTTTTTCTTGATCTTCCAGCTTTGACTCTAAATCAACAGCGGTACTCGCTATGTTTGCAGAGAGTGTCGGCTCGTTAGTTGGCGTTGGCGTGGCAGGTTGATGCTCAGGTAACATCAAATCATCAGCCTGAATTGTGGTGCCATCAGACCAGGTCAAGGCTCGCTCTAAGATATTTTCAAGCTCACGGACGTTACCCGGAAACACATAGGATTGTAATGCCTGCATTGCCGATGCCGCTATGGCTGGCTGAACATGATGATGACGTTCGGCAAACTGTTTAAGAATATGAGTCGTTAACTGAGGAATATCTTTTTGGCGCTCTCGTAATGCGGGGACGGTGAGTTCAATAACGTTCAGACGATAGAATAAATCTTCCCTGAAACTGCCCTCTCTGACACACTTCGCAAGATTTTTATGGGTAGCCGATAGAATTCGCACATCCACATTAATCTCCTCGTGGCCACCAACAGGTCTGATTGCTTTTTCCTGAATCGCGCGCAGTAACTTGACTTGCATCATCAACGGCAGGTCTGCCACTTCATCCAGAAATAACGTGCCGCCGTCTGCGATCTGAAACAAGCCCTGTTTGTCGGCAATAGCACCTGTAAAGGCACCTTTTTTATGCCCGAAAAGCTCACTTTCAACTAAATCAGCGGGTATTGCACCGCAGTTTATTGGCACAAACGCTTGTTCGCCTCGAACACCTAATTCATGAATCAAGCGAGCGACTAACTCTTTACCCGTACCTGACTCGCCGGTGATATAAACGGGCGCTTGGCTACGCGCCAGTTTCGAGATTTTTCCTCGTAACGAGCACATCACATCCGTTTCGCCAAGTAACTTATCTCTGGAACGACGTTCTTTTAGTTGTGGTGTTTCAGGGGACAGTTTAAGTGCTGCAGTGACCAGGTCCCTCAACATTCTGAGTTTCAATGGTTTAGAAACAAAATCAAATGCGCCGGACTTTAATGCCTCGACAGCCAAGTCCACATTACCGTGCGCAGTAATCACAGCAACAGGCAGTTCAGGCCATTGTTTCTGAATCGTTTTAACAAAATCGAGGCCATTACCGTCTGGCAAACGCATATCGGTAAAACAGAGATCAAATTTTTGCTGTTTGAGAGCCTGATGTGCCTGCGCCAAACTTTCCGCTGTCACGCAGTCAATCGACATATCTGACAGTGTCATGGTGAGCAGTTCAAGAATATCCGGCTCATCGTCTATGACTAATGCTTGTCGGTTCATTATGCTATGTATTCCTGCCATTCACTGGGAAAGCTTATACGAAAACGACTGCTTTGCAACTCATCGGCAAGAAAACTTAACCGTGCACCATTCGCCTGACATAACTCTCTGGCTAAGTATAAGCCTAATCCAGTGCCACCTTGACGCTTAGAGTGAAACGGCTCAAAAAGGTGCTCACGTGCAGCTTGACTCACGCCTGCACCATTGTCTGATACCTCAATGTAAATCTCTTTTTCTGAACGTGTGAGTAATACCTCAACTCGTGGGCCTGCTTTATCGGGATCAGAATAGTGGCACGCATTATCCAGCAAATTCCACATCACCTGGTGGAGTTGTTCAGGATCCATGGCCACTTTCGCTAATGGTGAATCAATGTTGAGAACAATATCATTGTGTTTAACGGCTTTTATTTCACTAAACTCCGCCACGAAATTGTCTAGCCATGTCGCTAGAACAACGGCTGAAGGTTCAACGGTTTTACGCCGACTCATTTGCAAAATCGTCTCGATAATACTATTCACGCGCTGGCTATGACGTTGAATAATATCTGTCAACTTGCTCATACTCGGATCCGACGCCTGTTTTTCAGCCAACAACTCACCAGCGTGGCTGATTGCGCCCAGCGGGTTACGTATTTCATGCGCGATGCTTGCTGTGAGCCGCCCCAACGATGCCAATTTTAATTGTTGCGCTTGTTGCGCCATGGCGGAGGTGTTTTCAATGTAGATGAGGGTTTCACCACTATCCAATTTCGATGCTGACACACGTATTTCGGGCAAATCAGATCGTGCTTGAAAAGCCTCAAATGGGCGTGGGTTATTGTGCTGCCATAACCATAACTGCTCCGCGAGCTGTGGTACTGCCAGACGTAAATTAAAACCTGGGAAAGTGCGCTCTATACCTAACAAATCTCTGGCTGATTGATTGAACATAGTAACGATGCCATGGGCATCGAGAGCCATCACACCGATTTGCATACGACTGATGATATGTTGATTAAGCACGGCAAGATTGGCGACATCTCTAGCCCTTTGCTCTGCCAATACTTGCGAGCTCTGCATTTTGTGAGAAAGCCACTGAGCCAACCAGGCTGTCACAAAAAATGTGGCACCTAAAAAACCTGCTTGGCTATATTTGGTTACGCCATCACCGGATATTTGGGAGTAGCTTACTTCTAATAACATGGCTAAGGTGGCAATGGCGGCAGTGAATGCGGCCAGGCGTCCAGGGATAAGTGCGCCACCTGCGACAACCACGACCAATAATAATGAGCCTAACCCAGTTGCTAAGCCCCCACTGGCATGAATAATAATCGTCAGTGCAACGATATCAATAAGTAGCTGTAGCTTAATTTGTTTTTCGACATCGCCCCAGCGCTTACTGGTAAAAATCAACAAAAACAGTGCTGTTAGCAGATAAGCCTGACTAACCGTTGCGTAAAGCTTGGGATCAACCGCGCCGAGAAACGCTGGCGGTAACTGTAGGTAGAAAACAAAAAAGAGCACTGCCGCCAAAAAGAATCGATAGCCAGCAAAGACGGTTAATGCCCGCCATGTAGCCGGATCCTGCTCTAATGGCAGCGTAAAATCAGCCTCTCTCATCGCGACTGGCGATGTTCCTCTAGATGTTCATTCGAGCAAAAATACTGGCGGTTGTCTTCTAACGCTTCTTGTTCAATGATATGAAGACCGCAATGCTCACAGCGCACCATTCGCTCACTCTTTGTTGATGTAATCGGGGACTGTTTTGCTTTCCGCAGTAGATTGCTAATGATGATATAGAGTAATAAACCAATGGCCAGTAGAACCAGAATTCGCATCTTTCACCTCAAAAAAAAGGGTACCCCGATAGGATACCCTTTTTCGTGTTACTATTGGGCTAATTAGCCTCTTGATGCACGTTTTCGCTCATGCTCAAGCAATAGTTTTTTACGTAAACGTAATGACTGAGGAGTGACTTCCAGTAACTCATCCTCACCAATAAACTCCAACGCTTGCTCAAGACTCATGCGAATCGGTGGTACTAACGTTACCGCATCGTCAGAACCTGATGCACGTACGTTAGTTAATTGCTTACCTTTAAGCGGATTAACAACCAAATCGTTGTCACGTGAATGAATACCGATAATCATGCCTTCATACACCTCATCACCATGACCAATAAACATACGACCACGTTCTTGCAGGTTGAAAATCGCAAACGCGACTGCTTTACCCACACCATTGGCAATTAACACGCCGTTGATACGTTTGCCGAAACTACCTGTCTTCATCGGCGCATAGTGATCAAAAACACTGTAAATCAGGCCTGTACCCTGCGTTGCAGTCAAAAACTCGGTACGGAAACCAATCAGGCCTCGGGAAGGAATAATAAAGTCGAGACGGACGCGGCCTTTACCATCTGGTGCCATATCACGTAGTTCAGCACCACGTTCACCCATTTTTTCCATGACAGTACCTTGATGTTCGTCTTCAACATCAATTGTCACGGCTTCGAATGGTTCTTCTTTGACCCCATCCACTTCGCGAATGATAACTTCTGGACGTGAAACACCCAGTTCGAAACCTTCGCGGCGCATATTTTCAATAAGAACGGATAAATGCAGTTCACCACGTCCTGAAACTTTAAATTTATCAGGGTCTGTCGGTACCTGATCAACTCGCAGAGCCACGTTATGGATCAACTCACGATCCAAACGCTCTTTAATTTGACGGGTAGTGATGAATTTACCTTCTTTACCCGCGAACGGTGAGTTGTTCACCTGGAATGTCATGGTCACCGTCGGCTCATCCACAGACAACGGTGGCAAAGCCTCAACGGCATTCTGATCACATAAAGTGTCAGAAATATTCAGTGGATCCACCCCAGTAAAGGCGATGATGTCACCAGCCTGTGCATCACTGACTTCTTCTCGCTGTAAGCCGAGGAAGCCCATGACCTGTTGGACACGACCATTACGGGTTTTACCTTCACGATCCACGACGGTAATAGGTGTATTGGTTTTGATACGACCACGTTGAATACGCCCCACACCGATAACACCGACATAGCTATTGTAATCCAGTGATGAAACCTGCATCCGGAATGGACCATCAACATCGACATCAGGCGGGCTAACTTTATCCACAACCAATTCAAATAACGGTGTCATATCACCATCACGGACACTATCATCCATACCCGCAAAGCCATTCAGACCAGAGGCATAAATCACATCAAAATCTAGCTGTTCATCTGTTGCATCAAGATTCACAAACAAATCGAATGTTTGATTCAATACCCAGTCAGGTCGTGCTGAAGGCTTATCAATTTTGTTGATAACAACGATAGGTTTTAAGCCTAGAGCCAGCGCTTTTTGCGTCACAAACCGTGTTTGAGGCATTGGACCTTCTGCTGAGTCGACCAGCAATAAAACAGAGTCCACCATCGATAAAACACGTTCTACCTCGCCGCCAAAGTCGGCATGTCCCGGTGTATCAACGATGTTGATGTGATAGTCATTCCAACGAATCGCCGTGTTTTTAGAAAGAATGGTAATACCACGCTCACGTTCCAAATCATTGGAGTCCATAACGCGTTCCGTCAGCTCTTCGTGCTCACCGAATGTGCCTGACTGACGCAGTAATTGGTCGACCAACGTTGTTTTACCATGGTCAACGTGCGCAATGATTGCAATATTGCGCAGTTTTGAAATATCTCTGTTATTTGTCATTATCTTGAATTCTGTATTGGCATGCCTGGCATGCGATAAAAATGAAGCCCGCAGGCACTTATTTGAGGGGTTCTTGCAAATGCGGTTGCAGTTTTTCCAGCAGCAATTTGTGCACACCAAAGCCACCGGCGACAACATTGCCTTTATCGAACAGTTTCTCGTCACCAGCGAAATCAGTGACTAAACCACCAGCCTCTTCCACCAATAACAAGCCGGCTGCCAAATCCCAGTTTTGCAAACCAATTTCCCAATAGCCATCGAGACGACCTGCCGCCACATAGGCCAAGTCTAATGCGGCCGATCCTGCACGCCGAATATCTGCCACATGCGGAAATACAGCACTAAAGCTAGCTAAGTAGCGTTCGTGGTGTTGCGGGAATTTGAATGGAAAACCAGTGGCAAGCAATGCACCGTTGAGTTCGCGACGTTTTGTCACACGCAGACGATGATCGTTTAATTTGGCGCCTTCTCCGCGACTGGCCGTGAACAGCTCATCACGACGCGGGTCGTAGATAACTGCATGTTCTACACGCCCTCTGACCCGGACTGCGATGGAAACGCAATAATGCGGGAATCCGTGTAAATAATTGGTAGTGCCATCAATGGGGTCAATAATCCAAACCGTATCATTTGTTCCGCTGTTACCCGATTCCTCGGCCATAATGGCGTGGTCTGGGTAGGCTTTCTTGATAACCGTAATGATTTCTTGTTCAACCAAATGATCAACGTCCGAGACATAATCGTTACGTCCTTTCGTGGTCACTTCAAGGTGTTCAACATGTTGCAATGATCGCATGATCAGGCTGCCAGCATTACGGGCTGCCCGAATCGCGATATTCAGCATTGGGTGCATAGACAAATTTTTCCAGAGCAGATTGAGCGTGATGAAATCGCGTTGTAATAATTGCGTTCATCTAAAAAAAGAAGATTATAACAAGTATTTGCTATTAGGGATGTAGCTTTATCGATAGAGTTCGCATTTTTATTGAGGTTTAATAGACATAAAAAATAATTCTTGCTAGCTTATGATTTATGTTGCGAATTAATAAATTAGCAATATAATACCCACGCCAATTATATAACTGGTACTTTTAAGGAGAATAATATGAAACCATTAGCAAAACTGAGTGCTGTAATCCTGCCTTTGGCTCTGTTGACCGCTTGTGCCAACACAGCTGAAATGGAAGCGTTGAAAGCCTCTGTTGAATCTGCTCAATCAACCGCTGATTCTGCACTGGTAGCTGCACGCAATGCTCAAAGCACTGCTGATACAGCGCAACGTACTGCTACAGATGCAGAACTGGCTGCGATGAACGCCCAGAAATCTGCTGATGAAGCACAAGCAACAGTCGAAGAATGCTGTGCAAAAATCGACCGTATGTTTGAAAAAGCAATGAGCAAATAATTCTTCTTGCCACATGCAAAAAAGCCGGAACATTTGTTCCGGCTTTTTTTTATCTAAAATTTAACAGTGCATTTATAAAGCATCACTCGATACCTGCACTGTCCAAACCGGTGTACCTGCCACCGCAGCGACCTCTTTGCCCATAATATCGGCCTCTTCACGCGTATTAAACGGACCAATTAAGGTTTCTTCTTTGGGGCCAGAGCGCACAGGCCAAAATAAATCATCGAGCTGTAAAGTAATAATGGCTTGGCGCATTTTGCTCACGGCTTGTTTATTGACGCCAGCATGTAAAAACCATAAGTTTTCCACAATATCCAATTGCTTCTGGCCAACAGGTATCACCACACCTTTCTGATCGCGCACGATATCTTCTGCGAGTGGCCACTGTTCATCAGACACCAAACTATCTTGTGCAGTCAAAATAGCTTTCACCATTGGCGTCATGTTATTACCTTCTCGCACATCAACATCTTTATGCTGTCTGTGTGCTTCCAAATATAACTGCCCATTCCTCAGCCCTGCTTTATGCGGCTGATACAAAATTTCGACACCGGTATTGCTGGGCGTAAGATGAAATAAGTGTTCAATATCTTCTGGATACAATCGAATACAGCCGTGACTAACGCGAAGCCCAACCCCAAACGGCTTATTGGTGCCGTGTAATAAATACCCCGGCATCGATAAGTTCATCTTATATGCACCTAGTGGGTTATCTGGACCAGCTGGCACCACTTTTGGCAATGGATCACCATTTTCCAAGTGTTCCTTACGAATCGACTCAGGCGGCGTCCACGTCGGATTTTTCACTTTATTGGTGATCCGCGTTTTTCCTAAGGGGGTGGCCCAGCCTTCACGGCCAATACCGATAGGATGCGTAACAACTTGCTGCAAGCTGTCTTTTGCTGTTTTCGGATAATAATAAAGACGCATCTCGGCAATATTGATAACAATGCCTTCACGTGGCGCATCGGGCAAAATAAAGCGGGTTGGCACTACAACGCGCGTGCCTTCACCTGGTAGCCAAGCATCAACCCCGGGGTTGGCATCGGTAATATCACGATAACCCAAGTCAAATTGACGGCCGATATCGAGCAACGTATCTTCTGAACGACTGTATACAACCATGTTGTGTCCGATGACAGCAGCATTGGGATCCGTCATTTCAAAGGTTGTGGCAGCAAGCGGTGCCGATAAGATAAGGCCAACCGCAATAGACAGCAGACGACGAGGCATGGAATATTCCTGTTTAGACATTCAAACTCGCTATTGTACTGGATCGCACTATCAAGTGATGTTTGTTAATTAGTAAAAACGTGCTTTGACACACAAAAAGGGCTAAGATCAGCCTTTACCTCAAATATGTAGCTAGCGTAATCTAAGCCGATGAAAAAATATTATCTCCTGCTAATTATCTCTCTGACCACGTTATCCCTTTCTGGTTGCTCTTTTTTTAAAAAAGAAGAAATTAAAGCGGATGAAAGCTGGACAGTAGAACGCGTATACTCCGAAGCCAACGCCGCATTGACGCTTGGCGACTATGAGACAGCCATCACTTACTATGAACAATTAGAAGCACGATTTCCGTTTGGTGAATATGCTCAACAAGCATTGCTTGAGTCAGCATACGCACACTATAAGAATGATGATCCAGAGACGGCTATCGCGACACTTGATCGCTTCATGCGCGTTTATCCGCTCAACCCCAATATCGACTACGCCATCTACTTACGTGGCTTAACAAGTTTCCACAGAGATATTGGTTTCTTTGAAAAATATATCCCGCGCGACGAGTCTCAACGTGATCCCGGTGCCGCCGAAGATGCCCTGCGCGACTTTAAAACGCTGGTCACCCGGTTTCCTCAAAGCCGATATGCAGAAGACTCTACACAACGCATTGTCTACTTGCGTAACCGTCTCGCACAGCACGAAGTTAACGTAGCAAACTACTACATGCGTCGCGGCTCTTACATTGCAGCAGCAAACCGCGGTAAATATGTATTGGAAAATTACCCGCGTACGCCATCCATGCCGGAAGCATTAGTGGTCATGGCAAAAGCGTATAAGGTATTGGATATGCACGACTTGTCGCAAGATGCTTTGCGCGTGCTGGAATTGAACTACCCCGGTCATCCAGGTGTGGCGGAAGTAAGTCAAACAAACGTTCAATAAAGAAAAGGCCGCTAAGCGGCCTTTTTTATTTTAAATGGCTTCGTCGCCTTCTTCACTGGTGCGGATTCGAATCGCACGCTCCAGTGATGTCACAAAAATCTTACCGTCGCCAATACGACCTGTGTGTGCAGCCTGTGTGATGCTCTCAATGACCGAGTCAACGACATCATCAGACACCACAATCTCGAGTTTAACCTTAGGCAGAAAATCAACGACATATTCAGCACCCCGATAGAATTCGGTATGCCCCTTTTGGCGACCAAAGCCTTTGACCTCGGTTACCGTCATCCCAGTAACACCGATTTCCGACAAAGCCTGACGAACATCATCGAGTTTAAAAGGTTTGATAATCGCTTCAATTTTCTTCATCGCATTTCCTTACTCTATAGTTGAAGTAACAGTGTAACCTGACGTAATCGGATATCGTCGGTCGCGTCCAAATGCACGACTACTAATACGAATACCTGGCGGTGCCTGACGTCGTTTATATTCGTTACGATCTACCATTTTGATCACCCTTGCAACCACTTCGGCATCATAGCCTTCAGCAACCAAGTCTTCAAAGCAGCTATCATCCGCAATGTACCGTTCTAAAATTTTATCCAAAAGCTCATAAGGCGGCAGACTATCTTGATCTAACTGATCGGCAGCGAGTTCTGCCGATGGCGGTCGCGTAATGATGCGTTCTGGAATTACCATGGAGCGTGTATTGCGATAATGACTAAGCTGATACACCATCGTTTTATATACATCTTTCAATGGTGAGTAGCCGCCAGCCATATCCCCATACAATGTCGAATAACCAACGGCCATTTCACTTTTATTACCCGTCGCTAACACCATCGAACCGGTCTTGTTTGATAGCGCCATAAGAATAATACCGCGACAACGTGCCTGAATATTTTCTTCAGTGGTATCGACAGGTAAACCGGTAAATTGATCAGATAATGTTGTCAGAAAAGACTCAAATACCGGTTCAATTGACATGACACTGTAGTGGACACCTAATCCATCAGCCATTGCTTTAGCATCATCAAGACTGATTTGTGCGGTATAGCGAGTAGGCATCATGACCGCATGGACTTTCTCGGCGCCAATCGCATCAACAGCCAAGGCCAATGTTAATGCTGAATCGATACCGCCTGATAAACCGATTACCACCCCGGGAAAGTGGTTTTTTTCGATGTAATCACGTAAGCCCGTCGTCAGTGCTTTATAAATCATGGCGTGTTCGTTTTCTTTTATTGCCATTTGCCCATGTATTTGCACGATACCGTTTTCACTACGGTTAACGGTTAAAGGATACAAGCCACTTTCAAAGGCAGGGGCACGGGCGACTTTTTCACCGCGGTGATCTAAGGCAAACGAGCAGCCATCGAATACTAACTCGTCTTGACCACCCACTTGATTCACGTAAACAACGGGCAAGCCAGTCTCCAAAACACGCTTTTTAACTTCGGCTTCGCGCAATTGCCACTTGCCCATACGGTAAGGTGATGCATTGAGGTTAATGAGTATCTCAGCACCGGCATCAGCAGCCTGGCAAGCGGGCTCAGTAAACCAGATATCTTCACACAAAGTCAGGCCAAATCGAATGCCTTTGAAATCAACGACACACGCTTCTTTGCCTTCGACAAAATAACGCTTCTCATCAAACACACTGTAGTTAGGCAGCTTATGTTTGAAGTAAGTAGCAACACGGTTACCATCAACAATCATTGACGCCGCGTTATACAGCTCCTTACGAACCTCCCCATCAGGATGTCCAATGATGATGGCAACACCCTCTACATGCTTTTGTAATGTGTCCAGTGCTTTATTTACACGCTTTAGTAGCCCCGGTCTGAGCAATAAATCTTCTGGTGGATAGCCCGTTAAGGTTAACTCGGGAAAAACAACCAAATCGGCACCGAACTGATCACGTGCCTGGTGTGCTGAGGTAATAATTTTGACGACATTGCCAGCCACATCCCCAACCACAGGATTGATTTGCCCCATGACCAGAGTTACATCGTTCACCTATCTGGCTTCCATCGCTGCTAGCATACAATCACCGATTTCAGCCGGTGAGCGGGCAATTTTTGCGCCAGCGCTTTCTAAAGCAGTCAATTTAGCTTCAGCCGTGCCGGTTCCACCGCTAATAATAGCGCCAGCATGCCCCATACGTTTACCTGGAGGAGCCGTCAAACCTGCGATATAGGCTACAACGGGTTTCGTCACATGTTGCTGAATATAAGCTGCCGCATCTTCTTCTGCGTGCCCACCGATTTCGCCCACCATGACAATACCCTCGGTTTGAGGATCGTTTTCAAACATTTCCAGACATTCGATAAAGTTCATGCCATGAATCGGATCACCGCCGATACCGACACAGGTACTTTGGCCTAAACCATTCTGTGTCGTCTGATGAACCGCTTCGTAAGTCAATGTGCCTGAGCGCGAAACAATTCCGATTTTACCCGGCTGATGAATCACCCCTGGCATAATGCCAATTTTGCACTCACCTGGCGTGATCAAACCCGGGCAGTTCGGGCCAATCAAATACACATCTTTGCCATTCAGGGCATGTTTCACACGCAGCATATCCTGTACAGGAATACCTTCGGTGATGCATGCAATGACCTTGATGCCAGCATCTGCAGCTTCCAGAATGGCATCAGCCGCAAACGCCGCAGGAACGTATATCATCGTCGCATCAGCACCTGTTTCCGCGACGGCTTCATGCACAGTATTAAACACAGGCCTATCTAGGTGTCGCTGGCCACCTTTACCGGGTGTCACCCCGCCCACAAACTGAGTGCCATAGGCAATCGCTTGCTCAGAATGAAAGGTACCTTGTTTGCCGGTAAAGCCCTGACAAATCACTTTGGTTTCACGGTTAACAAGAATGCTCATGTATTTGACTCCTGGGCAGCAGCAACCGCTTTTCTAGCAGCATCGGTTAAATCCTGTGCCGCATAAATACTCATCTGGCTATTGGCCAATAACTCACGGCCCTGCTCGGCATTAGTGCCTTCTAGGCGCACCACTACGGGCAGTGTCAGATCGACCTCTTTTGCTGCCTGAATGATGCCTTCAGCAATTAAGTCACAACGAACAATGCCACCAAAAATATTAACCAGAATAGACTTCACCTTGGTATCCGATAAAATCAGCTTGAATGCTTCTGCCACGCGATCGGCCGTCGTGCCGCCCCCCACATCAAGGAAGTTCGCCGGTTCACCACCTTCTTTTTGAATCAAGTCCATCGTTGCCATAGCCAGACCGGCGCCATTCACCATGCAGGCAACATTACCGTCCAGAGAAATGTAGTTCAGTCCATATTCACGCGCGATGACTTCAGCATCATCTTCCTGCGTGGGATCAAACATCTCAGCCAAATCCGCATGGCGGAATAAGCCGTTATCATCGAGGTTAATTTTGGCATCCACAGCCAATAAATCACCTTCTCCAGTTACAACTAAGGGATTAATTTCAACAAGACTGGCATCATTTTCAGTGAATAATTGATAGAGGCTTTGCATTACCTGTTGTAATTGCTTGAATGCTGCCCCTGTCAGGCCTAAAAAGAAGCCTGCACGACGACACTGATAACCTTGCAAACCAACGATAGGGTCAACATAAAGATTAAGTATAGCTTCAGGGCTTTCTTCGGCAACCGCTTCAATGTCCATACCGCCTTGTGCTGAAATCATAAACACAATGCGTTGGCTGCTACGATCAAGCAGTACGGCTAGATAAATTTCCCGCGCTATATCCGTTGGTTTTTCAACTAACACTTGATGAATGGGTAAGCCTTCAGCTGTGGTTTGATGCGTAACAAGGTGTTGCCCCAGCATTGCGCTGGCCGCTGTTTCGACCTCATCCAGCTGATTCACAACTTTAACGCCACCCGCTTTACCGCGCCCCCCTGTATGCACTTGGGCTTTGACTACCCAGCGTTCGCCAGCCAGCAATTCAGCGGCTTGTCTTGCTTGGGCAGCTTCGGTTACCACTTGCCCTTGTGGGGTAGGCACACCGTAACGGTTAAATAATTGTTTCGCCTGAAATTCATGCAGGTTCATTGTTTTAGTCTAGCCTTGATTATCATTTAGCCGTTTTGTCTCGACTGGTTTACGTGCTTATGCACAGTGCTGTGCAACAAGCTCATTGTGTAAACCTTATATTTTCTCGCAATATAAGGATAATTACCATCGTTTGCAGCGCTTTATTTTAGCGAATAAAACTATTCTGCTTTTCGACATTGCCTTTGCACAGCCCTCATCAACTCTCTCTGCTCGTGATATAGTTCAGGCCGATAATTACTAACGGTTTTTTTATGTTGTCACTTTATCCCGATATTGAACCTTACCAGACGCATCTATTCTCCAGAGAAAAGCTCAGTCATGGCGGACGACATCAGATCTATGTTGAAGAATGCGGTAATCCGAATGGTCTTCCAGTAGTCTTTTTGCATGGCGGCCCAGGCTCGGGATGCCGACCTCAACACCGCCGTTATTTTGACCCGGAGAAATATCGCATCATATTATTTGATCAGCGGGGCTGCGGGCGTTCTTTACCCAGTGGCGAACTGGAAAATAACAGCACTCCATTTTTAATCGCAGATATGGAGTATATCCGCGACACCTTGAACATTGATCAGTGGGTGTTATTTGGTGGTTCCTGGGGAGCGACACTGGCAATAGCCTATGCTCGGGATCATGCCAACACTGTTCTGTCGATGATTTTACGCGGTACCTTCTTGGGCCGTCAGCAGGATATTGATTGGGTTTACGCTGAAGGTGGCGCATCAAGGTTGTTTCCTGATGCTTGGCAAGCGTTGGTTGCTGAGCTGCCTGAAGCCGAGAGGAAAAGGCCGTTGCAAGCCTATTTCGACAAACTCACTGACGACGACCAAGCCGTTCAAAACTCAGCGGCGCAAAGACTCAACGTGTGGGAAGGCACCATCGTCATGTTACGAGATGAAGAATACCAACCTGATTTAACACAAGAGCCGGGGCCGCTGGCACACTCTCGGGTGCAACTTCATTATGCCTTGAATGAATGCTTTATTAGCGATCGACCGCTGTTGGCTGACTTGGATGCGATTAAATCGATTCCGACACAGGTGGTTCACGGTCGCTACGATATCGTCTGTCCCATGCAGCAATCGTGGGAACTAAAACAAGCATGGCCAGATATTACCTTAGATATTTTGCCCCTTGCCGGTCATGCAGCCGGCGAACCCGCAATGATTGAAGCGTTGGTAGGCGCGACAGATAACCTCGCTGAGGCACTGACATGATCGCCCTCTTACAACGCGTTACACATGCAGAAGTCCATGTTGACGACAAACGTGTCGCAGAAATCCAACAAGGCTTATTAGTGTTGCTCGGGGTAGAAAAAGACGATCAACCACACGATGCAGATACATTACTAAATAAGCTATTGAACTACCGCGTGTTTGCTGATGATGCTGACAAAATGAACTTATCATTACACGATATCCACGGCGGCTTATTGCTCGTCCCGCAATTCACCTTACCGGCAGATACACGAAAAGGTTCTCGTCCGAGTTTTACTCCTGCTGCGCCCCCGCAACAGGCCAATGATTTATTTGAATACATGGTCAAGCAAGCCAAGCTTTCCCATCCCAACACCGCTGCAGGCCATTTTGGAGCAGATATGCAGGTTAGCCTCACCAATGATGGCCCTGTCACGTTTTGGTTACAGACAAATAAAAACCGCTCTTAATCTGGATTGATTCATGCGAACACTGAGAAATTTCATTATTGGGCTGATTCTGGTCATTGGCGCTATAGCAGCGATGTTGTTTATTCCATCACCACAGCCACCTGCCGCTAAGCCATGGGAAGTCACTATCATGCCTGATGGCAATGTTCAGGTATTAGGCATTCACCTTGCGAACACCACATACAAAACAGCACAAGAAACATTGGGCACATTTGGTGAAACAGCTATTTTTCGGGATCCCAATAACAGTCTGAGTGTCGAAGCCTTTTTTAATAGTATTAATCTGAGTGGCTTATCTGCGAAACTGGTTTTAAATTTAGATGTAAAAGCAGAGCAACTTGAAACAATGTTGAAAAGAGCCACCTCCGGGAAGTTACAACCTAGCGGTGCGTACCAACATGACATTGCTGAAGTCGACCGAATCGCGCTATTGAAGACGCCTGTCAACGCTATCACGTATATTCCAACAGTTCGACTTGATGAAACGATGATTATGTCCCGATTTGGTGAGCCTGACACGAAACAGCAAACCACCGATCCCGACGGTGTCACCATTAACAGTTGGCACTACACAAGCGCTATGCTGACGGTAAACTTTTCTGAAAAAGAGAAAACCGTGCTGATTTATCGCGCTAAATCAACGTCGCCTGATCAATTAAAGTAGAAAATTTGTCCTTATCAACTGCTTTACTAAACAAAAAACCCTGCGCTAAACGACAATCATGACGAAGTAAATATTGACGCTGTTCAGCCGTTTCTACCCCTTCTGCTACCACTTTCAATCCTAAGCTATTTGACATCGCCATAATCGCATCAACAATGGCCGCATCATCTTTATCACTGGTCACATCCCGCACAAAGCTACTGTCAATCTTGAGTACATTTAACGGAAACTGTTTTAGATATGACAACGAGGAATAGCCGGTACCAAAATCATCAATCGCCAGACTGATATTCATGGCGCTTAACTCGGCTAAGGTAATTGTCGCCAACTCGGTATCATCCATTAACATGCTTTCGGTAATTTCTAGCTCCAGATGCGCCGCTGGCATGCCCGTCTCATCTAAAAGCCGACGAATAAAGGCCGCCAGAGAGCCCCCTTTGAACTGTCTGCCCGATAAGTTAACCGCCATCATAAAGTTGTCCGGTAAACGCTCTGACCACTCTAAATAAGTCGCGCAAGCTTGCCTTAGAATCCACTCACCCACCTGCGTTATCATTCCAGTATCTTCCAGCATCGGTACAAATTCAGCCGGTGAAACATTCCCCCACTGTTCACTCTGCCATCGAAGTAACACTTCAGCACCGACCAGTTTCCCTGTCTGTAGGTTGACCTGGGGTTGGTAATGCAAATGCAGATCTTGCTGCTCAACAACACGCCGTAAGGCCGTTTCCATGGCAAGTCTCTTCGCCGCCTCGGCATTCATTTCGGCAGAATAAAACTGGAAATTATTGCGTCCCACTTTTTTAGCGTGGTACATGGCTGCATCCGCATTGCGTACCAGCATATCGACATCACGACCATCAGCAGGATAAAGGCTAATCCCTATACTCGGGCTAATATTAACTTCTGTATTTTCTATTTGATACGGCTGTGTCATGGACTTAATGACTTTCTCTGCCACTTTGCCGACATATTCTGCTGACCGAACATCTTCAAGCAGTAAGGTAAATTCATCCCCCCCTAAACGCGCAACGGTGTCACCTTCACGTACGCACGCCTTGATTCGGCCAGCGACTTCCGTTAATAGGATATCGCCCGCTTTATGCCCCAAAGAATCGTTAATGTGTTTGAAGTGATCCAGATCGAGAAAAAATACCGCTAACCTGCCCGAATTACGCATTGATTTGTGAATCGCATGTTCGACACGATCGGTAAACACAGCCCGGTTAGGCAAGCCCGTCAAGCCATCAATACTCGCTAAACGTGTCAGGTGCTCTTCATTCTGGCGCTGTATGGTAATGTCCTCAAACAACCAGATCGTCCCTGCTTTTGGGCTTCCCGCATCAATCGCTTTACCCGAAATGCCACACCAGAAAACTTGTCCATCTTTACGCACCATTTCAAGCTGCGCTTCATAATTATCGCCTGATGTTAATTGGTGATAGGCTTCTTCGCCAAACTGCAGATAGGCATCTTCGTTGAGATACAAACATTGGACACTCTGGCCTTCAATATCATCTCGCGTGTAGCCAAATAACTCCTCAAACTTTTCATTGACACGAACAAACTGTCGATCGCGTAGAAAAGCAATGCCCACCATCGCATTGTCCAATATTGCATTTAACTCGGTGGTCGTCTGTTGCAGCTGGAGTTCAGTGCGTTTTCTGGTGGAAATATCCGTAATCACACACACCCAGACCTCACCCTTTGCTGCACGGATTTGGCTTAATGATAAAACCATTGATACGTCAGAGCCATCATATCGCTGTCCGTCAAACTCCTTCCCTTCGGCTGCTTGCTCAATGATGTCATTAAAGCTTGTTACGGTCTCTGAGTGAGCAAAAAAGCGAGAAATGTTTTCACCCACTAGCGCATTTTCCGTGGCATGAAAGATCCTTTCTGCCGCTGGATTGGTTTGCTCAATTTTCCCGTTCACATCCAAAGTCAGAATAGCCTCCGGCACGCCATTCAATATGGCCAGGATATGTTGTTCACGGTTTTCTAATGACTCCTTAGCCTGAGCAAGCTCTGTGATCAGTTGCTCGGTATTACCGGCAAAAAATGTAAAATCTTTCGCCAGTCTCAATACTTCATTATGTGATTGATGTTGCTCGATGTGTGTCTCAAACCGGCCTGCCGACAGATCATGCATCGATTCACGAATCTTATGCAGCGGCTTACTAATGCGACTGAACAAAAATAAGGCAAACAAAATCATCCCGACTGTTATCAAGCCGCCTAGAATGACAATTTGCCAACGTGTCCTATCCGCTAACTGCACATTTTTTGCAACGGCCTGATAGGTCTGCTGATCCACGCTGTCATTCAACAACACAATTTTGTCGTTCAATACTGACATCACGGCCATTGCCGACTCTTCGCCTTGTTCTAGCAAAGCGTGGTTTAGTAATCGTTGCTGATGCAGTTTGTAAAGCCTTGCCTCGTCAAATATCAGTGCGTAAAAAGTTTGCATGTCGTTGTTCATCGCAGCCACTTGCTTTTCAAGGGCAGGAAGACCAGCCAAACGACGTTCTAACGCGCTCAGATCTGATTGAATGTTTGTCTTAAGCGGCTGTTGTCTGTGCTCAAGCAATGCCTCTAACTGTTCGCTATTGGATGTTAAAAATGTCTCTGTAATCAGTGCTTCCAACTGATAGAGATCAGCACGAATCGCGAACGTCTGCCTAATGACCGACAATAAGTTTTCACGATGCAGTCGTTGTTCTATCTCATCGAGCTGTTGTCTGATAGCCTTTGCCTGAAAATCAACATCATCACGGTATTGCTTCAACTCCGTTTTCAGCAGCAATCCATCTTTTTTTAGCTGATAGAGCTCACTATCCAAACTCAAAAAGTCCTGATAGTAGCTAAACAGACTGTTAATTAATGTGGCATTGTCGGCATCATGACTAAAGATTGCGGACAAGCGCAGCCAATTCTGATGAAAGGCCTGTTCCCATAAGCTACGCTGAGTAAATTGTTCAATCGCCCGTATTGAGTCCGTGGCTAAGAATTGTTTTTGTCTACTGATTAAAGACGAGGCAGTTGTACTCAGTTCACGGCTGCTGTTATGGAGTGGTAACAGCTTGTCTGAAAAAACATGCTGCGTTGAAGAGGTGAGACTATTGGCGTAATTAGCCATTAGAGCCATCACCAGCACAACAACGACGGTGATGGTTGCCCAGAACAGGAGCAGAAATTTGATGCTCCAGTTTTTAATCATGGTGTGTCCCCTGATACGACATTCCCTTATCGTCTTACCTCAATGGTTTGACATTATTGGCTAGTATCTTCGTTATCGGCAGCTGTTTCTGATTGTTTTGTCTTAGCGTGTGTTGGATCATCATCGTCATCCATTAGCACGCGATTCGCTGCACCATCCATATCATCATATTGCCCATTACGAACGGCCCAGAAAAATACCGCTACACCAATAATGCCGAGTAAAAGCATGCCTGGCAATAAACCGTATATGACTTCCATAACACCCTCATTAAGATTCGTATACTTAGTGGCTTAGCTTAATTTACTTGCTGTTTGAAGTGTCGACCAATTCTGGCTGCGTTAGCAATCACCAATAATGAGCTCAACGGCATCGTTATCGCAGCCACGAGTGGACTCACCAAAGCCATCATGGCTAGGGGTACCATGATAACGTTGTAACTAATCGATAGTACAATATTCTGTCTGATGGTTCGTAACGTTCGAGCAGCAAGCAGTCGTGCTTCAGCCACTTTACTCAACATTTGGTGCGATAACACAACATCAGCACTTTCAACAGACACATCGGTACCCGATGCCATGGCAATCCCGACATCAGCCTGAATCAAAGCAGGCGAATCATTGATACCATCACCAACCATAGCAACGATATCACCAGACTGCTGCAGAGCACGTATCACATCAGATTTATCTTTCGGTAACACTTCGGCTTGTCGTGTCACATCGCCGAGACAGGCGGTGACGGCATTGACCACAGCTTTCTTATCTCCACTCAACACCGTTACTTTCACCCCCGCATTCAGCAATTGCTGAACGGTTTCTGTGGCATCCGACCGCAAACTGTCAACAAGCCCTAACATACCTTCAATACGTCCATTAACGGCAATTAACACACAGCTAATACCATCAGTTTCAAGTTGGTTCAGCATTGGCTGATACTGCGTAGGCAGCTTGATACCCAGACTGTGTAACCATGCAAGCGTCCCGACATATACGGTGTCTTGTTCAACCGAACTCATCACCCCTTTACCCGGCGTTGACTGAAAATTGCTAATGGACAACGGCCGAAGTGACTTCGTTTTGGCTGCCTCACAGATAGCTGTGGCAATACCATGCTCTGAGTACTGCTCTACTGAGGCCGCCAACTGTAATAAGGTCGCCTCAGTCATATCGCCAAAGCACTGAATTGAGGCGACCTGCAGCCGACCTTCGGTCAAGGTACCCGTTTTATCAAATACAAAATGGGTGACTTGTGATAATTGCTCCAAGGCTTCGCCTTGCTTAATCAGCACACCTCGGTTCGCGCCGATGCCGGTAGCAACTGCAACCGACATCGGCGTGGCCAAACCAAAAGCACATGGACAGGTGACAACGAGTACTGAGGTGGCAGCTAATAACGCCGTTTCAAAATCAAACTGTGACCAGTAAATAAACGTCAGCGAGGCCAACGTGAGTGTGGCTAAGACAAACCAAGGTACAATTTTGTCTGCCGTGGTTTGAATAGGCGCTTTTGAAGCCTGCGCATCATCCATTAACGTGACAATTTTTGCTAATGCGGTATTACGCAGTACTTTTTCAGCACGAACTCGGAATGCCCCCTCACCATTGATACTACCAGCAACAACCCGTTCACCATCATGCTTGGCAATGGGAAGCGATTCACCGGTTAACATCGACTCATCAACAGCACTTTGCCCTTGCTCAATCACACCATCCACAGGGACTTTTTCTCCCGGTTTAACTAATAACAGGTCCCCTATCTGCACACTGCGGATTGGTACAACACGGCTATGTTCACCCTCCACTAATGTTGCGAACTTAGGCTGTAACTCAAGCAGTCTTCGCGTAGCAGATAAGGCCTGTCTTTTAGATATAGCTTCTAAGTAACGCCCCACCAAAATCACAAATAGAAAGTTCACAACCGTATCAAAGTAAACATGGCCGCTAGCCGATTGTGTCAAGGTGACATAACACGAATAGATATACGTCGATGTGGCACCAATTGCGATTGGCAGATCCATTGTCAAATAGCGGCGGCGTAAACCGATCAAGCCATTTCGGATAAAGGGGTAGCCGGAGTACAGCAAGGTAGGCGTGGCAATCAGCAAGCCTATCCAATGGAACCAGCTACGAAATGCCCCCTCGTCTGCCCCACTATATAAGGCGATGGAGATCCACATCATATTCATCATGGCAAAGCCAGCAAATGCCATGCGATATAACAAACCACGGTGACGTTTGGCTAACGCCCCCTCGGCAGTTTCTGGATCAAAGGGCACAGCTGAGTAGCCAATTTCAGCAAGCTTTTGCAGCAACTGCGATAATTTTACTTGGGCATTATCCCAACGTAGTTGAAGCCGTTTTGCTGTCAGATTAACGTCAGCTTGGATCACACCGGTTTGTTTTGACAATGCATGTTCAATCAGCCAAACACAGGCAGCACAATGAATCCCCTCAACTAAAAGATGAATAGTGCGATGAGATCGACTGGTGTCGAGATATTCAGCCTGCACATCATCCAAATCGTAGGTGGTCAGTTCAGCAGGCATTTCCGGCGGCGGGGCTAGCTTTTCGCCTTCAGGTGTTTTGTTATAAAAGCTTTGAAGGCCTGCAGCGTATATCGTCTGACAAACGGACAAACAGCCATGACAGCAAAACTCGCGCTGCTCTTCAGCAACCGTTGCAGTGAATTCACCTACAACATCGACAGGCAAACCACAGTGATAACAGGATTCAGACAAAACTAATTCGGCCAAATTGGTGACATTGAAACGATCAACTTAAGCAAAAAAGTTATGGATCAATTCTTATACGTCGTGTGACAACAAACTCATCCTCGCCGCGTTTCGCTTCCACAATAATGTCCCACGTGCCTGGCAAATCAAAACTAATGTCAGCAACATAGCTACCGTGACCAGACTTTTGCATCTCGACTTGAAAGTCCGCATCGGCATCTGAGGGCCTGTATGCAAATAAAGTCACGGAATCGAGCAACAAACCCGCTGAGTTTTTACCGGTAATTAATGCTTCGTAGGTTTGTTTTTGGTTCACACGTGACGTCGTTGGTACCATCATCATGCCAGACCAGCCTAGTGCTTTTTCTTTCTCGATTCTTTCACGTGTTTTCTCGTAAGCTTCACCACGCTCATAGAAATCTTCAACCACAAGATTCGGTGGCGATTTAAATGCCAAATAGATAAAAACAGCATTGGCTGTCAGAAATACAACCAAAAATACCAACATGCCTAACACCCAAGGGTTACGCAAAGCCTGCGGGTTTTCTTGTGAAATTTTCATGCTGTTCCTCATTTACTTAGGCCCCATAAAGATACTCTCATAAACAGTGGAGATCTCCGGGTTATTGATCACATTCGCCTTGAACTCAATCGAGGTTAAGGCTTTGTTAATATCCTCTGCATGAACGCGCACCAACGCCGTCAACGGCACGACTTTACCCGGCTCCACGGTGATTTGGTCATTCATACCATGCAAGGTCGCGCCCTCAAGACCACTCAACTGATAACGCACTTCTATCGCTTGTTGGGTTTTATTCAGCAGCTTCAGCGTGTATTTGTTTTGTATCGACCCATCACTGAGTTTAACGAACAATGGCTGACGGTTATGGATAACTTTAAATTCGGTCGGTGACAGGGTGGCAAAACCATACATTATGCCGGCCAGAGCAGTGAGTAAGATAACGCTGTAAATAATCACGCGCGGCCGTTTGTATAAGGGTAAGAGGTTGGCATCGTGATGCAGTTCCTTATACGAGGCATAACGGATAAGTCCGCGTGGCTGGTCGGTTTTGTCCATGATGCTGTCACAGGCATCAATGCACATGCCACAGGTAATACAGCCTTCTTGTTGGCCTTTACGGATATCTATACCGGTCGGACAGACAGCCACGCAGACTTTGCAGTCAATGCAGCTGCCTTTGCTGGTATCCACCTGACCTTTTTTGAGTTTACCGCGAGGTTCACCACGTTCAGCATCATAGGCAGGTAAGACGGTGTCCTGGTCATACATAACGCCTTGCAGGCGGGCATAGGGGCATAGCCAGAAGCAGACTTGTTCGCGCATAAAGCCGGCAAAGACATAGGTGAATATGCCAAAGGTGGCCATGGATATCCACACAGGCAACGGGGCTTGCAAGGTGAAGATGTCACCCCACAGTGCGAAGGCATCGGTAAACCAGGCGGCAAAGGAGATACCGGTGAGTAAGGCGATGGCTATCCATAGGCTGTGTTTGGCACTAACACGCCAGAGTTTGTCGATGCTCCATGGGGCTTGTTTGAATTTATGGGCTTTTTGCGGGGTGTCGCCTTCAAACCTGGTTTCAATATAGGTGTAGATATCGGTCCAGACGGTCTGGAAGCAAAAGTAGCCACAAAACACGCGTCCGGCGACACTGGTCACCGCGGCCAGTAAGATGGCAAAAAACAGTAGCGTTAACGATAACATCCAGATGTCTTGGGGAAAGACGGTGAGTTCGAACAGGTTGAATTGGCGATTGGGAATATCAAACAAGATGGCTTGCTGGCCATCCCAACGCAGATAAGGACCGATAAAGAAGATCGACCAAATCGACATGCCAAGCCATTTCAGATTCCTAAAGCGGCCTTTCAGACGCTTGGCTACGACCTTTTCGCCACCCGCATTAATGTGCCAGTCGGAGACTTCGTCGTAAATAGCAGAGGTATCGATCACACTACTAGATTGCTCTTCACTCATGCTCAGTCCCGTTAAATAGGCCAAATAAGGCTGCTTTCGACGTACGTTATAGGCACTATGCCTTTATACCGTGGTGATAAAAAAAGCCGACGTGTGTCGGCTTTTTTTGGATGAAAACACTGACAATCAGTCTTGTGATTTATCATCCATATTTTTTACTATGTTATAGACAATCACCGCCACAACGACGATGCATATCACAACGCTAGCAATAGAACCGATAACAACGGCATCAAACCCCATAACTTAATCCTTTGATTTTATTGATTCAGTGAAACTTGGTACAGCTTATTTGCCATCTCTATTCTAGGGTTTCACCACCACCAAACTGGTGAACATACACTGCCAGCTTCTTGATTTCTGTTTCAGTCAGACGTTCTGTTTCCGTACCGTCGTATTCAGGCTCTTCTTCCCACTGTAAGGCTTCCAGTTTGACCGCTAACTTTTCATTCCAAGACGGCATCACCGCGATACGGGTTTGTGGATCAGAAGGATCGTTCACACCATGCAAAATAGTGTGACGAATTTCTGCTTCTTCCCCAGAGAAACGCCAGATTTGATCGGTCAGGTTGGCAGAGCCTAACTGCTGAATACCCTTACCATCAGCACCGTGACAACCGACACAACCTTTCTCATTGAAAAGTTTCCATCCTGCCTCAGTAGCATTACCTTCAGCCGCATTCATCACAAATTTCACCAGACCATCAACTTCTTCTGGTTTCAATGTTTTTGCATGCGACATCATCATGCCTTGGCGACCTTGGGCTAGGGTTGCCACGATCGTATTGACATCACCACCATAGAGCCAATCATCATCAGCCAAAATTGGGTAGCCAGAACCTGCAGCAGGAATACCGCCCGTACCATGACAAGCCGCACAGTTATCCCCATAAAGAACTTTACTTGAGCCAACGGCATAGTTACGCATTTCGGGATCAGCCAAAATTTCTTCGGCGGTCATCGCGGCCAGTTTTTCTTCAAATGGCGCTCGCTTTTCTTGAACTTTAGCTAAGTTCTCTTTGTACTCATTAATTTGAGTCCATCCCAACAAGCCCTTAGTACTATCGTTAATCAAGGGTAATGAAGGATACAAAATGAAGTACACCAACACGAGCAAACCGCTCAGGTAAAGTGCATTGGTCCACCAACGTGGTGGTTCGTTCTCTAACTCTCTGATGCCGTCCCATTCGTGACCAGTATCAGGCACGTCATTAGGATTTTTTTTATTATCAGCCATCTTTTTTCTCCGAATTTTTCTCGTCGTCGTCAAGGGGCATGGTGCGGTGAGATTCAATCTCGTCTTTATTCTTTGGATTAAACACCCAGATGTAGGCACCTAACATCAATAGAAAAATGACTACGGTGAATATCAAACCGAACCAGTCGGTTCCAGACATTGAACTCCAGTCAGTATGAAAATACTCTTGAAGTTTAGTCACGATAATCTCTACCCGGCTCAAATTTCACCATGGTGCCCAATACTTGTAGATAAGCTACCAGTGCCTGCATTTCGGTCTTGCCTTCAACCGTTTCTGCTGCTGCATTGATTTGCTCATCGGTATAAGGAACCCCCAACGCTTTCATTGCACGCAAACGCTTTTCCATACCTACGCCATCAACTGTCGCTTTATCCAGCCATGGATAGCCGGGCATGACAGATTCAGGAACGACTGAACGTGGATCACGTAAATGTTGGATTTGCCATGCATCAGAGTATTTACCGCCGACACGCGCCAAGTCAGGTCCCGTACGCTTAGAGCCCCATTGGAAAGGATGGTCGTACTTAGACTCAACGGCTAAGGAATAATGGCCATAACGGTCTTTTTCATCACGGAACGGTCGTACCATTTGTGAATGGCATAAATAGCAACCTTCACGCTGATAAATATCACGGCCTGCTAATTCCAGCGCCGTGTATGGACGTACCCCTTTCAGTTCTTCATATTCAGGGAATACATCATCTTCAAACGTGGTGTCTAAATAAAACAAAGGAACGATTTCGACAATACCACCAACTGATACTACCAATGCTGTTGCCAACACCAGAGCCCAGATATTTTTCTCCAGTTTCTCCTGAAAGGTAACTGGTTTATTAGAATTATGATCAGACATTCCAGTCTCCTTAAATGTTAGCTGCAGTTGCCATCTCTACAGATGGTTTGGCGATCGCACGACGAATAGTGACCGTGACGTTGAATAACATGACGCAGGCACCCAGGAAGAAAATCAGGCCACCCACAGCGCGCATTGCATAATAAGGATGCATTTGCGCGACAGATTCGACAAAGGTATAAGCCAAATTGCCGTAATCGTCATACGCACGCCACATCAACCCTTGCATGATGCCTGATACCCACATTGCTGTGATGTAGACAGCCGTGCCGATAGTTGCCATCCAGAAATGTAGATTGACCAAACGAATTGAGTACATGGTAGTTCCCCACATACGCTCAACCATATGATACAAGGCACCAATAGACACCATCGCAACCCAACCTAAGGCACCTGAATGTACGTGACCGATTGTCCAGTCAGTATAGTGAGACAACGCATTCACTGTTTTCGATGCCATCACTGGGCCTTCGAAAGTAGACATCGCATAAAACGCCAAAGACACAATCAGGAAACGTAAAATATAGTCGGTACGCAATTTATCCCACGCACCACTTAAGGTGAACATCCCGTTGATAGCACCACCCCAGGAAGGAATGATCATCGCCAAAGAAATCGCTGCGCCCAGTGAACCTGTCCAGTCTGGCAAAGCTGTGTACTGAAGGTGGTGAGCACCCAGCCATACATAACCAAAGATCAATGCCCAGAAGTGAATAACAGATAGACGGTAAGAATATACTGGGCGGTTAGCCTGTTTCGGCACAAAGTAATACATGATGCCAAGGAAGCCCGCAGTCAGGAAGAAACCTACCGCATTATGACCCCACCACCATTGAATCATCGCATCCTGAACACCTGAAAAAATTGAGTAGGATTTAAACAACTCAACCGGAATAGCCAAACTGTTAACAACATGTAGGTAAGTAATCATGATCATCATGGCAAGGAAGAACCAGTTTGCCACATAAATATGAGACACCTTACGAATCGAAATGGTCATGATGAAATTAAACGTGTACGCCAACCAGACCGCAGCAATCAGAATATCTAAAGGCCATTCTAGCTCGGCGTATTCTTTTGATTGTGTCAAACCAAGAGGCAAAGTAATAAAAGCACCGATAATAACCAGATTCCACCCCCAGAAGGTGAACCAAGCCATCTTGTCGCTCCACAAACGAGTGCTACATGTGCGCTGCACGATGTAAAAGGCCGTCGCCATTAAGGTGGAACCGCCAAATGCAAAAATAACGGTGTTGGTATGTACTGGACGCAAGCGTCCGAAACTAATGTATGGGTTATCGAAGTTCAAAATTGGCCAAGCCAGTTCCGAAGCGATATAGACACCGACCCCGGTGCCGATGACCAAGTACACGCACGCCATATAGGCGAACCACTTGACCACCTGATAGTTATACTGCTGTTGTTCCGCTTGCATAGCGACCACACCTTCTCTCTTTGGAAAACTCTCTCTCAGCTTCTTTCTTGTTTTGTTGAAGCCGGGACCCTTTTCTTCACACTTATAGATAAAGCAGCATGAATTTTACATCAAACAGCCCCACTACTTTGCAGCAAAATCTTGATCTAAATCAGGATTCCATTACAAAGCGTTAAGCTTGCCAGATATGCCTTATGTATTTGCGTAACCGTGAATTTTCCTAAGAACGCCAAATCTGGTCAAGTTCTAACCAGACGAACGCGATGCCCCCGCATATGAGCGGGTAATGAAAACAATTACTTAGCCGATTATCGTAAAAAAAAAGAAATATCAAAATCAGTCACAATTTTGAGGAATGCGGTAATCGGGACAGCAGTTAAACTGATTGAAAACAAACTGCCAGTAGGACTTTTCTTTGTTCTGTTACGAGAAGGTTAAATGTACGGCAGGCTGGTCCCAAGTCCATAAACTCAACACCAATATGGTGCGGTATAAACAATTGGGCGATTTTTTGATGTTCAACAGTCAAGCCAGATCCGGTCGCAAATAAAATCACTTCCGGATCCAGTCTTTGAAGTTCGGCTACTTGTGCAGCTGAAAGCTGTTGTATATCGCTGACCGCCCAGTCACGTATTAACGTATCGGCAGTGAGGATAAAATTAGTCTCGATAGCATCGAGACGGTCTTGATGTTGGGGACGGATAACCACATTGTTATCGTCGTAGGAATGGATTTGGTTAAACTCGGAAACCGCTTCCAGACTCAGTTTCATATCTTTATTTCAATTAAAAACCAGCGCCATCATTGACACGATCGCGTAACTCTTTGCCTGGTTTGAAATGAGGTACGTATTTTTCGTCAAGTTTGACGGACTCACCACTTTTTGGATTACGACCTACACGAGGCGGGCGATGATGTAATGTGAAACTGCCAAACCCGCGAATTTCAATTCGATCACCTTGTGACAAACTGTCACTCATCTGTTCGAGAATCAATTTCACGGCAAGCTCAACATCACGGTAATTCAATAGAGATTGTTTCTCAGATAAAACTTCAATCAAATCTGATTTGGTCATGTCTTTAAAATTCCTGGATTCAAAGCGTAAACACCTGTGTAAAGCATGTTTATCAATCCGTTGCTTCAGGTAAAGAAAGAACACCCGGCCGGAGCCGGGTGTTCATCTCTTAAAAACGCTAACTTAGCTGTCTTTTTGATCCATTTGCTCTTTAAGCAAATCACCTAAAGTGGTGTTGCCTGAAGAGACATTGCTGTATCCTTCACAGCTTCGGATTCTCTTGATCGTCTTTCGCTTTGATAGACAAAGTCAAAGTACGGTCTTTACGAGACATGCCAGTAAATTTCGCTTCAACATCGTCACCAATAGCTAGCACTTTGCTTGCGTCTTCTACACGCTCACGAGCGATATCAGCAACACGAACGTAACTTTCTACGCCTTCTGCCAATTCAATCGTCGCACCGCGTGCATCAACAGCAGTTACTTTACCGTTAACGATTGTGCCGCGAGGATGTTCAGACAAGTAAGCTGAGAATGGATCATCTTGCAATTGCTTGATACCCAGTGAGATACGCTCACGTTCTGGATCAATTGCCAAGACAACCGCTTCAACGTCATCGCCTTTCTTGAAGTCGCGAATCAATTCTTCGTTGTCTTCTTCCCAAGAGATATCAGACAAGTGAATCAGACCATCAATACCACCATCCAGACCGATGAAGATACCGAAATCAGTGATTGACTTGATGCCACCGCTTACTTTGTCACCCTTGTTATGAGTCATTGCAAACTCTTCCCAAGGATTGGCTTGGCATTGTTTGATACCCAGAGAAATACGACGACGTTCTGCGTCGATATCCAGTACCATTACTTCAACTTCATCACCCAAAGAAACCAGTTTAGATGGGTGAACGTTCTTGTTGGTCCAGTCCATTTCAGACATGTGAACCAAACCTTCAACACCATCTTCGATTTCAACAAAGCAACCGTAGTCAGCAATGTTAGTCACTTTACCGTGGATGCGAGTGCTGTTTGGATAACGGCGTGCGATATCTTTCCAAGGATCATCACCCATTTGTTTCAGACCCAGAGAAACACGCTCACGCTCTTTATCAAATTTCAGAACTTGAACTTCAATTTCGTCACCGATAGCAACCACTTCTGATGGGTGCTTAACACGTTTCCACGCCATATCAGTGATATGCAGCAGACCGTCGATGCCACCCAAGTCAACGAAGGCGCCGTAGTCTGTCAGGTTCTTAACGATACCTTTAACGACTTTACCTTCTTCCAGGGTTTCCAGCAGCGCTTCACGTTCTGCACTGTTTTCTTCTTCCATGATCGCACGACGAGAAACAACGATGTTGTTACGTGGGCGATCCAGTTTGATCAGTTTGAATTCGAGATCTTTACCTTCCAAGTGAGATGTATCACGGATAGGACGAACATCAACCAAAGAACCCGGCAGGAAGGCACGGATGTTTTCCAGATCAACGGTGAAGCCACCTTTGACCTTACCAGAAATCATACCTGTAACCGTATCACCGGCTTCGAATGCATGCTCCAATTTAGTCCATGCTTCGGCCGCTTTCGCTTTATCACGAGACAGTTGGGTTGCACCAAAACCATCTTCTAATGATTCCAGAGACACATCAACCAAGTCGCCAATTGAAACACTGACTTCACCGCTTTCATTAAGAAATTCGGAAACTGGGATTGCGCCTTCTGATTTCAGACCGGCATTGACCATAACAACGTCAGGACCAACATTGACTACCGTACCGGTAACAATCTTGCCTGGTTGCATTGGAGTTGAATTTAGACTCTCTTCAAAGAGATCAGCAAAGCTTTCGCTCATTGTTAAATATCCTTGACCCTGTTTGGGGAAACAGAATCACCAAAAATTATCACCTGCTCTTGCAGGATCGTTAAACATCCCATTCGGCATGGCCGAACAGGCACCAAAATTACATATCAGTCTAATAAAGCCCTGACTTGTTCGTATACCGCATCAATCCCAAGTTGGGTCGAATCGAGAATAAGGGAACCCTCAGCAGGCCTCAGCGGGGCTACTTCGCGTTCGCTATCGCGTCGATCACGTTCGGAGATTTCTGCAATTAGATCAGAAAGGTTACTCTCAATTCCTTTCTGTTTCAACTGCTTATAACGTCTCTGTGCACGCTCTTCAGCACTCGCCGTTAAAAATACTTTAAAAGGCGCATCCGGAAACACCACTGTGCCCATGTCGCGACCATCAGTTACTAAGCCCGGAAGTTGTCTGAAGTCACGCTGTCGCTGTAACAGCGCAGCACGCACAGCCGGTAATGCAGCTACTTTTGAGGCGGCATTGCCCGCTTGTTCACTGCGAATGATCAGACTGACATCTTCGCCTTCCAGCATGACCTTTAACTCATCATTTGCGATAGAAAATCGCACATCAAGTCCTTCAGCGAGTTTTCCAATAGCAGCTTCGTCGCTCAGATCCAGCTGATGTTTTAATGCTGCTTGCGCTAAAACACGGTAGATTGCACCACTATCTAAATAATGCCAGCCCAGTTGCTGTGCCACCATTTGAGCAATGGTGCCTTTGCCTGAACCACTCGGACCATCAATGGTTAAAACGGGTATCTCAGCCATCGATTTCCTCGATATTTAGTCCGACTTCACTCGCCATTTCAACAAAACCCGGGAAGGATGTCGCCACATTAGCGCAATCGTTAATTTGGATACTGCCACCGGCCTGTAAAGCCGCAATCGCAAATGACATCGCTATACGGTGGTCACTATGACTATCTACTTCACCACTGCCTATGATGCCACCATGAATCACAATACCGTCTTCAGTCGGTTTCGCATCAATGCCTAAGGTCTGCAAGCCATCGGCCATGACTTGAATACGATCGCTTTCTTTAACTCGTAACTCTTCGGCTCCAGTTAGTACCGTCTGACCTTCGGCACAGGCGGCCGCGATAAATAAAGCGGGGAACTCATCGATCGCCAAAGGCACTTGATCTTCAGGGATCTGAATTCCTTTTAACGGGGCATAACGTACTCGAATATCAGCAACCGGTTCGCCGCCTGTCTCCGCTTCATTTGTCAGGCTGATATCGGCACCCATCAACTTAAGAATGTTGATCACACCAATACGGGTTGGATTAATACCAACATGCTTTAACGTAATATCGGAACCCGGCGCGATGGCTGCTGCCACCATGAAAAAGGTAGCTGATGAAATATCAGCAGGTACATCAATATTGGTTGCTGTCAGTTTACCACCACCGGTAATCGAGATCGTGCTGCCCTCAACGTCAACGGCATACCCCATACCTGACAACATACGCTCAGTATGATCACGGGTTGGAGCCGGCTCTGTCACGCTGGTTTTCCCTTCGGCATACATGCCCGCCAGAAGTAAACACGATTTCACCTGTGCACTGGCCATCGGTAAGAGATAATCAATCCCTTTCAGTGAGCTGCCACCATGAATTTTTAGCGGCGGTTTGCCCTCCTTAGTGTCAATCTTCGCGCCCATTAACGCCAACGGATCGGTAACCCGCTTCATAGGGCGACCTGATAACGACTTATCACCACTCAGCGTGCAATCAAACTGTTGTCCTGACAACAAACCACTCAATAAGCGAATGGATGTACCACTGTTACCAACATAGAACTCTTTCTCTGGTGCTTTCAGTCCCTGCATGCCCACACCGTGAATCGTTACCTTGCCTTTGTCTGGGCCGATAATATCGACGCCCATAGCACGAAAAGTCGCCAGCGTTGCCAAGGCATCTTCGCCCTCAAGGAAACCAGTAACCTTTGTCGTTCCCTCTGCTAGGGAACCCAACATGATAGAACGATGAGAGATCGACTTATCGCCAGGTACGCGCAATTCACCCTGAATTTGTCCACCGGGGTGAACGATATACTTCTTATTTATCTCGCTAGACACGTGGCTTTTATCTCACACTTCACTGTTATCAATTAGGTTCGGATCGGCAAATCGGCTATCGCGGGCTTTTTTAGCACGGGAAAATACGTCGATCAGGTAATCACCATCTTGGTTACGGATGGCTTCTTCTATTTGTTTGATACCCTGATGGTATTGTTCGAGCAAGCTGAGAATAGCGTCTTGATTACCAAGACATATATCTCGCCACATCACCGCATCACTGGACGCAATACGGGAAAAATCACGAAATCCACCAGCGGCATAACGTAAAACCTCATCGCAATCATTACGTTCGGCGAGCATGCCAACCAAATTGAATGCCAACACATGAGGCAGGTGGCTAGTCGCCGCCAAGACAGTATCATGGTGTTCAACATTCATCTCAAAAACATCGGCACCGGTCAGTTGCCACATCGCTTTCACTTTTGCCGTTGCTGCCGAATCTGTCTCAGATACAGGCGTTAACACAATGCGATGCTTTTCATACAAGGTTGGAAATGCCGCAGAGGGGCCACTTTTCTCAGTACCGGCAATCGGATGGCCAGGCACAAACTGTTTAAACTTCTCGCCTAAACACTGTTTTGCTGCCGCGACTACTTGTGCTTTTGCACTGCCGCCGTCGGTGATAATCGCTTCGGGTGATAAATAGTCGGCAATACCTTCAAAGACACTATTCATTGCCCCCATCGGCACCGCAACGAACACCAAATCCGCACCGCTGACAGCTTCTGCCAAAGAGTCGGCGGCTTTATCGATAATACCTAAATCTAATGCCTGTTGGCGGGCATCTTCACTACGTGAATAACCGACCACTTCATTAACAGCGCCCTTGCCCTTTAAGGCTAACGCCAGCGAGCCGCCAATCAGACCAACACCGATAATGGCAAGACGATTAATCATTCACCACGTCCCAACACTTTAGTCAGTGCTTCTAAAAAACGTTCATTTTCTGCAGGCAAACCGATGCTGACGCGTAAATGTTGAGGTAAGCCGTAATTGGCTACGGGACGCACAATTACCCCCTCATATAACAAGTCATCAAATACTTCAGCCGCATTGCTATGCACATTCACAGTAATGAAATTACCTTTTGACGGAATATATTGCAGTGCCAGCTTCTCAAAGCCAGCGATTAATTGCTTCATACCGGCAGCGTTGATTTCACGTGCCTGTTGCAGATAATTGTCATCACCCAATGCTGCCACAGCAGCGGCCTGCGCCAAGCTGTTTGCATTAAATGGTTGTCTGACGCGGTTTAATAAATCTGCGACTTCTGGATGCGACATCGCATAACCAATGCGTAACCCAGCTAAACCATAGGCCTTAGAAAAAGTACGTGTGATAATCAGATTATGGAAATCTTGTAGCCAGGCAATCGTATTCTCCTGCTGTTCCAGATATTCCACATAGGCTTCATCCAGTACTACCAGTACGTTTTCTGGTACTTTTTCCAGAAACGCTTTAATCTCAGCGGCTGCTATCCAAGTACCCGTTGGGTTATTCGGATTGGCAATAAACACAATTTTGGTACGACTGGTAATCGCTTTCAAGATTGCAGCCAAATCATGCCCATAGTCTTTCGCAGCTGCTACAACGCCTGTCGCACCAATGGCTTTCGTAACAATCGGATACACCGCAAAGGCGTGTTCTGAATAAACAACCTCATCACCTGCGCCGGCAAACGCACGTGCCACCAGCTCCAACACATCATTCGAACCATTACCCAAAGTGATTTGCTCAGGCGCCAGTTGATTTTTATCCGCCAACGCCATTTTCAACGCGTAACCATTGCCATCGGGATAACGTGTCATCTCTTTCGACGACAACGCCACAGCAGCTAAAGCTGCTTTAGATGGGCCTAGTGGATTTTCATTGGAGGCCAGTTTAATGACATCACGCACGCCATATTGACGTTGAAGCTCTTCAATCGGTTTACCTGGTACATAAGGCTGTAGTTCAGCAACACCGCTGACTGCCAGATCACAAAAACTCATTGAGACTCCGTTTTGTTTCTGAAGCTATCTAGGATCAACAACACAGCACCAATACAAATTGCAGAATCAGCAATATTGAATGCTGGCCAATGATAGCTACCGTAATACACATCTAGAAAGTCGATAACGTAGCCATGAACAAAGCGATCGATGACATTGCCCACCGCTCCACCAATAATCAGAGCCAAGGCTGCCGCTTCCATCTTTGCGTTTGGTTTGAGTTTTTTCATCCAGATGGTCAACGCCACACTCACGACGACGGCAAGTGCCGCAAAAAACCAGCGCTGCCAGCCACCAGCCGAAGACAGAAAGCTGAACGCTGCACCGTAATTGTGTGCCATCGTAAAATTAAAAAATGGCATTACCGGGACGGTTTCATATAGATCCAGCACACTTACACTGATCCATTTAGTGAGCTGATCCAAAATAACGATCAACACAGACAGATTTAACCATTTCAACATGCTGGATATCAGGCGAACTGACGAAGCTCACCTGCTCCTTCAATATTATCGATACACCGATCACACAAGTCAGGATGATCAGCATGTTTGCCGACGGTTGCTGTCTGATGCCAGCAACGATCGCAACGTTGATGTTGTGAAGCAGCAATCGTGACATACAGACCATTGACACTGGTCTCTACTGCATTATCAGGTTTATCAACAATCGCTTGTAAGCGTGCTTGTGAGGTGATCAAAACAAACTTCAGTTCATCACCCAACTGCTGCAGCGTCTTGTGTAAAGCATCGTCTGCATATAACGTCACTTCAGCCGTCAGACCACCTTTAATGTGTCCTGCATTGCGTTGATTTTCCAGTTCTTTGGCAACCGCATCACGAACACTAAACACCTGATTCCAAAAAGCAAGATCAAACTGGCTATCAGCTGGCATCGGTACTAACGGCTCATACCATGTGTTCAATTGCACTGACTCGTTACGCTCACCGGGCAAATAGCTCCACAACTCATCAGCGGTAAAGCTGAGGATGGGGGCAATCCAGCGAACTAATGCTTCAAGGATGTGATACATCGCTGTTTGTGATGAACGACGACCCAAACTATTTTCTTGCATGGTGTACTGGCGATCTTTAGTGATATCCAGATACAAACTGCCCATTTCATTGGCACAAAAGTTATGCACTTTCTGATAGATGGTGTGGAACTGATAGTTCTCATACGCTTTGAGAATATCGGCTTGCACATGATAAGCGCGATCCAGGGCCCACCGCTCCAATGGCAATAGTTTGTCGACATCAAGCAGGTTTGATGACGGGTCGAAATCATTCAGATTCGACAATAAATAACGTGCGGTATTACGAATACGACGATATGAATCTGCGGTGCGTTTCAGAATTTCATCTGACACATGCATTTCACCACTGTAGTCGGTCGCTGCCACCCAAAGACGAATAATATCAGCACCCAGGTTTTTAATAACCTTCTGCGGGGCAACAACATTGCCCTTGGATTTAGACATTTTTTTGCCCTGTGCATCGACAGTAAAACCATGCGTCAAGACAGCTTTATAAGGCGCCGAATCGGTTGTAGCAACAGAGGTCAGGAGTGATGATTGGAACCAGCCACGATGTTGGTCGCTGCCTTCAAGATATAAATCAGCAGGCCGGTTCAGATAGTCACGACGTGCTAATACACAGGCATGCGAAACGCCCGAGTCAAACCAAACATCGAGGGTATCGGTGACTTTGTCGTAGTCGGACGCTTGAGCGCCCAAGAGCTCCTCAGCTTCCATCTCAAACCAAGCGTCGATACCACCCGTTTCAACCTTTTCTGCCACCTGTTCAACAAAGTGTTCCGTGTCAGGATGTAGTTGACCCGTTTGTTTATTGACAAACAAAGGAATCGGCACACCCCAAGTACGCTGACGTGAAATACACCAGTCAGGGCGACCTTCAACCATATTTTCAATACGCTTCTGGCCCCAGTCAGGCATCCAGTCAGTATCAGCAATAGCCTTCATTGCCGCTTGGCGCAGACCTTTTTGATCCATACTGACAAACCATTGCGGCGTGGCCCGGAAAATAATCGGGGTTTTATGTCGCCAGCAATGAGGGTAGCTGTGTTGAATATCGACATACGCTAACAAGGCATCTTTTTCTTTCAGTAACTCGATAACTTGTGGGTTCGCCTTAAATACTGACTCACCAGCAAAAACCGGTGTACCTTCAAGGAAACAACCATTACTGCCCACCGGGTTATCAACTTCCAGATTGTATTTCAAACCAACTGTGTAATCATCCTGACCGTGTCCCGGCGCAGTATGAACAGCACCTGTACCGCCATCACTGGTAACGTGGTCACCAAGAATAACGGGGACTTGGCGCTCATAAAACGGGTGCTGTAACAACAGACCTTCGAGCTGTTCACCTTTAACTCGAACCAGTACATCACCACTTTTGCCATAACGTTCCAAGGCACTTTCGTACAAAGCTTCGGCAAGCAATAAACGCTCTTCACCACATTGCAAAAGCACGTAAGTCAGCTCTGGGTTTAAGGCAACCGCTTGGTTAGCCGGCAACGTCCACGGCGTGGTTGTCCAGATAGGCACACTGATTTGACCTTCACCTTTGGCACCACAGGCTGCTTCAAAGGCGGCGATATCGACAGCTTTAAAGCGCACATCAATGGCTGGCGAGGTTTTATCTTCATATTCCACTTCAGCCTCGGCCAATGCAGAACCACAATCGACACACCAATGAACAGGTTTCACACCTTTGTGCAGATGACCTTGCTTGATGATTTGTCCCAGCGTGCGGATGATATCTGCTTCAAAGCTAAAATCCATGGTGAGGTAAGGATTATCCCACTCGCCCAGTACACCAAGTCGTTTGAAGTCTTCACGCTGACCATCGACCTGTTTTGCTGCATATTGACGGCAAGCATCACGAAACTCTTTGGCCGTCACTTTAACGCCGGGCTTACCTACTTTTTTCTCAACATTCAGTTCAATCGGTAAACCATGACAGTCCCATCCCGGCACATAAGGCGCGTCAAAACCACTCAAGGTTTTGGATTTGATAATGATGTCTTTTAGGATTTTGTTAACGGCATGACCAATATGAATATCGCCATTGGCATATGGAGGACCATCATGCAGAACAAAAAGTGGGCGACCTTTAGCGTTTTCACGCAACTTTTTATAGAGGTCAATATCCTGCCAGTGCTGGAGTGTTTGTGGCTCGCGATTAGGCAAACCCGCCTTCATCGGAAATGGCGTTGCAGGTAAATTTAATGTTTGTTTGTAGTCGGCCACAAGCTTCTCGTTGTTCTCGAATCACCAAAAGCGATGATTATACGGATTTTTTAGGCGTACCTAAATCATTGAAAGCAGTTTTATTTCTCTGGCCTGCTTATGCAACAGCCGCTATATACAGTAGAATATGGCTTTTATATCGTCTTCACACTACGAGCTGACTTGCATATGTCCACATCGGAAAAGGTGATTATTCGCGGTTTAACTCAGGACGGCGGCAAATTTCGCCCTAGTGACTGGGCAGAACGTCTATGCGGCGCCGTTGCTTCATATGGTCCTGGACGCCGAATTATTTTTCACCCTAATGTCAGGCTGGCATCGATCGATGGCGTGAAATGCGTGGTGATTGACGCAATGCTGGAACAGAATGACGAAATGTTATTCGACTTTCTGATTGAGTTTGCTGACGATAATAATTTACAGGTTGACCGTACCGACCAGTTCCCTCTGGATCAAGACACCTAGTTATTCGTGCTCCGCATCAGGCCAGTTCTGGATGTAGTTTTTTAGTAACTTGTTCTCAAACTTGGCTTTCTTCAGTAACTCTTCAACAATGTCGGTAATCGACAGCATGCCTTCTAATTTAGCTTTGTATACCACCGGTAGATGACGGATATTATTATCCACCATGATATTCATTACTTCTTCCAAGGTATTATCAGGTTCGCAGACGTAAGGCTCAGGTGTCATCGCGTCGGCGACTGTGACCGGACTCCACATGGCATGTTTCTGGTGCAGGATATTCAACAAGTCACGCTCTGATAATATGCCGACCAAATGACCATCGTAGTCCGTCACCACTAACGACCCGATACGATGCTCCATCATCAGATTGACTGCTTTATCCAGCGAGTCAGAAGGCGATAAACCGATAACGGGTTTACCCTTATTTTTGGTGATCGACCTGACTTTCATCCGTTCGCCCCTTTCAGCAGATTTGCTTAACGCTATTCTGCTTGAGTTTTACGGATAATAGCAAGTGGCTTTAGAGATGCTCTCTGGTCGCACGGAAATCAATGTCCGGCCAACGCTCTACCGTTAAGTCGAGGTTCACTCGGGTTGGTGCGATGTAAGTAAGATTGCCAGCCCCATCATAAGCTAAATTGGTCGAGGCTTTTTTCTTAAACTCTTCCAGTTTACGTTCATCGTCTGCATACACCCAGCGGGCCGTATAGACTTGCACCGGTTCATAGGCACATTCAACGTTGTACTCACCTTTCAAACGATGCACGACCACATCAAACTGCAGCACACCGACAGCACCTAAAATGAGATCGTTATTATCAAGCGGACGGAAAAGCTGTGTTGCTCCCTCTTCACTCAATTGTTGTAACCCTTTTAACAAGGCTTTGTTTTTCAGTGGGTCTTTGAGTCGAACGCGACGGAACAATTCCGGTGCAAAGTAAGGGATCCCCGTGAACTGAAGATCTTCACCTTGGGTAAAGGTATCACCAATCTGAATCGTGCCATGATTGTGTAAGCCCAGAATATCACCCGGCCACGCTTCTTCTGCTTGTTCGCGTTCTGCGGCCATAAACGTTACCGCATTGGCGACGGTTACATCTTTGCCAATACGAGTCTGATGCATTTTCATGCCTTTGGTATATTTACCTGAGCACACACGCATAAAGGCAATACGATCGCGGTGCTTAGGATCCATATTGGCCTGAATTTTAAACACAAACCCACTAAAGACCTCTTCCTCGGCCGCAATTTCACGACTTTTCGTTGCTCGAGGTTGTGGTGCTGGCGCATATTCGACAAAGGAATCCATCAATTCAGTGACACCAAAATTATTCATGGCAGAGCCAAAAAATACTGGCGTTAGGCGTCCGGCCAAAAAGGCATCTAAATCAAAATCATGACTGGCACCACGCACCAACTCAATCTCTTCACGCAACTCCTCAGCCATACTCCCAAACAGCTCATCTAATCTTGGGTTATTCAAACCTTCAATAACTTCGCCCGCTTCTTTGCTGTGCGGCTCAAATAAATGCACGCTGTCATTCAATAGGTGGAAAATACCTTTAAAGCCCTTACCCATCCCAATCGGCCAGGTAATAGGTGCACACTGAATATTGAGGATCGTTTCCACTTCATCCATCAATTCAATAGGATCGCGCCCTTCCCTATCCAACTTATTAATAAAGGTAAGGATCGGCGTATCACGTAAGCGACAGACTTCCATCAATTTAATTGTTCGTTCTTCAACACCCTTAGCGCTATCAATCACCATCAAGGCTGAGTCAACTGCGGTAAGGGTACGGTAGGTATCCTCGGAGAAGTCAGCATGGCCCGGCGTATCAAGTAAGTTGACGATACGATCGTTATAGGGAAACTGCATCACTGACGAGGTTACGGAAATTCCCCGCTCTTTCTCCATTTCCATCCAGTCAGAGGTCGCATGACGATCTGTTTTACGTGACTTCACACTACCCGCCATCTGAATAGCGCCACCGAAGTACAGCAATTTCTCTGTCAGCGTGGTTTTACCCGCATCAGGATGCGAGATAATCGCAAAGGTTCGGCGCTTGGATGCAGCTTGTTGCACTGGACTGGATGACATGAAGTACGGCTCTTAAAGAAAGGAGTAAAACACGCTATTTTCGCTGATTATTCACATAGACACAATTTAAAGCTGTTTTAATTGCTTTAGCCATTTTATCTTTATATAAAGATTGTTTATATAAAGCTATCAGCATAGAATGGCATTTTGGCAAAAAGTTAACGCCCAATGTCCCTGCAAAACAATGACGATATCGACATCATTTCTGATCAGTGGCAGCAACTTGGTCTGAAAGCAGACTATTCCGCCTTACAAATCATCGCCAGAATTCTACGTTTAAACAAAACTCTGGAAGCTGAGCTCGGTAAATTGCATAGCAAATTCAAGCTCAATCAAGGTGAGTTTGATGTGCTTGCTGCATTAAAGCGTTCAGCCCAGGCAGATTTAACACCGTCGCAACTTCATCAGGCTATGCTGTTGAGTTCAGGTGCAATGACCAGTCGATTAGACAGATTAGAAACGAAACAACTGATCGTTAGACAACACTGCACTGAGGACAGGCGTAGTATCAAAGTGTCGCTGACAGATGCCGGAAAACAAGTCATTGATACGGTTTACCCACATCATTTCCAGTTGACTGATCAGCTACTCGGTGGCCTGACAGAAGCTGAAAAAAATCAACTGCAACGCTTACTCAAAAAAACCATGCTGAATATTGACTGTCGACTAGATACCGAATCATGACAACATTTAGCTTATCCGTCCGCTCCATGATCCTGTTATTAGCTGCATTGACGGCTATGGCACCACTGGCAATCGACGCTTACTTGCCTGCCATGCCGCAAATGGCCGATTTTTTTACAGTCAGCATCCATGACATTGAGTTGTCCTTGAGTTTGTTTCTCGCTGGGTTTGCTATCGGACAAATCATAGGTGGTCCGTTTTCCGATCATTTCGGCCGTCGGGCTGCTACCGGAATTGGTATCAGCTTATTTTGTCTGGGGACCTTAGGCATTATTCTCAGTCCATCTATCGCCTGGTTATGGGGGTTCAGGATAATCGAAGCGATAGGCGGTGGCCTAGCTGTAGTGAACTCTGCCGCCATTATTCGGGACTTCAGTAAAGGGCAGGAAAGCGCCAGACATCTATCAAATATGGCCATTATTATGATGCTGGCGCCCTTATTGGCGCCAGTAATTGGAATGCTGCTATTGCATATCAGTGGCTGGAGACTGGTATTCGATTTCTTACTGCTCTACGGGCTACTTATCGGCGCCACTTTATTTTTCAAGCTGCCGGAAACCCGTATCAAGACTGAGGATCGCCCTAATGCCTTCAGGCGCTACTGGATGGTGTTATCAAACCGATACGCAGTCGGCTTTCTATTCTCACAATGTTTCGCTCTCGGCGGTATGTTTGCTTTTATCACTGGCTCACCGTCCGTTTATATGGGTTTTTTCGGTGTCAGCGAAACAGTCTATCCGTTCCTATTTGGTACCAATGTGGTGGCAATGATGTTGTTTAACCGGCTTAATGTGCGCTTGTTAAAACAACATCAGCCCCGAGTGATTCTTAGTGTAGGACAGGCAGGTCAAGTTATTACAGCCAGTTTGCTATTAGCCTATGTCAGTTTGAGCAGCACGCCCAGTTTGTACATAGTGACGCCATTGATCATTATTTTTATCGGCATTATGGGTCTTATTGTTTCCAATGCAACCTCAAGCACGGTTGAATTCTTTCCGACCAACAGTGCCACAGCCACTGCTTTACTTGGTGCGGCAGGTTTCACAACGGGTGCCATAGCAGGCGCCATTGTCGGGATTTTAGGCGATGGCACTGCGTTCCCAATGGCTTTAGTGATGTTCACCTGTGCTGCCACCGCTCCACTTTTGCGTTTTTTAGTACAAGCCGGTAAATAACATCACTTTTTGTTATGCGTTAACCCGACTTTAACCGTGACCCGTTTAATCTGCTTGCAAACTCAACCAGTCTTTTACGGCTGTTATTGCAAACTGGATTTAAACGTATGTCACTATCAACCCGCTATCGACGCTTGTGCAGTCTTCTACCGACTCTCTGTTTTGTTACAGCATGTGTCACGATGCCCGCGCAAGAAGATTATCTGCAACAAATTCAACATGAGCAGAGTCAGGTCACGCCCTGGACGCAAATCAACACGGCAACAACCCAGACCGCATTAACTGACCTGATTCAGTCTGAGTCACTGGATCAATTGCTAGAGACCGCCTTTGCAAACAACCCCAGCTTGCAACAAACCTTGTTAACGTTACAAATACGACAAGCACAGTTAAGTCAGACAGATGCAGCAAGGTTGCCACAGATTTCGGCCGGTTTCTCTGCCGCTAATGAGCAGGATACGACAGCGAGTTATAGCAGTGACATCAGTATTAACTGGCAACTAGATTTATGGGGCAAGCTGAAAGCAGACAGTCAGGCTGCCAGCCTTGATATCGAACAACAGCACTTATTGTATCAATCCGCACGCGACACGCTGGCTTCTCAGGTCATTAATGCCTGGCTGAATCTGACCGCCACACAACACGCAATTGAAATTGAGCAAAAACGTCTGTCCACATTGACTCAAAATGAAACCTTCATTTTGCAGCGTTACCGCAGTGGTATAGGCAACCTGGAAGATCTCGATAATGCCCGGAGTGCCGTATCTCAATCGAAAGCTTCACTCGAAAATAATCGCGAGTCCTACCGTCAACAACACAGACAGTTCAGACAACTCTTAGGCCAATCTGAACTACCGTCGATCATTGAGACTCCGACCTATCCTGAGGTACAGCTGAGTCTGGCTGACATGCCACAACAAACATTGGCTAGACGGCCGGATTTACAAGCAGCCTATATTGCTATTCAGGCTGCATCGCTTAGGACGGAAGTTGCCTACAAAGATCTTTTACCCAGTCTTGATCTGGGCGCGGCGCTGACTGACAGCGCATCGACACCCCATGAGTCACTACTAGCCTCTCCTGTATGGTCATTGCTTGGCCAGCTTACTGCGCCGTTGTTTCAGGGTGGCGAACTGCGAGCTGCCACAGAAATTGCAGAGCTGAATACGGCATACAGTTATCAGAGCTACCGAGAAACCTTGTTGACTGCGATAAATGAAATTGAACAAACCTTGAGTCTCGAAACAACTTTAGATATTCAGCAACAACATATTCGTCAAGCACTGAAAAACTCTCAAAATAGTCTTGAGCAATATCAGCGTAGCTATAGAAATGGTCTGGTAGATATTCTTGATCTGCTCGCCATACAACAGCAAACCTATGATCTTGAGGCACAGCTTGATGACCTTATCTATCAACAACTCAGCAACCGCATTAACTTAGGTCTGGCTTTGGGCCTTGGAGTGACATCGTGAAATTTAACCCAACAAAATTGATTGTTTTCCTATTCGCCATCGTATTGCTAGTGGCGGTGATCTTCTATGCTCGTACTATGATGGCCGCCCAGTCTGAACGGCCTATGCCGATGCAACCCGATAAGGTAGCCAATCCTGAGGTCTCGGTAATTATTGCTGAAACAGGCAGTTATACCGCTGAAATCGAAGCGTTCGGTGCCGCGCAAGCACATTTCGATATTACCTTGACGGCGCAAGTAGCCGGCCAGGTTGAGCAAATTAATACGCAGTTTGAGAACGGTCAACGGCTGCATCAAGGTGACTGGCTAGCCCAACTTGAAAACAGTGATTATCAGGCAGCCGTGAATTCAGCAAAACAAGCATTAGCTGAAGCCAAGGTCACGTTGCTGGAAGAAGAACGACAAGGTTTACAGGCCTTGACTGAATGGCAGTCCTCCGGACTTGAGGGGCAGCCTGATTCTGATTTGGTACTAAGAAAACCGCAGCTTGAGGCTGCTAAACAGAGCGTCGAACAAGCCCAGGCAAATCTGAAGAGTGCTGAACAAGATCTAGCACAATCACTGCTTAAAGTGCCATTTGATGCCCTAGTGGTAGATCGTAAAATTGCCCCCGGCAGTTATGTTCAGACCGGCACTGAAGTAGCTGAACTTTACAGTACCGATCGGGTTGAGGTTGCCGTTTCACTGGCAGCCACTGACTGGCAAAAGCTGCCTTCTCATGACATGTTAAACACCACTAAATGGCCAGCGACCTTAATCAGTGTCGAGCATGATCAACAATGGCAAGGCTATGTATTACGTAGCGAACAACACCTTGATGGAGATACTCGCCAACGCGCTTTAGTGCTTGCCGTCGATAAGCCCTTTGATCAGGAAAACAGACTGTATCCGGGCACCTTTGTCAAAGCCGAAATTCAGGGTTTAACCGTCGATGGCTTATGGAAACTGCCAAGTTCTGCATTAAGCCAGCGAGGTGAAATCTGGTATGTCACTGATGACAGCACTCTGGATAAATTCACTGCCACGACCGCTTTCACCAAAGCCAGTGACATTTACATCAAACCACCAGCAGAGTTTAACAACACAAGCAAAGCCGTTCTGGCTCACCCTTTGAATAGTTACTTAAAGGGTATGGCTGTAAACCAAGTAGAAAATAACGACTATGAATAATCCAAACTCTAAAGGTGGCATTATCGGTTGGTTCGCCTCCAACCCTGTTGCAGCCAACTTATTGATGATTCTGGTCATCATTATTGGTGTGCTTGAAACCGGCCAATTAAGAAAAGAGGCCTTCCCCAGTCGAGAGCCTGATACCCTCACTATCTCTGTTTCTTATGATAGTGGGTCTGCCACACAGTCAGAAGAAGGTCTGGCAATTAAAATTGAAGAGCAGCTGGAAGACGTCAGTGGTATAGAAAGCATTACCAGTAGCTCTACCGGTTCTGGTGTTACTGTCACCGTCGAAATGCAGAATAACTATGATCTTGACACGCTATTACGCGATGTTAAAACAAAAGTTGACGCGATCTCGACATTTCCCGCCGATGCAAAAAACCCTGTTATTGAAAAGGCCCAACGCGAAGAGCATGCCCTGTGGTTACAACTATACGGTGATACCGATCGCCATAGTCTGCAGCAATTAGCTGATGAGTTGAAAACCGATTTAGTCGCTCACTCAAAGATCAGTCGCGTCACTATTTCAGGCTGGCTGGATCCCATGATGGTGATTGAAATAGACGAGGGTAAATTGCAGTCTTACGGTTTATCTCTGTCGGATGTTGAAGCAGCCATTAATGCTGGCTCTTCAAATACCATGACCGCAGTACTTCGCAATGAGTCTACCTACCTGCAACTCAAAGCATCTGAACAGGCGTATCTGAAACAAGACTTTAGCCTGATTCCTTTGATGAACACCACTAACGGACAACAACTCCTATTGGGCGATGTTGCCGTGATTCGTGATAGTTTTGATGACGATAGCTCTGTGTTATCACGCTATCAGGGTAAGGATAGTATTTCGATACAAGTCATTACCACCGGTATGGAAGACATTAGCGACTCAGTGGCGGCTGCCCGACAGGTCACCCAAAACTGGCAGCAAACAGGCAAGTTGCCCGAAAATGTCAGTTTAAAAAGCTGGTACGACCGCAGCGTACAAATTGAAGATCGGCTTCAGCTTCTCATTAAAAATGCCTTAACCGGTATTGCCCTAGTGTTTATTTTACTGGCGTTGTTTCTCAATCTGACCGTCGCTTTCTGGGTCGCGATGGGCCTACCCTTTGTGTTTTTTGGCACGCTGTACCTAATGGGTGATAGCTTCCTGGGGCTTTCTTTAAATGAATTCACAACCTTTGGCTTTCTCCTGGCCTTAGGGATCATTGTCGATGACGCTGTCGTGGTGGGGGAATCGATATATGAGGTTCGCTCCAAAGAGGGAGATACCTTAGCCAATACCATTAAGGGCACAATGCGAGTTGCCGTCCCGACCTTATTTGGCGTCTTCACCACTGTTGCTGCTTTTTTTGCCCTCGCGCAACTCGAAGGTGGCTTAGGCCAGTTATATGCACAGTTTGCCGCCGTGGTCACCTTGTGTCTGATCATGTCTATTATCGAGTCTAAGCTGATCCTGCCAGCTCACCTTGCTCATCTCAACACACAACATAAGAAGCCTGAAAACGTTGTGTTACATCACTGGAACAAGCTACAAAAGCTGATGGACGACGGACTTCAATGGTTTTCCGCCCGTTGCTATCGTCCCGTTATCGAGCACGCTTTGAATTTTCGATACAGTGTCATGTTGATGTTCTTTGCATTGTTTATTCTGGTCATTACCATGCCAATGACCGGTGCCGTCAGACTCAGTTTTTTCCCCACCATTCCAGGCGATACGGTACGCGCTGAACTCATCATGCAAAATGATGCCAGCTTTGGTCAAACCCACAGTAATTTGTTATTTATGGAACAGCAGGCACACCAGACGGATCGTGATCTGGGCGGCAATAATAGTATTGCCAATCTGCAAATATTATCTGAAGCCGATCAGTCAGGAAGAGTCACTGTTGAGCTGGAAAAATCGGCTCCATATGATATCAATCAATTTACTCGCCATTGGCAACAACTGATTGCTATGCCTGAAGCAGCGCGCAGCATCAGTGTCAGAAATGCTCGTGGATCAACCGATGACCTGCGTGTGGAGTTACGTGCCAATGATGATCAAATTCTGGCTTTGGCTGGAGAAGACATTAAACAAGCCTTATCTGCCATACCGGCCGTGAGTGGCATTGAAGATAACCTGGCACCTGGCCAGCCTCAGCTGCATCTTAAATTAAATCAGCAAGGTCTGGCGTTGGGCATGACCACGGATATGCTGGCATCACAAATCCTACAAGCCTTCAGTGGTCAGGTTGTACAACGCTTTCAACGTAATAATGACGAAATTGAAGTTAAAGTTCGCTACCCGGAAGCACAACGCCAAAACCCATCTGACGTGCTTAATGCGAAAGTCAGAACGCCTGACGGTGATGTCGTGTCAGTTTCCAGCGTTGCCACGGTAAGCTTTGGCTATACCCGCGACAGTATTACTCGTATCGACAAAAAACGGGCGGTCTATATCACCGCTGATGTTGATAAAGAGCAGTTATCATCAACGGAACTGGTTAGTGCTTTACAACAACAAACTGTGCCACAACTACTTCGCCAATACCCCGGCTTAGATGTGCAGTTTGGCGGTGAAGCGGAAGAGCAGGCAGAAACGCAATCCTCGATGGTTGAAATGTTTGCTATCGCAATGTTAGTTATCTATATGTTACTGGCGATCCCGCTTCGCTCTTACATACAACCCTTTATCATTATGACGGCTATTCCATTTGGTATCGTCGGTGCTATTTTAGGCCACTGGCTCAATGATCTGTCACTTGGCATTTTGTCATTGAATGGCATCATTGCTCTCAGTGGGGTGGTGGTCAATGACAGCCTGCTACTGGTCTCACGTTTTAATGACATCAGACAGGAAATTCCGGATGTTAAACAAGCTATCAGCGAAGCCTGTCGTGGTCGTTTACGTGCAGTATTACTGACCTCAGTCACGACCTTTGCCGGACTTATGCCACTATTAGGTGAAACCTCACGTCAGGCACAGTTCCTGATTCCTGCTGCGGTATCACTTGGCTATGGAATCATGTTTGCTACAATCATTACATTAATTTTGATACCCAGCTTATTACTGATTCAGATTGATATCGCCAAACTGTTTGGCGTTGGCAAAAATAGTCCTCAACCTATAAAGTCCACACCATGCTAACCACATTACTTATTGAAGATGATTTGGACTTGGCACAAACCGTCATCGATTACCTTAGCCTTGAGTCGATTCGTTGTGATCATGCCAGTAATGGTATTGCCGGTCTTAACCTGCTTGCTGAGAACCAGTTTGATGTGCTGCTGCTGGATTTAAACCTTCCCCGGATGGATGGTCTGAATGTTTGTGAACAACTTCGGCAACAAGGCAAAGACATTCCCGTTTTGATGTTAACAGCAAGAGACCAAATCAATGATAAGTTAGCGGGGTTTAAAGCTGGCACCGATGATTATCTGGTGAAACCCTTCGAACTCGACGAATTAGTCGTCAGACTCAAAGCGCTCGCTCGCAGAAGAAGCGGACAGGTACAGCTATTGAGCTGTGCTGATTTGGAAATGAACTTACATACTCGAACCGTCACTCGGGCAACGCAACCCCTGAAGCTGTCACCAACCAGTTGGCGACTACTTGAAACCCTGCTTAGAGCTTCGCCTGCCGTGGTGACAAAACAACAGCTTGAAGTCGCCGTATGGGGCGATGAAACACCAGATAGCAACAGTCTGAAAGTGCACCTGTTTCATCTACGTAAGGCGATTGACGCTCCTTTTGAGCACCCTCTTCTCCATACCATTGCCGGTCATGGTTTTGCCTTGAGACAAGATAATGAAACGACCACTCAGTCTTAAACTCTCGATTGCAGTGGCCTTTTTAGCGATGGGCCTTGTCATCGTGTTGGGCTATTCCATGCTTAGCGTACAATTTTTTTTCCGGGGTATGGATAGCCTGCTTGCCTCAAATATGGAAACAGCCCTTGCCAGTTATGTTGATACAACGTCTAAACAGGAACGTAAACAAGGTCAGGAATTTAGTGGTTATTTCATCAGTCAGGACTGGGCACAGCAACCCGCAGCCATTCGCCAAGCTTTCACTGTGGCCCCTGAGTTATCTGCTCGACTCCAAAAGCAAGCCCATAAAACCTGGTTTACGCCGCCGGATCTTATCAATTTTCTCATTAAGCTCAACATGGGTGATGAAGTCTTTTTTATCAGTCGCTCAATCAGCCGCGACCAAGTATCACCATTAATCGGTCGAAATGCTAAACAGAGTCGGCAGTTGGTTTTACTGCTGAGTATCGGTATTTCAGTGCTATTAGCACTGATTGTCTGGGTGTTGATCCGCCATGTTTCACAACCGGTGTCGAGACTGACTCGCTGGACGCATGAGCTCTCGCCCGATCAATTGAAACAAGACATTCCTGATTTTTCTTATCCAGAACTCAATGAAATGGCAGCGCTGATACAGCGTTCATTATCGACGGTTCATTCTGCTTTAGAACGTGAACAGCAGTTCCTGCGTTTTACCAGTCATGAGTTACGTACCCCCATCAGTATTATTCGAAACAATGTTGAGTTATCTCATAAACTAGGACAACAGCACGGCCAGTCTTTACCTGATAAACAGATGCAAATCTTTGACCGGATTGATCGCGCCAGCCTGACCATGAAGCATTTGACTGAGACTTTGTTGTGGTTGAGTCGAGAACAACCACAGCAACTCGAAAAACAACGCTTCAGCCTTGATCAGCTGATTTCGCAGATAGTGGATGAAATGCGTTATTTGTTAAGAGACAAGCCAGTTAAAATCGAACTTCACACCAGCCCCACCGAGATAACTCAATCACCCGCCGCCGTCAGAATTATTATCGGTAACCTCATCCGCAATGCGTTCCAACATACCTGGGAAGGGCACATCACTATTCAACAACAAGGCAATCAAGTGGTAATCGATAATCAGTGCCAGCTATTTAACAACGATGTGAAGAGTCAGGATCAGGGTTTTGGTTTAGGGCTACAACTCACTGAAAAGCTTTGTAAACGATTAGATTGGCAATATGAAAACCAGCCACAGGCTGACGGTCATCATGTAAGTCTGCTTATCAGCGCTTAATCGCTCAGACTGGCTCGATAAAACTGATAAAACTGCCTTGCGGTCCGACCGCTGTGACTACCCCGGCCCATCGCATAGAGTCTAGCCGCTTCATGTAACTGTTCCTTATCGACAGTCACGCCAGTAAATAAAGACATCACGATATCAAAATAGCTTTCCCAATTTGCCGGGTAGAAAGATAGGGTCAGGCCAAACCGATCCGATAAGGCCAGTTTATCTTCCAAGCTATCGGCATAATGAATTTCACCATCAACCAGACCACTCAGTTGGTTTTCTGATTTTTTTTCCGGCAGTAAATGACGTCGGTTTGACGTTGCATACAAACGCACATGTTCTGGAGGCAGTTCTAGCCCACCCTCTAATAATGTTTTCAGTGGTTTATAGCTGGACTCGCCCTCTTCAAAAGACAAGTCATCGCAGAAAATAATAAAACGAAACTGTTCATCTTCCTGCTCAAGTGCATCCAGAATTTCAGGCAGATAACCCAAGTCATCTTTATCTATTTGCACCACACGCAATCCACTCGGTGCCAGCTCATTCAACAAGGCTTTAATCAGCGATGACTTGCCCGTGCCACGGGCACCCCAAAGCAACGCGTGGTTACTGGTTTTACCATCAATAAAGTGTTGGGTGTTATCGACTATCGCTTGCTTTTGCTTATCTATGCCTTTCAAATCGGCAAGCCGAACGGGATCCAGCCGATGTACGGGTTTGAGTTTGTTGCTATGACTTCGCCAGATAGCCGCATAGCTTTGATGCCAATCAACTCGCATTCAATCCTCGAATATATCGTTGTGTGTGCAAAGCATAGCATTATGCTCTGCATCTCGGTGCAAGATTACACACACTGACAATATTGCTTGTAATTGAAACGCTTCCTCTTTAATGAGGCATGGCTTGTACTCAGCCGCCATAGGATACGGTTGATACTAGGGGCGCCAGAGTTTATCAGCGTGAATATCGGCGATTTGAGGAGTGCCGGCCAGACTCATGCACACTTCCAGCTCTTCTCTTAGCACCCTCAATAAGTGTGCTACACCTAAAGCGCCCGCGACGGCCAAAGCATAGAACTGTGGCCTGCCAACACAAACTAAATTTGCCCCTAAGGCCAATGCTTTAAAAATGTCGGTGCCACGTTCGACAGCACCGTCAAACACTAATGGATAGTCAGGCCCTACCGCTTGCCGAATTAATGGCAACATCTCGATCGAAGCCGGCAGACAATCAAGTGTACGACCACCATGATTGGAAACAACAATGCCTGCAATTCCCATCGCCTTGGCTTTGATAGCATCATCCACCGACAGCACACCCTTCAAAATAATAGGTAGAGAGGTTTGTTGTTGTAACCAAGCAATATCATCCCACGTCGGTGCTTCACTCATCATTCCCTGAAACACCACACTTTGACTTGGATCGAAGCTCTGACGGGGCAATGGCGGTCGATCTTTTAAATTGACTGCCGAGATGCCTTCGGGCAAGACAAAGCCCGCGCGTTGAGCACGATTACGGATACCGTGTAGTGGTGCATCAATTGTTACCACCAATTTTGTGTAACCGGCTTTTTCTGCGCGCTGTACCAGACTCAAGGTAAAGTCACGACTTTGCTGGATATATAATTGAAACCATTTCGGCTGCGTTAAATTTTCAGCAATGTCTTCCAGTGGCTGTGTCGCCAGCGTACTGACGATCATGCCGGTTTCAAGTAAATCGGCTGCTTGTGCTGTTGCTATCTCACCATCAGGATGTGCTAACTGCTGAAATGCAACAGGCGCTAGTAGTAAGGGATGACGGAATTTCTCGCCCAGACAGACTGTATCAGTGCCGCCATTCGTGCAGTCCTGAAGTAAACTAGGATTGATGAGGATCTCATCTAATTTCTGCCTATTGCGGTTGAGTGTAATTTCATCAGCGCCACCACCAACTAGGTATTCATAAATCGCCTGAGGAAGATGCTCTTTAGCATAACGTGCATAGTCTGAGGCACTCACTAAATCTTGCGGAATGGCATCTAAGAACGGGACATACTGCATACTCATGTATCTGCCCATTGACGGATTAGGTTTTGGTATAAAGCAGTCAGTTGCATGACGTTCTCATCCTGATGCCCATGTTGGCGGGTCAACGACTGCACACTCTGATCCAGATTGAACAACATAGCGCGTTGTTCATTATCACGCACCATACTCTGCATCCATAACACAACTGATACTCGGTTACCGCTTGTTACTGGCGTGACCTGATGCAGACTACTTGAAGGATACAAAATCATGTCCCCTGCCCCGAGTTTTACCTGTTGTTGACCAAACTGCTCTTCAATCACTAACTCTCCACCTTCGTAGTCCTCAGGTTCACTAAGAAATAAGGTAGCCGATAAATCACTTCGCACACGTGTTGCCGTACCCGGTACAAAACGTACCGCGTTATCAACATGTTGACCATACGTCTCTCCGCCCTGATAACGGTTAAACATCGGTGGGAAAATTTTTAATGGTAACGCGGCTGAGACGAATAGAGGATGACGCGCCAAGACATCTAAAACGATATCGCCCAGTTGTTGAGCAAGTGTTGAGTCATCTGCCAGTTGCTGATTTTGCTTTACAGTGCGAGCCTGCTCGCCAGCAGTGGTTTGACCACTGGTCCACTCACCTTGTGCCAGGTGCTGATTTAGCTTACTGATTTCCGTTTTGGAGAAAACAGAAGGAATGGCAATAAGCATAGAAAACTCCAAAAAAATAACGGGCCCGTAGGCCCGCTATCATAACCCGAATTTAGAACTTATAAGTCAGGTTTACGTTTGCACTTCGTGCATCGCCTTTGTATACGATGCTACCGCCACGGTACAAGGCCGTGTAGTAATCCTTATCAAACAGGTTAAGGATATTAGCGCGTACGGTCATGTTTTTATTGATGTCATAACTCGCAAAGGCATCATAGACAATGTAGCCCGGAATACTGATATCCGTATTCGCTGCTGCATCGGGCTGTCCACCAAACATGCCGCTTGAGTAGGTAACACCGCCACCGAATGCAAATTTCGGTGTGGATTGATATTTCAATTGCCCGTTAAAGCTACGCTTGGCAAAGTTGGCTTTTGCTTTACCTTCATCTGCCGGGTCAAATGCTTCCAGTGTTTCTGAGTGCATCATCGCAAAACCCACTTGACCACTCAACTTCTCAGTCACATTACCAGACAAGCCTAACTCAATACCTTGCACACGATTCTTACC
>NZ_GG657896.1:6537-8480 GCF_000156355.1 Methylophaga thiooxydans DMS010 | reverse complement strand
TCAGGTTGAGGACCACCACGACCATTGCTGGCTGCAGTCCATAGCTCATAATCAAAGTGATCATAACGAACGCCGGCAAACACTTCCCAGTCATCACTTAAGGTAACGGTATCCATTACATAGGCTGAGACTGTTTTCAATTCCAGCTTAGTTTTAGCATCCAACTTAGATACTGTACCTGACCAAACGTCATTATCGGCGTTATATGGGTCAACAGAAACACTACTTGGATTAGCCTCTAGATCACCGGCATCCATTTTTTCTTTAGCTAGTTCAATACCCGTTACGATTGTGTGACGTTTACCCCAGAGATTCTGATCGATAATCAGGTTGGTCTGGTTACCAATATAATCATTTTCCTGCCAGTCACTGAATGTACGGGTAGCATCACTTCGACTACTGTATGTGGAAATAACAAACTCATTTTCGGTTTCGCCAATACGAGTCTTATTTTCCAGTTTGACACCGTCCGCCAGTTCAACATTGAATCCCAGAGTGAAAATATCAGCCCCTGACTCATGGAAATCTAAGCCATCCTGACCGACATAATCATATTTATAGATTTGCCCCGTATCACCATCGACTGCGACACCCGGATCAGTTCGGTCATCAGCACGGAAGTGATAGTAGTCAGCGGTGACACGAAATATATCCGTTGGCTCGTACACAGTAGAGAGTAAAATACCTTGGCGTTGCTCTTCAGCAGGACCGCGATCTGGAATTTCAGCATCGCTATATAAAGCATTAAGACGAATCGCAAACTCATCAGAAACGACTTTGTTAGCGTCGACTGTGTAGCGCTGATAGTCATCAGTGCCCAAGCCACCTGATAAGGTCAGGAAATCATCATCCAGGCTGGCTTTTTTTGTCACGCTGTTAACAGCACCACCAGTTGAACCACGACCAGCAAAGGTGGAACTAGGCCCTTTAGTAATTTCCACCTGCTCAAGCGCAAAGGTTTCACGACTAATCAGACCCGGCTCGCGTAAACCATCGGTAAACACATCACTGCGGGCTTCATAACCACGGATGATATAACGATCACCAAAAGAGTTGCCGCCTTCACCGGTACCCAAAGTAATGCCCGGTTGTGCGCTCAGAATATCTTTCAACTCTGTTTTACCTGAGTCAGCGATAGCTTCTTTGGTCAACACTGTCATCGTTTGTGGTGTGTCAGCAATATCACGGGTACGTTTGCTATCTGACAACTTTTTCGCTTTATAGGGTGCATCTGGTTCAGCGTATGGGTTCGCTTCAGCTGCAACCTTATTGTCTTCGATTACCACCGTATCGAGGTTCACTTCTTCAGCCATAGCAACAGGCAGCATAGCGGAAGAAAGAGCCAGTGCTAACGTACTCATAGCCCAGGTTGGTGTCTGTGTAGTTTTGTTTCCCAATGGTTTAGATCTAGCCATTAACGTTTCCTTTTTACTTAATTAAATCTAACTGATAATGATTTGCATTTGGAATATTATAGTAATTTTCATTCAATGGCAATGAACTTTTCATTGTTTTGCAATACGAGTTAGATTCGTTAGTGAGGAAGGTTTTACTTGGGGGGCTGGTTAGCCAACATTCAAATGGAAAGCAATGGGTACATTAACTTCCAGTTGCTGCTGTTGCATGCCTGAGGGAAAAGCTGGCAAAGGAGACGCTTTTTTCAACATTCTGATAACGGCATCATCAAGCCTTGAGGAGCCTGAACTTTGAGTAATCTTGTAGTCCAAAACCGCACCAGTTCGATCAACAACAAAAAATAACTTTACGATGCCCTCTTCACCTCGTCTCCTAGAAGCAGACGGGTAACGCTTATGCTTAGCCAGCGTCGCTGCTAACATACTGAAATAGGACTGCTGAGCTGCTACTTGGCCACCGGTTGTGGCCGCATTACTTTTGCCTGTCGTTTGCTTTTGTTGAGCAGGTCGAGATTCTTTATCTTGGCT
>NZ_GG657896.1:0-5777 GCF_000156355.1 Methylophaga thiooxydans DMS010 | reverse complement strand
TCGGATCTGACGGACTGATATGTCCGGCAACCATAAAGAAGATCAACATCAAAAATACAATGTTAATCAAAGGAATAAGATTATCATCCTGGCTGGGTTTGCTATGTTGTATCGACTGTCCGACTTTCATTAGTTAATTCCGGACAAGGTCACAGAAACGGCGCCTGCTTGCTTAAATGAATCCAATAAATCAATCATGCTCTGTGTGCGAAGCCCAGCTTCTACCTGAATGATATAAACGGCTTCTTTGTCTTCGGCAACTAAACGTTCGACAGAACCATTGTTCTCGGCAGAATATGTTTGCCCCTGAAAAGTAAATTTCCCGTCATTACTGATTAACTTAATGACACGCTGCGTCTCAAGCTCCACATTCGCCTCAGTGGGTGCTGACACATCAATTTGGCGCCACTGGGTAAAGGTCGATGAGAGCATAAAAAACAGTAGTAGAATAAACACCACATCAATCAGTGGGGTCAGACTAATAGCACGCCTATGAGGAGCTTGATCAGTATTAAGCAGCATGTCGGATGGCGGTATGTTCTTCTGTGTTTACTGATTCAGGCGCTGAGGTAAAAGCGCGAGTCACAGTATCGTTCATCAGTGCGGCAACCCGCTCTACTTTGCGTTCCATCCAGTTGTGCATCATAACCACGGGAATAGCGACTGCAAGACCAACCGCCGTCGTTAACAATGCCTGCCAGATACCACCAGATAAAACCGATGGATCGACTTGGTTACCAGCGGCTTCCATTTGCTGAAACGCAACAATCATACCTAGCACAGTTCCCAACAGACCTAACAATGGGCTTAGCGTTGCGATCACCTCAAGTGGCCGCAAGTAAGCACGTAGTTGATTCAGGCGAAGCGTCGCGACTCTGTCCAGTTCTTCTTTAAGCATTGCGACGTTATTCTGCGCCTTGTTTAAGCCTTGAATCGATAAGCCTAGTAGTTCATCAACGGGCCGTTTGGTATTGAGTATAGCCATTGCTTGATCTGCTTCACCCTGTTTCCACAAACCTAGCACACGTTCTAAATGTGCAGAGGTTTCGGGTCGAGTTAAGACAAATTGCCAAAGCTTCATCAAAATAATAGCCAAAGCGACTACTGACATCGCGCTAAGTATCCAAACAACAGGGCCACCTACCTGCATAAAATCCTGAAGTTTTGACAGTATCAAATCAGAACCTGTCAAAGCGGGCTCTACGCCCATATCTGTAAGTACATTAAGACCATCGTTGGGGGCCTGATTCCCGAGTTGGGGAGTAGTTGTTTCTGAATCCACGTAATTGCTCCAATTTTTGTAACAAATGATAATTGTTATCATTTAGATTGACAAGTCTTTTCTGCTAATAAGAACCAGAAAAGCTGACAATCTCGCGCGTAGGACAGACCCAGTTTATTGAAAATGCTTTTTTTAGGACTTGTGAAACCCAAACTACGGCAAGGCTAACTGACTCGACACCATGAATAAAACCAAGACAAGCCTACTTGCTAAAAGCTGAGGGTCTTTCTGGAATGATCAAGCTACCACTTTGCTCACTTGCTACGTTATTCAAACTTCCAATGTAATTTAAGGTTATAAACAGGTTCCCTGTTTGTCGTTTCATAATGTGCATCGCCCACTGGCTTAGCTACTTCAACCGCTACCCCGAAATAGCGCTGATCCGTGACATAAAGGCCCACCGCGACTGATGCTAATTCTTGTTTAGTCTCACTGACGTTTAGCTCTGTTTGGGCAACATCAACCACAGCATAAGGTTCAAACCGTTTGATTATCGGGAAAGTCACCGGCATCAAATACCTTAACTCAATGTCACTAGCAGCGCCTCTGTCACCTTGCGCCTGCCCATCTGGATAGCCTCTTCCATAGCGTTCGCCACCGTAGCGGACTTGTTCAGCGGAAGGAAGAATATCATCAGACCAAAACAGGTTCGCACGCGTTTGCAGTCGCCATTGTGGTGTCAGCATATAACGCCACATCACAGTAAAATCCCAACTGGTGAAATGGGTTGTTTCCGTGCCTTTGCGGATACCATTACTATCGCGTAAGTGGTTTCGCTGCGCGCCCAGCTGTATTCCCTGCTTTAATTTTGTGCTTAGTGATATAAGTTTTCGACTATCATTTTTTTGCCACTGTGTATAAAACTCCAGTGCCGAATAACGCAGATCTTTTTCAATTTCTACTCGATCACCCAGACCATCCTGTCGGTTTAATCCATACTCTGCTTGTTCATCCAGATAATGCAGTTTACTGCCAAGCCACCACGTTTCTGACTTTGTTAAAGTAAGAGGATAGCGCAACCCTGCCGTTAACCTATCACGGGTTTTGGTTTCTTCATAATTCAGAGGTACATCCGCAATAAATAACCGATCATCATTTCGGCTTTTGAAACGGTTTGCTGACAGAGTCAGTTGCAAACCTTCCGTGCCTATCATGTGAGATGACTGACAGCAAAATATTGATCTATCGTCTCATCCGGCACTAGCGTTGAAAATGTGGTCTGATCGCCTGCTGAAATAAGTGAATTAGCTGTTAAGCCAGCTATGATTCGATTGGCTTCCTCATCCCCCATATCCAAACCAATATTGGTCTCTATACGGTTATTACTGACTTGTTCCACTCGTATCGTCGTAGCCCCACTAATGGTCTTAGGCTCAGGTACCTGTATGTTGAAGGTATAGCCAGGAATGCTCTCTATTAGTCTGACATAACGCTCGAATACCGATTGTTTTAATGGAACCTGATGAAGCAATTTTGCCGCCAGTTGTTGCACCCTTTTTTTTACTTTTTCATCCTCAATCACGACTTCACTTCGTGCAACGTAGCCTTCAACAATAACGATAGTGAGTTTACCGTTGCGGGTATCCTGAGCAGGCAAATGTGCATACGATAGGGGATAACCTGCATCCTGATATTTTTGAGTAATTTGCCTGAGCACTGTTATCAGTTCATTTTTGCCGACCACTTTGTTTATCAGTGGCTGAACAATGCTTGCAAGCGCAGTCAGCTCAAACACCGTGCCTCCCTGGAACTGAACATGTTCGACATAAATTTTGTCTTGGGTGTCAGCTTTACTGAGTTCTTTTTGGTCGGGAAGCTCAATCGTTGGTTGTGGCGTTTGCTCAATGGGTTCTTTCTGCTCCACAAGAAACGGCGGTTCGGTGGCGTAAGCAGGTGTGCTTAATAGCTGTGCAGCCAACCATAATAACGTTACTAAATTTCTAATCATGCTTGATGTATTCCATTAAAAAGGGCGTGATGATCCGAGATCGTCACGCCCCTGCAAGATTTCTTTGTCAATAAAACAACTGCATTAACAAATCCGTGTAATCAAAGGCTACAAAATGCCTCCAAGTAGCGGATCCAGTAATGCATCATCGACCACATCTACAATGCCATCATCTTTTGCTTCACCTGATTGTGAAAAGTTACTGGCTTTGAGGCTAGCATCAGAATGACTGTCAGCATTAAGCCCATCACTGTTGGTTAATGCATTAAGTCCTAGGCCCACATCAAGCAGCAAGCCATTGCCAGCAGTCAGCTCAGAAACACCCTCGCTAACACCACCAGTAAGCGCCCCCACTTTTCCTGTCGTTTGATTTAACAAACCTTTACCCTGACCGGGTATGCCATCGACAGAACCCTTGACCGTATTGACTAAACCTTTACCTTGCTCAGATACCCCCGCTAAGGTATCCGTTACCTTATTAGTCAAACCATTATCTTGCCCGGGTAAATCCGCAACAGTGCCAGTTACCTTGGCCAGCACTCCTTTGCCCTTACCAGCCACTTCTGCTGTCGTTCCTGTCACCTTTGTCACAAGACCTTTGCCCTGCTCTGTTACGCCAGTCGTCTTATCTGTGAGCTTAGTTGCTAAGGTTTTGCTGCGGTCTTTCTTGGCTTTCAGTACCTCAGCCAGATTAAATGCTTGCCCATCTTCCTCGCTGCCCACTGTTAACAGACCACCGGTATCGATGACTAACTGCCCTAGTCCGACAACAGTGCCACCGGCTCCCGCTAGCACAGCATTGTTCTCGCCTTGTAACTCATTACCTAAAACAACCACAGCGGTACCAGTACTGGTTAAAATGTCATTTGCGACAGGGCCAACGATTAACGCGTCACCCAGCGTTTGGGTAATGCCTGCACTATTTGTCAGCACTGGTCTGATAACGGCAGTGAGTTCTGTGGTAAGCCCACTGATCGTGCCCCCTTCCTGCGTCAGCAGCACCGTTAGAACATCACCGGTTTCGGTAATTTGCATACCTAATGAATCAACCGTACCTCCAAGTTGGGTCAGCAGTCCTGTTGATGCGTCCAGTTGTGAAAAAACTGGCAAGGTTTTGATACTTTCTACCGTTTGTCCGGTCGCTGACACCGCTTCACCGGTTTCCGAAACCAAACCGGAGGCACCAGCCAGTGTTGTGCCTAAAGCATTATCATTGTTACTAATATTGCCAAGGCCCTCTTTTAAGCCTGTTGCGACACTGTCTACACCATCACCGGTATTTTTTATGATTTCACCGGTACCACTGGTTATGTCACCCGTACCAAGCAGATCTACCTGACTGACCGACGTACCGACCGCTTTAAGTACCGTTGCCGAACCGGCTGTCATCGTACCGCTGTCACTGACTACGCGCTCAACACCGGCACTGCGACTCTCGGCAGCTGAGCCACCACCAGATCCGCCTGACACCATGTCTGAATCAGATCCTCCTGAGCTTTTTACAGACCGACTGCTGCTACCACTACAACCTACTAGGGTGGTGACAGCCAAGGCCACGATAATACTTTGTGATAATGTTCTTCTATTCATCTTATCCTCTCCTTATGATTCGAAATAGTGACGTTTCACAATTCACAAAGTATCAAATTTTCCATATATTTTTGTGATATACATCACATTTCTGTATTAAGTGGAAATATGTTTCTTATTTTTGATATATTACGAATATTAGATACCAATTTGTGATTGGTCTACCAAATTGGAATTCGCAATGATAGGTATAGCTAGGTTGCCAAAATGTTTGTATTTGCTTCCCGCTGTTTCGGTGAGAAAAAAGTCATAAGTTATTTCCTTGATTTATTTACGCGCAAAAAAAAGCCCCGATAATCGGGGCTTTTTTATTATTTGAAGAAAGAGAAATTAACTTTCACTTGTTTCTTCGTTAACAGCTTTCATACTCAGGCGGATACGGCCTTGGCGATCAACTTCCAGTACCTTAACCTGAATCACATCACCTTCTGACAACTTGTCGCTAACATTCTCAACGCGCTCATCAGAAATCTGTGAAATATGAACCAAGCCATCTTTACCCGGCAGAATGGTAACAAATGCACCGAAGTCCATCAGTTTGGCCACACGGCCTTCATAGATTTTACCCACTTCAACTTCAGCAGTGATGTCTTCAACGCGACGCAGTGCTGACTGACCGGCATTGTAATCTGACGAGAAGATCATCACAGTACCATCATCTTGAATATCGATAGTCGCACCGGTTTCTTCAGTAATTGCACGAATAGTCGCACCACCTTTACCGATAACATCACGAATCTTATCAGCATGGATCTTGATGGTAATGATACGCGGTGCAAATTCAGACATCTCAGTGCGATGCGTTGAAATCACTGCATTCATTTTGTCAAGAATATGGATACGACCATCACGCGCTTGTGCCAGTGCAGTACGCATGATTTCTTCGTTGATACCTTCAATCTTGATGTCCATCTGCAAAGCAGTAACACCTTTCTCGGTACCCGCAACTTTAAAGTC
>NZ_GG657897.1:40658-306884 GCF_000156355.1 Methylophaga thiooxydans DMS010 | reverse complement strand
TATCAGAATTGGTATTGGTTTTGACCTCGGTCACCACCATCATCATGACTATTACCATCGATATCATCACGCTCCGGTAATCACTTACAGACATTACGATTACCATGATCGTTATTATCATAAGAAACAGTGGAAGCATTACAAAAAGCACCGGAAACATTACGATAGACATGACCGTCATTACAAAAAACGGGCTCACTATAACAACCATCGTGGTTATGACAGACGCTCTCACAATCGCCATGATAGACACTCAGGTGACCGTCGTTACTACAGACACTAAGACCTGAAGCTGAAACCAACCCTGCCCACTTTGTGGGTGGGGTTTATTTTTGCATGTCTTCCAGAATCGTTACCTCAACCGTAAGCACGGCATTCGCCGGTATCAAACCTGCTACCCCTTGATCACCATAAGCCAAGTGAGGGGACACTCTGAGCTTTCTTGTTCCGCCAACCCTCATACCCTCAATGCCATAAAACAGACCATTGAACAGACTCTCACGATCAACTCGTAGGCCGCTAACCAAGGTTTCACCATCATCCTCTAATCGCGCGCTATGTTGCATGCCCCATGGCTGCGTCCAACGTATCGCTTGTCCTTGATTCAGCCACATCTTTATGCGCATCAAATATATATGCTGACGCTGAACATTGTTACCGTCGCCCAGAGTTTCATCCACAAGCTTAATACCGGGTTTCATTTTTCGTCGTTGAGCCAACTAAGCGCATCAGCAAGGTTGTCAAAATGCTTAGCCTCCCCCGAAATAAACCAGCTTCCGATCTTGGCTGCCCATTGCTGCCAGCGTTTATCACCGACAATAGCGATTTTGTAAAATTCAGAGCCGTGCTTCAAACCTAACTTAAAGTCGTCCCACGCTGCACGTAACTCCCAGCCTTCAAACTCAGTGGCATCAATCAACACATTGGCCTTAGGATCCTCGACTGAGCTTAATGCGGCAGCAATCATCGGTGTGATCGCCGCATAATCATCATGAGTCAGCTTTCCGACGATCCTAAAAGTGATAAAAAACTTATCTTCAATTCGATCTATGCCTACTGATAGACCATGTCGTTGAATCTCCATAAGCCGCCTCCTTAACAGGTTGTCTGTGACTAACTATGGAATCATTTGATGAAAAATAGCTTAATCCTTAAGCGCATTAATCGCTTGTTGCACCTCGTCAGACCAATGACCCGATACTTTGCGATAGCCGGAAAAACCCGAGAACGCACTGGAAAACACCACGTCTGGCTGTAATGTCTGCAATAGCTTTAAACTCTCCAGCAAAGCATCACGGTCACTGAATGACAGCATGCCCGGTTGCCAACCATCATCGGTGAGATACAAGGTATCGCCAGTAAAGAGATAAGTTCTATTATGCTCGGAGTGAACCAGAAAACAGCAACTGCCGGGGGTGTGTCCCGGTGTCGGGATCACCTCCACATTTTCCAGTAGTTTCTGACGTTTGAAGAACACAATGTCAGGTGTACAGACTTCAGCAAATTCGGCTTGCTCATTGAGGTGGCCACCAAGCTGAGCATCGAACTGTGTCCGGATTTGCTTGACCGATTCACCCAGCTCATCACGGTGACTAAGGAACTGATAACGCACACCACCAAGCGCTAACATATGCTCAATATCGGCTTGCTGGCTGGTGTTATAAAACAGCACATTGCCCATATCACGGGTCAGCAAATAAGCATGTGTCGTTAGCCCCGGAAAAGGACTTTCTACTCGCGTTTCCCAGACATCAGCCAGAACCTGTTTCACCATCGCCCCCGCCAGGTTGATGAAAGCCTAATACAAGCTTACCGCATTTTCGCCGATTTAACTCACAAGCGGCACGCGTGACTGCCACGAGGCAGGTAATTGAGCAGTTAAGATACGACGAGATTTATGCCAAAAGCCTGATAGAAGCAATAATGAAAAACCAATCACCACACCGACATAAGCAAAACTATCGCCGACCAAACCATAGGTATCCAATAACTCCGTTAACGCCACCAGCACATAAATTAATGACGACACCATAAAGGCACGACGATCAATAATCAGCGATACCACGGTCAGCATCAGATACAGCCCCAACACCAACGCTAAATCTAGTGCTGACTGATTACCTTCAAAGATGCCCAGGTTAGAAAATACCGGATGTACAATCAGCGGTGCTGCCGCTAAATGTAACCAGAACGCAACATCCGACTTACCGGAAACGCGTCTCAGATCCGCTATATCCCAACGCATTGCCAATATAAACATGGCGATACCACCCAAAAACATCATCGTGTTCAAATATTCTTTCAAGCCGGGGAATGTCAGCACCAAAGACGCTAAGATAAAGGCAACCGCGGTAGCCGCACCGGCAGCGACCGTGATCGGCACGTGAAAACGTCGCCAATGTAGCCAGGCAGCAACCGTGGCAACAAAGCCCGCCACCATAAACGCCTTTTCATCTGGGAAACCAACTAATAACACCATGCCAGCAAAGACGCTGCCAACGAAGGTATTGAGCAATACAATAGCGGGCAACGCCATCTTGCGTCTGAGTACAAAAAATTCGGCTAAGCCCCACGACAACGTAGCGACCACCGCCAAAGCCAGCGGCACACTAACCCCTTGTACTACCCAAGCAGCAGATAACAACAGCAATAAGCACGCAATCACCACAAAAATGTCATTAAAGCTGGTGATAAGCTTAAAGCCCTCTTCATCTGCATAATGCGTGTTGTCACGCTGATGAATATAGGCTCTGAACTTTTCTACGGAAGCAGGTGAAAATATCTCTTTATCAACCGCTTGTTGAAGGTCCTCATCGGTATACATATTTTTCCTTTCCCATTTAATCTTTACTGAATATCATGCTTTTTCAGAATAACAATACACACACCGCCAAGCGTGAGCAGTGATGCGAGAAATAGTTGCACTGTAACGTGCTCAGCGGAAAACATCACGCCACCCAACGCCGCAATAATTGGCACAGACAACTGTGACACTGCTGCCTTGGTAATCGATAACGCCGGCAAAACAGCATACCAAATGGCATAGCCCACTCCCGAAGTCAGTGCGCCTGAAGCGAGCGCAAGATACACACCCTCTGCTGAAATCGCATAATGAGACAAGAGCACTAAGCTTAATAAGGCACACATTGGCACAGTTTTAAGAAAATTACCGGCGGTATCTGCCAAGGGTTGTAATGAGCCTTTACCCCAAACGCTATACAAACCCCAAGCAACGCCGGAAATAAGCATTAATAAAAACCCTAAAAAGCTGGGCTGAGTACTGCCGGGAAGTAATAAAACCAGCAAACCAGAAAAAGCGAGTAGCAGACCAACTTGCTCTATCAACGATAGTTTATTGCCTTGAAAGACATTGAAGCCAATCATGGTTATTTGCACCGAACCAAATAAAATTAATGCACCGGTGCCAGTATCTAAACCAACATAAGCATAGGAAAAAGTGACGACATAGAGAAATAGCATCACCGCCGATCGCCAACTACCATAAGCCAAGCGAACGTTTGATGGCTTGTTAACTGCTATTAAGAAATACAACATCACTGCAGCTGACATCAGCCTGATGATGCTGAAACTCGCGGGGTCAATCGCCCCATTTTCCAATGCTAAACGCCCCAATACCGAATTACCGGCAAAGGCTAACATGGCTAACCCAGTCAATCCGAAGACTTTCAGCGTGAACGACATCACACTAACAAAGCTGTAGAAAACTAATGCTTTTAAGCGTCATAACGTTTTTGTGCCATCAGCACTTTCTCAATATTTCCCTCAGACCAATAGCGGACTGTCTCGACTAAATTCACCAGCGTTAAGCCTAATGTAGTTAGTGAGTACTCCACTTTGGGTGGCACTGTCGCATACACTTTGCGGTAGACGATACCGTCTCTTTCCAGGCCTCTCAGTGTCTGAGTCAGCATTTTCTGAGAAACGCCATCCAGCTCTCGTCGCAACTGACCAAAACGTTTTGTCTCTGTTGCCAGTGCCCCCACCACCAGCACCGTCCACTTATCTGCGATGCGATCCAACACTAAACGCGTTGGGCAATTTTTATTATATATATCCCACTGACTCATAAGTTGTTGTCTTTGTTTATTAGTTTCTTTTTGGTAACTACAGCACTTTTAAGTGCCTTCTTGCGAATAGAGACTGTCAACCATAGTATTTGTCCACCCGGGAAATTTCAATCACATGAGGATAAATCAATGAAAAAGCGTTTTTTTCAAACCCTTGCCATCTTGGCAACTTTCGTCGTATCTGGAGGCACAACTATGGCTGACAACAAGTCGAATTTAAGTTTGATGAGCAACTTTGCTGAGCAAGTTTTTGTAAATAAAGAGCTGAGCAATCTCGGTGTGTACATGCACGATGATTATATTCAGCATAATCCCTTTGTCGAGCAAGGTAGTGAAGGCTTTAAGACCTTTTTTAATAATTGGTTCAGCGCCATTCCTGACTTCAACTATGAGCTGAAAAATATTATTAGCAATGATGATTTCATCTGGGTGTATGGCAGTTATTCAGGCACCCACACTAATGAATGGTTGGGCATTCCAGCCAGCCATGCCGGCTATAAGTTCGATGCCGTTGATATCTTTCGCGTCGAAAATGGCAAGTTAGCGGAACACTGGGATGTACTGGATTTGTATAATCTTTTCAAACAATTGGGCAGCATCCAGTGATACATAAACAAGGGCAGCATAGCATTCCTATGCTGCCCTTTTTATTATGCTTTTTTTACAAACTCTGACTTCAACTTCATCGCGCCAATACCATCAATCTTGCAATCAATATCGTGGTCACCGCCAACCAGCCGGATGTTTTTAACTTTCGTTCCCACTTTGACCACCGCTGATGACCCTTTTACCTTCAAATCTTTAATCACCGTGACCGTATCACCGTCTTCTAGAACATTACCATTCGAATCCAATATCCTGTCTTCGCTCGTATCAACCTTATCTTCGCCCGCCTGCCATTCATGACCACACTCAGGACAAACTAACATCGACTGATCTTGATAGGTATATTCAGAGCCACACGCGGGGCAGTTAGGAAGATCGCTCATTAATGCTCACAATTTTAAGAAGGGAAAGCTAGCTATTGTAGCTTAGGCTTCCTTTCTTAGGCTGAATGATCATCATCGACGATGTCAATAATCGGAAGGCCTTCATTTATGCTTCAATATTTGCGATAAGATAAACCGGTTTTAACTGAGAAGCAGGGACGCATGATTTCCATTAAACAACTCCGCTATGCCTTGACGGTCGAAGAAACACTCCATTTCAAACACGCCGCAGAAAATTGCAATATCAGTCAGTCAGCATTGAGTACCGCACTGAATGAATTGGAAAAACAGCTGGGATTAAAAATATTTGAAAGAGATAACCGAAAAGTACAAGTGACGCCTATTGGTCAGCGTGTTCTTTTGCAGGCCCGCTCCATTATTTTACAGGTAGACGATTTAGAACATTTCGCTGATATTCAGAAACTGCCTTTCAGTTATCCACTTAATGTCGGCATGATCCCGACCATAGCCCCATATCTGTTGCCAAAATTATTACCGGTTCTAAATAAGAAGTATCCTCTTGCCAGACTCAATATCGTCGAGAACCAGTCGCATCAGTTGGTTGAACGAGTCAGAAGCGGTGAGCTTGATGCGGCTGTATTAGCATTACCCTTTCCCTTTAAAGGGCTGCTCAGTTTGCCTTTCTGGGAAGAGGACTTTTACTGGATTGCACCGAAAGGTGAACAATATACTGATCAGCAGGAGATCAGTAGCAACGAACTCAACTACTGCAATTTACTGCTGCTCGAAGAAGGCCATTGCCTTAAAGATCATATTCTCGATGCCTGCAAAATGACCGATCAACACACCAGCAGGAGTTTTAGCGCCACAAGCTTAAATACCCTTATTCAGATGGTGTTGGGAAACCTGGGAACCACACTTATTCCGGACATGGCGATTGAACAACTGACATCACAGCATGACTCCTTGTCAGTAGTTCACCTGCAAGAACCGGGGCCGCACCGTCAGCTTGCTTTTATTGTGCGTCCCAACTTTACTCGACTATCTAGCATAGAAGCCCTGATAGACATGGCCAAACAGGCTCTGATGAAGGCATAAATCTAAATAACTGAACATAAACATCAATTTATTCAAATTTACTAATCACACTGCTCAGACAGATACTTGTTTTCTCCCCAACAATGCAAGGAGCAAAACGATGAATCTGAAAAAAACCATTCCCCTAGCCGCTGCAATTGCGATGGCCCTGTCTACAGGCAGTGCTTTCGCCGCTGAGGGCCAAGCCAAATCGCCATCATTCTGGTGGCCAGACCAACTCAACCTCAGTCCCCTTCGTCAGCACGCGACTGAATCCGATCCGATGAATAAAAACTTCAACTACGCTGAAGCCTTCAACTCCCTGGATCTAAAAACCGTCAAACAAGACATTAAAAAAGTACTGACCAACTCTCAGGACTGGTGGCCGGCCGATTATGGTAACTACGGCCCGTTCTTTATCCGCATGGCGTGGCACAGTGCCGGTGTTTACCGTATCTATGATGGCCGCGGTGGTGCCTCTGGTGGTCAGCAACGGTTTGAACCACTTAATAGCTGGCCAGATAACGTCAACCTGGATAAAGCCCGTCGACTGTTATGGCCCATCAAACAAAAATATGGCAACAAAATCTCATGGGCTGACTTGATGGTACTGACCGGTAATGTGGCTCTGGAAACCATGGGCTTCAAAACTATTGGCTTTGCCGGCGGTCGTGAAGATGACTGGGAGCCAGAAATGGTTAACTGGGGCGAAGAAAAAGAATGGCTCTCTGATGCCAAGCGATACCATGGCGACAGAGAACTGGATAACCCGCTTGCCGCTGTTCAGATGGGGCTTATCTACGTTAACCCTGAAGGTCCGGGTGGTAACCCTGATCCGCTAGCGGCTGCTCAAGACATCCGTACAACATTCGGTCGCATGGCCATGAATGATGAAGAGACGGTTGCCCTAATCGCCGGTGGTCATACCTTCGGTAAAGCACACGGTGCTCATCCTCCAGAAGAATGTGTTGGCGCCGAACCTGCTACAGCCGGGGTTGAAGAACAAGGTTTAGGCTGGAAAAACAAATGTGGCACAGGCAACGGTGCCGATACTGTTACCAGCGGTCTGGAAGGTGCATGGACAATCACGCCAACCGCCTGGAGCATCAATTACCTGCAAAACCTATTGAATATGGAATGGGTGAAAACCAAAAGTCCGGCAGGTGCCACACAATGGGTTCCTAAGAATGCGGATGAAATGAAGTTTGTACCGGATGCCCATATCCCGGATAAACGTCATGCACCGATCATGTTCACTACCGATATCGCCTTGAAGAAAGATCCCAAATACCTGGAAATCTCAGAACGTTTCCTTGCTAACCCAGATGAGTTTGATCTGGCTTTTGCTAAAGCCTGGTTCAAGTTAACGCATCGCGATATGGGACCACGTGCTCGTTACCTGGGTCCTGAAGTCCCAGAAGAGAAAATGATCTGGCAAGATCCCTTACCAGAAGTGGATTATCAACTAGTCAGTGAAGAAGAAAGCGAACAACTGGAAGCTAAAATCCTCGACTCAGGACTGACAGTGCCACAATTAGTCAGAACAGCCTGGGCATCAGCTGCCAGCTTCCGTGATACGGATATGCGTGGCGGTGCCAACGGCGCCCGTTTACGCCTTGCACCGCAAAAAGACTGGCCAGCTAACAGCCCGAATGAGCTGGCAGAAGTGTTGTCTGTACTGGAACAAATACAGGCTGACTTCAATGCCTCCTCAAGTAAGAGTCAGATTTCTCTGGCCGATACCATTGTGCTGGGCGGTATTGCTGCGGTAGAAAAAGCGGCGAAAGGTGCCGGTTACGAAGTGGAAGTCCCCTTCAAACCTGGTCGTGTGGATGCGACGGCTGAACAAACTGATGCCGAATCATTTGCCGTGCTTGAACCGAAAGCAGATGGTTTCCGTAACTTTTTCAGTATGGATAGCAAGCTCTCTCCATCCGAAATGCTGGTCGAACGTGCTGATTATCTGAATCTATCAGTGCCTGAAATGACAGTGCTGGTAGGCGGAATGCGAGCACTTGATGCCAACACGGACGGCGTATCGCATGGGGTGTTTACTGATAAGCCCGGCACATTAAGCAATGACTTCTTCGTCAACCTGCTTGATATGTCGACCAAATGGGCCAAATCTGACAAAGAACAAGGTCTTTATCAGGGGCTCGACCGTGATAGCGGCAATCTAAAATGGACAGCCACCCCTGTCGATTTGGCCTTTGGCTCCAATGCTGAACTCAGAGCAGTCGCTGAAGTGTATGCGGCAAATGGCAATGAGGAGAAATTCGTCAATGACTTTGTCGATGCTTGGGTCAAGGTCATGACGCTGGATCGCTTTGATCTCGCAGCACGCTAAATCGTTTTCTTAACTATTTAGCTTAAGCCTGGCGAACTTCCCCGGTTCGTCAGGCTTTTTTTTGGGTCGAATTACATCACTGTGCCAGTTTAGTTACCCATCAAAACTCAGATAACGATTTTGTCTTAATGGCGAGTCATTGCCCTCTCGCGTGGGCGATATCACCCCAAAGCTTTTCAACATGGCTTTCCACCGGTCGCAGATAACCCGCAACGATCATGATCATCAGCGTCGTTAAAAAGCCATACACACCCGGCGTCCAGCCATAGGTCACAAGAAATTGTGGCTCGCTTAATGTCAGCCCAAAAGACACCGCCATACCCGTCAAAAAGCCAATCACGGCGCCAAACTTATTGGCTCTCTGCCAATACAATCCGAGTAAAACAACCGGTGCCAACACAATCATGCCTTGATACGTCATCAATGCCAGAAAGACCAGTTGCCCCTCTTTCAGGTATGCACCGACCAATGCGCCCACACTCATCGCCACCACTGACCAACGGGCAATCAGTAGCGCGGTTTTCTCGCTAATTTTACGGTTTATCACCTGAGCAATATCACCGGATATCGCCGTCGACATTGCATTTAAAATGCCGCTGACAGTGCCCAGACTGGCAGCCATAACCAATACGGCAAACAATGCCAGAGGCCAGACACCCGCCTGACTGTGTGCCCAGAATAATGCTTCTTCCGGATTTTCCTGTGCAAACGGTAAAGGGTGCAGTGCCATCGATAAAATAATCAATAAAGCGAAAGACAAAATACCCAGCACCGGCGCAAACAACACCGACTGCTTAATGGTGCGAAGACTGTCAGCAGCAAATAACTTGTTATATACCCACGGCCACATAAAGCCGCCTAAACCGCTGGTGATAATAATCGCCGTCCAATAATTGGGTGAGACATCCCAGCCCGGCCCCGGAAAGATCATCGCCTCGGGGCTTTCATGAAATAATCTATCCATTGCCGCCGTCAGGCCACCTAACTCGCTATATAGCACATAAATCAACACGGCCGAACCGACAATCATCATATACAGGCCCTGTACGATATTGGCGGTAACCACACTACGCATACCGCCCATAGCGACATAAAACACCACCACAAAGATACCGATGATCATGCCCAGCAACGGGCTAATAAAGCCATCAGTGGCATAGTTGAACACATAGCCAATCGTGTACCACTCCATTAACAGCCACGGTACCGATAAAGCCACACCCGCAAAGCCGGTCAGCACACGAATAAAGTCACTACGATAACGCAGCCCCAACAATTCCGACTGGGTACGTAACTGGTATTTTTTACCCCAGATAAAGGTTTTTTCAGCAACCAGATACATCACCAGCAAAGTAATGATGCCGTAAGGGACAACGTACATCCCAATCATGCCAAAACTGACGGCAAATCCGGAAAACACGGTATAACCGGCGCCCACATACCAAGTTGCTAAAAAACCAAAGGTTATCCCCAATACACCGATACTGTGATTCGCTGTCGCATAGTCGGCCATGGTGGACACGCCGAGCTGACGGCGATTAATAAATAAAATCAGTCCCAGAAAAGCTAATAGCGCGAGAACCGGAATCATCTGGCCTCCTCAATATCAACGTTCATATCGATGGCGCCACTGCGACTTTCCAGTAAATACCATAATGCAAAGAACACAGCACCAACCAGTGCCAAACCGATATGCCAAATCATTGCAAACGGCAAGCCAAGCACACGCGGCTCAATCGTATTGGCCCACAAAAAAATGGGTGGAAAGGTAGTTAAGAAAGTCGTCGCTAGAATGAGCGTAATAAATAACGCCGTACGGCGGCGTGAATGAATAGACTTGGCAGACATGGGCTGCTCCGTTGTAGATTTCCCAGCCAATCACTTTAACAATCAATGGCCTAATGTAAACGGGAAATTTGCCCGATGATAGCGGGCTTCTTATTCGACAGAATAAGGTTTCGCCTTGTAGGCGAGTCAGGGATTTGCACGGCCAAATCCCTAACAACCCTAGGCCGCCCCACCGTGCTGGCCTGCGGCTTCACTGCGTTGCTCGACTTATCTGGCGATTGGTCAAAACTCCCTTCGGTCAGACACTGACCAATCGTTATCCAGATAACTCTCCGCTACTCGTCAGCACAGACGGGGGATTGGGTGCTGCTCCCCTTCTTCCCGTCTATTGCCGCTAAAAATTAACTTTATTTTATGGATTAAGTGGACACGTGTTTGAGCGTAGCGACAAATAATTTGTCTGGAACAAATTTGGACGTCGGAGACGCCCGAAGGGTGAGCGACAGGGATGTCGCGAATCAGTTTTCGGCCACGCCATCAAACAAGCTTAATTTTGGGTGAAGGCAATATCGGGTGCCTTTTTGTTTGGTTCGTTTATTTTTGGCATGCACAAATTCGTTGGGAACGAATTTGGACGCCATAAGCGCCCGGAGGGTGAGTGACATGGATGTCACGAATCCAATTAAATGAACGCCCCGCGGCAGCGTGGGAAGTTAAAGACTTATCTAACTGCTGGGCTTGAGACCTTCAAGGAATATTTCATTGCTTGCATCACGGATAGCAAAATATGGAAACCAAAAACTATCTTTTATATCTGGAACTTTAAAGCCATGTAAGTTATTAAAAATAGCGAGAAACATAATATTGAAATACCAAAGGCTTCTAGTTAATGCACTTAGGGGAGCTCTCAAAGAACTACTATGCCCACCAAAAAAACTATCTCTACATGACTCATCACTAAATGCCCATGAACGAGAACCTACTACACTTGCTGTAAACGAGTGATGAATGTTCTGGGAGTAAAACTTATGAGTATTAGTACGCTCTTCTCTGAGTGAGAAAATTAAATCTTCGGTTAGTCCTAATGCGGACTCTATTGTTGTCAGTTTTTTATCTAATTTTCCTTTTCCAAATAGCTGATACCAAACCTTAGTTGCCTCATGATCCTCATGAGCTGCAACATATTCCCTGACATCATTTACATTCGCTGCTAAGCATAAAGTTTGCTGAACGAGCTCAGATAGAACCCTAACTAATGACCTAGCAGGATTATCCAAACCACTCTCTGCAAGTTTTATCACTGAGTAGCTGTAGTCACTAATTTGTGAAAGAAGCGTTTCAAAAACAAGGTTAGGATTGGGGCGGGCATCTTCACCAAGCCAATCAGAAGGTATCAAGTTATGTTCTGGTTTTTGAGCGCTGAATGTAAAACTGAGCAACCTTACACTCGCAGCGTATAGGTAGCACAAGCTAAATTCTTCGTTCAGAGCCTCTTGGTTCTTTGTTATATTCTCAACATTTCCAGTAGCGATAAATTTAAAAAAATCATCATACCCACTCAGGGTGAGTGACTCACCATCGTTTACCTTATTAATAAGTCTTATGTGCTTCTTTATAATCGCACGGTGATTCTTATGATAAATTTTTTTCATTACATAGGGTTCAGTAAACCATTAACCTGACTTCTTTACCGGCCTCTGCCACCCACTAACCGACTTCTGCTTAGAAACCGTCAAAGTCAGCGCATCAGCAGGTGCATCCTTCCGAATCGTAGACCCAGCCCCAATAGTAGCCCCATCCTCAACCGTCACCGGTGCAACGAGCTGTGTATCCGACCCAACAAACACCCGATCCCCAATCACAGTCCGGTGCTTATTCGCGCCATCATAATTACAGGTAATGGTACCGGCGCCAATATTCACATCCGCCCCCATATCAGTATCACCGATATAACTGAGGTGATTGATCTTGGAACCTAAACCAATATTGGCATTTTTCACTTCCACAAAGTTACCGACCTTGGCTTTAGCAGCCAGCTTACTGCCGGGACGCAAACGAGCAAACGGACCAACCGCACAGTTCGCCCCGACTTCAGCATTTTCAATAATGCTGTTGGGCAGAATCTCTGCTCCTTCATGGATCACGCTGTTTGTAATGATGCAGTTGGCACCAATGCTGACATTATCAGCAAGGGTGTTAGCACCTTCGAATATCACGTTGATATCGACATTAATATCCTGCCCTGCTGTGATGTCACCGCGAATATCAACACGCGCTGGATCACGGAAGGTCACGCCAGCCATCATTAATTCGGTAGCGCGCTTTTGTTGGTAATAACTTTCCAGCTCGGCAAGCTGTACGCGGTTATTGACGCCAGCGACTTCCATCTCGTCTTCACAGACAACTGAGCTGATTTCGATGCCTTGCTCAACGGCCTGGGCAATCAAATCAGTCAGGTAATATTCACCTTGGGCATTGTTATTATCCAAACTGGCTAAAGCGTCATTCAACCACGTGGCTGGTATGCACATAATGCCGGTGTTCACTTCATTGATGAGTTTGGTCTCATCGTCAGCATCTTTTTCTTCGGTGATACGTAGCATATTGCCACTGAGATCACGGACGATACGACCATAGCCGGTCGGGTCTTGCAGTTCGGTGGTGAGCACTTTGAGGCTGTTTTTGTCACCTGAGTTGATAAGTGCTTGCAACGTCTCCGCTTCAATCATTGGCACATCGCCATACAACACCAAGACTTCATCAGACTGCTGGAAAAAATCTTTGGCCTGTTCTACCGCATGGCCCGTGCCTTTCTGCTCTGTCTGCATGGCAGTGTTGATACCTTGTTGTTCAAGGTAAGGCACCACATCATCGGCACCATTACCACACACCACAGCAAGCTCGCTTGGGTTAAGCACGTTGGCAGTATCGACCACGTGTTGTAACAAAGGCTTATCAGCCAGCCGATGCATGACTTTAGGTTTAGCAGACTTCATGCGTGTGCCTTTACCGGCAGCAAGGATAATGATGGATAGTGACATAGATGATGTGTTCTTTATTCAAAAAATGCATTCTAGCAGAGATGGCTTTGATTGCCGCTCTGCCTGCTTTGATTTACGAAATTTAAGATAAAAAAAAGGCCGTCCGAAGACAGCCTTTTTTATTTTTTCAGACTCGGGATTAATGTCCCTTCTTGCCCTTACGCATACGTTCAATGGCACGCAATTGAGCCATGGCTTCAGCCAGTTCTTTCTGGGCTTCTGCAAGGTCTCTTTTAGCACTTTTGTCATTCAAGGCACGCTCAGCATCTGCTTTGGCTGCTAATGCCGCCGCTTCATCAACGTCTGCGGCACGTGAAGCTGTATCAGCCAGAACTGTGACAAGATGCGGTTGAACTTCCAGAATGCCACCTGAGACATAAAACTGCTCTTCTTCGCCGCTGCTTTTCAGCACACGTACTTCACCTGGTTTCAGGCGAGTCAGCAAAGGAGTGTGACGCGGATAAATACCGATCTCACCCTCTACTGCTGAGGCAAATACTGCTTCTGCCTGACCGGTAAAGATCTCGTTTTCAGCGCTTACAATGTCAACATGGATAGTCATCGCCATGCTATACCTCCCAAAGGGTTAAAGCTTCTTGGCTTTCTCAACAGCTTCTTCAATGGTACCAACCATATAGAAAGCTTGCTCAGGCAGTGAATCATATTCACCATCCAGAATGCCTCTAAACGCAGCAAGCGTATCTTTAAGCGCAACGTATTTACCAGGTGCACCGGTAAAGACTTCAGCAACGAAGAACGGTTGTGACATGAAACGCTGAATTTTACGAGCACGTGATACAGACATTTTGTCTTCTTCAGACAATTCATCCATACCTAAGATCGCGATGATATCTTTCAGTTCTTTATAACGTTGCAGCGTGTTTTGAACACCGCGGGCAATATTATAATGATCGTTACCAACAACCAATGGATCCAGCTGACGTGATGTTGAATCCAGCGGATCAATCGCAGGGTAGATACCCAGTTCGGCAATTGAACGAGACAGTACAACTGTTGCGTCCAAGTGAGCGAAGGTTGTTGCTGGTGATGGGTCAGTCAAGTCATCCGCAGGTACGTATACCGCTTGGATAGACGTGATAGAACCTGTTTTGGTTGAAGTGATACGTTCTTGCAGAACACCCATTTCTTCCGCCAAAGTCGGCTGGTAACCTACCGCTGAAGGCATACGGCCCAACAGCGCTGATACTTCAGTACCGGCCAATGTGTAACGGTAGATGTTATCTACGAAGAACAGAACGTCACGACCTTCATCACGGAAAAATTCCGCCATGGTCAAACCAGTCAACGCAACACGCAAACGGTTACCTGGTGGCTCATTCATCTGACCGTAAACCAACGATACTTTATCGATAACGTTTGAGTCAGTCATTTCGTGATAGAAGTCATTACCTTCACGAGTACGCTCACCTACACCGGCGAATACAGAGAAACCACTGTGCTCGATCGCGATGTTACGAATCAATTCCATCATGTTGACGGTTTTACCAACACCGGCACCACCGAACAGACCGACTTTACCACCCTTAGCAAACGGGCAAACCAAGTCGATAACTTTGATACCTGTTTCTAACAGTTCGTTACTGGCTGCCAGTTCGTCGAATTTTGGTGCTTTACGGTGAATACCCCAACGCTCTTCTTCGCCGATATCGCCTTTTTCATCGATTGGCTTACCGAGTACGTCCATAATGCGGCCCAGTGTTTTCTGACCGACAGGAACGCTAATCGCTTCACCTGTGTTTGACACAGCCAAGTCACGTTTCAGGCCATCAGTAGTACCCATGGCAATCGCACGAACCACACCGTCACCCAATTGTTGTTGAACTTCCAGCGTTAAGCCAGCTTCTTCAACCGTGAGGGCGTCATATACTTTAGGCAGGGCATCATGTGGAAATTCCACGTCGACTACCGCGCCGATAATTTGAACAATCTTTCCAGAGCTCATCTCGCTTCCTCTTAAATATCTATATCAGTTATACCGCAGCGGCACCTGCAACAATCTCGGAGATCTCTTGCGTAATCGCAGCCTGTCGAGCTTTGTTGTAAACCAGTTGCAAGTCGTCAATAAGGTCACCCGCGTTGTCTGACGCGCTTTTCATCGCAATCATTCGAGACGCTTGCTCACAGGCAATATTCTCTACAACACCTTGATAAACCAAAGACTCGATGTAGCGGACCAGTAAGTTGTCCAGTACTTCTTTTGCATCCGGCTCATAAATGTAGTCCCAGTGATGGGACAGCTCTTCGCTAGGCTTTTCAGGTTTTGCCGGCAGCAGGCGAACCACTTTGTCATCCTGAGTCATGGTGTTCACAAACTCGTTATAGACAAGGTATAAGCTGTCGATTCTGCCTTCGTTGTAAGCATCCAGCATAACTTTGACTGTGCCGATCAACTCATGGGCATGCGGTGCATCCCCCAGTTGAACAGCTTGACCAACATGGTCAACTGGCAATCTGCCGAAGAAAGAAGAGGCTTTCTGACCAATGGTGCAGACATCCACTTCCAAACCTTTATCAGACTTTTCTTTAAGTTCTTTCAGAACTGTCTTGAACAGATTGTTATTAAGACCACCACAGAGCCCACGATCAGACGAGATTATGATGTAGCCAACACGTTTGGTTTCTTCACGATCCTGCAAGTACGGATGTTTGTACTCAGGATGGGCAAAAGCCAAATGTTGAATTACGTTGTAAATCTTGTCTGAATAAGGACGTGTCGCTGCCATGCGATCTTGAGCCTTACGCATTTTACTCGCAGCAACCATCTCCATCGCAGAGGTGATTTTCTGCGTATTTTTGATGCTGCCAATTTGAGTCCGTATCTCTTTACCGCTAGCCATGACTTATGCTCCGATTACCAGCTTCCGGTTTTTTTAAAGCTCTCGATTGCTGTGCGCATTTGGCCAGCAATGTCGTCATTAAAGTTACCGGTATCGTTAATTGTCGCCATCAAGTCAGCTTCATTTGAACGCATGTTAGAAAGCAGAGCTGATTCAAAATCGCCCACTTTGTTTACGTCAACATCGTCAATGAAACCTTCGTTTGCTGCAAACAGCGAAATAGCCATTTCAGCAACTGACAGAGGTTGATACTGTGCTTGTTTCATCAGTTCTGTGACACGTTGACCACGACCGATTTGAGCACGGGTTGCTTCATCAAGGTCAGAAGCGAACTGAGCAAATGCTGCCAATTCACGATACTGAGCCAAGTCAAGACGAATACCGCCACCCAATTTCTTGATGATTTTCGTTTGAGCAGAACCACCTACACGTGATACCGATAGACCCGCGTTAATCGCTGGACGGATACCTGAGTTGAACAAGTCCGTTTCCAGGAAGATCTGACCGTCTGTAATCGAGATTACGTTGGTCGGTACGAACGCTGATACGTCACCTGCTTGGGTTTCGATGATAGGCAGAGCAGTCAATGAACCGGTTTTGCCTTTCACTTCACCATTGGTGATTTGTTCTACATAGTCCGCGTTTACACGAGCTGAACGTTCCAGCAGACGTGAATGCAGATAGAAAACGTCACCAGGATATGCTTCACGACCCGGTGGACGACGCAGCAACAGCGATACCTGACGGTAAGCCCATGCTTGTTTAGTCAAATCATCATAGATGATTAACGCATCTTCACCTTTATCACGGAAGTACTCACCCATGGAGCAACCCGCGTAAGGCGCGATAAATTGAAGTGCAGCAGAGTCAGAAGCAGCAGCCGCTACGATAACGGTGTGTTCCAGTGCGCCATGCTCTTCTAATTTACGAACCACGTTCGCAATCGATGATGCTTTTTGGCCAATCGCAACGTACACACATTTAACGCCTGTGCCTTTTTGGTTGATGATGGCATCAATAGCGATGGCTGTTTTACCGGTTTGACGGTCACCGATGATCAACTCACGCTGACCACGACCAACAGGAATCATCGCATCGATCGATTTCAAACCGGTTTGAATTGGTTGGTCGACAGATTGACGTGCGATAACACCAGGAGCCACTTTCTCGATTGGAGAAGAGCTTTCGGCGTTGATCTCACCTTTACCATCGATTGGCTGACCTAATGAGTCAACAACACGACCCAGCATGCTTTCGCCTGTTGGGACTTCAAGAATACGACCAGTACATTTAACTTTGTCGCCTTCTGTAAGATGTTGATAGTCACCCAGTACCACAGCACCGACTGAGTCACGCTCAAGGTTAAGTGCCATACCAAAGGTGTTGCCTGGGAATTCCAGCATTTCCCCTGACATAACATCGGCTAAGCCATGAATACGAACGATACCGTCACTTACACCGACAATAGTACCTTCTGTACGCGCTTCAGTGGCCCCATCAAAGCTTTCGATACGCTTTTTAATTAGGTCACTGATTTCTGCTGAATTCAGTTGCATCTCTGTTTCCTCTATAAACGGGCCGCTTAGTTAATAGCGTTGGCCAGTCTGTTCAGTTTACCCAAGGCAGATCCATCAATAACTAGATCCCCTGCTCGAATGATTGCGCCGCCCAGCAAGCTTTCATCAATGCTTGTGTTGAGCGTGACATCACGACCTAAACGTTGCTTCAACGCGGCTGAGATGTTGGCTGCCTGCTCAGCGGTCAGTTCACGTGCTGAAATCACTTCAGCGGTCATTGACTTTTCAGCTTCTGCGCGCAGTTCTTCAAACAGAACGGTCACATCTGATAACGACAACAGACGATTGTTTTCTGCCAGTAATAACAGGAAGTTCTTAGCATCGGCTGTCATTAAATCACGGGCGATATCCGCCAGCACTGATACAGCCTGCTCATCACTTACTGCAGGGCTAGTGATTATGGATTGCATTTCTGGTTGTTCGACGCATTGCGCCAGCACCATAAGCAGGTCAGACCACGCTTTCAACTCACCTTTTTCCTGTGCAATCGCAAATACGGCGCTTGCATAGGGTCGAGCGATGGTTATTGCTTCTGCCATCCTATATTCCTCTAGATTCGACTAACCAATTCGTCAAGCAAATCGGTATGAGCCTTTTCATCAATTTCACGGCCAAGAATTTTGCCTGCACCCGCCAGCGCAATACCGCCAACTTGTGTTTTCAACTCGTCACGAGCACGGTTCGCTTCCTGATCAATCTCTGCTTTGGCAGAATTCAGGATACGCTCGCCTTCGACACGGGCATTATCTTTAGACTCGTCCACAATTTCATTACCACGTTTTTGCGCTTGCGAAATAATGTCATTCGCTTGATCTTTCGCTTCGTGGATAACTTGTTGTGCACGTTTCTCAGCCAATTCTTGCTCGTGTCTGCCACGTTCAGCAGCAGCCAGACCATCGGCAATTTTCTTTTTGCGCTCTTCAAGCGCTTGCATGATAGGTGGCCATACATATTTCATGCAGAAGGCAACGAAGACCGCAAAAGCAATCATTTGGCCTATCAAGGTTGCATTGATATTCATGCCTGTACCTCTATATTAATCGCGATTCGGAAGTGTTTAATGTGATTAACCAGCAACCGCGAACAGAACGTACATTGCCAAACCAACAGCGATCATAGGAACCGCGTCAACCAGACCAGCAACCAGGAAGAATTGTGTACGCAGCATTGGGACTAATTCAGGTTGGCGTGCAGCAGCTTCCAAGAAACGACCACCCAACAGACCTACACCGATTGCAGCACCCAAAGCGCCCAAGCCAATCATCAGAGCACCAGCAATGTAAACTAAACCCATATCCATTTTTATCTCCTAACGAATGATGTAAAAACTAAAAAAGTAAAAAACCAACAAACATCAATGATGTTCTTGATGTGCCATATCAAGATATACCGTTGTCAGCACCATGAAGATGAATGCTTGCAACGTGATAATCAGAATATGAAAAATCGCCCAACCAACTTGTAATAAACCGGCAAAAGAACCCAGTACCAAGCCAGCGCCATACATAGTGGCAATCAAAATAAAGACCATCTCACCGGCGTACATGTTACCGAACAAACGCAAGCCAAGAGAGAACGGTTTTGCAAGTAAGGTAACCGTTTCCAATACCAAGTTGATAGGTAATGCCCACTTACCAAATGGTTGGAATGCCAGTTCACCGGCAAAGCCGCCTGGACCTTTGATTTTCATGCTGTAATAAAGCATTAAAACAAAGACAAAAAGGGCCATGCCTAATGTGGCATTAGGATCTGTCGATGGCACGATTTTGAAGAAAACATGATGAGGATCTGCACCGAACGCCACGGCTGCACCTTGTGCAACGGCCATTGGAATTAGATCAACAGGTATTAAATCCATCAAGTTCATCAGGAAGATCCAGACAAAGATGGTTAATGCGAGGGGTGCGATCAGGTTGTTTTTGCCACCAGAGAAAGAGCCTCTGACGGTGTCATCAATAAAATCGATGACCATTTCTGCGAAATTTTGCATGCCCGTTGGAATACCGGCTGATGCTTTTTTTGCGGCGCTACGGAAGAACCACATCATCAACGCACCGAGTAAAATCGACATGAACATGGTATCTACGTTTATCGACCAAAAGCCCATTTGAGATGCTTCTTGAGCGGATGTCGCGAAGCCTAGCTCACCTGATGGTGCCCAAACGCCGGGCTCTATTTCTGTTTGTTTCTGACCAAAAGTCAGGTTCTGAAGGTGATGCTTGATATATTCTGATGTAGTAATCGTTTCACTAGCCATATTCGGTTTCAAGCCCGGTTAGTATGTCCCATAAACAACATCAGTTGTGCAGCTATAAAACCTGCAATCAGCGCCGTAATATTTAGCGCTAGCAACACGATGCCAGTACCAAACATAACGATTGTGCTGAGCCAGCGTTCGGCCACACACCTGTATGCTCTACTTAAGTTTTTTCCGGCATCGGCTCGTGCAGTCTCCGCTGCTCTGCGTATGTGCCATATCATCAACAAGGTATTGCTAAGCGCGATGAAAGCGCCAAAACCAGCTGCTAGTGCAGCTTCAACACCTTGCCACCATGCAAACAGAATTGTCATTAACACTAGCGTTATTACTTGCCACTTTACGATACGTTTCAGTGGCTGTAAGCGTGCCAATTGTTCCATTTTTGTCCGCAGGATTTAGTATTTGCCTTAAGCAAATCAGGGCATTATAAAGACTCGGCAGTTGGCCGGTCAATGAAATTCTCGACTTACTTTATTCTTTTAATCAATTTTTTCAATTCATCAACATTACGATAGTTGATAACCAGCCTACCCTTACCACTCGCCGTATGCTTGATACTGCATGCCGAGTCGAGTTTTTGCTTGATACTTTGCTCAATATCGTTGATTTCTTCAAAGTCTCGATCTGACTGCTTTTGCTGGGTTTTCTTCGGGTTCAATACCCGTCTGATGAGTTGCTCCGTTTCCCGCACAGACAGGCCTTTCTCAACGATCTGACCCGCCGTCTCGGTCTGGACTTCCCCTTCGAGTGCTAACAAGGCACGGGCATGGCCCATTTCCAAATCACAATTCTCGACCAGTTTCTTTACATCTTCGTTAAGGTTTCGCAAACGTAGTAAGTTAGTGACTGCGGCACGTGATTTACCGACCGCCTCCGCCGCTTGCTGATGGGTCATTTCAAATTCTTCACGCAAACGGAATAAGGCGTTGGCTTCTTCCATTGGATTAAGGTTTTCGCGTTGGATATTTTCGATTAACGCCATCGCGATCGCGCTACGATCCGATACATCTCGGATTAACACCGGTACGACTTCCAGCCCCGCCATACGTGAAGCACGCCAGCGACGTTCACCGGCCACAATTTCGTATTTGCCTTCACCAATCGGACGCACCACAATTGGCTGAACTAAGCCCTGCGCCCGGATCGAGTCCGCCAATTCCTCAAGCGACTCTTGCGACATATCGACACGTGGTTGATATTTACCCGGTTGAATCATATCCAGAGGAAAATGCTGCAGACTGTCATCCAGATTAACGTTACTGTCTTCCTGATTAACATCTGCCAGCAGGGCATCAAGCCCTCTGCCTAAACCTCTTTTTTTACTCACCATGGCAATACCCTGTTATTAGCCGTTTGTTTTTGTCTGTCGTCGCATAAGCTCACTGGCGAGCGCCATGTAGGCTATCGAACCACGTGATCCACGATCGTAATTTAGTACTGGCAGTCCGTGACTGGGTGCCTCTGCTAAGCGAACATTCCGAGGAATGATGGAATGAAACACTTTCTCGCCAAAATGGCTGATCAATTGACGAGAAACCTGATTAGCCAAATTATTGCGAGCATCAAACATGGTTCTTAGCAGGCCTGTGATATCCAGCGTCGGATTGGCTTTTTGCTTAACCCGTTCAACGGTGCGAAGCAGGGAGGATAAGCCTTCCAAGGCATAATATTCACATTGAATAGGAATCAAAACACCCTGTGATGCAACCAAGGCATTAACGGTAAGCATACTTAACGATGGCGGGCAGTCAATTAGAATGAAGTCATATTTGTCGCGGGTGGACTCAAGTGCAAGACGCAATCGGTGCTCTCGCAACTTGGTTTCCAACAACTCCACTTCCGCTGCTGTCAGGTCGGAATTTGTTGGCATCACATCAAACCCCAGATCATCGGGTCGGACGATGGAATCAGCCGCTTTGGCTTCCGCCATGATGACATCGTAACTGCTGTTTTTCAGGTCGTTTTTATCAAGACCGGAACCGGTAGTGGCATTGCCTTGAGGATCGAGATCGATAAGCAATACTTTTTTGCCATATTCAGCGAGTGACGCTGCCAAATTTACCGTAGTGGTGGTTTTACCAACGCCACCTTTCTGGTTGGTCACTGCGAATATGTTTCCCATCCTCAGCCTTTTTCCTTGATCAGTCTCACCAAATGTCGTTCGCCATCGCAGTCCGGCACCTTGAGTGTCACGACATCGCCCAAGTGGAATGCCGAAGAATCAAACGCTAACTCTTCTGCTGGATAGACACCTTTCATTAACACAAGCTGTCCGCCCTGTTCACAATGCTGACCAGCCAATTCAATAATGTCATCGATGCTGGCAAATGCTCGAGCAGTGATAATAGCAAATTTGGATAAAGATACCTGTTCAACGCGACCATGCACAACTGTAACGTTGCTCAGGCCAAGCTCTGCCTTCACTTGTTGCAGAAATCGGGTTTTTTTGGAATTACTGTCAAGTAGGGTGACTGCGCTATCAGGATAGGCAATCGCTGCTGGTATACCGGGCAAGCCACCACCGGTGCCGACATCGAGTAAACTCGGCGCATTCAGATAAGGCAGTACCGATAGACTATCAATAATGTGGCGTGACATCATTTGCGCCGGATCACGAACGGAAGTCAGGTTATACACCTTATTCCATTTATGCATCAGCGCAACATAACGCAACAGCTGTTGTTGTTGATCGTGACCCAGAGCAATACCAAGCGACTCGCAGCCTTGTTGCAGCTGCGTAAGTAAAGCAGAGTCAGCCATTAACTGGCTTCGCTCAGGCCACTGCGCTTCAGATGAACCAGCAACAATGATACTGCCGCCGGAGTGACACCGGAAATCCGTGCTGCTTGCCCCAAGTTGACAGGGCGTGCCTGTTCCAGCTTTTCACGCACTTCGTTGGATAAACCCCGCACGTTTTTATAATCCATATTGGTCGGCAAAGACATATTTTCATTGCGCTGCAGGCGATCAATTTCATTTTGCTGACGATTGATATAGCCAGAATATTTGGTTTGAATCACCACCTGTTCAGCCACATCATCGGCAACAGCCTGCTCTGTGCCCATCAATTCGAGCAACATGGCATAGTCAACTTTTGGTCTGCGCAACAACTCAATCGCGCTGGTGACTTTATTCAGCTTTTCACCCAACACCGCTTCCGCTGTGGTTTGATCGATTTTTTCCGGCACAAACTTGAAACTTTCCAGACGGGCATTTTCTTTAGCTACCGCATCTTGCTTCGCACTGAAAATCGCCCAACGCTCATCATCGACAATACCTAATTGACGACCAACCGGTGTCAGGCGAATATCTGCATTGTCTTCACGCAGCATCAAGCGATACTCTGCGCGGCTGGTGAACATACGATATGGCTCACGCGTACCCGAAGTAATCAAGTCATCAATCAAGACACCGATGTAGGCTTCATCGCGTCGTGGATACCAGCCATCCAGACCACGCGCTTGTAACCCCGCGTTTAGGCCCGCGATCAATCCTTGTGCACCGGCTTCTTCATAGCCCGTTGTGCCGTTAATTTGGCCAGCAAAGAACAGACCACCCATATGCTTGGTTTCAAGGGTTGGTTGAAGATCCCTCGGATCAAAGAAGTCATATTCAATCGCATAACCCGGACGGGTGATATGAGCATTTTCCAGGCCTTTCATCGAGCGCACAATCTCATACTGCACATCAAATGGCAGACTGGTTGAAATACCGTTTGGGTATACCTCACCCGGCTCCAAACCTTCCGGCTCCAGGAAGATCTGATGCGCCGTTCTATCAGCAAACCGCACCACCTTATCTTCAATTGAAGGGCAGTAACGCGGACCGATACCTTCAATTTCACCGCTATACATCGGTGAGCGATCCAGATTATTACGGATCACCTCATGGGTATGTTCATTCGTGTGCGTGATGTAACAAGAAATCTGCCGAGGGTGATCGGCTTGTTTGCCTAAAAATGAAAACACGGGTGTAGGGTTATCGCCGGGTTGCTCTGTCAATACAGAGAAATCGATACTGCTTGTAGCAATTCGGGGGGGCGTACCGGTTTTAAGGCGATCAACACGGAAGGGCAACGATCGTAAGCGTTGCGACAAGGCGATGGATGCAGGATCCCCTGCCCGACCACCCTGATGATTTTGCATACCGATATGAATCAAGCCACCGAGGAAAGTCCCTACAGTTAAAACAACTGATTTCGCTGAAAAACGCAGACCGACCTGTGTGACCACACCGACTACGCGATCATTTTCAACCACCAAGTCATCAACGGCTTGCTGGAAAATGTATAAATTGGGTTGGTTTTCTAAATAAGCACGTACAGCGGCTTTGTAGCGAACCCGATCGGCTTGAGCACGCGTTGCACGCACTGCCGGGCCTTTACTTGAGTTCAGCGTGCGAAATTGGATACCGCCACGGTCAGCGGCTTGCGCCATAATACCGCCCAAGGCATCAATTTCCTTCACCAGATGGCCTTTACCAATACCACCGATAGCTGGGTTGCAACTCATTTGACCCAGCGTTTCGATATTTTGAGTCAATAGCAATGTCTTCACGCCTTGCCGTGCAGAAGCAAGCGCTGCCTCGGTTCCGGCATGACCGCCACCGACGACAATGACATCATAATGATCCTGGTAACTCATAACGCACCAACAAACTTAAAAAGAAAAGGCGTTAATTTTAACATGCTGTTAACAATGTTTGCCTACTATTCAATCATTTAAGCATCTGACTCGCTGAGGAATTTATGGAAAAGAACCGTGGTATCAAGCGTCTGTTTTACGCGTTAATCTACTCTTGGCAAGGCTTGAAATCAGCTTTGAAACATGAAGAAGCATTCCGTCAGGAATTTATTGCTTTTGTCGCTTTGACCATTTTCAGTTTGTTTCTGGATGTCACAGCCTTCGAGCGCCTAATCATGATCAGCACATTAGTATTAGTGATGATCGTCGAGGTGCTCAACTCCGCCATTGAAACCACAATCGACCGGGTCAGTTTTGACAAACACAAACTCTCGGGCAGAGCGAAAGATTATGGATCGCTTGCGGTTTTAATGACGATATTAATTGCCACAGCCAGCTGGCTGACTATCCTGTTTTTGTAACCCGGTCACGTTTGTATGCCCACATCATCATTGCTAAACCGCCGATGATCATGGGTAAACACAACACCTGACCCATGGTCAGCCAGTCAAACGCCAGGTAACCGTACTGCGGATCTGGAATGCGAACAAATTCAACGATAAAGCGGAATAGCCCATAAACTAATAGGAAAAGGCCTGATACCGCAGCCCGTGGGCGCGCTTTTGCAGAGAATAACCAAAGAACAATAAACAGTAATAACCCTTCTAATGCCGCCTGATAAAGTTGTGACGGATGTCTTGGCAAAGGTCCAGCACCGGGAAACACCATCGCCCATGGCACATCACTCACGCGGCCCCATAACTCACCGTTAATAAAGTTACCGATCCGTCCCAGCATCAAACCAATCGGCACCATCGGCGCAATAAAGTCACTAATTTCAAAAAAGGATTTACCCGTTTTTCGGCCGAAGTACCAAAATGCAACTAATACCCCTAATAAACCACCATGGAAGGACATCCCGCCCTGCCAGATTTTTAGTAAGTTAAGCGGGTTATCAAGATTGGCAAGTAAATCGTAAAAAAGGGCATAGCCGAGACGACCACCTAAAATCACCCCGATGGCGCCATAAAATAATAAATCTTCTAACTGATTAGTTTGCCAAGCAAAACGTGGGGCCCGATAGCGGCCCAGCAACCACACAAAAACAAAACCTAAAAGATACATCAGGCCATACCAATGGATAGCTAACGGCCCAAGGCTTAAGGCAACAGGATCAATGTGTGGGTAAGTCATGGTGCACTCTCTTAAATAGACGCCGCCATCATAGCAAGGAAAGTCTTTCAAATCTAAGACAGGCTAGTCAAATACGCACCAGTTTGATCCGGCACGAAAATTTACTGCACCAAAATGATCCTATTGTGTACAATCATGGTTAGCACTCATGACCTACATCACTGTTTTAAAAGGGTTTTGTGAAGTTGGCATAGTATCTGCTCAACTTGTTGCAGTCTGAATACAAAGTGTTGCAAAAGACCAACGCAAGATTCAAATGACTACACAACAAAATGTTTAAAACCGAGGAGTAACACATGAAATTAAGTAAGCTTTCAGCATTATGCTTTGCAGCTACAACAATGTTTGCAGCATCATCTGCAATGGCCTGGGAAAGTGAAGACGGCGCACATTCAACCAGCGCGAGCGTAGCATTCTCTTCTGAATATATCTGGCGTGGTGTATCACAAACTGACGGTGACCCAGCAATCTCAGGTAGCTTAGATTATTCTCACAGCAGCGGTTTCTACGCTGGTGCTTGGGGTTCTAATGTAGATTACGGAGATGATGCAAGCGCTGAGTTTGACGTCTACCTTGGTTATGGCGGTGAATTTGGTGACACAGGCATCGGTTATGACGTTGGTTTCCTGCGTTACATGTTCCCAGGCGAAGATTATAACTTCAATGAAGTATACGGCTCTTTGAGCTATAGCATCTTCTCTGCCGGTATCGCTTACTCAAATGACACTTTAGGTTCAGATGAAGATGGCTACTACTACTATGTAGATGCTAGCTATGATCTGCCAATGGGCCTTAATTTGTACGGTGGTTATGGTGTATATGATGCTGATGAAGCAACATTCACCGATGGTGTAGACGATTATGGTCACTACTGGATTGGCGTATCTAAGGATGTAGCAGGTTTCACTCTGGATCTGTCATACCAAGATGCTGACAGTGATGCTGAAGATTGGGCCGGTGATTTGGCTGAAGAAACATTCCTGTTCTCAGTATCGAGATCATTCTAAGCTTCTTACTACTCCCTTCTCGATGGTGAGAAGGGAGTTTTTCTACAGAAGGAAATTTACTTATGAAACAAGTAGTAGCAATTATCAAGCCTTTCAAGCTTGATGATGTCCGGGAGTCGCTCTCCGAAATCGGCGTGCAAGGCTTAACCGTTTCAGAGGTGAAAGGTTTTGGACGTCAGAAAGGTCACACGGAACTGTACCGTGGAGCCGAGTACGTCGTTGATTTCCTGCCTAAATTGAAACTGGAAATTGCCGTCGACGATGACATCGTCGAACAAGTTATCGAAGCCATCATCAAAGGTGCTAATACAGGCAAGATTGGTGACGGTAAGATCTTTGTTTACCCATTAGAGCAAGTGGTTCGGATTCGCACAGGCGAAACCGGTCCTGATGCCCTATAAGCTTGAGGAGTAGATAATAATGGAAAATGAAATCTTCCAACTCCAATATGCATTGGATACCTTTTACTTCCTAGTAAGTGGTGCCTTTGTTATGTGGATGGCGGCTGGCTTTGCCATGCTTGAGGCTGGTCTGGTTCGTGCAAAAAACACAACTGAAATCTTAACCAAGAACGTGATGCTTTATGCCATTGCTTGTACGGCTTATCTCGTTGTTGGTTATGACATCATGTATGGTGGCGGTATCTTCCTAGACGGTATTGTTGGTGACGGTGTCACCGGTGCTGCTGAACCAGCAACTTATGCGCCTTCTGCTGACTTCTTCTTCCAGGCAGTGTTTGTAGCAGCAACGATGTCTATCGTGTCTGGTGCAGTTGCTGAACGTATGAAGTTGTGGTCTTTTGCAGCATTTGCTGTAGTTATGACTGCGTTCATCTATCCGCTCGAGGGTTCTTGGACTTGGGGTGGTGCAGACGTATTTGGTTTGTACAACCTTGGCGATCTGGGTTTCTCTGACTTTGCTGGTTCAGGTATCGTTCACATGGCCGGTGCTGCTGCAGCATTAGCAGGTGTTCTGTTACTGGGTGCTCGTAAAGGCAAATATGGCCCTAACGGTGAAATTCACCCAATTCCAGGTGGTAACTTGCCTTTAGCTACAATCGGTACCTTCATCTTGTGGATGGGCTGGTTCGGTTTCAACGGTGGTTCAGTACTCGCGACAGCAACTGTCGAAAGTGCGAACGCTGTAGCAGTCGTGTTTATGAATACTAACGCGGCGGCGGCAGGTGGTGTCTTAGCAGCTCTTATCGTTGCCAAACTCATGTTTGGTAAAGCGGACCTGACAATGATCCTTAACGGCGCATTAGCTGGTCTGGTTGCGATTACTGCTGGTCCTGATACTCCAACACCATTAATGGCGACAATCATTGGCGCAATCGGTGGTGTCATCGTTGTATTCTCAATTGTCTTCTTAGACAAATTGAAAATTGATGATCCCGTTGGTGCTATCTCAGTCCATGGTAGTGTTGGTCTGTGGGGTCTGTTTGCAGTACCTCTGACTAACGATGGCGCAAGCTTTACCGGTCAATTAGCTGGTGCAGCAACCATCTTCGTATGGATGTTCGTTGCTAGTCTTGTCGTCTGGTACATTCTGAAGCTGGTCATGGGTATCCGTGTCACTGAGGAAGAAGAGTATGAAGGCGTTGATTATGTGGAATGTGGTATGGAAGCATACCCAGAGTTCACTAACAGCGGTAAATAAGTCTTAACAGACATACTCCTAAAAAGAGAGGGACAGGTTTCGACCTGTCCCTTTTTTTATGTCTACGTGAAATACACTCGCAATCAGCGAGATAAACGACTATTGATGATAAGGCTTGCTGTGGGTATGAACAGCATCAACCAGTCTTGCCATATTCTCTGGATCCACTGCTGGATGAATACCATGTCCTAGATTGAACACATGACCTGTGCCTTTACCAAAGCCGGCCAGAATTTTCATCACTTCTCGTTCAACCGTATCACCTGATGCATACAAAACGCAGGGATCCATATTGCCTTGCAGCGTCACTTTATTGCCGACACGTTGGCGTGCTTGTGTAATATCTGTGGTCCAGTCCAGCCCTAAACTATTGACCCCGGTTTCTGCCATAGCTTCCAACCATTGGCCGCCACCTTTGGTAAACAAGGTGACAGGTACTTCTCGCCCATCGGCTTCACGCTGTAAACCAGAAATGATTTTCTTCATATATGCCAGAGAGAATGCGTTGTAATTTTCAGGACTTAATAAACCACCCCAGGTATCAAAAAGCATGATGGCTTGTGCACCGGCTTGAATCTGGGCATTGAGATAGGCAATCACTGAATCAGCCAACACATCCAGTAAGGCGTGCATTTGGTCAGGCGCATCAAACATCATGCCTTTGATTTTGGCAAAGTCCTTACTCGAACCACCTTCTATCATGTAACAGGCAAGTGTCCATGGGCTTCCACTAAAGCCAATCAAAGGCACTTTGCCATCGATCTCTCTGCGTGTCAGACGGATCGCATCCATCACATAACCCAAACTATCTTCCATATCAGGCACCGTTAGATTTTTTATATCTGCCGGTGTTTGTATGGTTTTGGAAAATTTCGGCCCTTCACCAGTGACAAAATGAAGGCCTAGACCCATTGCATCGGGAATAGTCAAAATATCTGAAAAGATAATCGCCGCATCTAAATCATAGCGACGTAGTGGTTGCAAGGTAACTTCGCAGGCCAGTTCCGGTGTGCTGCATAAGGTCATAAAGTCACCCGCTTTGGCACGCACCTCACGGTATTCTGGTAAATAACGACCTGCCTGACGCATCACCCATACCGGTGTTTTATCGACTGGCTGTTTCAGTAATGCTCTCAGATAACGATCGTTTTTTAATTCCGTCACAAATTCACCTTACTTCATGCCCTTACGGCATTGTCAGATACAAAAAAGGCCTGATCATACAGGAATAAGAATTCAAGCATGAACAGGCCTTAGTGTTTGGTTTTACGATTTAGTTCAAATATCGAGGTAATCCAGAATACCTTCTGCTGCTTGGCGACCTTCCCAAACGGCTGTTACAACGAGATCGGAGCCACGTACCATATCACCACCGGCAAAGATTTTCGGATTAGTTGTCTGGTAGGCATGACCACCATCTGCAGGTGCCACAACACGACCACCATCATCAATGCTGATATTAAAATCAGCAAACCAAGGGGCTGGACTTGGACGGAAACCAAACGCGATAACAACGGCATCGGCTGGAATAATTTCTTCACTACCCGGCACCGGTTCAGGACGACGACGGCCACGTTCATCTGGCTCACCCAACGCGGTTGTGACCACTTTGACACCTTCAACCTTGCCATCACCGACGATTTCAACAGGTTGGCGGTTCCATAAGAATTGCACACCCTCTTCTCGGGCGTTGTTCACTTCACGACGTGAACCCGGCATATTTTCTTCATCACGACGGTAAGCGCATGACACACTGCTCGCACCTTGACGGATCGCCGTACGGTTACAGTCCATCGCCGTATCACCACCACCCAGTACCACTACGTTTTTACCTTCCATGCTGACATAGTTATCTGTCTTCATATCAAGTAAGAATTTGTTGTTGGCAACAAGATAAGGCAAAGCTTCGTGTACGCCTGGCAGCTCTTCACCTGGGAAGCCACCTTTCATGTAAGTGTATGTGCCCATGCCTAGAAATACGGCATCGTACTCATCTACTAGGCTTTGGAAATCAACGTCTTTACCGACTTCGGTATTAAGACGAAACTCAACACCCATGCCTTCCAATACTTCACGTCGACGCTGAACAACGGCTTTTTCCAGTTTAAATTCTGGAATACCGAAAGTCAGTAAGCCGCCGATTTCAGGGTATTTATCGAACACAACTGGTTGAACACCGTTACGAACCAGAACGTCCGCTGCACCTAAACCAGCAGGGCCGGCACCGATCACAGCAACTCGCTTACCGGTAGCGACCACATTCGACAAATCAGGGCGCCAGCCCTGTTCGAGAGCAGTATCGGTAATGTACTTTTCAACAGAGCCGATGGTGACCGCACCGAAACCATCATTCAGGGTGCATGCGCCTTCACACAGACGATCCTGAGGACAAACACGCCCACAAATTTCCGGTAAGGTATTGGTGGCGTGAGATAACTCCGCCGCTTCTTCTAGATTGCCTTCACTAACCAGTTTTAACCAGTTAGGGATGTAGTTATGTACCGGGCATTTCCATTCACAATAAGGATTACCACATTCCAGGCAGCGATCTGACTGTTCTGCAGATGAGTCTTTATCGAATTCACCGTAAATTTCGCCAAACTCCTGAACACGTACTTTGGCATCCAGTTTCTTCGGGTCAACACGACCTACGTCTAAAAATTGAAAAGTATTTTTTGTCATAATTATTTCTGTACTGTGTCCGTTATGCGGCTTTAGTGGCCAGTTTCAACAGTCCGTCCATCGAAGCGGCTTTAGGTTTCACCATCCAGAACTCTTTAATGCGCTGGTCAAATGCATCCAGCAGCTGATGGCCCCAGACACTGCCTGTTTCACGTACATGATCTTCAATCATGCCTTTCAGGAACAACGCAGGCTCTGACATTTCCGCAGTATCAATGCGAACCAGTTCAACCAGCTCTTTGTTGTAACGCTCAGCAAAGCTGTTATCACTATCAAGAACGAATGCCAGACCACCGGTCATACCTGCACCGAAGTTAAGGCCGGTTTCACCCAGAACGGCGACGACACCACCGGTCATGTACTCACAACCGTGATCACCAACGCCTTCAACGACTGTAGTAGCACCTGAGTTACGCACGGCAAAACGTTCGCCGGCATTACCTGCAGCATACAAGGCACCGCCTGTTGCGCCATACAGACAGGTGTTACCGATGATGCTGGCTTCCTGTGTCTCAAATTCACTTTCTGGTGATGGGTAAATAACTAATTTACCGTCAGCCATACTCTTACCAACGTAGTCGTTAGCATCACCTTCAAGGTACATTTCCAGACCACCGGCGTTAAATACACCAAAGCTCTGACCCGCTGAACCTTTCAGGCGCAAACGAATGGGCTTATCTGCCATACCGTAGTTGCCATGCACTTTGGCGATTTCACCCGACAAGCGTGCACCCAAAGAACGATTGATATTACGCACATCGTAGCTGAACTCACCGCCCGTTTTGTTAACGATGCTCTCTTTAATGTCGACCACCATCTGCTCAGCCAGCTCACCTTTGTCATAAGGTTCGTTTTTCGGCTCAAGGCAGAATTTTGGTTTATCAGCAGGCACACCGGCATCTGATAACAAAGGTTGCAGATTCAGTTTTTGCTGCTTGCTGGTTTCACCCGGCAGAATTTCAAGCAGATCGGTTCGACCAATCAAATCCTGCAAACTGCTGACACCCAATGCTGCCAGCCATTCCTGCGTTTCACGGGCAACGAACTGGAAGTAGTTCATTACCATTTGCGGCAACCCAATAAAGTGTTGCGTACGCAGTTTTTCGTTCTGTGTTGCAACACCGGTCGCACAGTTATTCAAGTGACAAATACGCAGGTATTTACAGCCTAATGCGACCATTGGCCCGGTACCAAAACCAAAGCTTTCAGCACCGAGAATTGCGGCTTTGATGACGTCCAGACCGGTTTTCAGACCACCGTCTGTTTGCAGACGAACTTTGTCACGCAAATCATTGGCACGCAGTGTTTGATGCGCTTCTGACAGCCCCAACTCCCATGGACCACCGGCATATTTCACCGAGGTTAACGGGCTGGCACCAGTACCACCATCATAACCAGAGATGGTGATCAGGTCAGCGTAGGCTTTCGCCACACCGGCAGCAACCGTACCAACACCGGCCTGAGAGACCAGTTTCACTGAAACCAGGGCTTCAGGATTAACTTGTTTCAGGTCAAAGATCAGCTGTGCCAAATCTTCAATCGAATAGATATCATGGTGCGGTGGTGGCGAAATCAAAGTGACACCCGGCACCGAGTGACGCAGGCTTGCGATCATTTGATTGACCTTACCGCCCGGTAACTGACCACCCTCACCTGGTTTCGCGCCTTGTGCGACTTTAATCTGTAGCACCTCGGCATTCACCAGATAGTGCGGCGTCACACCAAAACGACCAGAAGCGATCTGTTTGATCTTGGAAACACGTTCATTGCCGAAACGATCCGGATCTTCACCACCCTCACCCGAGTTCGAGCGACCGCCTAAACGGTTCATCGCAACAGCTAACGCTTCATGCGCTTCCGGTGACAAGGCACCCAATGACATACCCGCGCTGTCAAAGCGCTTGAGAATGTGACTGACGTCTTCCACATCATTAATTTCAAGAGGTTTGTCAGCCAGTTTCACCTTCATCAGGTCACGCAGCACCATCGGCGCACGTTCGTTAACTAATGAGGCATAGGCTTTATAGTCATCGTAGTTACCACCTTGCACGGCTTTTTGCAGCGTAGCGATAACATCAGGGTTGTATGCATGATATTCACCACCATGGATGAATTTGAGCAAACCACCTTGACCACGTTTCTTACGTTGATTCCAAGCTTGTTTGGCCAGCTTTTTATCATCGGCTTGTAAATCATCGTAGCCGGTACCACTGACACGACTCGTCGTCGCGGTGAAACATTTATCAACCACTTCATCATTGAGGCCGACAATTTCAAACAATTGCGCGCCACGGTAGCTGGCAATGGTTGAAATACCCATTTTCGAGATGATTTTGAACAGGCCTTTGTTGATACCTTTACGGTAACGACGCGCCAGTTCAGCACGATCAAGAGCTTTAATCTCATTCGAATGAATCATGTCATTCAAGCTGGCGTAGGCGAGGTATGGATAAATCGCTGTTGCGCCATACCCCAGCAATGTACCGAAGTGGTGAGGGTCACGCGCTGTCGCGGTTTCGATAATCATATTGGCATCACAACGCAGACCCGCTTGGATCAAACGTTGATGAACTGCACCCGTTGCCATCAAGGCATGAATCGGCAGCGTGCCCTCTGTAATATCACGATCGCTTAGCACCAGTACCACCGTACCATTCGCTACAGCTTGTTCTGCTTTATCGCATAATGCATCTAACGCCGATTCCAACCCTGTGTTCGCATCATAATTCAACGACAAGGTAATCGATTTGTATTCGGCATTGGTTTCACCCAACGCTTTCACCTGACGGAATTGGCTTTCTGATAGAACAGGCGAGGCAACCACAACGCGCTGAGCGTGATCTTCGCCTTCTTCAAACAAGTTACGCTCTTCACCGAAACAGGTTTCCAGTGACATAACGATATTTTCGCGCAAAGGATCGATTGGCGGGTTGGTAACCTGCGCAAACTGTTGGCGGAAATAGTCATACACTGAACGGACGTGCTGAGATAAAACAGGGAAAGGCGTGTCATCCCCCATCGAGCCAATCGCTTCCTGACCGGCTTCACCTAAAACACGGATAACCTGGTCACGCTCTTCGAAGGTGACATTGAACAGTTTTTCGTAAACTTTGTACTCATTGCCTTCAAGGGTTGGGCCTGTTTCATCGTCTTCACTGTCTGTAAGACGTTGCAGGTTATCGTCCAGCCATTGTTTGTAGGGTTGCGCTGACTTGAGTTGATTGTCGATGTCTTCTGGCATCAACAAATCACCTGTGTGGGTATCCACTGCCAGCATTTGGCCCGGTTTCAACCGACCTTTCGCAACTACATCTTCTGGTTTGTATTTCCAAACACCGACTTCTGACGCCAACGTGATGTGGCGGTCTTTCGTGATGATATAGCGAGCAGGACGAAGACCATTGCGATCCAGCGTACAAGCAGCATAACGACCGTCCGTCATTACGACACCAGCAGGACCATCCCATGGCTCCATGTGCATGGAGTTGTAGTCATAAAATGCTTTCAGGTCTGCATCCATAGTCGGATCGTTCTGCCATGCCGGCGGAATCACCAGACGCATTGCACGGAACATGCTGACACCACCGGCCAACAGGGCTTCCAGCATATTATCCATACTGGATGAATCAGAACCGGTTGTGCCTACTAATGGACGAATTTCGTCCATATCTTCAATCAGCGATGTCGCAAATTTTGCACCACGTGCCAAGGCCCAGTTACGGTTACCTTGTACAGTATTGATCTCACCATTGTGCGCCAGCATGCGGAAAGGCTGCGCCAGTCGCCATTGCGGCATCGTGTTGGTAGAAAAGCGTTGGTGGAACACAACAATTGCGGTTTCCATGCGCTTATCATTCAGATCTTTATAAAAGACCGGCAGATAAGATGGCATAACCAAGCCTTTGTACGACACAACATGTGATGACAGACTGGTGATGTAAAAGTCCTGATCATCTGTAATCGCTTTTTCAGCCAGGCGTCGTGCGATATAAAGTTGGCGCTCAAAGTCAGCTTCGTTCATGCCTTCTGGCGCATTGACGAAAACCTGACGCATCATCGGTAATGACTTCAGCGCTTGCTCACCACATGCAGACTCTGCATCTACCGGCACATCACGCCAGCCCAGAACTTCCAGGCCTTTAGCAGCAAGTTTTTCATCAACAATCGCTTGAGCCGCTTTGGCTTTAGCATCGTCGTTAGATAAAAACACCATACCGACTGCGTATAACGGCGACAGAGAAAAACCAAGTTCTTTGGCAATCGCCTGGAAGAAACTATCTGGTTTTTTCAGGAGCAGGCCGCAACCATCACCCGTTTTACCATCTGCGCCAATTGCACCACGGTGGGTTAAGTTACCCAAAGCTTCAATCGCCGTTTCGACTAACCAATGGCTTGCCTTATCGTCCATCTGGGCGATTAGACCGAAACCACAGTTGTCTCTCTCAAATTGCGGTCTGTAAAGACCTTGATTCATTTCTGTTGGCTGACTCACGTCACGTACCTTCATATTAGTTAAGCGCCGTCACTGCTCTCCCGTCGGTTACCCGGCGGTACTTGGCGTTTGTCGTCAAGGAGCGTTGACCAAATACGGCAGAAAGGATCCACTATTATAGCGATCGATGCCCTGCCATTCAATTATTCCGTCATTATTGCGACCAAAAAATCTCGGTTAAATTTTCCTATTTTCAATAAAATAGCTAAAATGCACTGTTTTTCGACAACCGCAACGGAACGATCATGGAAAAACCATTAGTCGGTGTTGTTATGGGCAGCAACAGTGATTGGCCTGTAATGCAAAAAGCCGTCGAACAATTAGAGGCCTTTGGCATTCACTACGAAGCTAAAGTAGTGTCGGCTCATCGCACTCCGGATCTCTTGACCGAGTATGCTGAGACCGCAAATCAGCGTGGCCTGCAGTGCATCATTGCGGGTGCAGGTGGTGCAGCTCATCTGCCAGGCATGTTGGCGGCGAGTACCACAGTGCCTGTGCTTGGTGTTCCCGTTCCATCAAAATATCTCAAAGGTCAGGACTCGCTACTATCTATCGTGCAGATGCCTAAGGGCATACCCGTTGCAACCTTTGCCATTGGTGAAGCCGGTGCCGCCAATGCTGCTTTATTTGCGATTGCACAACTGGCCTTACACGATGCAACCATTGCAGAAAAATTGACAAAATTTCGTGAAGATCAGCATCAAAGTGTGCTGGAAATGACACTACCCCCACAATAATACAGTGATGTGCGCGCTGTGTCTGAGTTGATAATCACTCCGCCACACACATTCCTGAACATCACGCTCTGGCAGGCGTTAAGATTTAAGAGGTTGATATGAATACGCAGATTTTACCTGGTGCTACTTTGGGCATGTTAGGCGGCGGCCAGTTAGGTCGAATGTTCACAACGGCAGCTCAAACGATGGGCTACAAAGTGGTGGTTCTGGATCCGGATCCACAAAGCCCGGCTGGCATCGTTGCTGATTCGCATATTTGTGCCCCTTATGATGATGAAACAGCGTTGTCTGAAATGGCACAGTTGTGCGCAGCAATCACCACAGAGTTTGAAAACATTCCAGCCCAAACGCTCGCGTTTCTGGAGAGTAAAACAACGGTACATCCGTCCTCTAAAGCCTTGGCAGCAACTCAAAACCGCAATGTGGAAAAGCAATTTATCGCCTCTCAAGGTATTGCTACCGCGCCTTTTTTACCTATCCAACGCCGCGAAGATATTGCTGAGGCCGAGACTGCCATCCAGTTTCCTGCCATTCTTAAAGTCGCTACATTCGGATATGACGGCAAAGGCCAAGTCCCTTGTAATAATCTGGATGATGTCTATCAAGCCTTCGACGCTTTAGACAAAAAAGAGTGTGTATTGGAACAACGCATCAATCTGGCACGTGAGGTATCGGTTGTCCTTGCCAGAAGTGAAACCGGCTCGATTACTAACTTCCCTGTCGCTGAAAATGTGCATGTAAACGGTATTCTGCACACAACCACCGTACCTAGTGGCATTAGTTCTGACTTGTCTCAAAAAGCGATTCAAATGGCCAATAAAATAGCCAAAGGGCTGGGCTATGTTGGCACAATGGCCGTCGAATTTTTCGTCTCTGAAGAAGGCGCTATTATTGCCAATGAAATTGCACCTCGACCGCATAACTCAGGACACTACACATTAGATGCCTGCCACACCTCACAGTTTGAACAACAAGTCAGAATGCTGTGCGGTTTGCCATCTGGCGACTGTGACCTAGAAAGCCCGGTAGTGATGGTGAATATTTTGGGTGATGTATGGAGAAACAGCGAACCACACTGGGATAAATTGCTTGCGGCGCCCAATATCAAACTTCACCTTTACGGTAAACAAGCGGCACGTGTCGGCAGAAAGATGGGGCATTTCAATGTTTTGTCAGCGGATACCGAGACCGCTATGCAGCAAGCTGAACAAACCTTTACAGCTTTGCAGGCTGAGTAATTATCTTTAATTTTCTCAAGAGATAATTATGAATCAACGAGTCACTATCGTTTATTGCACCCAGTGCCGCTGGCTATTGCGAGCAGGCTGGATGGCGCAGGAATTGTTATCGACATTTGATAGTGAATTGGATGAGCTGACCTTGAAACCGGGCACCGGTGGTATTTTTGAAGTCTATGCCAATGATCAATGTGTCTGGTCACGTAAAGACGCTGGTCGCTTCCCGGAGATCACTGAACTCAAACAAGTGGTTCGTGACGTGATTGCCCCAGAGCGTGATCTGGGGCATATCGATCGCAAAAAAAAGCTAAATCTTTAGCTTGATTCCACCTTTTCGGTGAAACCACACTCTTTCTGCGGGCAGACTTTTTCCGTGCCCCGGCTCTTCGTTGTCTTCAAGGTCAAAATAGGCCAGCTACAGTTAGGGCAAGCTTCTTTGAGTGGCTCATTCCACAAGGCATAGTCACAAGTTGGGTATTCCGAGCAGGAATAGAAAACCTTTCCGCGACGTGATTTTCGGGTGAGGATTTCACCCTTGTTACATTTCGGACAATCGACACCGGTATTGGTAGGTTGCTCTAAAGACTCGATGTGTTTACATTTCGGATAGCTAGAGCAGCCAATAAACTTGCCATAGCGACCGGTACGAATCCACAAGTCCGACTCACATTTCGGACATTTCCGTCCTTCCACCACCTCTGGTTCATTGTTGCTGGTTTCTTCGCCATCAATATTACGGGTGTAGTCACATTCTGGATAAGCCGTACAGCCGATAAAGCGGCCACTACGACCTAAACGGCTGGAGAGCTTATTGCCACATTTCGGGCAGTCTTCATCCAACAGTTCCTGTGTCACATCACTGCGCTGAACTTCTTTATCCTTGGTTTCTACCTGTTCTTTGAACGGTGCCCAAAAGCGCGTCAGCAAAGGAATCCACTCTTCTTCACCACGCGCGACCGCATCCAGCTCGTCTTCCAGTTGCGCGGTAAAGTTGTAGTCAACGTACTTGGTGAAGTGGTCCACCAAAAACTTACCTACTACACGCCCCACATCGGTCGGATGGAAGCGTTTAGTGACCAATTCAACATATTCACGTTGCAGTAACGTTGAAATAATACTGGCATAGGTCGAAGGTCGGCCAATATCATGCTCTTCCAAACTACGCACCAAACTTGCTTCACTAAAACGCGGCGGCGGCTCGGTGAAATGTTGCTCGGGTCGAATCGCTTTCAGCTCGACCACCTCGCCTACTTCCATCGGTGGCAACAGGTTCTCATCTTTATCGGTTTTACCGGTATCGTCCTTACCTTCCAGATATACACTCATAAAGCCGGGATTCACTACCGTAGAGCCGTTAGCCCGGAATGTATTACCCTGACCACAACCCAAATCAACAGCAACCGTATTCAAGGTGGCATGAACCATCTGGCAGGACATTGTGCGTTGCCAAATCAGGGTATAGAGCTTCAACTGATCGACCGATAAATACGCTTTCATCTCTTCTGGTGTGCGTAACACTGAGGTCGGGCGAATTGCCTCATGCGCTTCCTGCGCATTTTTTGATTTGGTTTTGTATTCCTGAGGCTTGCCGGGGACCATTTTTTGGCCATATTTTTCAGCAATAAAACCGCGTATTTCTTCAATCGCTTCAGCAGCCAGGCTGACCGAGTCTGTACGCATGTAGGTGATGAGACCAACTGCGCCTTCACCGGTATCAACACCCTCGTATAGTTGCTGTGCCACGCTCATTGTTCGTTGCGCGCCAAAGCCTAGTTTACGTGATGCTTCCTGTTGTAGGGTTGAAGTTGTAAAGGGTGCTGCAGGATTACGTTTACGTTGCTTTTTATCAACTTTGGTAACCAGCAATTTGCCTTCGGCCGCGCTCGTCAGCTTGGCAACAACATCAGCCGACTGTTCACCATTATTGACCGTAAACTGGCTCAGCTTTTCGCCTTCAAAATGCGTTAACTTAGCCTGAAAGTCTTTTTTCTGGGCGACGGCATCCGCTTCAATGGTCCAATATTCTTTGGGTTTAAACGCCTCAATCTCAAGCTCACGCTCAACGATCATGCGTAGCGCAGGACTTTGTACTCGACCAGCAGACAAACCACGACGGACTTTTTTCCATAACAGTGGGGATAAGGTAAATCCCACCAGATAGTCCAAAGCACGACGCGCTTGTTGTGCATTCACCATATCCATCGACAAGCCGCGTGGATGTGCTACCGCATCATTGACTGCCTGCTTGGTAATTTCATGGAAAACAACACGGTGGGTTTCTTTGTTCTTTAGAGCGCCACGTTTTTTCAGTAACTCTAATAAATGCCAAGAAATCGCCTCTCCCTCGCGATCCGGATCCGTTGCGAGATAGAGTTCATCTGCTTTTTTCATTGCCTTAACGATGGCATCAACGTGTTTACTGTTGCGATCAATAACCTGATATTTCATCGCAAATTCATTGGCGGGGTCGACAGCGCCTTCTTTTGGCAATAAATCTCGAACATGGCCGTATGAGGCCAGTACTTCGACATCTTTACCCAGATATTTTTTAATGGTCTTCGCTTTAGCAGGCGATTCGACGATGACTAATTTCTTTCCCATATTCCCCAGTACCAAAAAAACCAGCGCAATAAATAACAAAGCCCGTAGAGACGGGCAACGTTAGAGCAAACTGTTCTCACTATGTCTTAGTGAATAACGGCTTCCATGTCCTCAAACACCAGATCTTCCATCCAGGCAAATGCCACTTCTCTACCTGGTTGATAAAACAACACCATTAAAACGACCCACTTGAGTTGATCAAGATCAATCTCATCGGTGTCCAATGCCAAGACTCGTTCAATAACAACTTCTCGGGTTTCGACATCCAAAACACCAACCTGTTCCAGAAAAAGCAGATAACCTCGGCATTCAACATCGAGACGCTCTTTCTCATTGTCACTAAACACGCGCATGGTGGCATGTTGGGTCACTGGTTGATCGGCCAATACGGTCATATTCTCCAGCCAATCAAGTGCTTTATGAATTTCCAGCTCCTGAAACCCTACTTGCTCCAACTCCAATTCCAACGCATCTTTATCGGGCTTATGACTCTCTTCCGTGTCGATGTAGTTCTCAAATAAATACAGCAACACATCAATGATATTTTCTTTCATTTGATTCTCTTTAGAAGGAGGGTCTGCTTAATTTCAGGAACCAGTTCGCACGTAACGGCCGCCTGGCAACGATTCAACCTCGCCTTGTAACTCTAGTAATAACAGCATGGATGAAACGGCATCGGCCGTCAATCCACTATTTTCAATCAAGCTATCCACAGAAATGGGGTCAAATCCCAAATGTTCAAATAAAATTTGATAATCACCATCTCGTTCCGGCTTTTCGCTGACGCTATCCTGTGCCGCAGGCAAGTCAGTTTCAACCCCCGCCAAGGCACCCAACTCTTCAATAATGTCGTCGGCGGTTTCGACTAGCTTGGCACCTTCGCGAATTAACTGATGGCAACCCCGAGAAAGAGGATTATGAATCGAACCGGGAATGGCAAACACCTCCCGATATTGTTCCATTGCCATCCGCGCAGTGATTAATGATCCACTTTTTAATGCAGCCTCAACAATCAATGTGCCTAAAGACAAACCGCTGATAATACGGTTGCGTCGTGGAAACAGTTCGGCTCTGGGCGTGGTGCCAAGCGGAAACTCCGACACGATAGCGCCATTGGCAGCAATATCATGTGCCAACTGCCGATGTTGAGCGGGATAAACGCGATCTAACCCCGTCGCCACCACCGCAATTGTTTTACCGCCGCCAGCCAAAGCCCCTTTGTGCGCCGCGCCATCAATGCCTGCTGCTAAGCCGCTGGTAATGGCCAAACCACCTGCAGCGAGATACCGCGCAAAATCAAATGCGGTGTTACGACCGGATGCTGAAGGGTTGCGACTCCCTACAACGGCGAGCTGCCACTCCGAGAGTAATGCAACCTCTCCTTGAACATACAACAAACAAGGCGGATCAGAGATTTGTTTCAGTAACTGAGGATATCGCGCATCGTGAAGTGTAATAACCTCACGCCCATCGTTGTCTAGCCAGGCTAAATCTTCTTCTACCTGCGCCCAGTCAGGCCGGTACAAGCCTTCCATCACGGACTGGCTCATACCTGTTACTTGGCTGGGGTTTTGCAACACTTGCTGTGGACTGCCAAATTGCGCCAACAGCTTAGCAAAGCTCACTGGACCGACCCCGTGAACACGTTGCAAGGCAATCCAACAAGCAATATCTGAGTGCTTGTCGACCGTCACGCTTTAAAAATCCTTTTTATGGGGCGCTTTTCACTCTGTCGTATAGGTGAATGGCCTTGGTGGCTTTCATCACTAAGGCAAAGCTGACTTTTTCATAAATTTTGAACACCATCGCTTCACCCGCGTGCTCATCAGGCAATGTCACCACATCCTTGCGGTCTGCTGTCACCTGATCAGGAATCGTTTCACCTGCTTTCCATACTGACAAGACATGACCGGTTTCAAGACCATCACGATTGCCTAGATTTAGTACAACAATTTGATATTGCCCGACCTGTGAAACACCGTCGAACACCGAGATGATGCGACCATCCATTTGTTGCTCGGGTGAGCGTGGAATAAAGTTCAGGTCGTAATTTTCATCTTCAATTTCCAATAAGCGGTCACCGATCTGAACCTCACGATTGGAATAAGTGATGTCCATTTTGGCAGGGTCACCCTCTGTCACTAAACTCGCATCAGCGGTGTAAATCGCTTCGTATCCTAGCACCTCGCTGGTATCCGGATCGGTATAAACTTTGCCGCCACGGAAAACCGCGAAGTCGTCAGAACTATCCGGCTCTACACCTCGAGCATAGACATAATCACCCGAAGCTGAAATCAGACGCTCATCGGCACTGGCAACAACATATGGGGCATTATCCAAGACCTCTGCGCCAACAACGCGAGGTTTGCTCAAGAAAGGACCAACCGCTGAAAGCGGAATGGTTGGAATCGGTTTGTCCAGCATGGTTTCACGTACTTGGGGAGACAATTTTACATCCCGCTTGCCACGGTTAAGCTCCAGTACCGGTCTGCCATCACGATAAACCAAGGAAAGCTCATCGCCGGGATAAATCAGATGTGGATTTTCAATTTGCGGGTTGACATACCAAATGTCTGGCCAGTGCCAAGGGTATTTCAGAAACATACCCGAAATGTCCCATAAGGTGTCACCCTTTACGACGGTATACCGTTTTGGATGATCGGGATTGAGTTCGACTTCATTTGCCACGATTGGCAGGCTTAACAAAATAAAAAACAGGCTTAAGACAATGCGTCGTATCATTGAGCTATCCTCATGGACATTAACGTTACCCCGATCCATTTTTGAGTAACAACGGATATAGTGTGTTATAAGCGTAAACACTTATCAAGCTATTAGGCAACTTTAGCGGTGATAAAATAGTCTCCATACTGCTTTGAGGCATTTCACCAAGCCCGTATTAGCTTAACTTTAATTTGCTTTCATGGAGCACTGTTATGAAAATCTTTGCTATCACCTTGGCTACTTTAGCATCCTTAACTCTGGCACCAACCAGTTTCGCTGCCGGTGACGCGGCGGTAGGCAAATCAAAAGCCGCAGTCTGTGCTAGCTGTCATGGCGCTGATGGTATGGCGCTAATGCCTGCTTACCCTAACTTGGCAGGACAGAACGAAGAATATCTGGTCTCCGCTTTGCAGGCCTATCGTAGCAAAGAACGTCAAGGCGGTAATGCGGCATTAATGCATGCCATGGCAGCAAATCTCTCTGATGACGACATTGCCAACTTAGCGGCTTACTACGCTTCGTTAAAATAAGAACAACGGCCGTAACAGACACTTTGGCGCGGCTTTTCGCGGCCAAAGTGTCTGTTGCGGTTTTTCATCGTGCCACCAGCAGACTACAATAGAAGATAAGACAGCGTTCTGGTCCTTTTAAAACAGAACTGAAACAGGTACAAACATGGCTATTTTGAATATTCTGCACTTTCCGGATCCGCGCTTACGAAAAAAAGCGGAGCCTATCACCGACGTCAATGACAAGATAAGACAACTCGCAGACGACATGCTGGAAACAATGTATGACGCGCCGGGAATTGGTCTTGCTGCCACCCAAGTTAATATACAAAAACGCATTCTGGTGATTGATATCTCCGAAGACAAAAGTGACCCTTTGGTCTTGATTAACCCTGAAATTGTTGCTGCTGAAGGCGAGCGCGAATTTGAAGAAGGGTGTTTGTCCGTGCCAGAAGCTTATGAAGCAGTGATTCGCGCAGATAAAGTCAAAATCAAAGCCGTTAACCTGCAAGGAGAAGACTTTGAATTCACTACAGATGGTTTGCTTGCAACCTGTGTGCAACACGAAATCGATCATCTAGATGGTAAGTTATTTGTAGATTACCTGAGCAACCTGAAGCGTCAGCGCATTAAAAAGCGTTTAGAAAAACACCAAAAACAAAAACTCTAAGGATTGCCATGCGCATTATTTTTGCCGGAACACCGGCTTTTGCAGCCGAGACGTTAGCGGCATTACTGGCAAGCGAACATGAGATTTGTGCTGTCTATTCACAACCAGACAGACCTGCAGGCCGTGGCAGAAAACTGACGGCAAGTCCGGTAAAACAACTGGCGCTTGAACATAACATTCCTGTTGAACAACCCCTCAACTTCAAACAAGAAAACAGCATTCAAACACTGGCTGATTATCAGGCTGACCTGATGATTGTGGTTGCTTATGGCCTCTTATTGCCGCAACGCGTTTTAGATACGCCCAAGCTCGGTTGTATCAACGTGCATGCCTCATTATTGCCACGCTGGCGTGGTGCTGCACCGATTCAGCGAGCGATTCTGGCTGGCGATTCGCAATCCGGAGTTTGTATTATGCAGATGGAAGCGGGTTTAGACACCGGCCCCGTCTTGTTAGAAGCACGCTGTGATATTAGTTCAAATGATACCAGTCAAAACCTGCATGACCGGTTAGCAAAACTTGGCGCCCAAACCTTACTAGACTGTCTAGATGACTTCGATACCTTCCAGGAAGCCGCCAAACCGCAAGATGATACTCATAGCTGCTACGCAGAAAAGCTGCAAAAACAAGAAGCGGTTATTGATTGGCAGCAGCCTGCTGGAACCTTGTCTCGTCAAATTAATGCTTTCAACCCGTGGCCTGTGGCCCAAACTGTGTGGCGAGGTGACACCTTCCGCATCTGGCAAGCAGAGCATATCGACATCAAATCAGACGCCAGCGCTGGCGACATAATTGCTGTGAGTAAGACAGGCATTGATGTCGCCACGGCAAAAGGCGTGATTCGCATCAAACAACTGCAAGTACCCGGCAAACGCGCCATGCCTGTGACCGACTTTCTGAATGCAAACTCAATAGAGGTCGGCGAACACCTTGGCTAACAATACACGTTCTTTATGCGCTCGCTCAGCCGCTGCCTTGACCATTGCTGAGGTTCAACTTAAGCACCGTTCGCTCAACGTGGTGATGGCAGCGTTTTTACCGCAATTGAATGATAACGAACGCAGCTTTTATCAACAGCTTTGCTACGGCGTGCTGAGGTTGCATCCAACGCTTATTTTTCTTGGTAATCAGTTATTAAAAAAACCATTCAAAAATAAAGATGCTGATATTGCCGCGCTGTTCTTGACCGGCCTTTATCAATTACGCGATCTGCGTACCCCCTCTCATGCAGCCATCTCAGAAACAGTGAATGCCGCAAAAAAACTTGGCAAACAATGGGCAACCGGATTGCTTAATGCCTGCCTTCGAAATTACCAACGTCAACACACCGAATTAGAAGCGCAACTCCAACACAACCCTGTGGCTGGTACTGCACACCCTGAGTGGTTATTGCAGCAATACCAAAGCGATTGGCCTGATCATTGGCAACAAATTACACAAGCCAATAATCAGCAAGCTCCGATGATGCTGCGTGTTAATCGACAACAGGCTTCACGTGAAACCTACCTGCAGCAATTATTGCAGCAAGATATCGGCGCTACCGCTTTACGCGATTGCGACGATGGTGTGTTATTAAGCAAAGCCTATGATGTAAACGCCCTGCCCAACTTCGAAACAGGCATGGCTTCAGTACAAGATGGCGCCGCACAACTGGTTGTCAAAATGCTTGATATCCAGCCAGATCAACACATTCTTGATGCCTGCGCCGCACCAGGAGGAAAAAGCTGCCATATTCTGGAACAGCATCCTGACAACACGCTGGTCGCCTTGGATATATCAGCCGAGCGGCTCAAACAGATTGAGCAAAACCTGTCTCGTTTGCAATTAGGCGCTCAACTCAAAGCAGCGGATGCATCAGACACTGATGCTTGGTGGGATGGTGAGTTATTCGATCGTATCTTAATTGACGCCCCTTGTTCAGGCAGTGGTGTGATTCGTCGTCATCCTGATATCAAGCTATTAAGGCGCCCTGAAGATATTACCTCGTTGGCACATACCCAGCAGCAACTTCTCGACAAACTATGGCCATTACTGAAAGCAGATGGCCTGATGGTTTACACTACCTGCTCTGCATTCAAAAAAGAGAATGAGCAGCAAATTGAAGCCTTTCTTCAACGCCACCCGGATGCCAAAGAACTACGTTTTGAGCAAGCACCGGCAACGGCTCGACCCTATGGTTATCAACGCCTGCCCGGTGATGATGTCATGGATGGTTTTTATTATGCCTGCTTACGTCGTCGCTAAACGCCTCTTTAACAGCGTATTGCTACTGCTGTTATTCAGCCAGAGCGCCTATGCGACCATTTTCAGCGTCAACTATCCTAAAGTTCATCAAATTGGTAATGGTTACGTTATCAGTGCACAGGTCGACTACCCGTTGACCCCGCGGGTCATAGAAGCACTAGAAAATGGTGTGCCTATTACGTTTTTCCAAGAGCTGGAATTAAATGAAACGTTTCCTATTTTTGCTGATTTCTGGCAATGGGAAACCACCTTGTGGCGTACTAAACTGCGTTATCAGCTACGTTTTCATGCCCTGTCAGAACAATACGTCATTGTGTCACTGGACACCGATCATCAGCAGAACTTCCCTAATTTAGACGGCGCGTTATCGGCTCTAGGGCAGATAACCGATCTCACCGTGCCGCCAGAATACACCGACGATACCGATGATTTGATTCTGCGAATTCGCAGTGGTTTGGATCTTAATGCGTTGCCAACGCCGATGCGCCCTGGCGCAATCATCTCCAGCAAGTGGCAATTGACAAGTCCCTGGGTGCGAGCCGTATGGCCTTAGCTTTTATTAAGCGGCTCAGCTCCGGCACTGCACCCTATTTTTCTCTCGCATTGCTGTTATTGGTGATGGCCTATTTGCTTAGTGCCGCCACTCAAGACAGTTCGCGACTCAATGATTTGTTTCTGGTTATTTTCAGTGTCGGTATCGCCAGCTTGTTTTTATTGGCTGCCATTTTAGCTCGCAGCCTGTATCGCCTATATCGCGACTTTAAACGACATGAAGCAGGATCACGTCTAACAATAAGGTTGGTGAGCCTGTTTGTATTACTGATTTTAGTCGCCACTACCATTGTGTATGGGTTTTCAATACATTTCTTGCACCGTGGTATTAACAGCTGGTTTGACGTAAAAGTAGAGCAGGCACTCGATGACTCGCTAGAGTTAAGCCGCACCTCTTTTGGCATACGAATGCGTACGCTGCTTAGACAAACCCGCATGATGGCGGGTGTGATGAGCGAGTTACCCGATTCACGTCTGTCGCATAGTTTGCGAGAGCTCAATGAATTAAGTGGTGCCTTGGAATTAAGTGTCTGGGCAATGGATGGTCAACCCGTCGCCTCAAGTATCGAAACACCGACGATTATGGTTCCCAACCGACCTAATGACGCCATTATGCGACAAATTCAGCAAGGTGAAGATTATATCGGCTTGGATCCTACTGAAAATGATGATCTGCAGTTGCGGGCGACGGTGAAGATACCGCGAAAATCAGTGTTAGCCGAAGAGCGTATATTAAATGTCTTGTTCCCCATCAATGATCGTCTCAGTGAGCTAGGGCATACCGTTCAGAAAGCCTATACTGACTACAAAGAGCTTAACTATCTGCGTAAGCCCTTAATCACTATCTTCACTTTAACCTTGAGCCTGATTGTGTTTTTAACCATTCTGGCATCAATCTGGTTTGCTGTATGGATATCTCGCCGCATCGTGGAACCGCTTCAGGAATTAGCGGAAGGCACACAGGCCGTCGCATCGGGTAATTTCAATATGAAACTGACCGCCTCAGGCCATGATGAAATCGGCTTTTTGGTGCGATCGTTTAATCAAATGACCCAACGCCTCACACAGGCGCGGAATGCCTCACAACGCAGTCACCGCTTGCTTGAGCAGCAAACCAGTTACCTGACAACCGTACTCGGTAGCTTGTCGAGCGGTGTGGTGACCATTGATAAACGTTTGTACTTACATACGGCGAATAACGCCAGTAGTAAAATTTTGGGTATCAATCTTCAGCAAAGACTGGACAGCCCTCTAGCTAAACTCGCCCAGCTCAATGCGAATACCCAGGTTTTCTGCCAAATGGTCGCTGACTGCGCGAGTCAGGCAGATAGCTGGGAACAACAAATTGAATTACAAAAAACAAAGGGCAATCAAACGCTAATTTGTCATGGTACTCGCCTACCGAACCATGCTGGTTGGGTCGTCGTTTTTGACGATATCACTGCTTTATTACAAGCCCAGCGTAATGCAGCATGGGGAGAAGTAGCGCGCCGTCTTGCACATGAAATCAAAAACCCGCTGACTCCCATTCAGTTATCAGCAGAACGCTTACAGCGAAAATACAGCGCGCTGGTGCCTGCTGATCAAACTAATACTGTCAACAAACTCACTGGCACGATTGTGCAGCAAGTTGAAGCCATGAAAGAAATGGTTAACGAATTTTCCGAGTATGCTCGCTCCCCGGCACTACAAATGCAGACACATTCTATCGGTGGTTTGATTCGTGAGCTGCTGACACTTTATCAAAGCAATCCAAACCATCAGTTTGCCTTGCTTAACAGCCGCGACGATATCCTTATACGCATCGATGCCAATCGCTTTCGTCAGGTGATGCATAACTTACTGAAAAATGCGATTGAAGCCTGTGAGGACGCGAAACAAGCTGTCGATATCGTGATTAGTTACCATCCGATTGAAATAAAAAATCAGCATTGGCTGGAAATTACCATCAGGGATCATGGTCCGGGCATTCCTGAGCCGATTATTGATAAACTATTTGAGCCTTATGCCACCACCAAATTCAAAGGCACCGGTCTCGGTTTGGCGATTGTCAAAAAGATCATTGAAGAACACGGTGGTGATGTGTGGGCTGAAAACCTCGGTGACGAGGGAACCAGTATAATTATTAGATTACCCTTGGAGGATGTTCGGTCGTGAGTACTGACAAACCACTGATTCTAGTTGTGGATGATGAGCCCGATATTCGTGAGCTTATCAAGGACATTCTGGAAGATGAAAATTATCTGGTCAGTGTTGCTGCCGATGGACAGGAAGCGCAGACAGCGTTCAATAAGCAACTTCCCGATCTGATTTTGCTCGATATCTGGATGCCGGATATCGATGGCATCACGCTGCTGAAAGAATTTAAGCAACAAAACAAAGCCGTCTCCATCGTTATGATGTCAGGGCATGGCACCATTGAAACAGCGGTCGAAGCAACGCGGCTTGGTGCCAGCGACTTTATTGAAAAACCACTATCAACAGCAAAATTATTGCGCGGTGTGGAAATGGCTTTGGAAAATCGCGCCAAACAAGTCGCAATTCAACGCGAGTTGTCGCAGGTACCGGTTGGTAAAAGTAGTCAAATGAAGCTACTGCGCGATCAGGTAGAACGAATTGCACGCCATGACATGCCTATCTTGCTCGTCGGCGAAGGCGGCGCAGGCAAACATTGCTTCGCGCATTACCTGCATAGCCTGGGGAATTATGCCGATGGCAAATTTATCGAGCTCAGCCCTGAAAGCTTTCCGCTTGATAGCCATAAGATAAAATCATTAGCGGCGAATAACTGCATTTATATCAATGATCTCGCTTTACTCAATGATGATGCACAAGCCTTGTTACTTCACTTGCTGGAAAGCAAGCAGCTAGATAGCTGCCAACTGATCTGTGCCACCCAGTTTGCTTTACAAAAAGCCGTGGATAATAACGACTTCCTTGAAGGGCTTTTGTATCAAATCAACAGTATTACCCTTGCGATCCCGGCGCTCAAAGATCATATTGAAGATATTCCTGAGCTGGTGCATAACTTTGTCGATTTGCAGACAACACAGGCGGGACTACCCTACCGCCGTTTCACCGTTGCGGCACAAAACCGCCTGAGAAATCATGACTGGCCCGGTAATGTGCTCGAGTTAAAAAATGTTATTCAACGCTTACTGCTGTTAAGCGATAGTGATGATATAGATGTTGTCGATATTGAGCAGGCCTTGCACTCTGAAGCGGAAGCCGCTGCGGAAGGGGATGATGCAATCAATTTCGATCTGCCTTTGCGTGAAGCCCGAGAGCAATTCGAACGTATTTATCTATTGCAGAAGTTACAAGAAACAGACGGTAATGTCGGCAAAGCAGCCAAACTGGCGGGGATGGAACGAACGCATCTCTATCGTAAACTGCGTTCTCTTGGTATCGACACCAAGCAGATTTAAGGACGTCATATGAAAATACTGATTCTCGGTGCAGGACAAGTCGGAGCCTCTGTCGCAGCCACGTTGGCGCGTGAGGACGATGATGTCACGCTGGTCGATACCGATAACAGCAACCTGCTGAAATTGCAGGATCATTATGATATCCGCACCATTCAGGGCGAAGCCTCGCATCCTGATGTGCTGGCCCGTGCCGGCGCAGAAGATGCCGATCTTTTATTAGCGGTCACCAACAGTGACGAAACCAATATGGTGGCGTGTCAGATCTGTCATACGCTGTACAACACCCCCACCAAAATCGCACGTATCCGTTCCACCGGATATTTGTCGACGCCTCAGCTATTTGACAGAGACAACCCGCAGGCTATCGCCATCGATATGCTGATAAGCCCTGAGCAGATCGTCACCGAATATATTCAACGCTTAATCAGCCACCCCAATGCTTTACAAGTGCTCGACTTTTCCAATGGCAAAATTCAACTGGTCGCGGTAAAAGCCTTTCACGGCGGCCCGCTGGTTGGCCATCCTCTGCGAGATCTGCGTAAACATATTCCGAAAACAGAAACACGCGTCGCAGCCATTTTCCGCGAAGGCCGTCCGATTACCCCGACGGGGGATACCGTGATTCAAGCGGATGATGAAGTCTTCTTTATTGCAGCTAGCAAAGATATTCGCGCCGTTATGGGTGAATTACGTCGTTTGGAAAAACCCTACAAACGCATTATGTTGGCTGGTGGCGGCAACATTGGTGCGCGCCTCGCTAAAGCGCTTGAAAAAAATTATCACATCAAATTAATTGAAGCGAACCCGCATCGGGCTGAATATTTATCAGAAGAGCTCGCCCACTCTATTGTATTGCTCGGTGACGTCGCCAACGAAGAGCTATTACTGGAAGAAGAAATTGATAAGGTCGATTTATTCTGTGCTCTGACTAACGATGATGAGGCTAATATTCTCTCAGCGATGTTGGCAAAACGTCTTGGTGCCACTAAAGTTTTGTCGCTGATTAACCGCGCCGCGTATGTTGATTTAGTAGAGAGTGGCAGTATTGATATTGCCTTATCACCACAGCAAGCGACTATCGGTAGCCTTTTGGCGCATATTCGCCGCGGTGATATCGTAGCCGTGCATTCGTTACGTCGTGGTGCCGCAGAAGCCTTAGAGGCGATTGCTCACGGTGATAGCAGTTCATCAATGGTGGTTGGACGCCGCATCGATGAAATTGATTTGCCGCCGGGTACCACCATAGGCGCAATCGTGCGTGGCGAGGAAGTCATGATTGCCCACCACGACACCATTGTTGAGTCTGAAGACCATGTTATCTTGTTTTTAGTTAATAAACGCTATATTAAAGAAGTAGAACGATTGTTCCAGGTTGGCTTTACCTTCTTCTAGGAGCGAGATGGAATCAACATTACAAAACCACTTTCTGGTCGCGATGCCAACCTTAGCCGATACCTTCTTTTATCGGTCGGTGGTGTATTTATGCGAGCATGACCAAAACGGCGCGATGGGGCTCATTATCAACCGCCCTACCCGGGTCATGCTGGAAGAACTGCTCAACCACTTAAAAATCGAAAATCACGCTGATTCACTCAAAACCACCCCCGTCTTATTTGGTGGGCCCGTACAAAAAGGCCAGGGTATGGTGATTCACGATCAACAGCGCTCGGAATGGAAATCCAGTTTGCAACTGGCTGATGATATTTTTCTGACCACCTCAACCGATATTCTTGAAGCGATTGGCAGTGATAATGGTCCAGAGCATGCATTAGTCACGCTCGGTTATGCCGGATGGGAAGCTGGACAGCTGGAACAAGAGCTAGCCAAAAACAGTTGGCTAACGGTTCCAGCGGATCGCGATTTATTGTTCGACACACCCGCCGATAAGCGTTGGCAAGCAGCCGCACAACTACTTGGTGTTGATATTAACCTGATGTCCAACACAACAGGACACGCATGACGAGCAGTAGAACCATATTGGGCTTTGATTTCGGCATGAAGAATATTGGTATCGCTGTCGGTCAGGAATTAACCCACACGGCCAATCCATTAACCGCCATCAAAGCGCGGGATGGCATTCCCGACTGGGAGCAGATTCACAAACTGCTCGATGAGTGGAAGCCACAACTGCTGATCGTTGGGTTACCGTTAAACATGGATGGTACCGAACAGGACATGACCGCTGCCGCACGCCGCTTCGGTAACAGACTTCATGGGCGCTTCAATATCCCGGTAGAATGGCAGGATGAGCGACTGACAACATACGAAGCACTGGATCAAATGGGGATCCGCAGTAAAATGGATACCCGACAGCGCAGTGACGTGGATCAGTTATCGGCGCAACTTATACTTCAATCATGGCTGAATCAATAATGACCATTGCTTTCACACAATCGCAGGTAAACGACTTGCTGGAAACCATGGCCGCAGATATTCGCGACCGGCTGGGCGACAAAAAGCCCTTGCTTGTCGGTATTCATACTGGCGGTGTCTGGATTGCAAAAGCGTTGCAGGAAATTCTCGGCGCAGACTTCTTTGATGCGTCGATCGGTACCTTAAATATTGCCTATTACCGTGATGATTTTACCCGCATTGGTATGCATCCACAGGTGACGCCTTCCGACTTACCCTTTGCGGTGGATGGTCGACATTTATTACTCGTTGATGATGTCCTACACAGTGGCCGCACAACCCGCGCCGCCTTGAATGAAATCTTTGATTATGGTCGTCCAGCCAGTGTCACCCTCGCCGTTTTGATGGAGCGAAATGGTCGAGAACTGCCAATCCATGCGGATATCATTGGAGACAGCATTAGTTTGAATAAGGATCAGCACATCAAGTTAACCAATAACAATGGTTTACAACTGGAGTATCGCACCAAGGGAGTGGTGAATGAAGAATAACCAACTGACTGAACAAGGCCAGTTACGTCACTTCCTCACCATTGAAGGCCTGAAAAAACCGTTATTAACGGAAATTATGGACCGCGCCGAACAGTTTTCTGGCATCACCCACCGTCAGGTCAAAAAAGTCCCCATTCTGCGTGGTAAAACGATCGTTAACCTGTTTTTTGAAAACAGCACCCGCACCCGTTCCACCTTTGAATTAGCCGCTAAACGCTTATCGGCAGATGTGATGAATTTTAATATCAGCACCTCTGCCACATCCAAAGGTGAAAGCCTGCTTGATACCTTGCACAATCTCGAATCGATGCACACCGATATGTTTGTGGTTCGGCATAACCAAAGTGGTGCAGCAGAATTTATAGCACAACATGTATCGCCCCATGTCAGCGTGATTAACGCCGGCGATGGCTGTCATGCGCACCCAACGCAGGCCATGCTGGACATGTTCACCATTCGCCGCCATAAACAGTTTTTCCCTGATCTACGCGTCGCCATTGTTGGCGATATTTTGCACTCACGAGTTGCCCGCTCACAAATTCAAGCCCTGGCCACGCTCGGTGTCGGCGAGATCCGCGTCATCGGCCCCCAAACCTTACTGCCGGCTGACTGCCAAACATTGGGCGTACATGTGTATCACGATATGGAAGCAGGCTTAGAAGGTGTCGATGTGGTGATCATGCTGCGTCTGCAACTGGAACGCATGCAAGGCGCGCTGTTGCCCAGTGCGCGCGAATACTACCATTGTTATGGCCTGACAGAAGAAAAACTCAAACTCGCAAAACCTGATGCGATTGTGATGCATCCCGGGCCCATTAACCGCGGTGTTGAAATCGCTTCCAGCGTAGCCGACGGTCCCCAGTCTGTCATTCTGGAACAGGTCACTCACGGTATTGCCATCAGAATGGCGGTGATGTCGATGGCATTGGCTGCACACTCAGAACAAAACGAGATTCCTGCATGAAGATCCGGATAAAAAATGGCCGAGTGATTGACCCGGCGAGTCAGCTTGATGGCCGTCATGATGTATTTATCAAAGATGGCAAAATTGTCGCGATAGGCGATCACTTCGAAGACTTCACGGCGGATCGGGTTATTGATGCAAACGGTTTAATCGTCGCACCCGGACTGGTTGATTTAAATGTCAGACTACGAGAGCCAGGACAAGAACATACCGCCACCATCTTAAGTGAAACGGCGGCAGCGGCAGCTGGTGGAGTCACCACCCTGTGCGTTCCACCCGATACCGACCCGGTCATTGATAATCCGGCAGTGGTTGAACTCATTGAAGACCGCGCTAAAAAGTCAGGCCGTTCCATGGTGCTGACTGCGGGTGCCATGACCCAAAACCTTGAGTGTGAATTACTCGCTGAAATGGCACGTCTAAAAGACGCCGGGTGTGTGGCTATCAGCAATGGGCTTTCCACTATCAAGAACAGTGTCATTCTTCAACGAGCCATGGCCTATGCCGCCACACTAGATATGACCGTGTTTATCAATCCTGTTGATCCCTGGCTGCAATCGCAAGGTTGTGTGCATGAAGGTGCTGTTAGCTCGCGACTGGGTTTAGGTGGTATTCCAGAAAGTGCAGAAACCATCGCAGTCAGCCGTGATTTAATTCTGATTGAACAAACCGGAGTACGCGCTCACTTTCATAGTTTATCCAGTGGCAAAGCGGTAAAGTTGATTCGCGACGCACAGAATAGAGGCTTACCCGTCACCGCTGATGTCAGCGCACATCATCTGCATTTATCCGAGCATGATCTGGGCAACTATGATGCCTTAAGCCATGTGTTGCCGCCCTTTCGTAGTATTCGTGATCGCGAACAATTACAACAAGGGGTACGTGACGGCATTATCGCCGCCATTTCATCACACCATCAACCACTTGATAAAGATGACAAACTCGGTCCATTTGCTGAAACACAAGCGGGGATTTCAGGGCTCGAAACCCTACTGCCATTAACCATGAAGTTGGTGGAAGATGATGAAATCGACCTGCCAAAAGCGTTAGCGGCCTTAACCTGTAATCCGGCAGATATACTTGGCATTGATTCAGGCCAGCTTAAAGTGGGTGCTGTCGCTGATGTATGCCTTATCGATCCTGACTCTGAGTATGAATGCCAGCCTCTAAACTTTGTTAGTGCTGGTAAAAACAGCCCCTTTGAGGGCTGGCTGTTCAACCACCAAGTCAGTCATACCATCTTCCATGGTCGCTTGGTGTATGAACGGGATTAATTTTTTTAGGAACATTTCATGACAATTACAGCACGATTACTGTCATTTCCTGCCATATTGTTTGTTGTTTTTGGTGTCGCCGCTTGTACACCAGAAGTCGGTAGCGAGAAATGGTGCCAAATGATGAAAGACACACCCAAGGGCGACTGGACTGCCAACCACGCCGCTGATTTTACTCGCCATTGTATTTTCCCAAATAATGACAAATAAGTTATACGCACTCGATTTTGATGGGGTTTTGTGCGACAGCGCAGTAGAAACCGCCATTGCCGGCTGGAAAGTCGCATTACAGATCTGGTCTGATATGCCTGAACAGATCCCAGCAGAAATCCTAGAGAGGTTCCGTCAGGTACGACCAGTGATGGAGACGGGTTATGAGTCTATTTTGATTGTGCGTATGCTTTTTGAGGGTTTGGATACAGAAAGTTTGATGTCCGCGTTTCATCATCAAATTGAAGCCTTAATGATTCGTGATGCCTTAGAGGTTGATGAGCTGAAACAGACTTTTGGTGCCACCCGCGACCAATGGATCGAAGACGACTTTGATAACTGGATTAAAATGAATCCACTATTTGATGGTGTCGCCGAAAAACTGCATCAACTTGAAACCGAGCAAAGTGTGATCATCACCACCAAACAAGAACGCTTTGTTGATCATATTTTAAGTGCTAACCAGATTCATTTTCCTATTGAACAAATCTACGGACTCGATCGTAATTTAAGTAAACAACAGATCCTCACCGATCTCAGTGCCGCACAGCCGAATACCGATATTCTGTTTGTGGAAGATCGCCTGCCCACGCTGATAAATGTAATAACTGATGATCGTCTTGATCATGTGCAATTACTGTTGGCTAACTGGGGTTATAACACCCAAGAAGACCGTGATAGCGCCACGGAGATTAAACGCATTAAGACTATCAATTTAGCGGACTTGCAACAGCTTTAGGCTTCACCAAAAGCACCGCCGCCGGGGGTGATAATTTCAATGGTGTCGCCCGTGTCCACAAACGTTTCCTCACAGCCTGCTAGCTCCTCTTGTTCGCCTGTGGCTCTGATAACACGGTTTTTACCCGGCTGTCCCGGCTGACCACCAGCAAGACCAAACGCTGGAAAACAACGGCCATTAGATAAAATACTGACGGTCATTGGCTCAAGAAACTGAAGACGTCTTCTGGCACCATCACCACCATTCCAACGCCCTAGACCGCCCGAACCTGTCTCAATCGTATGTTGTATGACTCTGACCGGATAACGACTTTCCAAAACCTCGGGGTCGGTCAGTCTGGAATTGGTCATCAAACTCTGCACCACCGATGTCCCATTAAAGCCACCCACCAGCTCACCCTCATCAAACAGAGCGCCAGCACCGCTGCCTCCTGCCAAGGTTTCATAGTATTGATAGCTTTGATTACCAAAGGTGAGATTGTTCATAGTCGGTTGCGCTGAAGCCATCACACCTAGCGCACCATAAAGGGCATTAGTGATACAGGTTGAAGTTTCCACATTGCCGGCAACCACCGCTGCGGGGTAAACCGGATTTAACATTGATCCTTCAGGAATAATGATTTGCAGCGGTTTCAAGCAGCCCGCATTCAGCGGAATATCATCATCGACCAACGTTCTGAAAACATATAAAACAGCGGCTATGGCAACCGCTTTCGGGGCATTGAAATTCGTATTTTGCTGCGCACTCGTCCCGCTAAAGTCGATAGTGGCTTGGCGAGCTTGTTGGTCGACGGTTATCGCCACATGAACCACGCTGCCATTATCGAGCCTGACCTCAAAATCGCCATCGTTGAGTCGGTGGATGACATTTCTTACGGCCGTCTCTGCATTGTCTTGCACATGTTGCATATAGGCCTGAACCACATCGAGACCATAATGCTCAACCATGCGCGTTAATTCCTGCACACCTTTTTCATTGGCAGCAATCTGCGCACTAAGATCAGCAAGATTCTGAGCCGGGTTTCGTGCCGGGTATTGGCCTGAATTTAATAATGTTAACAATGCATCTTGTTGCAGCTTGCCACGTGAAACAAGCTTAAAATTGGCTATCCTGATGCCTTCTTCGTCTATATGACTTGAAAATGCAGGAATTGAACCGGGCGTTTTACCACCAACATCCGCATGATGGCCGCGACTACCCACATAAAAAACCGGTGCTCTATGCCCGGCTAAAAACACCGGTGTTATAACCGTCATATCGGGTAAATGCGTTCCGCCATGATAGGGATCGTTCAATAAAAACACATCACCGGCTTCGATTTTTCCCTGATTTGCATTGATAATCGATTTTATACTCTCACCCATCGACCCTAAATGAACCGGCACATGCGGGGCATTGGCAATTAAATTCCCGGCCTCGTCAAACAGCGCACAGGAAAAGTCGAGACGCTCTTTGATATTGACTGATAAGGCGGTATTTTGCAGTTGTAGCCCCATCTGCTCAGCAATATTCATAAATAAATTATTGAACACTTCAAGCATCACCGGATCGGCTTGCAAACTGACTCGCTCTGCCTTCTCTAATATCGCTTGTTTTTGGAGTAACACATGGCGTTTTGATGAAATGTTGGCGGTCCATCCAGGCTCAATGATCGTGGTCGAATTATTTTCAATTAAAATAGCCGGACCCGATATAACGTCACCCGCTTGTAAGCTATCACGCCGAAGTAACCCAGCTTGCTGCCAGCACCCAGCCATATAGACATCAACCGTCTCATCGATCTCGACAGTTCTATTGCTTGTTAAAGGCTGATCCGGCTCCTGTATAACTGAGGTTTTTAATACCACTTCCGCCGACACCATCTCAACGACTAAGGCTTTTTCTGTCATCAAAAATGAAAACTGCTGCTTATAGGCGCACTCAAAGCTTGCTTTGGTCGAGGTCAGATCAGCAAAAGGCACAATTAAGGCCGTATCACTATCTTGATAACGGACATGCACACGCTGCTTAATCTCAACGTCACCCGCATCGACATAGTGTTGATTGAGAGCCATTTCAGCTTCTTTAGATAATGCTTGCAAGGCATGACCGATAAGAGACATATTTCCCTGCTCTAAGGCACAATCCAGACTTTGTTCTTTAATCAGGCTTTGATCGGCTAACCCCATTCCATAAGCACTGAGTACACCAGCAAAAGGATGGATTAGGATCTGTTTTATTCCTAATACATCAGCCACCAGACAAGCATGTTGCGCGCCCGCACCACCAAAGCATTGCATTAAATAAGCGGTGACATCATACCCACGCGCCACCGAGATTTTCTTTATCGCATTCGCCATTTGTTGAACAGCAATACGAATAAAGCCTTCCGCAAGCGCTTCGTTTGTCAAGCCTGTTTGTCCTGAAAGTTCAGCAAACTTATCCGTGACTGTTTTTTTATCCAAAGGCTTATTGGCCTCAGCGCCAAACACATGAGGGAAAAACTCGGGCTGAATTTTGCCAAGTAGAACATTGGCATCGGTCACGGTTAAAGGCCCGCCACGTCGATAACACGCCGGACCTGGATTTGCGCCAGCGCTCTCAGGCCCCACCCGCAGCCGGGCACCATCGTAATATAATATTGAGCCACCACCTGCTGCCACAGTATGAATACGCATCATCGGCGCACGCATACGAATGCCGGCCACCTGTGTTTCAAACTCGCGTTCAAACTCACCGGCATAGTGGGAAACATCCGTTGAGGTCCCTCCCATATCAAAGCCAATGACTTTACCAAACCCAGCGATTTCTGCGGTTCTGGCCATGCCCACAATACCGCCTGCCGGCCCCGACAGAATGGCGTCCTTACCCTGAAACTGCTGCGCATCACTTAAGCCACCTGAAGACTGCATAAAATAAAGCGGCACACCCGGCATTTGGGTACAAATTTGCTCCACATAGCGACGTAATATCGGTGACAGGTAGGCATCTACCACGGTGGTGTCGCCTCGGCTGACAAACTTGATCATCGGGCTGACCTGATAGGAACAACTGATTTGTTCAAAACCGATTTGTTTCGCGATGCGCTCCGCCATTTGTTCATGCTGATGGTGACGATAGCCATGCAGAAACACAATCGCGACACTTCGCAGTCCTTGTTCAAATGCCTGCTGCAGATCGATGCTTAACTGTTGGGAGTCTAGTGCGGTGAGTACATCACCTTGATGACTGATGCGCTCATTGGCTTCAATCACTTTCTGATATAACAACTCTGGTCGTTGAATATGCCGTTCGAATAAGCGAGGCCGGTTTTGATAACCGATCTCAAGCGCATCCTTAAAGCCCTTGCTGGTAACAAATACTGTTGGCTCACCTTTGCGCTCCAACAACGCATTGGTAGCAACCGTTGTGCCCATTTTGACCGAACTCACCTGCTCGGCCGGAATCAACGCATCAGGCTTTAAACCCAATAAAAATCGCATACCTGCTAGCGCAGCATCTTGATATTGTTCTGGATTGTCAGACAAAAGCTTGTGGGTGTGTAAAACGCCATCAGGCGCTTTGGCGACGATATCGGTAAACGTGCCACCGCGATCAACCCAAAATTGCCATTTATGTATTTGCGTAGAAGTCATGGCGCTAGCAAGAGTCTAAATAGCAAATTATAGCGGCTAATAGAAACAACAAACAGGCGTGAATTTAAGGGATAGCTGAAGCAGAAAAAGTGGCGGAGCGGACGGGACTCGAACCCGCGACCTCCGGCGTGACAGGCCAGCATTCTAACCAACTGAACTACCGCTCCGCAGTTTTTTCTGAACCGTGCTGCAAAGCAACGATTTCGAGAAGAAGCGTGAAAATATACAGCAATTTTTGCAAAGGTGTTAGTGTTAATTTTAAAAAGCGTTTTAAGTCTTTGATTTAGCTTTTCAGCTGCGCACCTTTCCAGTAGTGTTGCTTTGCTCGTTGCAACTTTTCATAGCCTGCCAATAAGGCATTATGGCGTTCAAACCCTTCTAAACTCAGCCCCGGCGTATGTAAACCGAAAAACACGGTGTTGGCTTCGACGATATCGATACCCACATTGACGTTCTGCTCACCATACATCAGCGATAAGCCTTGTTGATAATCAGCATAGTCTCGCGCGTCATCCCATTTGATATCTAACAACGCTTTCAGGCAACGATAAAAACGTAACTGCGCTTCATCACCCTGTCCTAACGACAAACACCAGTCGATCCACTCCAACGCTTGATCATCCTGCAAAGCCAGACACAGCATCAGTTTGATTTCGCCTAGCCTGACGCTTGCCCATAAGGTACCGGGATCCGGTGCTAATCCAATAAATTGGGCCACTGGCGTATGATCGTTATAGCCGCCGTCTTCCAAATCAATCAACAACTCACGCCACTGGTCTTGATTACCCTGCTTAAGTGATAACAAGGCCTCGCGGAATAACGCGCCTTCGTTATTGTTTTCCCATAGCAACTCATCCACTGGATAAATATCAGACATGCCCGGCACCAGAATACGGCAGGCATACACGTCCAAATGCTCATAGTCGGCAATGTAAATATCAAAGCCGAGCTTATGAATCAGATCGGTCAGGTAACCGTATTCATCAAAGGTGGGTGCATCATGATCCCAATCGAAAAACGCATAGTCAGGGGTCGGCTTAAAAAAGTCATAGGAAATATAGCCACTGGAGTCGATAAAATGCATTTCCAGATTTTGGGGTGAGGCCACTTCATCCATATCAAAAGTCGGAGGATGGAATACATCCAACTGGTCCAGATTACGACCTTGCAGCAACTCTGTTACGGTTCGCTCTAATGCCACCTCAAAGCTCGGATGGGCACCAAACGAGGCAAACACTGATCCGTCTTTCGGGTTGATCAATGTCACATTCATCACTGGAAACTGACCGCCTAATGAGGCGTCAGCGACTTTCAAGTGATAGCCGTGCTGCTCCAGTTCGGCGATAGCCGCTTTGATCTTGGGAAAGCGATCAATCACATGTTGCGGCACATCGGGCAGACAAAGTCCTTCTGCAATAATGCGGTTTTTGACATAACGCTCAAAGACTTCAGACAAACCCTGCACCCGCGCTTCGTTCAAGGTGTTACCGGCAGACATACCATTACTGACGTAAATATTGCCAATCACATTGACCGGAAAATAAAGCGTTTTATGATCACGTTGACGAATATAAGGCACGGCACAAATTCCACGTTCACCGGCACCTGAGTTAGTATCAAACAACTTCTCCGGGGTCAGCTCACGCTCTGGATCAAAGTGGTCCCATAAACCTTCATCCATCAAACCTGCCGGGATTTCACCTTGCTCAGAGACAAACCAACGCTCATCAGGGTAATGCACAAAATCCGACTGGCTATGGTTTTCACCAAGATAAAAATCAGCAAAAAAATAATTACAGCTCAAACGCTCAAAGTACTCACCCAAGGCGCTGGCTAGGCAGGCTTTGGCACTACTGCCTTTACCATTGGTAAACATTAACGGGCAGGTTTTATCCCTGATATGCACCGAGTAGACATGGCTGACGGGGTTGAGCCAAGACGCTTCTTCAACATCAAAGCCAAACGCTTTTAGTTTTTCTTGCATGGTCGCGATACTGGTTTCTAAATCGCGATCTTTCCCTTTGATAAATGTTTGCTCTGTCATTATTGCTTGTCCCAAAAAAAATAACCCCCTGCCCGAATAGCGGACAGAGGGTTTTATAGCCGTTATTAAACCGTTTACATTGCTTCAGCGGCGGCAATGGCTTTTCTAACCAATCGACCAGCAGCCCCTTTAGCATCAGCCGCTTGAATTGCTTCCAAGTTAACTGGCTTACCAACTATGATGGCACCGCCCATACCGGCACCGAAGTGAGGGGTACACTTATACACATAAATACCTTCTTGAGTGAAGGTGCGCTCGTAATTCTCACCCAGTTTTGAGTGCCACATTTCAGCACCCTCAGGAATCAAACCTTCCATTGACTGAGTGTCGTGTGTCGGCATATTTTCCCACGCTACGGTGTCATTCGGCTGAATGTTAACCACTAAGGGATCATATTTTAACCCCACAGCTTTCACGATATGAATTTCACCGCCACTCGCAGCTGGTGCAGGCTCTTCAGCCAATACTTCCTCAGCCTGCTCGGGTGTGGCAGGAACATTTTCCATCGAGTCGAATCGTTTGCCTGTTTCTGCAACTTCATCCACGACAGTTTCTGGCACGGCTTCATTCGCATCTTCCATATGCTCTGTAGCCGTTTCATTTAAACCGCCCACCTCATTTTGTGCCAAAGGTTCAGTTGTTTCATCTTTGACAGAAGCAGGTGCTACAGCACTTTTATCATCAATGGTTGCTTCTGCTTGCGGTGATGGTACATTTTGATAACGTTCCTCACTGTCATCTTTAAATACCGTAGAGACCGCAGCGACAACAAAGATGGCGAGTGCCGCTAGGATGACTGTGACAATGACCGCTTTTTTCTGATACATACTTCCTCCTAATACATTACAACTGTCTAAACTCATCATAACATCTCTCTATGACAAGCTAATGTCGTTACTTCACATCAATATAATGATAAATCTGCGATAATACTGCTACTTTATTCCAACAAGCCTGCTAATGAGACGATTGCAGGCCAACAACGTTCAGCCTTAAGCCAATAACGTAAAACATACACACGCAGACCAACCTTAAGCGAAATATGTACTCCACAGTTTAAAAATGGTGTGATGGTTTAACGCATTGTTACAACACTAGCAACCAAACCTAGTTACTAGTTTTTGATACAAATCATGGCTTTTTGGCACATGATCACCTAATTTAGAGCATGATATGACATTTTCTTCTCTCGGCCTTGCCGATCCTATTCTTCAAGCCATCAGCGAACAGGGTTATGACACCCCATCACCGATTCAGGCCAAAGCTATTCCTCCTATCATGCAAGGTCATGATGTTATGGCAGCAGCTCAGACCGGTACAGGAAAAACCGCCGGTTTTACCTTGCCGCTATTACATCGGCTTGCAAGTGGTAAACCCGCATCAGCTAATCAAGTCCGCGCTCTGGTATTAACCCCAACGCGTGAACTGGCAGCACAAGTCGCTGATAGCGTTCAAACCTATGGCAAATTTCTACCATTACGCTCAACCGTCGTGTTTGGCGGTGTCAAAATCAATCCTCAAATGATGCGTTTACGCCGAGGAGCGGATATTCTGGTCGCCACACCCGGTCGTTTACTCGATTTGTATCAGCAAAATGCCGTCCGTTTCGACCATCTGGAAGTGCTGATTCTAGATGAAGCGGATCGCATGCTAGATATGGGCTTTATCCACGACATCCGTAAGATCATTTCTTTTTTACCCAAAAAGCGTCAAAATCTGATGTTTTCGGCGACGTTCTCAACAGATATACGTTCTCTGGCAAAAACATTGGTTAACAACCCTATCGAAATATCGGTGTCACCTGCTAACAGTACAGCAACAACGGTAAAGCAGTGGATTGCGCCGGTGGATAAAAAGAAAAAGCCGGAACTGTTAAGTCAATTGATCAACACCCATCAGTGGACACAAGTACTGGTGTTTTCTCGTACCAAACATGGTGCCAACAAGCTGACTCGTCATCTTGAGTCTGTTGGTCTCAGCGCTGCTGCCATTCATGGCAATAAAAGTCAGGGTGCACGCACCAAAGCCTTGGCAGACTTCAAAGCCGGCGACAAACAAATTTTGGTTGCCACCGACATTGCCGCTCGTGGCTTGGATATCGATCAACTCCCTCATGTGGTGAACTTTGATCTGCCCAACGTGGCTGAAGATTATGTGCACCGCATCGGCAGAACAGGTCGTGCCGGCGCCACCGGCGAGGCAATCTCCTTGGTCAGTGCCGATGAGGTTGAACACCTGTGGAATATAGAAAGACTGATTGGCAAAAATCTGCCTCGTGAAGTTGTTGAAGGCTTTGAACCCCAGCATGACGTGCCAGCATCCAAGCTGCATCAGCCTAAACACAAACCACGCAAGCCAAAAAAACCATCACATGGACACAATGATGGTCAACGCAGTGAAACCGCGCACGCGCAAAAGAGTCACCGCAAACAGCCCGCTAATGCTGCCAAACCCGGCCGTTCAACTCGTCGCCGTCGCAATCAGCCACGTAAAACTCAATGATGCGTTGGCTGTGGCGTTGTGCGTAAGTAGGGCTTCAGCGTTTTAAAACCGGCGGGGAATAACTCGCGTGCCTCATCATCACTAACTGACGGCACAATGATGACATCCTCGCCGACTTGCCAATTCACTGGCGTAGCAACTTTGTACTCAGCGGTCAGCTGAATAGAGTCCAACACTCGCAGAATTTCATCAAAATTGCGCCCCGTTGTCATCGGATATACCAGCAACATCTTGATCGTTTTATCTGGTGCAATAATAAATACTGAACGTACCGTTGCATTATTCGCCGCCGTTCGCCCTTGTGAGCCACCCGACTCATCAGCAGGCAACATATTGTATTGTTTGGCTATCGCCAGATTACCATCGGCAATAATCGGATAGGTGACTTTATGCCCCTGAATGTCTTCAATGTCTTGTTGCCACAGCTTGTGATCTTCAACCGGATCCACGCTGAGACCAATAACTTTACAGTGACGCTTTGCAAAGTCGTCACTCAAACCGGCCATATAGCCAAGCTCGGTGGTACAAACCGGCGTGAAATCTTTGGGGTGGGAAAATAGCATGCCCCAGCTATCGCCAAGCCATTGGTGGAACTGAATCTTGCCTTGTGTGGTGGCAGCCGTGAAATCAGGCGCAATATCGTTAATTCTCAGTGACATAATTGCCTCCTTTGATTAACTTGCATCGCTGAAAAACATCCGCTTTTCATCGATTAATAATAGCGCCAAAAATGCAAAAATAGCGAGCAATATCGGTATTTTTCTGCGTTGATAGCTAGTCTTTATTCACTTCCCGCTTGTCGATATACATCAGAATAATTTGCCGATCAGTGTAAATATCGTTTCCGCTATGTTGACGTATTCCATCATAAAACGCTTTGAACTTTGGATCGCGCTGTTTCATGCCTTCCAGCTCCTGATTCAACACCTGAGCCTGAAAGGCGGTGGGCGCGGTATCAAAATGCCGTGAGGCACAATACACAGCGATGGTCTGTCCGGCTTTATCTGCTTTCACTTCATTGCTGTCATCAAACAAGCATTGGTGATAGTTTGCCTGTCCGGCAGCAACAGCAACGCCTGTAAACAACATCAACACCAAGATCACGGGTAGCAGTCTGATTGCCATAAAATGGTCTCCTCATTTGCTGAGGCTAAGACCGAAACCTGTAATGATGGTTCCTGCTGACATAAGGCTTGAACTTCATCGAACGCACACTGTTAACGCGCTTACCAGTACCCAATCCATGTCACGATAACGCCAACAACCCCGGCAAGTACAAGGGGCACGCCCGCCTTGATTCCTAAGACTTTGCCCCCGATAAACCAGCACATCATGGCTTTAACAATACTATTGGTACAGGCCGCAATGACACAGCCCATAATGAATAATCGAACAGCAAGCTCCCCCTCCACCATGCCGACCAAAGACAACACCATGGCATCCACATCAGCAATACCTGACAACGCGGCCAAGGTCATCAGCCCGCCATCACCATAGGCCTCGCGTAGCATCACGCTGAGCAACATAACTGCCATCAAAATGGCACCAAAGGTCAGAGCCGTTTTCAGTTCCAGTGGATTCTGTATGCTAGTCGCTGTATCCAGAGCTTGCCCTGTCGCACTGCGCTGATAGATCAACAGTGGTAGATAAGTCAGTACTGCCATTAAAACGACGACCGGCCAAAACCGCGTCAGCATTGCAGGAGCCAATAAGCCAACCACGAGAAGCATGCGAAGATACATCGTGCCACAAGCAATCAATATTCCACTTGCCGCTACAGCCAAGACACCTGGACTCTTTTTACCCAACCGAGACAAGTGCAGCGTTACCGCCGTGGATGAAGCCAAACCACCAAACAGCCCCGTAAACAAAATACCGCGACGTGTACCTCCAAGCTTGATGGCTACATAACCCGCAAAGGAAATCGCCGCTATGACCACCACCATTAGCCAGATCCGAAAAGGATTGAGCGCCTGCCAAGGGCCAAAGCCTTGGTCGGGCAACACAGGCAGCATCACCACTGAGATCAAAAGCAACTTAATACCCGCCCGCAACTCCTCTGCCTGTAAGCGGCTGATCAAACCATGTAGTTGTGGCTTATTACTAAGCAACAGCACTGTTACTACTGCGGTAGCGGCAGCTACCAGCTCCTCACCATTGGTCGCCAACGCTCCCAAAATAAAGGCCAGTAACAACGCCACAAGGCTGGTGATACCCCACTCGCCATTTTGTTTTTGCTTGGCAAGAAAAATCATTCCCACCACAACCGACACAGCGACAAACCCTAAACCTAATAACAGCTCACCATACTGCTGCGCCAGTAGACCAAAGCTGCCCCCCAGCAAACCGATCAAACCGTATGTACGCACACCAGCTATTCGTTGGCCTTCTTGACTGGCTCGCTCCTGCCAGCCACGCTCGACCCCAATCATCAAACCAATTGCCAGTGCTATCAATAGGTAATAAAGCGTTTCAATCTCTGCTGTCATGGCCGTGACTCCTATCGCGCCATTGCCAAAAAGTGGCAAACATCGATCCACTTATATTGTGCCAGATACTGAATATCGCACCGGGCAAAGCCGCTAATGGCGTAAAAAAGTTCAGCGCCAATGCCACCGCCAGACCTGAATTTTGCATGCCGACCTCTATCGCCACGGTTCGCGCGATCACGCTGGAATAACCGACTAAGCGCGCCACCCAATAGCCCAACGCTAAGCCTGAAACATTGTGCAATGCCACCGCCAGCACTATAAGCCAAGATAGCTCAGCCATTCGGCTATGATTAAGCGCAACCACAATAGCGATGATAAATACGATCGCCAATACTGCAATCATTGGGCATATCGTCAATATTGGTCTGATAAAACGAGATAAAACCCGGTTAAAAAGCACCCCTGCCGCGACGGGAAGAATCACCAACAGCAAAATACTTTTAAACATTGCCCATATGGGAACATCGATCACGGTATCGATATAAAGCCAGCTTAACCATGGCGTCATAAACACGGCCAACAAGGTCGATACCGCTGTCATTGTGATCGATAACGCCACATTGCCACCAGCAAGATACGTCATAACATTAGAGGCTGTACCGCCAGAACAGGCACCTACTAAAATAAGTCCCACAGCAATCATCGGTTCAAGTTTTAATAGTGTTGCAATTAGCCATGCAAGCAATGGCATCAGACCAAACTGCAACACCACACCGATAACAACGACAAGAGGCTGAGTCATCACCCGCTTGAAGTCAGCGACCTTTAGTGTCAACCCCATAGCAAACATGATTAATGCCAACAAAGGCATAATCGCAGGCTTCGCAGACACAAACCATTGCGGTTGCCACCAGGCCAGGCAGCTAAAGAGTATGACCCAGAGCGGAAACAGTCGAGTGATAAGATTAGATATGTAAAATAATGTAAACATCGTATGTAAGTATTGCCAATCGGGTACTGTAAGTCATTAAAATTGTCGGCTTGTCAGTCATTTTCCACGGACATGACTGAGGAACTATTAGCCCGATCTCGACCCAAAGTTAGAAAAAAAGGAATTCAATATCACATGGCACATCTATCACGACCTTGGGCGTTTATAGTCATGAGTTTGTTTTCATTGGCGGTCTATGCCGATGACCTTACCCCCGTCTCCACTACGTTACCGAAGCAATCATCCATTGCACAAACGCTCAGTTTGTCTGGCTCATTAACTGCCGAGAAACGGGCACTTCTCTCTCCGCGGGTAGATGGCTTGGTCGCTGAGGTGTTGGTTGATGCAGGCAGTGAGGTAGAAAAAGGTCAAGTGTTGCTCAAGCTGGACCCGGCCATATCTCGGCAGCAGTATGCACAATCTCAAGCGGCTACAGCTGAGGCCAAGGCAGCCCGAGATGAAGCAGCACGACTGGTCAAAGAAGCCGAAAGACTACGGAAACAAAATTATATTTCGGAAAGTGAAATGGCCAACCGGCAGTCAAATTTAGCGCTATCAGAAGCCACATTGGTTGCTATGCAGGCGGCCCAACGATCCAGCCTCGAACAACTGCGCAGACATGAACTACCGGCGCCTTTTTCTGGTGTGATTAGCGCTAAGATGACAGAAGCCGGTGAATGGATAAACCGTGGCACAGCAGTATTAGAGCTGGTTGCCACTGATTTAGTCAGACTCGATGTGAAAGTTCCGCAAGAGCGTTTTTCTGATATTGATAAAAACAGTCCTGTGGAGGTCCTTCCCGATGTCTATCCGGGTCAACGTCTGCCAGCAAAAATCAGCGCCATAGTACCGGTTAGTGATCCTCAAGCCAGAGCGTTTTTAGTACGCGTGGTGGTTGATGCTACCGATATCAGTCTGCTGCCCGGCACCTCTGCAACTGCCGTCATTGGCCTCAGTGGCAAAACAGGTCAAAAGCTGATTGTGCCTCGTGATGCGCTGCTGCTGCATCCAGATGGCGGCTACAGCCTGTTTATTGTTGACAACGGCGTTGCTAAACGTCGCCAAGTAAGCATCGGTCAGCAAAGTCAGGATGGTGTCAGCATTACTTCTGGCCTGCAATTAAATGAACACGTCGTGATCCGTGGCAATGAAGTGCTACGTGAGGATCAGGCTGTCACTATCGTTAACGAATAGGCTTTTATCACATGCTGGAAGCACCCATTAAAAACGGAAAACTCCTGACAGTTATCGTACTTATCATCGTGGTGCTTGGCATTGCTGCTGCCCAACGCATCCCGGTGCAAATGATTCCTGATCTCGACGTTCGTACCATCAGCGTTGTCACTGGTTGGCCCGGCGCCACACCGCAGGATGTCGAAAAAGAAATCCTCATTGAACAAGAGCGATACCTGCGTAGCGTCCCCAATATGACGCGCATGGAGTCCACCGCTGACACCGGTCAGGCGAATATCGAAATGGAGTTTCCTTTTGGCGTTGATATCAATGAAACGCTGATTGAAGTCACCAACGCATTGAGCCAGGTATCCAGCTACCCCGAGAACGTTGATCAACCCACCATTCGTAGCAGTTCTTTCTCCGAAAATGCGTTTATGTATTTTGCTGTTGCCACCCAGCAGGGTAACCCTCTCAACCTCGATATGGATATGGTGACCGACTTCATTGATGATGACGTTCGCCCCAGAATGGAGCGCGTGCGAGGAGTCTCTGAGGTACAACTTCGCGGTGGCGCTGAGCGGCAGGTACAAATCACCATTGATCCGGCCAAGTTGGCTCAACGTGGTCTGAGCTTAACCGACGTACGTGATGCCATTCGCGAACGAAACCGTGATACATCAGCGGGCGATCTGGATGATGGCAAGCGCCGCTACTTTATTCGAACCACCGGCCGTTTTAAAGATATAGAAAGCCTCAATGAACTTACCTTGGCGCATCGTAACAACACGGATATCAAGCTCAAAGATGTTGCAGAGGTAAAACTGGATCACTATGAAGTTCGTCATTTAGCTATTGTGAATGACGAGGCAGCGCTGATGATGGCGGTTAAACGTGAGTCTGGCTCCAATGTCATCAATATCAAACGCGACATGCTCAAAGTGGTGGAAGAAATCCGTCAGGAGCAACTTGAACCCAACGGCATGACCATAAAATTAATTGGTGATGATGTACGTTATGTTCAAGCATCGGTGGAAAAAGTCGCGTCAAACCTAGCGCTGGGCGCCATTCTGGCAACGCTGGTTTTGTTTCTTTTTTTACGTTCTGGCCGCGCCACATTAATCGGCTTGATGGGCATGCCCATTTGTACTATCGCTGCGTTTATCGGCCTGCTTGTATTTGATCGAACGATTAACGTCATCTCCTTAGCCGGTATCGCATTTGCCATCGGTATGACCGTCGATAACACCATCGTTGTACTGGAAAGTATCGAGCAGGCTAGACGACGCGGCTTGGACCGCATTCAAGCTGCAATCACAGGTGTTCGCGATGTGTGGAGTGCCGTTCTAGCATCGAGCATGACCACTGTGTTGGTATTCGCGCCGGTATTGTTTGTTCAGGAAGAAGCGGGGCAACTGTATTCAGATATTGCCATCGCCATTTCCACGGCGATTCTTGCTTCTATGTTGTTTGCCCTAGCGGTTGTACCGGCCGCTTGTGCTCGTGTTGGTTTTGGTGATGAGCGTGATCATGGTGATGACTTAGCGCATCCGGGCCCGATACTGAGAACGGTCAGTTGGCTCAATGGTTCTGCCATCAAACGCTTCTTGTGCATTGTGCTTATTTTCAGTGGCACCATGATCGCTGGTTGGTACCTGATGCCACCAGCCGAATACTTGCCAGAAGGTGAAGAACCTAAAGCCTTTAGCGTAATGACGGCACCACCTGGCTACAACTTGTCTGAAATGGAAAAGCTGGGTGATGAAATTCGTGATCATCTGCGACTGGCGCTGAATGCCGACCCCAGCAAATACGACAATGGTGAACATCAGATCCCTTCGTTGAAATATTATTTCCAGCGCATTATGCCGGGCCGTGTTTGGGTGCTGAGTGAGCCAACACGCGATCAGGACATCGAACCGATGATGCAGGCATTAACCGACTTATATAAACAATATCCGGGCATGCGTGGTTTTTCACACCGAGGCTCGATCATTGCCAGCAATCAAGGCGGTACACGTGCCGTCAACCTCGATATATCGGGTGCTGACCAGGGAAGCCTTTACCGCACCGCAGAAAACGCGATGCGGCGTGCTGAAAGTATATTTGGCGATCCACAGATTGAATCAGAGCCCTCTGCTTTATCCTTGGATCAGCCACTCATAGAAGTGAGGCCCAACTGGGATCGCCTCGCAGAAATCGATATGACTGCAGATGATTTTGGTTATACCGTTGCCGCACTGAGTGACGGTGCCTATGTCGGTGAGTTTTTCATGGAAGACGACAAAATCGATATGTTTATTTTTAGTACCGCCGGTCAAAATCAGACGTTATCAGACATGTCAGATCTACCGATCATGACTCCACAGGGCACCGTTTTACCTCTGAGCGCCCTGGCTGAAATTCGTGACACTGTGGATAGCGATCAATTGCGTCGTGTCGATGGCCGCCGTACCGTAACCTTATCGGTAATACCGCCTCGCGAAATTGCGTTGGAAACCGCTGTTAATAGAGTACGTACGCAAATGTTGCCTGATATGCAGGCAGCGGGCGAAGTCGATAAAGGCGTGTCGATCAGCATTTCTGGCGCTGCCGATCAGCTTGATGCCACGCGTGAATCGTTATCCAGCAATATGGTGATTGCGGTGATTCTAATCTATCTACTACTGGTAGCAATCTTCAGTCACTGGGGTTATCCGCTACTTATACTGACCACTGTTCCACTGGGCATTGCTGGCGGTATTGTGGGACTGGTGGCAGTGAACAGCTCGGGCGCCTTATTAAATGCGTTTGGTTTGCCAGCTATTATTCAACCCTTTGACATGATCACGATGCTGGGCTTTGTCATTCTATTGGGTACCGTCGTCAACAACCCGATTCTGATCGTTGAACAAACCCGTAAAAACCTGCAAGAGGCTGGCACTTCAGTACGACTGGCTGTTAACCGTGCTGTGGCAACGCGACTGCGGCCCATCCTGATGTCTACCGCAACAACTGTGTTTGGTCTAGCACCGCTGGTATTTATTCCGGGTGCCGGTACCGAGCTTTATCGCGGTGTCGGTATTGTCGTACTCGTCGGGATTCTGTGCTCTATGATCGTCACGCTAGCCTTTTTGCCTAGTTTGTTAATCAGCGTGCTGTCATGGAATGAAAAACGGAAAAAGCAGGACGCTTAAGTGTCCTGTTTTTTCAAATAGCTGCCAAACTGGAAGATCAGAAAACCAATTATCGACAGCACAATTGCAATCTCATAACGACTGTAGGCAACCGAAAGACCTATGGCACCGGTTAGCCAAATACCGGCCGCATTTGCCGTGCCAATCGCGCGACCGGCCTCTTTTACAATCGCGCCACCACCAATAAAGCCCATCCCCGTGATAACGCCATACATCACCCGTGCTTCGGCATCACTGCCCTGATAAACATCCATTGCTACCAACATAAACGAGCAACAGGCAATCGAGACTAAGGGATACGTTCTTAGCCCGGCACCACTGGCAACATATTCACGGTTAAACGCTATCGGTAACGCCAATAAAAAAGCGATACCAATTTGTGACAAATTGAACCAGATTAAGGTGAAGTCTATTTCCGGCATACTGTGCTCCTCTCTATCTTCCACTTTCCGCATTAGTCTGATCACTGCTTATTTTTCTACAGTGATTTCACACGCTCAGGTTTACTTTGATTGCTATGTTGAATCCTTTTTCTATCAGCGAACAATCGCGCATCATTGAAATGGCGTGGGAAGATCGTACACCGTTCGAAGCAATCAGAAACCATTTCGGACTTGCTGAATCCGAAGTGATAAAGCTTATGCGTAGCACGTTACAACCCAGCAGTTTTCGGCTTTGGCGTAAACGCGTCAACGGTAGAAAAACAAAACATCTAAAACGACGTCAAGCCACCGTATCTCGCGCCTATTGTCCCAGCCAATATAAGCATCGTTAAATCGATCAGATCGCTGATCAGGCAATGTCTAAAGAGAAACGATCGACTGAATACCGATATACAAGGTGCTACACCAGCCAATTAGAAAGACCAAGGTTCGGAACGGTGCCATGCCCAATATATAAAATACTGGATGGGCTATGCGACTCAGCAAGAATAGCCACGCAGCATAACTGAGACTTTGCAGACCAATCCCTGACACATAAGCCAGCAGACACATTACGCTGTAAAAAATTAACGCTTCCCACGCATTTTTTTGTGCCGCCAGCACTCTCGCCGCCACACCGGTCAACTGAGCCTGTTGCTGCCTGGGATGATTATTATCAAACTGACCAAACTGCCGGTATCGAAGGTAGCCACCCAATACTGCTAAGGTGATGGGAAATAACGACACAATAAATAAAACTTTAAATATGACAGGCATGATGTCCTCTTCTTTCTAGTGGGGCCACTGCGCTAGCGTTTTCAGCACAGACTGATGAAAGGTCTTCGGTGATTGTATATGAGGTGAATGTCCGAGTTCAGGAAACAGGCTTAATCCTGCCCCCTTGATTCTGATCTGGCTGAGCTTTGCCAGGGCTGAATAGTCACCTAGCTGGGATTTTTTATTCTCCCCGACAAAAGCTTTACCGATCGCCGTATTATCCTGCTCGCCGATGAAAAGCCATGTTGGCACACTCAAATCTTTGAATTCGTGAACCACGGGTTGTGTCAGAATCATGTCGTAAATCAATGCTGACAACCACGCTGATTTCTCACGATCGGCATCGAACTGTCCAGCCAGCATCGCCACCCAAATATCGTAATCTTCACGCCAGTTACCGGCATAGTATGTGTGTTGTTGGTAACGTTTGATACCCTCGGCATTCAGTTTCAATTGGCCGGCATACCAGTCATCAATCGATATATAGGGCACCCCTTTGTGTAACCAATCTTCAAGCCCTATCGGGTTAACCATCATTAATCCGGTCACATGTTCCGGGTATAAAAGCGCATAACGGCTTGCCAGCATGCCACCCATTGAGTGACCCATAATAAAACTGGTTTCGACTCCCAACTTGTCTAGTAACAAACGGGTATTGGTTGCCAACTGATGAAAACTATATTGATAGTCGAGCGGTTTTGATGATTTACAAAAACCAATCTGATCCACTGCGATAACGCGGTAGCCATGCTGAGTTAATGCTTGAATCAGATTAGCCCAGGTCGCCGCACAAAAATTCTTACCATGCAATAACACCACCGTCTGGCCATTCGCTTCCGTGACAGGACTGACATCCATATAGGCCATTTCCAGTTGCTGTTGCTGGCTTTCAAACGTCATTATTTCAAGCGGATAGGGGTAGGCGAAGTTTTCTAAACGAAAGCCTGTTTCAGCGAATACCGGTGATAATAGCGTTATACCTGCGAAGATTAGACCGTGTTGTATCAATTTTTTAATCATTTCAAGGTATGCTCAAGAAAGGACATAAAACGCTGCCACGACTTTCTGTCTGCCTCGGCATGGTAACGCTCACCACCCAATACCGTAAAAGCATGACGGGCACCGCCATAAGCAATCATTTCATAAGTGATATCTTGTGCTTCCAGCTCAACACCTATCTGGGCAAAATCATCCATAATTATGTGATGATCAGCAGCCCCATGAAGAATAAGCACTTCACCCTGAGTTTTTGTGTAGTCCTGACCTTCGGGCGTTTTCAGGCCGCCATGAAAACTGACAAAGCCTTTGTAATCAGCCCCTGAACGAGCCGCCTCTAGCACTGCTGCCCCGCCAAAACAGTAGCCCATCACCACCGCATTATCTTTATCGGCACCAAGCTCGCCCGCTTTTAGAAACGCCGCCTGTATTAACGATCGCATTTTTGCCCGGTTTTTATACAACTCGCCGGTGTGCTGACGTTTGTCGGCATTTTCCATTGGTCGAATACCCGCACCAAACAAGTCCGCAGCAAAGACCGCATAGCCCTGTTGTGCCAACATCTGGGCACGCTGTATTTCGTATTCGGTCAAACCATCCCAGTCATGCAGTAAAACAATTAACGGCGCATTGTCTTTAGCACTGGTGTAAAAGCCTTCATAATTCTGGCCGTTTAACTGATAGCTGACGGTTTCTGCTGTTGCTGAAAACACCCATAACAACAACACTAAACATACTGTCTTTTTCATTATCGGCCTCTTTTTGTAACAGAGTAGTTGAGCTTATGACATGCACTTACTGATAAAAAGTGCCCGTTTTAACGCATTAATGCAGACAAAATGGCACAAATAAGCTGACTTTGCCGGTTAACACCGGTTTTGAGGAATATTTGTTTAAGATAGGATCGTAACGTTGCTTCACTTTTATGCCTGTTCTCTGCAATCTCTTTTAGACTCATGCCCAGCACCAAATCAGCACATAACTGTGATTCGGCCTGAGATAAACCAAAATAAGGGGCTATCAATTCAGCACTTGGTAGCTGACGTTGTTCACTGTCATACACCGTCACCAAGACGCCACTGAATGCCTGCTCCCCACCTTCTATCGGGGTTAATGTCAGCATTAACGTTGACGCATGATCACGTTTAAGCATGATCACATCACTGTCAAAATTATCTAAGCCCATGCTGGCACGAATAATTTGTACCGAAGACTTAAAGAAGGCGTCCTGATGTTGACGCTCATTAAACTGTAAACGTTTATCCTTAACCTGGAGTCGCTCTTCTTGACTGAGAAACTGTTTTGCCTTGGCATTTGCGAACAATATTTCTGCTTGTTCATTTAAGACAAAACTCGGCTTGGGCAAAGCATTAACCAGTGAAGTAAGTGTGTGCGAGGTAGAGAGTGTTTTGTCGAGCTGCTGATTGAGTTGTACTGCTTGCCTGATATAAGGCACCAGTCGGTTTAATGCGTTAATTTCGTGCGGTTGATAGGCGCCCTGCTCCACCGTCCGCTGCATTGCCAGAATAGTTGTATGTGTTTCGCTCGCATCCACCACCAGCCAGGCACTATCAAGCATATTTTGATCCTGTTGCCAGCGATCATAATCAGGCTGGTTTTTCACTTTTTCTATCAACGATAATGCGGTTTGAAAGAAACCGGGGCTAGAATATGTCGCATGGTTCACTACCAGATCATGCTCAATCATATTATTGCTGGTGTACCACTCCATAAACTCCTGAGACAATCCGGCATACCAAATATGCTCCAGCTGTAATGGCGTTTTCCTCACCACCACCAATTCGGCCGCACAGGCATTGATGGCCTGTTTCAGCACATCAAGGAAACCGTGAAAGCCATCCTTCTCGGTTAATGCTGCATAGAGGGCGTGAATAAGTTGTGGCTCTTGCTGAAGCGGTTGGTAAGTTTCTACTATCGCTAAGGCATTACGTTGAGGCTGGATCATGATCGTATTTTATGGTGAAAGAGAGAAAATAGTAGCATGTCCCCGTCTAATCCCCCTCATATAGGGGTAGGTAAGTTGAAGTTGATTGCTCTAGACTATATTCCAAGGATGAAAGACGGAAAAGGATTTCCTTTATTCTCCCCGATTTATTGATACTTCCCAGCCGTAATAAATATACCGAAAGCCTCACACCACACAATTGCCGTGTTATATACGGCTGGATCAATATCGTCATGCAACGTCACAATAAAATTATCAAAGGTTTTTACCTCTCCAGCCTGCTTCATCATTGACTTTTTCGCCAGAAAATCGGCTTTGGTTTCAACAAACTCGGGCGATAAATACAAGCGATAATCCGGCCCCGGTGAAATGGAGCCAGAAAACGAAATCATCGCGTTGCTCACATAAAGCGTTCCATCACCATAATGTAGCGCGTCACTGCCTTTTAAATCAGGTTGGAACTGGCCCGTAAACAAAGCTTGCGAGGCAACACGACCAACCATTTTGTCATCCGGCGCTGGCGGCTGCGTCAAAATAGGCAATAAATAAATCCCTGTAGCAAACCCTATCAGCAACATCACTCCATGCGTGACGAGCAACAGCATTTTTTTCATGGCTTGTCCTCCTAAGGGCTTACCTTACGACTCTACGCTGAAAAAAGAGATATCCCAATAGCTGGTTACCCTCAAATGTAGGTAGGGAAATAAAATACTATTGCCTAAAAAAACCTATTAACCACCGGGCTTAAACAGGGCATGACTCCCAAGCAACTCGACTCTTGTCGTGAATGTAGGCAATGTTTACTACTTGCTGACTTAGCAAAATATATTGATAAAGATCTTTTCTCTGCTCGAACTAAGCTTCTCGTTCAGCATGCCACTAATCAGTGGTACTGGTGGCTGGTAATAAAATATCTTTAGATAAACAAAAGTCCGGTTTAACCGGGCTTTTTTAATTCATATCAACTTTAGGGCTTTTCTTCTGCCAGGACTTGTTGATGAAGCGTTTCGAGCCGCTCTTCGTTAACACGAATCCTCTCTTTTAATGCTTCTGTTTTTTGTTTGGTGTCAGCAATGACCTGATTCATATCACCAAATACCGTAGGATCAGAGGTAGCCATACGGCCATCATCTAATTCGTAGGTTTTTTCTCTTAAGGCCTCAAGATCCGTTTCACTTTGCTTTTGTATACGATTAATTTCAAGCACTAGTTCGTCATTTTCCTGATTCAATGCCTTAATTTCATTTATCCGTGACTCTTCTTCAAATTCCTGCGTAATTTTCTGCTGCGTTTCGATATCAACCGTTGCTGGCGGTGTAGTTTTTATTTCGATACGCTCAGCATTATCTGAGCATGGCTGATCACTAAACGTTGTACTGCCATTAGCAGTACATTTGTATACTTCTGCTTGAAGCGGAAAGATAATCAACAGCATTAGACTGAATAAATAACGCATCTTCAAAACACCTTTTAAGAATCAGCTTTGCTGATGATATTTAACGAGCCTTTCCACTTCATTTTTCGATCCTAAAATGACAGGTACTCTCTGATGAATATCGTCTGGTTGTACGTCAAGAATGCGTTCATGCCCGGTCGAACTCACACCACCCGCCTGTTCAATAATAAAGCTCATTGGGTTTGCTTCATACATCAAACGTAATTTACCGCCTTGCTTGGCAATTTTACTGTCAATGGGATACATGAAAATGCCTCCACGGGTAAGAATACGATACACCTCAGCCACCATTGAGGCATTCCAGCGCATGTTGAAGTTCTTTTCGCGATTCCCTTCTGTGCCCTTTACACATTCGTTGACATAACGCTGTACAGGTTCTTCCCAGAAGCGCTGGTTAGACATATTAATCGCGAACTCCGCAGTGTCTTTGGGGATGTTCATATTAGGGTGAGTCAAAATAAACTCGCCGACATCGCGATCCAGTGTAAAGCCATTCACACCGTGTCCCGTTGTCATAATAAGCATGGTGGAGGGCCCATACACACAAAAACCGGCACAGACCTGCTCGGTTCCCTTTTGCATGAAATGTTTTAAGGTTGGGTTTTTTACCCCTTGCGGGCAACGCAGGATTGAAAAAATTGTCCCTACGGAGAGGTTAATATCGATATTACTTGAGCCATCCAGGGGATCAAAGCAAATCAGATATTTACCTTTGGGAAACTTGGCAGGAATCTGAATGATATCTTCAATTTCTTCAGACGCCATAGCAGCTAAATGGCCAGTCCATTTCAGATGATCGACCATCACATCATTGCTAATGATATCGAGCTTTTTCTGATCTTCACCCTGCACGTTTTTTGACTCAGCATAACCGCCCAGGCCAATAATTCCGCTGCGTCCAACCAGATGAGATATTTTTTTACAGGCACTGACAATATCGCCCAGCAAACCAGAAAGATCACCGGTCGCACTAGGGTTAGCGCGCTGCTCTTCTACGATAAACTGAATAACCGATTTACCGGTATCGGACATGTTTTAGCCTCCAAGCTGGGTGTGTTCAGCAACCTTTGCTATTAATACTAACAATCTAAAGCTAAACCACGTTGGAGACAATGGCAACCCGACTGAATGTCGGGTCGCCGACTTTTCTGATGCAGTTCAAATATTCGCCCGCACACAGGCGAAAGACTGGCTTTTATAGCTCAAATTTTAACCAGAATTTCGCCCATACCGATACCGGAAATATCACCCGCATAACGTTGAACGCGAGAAAATGGCTCGAGCGTAGCAAACTGACTATCCAGCTTTTTGAATGAAGCAATCATCAACGGTAAAAAGGCCAGTGTGTGTGAACCACAGTCATTAAAATTGGCTGATAAACCGTGTTGTGGTGCTTGCGTGAGTAGCAAAGTACCACGTTTCATCGCATAACCAAGATGTTGTCCGACCTGGCCTAAAACAGCAATCGTGCCCGACACCATCCGTGAACCACAGTAATTACCCGCATTGCCTTCAATCAGGATCATGCCGCGACGCATATGATCACCGGTACGTTCACCGCTATTACCGGTGATAATGACGGTGCCGCCTGTCATGCCGTTTTTATAACCAATACGAGCGCCACCAACAAAGTCTCCGGCATTACCGTCAACTTTGATCTGACCGCCTTTCATTTCGCACGCGGTATAAATACCCGTATTACCATTAACCGCTATTTCACCATGCGTCATAAACTGGCCAAGATACGCACCTGCATCGCCATTTACTGTAATACTACCGGTCGACATGCCATGACCAATATGGTCCAGCTTATCCGTACTGTTTTCGAAGCAGATTTTGGCTATATCCGTGCCTGAGATATCAAATAACTCATCAACTCTGACTTTCTGATTACCAACCACTAAGGTCAAAGCAGCAATCTCATCAACCGATTTATCCACTAGCTTATCGGCCGTCAGCGCTGCACAATCAATCCGTTGCGCAGGTGGATTTTTCAGGGTGAATGTTAATGCACTCATGCCATGATCTCCTGCAAATGGAAGTGGAATGGACCAAGTTTGCCGCCGTAGTTACCTGCACTGATGCGTTTTATGCCGTTTTCAGCGCCTAATTCACAAGCAGCCTGAATCCCTACTCTCATCGCTTTGTTGATGTCGTCTTCGGTGAGGCCATCAATGACGATTTCCATCACTGATTCCACCTCTGGCGAAAGCTCTGTTTTGGTCTGCCCTTTCAGGGTTGGACAGAAAGCATCATTGGTTGAAGCATTCAAAGCTTTGTATTTAGACCCCACCTTAGAACCTGAACGAACCACACCACCCGGGAACGGCATAATCACATTAGGGATCTTCTTCATCTCACGAATAGCGGCTTCACAGGCTGCCAACGCTTGTGGCTGAGACTCAGCCAGAATCAGAAAATTACCACCACCTACGGAGGCACGCATACCGGTATTTTCTTGAGTTAAAAACTCACCGTCCATGACGGGAATACGCCAGTAGCGTTTACCGTCAATCATTTTAGAAATCTGATAACCGTCACCAAAGAATCGTAAGTTCTTGCCTAAAGGAATCTCTTTTCCTTCTTGGTCCATTTCCAGGCCAGAAAATAAGGCGGATGTCGGCGAAGTAAGCACACACTGACCAGCGCGGGTTTCAACCTGTTTGGCTAAACCCTTACCACCCATTGCAAAAATAAGACAAGCCACACCGGGACGACCATCCGGCGTTTCATGGGGTTCTAAAGTGCGCTCAATTGAGGCTTCACAACCACAAGCGATAACCGATGTCGCAAACCCTGTAAAGGCCGTTGCCGAGTTCATTGCCCATTCAAGATTTTGTGCGGTAATAATGACGCGAGTACCACGCATTGGAAAGGCTTCGGCAAATGTTGCGTCTATTGTGACGCCGTTGATGATCATAGTCTGCCTCCTTGCTTCAACGGCTGTATGGTCAAACTACCACGACCATCATCCACAATTTCATCATCACTGATTTTGAAGTTACCCATTTTCATTGTGTGGTACTGGTCAAAATAAGCTTTAAGTGGTTTTTCAATACTGGCATCGTATTCTGGTTTCACCACATGCGTGGTGCCCCACGTCACTTTGACTATCTCACCATTTCTGACAACCATCTCACCATCTTTGAAGACATAGTCTGGTTTACTGAACATTTTTTCGCGGTCAGTATCATCGGTATATACCGTGATATCCGCCGCCGCGCCCACGCCTAAGTGACCACGATCTGCCAGCCCCACCAGCTTGGCAGCACCGGCACGGGTCATAATCGCAATGTCATACAAAGAATATTCACGATCCATAGACGCCAGATGTGTTGCGTTCTGCGCTTCAGGGTGCAAGGTTGATAACATGTCGTTACGGAATGATTTATCCATCAACAACTTAATCAGATGTGGATAACTGGTGAATGGTGCACCGTTCGGGTGATCCGTGGTCAGGAATATCCGCCATGGATCATCTACCATCAGGAAAGTTTCCAGACCAATCATCCACTGCAAGGCATTTACAAAGCTTTGATCTTTGTATTTGAACGGCACCACACCACAACCGGCATCACACTCAATATCCATACACACCCACTTGTTTGGATGAGCATGCGGCGCGCCAGCAAACTGGCGCATATTATCGCCTGATGCTGTGACTGTTTGCCCAAACAGGATCTGACCAACGTCTACCGTGATGTTTTTATTACGGTTAATCGATTCTGCAATTTCAGCCGCACCCGATGAAAACTTGAAATCACCTTCGGTGCCATAGCTATGGAACTGAATATGGGTTAAATGCATTGGCAAACCTTCAATACCTTGAATGGTATCTAAGGTCGTGTCTTTATTACCCGGTACACCTAAGTTACAACCATGTACATGCAAAGGATGTGGCACACCGAGTTCGGTTACCGCACGCGATAAACGTTGCAGAATTTCGCGGGGTGAAACGTTATAAAAACTGTTTTTTTCATCTAAATCCAATTGACGCTGATTGAATTTAAACGCGTTAATACCACCCGGGTTAACCACTTTCAGACCTATTGCCTGACTATGCGTCATGGTCCAGGCTACGTAGTTGTTAATCGCTTCCTGATCTTCATTGGCCGCCATCATCCTAAGCAGAAAATCATCACTGCCCAGCATGGCATATCCACCTTTATCGATGATCGGCGTGTCATGCATTTCCATATGTGCCTGACGTGCATTGACCGGTAATACTGCCGGTTCAAAGCCTGCGGTATACCCCATCTCTGCGTAGCGATACCCCGTCGTTAAGGTACTCGGTGCAGCATGGCCGCAACCACTCCGCATTAACTCCGTGCGTTCAATCAAGGCTTCAGCATGATCTTCTGGCAACATGGTACGGGCGATATTAACCTTACCACCGCCGATATGAGTGTGCATATCGATAGCACCAGACATAATGACTTTGCCGCGCACATCGATTTCTTCATCAATTTTGCCATCGGTCGGTGCATCGACAATTCGACCGTCTCGGATGTAGATATCACCAACAACATCATTGAGCCCATGCTCGGGATCGAAGATGCGTCCACCAGTGAGTTTTTTAAGCATTTCAGTCTCCGTTTACAGGGCTTGTTCAACAGCTGTCAGCACGTCATAAGTGCTGGGCAAGCCGCTGTCACGTAATTTCGTCAATGGCAGAGATACCACACTGTCGCAACGGAATGTGCGTCCTTCATGGTCAATACCGGGAACACCAACAGGAATAAACACTTCCGGTTCATTCTCGAAGGTCATGCCTGAGCGACCTAAAACCACCGTGGCCGCATTGCTTGGCGGTGGTGTGGTTTGTGTATTGAAACTGGATATCCATAACAACACATCGACCTCACCATCATCCAACATGCGCTGACCGCGATTCACAAACGGGTCGTAATCCGGCATATTACGGCTGAAGCTGGTTCGCATCGGATAACCTGACTGCCATGACGACACCGCATTGACGGTGGTATCACCCTCTTTTCCACCTAACGGTAAGCCATTACAACGTGTGGTGTTATTAATTTCTTTAATCATCTCGCAGATGTTTTGAATCGTCACTTCTGCATGATCAATATTCAATTGCGTACCAGACCAACTGATTACTGAGTATTTTGCTGCATTTAATTTTTCAGCAATGGCAGCCAAGTCAGCGGCGGCAATACCCCCTACGGTTTCTGACTGTACCTTTTTGCCTTTCACTAATGCCCGTAATACTGAGATGACTTCTGGTAGATCCGCATCATCACATTCCAGCACTTCTGCTTTACGGCCACCGGGTGTGGTTGAAGCTTCGCCTGAAGGCTTTTTGCCCAGATAAATAATTTCCCGCGATTCAATTTCCTGGCCAAACATACTTTCCTTTGGCCACACTATGCGCTCGAAAAAACGCGGAAAAGAGGATTCGATGTCAGTACCGACAACCAGCAACACATCAACCCGGTTTCTGACTTCCGTTAGTGTTGTTGTCATGTAGCCGCTGTCCTGCAACACCAGAATATTTCTGAATGCGGCATCAGAAAACTGACTATCAACAGTGGCGCGACTGATATCCGCTAATGCCATTGCTGCTCTGGCACCATTTAAGTCGGTTCCCATACCACCGATTAACGGCTGTTTGCTGTTTTTCAACAAACTAGCAATATGATTTACCGCCTTATCCAGCGAGACTTCCTGCCCTTTTACGCGCGGTGAAAGATCCGTAATCGGCGTTTCAAACCCAGGTTTGGTAACTGCATCGCCGTTTTCTTTCACCGTGACCGTATTACCCTCAACCTGCACCACCAGATCATCAGATGCAATACCGCAGAAAGGACTGGCAACATCACGAAAGATGCCTGCTTCAGTGTTTTCCGTCATATCGGTGTCCTCAATCAAATAATAATCATAAAAATTGAATCAGCAGGCCAGTATTGCAAGCAATAGCAGAGGTGTCGCGCTTTTCTTTGCTAGGGCATCAGCCGTGTTTGGCTCGCAACAGCAAAGAATCAATATCATTTTGGCGTAGCTGCTTTTGCACCGCATCGGCCTTATTACGACCAGCAATAGGACCAACCTGAACGCGATGCCATGTATCTTTGTTGTCTATAGTAACGGTCTGAACTTTAGACTCAATACCTAATAAGGCTAACTTGGCACGAAATCCATCCGCATCGGCTAATTTTTTGAATGATCCCACTTGAATCATATAACTCGCTGTCGGTTCAGCCGCAGGGGGGGCTTCAGGCTGAGGCTTAAGCGTTTGCGGTGGAGAAGTCACGACCGGTTGTTTGCCTTTATTTTTATTTTCTACCACCACTTCCATTTCTGGCAGCAAGGTATAAAAATCAAATGTCGGCTCAACACCTTTTTTTTCTTGTTGTTGGTTTTTATTGTTGGTCTGACTGGTTTTGTCTTCCGGGATATTGTCCTTGATGTGCAATAAGAACATGATGAAAGCCCCCACTGCGAAACTCAGCAGCATCGGCCCCCAAGGTAAAGAACGGGAAGTGTTATCGTTTCGGGTATTTCGTTTAGCCACCATTAGCCTCTTACATCGATTCCGGTGCGGATACACCCATCACGGTAAGTGCGTTTTGAATCACCTGACGCACCGCTTCAATCAGTGTTAAACGCGCTTGACTGAGTTCATTATCATCCACAATAAACTGGTGGGCATTGTAGTAAGTATGGAAGTCACGCGCTAAATCGGTCAGGTAATGCGCCAGCAAATGTGGTGTGTGATTTAACGCAGCGGTTTCCAGAATTTCTGGGTATTTAGCCAACATGGTCATTAACGCATCCTCATGCGTTTCCGTTAGGCGATCGAGGTGTTGTTCACCAGTCGCCTTATCCCAGGCGTGGCCGCGTTCGGTCAATTGTCTAAACACACTACAAACACGAGCATGGGCGTACTGTACGTAATAGACCGGATTATCGTTGCTTTGTGATTTTGCCAACTCCAAATCAAAGTCCATATGTTGATCGGCACCACGCATCACGTAGAAGAAGCGCGCGGCATCTTTACCGACTTCATCACGAAGCTGACGCAAGGTGACAAATTCACCACTACGCGTTGACATACCAACCTTTTCAGCGCCTCTGTACAAAACAGCAAACTGCACTAATAAGACTTTCAACTGATCGACATTTTGCTGCATGGCCTGCATCGATGCTTTCACCCGCGGAATATAGCCATGGTGATCAGCACCCCAGATATCGATGATTTCATCAAAACCGCGTTGGTATTTGTTGAGATGGTAGGCGATATCCGAAGCGAAATAGGTTGCCTGACCGTTATCACGAATCACCACACGGTCTTTTTCATCGCCATAATCTGTCGATTTAAACCACCATGCGCCTTTCTCTTCGTATAACTGACCGGCCTGTTTTAATTGTTCGATAGCTTTCTCTACTTCACCGGATTCAACGAGTGACCGCTCTGAGAACCATTCATCGTACTCGGTACCAAATTCAGCTAGATCATCACGAATATCACCCAGAATCGCATTCAACCCTTTATCAAACACAATGCGGTAATTCGCTTCACCTAACAGCTGTTTGGCTTGATTGGTCAAACCATCAATGTGTAATTCTTTATCACCACCCTGTGGTTCATCAGCAGGTACACCATCAAACACCGCGTCAGCCGGATGACGGAACTGCTCTGCAAACGTTTGTTTGAGTTCAGCGGCAATATCGAGGACATAGCTCCCCTGGTAGCCATTGCTTGGAAAGGTAATGGTTTCACCACAGGCTTGCAGGTAACGTAACCAAACGCTCGTACCCAGAATATCCATCTGGCGTCCCGCATCGTTAACGTAGTATTCACGATGCACATTGAAGCCCGCGGCATTGAGCAGACTACTGACTACCGATCCATAAGCTGCACCACGACCATGCCCAACATGTAAGGGGCCGGTGGGATTAGCAGAAACAAATTCCACCTGTACTTTTTTACCCTTACCAATCTGGCTTTGACCGTATTTCTCTGCTTTAGACAGGATTTCTTTGACCACCTGCTGACTGGCTTCCGCCGACAGGAAAAAGTTAATAAATCCAGGACCGGCTATTTCAACCTGAGTTACAACGTCACTGGTCGGTAATGCTTCAACAATATCCGTGGCAATTTGGCGTGGATTCATTTTGGCTGGTTTTGCCAGCATCATCGCAATATTGCAGGCGAAATCACCGTGCGTTTTATCTTTAGTGCGCTCTATCTGAATCTCGGGGAGATCGATCTCTAACCCGTGTTTTTGAATAAAAATGGATAACGCCTGGCCAACCAGGTTTTTCAGTTGATCTTTCAACGTTGTGAAGCCTTGAATGCAAATTGAATGGTGTCGCGCATTTTACCCGATCCACAGGGTGGATTACATCCTTGTTTTGGCAAGGTTTAACTTAACGGTTCGAGTTTCAGAGTAGATCCATCGGATCGATATCAATTGACCACCTGAGTTTCCGTGCCAGTTTATGACTGCCAATTGCCTGAATATGTTGATCAAGTAATTGATGTAAGGGTTTGCGTTGTTGGCAAGTCAGTAAAAGTTGAGCGCGGAAACGGCCTCCCTTTTTTTCCATAATTGCGGGTACTGGACCGAGAATTAAAACGTGCTGTTGTTGTGTCGAGTGCAAAATACTGGTGACGGCTTGTAGAAAATCCATGGCCTGATGGCGTTCTTGCGCTTCAGCACGAATCACAGCCCAGTTAGAAACCGGGGGCATTGCCATATCAATACGCTCTTGCAATAAATCCTGTGCGGTTTTTTTATAGCCCTGTTGGATTAAACTTTCCCAGAAAGGATGCTGAGGTTGCTGACTTTGTATTATCACCTCCCCTTTTTTATCTCCTCGCCCTGCTCGACCCGTCACTTGGGTGATCATTTGTGCCAAATTCTCGGTTGCACGAAAATCAGCACTGTATAAGCCTTGATCCGTATCTAAAACACCAACTAAGGTCACATCATGAAAATCATGACCTTTGGCCAGCATTTGTGTGCCTACCAAAATTCTAGCCTGCCCCTGTTTGATGTCTGCAACGATATCGTTAAAGGCATTCACCCGTTGCGTGGTATCCCGATCCACCCTGACCACAGCTGTGTCAGGAAAGAGTTTTTGTAAAACCTGTTCTATTTTTTCGGTACCGGCGCCATAGCTTTTAAGTTGTTTAGACTCACACTCAGGGCATGCTTCAAGCAACCGTTGTATAAAACCACAGTGATGACAAAACAGGATGTTGCGTTGCTGGTGCACGACCATTCTGGCATCACAATGCTGACACTTCGCTTGCCAACCACAGTCATGACACATCAATACTGGCGCATAGCCGCGGCGATTGATAAATAAAATAACTTGATTGCCGGCATTCAAATGCTGATGCATGTTTTTTAGCAATAACTGACTTAAGCCATGATCAGGATGTGCAGCATTACTGTCGATTAGCTGTACTTTAGGTAATGCTGCGCCACCTGCACGCTGCTTCAGTTGCAGTAATTGATAACGTTGTTGTTCGACTTGGTACAAACTTTCCAAGGAAGGGGTCGCACTGCCCATTAATACTGGGATCCCTCTTTTTTGAGCACGGATTAAGGCGACATTACGGGCGTGGTATTTCAAACCATCTTGCTGTTTGTAGGAAGCGTCATGTTCTTCATCAATGATGATGAGGCCTGCATCGGGCAAGGGTGTAAAGACTGCAGATCGCGTTCCGATAATGACTTTTGCCAATCCGCGTTTCGCTAATAGCCAGCCTTGCTTGCGATCACCATCGGATACTGCAGAGTTCAACACTACAATATTGGTATTTAAGCGTTTCTTGAAACGGTCAACGAATTGCCCGGTTAAACCGATTTCAGGAATTAGAATTAAGACCTGCTTTCCTTCCGCGATGATCTTTTCTGTGAGCTCAGTATAGACCTCGGTTTTACCACTTCCGGTAATACCTTCTAGCAAAAACGGTTGGAATTGGGCTTTTTTTTGCCACACCGCTTCAATCACAGTTTTTTGTTTATTATTCAGCTCAAATGGAACACTGAGTTCAACCTGAGCAATGGGCAGTTTGGGAAAGGGTTCTTGTTTGACTAGATTTTTTTGTTCGAGCGCTTTTAACGATGAGAGAACAGTGCCTAAATGGGCTTTCATTGCAGCCTGACTAATCCCATCAGGGTAATCGTTTAAAAAGTCGATACAGGCTTGCTGCTTTGTTCCTAATTTCTTATTGCTTTGCTGATCGGTTTTAAACCACCAGTTTTCTAGCTGTAAATCACTCGTTTCACCCTTTCTAAGTTGTTTTGGTAGGGCTGCCTGGAAGCATTCTCCGAGAGGGTGATGATAATAACGGCTAACCCATAACACTGTTTGAAGGATTTCTTCAGGTATTAATGCCTGGTCGTCGAGCTTTTCATCAATAGCTTTTAATTTCCTTGTATCGATATCGTTTGTTACGTCACGAGCTTTTATGACGATGCCAATACAAGAACGGTTTGCGAAATTAATCCTAACTCGCATTCCTGCTTGCCAATGATTTTCTGGTTCCTCAGAAAGGTAATCAAATAATTGTCTCAGTGGACAAGGAACGGCGATTTGAAGAATGCTAGTCATTAATTAAACATAAAGAAAGAAAGATATTTTTTTAGTGATGTTAATGTTTAATGCCTGTGGATTGTTGAATAGATCTGTTTAAGCGTGTCAATTCAGTATCTTAACTTGATCTTAGCTTGTTGATAACTTTGATCGTGCGGAATGGATCTCTTGTGGATAAAAATGCGACTTATCCACAGGTAAAGTTATCCACAGCTTGTGATCGATCTTATTGGGCATTTATACAAGACTTATTATGCTGCCTATTTACGGTATCCTTGGCAGGTATTTTTAGATGAGAGTTAGTATGGCTATAGCAATTATTGTGGCAATGGATGAGCAACGTTTAATCGGACGAGAGAATGATCTTCCGTGGAAGCTTTCTGCTGACTTGCAGTACTTTCGTCGCACCACAATGGGGAAACCCATCATAATGGGAAGAAGTACCCATGAATCGATAGGCAGGCCTTTACCTGGACGACAAAATATCGTGTTGACCAAACAACAGGATTATCAGGCTGACGGCTGTGAGGTGGTCAATTCAATAGAAGCTGCGATGGCTTTATGCAGTGATGCCGAAGAAATGATGGTAATGGGCGGTGCATCGCTATATCAGCAACTATTACCGCTAGCAGATACGCTTTACCTGACACGGGTGCATGCCAGTTTGACGGGGGATACCTGGTTTCCTGAATGGTCTGAGCAGGACTGGATGTTAATCAGTTCTGAAGACCATCAGGCAGATGAAAACAATGAGTTTGATTACAGCTTTCAGTGTTATCAGCGAATTAGGAAGTAATGATCCTCAGCGCATGCTGTAGGTGCTCAGCCGCTTCATAACCTAAATCGGTCAGATAGCCACCATCATGTTGGGTGATTAACCCTTTTTCAAATAAGTTTTGTGCTGCATTAATCAGGCCTTCTTTAGCGGTATTGTGAATTTTGATACCAGCTTGCGTACTATCCAAAGGGAATTGCAGTAATACTTCAATTTCATCAATCAGGTGTTGTTTGATTGTCATTCGTAGCGCCTCTTTGCGTTGAGAGTTTCAATTAACATAGCACAATAAAATCCTCTGCGAAGCGTCATTTTTCCACCATTTACAATCACCCAAAACAGGTTGTAATCTAAGTAAAGTAATTCAAAGGAGAATGAATATGACGACACCTGTGATATCGGAGCATCCGCTCTACCGCTTATTGCGTGAAGGTAAGATTGATGAGTTTAATCAACGTGTTGCGGCAGGTGAGCAGGTGGACTTAACCTCATGCGATTTTCGTCACCTAAATCTGCAAGGCTTGATTGCAAAAGGTTTAGACTTTTCCAATAGTTATTTTCGTCAGGCTGATTTGCGCGGCATAGACTTTAGTCAATGCATCAGTATGAATGGGGCCAGCATTCACGCGGCTAAAATTTCTGGTGCTTATTTTCCAGAACAGGTGAGCGCTCAGGAAATTTTACTGTCATTAGAGCATGGAACACGTATGCGCAGCGCTGGCTAGTCTTCTTGCGACTTTTTGGGTAACCAGCGGGCACTCAGCAGGCCTAGTTCAAATAACAGCCACACAGGCACTGCTAGTAAGGTTTGAGAGATAATATCGGGTGGCGTTAGCAACATACCAATGACGAAGGCGCCGACGATAATATAAGGGCGTTTCTGCTTCAGGCTTTCAATGCTTGATGCACCCGTCCAGACCAGCAATACGGTTGCAATGGGAACTTCGAATGCCAACCCAAAGGCAAAAAATAATTTCAGAACAAAGTCCAGATAACTACTGATATCGGTCATCACCGCGACGCCTTCCGGTGCGGCCTGTGTTAAAAATCCCAAAACTATCGGAAAAACCACATAAAACGCGAACATAATACCGAGAAAAAACAGCAAGGTACTGGCAAACAATAATGGGTACACAAGCTTACGTTCATGCTCATAGAGACCGGGAGCAATAAAAGCCCATAACTGATAAAGCAGAAATGGCACTGCCATCATAATCGCAGTGCTTAAGGTCAGCTTAAACGGGGTCAGAAACGGCGAGGCCACTTCAGTGGCGATCATGGAACTGGTTTCAGGTAAATGCCTTAATAACGGTTCCGACAAGTAGATGTAGAGATCATTAGCAAACGGAAATAGGCAAACAGCAACCAATAAAACCACCAGAACGCTACGCAATAAGCGATCGCGCAGTTCAACCAGATGCGAAATCAACGGTTGCTGATCATCATCCATTCTGGTCTTTATCCTTTGCTTTGTTCGGTTTGCTATCGTCCGGGAAGGCGATGTTTTCGTTGAGATCCGGCATATTGTCAGGCTTTTTCAGTGCATCTTTAAGTTCTTGTGCACGCAATTCTTTAGAAATTTCACTACGAATTGATTGCAAAGAAGCCTGCGCCCGACCAATCCATAAGCCGGTAACACGGATTAATTTGGGAAGACGCTCAGGACCGACCACAATCAAGGCGACGACCGCAATCAATAGGATTTCCCAAAAACCGATATCAAACATAGTTGACCTGTTGGCTTAAGTTAGCGGGAGGTTTTATCCTTATCCTGCTCTCGGTGCTGTTGGCTAGCGTTGTCATCATGTTCAATCACACCGTCTTTGTCTTCATCCGCCGAGTCTTTGCCTTCTTGCATTGAGTCTTTGAAATTTTTAATAGCGCTACCCAGATCACCACCTAATGAGCGTAGCTTTTTAGTGCCAAACAATAACACTACGATCACCAGAATAATCAATAACTGCCAGATGCTGATACCACCGATACCCATAATGTGCTCCTAATTAAAGCCAGGCAGTTTTTTACCACCGAGTAAATGTATATGCAGGTGGTCGACTTCCTGCCCCCCTCCTGGTCCTGTATTGATAATGGTACGAAATCCGGTTTCCAATCCTTGCTGTTTAGCTAAAGCAGGGAGTGCTAGCAGCATATGTGACAATAGAGCAGCGTCTGCTTCAGTGGTCTGATCCAGTCGTGCAATATGCTGTTTGGGGATAATCAGTAAATGCACATCAGCTTTGGGGGCAATATCTTTGAATACATAGATCCATTCATCTTCAAACACTTTGTCTGAAGGAATTTCACCACTGACAATTTTACAAAATAAACAGTTACTCATTCTTTGCTCCTGCTGGCTTTCTCGTCCAGACCGGATAATCCAAAGCGACGATCCAATTCATCCAGAATCAATTGTGGATCAATATCATTATGCGCCAGTAATACCAGACTGTGAAACCACAAATCCGCGGTTTCATAGATGATTTCATCGCGCACACCACCTTTGCCCGCAATCACTGTTTCTACCGCCTCTTCACCGAGTTTTTTGAGGATCTTGTCGATACCTGCAGCGTAGAGGCTGGCAACATAAGAGCTATCAGCATCAGCGTGTTTGCGCTCATTAAGGACGTGATTCAGTTTGGTGATGATATCGCTCATGAGTAAATCTCTTTGGGATCTTTCAATACAGGTTCGATCGCTTCCCAGCGATCGTCTACCAGTTTGTTGTAAAAGCAATGATGACGGCCGGTATGGCAAGCAATGCCGCCGTTTTGTATTACTTCTAACAATACGGCGTCGTTATCACAATCTAAGCGAATGGACTGAATGATTTGCTGATGACCGGATTGCTCACCTTTGTGCCAGAGCTTTTGTCGGGAGCGAGACCAATAAACAGCATGACCAGTTTCAGCGCAAAGTCTTAATGCTTCTTTATTAAGCCAAGCTAAAGTTAATACCTGTTTGGTTTCAAACTCTTGAGTGATAACGGGAACCAAGCCATCTTGATTCCACTTTACCTTATCCAGCCATTCCATCAGAGTCTTACCTCGATACCTTGATTTGCCATCTGTTGTTTCGCCTCGGCGACAGTATGTTCACCAAAATGGAAAATACTGGCGGCAAGAACGGCATCGGCGTGACCAAGCTTGATGCCGTCGGTCAGGTCCTGCAGTTTACCAACACCACCCGATGCAATAACAGGCACATCAACGGCATCACTGATAGCGCGGGTAAGATCGAGATCAAAGCCGGACTTGGTACCATCTTTGTCCATACTGGTGAGCAAGATTTCCCCCGCACCCAAGGCGACCATTTTCTTTGCCCATTCCACCGCATCAATCCCGGTAGGTTGGCGACCGCCATGAGTAAAGATTTCCCACTTATTGATTTCACCTTCAGCTGAGACTTTTTTGGCATCAATCGCGACGACGATACATTGTGAACCAAATTTGTCGGCGGCTTCACGAACAAATTCGGGGTTTTTAACGGCAGCAGAATTAATGCCGACCTTATCGGCACCAGCATTGAGCATACGACGAATATCTTCGACAGTGCGAATCCCGCCCCCTACCGTGAGTGGGATAAAAACTTGGCTGGCAACGGCTTCCACGACATGAACCATAGTGTCCCGTTGATGATGGGTGGCGGTGATATCCAGAAAGGTAATTTCATCGGCACCTTGCAGATCGTAGCGTTTGGCCACCTCGATTGGATCGCCGGCATCACGAATATCAACAAACTGTACGCCTTTCACTACACGACCAGCGTCGACATCCAGGCAGGGAATAATACGTTTTGCGAGCCCCATATTGGTATCAGAACTCCAGCGGTGGGTTGAGCTTATCCGCCAGTTCCTGTCCTTTTTTAAGATCGATTGTGCCTTCGTAGATGGCGCGACCTAAAATGGCGCCCATTACACCTTCATCTTCTGCAGCACACAACGCTTCGATATCGTTGTAGTCAGTAACACCGCCTGATGCGATAACAGGAATCTGAATGGCGTTTGCCAGTTTGCGTGTTGATTCCAGATTGACGCCCTGCATCATGCCATCACGGCTGATATCGGTATAAATAATCGCTTCCACACCGTCTTGTTCAAATTGCTGGGCAATATCGATGACATCGTGATTCGATAGTTTAGACCAGCCATCAATCGCGACTTTACCGTCTTTTGCATCAAGGCCAATGATGATGTGGCCAGGGAATTCAGCACAGACATCACCTACAAAGTGCGGTGCATTGATGGCTTTGGTGCCGAGAATGACATAACGCACACCGGCATGCAGGTAGGTTTCAATGGTTTCTTCATCACGAATCCCGCCGCCAACCTGCACATCAAGTTCAGGGAATGTCTTACAAATTTTGTGAATCACTTCGGCGTTAACTGGGTTGCCAGCAAAGGCACCATCCAAATCAACCATATGCAAACGTTTCGCACCGGCTTCTACCCATTGCCGTGCGACCGCAACAGGATCTTCAGAGAACACGGTATTATCTTCCATTCGACCCTGACGCAAACGCACGCAGTGACCTTGCTTGAGATCAATGGCAGGGATTAACAACATATTTTTTTCTCCGTTAATTGGGCGGGTTTCAACTCTGACCGTCCCAGTTTACAAAATTTTCAAGTAATTGCAGGCCAGCACGCTGGCTTTTTTCCGGGTGAAACTGTGCGGCAAAAATATTATCGCGATGTAATGCCGCTGCAAATTTTTCTGGGTACCGACTGGTACCAGCAATGACGGCCTCGTCTGCAGGACTGACAAAATAGCTGTGAACGAAGTAGAAACGACTATTTTGTTCGATATTGTTCCATAAAGGGTGAGCACAAGTTTGTTCAACCTGATTCCAGCCCATATGCGGGACTTTGAGTTTATTGCCTTCAGCATCAACCGGTTTATCAAACAAAGTGACTTCACCTGGAATGATATTCAAACCCGTGGTGCCATTGTTTTCTTCGCTGTGTGTTAACAACGCTTGCATACCCAGACAAATGCCCAGGAAGGGTTTGGTTTGCGCGGCTTGCGCGATAACTTCATCCAGCTGCAGGCGTTGCAACTCGGCAATGCAATCTCGGATTGCACCGACGCCGGGAAATAACACATGACTGGCGGATAGGATGGTACTGGGATCCGAAGTAACCTCTACGGTTACCTTATTGGAAACCGCTTCTAATGCTTTGGAGACAGAGCGAAGATTGCCCATGCCATAGTCGATAACTGCTACGCGACGCATGTTAGACCTGTATGCAAATTTCTTAGAGTAATTGAGACGATAAATTTTTTAGTTCAAAAAATTATAACGCCCCTTTGGTAGAGGGTAATTGTTCCAAAGCACGTTGATCTAATGCCACAGCCATACGCAGAGCACGACCAAAGGCCTTAAAAATCGTTTCGGCAATGTGATGGGCGTTACGGCCCTTCAGGTTGTCAATGTGCAATGTCACGCCCGCGTGATTGACCAGCCCTTGAAAGAACTCATAGAACAAATCGACATCAAATTCGCCGATTTTGTCACGGTTAAAGGTGACATTAAATTCAAAACCAGGACGACCCGATAAATCCAAAACAACGCGAGATAATGCCTCATCCAACGGCACATAAGCATGACCGTAACGGACGACGCCTTTTTTATCGCCGAGTGCTTTCTTTAAGGCCTGACCGATAGTGATGCCGATATCTTCCACAGTGTGGTGAGCATCAATGTGTAAGTCACCATTGGCTTTTATTGAAAGATCAAATAAACCGTGACGAGCAATCTGCTCCATCATGTGATCAAGGAAAGGGACGCCGGTCTCTGCCTGGAATTGACCGCTGCCATCCAGATTCAAAGAGACATCGATCTGGGTTTCCAGCGTATTTCGCGCTACGGTCGCGCTGCGAGTGGTCATTGTTAGTCCTGAATTTGACAATAAACGGAGATAATAACTGTTTCTAACAAGGGTTTGAAGGGTTATTATAAGCCATGTCGTATTTATAGGATCCACTATGGCCCAGTCGAGCAACGTTACACCGTTATTCAATGACCTCGCCAAAGTTGAACATGACCACAATATTGCCTGCCAAGACTGTGCTCTATACAGGCTCTGCCTGCCATTAGGGTTACATAGAAATGATCTTGCGGAACTGGATGAAATCATCCAACGCAGTCAAAGTTTTCCGCGTGGCCACGCTCTGTTTAATACCGACACATCATTCCATTCTATCTTTGTTGTGCGCTCAGGCTCGTTTAAAACCACCGTGCAGGCTGTTGATGGCCGCGAACATGTCACCGGATTTTACTTTCCGGGTGAGTTTATTGGCATGGATGCGATTTATGCAAAAGCCTATAAATCCACAGCCAAATCCCTGGAGAGCAGTACCGTTTGCGAGCTGCCTTTTGAAAAGCTGCAAGAATTCAGCGCCACTATGCCGCAACTGCAAATTCAATTAATGTCACGTTTGAGCAGAGAGCTTTCGGGTGATAAAAGCCTGATGTTTTTGTTAGGTAAAAAAACGGCAGAAGAAAAACTAGCCACATTTTTATTGTCTATTTCCAAGCGTTTTCAAGACCGTGGTTTTTCCGCCGCAGACTTTCAGCTGACCATGTCTCGTGGTGATATTGCCAACCACCTGGGGCTGGCAGTAGAGACGATAAGTCGTTTATTTACCCGCTTTCAGGATGATGGTTTGATTTATACCAAGAATAAAGCGATTTCTCTGCGTGATGCTGAGCGGCTCAAACAACTCTGTGGCTAAGTTTTCACTTTAGCGTAACGATTATTGATCTAGGTCAATGCGGCCAGAATGCGTCTCCACGACAATATTATCCAGATTGATGGAAAAGCTATGTCCGTGGAGGAATGAAAACGTGAAAACAACAAAACTCGCTACTATCCTACTTGCTGCAATAGGCTTATCAGCGGTTACCGCTCCTGTGTTTGCTTATGAAGCGGGTGATTGGCTGGTTCGTGGTCGTGTGATTACCGTGGCGCCAAATGATGATAGTGGCCGTCTATACACTGATGCGCTCTCCCCCGGCGCTTACACTAGCATTGGTGAAGGTGTGAAGGTCGATAATGACACGGTTCCCGAGCTGGATATCACCTATATGATCACCCGAAATTGGGGTGTTGAATTGATTCTGGGTTTTTCAGAACACAATGTCGCTGTTCACAAAGGCGCTGAGATAACTGCTAGAGGTCTGGGTATGAACGGCTCTAGCCAAGTGATCGAGTCGAAGGTTTTACCACCGACCTTATTGCTTCAGTATCACTTCAGACCTGACGGTGATGTACGCCCCTACCTAGGTGCGGGTATTAACTACACTTACTTTTTCGATGAAAAAGTGCCCAGTAGCTCATTGGTTGCAGCACAGGGTGATGATATCAAGTTGGATAGCTCATGGGGCTTGGCAGTTCAGGCCGGTGTTGATGTCGCCTTAAACCAAGACTGGTTTGTAAACTTTGATGTCAAATATATCGACATTGATACCGAAGCGCATTTTGATGGCACCGCTGCCGCTCGTCTCAAAATCAATACGGACATCGATCCATTCGTTTGGGGAGTGGGTATCGGTCGTCGTTTTTAGCCCCACATTTTGTCCTCGTCGTGTTTGACCCTCTTCGGAGGGTCTTTTTTTATCTGCTCAATGGACGAATCAAGGTATTGATTCTGATACCGAATAAAGCCAGCAATACAAAATAGACCGCTGCGGAGCCGAAGATTAACCCTGCTAGTTCCGCACAACGCTGCCACACATTCCAGTTAGTCCAGATCTCAGCGGTCGGCATCAGGATCAGCAGAACGCTTAACAAACCGGCATTTGAAATCAACAGTTTCAGACTAAATAAAGCCCAACCCGGATTAGGTGTATAGACATTGCGTTTTCTCAATCCGATATAAAGCAATCCAGCATTGAGTGCAGCGGACAAGGCGGTGGCTAATGCAAGGCCGACATGTGCAAGGTAGATCATCAAAATAATATTCAGAACCATATTGCTGACCATAGCAATGATGCCAATTTTGACCGGCGTCTTGGTATCCTGCCGCGCAAAATAGCCTGGTGCCAAGACTTTGATGAAAATAAACGGTAATAAGCCCAGACCATATGCCATCAGACTCAGTGAGGCTTTGTGTGCATCACTGCTGGTGAATTCACCATATTGAAATAAAGTGATTAACAATGGCTCTGCCAACACAATCAGGCCGATTGCTGCAGGTGTCCCTAATAAAAAAACCCACTTTAATGCCCAGTCGATGGTGTCAGAAAACGCATCGGCGGACTTTGACGCATGTTTTTGCGACAAACTAGGCAGAATGACTGTGGCCAGTGCGATGCCAAACACACCCAATGGAAACTCTACTAAACGGTCTGAGTAATATAGCCATGAGATACTGCCAGTAACCAAAAAAGAAGCTAATAACGTATCCAGCAGTAAATTGATTTGCGCCACCGACACACCAAACATGGCAGGAATCATTAATTTGATGATTTTTTTAACACCGTCACTGCGCCAACCCCATCGTGGTCTGGGAAGTTTATTGATGCCAAGCAAAAACGGTAGTTGAAACACTAGCTGCACGACACCACCGATAAACACCCCCCACGCCAATGCTTTAACAGGTTCATCCATGTTGGGAGCCAGCCAAATTGCACTACCAATCAATGACAAATTTAGGAACACCGGGGTAAAGGCCGGTACTGCAAACTTACCAAAACTATTGAGAATCGACCCTGCCAGTGCAGTTAAAGAAATAAACAGGATATAGGGAAAGGTGATCGTCAATAATTGACCAGCTAAGTCGAGTTTATAGGGATCAGCAATAAACCCTGGAGCAAAGACCATGATCAATACGGGGGCTGCCAGCATGCCAATGGCGGTTATTAGCATCAAAATGGCCGCTAACGTGCCACTGGTCCTAGCAATCAACTCCCGGAGTGGTTCATCGCCCTTTTCCCGAAACTCGGCTAAGACAGGAATAAAGGCTTGGGAGAACGCCCCTTCGGCAAACAAGCGACGTAAAAAGTTTGGGATTTTAAAGGCGACAAAAAACACGTCAGCCCCGAGGCCTGCGCCAAACATACGGGCAATTACAATATCGCGTACAAAACCAAGAATACGTGAGATAAAGGTCATCACACTGACAACTGCGGTAGACTTAAACAGCTTTTCGCTCATGCATCACTCTACGTGTTCAGAATTATCGGTTGGCCAGTCACACGGAAAATCTTATGTTTAAGCCGTCGAAAAAAGTTAATTCTAAGGGTTTTTTACTGTTATATCTTCTTGTCATCGTGATAATGCTGTTGCTTTGGGTTTCCAGACTCCAAATAACACAACCCGAAACACGTGATATTCCCGTCGCATTAAAACCCCATTTGGTTTCTCCTGCGCGGCAGCTTCCTCAGTTTTTATTGAACTCTAAAGGAAAGCAAGTACTTACTAATCAGTCATTTAAGCAACGCTGGTCATTTGTTTATTTTACGCATCCACATTGTCAGCCTGAATGTGGAGCGGTTTTGGCGGTACTAAATAATTTGAGTCAGTTTTTTGCCGCCGCTGATATTCAGTTCTTATTGATAAACTACGATGATCAACAGTCTATTTATGAAACAGAGCAAGTTAAGCCTGCCCTGCCCTTATATACGGGAGATAAGCAGATTCTAGATACGGTGATGAAGGCGTTTGGGTTTCTGTTTTTGCGTACCCAGTTCAAACAGGGTTACCAAATCGAGCAGCAGCACGATATTTTTCTGGTCGATCCCAAGGGGCGCGTCTATGCGCGTTTTAAACCGCCGTTTACGTCATTTACCCTTCAGCAGCAGTTTTTTGCGCTCAGGGACTTCTATGCGCGCAGCGAATAATCGGTATCTGCTAGGGCATCAGAAAAGGTCTTGGCAAGTTGCTCTAGGGTTGCTGTTCTACGAAAGCTCGGACGCCAGACAAGGCCAATTTCACGCACGGCCTGATTATTATTGTTTTCTAGTGGCACCAAGCTAATATCTGAATGGCTCACCATGTCTGAGTTAATCGCCATATCGGGTATCAGGGTAATGCCTAAGCCGCTGGCAACCATTTCAATCAATGTGTAGAGGCTCGTTGCTTGTACGCTTTTACGTTGTGCGGACGCGGGTAGCTGACAGGCACTCAGGGCATGTTCGCGCATGCAATGACCTTCAGCGAGTAAAAGAAGCTCATTGGTGGGTAAATCAGCGGCTTTTAATTTTTTCGCTTTAGCCAGCTTGTGACTTTTTGGCATTGCGATCCAAAATGGCTCTTTGGCAAATACGCGGTGAGTCAGCCCTCGCGTGTTGAAAGGAAATGCGAGCACAGCCACATCTATGCTGCCCGCCTCCAACCGATCCAATAGACGTTCAGATTGATCCTCAATCAAAACTATCTCAAGATTGGGTAACTGTTTTCGTACCGACGGCAACACTTTTGGTAACAAAAATGGACTGATGGTTGGAATAACACCTATTTGAATTCGACCCGATAAGGGGTTTTTCTCCGATTGTGCTAAATCAACTAAATCTTCGCTGAGGGATAATATTTGCTGCGCACGACTGGCGATTTCTTCTCCGATAGGGGTTGGTAGAACCTTACGATTTGTTCGCTCAAGAAGAGAGACCTCAAGAAGTTGTTCGAGATCCTGTATACCTGCACTCAGCGTTGATTGAGTAACAAAACACTTTTCAGCAGCATGACCAAAATGTTTTTCTTCAACAACACTGGTCAGATACTGTAATTGACGTAATGTGGGTAACCGCATAATCGGATTTTCCGTTTAATAATTAGCTATTGATTAGTATGGTAAAAGTATCATAAGTTCAGCATATTGTACGAAAAGACCTTATCATCTTCGCTCATTGATGGGTATGACTGTTGAACTGTCAAGAAGTTTTCAAGTCACACACACGCAGAATTCATAGATTTGTTAGAATCAGCATACTCAGTTTTACGGTTTAGTTTTAGGAGAACGGTTTTATGAAAAAGTGGCAATGCATTGTCTGTGGCTTTATTTATGACGAAGCAAAAGGTCTTCCAGAAGAAGGAATTGAACCAGGCACCGCATGGGATGATATTCCTGATGATTGGGAGTGTCCCGAGTGTGGTGTGGGTAAAGAAGACTTTGAAATGATTGAGCTGTGATTAAACAGCTAATAACAGTGCTTTGTTACCAACCTTGATTATCTCGATCGGGTTGGTTTTTCTTTGTCTTATCTAAAACAACATTGAATCTTTGTGCTAGCTCAGCTTAGTGTTTCTCAATTTCGCAACATTGTTTCTGCTGAGATAACGCCGGCATCAGGGATTAATCTCATTCTTGGTGAGAATGGCTCTGGAAAGACAAGCTTACTAGAAGCGCTTTTTTTGTTGGCAATGGGGCGTTCATTTCGCTCTCGTGCATTAAAGCATCTTGTCAAAAAGCAACAGCAGCGTCTGACAGTTTTTGCACGATCAATGGATCAAACCCCTATTGGCCTGCAATACGATTTACAGTCTGGCTTGCTTATTCGATTGAATAACGCGCCATTGAAACGCCTTTCCGATCTTGCTGCTCACCTTCCCTTGCAGTTTATTCCTGCCAACTGTCATCAGTTTTTTGAACTTGGTCCAAAGTATCGAAGAAGGATGGTTGATTGGGGTGTGTTTCACGTGGAACATAGCTTTAATTTTCACTGGCAGTCATATAAAAAAGCACTTCAACAACGTAATGCTGCTATACGTAAATATAAACCCTGTAACGAGATCGCACTTTGGGATACCCACCTTATTAAACACGGCATGAAAATAACTGAGTTCAGACAAGGTTATTTGCAACAGCTGGTAAAAGAATTTTTACCCTTGTTTCGTCAGTTATGTCCTGAGTTAGAAACAGCCTCGTTCGTATTACGCTATCAGCAGGGCTGGAATAAAGAGACAGACTTTGCTGATTATTTACGCGAAAATATCGAACGTGATCGTGCCCTGGGCTACACTCGCTCAGGTGCACATGCAGCAGATTGGTCACTAAAAATTGATGATGGTGATCCTTACGAAATGCTCTCAAGAGGACAACAAAAATTATTTTTTCTGGCTTTGAGTATGGCGCAAATTAAGTTACTTGCCGCCCAAAAAGAAATCACAAACTCTGTGCTGCTGATAGATGATCTTAGTTCAGAGCTAGATTGGCATCATCAGAATACCGTTATTGAAACGCTTCGTACTCTGCCCGTTCAGGCATTTATTTCAAGTACAAATGACGATTTATCACAACTACTCAAAGCAGATAATGAGAAAAAGTTTCACGTGAAACATGGCGTGATTTCCGAGAAAGTGAAGCATGCTATCAACACAAACCCAGACATAGTAGAATAATAGGTTATTCAACATCCTAGATAGGAATAGTTTGATTATGACAACAGAAAACAACAATACCTACGACTCATCGAATATCAAGGTTCTTAAGGGACTTGATGCGGTGAGAAAGAGACCAGGCATGTATATCGGCGACACAGACGATGGTACCGGCTTACATCATATGGTTTTTGAGGTGTTGGATAATGCAATTGACGAAGCCTTAGCGGGCCATTGTAGTGAGATCCAAGTTCGAATTCATCCAGATGACTCTGTATCTGTCATCGATAATGGCCGTGGGATTCCTGTCGATATTCACGAAGAAGAAGGCGTTTCTGCCGCTGAAGTTATCATGACGGTATTACATGCTGGCGGGAAGTTTGACGATAACTCCTACAAAGTGTCAGGCGGTTTGCATGGTGTGGGTGTTTCCGTAGTGAATGCGTTATCGAAAAAGCTGTCTATGGAAATTCATCGCAGTGGTCGTATTTACAAACAGTCCTACACGCATGGTGTGCCGGATGCTGCGTTGACGGATGTTGATGATACAGAAATTACGGGTACTAAAATCCAATTCTGGCCAAGTGAGGAAACGTTTACCAACGTGACCTATGATTACAAAATTCTGGCGAAGCGTATTCGTGAGCTGGCATTTTTGAACTCCGGTGTCAGAATTGTTTTAACCGATGAGCGTGATGAGTTAACAGAAACATTCTACTATGAAGGCGGTATCACCGCCTTTGTTGAGCATTTGAATAAAAACAAAAGCGTGATTCATGACAACATCATTAAAATTGATGGTATGCGTGATGACGTCAATGTTGAGTTGTCGATGCAGTGGAACGACTCCTATCAGGAAAATATCTACTGCTTCACCAACAATATTCCACAGCGTGATGGCGGGACTCACTTAGCTGGCTTTCGTGCTGCATTAACACGAACCTTAAACCAGTACATTGAAAGTGAAGGTTTGGCGAAGAAGTCAAAAGTCACAACCAGCGGTGATGATGCTCGAGAAGGGTTAACTGCGGTGCTGTCAGTTAAGGTGCCCGATCCTAAGTTTAGTTCACAAACAAAAGACAAGTTGGTGTCATCAGAAGTGCGCACCATCGTAGAGTCTTATGTTAATGAGTTTTTCCATGACTTCCTGATCGAAAATCCTAATGACGCTAAATTAATTGCCAATAAAATGATCGATGCTGCGCGTGCGCGCGATGCAGCAAGAAAAGCGCGTGAATTGACGCGTCGCAAAGGTGTACTTGATATTGCCGGTCTGCCTGGTAAGTTGGCTGATTGTCAGGAGCGTGATCCAGCGCAATCAGAACTATTCCTGGTGGAGGGTGACTCTGCGGGCGGTAGTGCAAAACAAGGTCGTGATAGACGTACCCAAGCGATTTTGCCTTTGAAAGGGAAAATCTTAAATGTTGAGCGTGCGCGTTTCGATAAGATGATAAGCTCCGCCGAAGTAGGCACACTCATTACCGCATTGGGCTGTGGTATTGGCCGTGATGAATACGATCCGGAAAAGCTGCGTTATCACCACATCATCATTATGACGGATGCGGACGTCGACGGTTCTCACATCCGTACCTTATTGCTCACATTTTTCTATCGTCAAATGCCTGAGTTGATCGAACGAGGCCATGTTTATATTGCACAGCCACCGTTGTATAAAATCAAGAAAGGCAAGCAAGAACGTTATGTGAAAGATGATGCTGAAATGGAGCGTTATCTGACGGAAGTGGCGCTGAACAATGCCGCCTTGTATCCATCAGAAGATGCTTCTGCAATTGAAGGCAATGCCCTGGCAGCCTTGGTAACAGAATACCAAACAGTGAATGCGATCATTGGCCGTTTGGCAAACCACTACTACCCTGCTTTTCTTAACCAGTTAGTGTATCAACCCGAAGTGCCGGCATTGACTGATAAATCAGCAATTGAGCCTTGGTTGCAAACCATAGAGGCCGCCTTGAATAAGGGACTGCCAACGGGAACCAGTTATAAACTGAGCGTTAAGCAGCAAGATGATGAGCCTGTACCGTTAGTAAACATCAGTTTTAGCCGTCATGGGATCAGCACTGATTATCATGTGCCCGGTGAGTTCTTCGCAAGTACTGAGTATCAAAAAATACTTTCATTTGCTAATAAAATCAATGGCTTATTTACCGATTCTGCCCGTGTGGAACGTGGAGACAGAAAAGAGTCAGTCAGCTACTTTGCTGAAGCAGTTAACTGGTTACTGGCTGAGGCGCGTCGCGGACAGCACGTGCAGCGCTATAAAGGCTTGGGTGAGATGAACCCTGATCAGTTGTGGGAAACCACGATGGATAAAAGCAAGCGTCGTTTGCTACAAGTGAAAATTGATGACGCCATTGTTGCGGATGAGACCTTTAACACCTTGATGGGTGACAATGTTGAACCGCGTCGTGAATTTATTGAAACACACGCATTACAGGTATCTAATCTCGATATCTAACGACTGGAATCTTTTTGAACACTAAAAGTCATACAGCCGATTGGTTGTATGACTTTTTTATGTCTTGGAATAAGGAATTATTATGTCCGTGGCCGTTGCCCGTTATGATCGCGTACAAATTTTGCTGCACTGGTTAATCGCTGCAATCATTCTGTGCATGATAGCGATCGGGCTGTTTATGGTGCAGTTACCCAAAGAGTCTGAGTTACCCCCTGGCGAAGAAAGTGTTCGTGCATTCTGGTTTTTATTGCATAAATCACTGGGAATGACTGTAGCAATACTGATTCTGTTGCGCGTGGGCTGGCGTTTGACTCATAAGGCTCCCCCACTGCCCGACTCAGTGAGAACGTGGCAGAGGCGCGTGTCAGCAGCCGTTCATGGCCTGTTATACGGCTTAATGGTCGCAATGCCTGTTACGGGTTACATGCAATCAATGTTTAGTGAGTATGACACCAAGTTCTGGGGCATCGTGGTGCCCAGACTCGCTGAGGCTGATGTGGCAATGCGAGAGTCGTTCTCAGCGATTCATGCATTCCTGGCGTTTACCCTGATTGCTTTGTTATTGCTGCATATCGCCGCAGCGCTGAAACATCGTCTGGCTGGAAATGAGATTAGTCAGCGAATGTCGTTATTCAAACGCGATAAATAGCACTACAAAAAAGGCCCATGACAGGGCCTTTTTTTTAAGCAATATTACCTAAGCAGAAATTAATGCAGCTTGATCTTAGGATGAACACTGCGTCTGAACAGGTGAGACAACGACAGCATGACTACACGGAATGGGCCGAATAAGGCGACTTGATGCATTTTGTATAGAGAAAGATACATCAGACGGGCCATAAAGCCCTCTATCATCATACTTCCACGACTTAGATTACCCATCAGGTTACCAACGGTGCTGTAGCGGCCTAAAGACACCAGAGAGCCATAATCGTGATACTCGTATTCAGGCACCTCTTTGTCATTCATTCGGTTGATAATGGATTTATAAACTAATGATGCCATTTGATGTGCCGCTTGAGCGCGTGGTGGCACGTTTTCGTCGTGACCCTGCCATTTACATGCGCAACAGTCGCCAATGGCGTAGATATTGTCATCGAGTGTCGATTGTAGCGTTTGACGAACAACTAACTGATTCATCCAGTTAGTTTCTAGTCCATCAATATCTTTTAAAAATTCAGGTGCTTTGATACCCGCTGCCCAGACTTTAATAGCAGCTGGAATAGTTTTTCCGCTTTCTGTTTTTATCTCTGCATCGGTCACTTCTACCACACGTTCGTTGGTCATGACATCGACACCCAACTTACGTAGTTCATCTTCTGTCGCTGCAGACAGGTTTTCTGGTAGACCGGGTAAAACGCGATTAGCCGCTTCGATAATGCTGATTTTGACGTCTTGAGGCTTAACTTCATCCAAACCATACGCTGTTAACAGGTGTGAGACTTCGTGAAGTTGCGCACTCAACTCAATACCAGTCGCGCCGGCGCCAACAATAGCGATATTAAGCTGACCTTCATCCAGTGGTTTACCTTGAGTGTGAGCACGAAGATAAGCCTGAAGTAGTTTGTTTTGGAAGGTTTCAGCCTGTTTCGTGGTATCGAGGAATAAACAATGATCACGGACACCTTTGATGCCGAAATCATGACTGATACTGCCAACTGAGATGATCAGATAATCATAGTCGAATTTACGACGAGGAATAATTTCAAGCCCTTCCTGATTGATAGTCGGTGCCACAGAAATCTGTTTGTTTTCGCGATCTAAGCCATCCATACGGCCCAATCGAAAACGAAAGCCACTACAGTTTGCCTGACTTAGGTATTCAATTTCATCTTCGTGCGAGTCTAATGTGCCGGCGGCGACTTCGTGTAGCAGTGGTTTCCAGATATGGGTATGGGTGCTGTCAACCAATGTGACTTGTGCTTTACCTTTTTTACCCAGTTTCTTGCCGAGCTTGGTGACCAGTTCCAGACCACCCGCTCCGCCCCCAACTACAACGATTTTTGGGATATCGTTAGACATTCGCAATGGCTCCAATCCGACGCAGACTTATTAATAAAGATGTGATTTTAACGTAAAAAACCCTATAAAAACTATCTTATTTTTACTATAGGAGCCGAGTCTGGCAAAATTTACAACCTTAACTGATGGTAAGAGATGCAATATGCAAGCAAGGCCTGAAAAACCCCGTCTGGCTTGGGCCGTAACTGGTTCCGGACACTATTTGAAAGAGTGTTTGGAAATCGTGCGTGAACTGGATGAAGTCGATTTGTTCTACAGTCGAGCCGGTGAAGAGGTCGTGAGGATGTATGGTGACGACCCTAAATCACTGGTACCGGAAGGGCGTATATACCGTGATAGAGCTGCAAGTTCCCCGCCTGTAGGCTTGTTTTACCGTGGTGATTATCACACTCTGGTGGTGGCGCCGGCGACGTCGAATACGGTCGCTAAAATGGTTTTGGGGCTCTCTGATACCTTGGTGACCAATGTGTATGCTCAGGCTGGAAAGTGCCGTATACCCAGCATCATACTTGCCTGTGACAGTGAAGCTGAAGTGGATACACCAGCCCCGGATCGCATTGTCCGCTTATGGCCTCGCAAGGTTGACTTAGAGCATACTGAGAAGCTGAAAACCTTTGAAGCAACGACAGTGGTTGAAAATGCCGATCAGTTATTTGAGGCTCTGCAGTCACGACTGGCGGAGTTAGGTTAATACACTGTTATGGCGGATAAAATTCTGTTTTTGACTGGCAAGCTGGCTGAGCCTAGTGTGCACAAGGTCTTGCAGGAAATGGCGCCATTACCATTTGAGTATCGTGTTCATAAGTTGGGTTTATCAGTGGCAGCCCTGATGACCGACAAAATGATTGCTCGAAGGCTAAAACCGGAAGACTATCAGGATTGCTCGCAAATTATTGTGCCTGGCCGCTGCCGTGGTGATTTAGAAGCCTTGAGTCGAGAATTGGGTATTTCGGTGATACGGGGACCGGAAGAAATCAAAGATCTGCCGATGCAGTTTGGCAAGCAACGCAAAAAACCGGATCTCAGCCGTTATCAGGTTAATATCTTTGCAGAGATTGTGGATGCACCAGAAAGAAGTATAGATAGCCTGATACAGCGAGCAAGCTATTATCGTGATAATGGCGCTGATGTGATTGATATTGGTTGTCTGCCACAAGAGGAGTTTCCTCACCTTGAAGAAGCAATACACTCCCTTCATTCAGAGGGTTTCAAGGTAAGTGTAGACTCACTATCTATTCCTGATCTACAACGAGCTTCGCAAGCTGGCGCAGACTATTTACTGAGTCTGACGGAAGAAACCATCGATCTGGCAAAAGACACGGATGCTGTTCCAGTCTTGGTTCCCGCTGAGCCGGGCTCTCTCGCCTCACTGGAAAGAGCGATGGAGGCCATGGATAAAATTGGCAAGCCATGGATAGCTGATCCCATTTTAGATCCGATTCACTTTGGTTTTACCGAGTCGGTCGTACGTTACCATACGCTGCGGAAAAAATACCCGGATGCGCCGATTATGATGGGCGTCGGTAATCTAACCGAATTGACCGATGCTGATACCAGCGGTATCAATGCCATGTTGTTCGGTATGATTTCAGAATTAGATATCAACTGTGTGTTGGCAACAGAAGTCAGCCCGCATGCACGACGTGCGATTCGTGAAGCCGATGTGGCTAGACGCATGATGTTTGCTGCTAAACAAGATAACAGCCTGCCACGAGATTTTACGTCTGATTTATTGATAGCACATGAACGAAGACCGTTTACCGATACGGTCGATGAAATTGCTGAGTTAGCGGCGAATATTAAAGATCCTAACTATCGGATTAAAGTCGCCCGAGAAGGCATTTTTATGTTCAATCGTGATGGTTTAGTGCAAGATACCGACCCGTTTGAGTTTTACCCACAATTAAAAGTGAAAGATGATCCGGGCCACGCCTTTTACTTGGGGGTTGAGTTGGCGCGTGCTGAAGTGGCATGGCAACTGGGAAAACGCTATGTGCAAGATGAAGACTTACAATGGGGATGCGCCGTTGAGCAGGAACAAGAGGATCTGACGCAGCAAAAAGCGGAAGGCACGACCATGAAAAAGAAAAAAGATCGTGCCTGTGGCACGGCAGAGCAAACAGACAATAAAAAGGGGCGCGCTTGTGGCACGGCTGACAAGTCGGATACATGAAGTTATCGTAACAACCTTGGATGAAGGTGGTAGACCACATTCTGCGCCAATGGGCATAAGCGAAGTAAATGGTTACTTTCATATTAAACCATTCAAACCCTCATCGACCTACGATAACCTGAAAAGACATCCGCAATGCACCATTAATTACACGGATGATGTGCGCGTGTTTGCTGGCGCATTAACCGGCCGACGAGACTGGCCTACCCTGCCCTGTAAACAAATTAAAGGTGAGTATTTAGAGCAGGCCTTATCTCACAGTGAATTAGAGATTAAACGGGTTGATGATGATGACCCTCGTGCTTGTTTCTACGGCCAGGTAGTTGAAGAACTGAGTCATGCGCCCTACCGCGGTTTCAATCGTGCCCAAAGTGCGGTGATTGAAGCAGCAATTTTGGTCAGCCGCATTGGCATGTTATCTGAGCAGAAGATACGCGAAGAGCTCGCCTACCTCCGTATCGGAATCGAAAAAACAGCCGGAGAGCGTGAGTTAGAAGCTTGGGGTTGGTTAATGGAAAAAATAGAACAGGCAGGTATTCACATTGAGCATGACTAAATGGTTGGCCAGCGTGCAGTCACTGGCAGAGGCACAAACGCTGCTCTCGTGTCTGCCAGATATTCTGGATCTGAAAAACCCCTCACAAGGCGCATTGGGTGCTTTATCTGTTTATGACGTAGAGACCATTGTGCAGTGGCTTGATGGACGTTGTTTAACTAGTGCAACGGTGGGTGATTTGCCGATGAAAGCGCCAGTTATCGCAGAGGCCGTTACGGCAATGGCGAGCAGCGGTGTTGATTATGTCAAAGTGGGCTTATTCGCGGATAAAAACCTGCAAAGCTGCTTGTTGGAGCTGAAAACAACCCTAGCCAAACTCAAAACCCCTACCATTGCCGTTGTGTTTGCTGATCAGAAGACAGAATTAGACCTATCACTTATCAAGCAGGCCGGTTTTGCCGGTGTGATGGTGGATACCGCCACAAAAGATGGTTTACGTTTGTTTGATCACTGGTCTGAGCAGCAGCTCAGGACTTTTGTGAGTAGAGCACACGAGTTGAGTATGCTGTGTGGTTTGGCGGGAGCGTTGGCAATCGATGATATTACATTACTCCAACCGTTCAATGCGGACTACTTAGGTTTTCGTAGTGCCTTATGTGACAAGCGCCAACGTACCCAAGCTTTACAGTTATCGTTGGCAATGAGAATTGCAGATAAGATGCAGTCCGAAATTAGTCTTGCCAGCTAAACTTATGCTTTTGTTTGAACTGTTTTCTGTACTAAATAGCCCACCAAAGGTCTTACCGCCATCACACAGATAAAGGCTGAAGGCATTGCTATCTTATAGGCATTAAAAGCATCTTCAAGATAGTGAGCGCTAACTCCTTGATTGGCTCCGGTGATGATTAAGCACATCAAAACAGCCATAATCGCGGACATATAAAAAGCAAACACCACAGGTGTTGTGCTTGCAGGCAATTTTCTTGTTATAGCTGCTGTCAGGGATGACATCGGTTTTCTCCTTAAGTAACTCATGGTTAATACTTTACGCACGACGATGTCGACTCGGTAGTGGATTTCGGCTACATAAACTATTAAGGTAAACTTAATAAATTAAATATTTAATGGTTTATATGCCTTATGGATACATTGCGTGGCATCGAGAGCTTTGTCAGGGCGGTGGAGTTAGGGAGTATCGCTGCGGCAGCAAGGCGGCTCAACATCAGTTCGGCAGCTGCCAGTCAGAATATCGCCAGGCTAGAAAAAGGCTTGGGCGCAAGGTTACTAACCAGAACGACACGAAGCTTGGCATTAACCGATAGTGGTGAAGTCTATTATCAACGAGTTAAAGGTCTGATACAGGAATTAGAGTTAGCAGAACAAGCTGTTTCAGCATCACAAGGTGAGGTGAGCGGTAAATTAACCGTCGCTTGCTCTGCGGCATTTGCTCGCCATGTTCTGGCACCGTTAATTCCTGGCTTTCAAGCCGCTTACCCGCAAATAAGTCTAGAAGTTGTGGCGACAGATAGGCGCCCCGATCATATTGGTGAAGGGATTGATGTCAGTATCCGCATTCGACAGCAGCTTGAAGAAGGCATCGTTGCTCGAAAAGTAGCAACGGTGCCGTTACATTTCTGTGCTTCGCCTAGTTACTTAAAACAAGTCGGGTGTCCTGATACACCACAGGCTTTGTTACAGCATAACTGTTTGATGTTTCGGGTTCCGGTGGAGGGCAAGATCTTTCGTTGGGCGTTTATACGCGATGGTGTGCGTTATGAGCCCGAAGTTAAGGCAACGATGATCAGTGACGATATTGATCTGTTGGCGCGACTGGCTATTTCGGGTGGTGGGATTGCCCGTTTAGCAAGCTTTGTGGCAATGCCCTTTCTTGCTGATGGATCATTAATTCAGCTATTTGAGAAGGAGCAGAGCCCTGATGTAGAAGTAGAGGCAGAACCGCTGGAGTATTATTTCTGCCTATTGGATCGTTATGCAAAAACACCGAAAGTGACGGCTTTTTTTGAGTATTTAAAAACGCACCTGCCCGACAAGTGGCAATGAAAAGGTTTGGATAAATAAGGCATCCTTGCCCTACTCACCCAAACCAAGAGGAAATTATGCCGCAACATCTAGGCGTAATTGTCTGGCAGCGTTAACCATCGCTTCAAGTGCGGGTTTGACTTCGGTCCACTGCCGCGTTTTAAGACCACAATCAGGATTGACCCATAAACGCTCTGGTGGAATACGCTGTGCTGCTTTTTCCATCAACTGGCAAATCGATGCAACTGATGGAATATTCGGGCTGTGAATGTCATAGACGCCTGGCCCGATTTCATTCGGATAATCAAAAGCGTTAAAGACATCCAGCAGCTCCATATCAGAGCGAGATGTTTCTATAGTGATGACATCGGCATCCATAGCAGCAATCGACTCGATAATGTCATTGAACTCTGAATAACACATGTGTGTATGGATTTGAGTCTCATTGGCAACGCCGTTCGCGGATAGTTTGAAACTAAATACAGCCCAATCGAGATAGGTCTGCCAGTCGTTTTGACGTAAAGGTAAGCCTTCACGTAGAGCTGCTTCATCAATTTGGATGATTTTGACACCGGCTTGTTCCAGATCCTGGACTTCATCACGAATAGCCAGTGCTAGCTGCTGACAGGTCACAGAGCGCGGCTGATCATCACGCACAAACGACCAGTTCAGCATAGTTACAGGTCCGGTCAGCATGCCTTTTACCGGCTTGTCTGTAAGCGATTGAGCATAGTTTATCCAGTCCACGGTCATTGCTTGGGGGCGTTCAATATCACCAAAGATAATTGGCGGCTTAACACAGCGCGAACCATAAGATTGCACCCAGCCAAGGCGACTAAAGATATAGCCTTCAAGCTGTTCACCGAAATATTCGACCATGTCGTTACGCTCGGCTTCACCATGAACGAGTACATCCAGCCCTACTGCTTCTTGTTCTCTGATCGCTAACTCGATCTGTGCTTTCATATCAGCGTGGTAGCGTTGTTGATCCAACTCACCCTTTTTAAATAGTCGGCGGCTTTGTCTTATTGCCGGTGTTTGTGGAAAAGAGCCTATTGTGGTGGTTGGGAATAACGGCAAAACAAACTGTTTTTGTTGTAAGCCCACCCGCTCAGAATAAGGCTGTTGGCGTTGTGCCATGTCGCTGGAAATATTTTCCAGTCGCGTTTGTACCGCTTTTTTATGAACACGTTTTGAGTGTTGGCGGCTGAGAATAGCTTCGGCATTAGCGTTTAGCTCTTCAGCGACGGCTTGTCTGCCGGAGCTCAATGCCTGCGCCAGGATGGATAGCTCATTAAGCTTTTGGTTGGCAAAGGCCAGCCAGTTTCTAATCTCTGTATCCAGCGTTGTTTCCTGTTCCAGATCAACGGGGACATGTAACAAAGAGCATGACGGCGCTAACCAAAGCCGATCGCCGAGCCTTTGGTGTATAGGTTCTAGCTTATCAAGCGTACTGTTTAAGTCAGTTTTCCAGATATTACGACCATTGATAACACCTAAGGAAAGGACTTTGTGTGGTGGTAACCAGTCGACAACGTTGACGAATTCATCAGCGGCATTGATGGCATCAATGTGTAAACCGGCTGTGGCTAATTCGCAAGCCAGATTCAGGTTTTCCCTGAGAGGGCCGAAATAGCTTGCTAATAATAGTTTGACCGGTGTTTTGTGCAGGGAAAAATACGCTTGTGTTAATGCATGCTGCCAGTCACTACCCAGTTCTGTGGCCAAAATCGGTTCATCAATCTGAACCCATTCCGCGCCAGCATCGGCCAAGGCTATCAATAATTGCTCATAAACCGGTAATAGGCTATCTAACAGTGCCAGTTTATCAATATCATCTTTAGCTTTTCCCAGCCAAAGGTAGCTGACCGGACCTAATAATACGGGTTTTGCATTCACACCTTGGTTGACGGCTTCTTGGTATTGAGCAAGATAGCGCTCAGCATGAAGCTGGAACTGGGTGTCTTGATCAAATTCCGGCACCATATAGTGATAATTGGTATCAAACCACTTGGTCATTTCAGCCGCTGCAATTGGCGTTTGTTCGAGATTTTTTGAGGATTGCCCGCGTGCTGCCTGAAAGTAGCGATCAACATCTCCCAGTCTGGCATCGCTACGTTTAGGCAAATTACCGACTAACAGACTGGTGTCTAATACGTGGTCATAAAAGGAAAAGTCACCGACAGGCACCCAATCAAGATGCTGCTGGCTAAGCCAGTGTGTTTGACGCAAGTCCTGAGCTGTTTTTTCCAGATCGACTAAGCTTGTCTCACCGCGCCAATAGGCTTCTAAAGAAAATTTTAATTCACGGTTTTTACCAATGCGGGGAAAGCCGAGGTTGTGTGTTGTTACCATAATTATGTCCTTACAAAATAGCTGAGTGGCGCCATTGTAAAGACAGTGACATATAAGTAATAATGATATTTTTTAACAAACCTATAAGAAAAACTCATAGATGATAGAGCGAAACCATCTCCGAATTATTCAGGCCTTGGCTGACCACGGCAGCCTGACTGCCGCCGCCAATGCCTTGTTTGTGACACAACCCGCGTTGTCGCACCAGATGCGTTATTTAGAGCAGAAGCTGGAAGTGTCTTTATGGGAGCGACAAGGACGTAAATTACGTCTTACACAGGCCGGTGAGTTGCTGCTGCGGGTTGCAGGACAGGTTTTGCCGGTACTGGAGCAAGCTGAGAATACGCTGCGAGCGTATGGTGAGGGCCAGCAAGGGATACTTCGTCTCGGGGTTGAGTGCCATCCCTGCTATGAGTGGTTGAAAGGTATTTTGTCAGATTACCTGATCGCGATGCCAAAAATGGATGTTGATATCGTGCATAAATTCCAGTTTTCCGGTTTGGAAGGTTTGCTTAATTTTCATATCGATTTATTGGTGACGCCCGACATAGTAAAGCGAGAAGGCTTGGTATATGCCCCGTTGTTTGATTATGAACTAGTCTTACTGGTCGCGGCAGATCATCCACTGGCGGTATATGACGAGATTGAGGCAGAGGCGTTGACGAATGAGTTGCTGTTAACCTTTCCGGTGCCTCATGAGCGTCTGGATGTGTATAGCCAATTTCTGACGCCGGCAGGTGTCAGCCCCAGACATAAAGCCATGGAGTCGATTGATATTATGATACAAATGGTGGGCTTACAGCGTGGTGTGACGGTTTTACCTCATTGGCTCGCTCAGTTTTATCAGAAAAATATGGCAGTGAAAGTGCTGAAATTAGGCAAGAAAGGCGTGATGAAAACCTTATTCGCAGCCATGCGGGAAGGTGAACAGGATGTCGTCTATATGCAGCGCTTTGTTGAGTTAGGACAGCAAAAGGGGATAAATGTAAGTAAGTAGTTACTCATCGAGCATGCGATAGAGAATGTCACGTATGACTTGTGGTTCAAAAGGTTTGTCGAGAATTGCTGAGACACCGGCCTGGCGGACGTTGCCCAATGTGGCTTGATTATTCTCCGTGGTCGCCATTAATATCGGCACCATCACATCCCCTATTTCGTCACGAACATAGTGCACTAACTGTTCACCATCCATCTCCGGCATATTCAGATCGGTGACAATCAGGTCATACTTACGTGCCGCTAACAATTCAACTGCTTCACGGCCATTTTCAGCATGATCGATATGATCAATCCCCATGCTGTTCAATACCCGAGAGATATGGTTACGCGAGGTGAAACTGTCATCTACCAGTAAGATGTTCAATTCGCTGACATCATAGTTTTGTAGCTGTATTTCTTCTGGATCAATGACATCCAGCGTTGCACGAATCGCCCGTTGTAAATCGTCTCGGTTGAAAGGTTTAGGCAGAATGGCCATCACCCCGGCTTGCCTTACTGGCTCTAGTGCGCGAGCGGCGGTCTCGCTGGAAATCAGCATAAAGGGGATGACTTGACTGTGTTGCTGCTGTATTTCAGCTATCAGCTCATTCGCCGTCATATCGGGCAAATACATGGCACTGATAACCAAGTCAGGCGGGTATTGGCTAATGTGTTTTAAAGCATCTGCAGCGTTAGCTACGCCGTCGATTTTTTGTATACCTTCTTCACTCAGATGCCGCATGATGAGTTTGAGTTGCATGGCTGAAGGTTCCACCAGCAGGATTGATAAGTCAGACGCTTTCAGTGATGCCATATGAGTCGTATTTTCAGCTACGAACCAGTCCTGCTTCAACCTCATCGCGTGTGGTTTTATCAGTCAATAGTTCAATAATTAACAAGGCGAAATCCATCGCCGTTCCCGGACCTTTGGAGGTCAGTATAAAGTCGTCCATAACAATGGCGTCGTTACTGATGCTGATATCGGACCATTTTTGTGGATCTAAGGCGCCAGGATAACTGGTTGCATGGCGACCTGATAATACGCCGGCATCTGCTAGTACGATAGGAGCGGCACAAATCGCGGCAATATATTTTCCAGCCTGCTGGAATTGTGTGACGAGAAGATGAATACGCTCATCATTATTTAGATTGTCAGTACCCGGTTGCCCACCTGGCAGTACTATCATGTCGAAATCATTGTTGATGACCTCGTCGAGCAGGCAATCGGCCACTAAGCCAACTTGCCTGCTGGCAGTGAGTTGCCGTTGAGCTGACAGGCTCGCCGTTGTGACTGTGATGCCAGCCCTTCTGAGCAAATCAATCAGCGTGACGGCTTCGAGTTCTTCGCAGCCGTCTGCCAGAGGTATCAGCACCTTCGACATTGATAACTCCCGAGATATTATCGATTCAGGATGGTCATGCCTTTTAATAAGTTCAAGGCTTGAGACAACACATAATCGCTGACTTCAAGTGGTTGTTCTGCTTCCGCTTCCGTATTTTCGTCAGTTTGTTCAGTACTCTCAGCGTTTTCAGTCACCGGTTGTTCGGTCTTTTCTTCACCGTTTTCTGCTTCACCATTTTCCAGATGATGGGCCAGATCACGTTCACGTAGCGGCGTGAACTCGCTGTCTTCAACGGATGCCACGCGAATGCCATTAATCTCGATATCCGGCACGATACCTTCTGCCTGAATAGAACGACCCGATGGCGTGAAGTAACGCGCAGTAGTCATTTTCACAGCGGTGTCATTGGTCAAAGGCATCACCGTTTGTACTGAGCCTTTACCGAAGGTTTTACTACCCAGAATGATGGCACGCTTCTGGTCTTGTAATGCCCCTGCGACGATTTCAGAGGCTGATGCCGAGCCGCCATTAACAAGAACAATCAGCGGTGCACCTTTAAGTAGATCATCGGGCGTTGCGTGGAATTTTTGTTCAGAGTCTGCAATACGGCCTTCGGTATAGACAATCATGCCTTTGGTTATGAAGGCATCTGACACATCGACAGCGGCATCCAAAACACCGCCTGGATTGTTACGTAAATCAAGCACCATACCGTTGAGTTTGCCATCGTTTTCTTTTTTCAGATCACTGATGGCTTCGCGCAAGCTGGCACCGGTTCGCGACTGGAAGGTAGAGATACGGACGTAACCGTAGCCCGGCTCCAGCATTTTGTTCTTCACACTTTCAACTTTAATGATTGCGCGAGTTAACTCGACTTTTAGTGGCTTGTCTGCCCCTTCACGGATGATGGTGAGTAACAGCTTACTACCCGGTTTACCCCGCATAATATCGACGGCATCGTTGAGTGTCATGCCCTTAACAGGAGTGTCATCTAGACGAATAATCAGGTCACCGGGTTTGATGCCAGCTTCGGCTGCCGGGGTGTCATCAATGGGGGCGACCACTTTAACAAAGCCATCTTCCATACTGACTTCAATGCCTAAGCCACCAAACTCGCCCGAGGTACCTTCGCGGAGATCCTTGAAATCGTCCAAATCTAAATAAGTGGAATGTGGATCCAAGCCGGATAACATACCGCGGATCGCACTTTCGATGAGTTGTTTGTCTTCGACCGGTTCAACGTAACTACTTTTGATACGGCCAAAAATTTCGGAGAAAGTACGTAGATCTTCAAGCGGAAGATCCGGTTTCACAGCCTCTTTATCTGCAAAGACCATTTGGCCGAAGACCAGCGTGGCACCAAGAATTACGCCGCTGGTTATCAGTCCGAAATCACGTTTAAACAAGCTCATATTCTTTCCTTATAGATTAATCAATCAGCCCTGTGTTCCCAACCATTTCATTGGGTTGGTGGGGCTGCCACGATGACGGATTTCAAAATACAATCCGGCCAGCCCGCGAATTCCTTGTTCACCCGATTGGGCAATCGTATCACCGGCTTGGACAACATCTCCTACTTCGCGTAGCAGGCTTTCATTATTACCATACAGCGTCATGTATTGTTCGCCATGATCAATGATGATTAGCAGGCCAAACCCTCTTAGCCAGTCGGCAAACACCACTCTGCCCGATGCCGTGGCTGTGACCTCATTGCCTGTTGGTGAGGCGATGACAATGCCTTGCCACTTGAGTTTACCAAGATTTCGTAGGCTACCATAGCGCGCCAGCACTTTTCCGTTCACCGGCCAGCTGAGCTTACCAGTCAGACGTGAAAAAGGTGTGTTTGGTTTCACGGCTGTAACAGTTTTTTGAGTGGGGGCTTTGCTTTGTGCTTGCTTTGCCTGTTGTTGGCGTTTGGCTTCTTCTCTTGCCAGAGAATCAAGTAAATTTTGCAGGTTTTTTTCTTCTTCCTGCAAGGAGCTCAATTGTGCATTTTTACCGGAAATGGTTTTATCCAACGCCGCTAAGGTGGCCTGGCGTTTTTCCGTTTCCTGTTGCAACTTCAGTTGCTGATGTTTTTGCTCTTCCAGCAAGGTCTCTAATGATTGCTGAGCCAGTAACACCGCTTTTTGTTCTTCAGTAAGCTGGCGTAACAGGGTGTTGATCTGATCGATCTGGGTTTCACGAGCTTGATGAAAATAACGAAAATAGGTGCTGCCGCGACTGATGGTGGCAATATCCTGTTGATTGAGTAGCATTTCGAGATAGCTGGGCTCAGCATTGATAAAGGCGGCTCGGATCTGAGCATAAAGCGCCTCAAGCTGCTGGCTTTGCTCTTCTTCCTTGATCCCCATTTGTGTACGCAAGCGGTTGAGTTCAGCATCTTTGTGCTGAATCTGTTGCTGTAAATCCCGTAGTTTACGGTTGAGCGTCGAGACACTCCGACTTTGCTTTTTCAGCTCTGCGTAGAGTTCTTCGCGGCTGGCTTTTTGTGCTGACAAATCAGCATTGAGCGTTTTGATTTCCTCACGAACAGAATCCAACTGTTGTGCGGAGTCAGGTGCGGCATAAGCGCCGGTGCAGACCAGCAACAGCGCCAGAGCTTGAAAAGAACGCGTCAACACAGTGGCTTTATGCCTTTTCTTCAATTAATAAGTGTTTGCTCATTTCTGCCGGAATAGGCAGATCCATTAACGACAACATGGTCGGTGCAATATCTGACAAAGTACCGTTTTCATGGCAGGTGGCGTTACGTCCAGCAAATATAAGCGGAACAACATTGTTTGTATGAGCTGTATGAGCCTGTCCGGTTTCATGATTGACCATGCGTTCAGCATTACCATGGTCCGCCGTCACGATCATTTCGCCTCCGGCCTGTTCTAATGCTCCCCAGACTTTACCAAGGCAAGTGTCCAGCGCTTCAATGGCTTCAACAGCGGCATTAAAGTTTCCGGTATGTCCCACCATGTCGGCATTAGCATAGTTACAGATAATGACATCGTATTTTTTGCTTTGAATGGCTTCAACCAAGTTCTCAGTGACTTCCGGCGCATTCATTGCTGGTTGTTGATCGTAGGTATCGACTTTGGGTGAGGGGATCAAAATGCGATCTTCACCGTCAAAGGGTTTATCAAGACCACCATTAAAGAAAAAGGTTACATGGGCATATTTTTCTGTTTCCGCAATACGCAGCTGCTTGAGGCCTAACGACGACAAGTAAGCCCCTAAGATGTTGTTCATCTTTTCGGTTGGGAAAGCGACTGGTACAGCAAAGTCTTTTTTGTATTCTGTCAGTGTGACAAAGCTGGCAAGCTTGATATGGCGGGGTAATGTAAAGCCGTCAAATTCCGGTTTGATAAAGCATTCGGTCAATTCACGGGCACGATCCGAACGGAAATTCATAAAGACGATACTGTCTCCATCTTCGACGGGCGCCGCATCGCCTATCGTAGTCGGTTTAACGAACTCGTCGGTTTCCTCACGCTCATAAGCGGCTGCCAAGCCTTCACTGCCAGTGGCGAAATGATAGGCACCCTGCCCCTCAGCGATGAGTTTGTAGGCTTCTTCAACCCTATTCCAACGTTGGTCACGATCCATTGCATAAAACCGGCCTACCAAGGTTGCTAGACGCCCCTTACCACATTTTTCAAAGGTTTTTTCGAGGGCATCAAGCGCTGATTGAGCACTTTTCGGTGGGGTATCACGACCATCTAAAAAGGCGTGAACATAGACTTTTTCTGCCCCACGTTGTACTGCCATTTCCACCATCGCATGAATATGCGTTTCGTGACTGTGTACGCCACCGTCTGACAACAGACCGAAGATATGCACAGCCTTGTTGTTGGCCACGGCTTTGTCGACCGCCTCAGATAACACGGGGTTATCGAAGAATGCACCCTCTTCGATGGCTTTGCTAATGCGTGTGAATTCCTGATAGACGACCCTGCCCGCTCCCAGATTAAGGTGGCCAACTTCAGAGTTACCCATTTGATCGCCGGGGAGACCGACACCGGCTCCTGAAGCGTGGATTAAGGTGTGCGGATATTGCTGCCAGAGTTTATCCCAAACGGGCGTATTTGCTGCAAGGATGGCATTATTGTCCGGGTCTTCACTGTAACCCCATCCATCAAGAATAATTAGCGCCAATGGTCGGTGTGGGTGAGTCATTAAATAATCCTTAAAGCTAGAAGTGATCAGGCTCTATTGTGGCTGACCGTTGTGTTATATGTAATTCAAAGTTGATGCCGTGTATTATATGGGCTTTTGTGATGAAATACAGTCGCAACGAGTCGTGGGCTGAAGCTTGGTTTTGGCCAATAGGCAAGATACTATCGCAAGTCGCAACAATATTGAATGCGCTGGATTGGCGCTGCATCAGTAGGCGGGGCGCGAAGGCTTAATCGATTTTCTGCGCTATGCTTTGCGGGTGCTGTCACAGCCAAGATATAAATAACGTTTGAGTCTCACCGTGCGCTATCGAATCAAAAGCGAGTGGCTGAGATAGTATTTATTTTCAAAAAATAACTGTTTAGTCTGCATGAAGGGGTGCTATGGAAAACGTGGGTGAGTTTATTGTTAATCATTGGATTTTGGTCTCGGCCTTTGTGATTCTGGCGTGGCTGGTCTTTTCTGACTCAATAAACCGCAGACTAAGTGGTCTGCAGCCACTGGGCGCGACGCAGGCCGTTAGACTGGTGAATCAGAACAAAGGTAAATTTGTCGATGTGCGAGATCCGTCAGAGTACGAAAAAGAGCACATTGCCGATTCGTTAAACCTGCCATTGTCGCAACTGGCAGAAGAGTCAAAACAACTTAAGGACAAAACGCAACCAGTGGTGATCGTCTGTGCCAGTGGTCAGCGTGCTCGTAGCGCCGCTAAACAGTTACGAGGAAAAGGCTTTGAACAAGTCTATGTGTTAACAGGCGGTTTGCATGCTTGGAAAGAGGCTAAACTGCCTCTGTTCAACTAAATTTTCAGAAATGGCAGGGGTTTTTTTGTGGCTAAGGTAATCGTTTATTCTTCCGCGCATTGTCCGTATTGCGTTATGGCGAAGCAGTTGCTTGAACGTAAAGGCGTGGACTATCAGGAAATTCGTGTGGATTTAGATCCGTCAAAACGCGAAGAAATGATGAAAAAAAGTCAGCAACGAACGGTGCCACAAATTTTTATCAATAATAAAGCCGTAGGCGGTTACACCGATTTGGTTGCGATTGATCGCTCCAAGCAGCTCGACAGCCTGTTGGCACAATCATAACGTTATAGAGAAGGAATAATCATGGCTGAAGAAAATACAGCAGCTAGCGAAGAGCAAAAACCACGCTTTATCATTCAAAAAATCTACACAAAAGATGTGTCATTCGAGTCGCCAAACTCACCGGAAATGTTCCGTGAAGAGTGGCGTCCAAAGCTGGATCTGCAGCTGGGCAATGGTTACAACCGCATCGACGATGATAATCACGAAATTATCCTGACAGTGACGGTTACCGCGACAGTGGGTGACAAAACAGCATTTCTGGTAGAAGTGAAACAAGCTGGTATCTTCACATTGACTGGTTACAGCAATGAAGAAATGGGCCCATTGTTAGGCAGCTACTGCCCGAACACCCTGTTCCCATTCGTTCGTGAAGTGGTATCTGATTTAGTGACTAAAGGTGGTTTCCCACAATTAGTGCTGTCTCCGGTTAACTTTGACGCGATGTACATGCATCAGAAAGAGCAGGCTCAGAAACAAGCTGAAGCAGCTCAATCACAAGCGACTCATTAATACCGGACAAGTTTGTGACGACGCAGGCTAAACTTTCTCCTACGCTGGTTATTGGCGCTGGTGCCTGGGGCACGGCTTTGGCGATGGCCATTGCTAGAACTGGTCAAGAAGTCTGGTTGTGGGGAAGAGATCAGGCACAGCTGGCAGAAATGAAACAGTCACGTGAAAACGGTCGGTATCTGCCGGGTGTGCGGTTCCCTGATAGTCTGGCAATAGTTGACGATTTTGAATTGGCTGCTAAAGCTTGCCAACATGTCCTGATTTCAGTGCCAAGTACTGCTTTTGTTGCAACCTTGAAAGCATTACAACCAGTACTGAAAGCATCGACACCGGTAAGTTGGGCGACCAAGGGACTGACGCCGGAAACAGGGCAATTTTTGTTTGATGCTGCAAAGCAGATTCTTGGGCCTCAACAACCACTAGCAGTACTTTCTGGGCCCTCATTTGCTGCGGAAGTCGCTGACAATTTGCCGACAGCAGTGACACTGGCTTCACCCGACCAGGGTTTATTAGAGGATCTCGCAGAGCTGATGCACTCCCCGACGCTGCGGGTGTACACAACGCATGACGTACTGGGCGCGCAAATCGGTGGTACGGTAAAAAATGTGTTGGCTATCAGCGCGGGTATTTCTGATGGCTTGGGTTACGGCGCGAATGCGCGCGCAGCGCTTATCACCCGAGGTATGGCAGAAATACGACGTCTGGCAGCAGCCTTAGGCGCAGAAACGGAAACCTTATTCGGGTTGTCGGGTATTGGTGATTTAATTCTGACCTGTACCGACGATCAAAGTCGAAATCGGCAATTAGGTTTGGCGCTGGGTAAGGGGCTTAGTGTTGCTGATGCAGTCAAAACGGTTGGCAAAACAGTAGAAGGCATGCATGCTGCTCGAGAAGTTTTATTACGTGCGGAGCAGGTCGGTGTGGAAATGCCTATTGTTGAACAGGTATGCAAAATCTTGTTCGAAGGGTACGATCCGCGCGAGTCGGTACAAACATTATTGTGCAGGGAACAAAAAGCAGAGTTGCTGCATCCTGCAGGAAACCAGGTTAACTAAAGAGGAACAATCTATGCGAGGCATATTGAAGTACAGCACAACGATTGCCACGGTCATGATGCTCAGTCTGGGACTGGCAGGCTGCGGTAGTTCGCCAAAGAAAGACGAAGTTGAAATTTCTCTGGAAGGCAAAACCGTCTTTGAAGCGGGTTTGCAAAATGTCCAGATTCAAGAAAGAGATGTCGCAGGCGTAGCTAACGATCATCCCCTCGCTATTTCATCGGAGAACCTGCGCACGATTCTTGAATCAATGTACATCACCGATACGGTATTGTTCCAAGAGCGCCAAACACCGCTATTTTCGCCTGGTGAGCTACAGGTCTTGAGCACATCATTGGCATCGGGGCTGTCGCGGGCTGAATCAAGTCAAGATGTGACGTTTGTGACTATCGGTACACATAGAAGTGCATTAGCAGCGGAAAGAGAAACCAACACGGGTCGTGTGTTCTATAGTGGCGGTCGTTTGAATATTATTTTCGGTAAAGTGAGAGAGGTTTACCGAGAAAAAGATCCCATCACTAATCAGCCTATCGATCGCAGAACAAATCCACTGTTACCGGGTACTCGTCGTAGCGATTCAGAACCAGATAGAACCATCGTTTTAGACAATGGCCAATCTTATTACGTTGACCCTAAAACCGGTGAAGAGCGTAGTGACTGGATTGTTATTGATATTCCTACCGTGTTGGCAACAGCGGCAGAGCGTGAAGCAGAGGCGCAGCAAGGCGGCTCTTTGACGCCTGAACAAAAAGAAGCCATTGCACGCAACACGCAAGAAACAAATAACCTGCGTGATGACATGGCGAATATCAAAGAAGTACTGTTTGAAATGAGCGATAAGCTCGACAAACTGCAAAAACAGCTTGATGAATCGAAAGCGGAATAAACCGTCACTTCATCAACGTTTAAAAGGAGCCTTCGGGCTCCTTTTTTTATAGCTGGTAGCGGCGATCTTGTAACTGCAAACGCGGTAATAGTTCAATCGCTTTGCTTAAACTTAATACTTTAAATTGATAGCCCATGACATGCGGCATTAAGAGTTGTTTTAGCGCGGCGCTATGTTGAAGCCAGCTTAGCGCATCTTTTTTGGCCTCCAGTTGAGCGGCTATCTGCGTGATGTTGGCCGCCACTAAGAAGTCACCTTGTTCATGAAATCCTGCCACGTGACAACCTCCTTCCAGCGCGGTTTCCGCTAGCGTGGTGAAGTCCACGTGCGCGCTTATATCTTGTAGACCGGGAAGTTGTAGCGGATCATCAATAGCCTGCTGGCGATAATAGCTACGCAGCGTTCCTTGTACTCGCTCAGCGGCATAGTAGTCGTTAAACGGGTAACCATAGTCAATGATGAAAATAGCACCCTGTTGCAGTGAGGCGGCGGCTGTTTGCATCCAGTCAACAGCGTTGAGATTGACTTCGGTAAGGTAGTCTTCGGCCTGTGATGGCTCGTTAATTCGCTCAGCAAAAGCAATAAGTCGCGGATGAGCCAGTTTTTTGTCCTGCCAGATGAAGTGGCCGTTTTCAATGCTGACACCACGCTCAAACATGCCTGAGGTTGTCAGTCGCAGTAAATGGACTGGCATAGCATCACAGACTTCATTGGCCAGCATGACACCGTTAAACACGTCGGGCAGAGTTTGTATCCACTCAACACGATCAGCAAGATCGGGGCGTTGTTGCTCAATCAGTTGCAGTTGTCGTGCTTGCAGATCGGCGCTGATCTCGAGAATAAAATAGCGCTCAGGAAGCGCGTTTAGGCTCTCAAGCTGAGTTAGCATGGCGATGGCAAGCTGACCACTGCCAGCACCAAATTCGAGAATATGTTTGCTGGTGCATTGTTGCAAAGCATCATGAACCTGATTAGCCACAGCATAGCCAAATAAAGGGCTGATTTCAGGCGCGGTGGTGAAGTCACCACCCTGCCCCAGTTTATGACTGCCAGCACTGTAGTAACCGAACCCTGGCTGGTAGAGACAACGCTGCATATAGTCGGCAAAACTGATAAAACCGCCCTGCTGCTCAATCTCAGCAGTAATCAACGCTTTAAGCTGGTCACTATGTTGTTGCGCCAGCATGTTGTCAGCAGCTATTGTTATTGTGTCATTCATTTCTGAGGATAAACCATTGCAAAAAAAGGTTCTTGTTACCGGTGCCAGTCGTCGAGTTGGCTTGCATCTCGCGAAACGTTTGCATCAAGACGGTTATTCGGTGTTAGCACATTACCGTAGTGAGACCGAAGGTGTCCAAGAATTGAAAGCAATGGGGGTTGAAACCATCCGCGCCAACTTTGACAGTCGCGACAGTATTCTTGAGTTTGTGGCCCGACTGCGCAAGCAGTATCAAGACTTCAGAGCCATCATCCACAACGCCTCCAGCTTTTTCCCGACCGATGACGATTTAGCACAGGCGGCTGAACAATATGAAACCTTTTTTTATGCACATATGATGGCACCGTATCTTATTAATCAGGGCCTGCATGACCGTTTGCATGGCGACAATAATGATCCGGCAGACATCATTCATATAACGGATATCAATGTCGAGAACCCCACGCCACGCTTTGATATTTATGGCACGACTAAGGCGGGTTTACACAATATGATGCTGGTATTGGCGAAAAAGTACGCCCCTGACATTAAGGTGAATGCAATTGCACCCGGACCAGTGTTATTTACTGAGTCACATTCAGAAGAAGTCAGAAACAACATGATGCAAGAGACGCCGTTGGCGCGGGAAGGTGGTGCTGAGCCCGTTTATCTTGCAGTGAAAAGCCTGCTGATTAATCCATTTTTAACCGGTGTTTCAATTCCGGTAGATGGTGGTCGCCGTTTGTCCAAACGTTAAATTGCCAACGGTAACTTCAGCCCCCTTTTGAATGCCTGTTTGACAAGGTTTATCATTCAAATAGGCTTTTATTTCATCAATCAGCGGGTATAAAAAATACTCATCAGTGATGCTGTTGGCCTCACGATTGATGTCACGGGGAAACTCCAGATAAGCAAGGATATCAAGATCGGCTGGTCGATCTTTATGTTTGCTATCGGGATCGTCACGATCCCTGCCCAAGGCGATTTCAATCTGATTACAGATATGTTTGAGATCGTCTTGTTTGAGATCGGTTTCGATAAAAGCGACCGCATTGAGAAAATAATGCTGACTGTTCATTCCCACTGGTGGAATATGTAATACCCTGCTCATGCTGATTTTTTCAAAGCATTTGAGTAACAAGGTCGTCATTTGGGCAAAGTTTTCAAACGGTGCGATATTGCTGCCTAATCCCAGCAGATAGCCGGTCCTGCATTGACTCATCCGCGCGGCCGTTCAATCACAATGCGAGCCGTATTTTGACCATGCAGGGCAACGGGTTTGCTCAGGGTTAACTTTAGTTTGGGAATAGGATACTGCGCTAGTAACATCGCGCTGAGATCTTCTGCCAATGTTTCGATTAATTGGTACTCACTGGCTTTAACAAAAGCCACAATGGTTTGCGCAATGGCACCATAATCCAAGGTCTTACTGATATCTTCAGTCGCTGCTGCGGGCTGGATATCCCAGTCCATTTCAAGATCAAAGGTCAGCGTTTGCTGGGTTTGGCGCTCCCAGTCGTAAATACCGATAATGGTGTCAATGCTAAGGTCGTTGAGAAATATTTTATCCATCTGCATGCTGCTTTGAGGGTGGCAATCATCGTTTTGCGACCTATAATGTCGCAAAAACTAAATAGGAAGCATCATACCATGCTTGAAACGCTCGCTTTACCCATAACGCTGCTTGTGGCTGCTTATCTAATCGGCTCTCTGAACAGTGCCATTGTGCTTTGCAAACTTGGTGGCCTGCCTGATCCACGTACACAGGGCTCAGGTAACCCCGGCGCTACTAATGTATTGCGTTTCGGTGGTAAAAAGCTGGCTGCGACAGTGCTGATTATTGATGTCTTCAAAGGTGTTATACCGGTGTTGGTTGCCCATCTTTTGGGCTTAACGATGGTGTGGGTGGCTGCTACCGCCTTTGCGGCATTTTTAGGACACCTATTCCCGGTATTTTTTCAATTTAAAGGTGGTAAAGGGGTCGCCACCGCTTTGGGTGGCTTTCTGGCATTGTCGCCGCTTTTGGCATCAGCGGGACTCGCCACTTGGTTGTTGGTGTTTGCGATCAGCCGGCTCTCTTCCCTGTCAGCACTGACCGCAGCAGCCTTAACACCGCTATATAGTTTGTGGCTGATCGAGAGCGCTGGAGCACGCTGGCTGATTTTGCTGATAGCGCTGATGCTAATTGCCCGCCATCACAGCAATATTCGCCGCCTACTCAGCCGCGAAGAAGAAAAGTCTTAAGGTGGTGTTAATTCATTCAGCGGCCAGCGCGGGCGAACACTGAAACTGGGCGCATCTTGTTTGACCATCGCCTGCTGACGAATTGCCCCTGCGAAGGCAATCATGGCGCCATTATCACTACAAAATTGTTGGCGCGGGTAAAACACATCGACACCCGGCATCGCATCAAGCTTAGTGCGCAACGCTTTATTGGCACTGACGCCACCGGCGACCACCAAGCGTTTATGACCGGTTTGTTTCAGGGCGCGGCGGCATTTAATGGCTAATGTCTCCACGACAGCCGTTTGAAATGCTAAGGCAATATCAGCTTTATCTTGCTCGGTTTTATCACTGTCCAGCCAGGTATTCATAGCAAAGGTTTTTAAGCCACTGAAACTGAAATCGAGACCTGGTCGGTTGGTCATGGGGCGTGGAAACTCGAATCGGTCAGCAGTACCCTCTTCCGCTTTTGCTGCCAAATAAGGGCCGCCAGGGTAATCCATGCCTAGAAGCTTTGCTGTTTTATCAAAGGCCTCACCAACCGCATCATCTACAGATTCGCCCAGTAACTCATAGTCACCGACAGCTTTTACATCAACCAGCAAGGTATGGCCGCCCGATACTAATAAAGACACAAAGGGAAACGCCGGGGAGCGATCTTCAAGCAATGGCGATAATAAGTGGCCTTCCATATGGTTAATGGCTAATGCCGGCTTATCAAGTGCCCAAGCCACACTACGACCTATCGCGGCGCCAACCAGTAACGCGCCGGCAAGGCCTGGGCCTGCGGTGTAAGCAACGGCGTCAATATCTTGTGTGGTTAAACCCGCAGAGTTCAGAACTTCATCAATAAGCGGTAAGGTTTTGCGAATATGGTCGCGTGAGGCAAGTTCCGGAACCACACCACCATACTCAGCATGAAGATCGATCTGGCTGAACAAGGCATGAGCCAACAAGCCCTGCTCTGTGTCATACAAGGCCACACCAGTTTCATCACAAGATGATTCGATTCCTAAAACGCGCATTTCTTATCCAGGCTATTAATCTAAACAGAAGTATTATGCCTTTTTTTGAAATAAAGTGATTTAACTGTTTGCTTTCTGGTAGATATTTCGTACAATTGGGGGTTTTCCGTACAAGAATTGTTTAGGGAGCATTGAATGCCTGCAGTTAGAGTTAAAGAGAACGAACCATTTGACGTAGCTTTGCGTCGCTTCAAACGTGCTTGTGAAAAAGCCGGTACTGTTGCTGAAGCACGTGCTCGTGAAGCATATGAAAAGCCAACAACTGTTCGTAAACGCGCAGCAGCAGCGGCAGTTAAGCGTCATCAAAAGAAATTGTCTCGTGAAAACGCAAGCCGTATTCGTTTGTACTAATCACGCAATTTAGATTAAGACTATGCCAGCTGAAGCCAGTCCATTAAAGGTCACCATTCAGGATAATGTCAAAGACGCGATGCGCGCCAAAGACAAAGATCGTCTGAATGTGTTGCGTCAAATTACCGCATCCATCAAGCAGGTTGAGGTGGATAACCGCGCGGATCTGTCAGATGACGACATTATTGTCATCCTGACTAAAATGACCAAGCAACGTCGTGAAGCATTGGATCAATATGAAAATGCGGGCCGTGATGATCTGGCATCGATTGAAAAGGCAGAACTAGTCATTATTGAAGAGTTCTTGCCTGAAGCATTGAGCGAAGAAGAAATTGCGGAAGCCGTCCAGGCAGCGATTACTGAAGCGGGCGCTTCCAGCATTAAAGACATGGGAGCAGTAATGAATGTACTGCGTCCTAAGATCCAAGGTCGTGCTGATATGAGCGCGGTAAGCGGTCAAGTTAAGGCTGCGTTGAGCAACTAAAAGCTTATGCAGCCAAGTCTATCTAGACGTGGTTAATCTTTACTGCGAATTTAAGCCATAATAGCGCTTATGGCTGGACAAATCCCCACACAATTCATTGATGAGCTGCTTGCACGGGTTGATATCGTTGATATCATCGATACCCGTGTGCCGCTCAAAAAAGCAGGTAAAAACCTTCATGCCTGCTGCCCTTTTCATAATGAAAAAACACCTTCCTTTACAGTAAGCCAAGAAAAGCAGTTTTATCATTGCTTTGGTTGCGGTGCGCATGGCACGGCGATTGGCTTTTTAATGGAATATGATCAGCTAAGTTTCCCTGAAGCGATTCAGGAGCTAGCGGATCATGTGGGTATGACAGTGCCCACTACACAACAGGCAAGCCTTTCTCCCGTTAAACAAAGCCTTTACGACCTGATGGATAAGGTCGGCCAATATTATGTGCATCAATTGCAAACCCATCCGCAACGACAAGCGTTTGTTGATTATCTGAAACGACGTGGTCTTTCCCAAAAAACTGTCGAGTTATTTGGTATCGGCATGGCACCAGATGGTTGGGATAATGTGTTGCGAACGTTTGGCAGTAATCCACAGCAAACCAAGCAGTTATTAGATGGCGGTTTGTTGATCAAAAACGACAAAGGTCGAACCTACGATCGCTTTCGTAATCGAATCATGTTTCCGATATGGGATAGAAGAGGGCGTGTGATTGGTTTTGGCGGTCGAGTTTTGGATGACAGCACACCCAAATATCTGAATTCACCTGAAACGCCAATCTTTCATAAGGGGGCGGAGCTATACGGTCTCTATCAGGCTCGCAAAGCGAATCGTAAGCTTGAGCGCATCGTCATTGTTGAAGGTTATATGGATGTGATTGCGTTGGCAGAGCATGGTATATCCAATGCTGTTGCTACATTAGGCACGTCTACCACCGCTGATCATCTTCGCTTGCTATTACGCGCGGCGCCGGAAGTGGTGTTCTGCTTTGATGGCGACAGAGCGGGACGTGATGCGGCCTGGCGTGCTGCTGAAAATGCGTTGCCAATGTTAGGCGGCAATCAGCAACTCAAATTTATGTTTCTGCCTGATGGTGAAGATCCAGACAGTCTGGTTTCTGAGCAAGGTGCCGAGGCGTTTAATGAGCGCGTTGTAAATGCACAGAATTATTCCGAATTCTTTTTTGAAACATTAGGCAGCCAAGTGGATTTGGCCTCAATGGATGGTCGAGCAAGATTAGTTGAGATGGCCAAGCCTTATCTCAAGCATGTGCCCGCTGGTGTTTACCGGGATATGCTAGAACAACGTCTAGCAGAGCTAAGCAAAACCAATATAGCGACTCTGAACAAGCATTTAGAAAAACCGGCTCAACAACAAAAACGTCCTGCTAAAAAACAGGCTATGGCAACAATGACGCCAATTCGCATGGCTATCACCATTGTGTTGCAGTATCCGATACTGGCTCGTGAGATTGATGATGTGGCTGCTATTCAGTCGGTAAAACAGCCTGGCGTGAATATTTTGCAGGAACTGCTTGAAACTCTGCACCAGCATCCCCATTTAACTACTGCGGCCCTGCTGGAGCGCTGGCGAGACAAAGAAAACGGGGCGCATCTTCAGAAACTTGCATTGCAACCGTTAAGCTTATCAGCGGATGCACTCAAACACGAACTCACCGGTATTGTTTCTCGTTTGCAAAAAGAAGCAAAGTCCCAGCGAATCAATGAGTTGACCAGCAAGCCGTTCAGTGAATTAACGGAGGCAGAAAAAGCCGAAGTTAAGTCGTATAAGTAAATGTTTTTAGCTAAATTTGATGCAAAAAATTAAGCATTTCAGTATAATGAAGTGTTCACGACTATTAGCGTCAAGGGTTTTAAAGGGGCCGCATGAAAGATCAACAATCACGCGTTAAGGAACTTATCGCCTTAGGGAAAGAACGTGGTTATCTCACCTACGGTGAGATTAATGATCATCTTCCAGAAGATCTAGTCGATGCTGATCAGGTAGAAGATATCGTCAGCATGTTTAGCGACCTCGGTATCATGGTCCATGAAGATGGCATGGATACCGATGAAATGGAGCGCCTTGCTGAGGCCATTTCTTCTAATGATGAAGTCTCTGATGAAGAGGCTGCCGCAGTTTTAGCCAGCTCCGATGGTGAGTTTGGCCGTACCACTGACCCTGTTCGCATGTACATGCGCGAAATGGGCTCGGTTGAGCTACTAACGCGTGAAGGCGAAATTGTTATCGCCAAGCGTATCGAAGCCGGTCTGCGCGAAAGCCTGCAAATGCTGTCTACCTATCCTGACTGTATTGCGTCATTTCTCGAATTATTTGATGCCGTTGAAGCTGGTGAAATGCGTCTTAACGAGCTGATCAAAGGTTTTATTGTTGCTGAAGAAGAAGTCGCAGAAGAAGAAGCTAAGGAAGAGGTCTCTGTCGAAGAGTCAGACAGCGAGTCTGATGACGATGACGACGATTCAGATGACGTCAGTGATGACGAAGAAGGTTCTGGTGAGATTGACCCAGAAGAAGCCAAGGCGCGATTTGATGCCTTGCGTGATAGCTTCAAAGCCTACAACAAAGCCGCTGGCGATGCTGCTGAAGAAGCGCGTGAACAAACAAGCAACTTGTTCATGGAATTCAAACTTACGCCTAAGACCCTGATCTACCTCAACGACTTGATGGCCGACACCATCGACGAAATTCGTAAGCAAGAAAGAACGATTATGAGCATCGTTGTTGATCAGGCTCGAATGAATCGCCGTGATTTTATCGATTCATTCCAAGGCAATGAAAGTAACGTTAACTGGGCAGATAAGCACATCCGAGCGAAAAAACATTACTCTTCAACGATCAAAAAACATCATGATGAAGTCGTTGCTGCGCAAAGCAAATTGGCTGAGATTTCAGAAGACCGTGGTCTTTCGATTTCCGAAATCAAAGAAATTGCACGCCAAATGTCGATTTCCGAAGCTAAAGCGCGCCGTGCCAAAAAAGAGATGGTCGAAGCTAACCTGCGTTTGGTTATCTCAATTGCGAAGAAATACACCAACCGTGGTTTGCAATTCTTGGATCTGATTCAGGAAGGTAACATCGGTTTGATGAAAGCCGTTGATAAGTTCGAATATCAACGTGGTTACAAATTCTCTACCTATGCGACGTGGTGGATTCGTCAGGCGATTACCCGCTCAATAGCGGATCAGGCGCGGACAATTCGTATTCCGGTGCATATGATCGAAACGATCAACAAGCTCAACCGTGTAGCGCGACAAATGCTCCAAGAAATGGGGCGTGAGCCAACACCTGATGAGTTAGCTGAACGCGTTGAAATGCCAGAAGACAAAGTACGCAAAGTGCTGAAAATCTCTAAAGAACCAATTTCGATGGAAACACCGATCGGTGATGATGAAGATTCACACCTGGGTGACTTTGTGGAAGACGTGAACGTCATCTCGCCATCTGATTCAGCGATTATTGAAGGTCTGCGTGAAGCGACACAAGGCGTTTTAAACGGCTTGACCGAGAGAGAAGCCAAAGTACTGCGTATGCGTTTCGGTATCGATATGAATACTGACCACACTTTGGAAGAAGTCGGTAAACAGTTTGACGTCACACGTGAACGTATTCGTCAGATTGAAGCGAAAGCACTGCGTAAACTGCGTCACCCATCACGCTCTGATCAATTGAGAAGTTTCCTCGATTCAGAAGGGTCATAAGACAACAAGTTGTCGGGCCTATAGCTCAGTTGGTTAGAGCAGGGGACTCATAATCCCTTGGTCCCAGGTTCGAGTCCTGGTGGGCCCACCATATATATCAAAGCCTTAGCGTTATTTTTAGCGTTAAGGCTTTTTTGTTTATGTCTTATGTAGACACTATGTAGACAGAATTCGGTTTATTTTCTAATGTAGACTTATACTCATTGTGGTGCTGTTAAAAAGGATATTTCGTGAGCGAATATGATTTTCATGCTCTAAATGACAAGGAATTCGAGGTCCTGGCTGCAGATGTTATTTCTAAAAGAGATGGCGTTCTCGTAGAGCGCTTTAAGCCAGGCAAAGATGGAGGCGTTGATGGAAGATACTTCTCCTCTACAGGTGGCGAAATCATAATTCAATGCAAGCATTGGTTTAAAACCGGTATTACTGCGTTGTTATCACACCTTCAAAAGGAAGAAGTTGAGAAGGTAAAAAAGCTCTCACCGGAAAGGTATATTTTTGTAACATCTTTGGAGTTGTCAAAGGCAAATAAGCAAAAGATAAAATCGATTTTTAGCCCTTTCATCCATAAAGAGTCTGATGTGGTTGGCAGGGAAGACCTTAACGACTTCCTGGGTGATAACCCAAACATTGAGGAAAAGCACTATAAATTGTGGATGACAAGTACCACTGTACTTAACCGAATAATTCACAGTGCGATACATGGTCGAAGTCAGTACAAAATAGAAGAAATTAGCTCAAAACTCGCAATGTATGCGATGACGGAGAGTCACCTAAAAGCTGAGAAAAAACTTGAGGAGCTACACTCAGTAATAATTTGTGGTGAACCTGGTGTAGGTAAAACATTTTTGGCCGAGCAGCTTTGCTATCAATATATCGCCCAAGATTATAAATTTATTTACATTGAGAACTCTCTAAATGAAGCTGAGGATATTTTTGATCCTCAAAAAAAGCAGATATTTTATTTTGATGATTTTTTAGGGACAAACTACCTTGAGGCTTTCAATGCTCATGAGGATTCTCACGTAGTTAGCTTTATAAAAAGAGTTCAATCTAGCAGTAATAAGAGGTTCATATTGACCTCGCGGACAAATATCCTCAACAGAGCGAAGCGTCTTTCCGAGATATTTGAGCAAAAGAACACATCTCAAAACGAGTTCTTATTGGCGGTTGGTAACTTATCGAAGTTTGATAAAGCAAAAATTTTATACAACCACATTTGGTTTGGAAATCTGACACCAAAATATGTCAACGAGCTATATACAGATAAAAGATATCTAAAAATAATTGTGCACAAAAACTTCAACCCTAGGTTGGTGCAGTTTATTACTGATTGTCAGCGCTTGGATGAAGTCAAACCGGAACACTACTGGAGCTATATCGAAACAAGCCTTAGTAATCCATCCCAAATCTGGAGGAAAGTTTTTGATTCTCAGTTGAGTGAAAAATCTTTATATCTAGTGCTTGCTGTGGTTTTGAATGAGAAGCCGATAGAAGAGGGGTTATTGGAGGAATTCTATTATCGGTTATTGGAAAATAAACCGGGTCTAGCAAAAAGTAGTTCATTTACAACCGAAATTAAGGCGTTAACCGGAGCCCTGGTCAACAGAACTCAGGTTTACGATAAAAAACACTATTATTCACTTTTCAATCCATCAATAAGAGACTTTGTAAATTCTGAGTATGCAACTAATACAGCGTTGATGAATGAAGTCTTAACTTACCTTAGAAGTCCCAATGCCCTCATCGCCCTCGCTAATTACTCAAGAAATGGAATCATCAGCCAAGAGGCTCTCGAGCAAGTTCTAGTTAGACAGTTGGATTATTACTTAAAAGCTACTCAGATATCTCCGAAGCTCGATCAATATACCCTTGTACTTTTTAACACTGTTTTTGCTAATTTAGGAGAGCAGTGTTTGCGCAAATATGATCTAGATGAGCTGCTGGATAGGTTCTTCTTTGGTCAAGAAAACACGATTATGTTAGAGGAGTTCGAGTTTCTACTTTCTAATTTAGAAATGCAGGCATTAAGTCCATATGACACTAGACTTAGCAGCTACATCAGAAATAAATTAAACAATGAGTTGAATGAGTCTTGGGATGATCTCAACGATGAGTTCATGTATGTGGCAGACATACTGAATTTAATGTGCGTTGATGAGGATTTAAAGGATTTACTCAAAACTAGGGTGATTGAGCACTACCACTCGAATTTAACTGGAGATGTAATGGAATATGATGCCTTTCCAGATGCATTGGAGACGCATGAAATAGAGGACTCAGAACTCTACGAATTTCTTACCGGTAGACTTGATAACATTGAAATCGAGTTTTCTGACTCTGAAGTTTGGGACGTTGTTTACAGCTGCGACAAGGACACAATTGTTGAATCAAACAGAGATAGATATGAAGAAGAAGCTAAATCTAATCCACACCGGTGGAAAGGAATATCTGATTCTGATGCAGCTGAGAATGAGCAAATAGATGATCTTTTCGAGAGGCAAGGTCTTTAGAATGTTATTTTTTCTGTCTTCACTCTACAGAAGCTAAGCCTTGAATGGACGAATCCAGTTATCGTTATCCCTGTGGCGCTGTTTATATTTTTGAAAACGTCAAAGCTCAGCGTGTGAAAGTGGGCATGACGATTCTGAGTACGACTAATGTTCTAGATCGACTCAGAGATCTCAATAACATCTGGATAGGACTAAAAGCCACTTGCCAGGTTTGCGGTGGAAGGCGTTTCATCAACACTAAAGGACTTGTTCCTCAACATGTAGTAAGTGGAGTTGAATGCCCTGGAGGGGATAGGGCTCCTATTGAGAGAGAAGTGGTTTTTGCTGAGCAGCACCTTCAGAACCTTAAAAAGCTAGTTGAGAACGTTACTGGTACTGAAAAAGGGTCAGTCACCAGAAAAATTAATTCGCTTGAGAAGCGAGTTAAGTTGTTTAGACATTACAATCAGCCCTTAGGCATGTGGCAAATAAGCACTGTTTATCACACAGAACGCGCTGAGCTGGTTGAGTCAGAAACCCATCAAATACTGGTCGAGAAGCTCGATAAGCTTGCTCCTATTGGGGAAGTTTTTTGTTGCTCAGTATCAGAGGCCTCAAAAGCCGTCGAGTTAGCATTGAAACAGCTCGGACTTTTAGACGCTGCTGAAAAAGAAATAAACATACCGACCACATCGGGAGAGTACGGCCAATGCGTTATATGCGGCAATAACTTAACAGCTACTGGGGCTTGTCCAGATTGCAGAGAACGGCTTCTAAGCTGAAGAGGTTTTAATCAACAACAAGGGAATATATGCCAACGAAATTTCAATGGAAAGACACAGAACTCCAGGTTGAAACCAGATTTTCACCAAAAAGACTTTTTTGGGGTACTGAGACTACTCTGAAAAATGGAGAGAAAGAGATATTGAGAGCTTCGGGCTCTGGGTTTTCAATGAATGATGAAAAGACTTATGAGATAAACCCTGGTCAGAAGCATCACCTGCATTTGAATGTATATCCTAGAGCCCTTTCTATGAGGTACTGCCTCAGAGTAGATGGTATTGAGGTGAGTGCAGGTGAGTTAATACCTGAAAATTTGTTAATAGGCTTTGCTGCTATTGGAGCACAAGTACTTTTAGCTAGTTATCTGTTTAGTTCTGCTCTCTAGCAAGCTGAATTATAAATTTTGCTTTTCGAATGAAACTTGACCACTCCAAACTTTCGAGAATTTTGGGTCTGTCGATAATGACAGCTTCAGAACTAGCAGTCTCATATCAAGTCACAGGGAGTGCTATAAGTCAGCTCAGTACCAAATCGGTTATTAATGAGTTGAACAGGACATCTAAGTATTATGGTGACAGTCCTTATGAAGTTGAAAATAAGGTTCATGTCGGTGAGACTGAAAGCTTCAGGGCTCATCAAGTTGGAGGATTCATTACATTCGATACTTCGGGCACCGTCGCAATACATGAGAGTGGAGGGTGTAGTTCACTAACTGATGCTGGTCTAACGGAATATATCGTAAACCTGGATGACTTAATCGAGAACCCTATCTGCACATTCATTACGAGCTCTCCAGTAGGTATAAAAATAGTACCTGATGGCTCAACAATTCGAGTCACAACAGACAGACCTTATGAGGGGACAATTAAACTAATATTCTTTGAACAACTAATTGATATGGACGTACAAGTTTGAAGTTTGAAATAGGGAAAGAGTATCACCGCAAGACAGAAATACATGGGCGGTATAAAGGTCAGGCTCAAGGAGGCATATCTACTCCTCAAGATGAAGATGTGATTTTTATTTTTACATCTGAAGGTGAAGAGAACAGCTACAAAGATGAATACCGCCCAGATGGAACGTTTTGGTATACCGGCGAAGGGCAGGTTGGTGATATGCAAATGAAGAATGGCAACAAAGCCATTCTTAATCACAAAGCAAATAACAAAATTATTCATGCCTTTGAATACACCAGGAAGGCTCATGTGAGATATATGGGGCAAGCTGAGTTGCTTGGGTATCACGAAGAGGTTCGACCAGATAAGCATGGTGAAGATAGGTCAGCAATTATATTTCACCTTGATATTGACTCTTGCCCTGATATTCCTGGAAGCAGTACGACAACAATCTCAACTTTCTCGCCAAAAGATTTGAGAAAAAAATCTTTACTAGAGTTGAGAGAGGCTGCTCTTGAAAAGCCTTCCCATACTAAAAATGCTAGTGAAAGGAGGCAGTCGGCTTACTACCGATCTAAAGCATTGAGGCTGTATGTAAGAAAAAGAGCTGGGGGTAAGTGTGAAGCTTGTGCTGTGCCCGCGCCTTTTGAATCCAGGAAAGGTCCATATATCGAATGTCATCATCTACATCGGGTTGCCGATGGAGGGCCTGATCATCCAATGAATGTTATAGGCCTGTGTCCCAACTGCCATCGTCGCGCGCATTATGCTAAGAACTTTCGTGAATTTAATGATTCTTTGAAGCCGGTGGTAAGAGAGCTAGAGAAAAATTTCTCATAACGCTAAAGACAAACCAACTAAACCATCTTTACTGATTTAGCTGGTTTAGATGCCCACATTAAGATATCAATTCATAAAAGACCTGGATTGATTCTATAAATTGGTAGTGGGCGCCTGCCTCCTGAACTATTGGGTTCACGGGCTTCTATTTGAAGCCAATTCTGATCTATAAGTACCCTGCAAGCAGCTTCAACCTCAACTCTATCTTTTAAACCATACCAGCCCTTGTTGTATACGGTTTTTGCTGTAAATGGATTAGCTAAGGCCTTTGCCTCAATTTTTTTACTTAAAATGATTGCAGCTTGCTCTTCATCTTTATCTATCATTGAATAAATCTTTCTCGCATGGCTCTCAAGATAATCACACCAACGCACAGCTAGTTGAGCAGATGAGGCTTTGATCGGTCCAATGTAACTTGAATCAATACTATCCAGACAATGGAAAATCAACGAAAGACTAGGCATCAGTGAACGATACTTACCGAAGTGTTCCAGCATTAGAGGATTGTCTTCTTGAGGTATTTTTTGAGTTTGTAGCTCTGTTAACCAGTCATTGAAAATTTTTTGAGCCTGAACGTCGAACCTGAAAAATGGTCTATTTTTCTCGCTATTTTCATTAGCGCCAAGCTTTTTGAAATCGCATTCTGCGAGTTTAAATAAAATGACCTCAACATGATCTCTAGCTTCATAATTTGGCTTTTGGTCTACTAATGACCATGAATCGGGATTTTCAGGCCATACAGCAAGCTGAAGCCTTTGCAATAGTCCATCGTTGTTACCTTTAATAGCTTGGAGTAGGTAGCGTTTTAGCTTATCAGGCTGAATTCCACCTAATAAGCTTATGCATATATTTTTTGCCTCAGTCAGCCCCCTTGATATTTTCATATCCGTATAAGTGCCATTTCCATTCCATCCTTCAAGAAAATAGCCCCTCTCGTCGGCATTTTGTTCTTTGTCCCAATTCAGTAACAAAGCAACTAACTCGTCCCTAAATACCAGAATGCCTCTCTCATTTTGCTCCTGAATTAAAGTCATACTCTGGACAGTTGTTTCATTGGTTTTGAAAAGGCGTCTTTGAGGCGTTTGTTCAAGCTCTTTAGATATCTCAGCATAGTCAGTCTTTAATACTGCCATCGCATCAGCTTCAACCGTTCCTGTAATACCCTTGCCTCTTGCGAGGTCTTTCATTCGCCTTTCAATATCCTTTAGCTTTAATTCTCTCTCCAGCTCATCAGCTTTAAATTGGCTCTTTTGGTGCTCATATTCTTCACCATAATGAGCCTGAAGCTTCTCGAGCATGCTCATTGCCTCCTGCATGCTGGGTGATTTAAGCATGACTGAAGGTTGGCCGATACAAGCACCCCAGAGATTGGGGATAACTTCCCAGCTATCTTCTTGTTTTGGTCTTATGGAGCATGCTGAACCAATGACTGATGCAAACATGACCACAGCGGATATTGTTGAAAAGTCTGCCGGAGTCTGCATTCTATGACTGACATCCTTTAGCCAATCCTTTAAAGGAGTAGGCATAAGATCCTCAGTCATTCTTGCAACTCTGGGTGTTGATGTTTTTATCTCACCGGGTTCGCCCCAATCTTTATAAAGCGTTTCAGTTTTCTTTTCTTTAAAGGGAAACATTAGTTACCACCTCCCTTTGAAGCACTGGAATTTCTTATAAGGGGAATTTGCTTATAAGGGAAATTTGTTGTGAGACGAGGTGGTTTCTTTAAAGAACACTCTTTTAAAGACATTGTTTTTCTGTGACGCATTTATTCCTCCCCATATTGAGAAGTTGAAACACGCACTTGTTGATTGATGTAATCATCAAGATCATTTTTACGGTACCTGACAGCACGACTCCCAATCTTGATAAAGGGAATACGTGCACCGGCCCAGCGATCTCTTTCCAGGAAGGCTTTGCTTACACCAAGATATTCAGCAGCTTGGCTGGTTGATAGAAGTTTGCTCATAGTTATTCTCCATTTGTGAAACAAGCACAAACAAAGTTAAAGCTATGAGTCCCTATTCTGAATGCTGCTAGCAGCTAGCGATATACCTCTGGCAGCTAAGAATATATTTACTCTGAAATGGTAAGTTTTCCGTTCTTATACTTACCCAGCCAAATTTCAATTCGATGCTCTGGCTCTTCTGTATCTAATGGCGAAGACTCAATTTCTTCTTTGAGTATTTCACTGAGCATATAGCCGGCTTTTCTATTGGATAAATCAGAGAGGCCTGGTGTGTCACGGTAGGTAGTAAGAACTTTGTTGATGATATCGGCAAACTTACTCGCTTTTCTTTTACCACCGGTTTTGCCTTTTCGCTTTGCAGACAAGCTTTCAGCCTGTTCGATCTCTCTATGAAATTCAGCAATGCATACTGCTTCAAGCGCTTCCAGGGGGAAGTCCAAATGAGAAATGCTGTACTCATAATTTTCTGGGTGGATGGCTTCCAATATGGTGACGAGGGAAAGTGTTGCGAAATAGTCAGCCCATGAGGCATTTGGGAGGTTTGGCTGGTTTCTAATGTCGTAGTTTTCACTGAATAATTTGAAAGCTTTGACTCGATTTATAAACACTGAATCTTCGTTTTCGAGTCTTCGCATAGAGTTCTCAAACTCTAGCTGACTGCTCTCACGAAGCATCCAGTCGAGAGATTCAATGATGTACTCAATTTGTTCTCTGGAACGGCTCTGGAGAATCGAGCGAGCTCTGTTAAGTTGATCTCCCAACGAGAAATAAAGCCTGTCATTCTCAGGAATCTCATCGTCAAAGAAATCAAAGTTCTCGTTGTATTTATCAACCTTATACAAGTCCGTCATTGATTAACTCATTAGGTGAATGCAGATTCTTTGTAAAAGTTTTTATGATCAACGTGGACTAGGCGATCAGCTGGTAAGTGCTTCAAAAGCGCATATTTCTCGACTAGAGGTTTAAATTTTTCTCTCCCAAGGCTGCTAAGACAGTTATAGAAAAGTATCACGACTTCATCATCTGATAATTGAGCTCTGACCAAGTTTGAGTACATGCGGGGGTCATTGAGTTCAGAACTATTCCGATCAATGTACTTAATGAGGTTATATAAATACCTGAAGTAATGACCAAGGTCTGGATTGTGAGAACTGTAGAAAGATTGGTACGTTCGTTCAATTTTATCTTCTTCGCTTATGTCTGGACTTTGGTTTCGTATTCCCTCATAACGTCTATTAAAGACGTCAATTAATTTGTCGAATGCGTCTCTTCCTTGGAATCGGTTAGCTCCTGCGTGTAAATGAGAGAATGTGATATCGATGTCATCTACTAGAGAGTTATGCATTTTAAGCATCTCAAAAAAAGAGCTATCGAAGTGTTGTTTTTTTAATGTGGCATTTTGGGATGTAAGTGCATCTGCAGAATTTCTGAGTTCATCCCTCGATAGGGCCAACTCTCGGCTTTGTATGCTGATTGTGTAAAAAAGTGCAATCAGAGCTAGGAAGCTCAAAAGGGGATTCATAGTCCCTCCAAAGAAATCCCCAAAAAGAGCTAAATTTGCCAGGCCGCCCATAGGTTGCTCACCTGCAAACCAATAATAAAATCCCGTTACTAAGAAGTAGGTAATTATTGCAAAAGCTGAAATGACAAAGAATTTGTATTTCAAAATAAACTCCTTCATGCAACTTGGAACTTTTATTTCATCCACAAACTTTAGTTCAGATGGTCGATCCCAAAGCCAGATCACAATGGTGGGCACTATCAGTAAATAAAATAGAGATGAAAAGAGACTCTGCTGATGAGGAGTATTGTCGATAATTAATGATGGAACATTTTGAAAGGGGAGCTCCCAATACAGAAGTCTTAACGTGATGTCAGCTACCAGACTAAGAACTTGAAATGACAAGAATGTGGCCAAAAAAGACAACATTAATGTTCTTATCATATCCTGCAACTTTGTAACTCTGTTTTTAATAACCAGTCCCAGTATTAGGAATATTATCGTTATCGAGTATGCGATGAAGGGCTGAAAGTTTGAATACTTCGCAGTTAATACAACTAGTGACGTAGACAGGAGTGAGCCAGATATAACAGCAAGACTTTGTTGGGCTGATGATTTCAGATTGTTTTTTTTCTTAAAGTTAGCTTCCTGCATAGTTATTCTTTCCATTATTTAACTTAGTCGATCGAGCGGAGGATGAAGTCAGAGATGACTCTCATAGGGCTTCTCAGACGAGAAATATCACTGATTATGTAACCCGATGTAACATCACTGCTGTCTTTGTGATTTAACAGTCTTTTTAGAGCATAAGCTGGAATATCTCTACTTTCTGCAATGGTGATGAAAGTTCTTCTGAGATCATGCAGTCGAAATTCTACACCAGATAGCTCACTCACTCTCAGGATCGCCTTCCTGGGGTCTTGAATGTATCCTGTTTTTGAGTCGCTGGGGAAAACGAAATGACTCTGCCGTGACTCATGGCGTCTGATTAACATCGATTCTATGAAGTTAGAGAAGGGCAGTGTGTGACTTTCACCATTCTTGGTGTCAGGGATAGTGAAGGTTTGGTCTTCGAAGTTCACATATTCCCAGCGTAATTGAGCGGCTTCTGTTCTTCTAAGGCCTGTGAAGAGCAAAAAGTGCAGATAATCCCGTGTGGTTTCCTGGTTGAGCTGAAGGGTAGCTTCATACCAACCTTTCAATTGGTGAGGCTTTATCAGGTTTTTACGCCTTTCCACTTTGTACCAAGCTCTGGTTTGGCTGAGTCGTTCGACAGGGTTCACTATAATGATCGGGTTACCCTTAGCATCCTCATATTTACTCATGGCATGATTGATTAGTGCTCTTAGCACGCGCATAGAGTTGTTGGCTCTGGCTTCACTGCGTTTGCCGAGCTCACGATGTTTTCTTTCCACCATGTCTTTGGTGATTTCAGCAATCGGCTTTTTCAGCCAATCCTCAAAAGCACCATTCATAATTCGGTTGTAATCATGGATCGTAGAGTCTTTGAGATCTTTTCGTGTAGCGAGATAGTCTCGATAGACTTCCATTAAAGAAACAGAACGAGCATAGCGTTCCCGTTTCTCAGCAATGGGGTCACCTCCAGTGGCGACCTTGCCTAAGATCTTCATGGCTTCTGTACGAGCCTGTTCTACAGTCAGGTTACCGTAACGTCCGAGCGTGATCCGCTTTACACGGCCATTTACACGCTTTTCAACGATGAAAGATTTGGCACCACCACTAGTGACTCTGAGAGCGAAGCCAGGAATCGCGGTATCGCGATAGAAGTCCTGTGTAGACACTTGATCGGGTTTTGGCTTGGGCGGAATCGCCTTGTCTACAAATGATTTGGTAATTCTCATGACTCTCCTTGCTGTCTACATGAGAAATAAATCAATAAATACAGTGTGTTAAGTTATAGATTGGAAAGTGTTTGCGGCTGTTTGAAATCAAACCTGCAGCAAAAATCCCATTGGTCCCTATGTAGACACTATGTAGACAGTAGCGCTCAAATAATAGCTATTTTGAGCCAATTATGTCAAACTCAGAAAAGTCTAAAAAGTAATTAAGTAATTGAAAATAAAAGGTATTAAAAGAATTTCAAATTTAGGGACGTTTAACTCATAATCCCTTGGTCCCAGGTTCGAGTCCTGGTGGGCCCACCAAAACTGTAAAAGCCCCGAGTTCAATATTGATCTCGGGGCTTTTTTATTGAATAAATTGCTAACAATAAATGATCTGTGGCAGGAAAAGAAGTGCGTGACAGAATAAATTGACTGATATTTAACCAATTGTTTTTATTTGTTATTTTGGACATTGTTGGTTTTTTTCTATAGGGTTGTGCTCAGTGACTAGCTTTCAAGGGGTAACCATGATTCAATTTATCGCGTTGTGGAGTCAACATGTAAGCACTGATTGCTAAAGCAGGCATGCCGAATGCCAAGGAAACATTGGCTATTGCGATGACTTTACGTCAGATTAGCCTCGCTCAGGATATTATCAACATTGCCTTTGGTCCAATGTTTGTGCGGTTGACATGGGTACTGCATTAGTCATCGCTTTTGGCGGTCAGTACGTTGCTGGCCGAAGAGTCAAAGCGACGTTAGAGCAGTTAAAAAATAAGCTGAAAAGCGATCCCTGCCTTAAAGCTGGCAAGGAGTGTTTTCTTTTTGAGCACCAATGGCCTAAGCGATTTGTTGCTTTGTAATATGGCTGATCGCCTTATCGGTTCAGTCGTCAAGCTTGCAATGAGCTTGTTTATTACCGCCATAGATTTAGTCACATGATGTTTTGCATTACCATGCCGACAAACGTTACGAACCAGCGCTTTGTCGAATGTTTAAGATGCACCACTAACTTAATTAGGGGAGCACGATGTCTGAAGTAAAAAGTAGAAGTAAAAATCCTGATAAAGGTTACGTTGCCTTTTTGGGGTGGAGCCTGAATGCCGTCGAGGCGGCTGAGAAGTTTGACCGACGTTATGTCGTAGTTGCGCCTGACTGGGCTGAAGAGTACTGCGATACCCATAACATTCCATACATAAAATGGAATTTTGAAAGGCTTAATGATCGCTCTATGGAGATAGCACAAACACTGCGAGAGAAGGGTGTTAATGTGGCGATTCCCTTGTTTGAAGAAACCGTTGAATGGGCAGGCGCGATCAACTCTGTCTTGCTTGAAAATCCCAAATTGTTTGGCCAGTCGTTACTGTTACGCGATAAAGCCTTAATGAAGCGTAGAGCACAGCTAGGTGGTATCAGAGTGGGGATTTTTGAAGAAGCCCACGATAAGGAAGATGTGGTTCGCTTCCTGAAACGAGTGAATCAGACCTTATTAAAGCTAGATGGTGATCCGAATGATCCTATACATCTCAAGGCCTTTGATAAGGCTGGTTGCCTTGGGCACAGAGTTATCAGAACACCAGATGAAGTCGATATGATTCCTGACGAAGAGTTTCCTGTGTTGATGGAGTCGCATCTTGATGGTTGGGAGTTTGCTGTAGAAGCGTGGATCCATAACGGCAAAATACAGTTTCTCAATATTTCTGAGTATGTCACATTGGGGTATTCGGTGTTTGTTCCGGCAACCCCAGAGTTGGAAAAATACCGCCCTCAGATCAAAGCGCAGATCGAGAAACTGATCAAAACCTTTGATATTGATTTTGGCTTTGTGCACCCAGAATATTTTGTCACCAGTGACGGTGAAATGTACTTTGGCGAGGTGGCTTATCGCCCGCCAGGCTTTAAAGTGTTCGAATTGTTAGAGCGGGCTTACGGATTTAATGCTTATCAGGGCTTGATTTTGGCGTTTGATCCTAAAACTACCGATGATGAAATTGAAGCCTTCTTCCCTGAAGAGGTTGTCGGTGCGAAAGGGCATGCGGGGTGTTTTGGTGTATACCCCCGTCGCCGGGTGGTCAGTAACCTTGAAATGCCTGACGAAACTGAAAACCACCCGTATTTCGATTTCCATGAATTAACCGCGCCACTAGAGGAGACCGTAACAAAACGTACGGCATTTGGCACGCATTGGGGTTTGATATACTTTTTCGGTGATGATCCTGAAAGAATACGGGATTTGTTGAAACATCAGGAGTCCTTAGACTTCTACGTTTGATGCACTCTTTGGTGCTATAAGGAATGAGTTTGGTTGAATCAGTTAATGAGGCCAGTATCCACGATGAAACGATGCAACCGCATTTACTAGAACGACTGGAAAACGCTATTACGGCGCTCGACGAAGCGCCCGACTTTTCAAAAGCGACTAAAGTTCGACGCCTCTATGACAGCGTCAAGCGTGTTGTTCAGTGTGATGGTGGTTATGCGCTTATAGAACGTTACATTGAGCGCATAGAGCGGGCGGGTGTGTTCAATAACACCGATTATGCCTTTCCACAGATTCTGGTGCCGTCACTGAGTGCCTACGCGTTAAAGAGTGCTGATGCCGATACAGTGCTTATTGAGGCCTTAAGTGATTTACGGCTGCTGGCTGTGGCTGATGAGCAATACAACCATGCCGACATTTCCTCTGAGCAGGCGCATCATCACCTGACCCAGATTTTGGCAGTCAACTTACAGCTATTATTTTCAGTGCCTTCAGAGGCTGAACGTGAAACGCAGGGTCGTTTGGCTCAAATCAGTCGTGGTTTACTGCAATACCTTGCGCAGCGTATCGGTTACGAGCACGTGATTGAGCAGTTGATTGACGAGATCTGGCGAATTCTGCAACAGCGTCCGATACAAGTTGACCACATCAAGCAAATGGTGACGCAGATTGCCATTTGCCAGCAAAATCCAGATATTGATCTGGGACAGAGTGGTCATGGCGCTGACCGTTTGGTTAGCAGCTTGTATGGGGCAACGCAGGCATCAAGGGAAGATCCCGGTGTTGATGTGTATTTGTCTCGACTTGAGAGCATGGATACGGCGGCTTTGCAGTATGAAGCCACCGGGTTTGCCAGAGCGATGCATGACACCGGACTGGTGTCACCCTATCATGCTGTACTGCTACGCTATGTTACAGAGCATAGTGACCACTTACTTAGTGAGGCTCTGGGGCTATCGTCAACCGGGCGTGACTGTTTACTCAGTTTCGCGGATTTAGTGCGTGCTTTGATCGATAAAACGGTGCATCCAGAGTCAGCACAAGCTATTTATGGTCTGGCGTTAATGTTGGAGCGTTGTATTTTGTATCAGCCTCCTGTCGCACCTGCTTTATGGCGACAGCTGTCATTAACGCTATCAGACTTCTCGAAACAGAGATTGACCTTGCTGTTTGGTGAAACACCCTCAGCCGAAGCACGTTTACTTGAAGGGGTGTTATGTGTGTTGGGGCAGCCTTTAGGCGTCGGTCAAGGCAATAACCCCACTTGCCAGTCAGCGCGAGCAATCTCGATGTGGGCTTATAACGATCCGGATAATCTATTACAGCTTGTGGTCAGAGCCGCGCGTGATGATGAGGTTGTCATGCACTTTGAGGGGCAGGCCATTTCATCACATGAGAGTATTTCTGGTGTCGCCAAAGAACTGCCGATTGATTTGGATCCAGTTTCGCTGATTCTAGTGCCACATTTGGATCGTATCTATGCTGAGATGGGTAGACGTTGTGCAGATAGAGACGGCGATCCACATCGTTGGGTCAACCCTGAGTTTCATGGTTGGTGGTGTGGTCGAGGCTTCAGTATTAATGTTGATGTTGCAACGGGAAAGTTGATTGATTTGGACGACTTTTTAAGACGGTTTTACGCAAGTTATCATCCTTATTACAATGGCAACCAGCCACTAATTCACCCGCAACCCGCAGGAGTGGCAATCACTGATAGTGCTATGCGATTCATAGGTTGGCATGCCATCACGATTCTACGTGTTGCCTTGGATCAGGAGAATATTATGCGGGTGTATTTTTATAACCCTAATAATGACAGTGGTCAGCACTGGGGTGACGATATTCTGGTTAGTACTGCTGGCTATTCAGAACGCTCAGGTGAGGCGTCTCTGCCATTTGAACAATTTGCATCCCGTTTATATATTTTTCATTTTGACCCGCTTGAGCCCGGAATGTCTGATGCCGTGCCAGAAACTACTCTGGAACGTGTTTCTGAGAAGATTTATAAAAGCTGGGGCGCAAATAGAGTGTAGGTATGGCCATTAGTGTTCATTAAGGTTTTCTGCTTCTCCCGGTTCACACAACTCTTCGCGGGGGCATTGCTAGGTTGTTTTCACAAAGAAATATTCAACCTCAGGCGGGCTGTTGACGATTTCTTATTTGAGAGAAAAGCTGTTTTTCGCAAATGCTCCTTCTATTGATTAAGCCAGGTTATTGCCTAGCTTTTTTACTATCAACAACCCCGGTGGAGCAGACCGGGATTGTCTGAATAGCGGTTAGTAATTTTTATTTTCAGCGGCTTCACCTTCGATAGCATCACCTGCTGCTTCCATGTCTTGGCCAACCCCCTCCATGGTATTGCACGCGGTTAGTGATAAGGCGAAAGTCAGCCCCAAGATAAGAGATAGCATTTTTTTCATCGTCGTCTCCTTTGTTTATCACCTCGTTGAGCATCGCCACAGAATAATTCAGGGCTAATGCAAGCAAGCCATTTGTTTGTGTACATGCTCGTTATAAATTCCGAGCACTCAAATAGATAAAAGTTCACCGCTGTTTTGATACTGGTAGTGTTTTAGCGTCTAATGAAGTTGTGGATAATTGATACGTTGTCCCATACATATTGCGACTGTTTATCAGCATCGTTGTTAATAGTTGCATACTGTGAAGTCAGTCATGGGGATTGTTGTGACAAAGTTGAACGATAGGTTACTCTCGTTGTCTTGGGAATAGAGGAAACAATCCCTCATTCACCAAAGAATTGACCCATTAATAGGAGAGCTAAAATGAACGAACAAAAATCAACTTCATTCATGATGTTGTGTCGTGCTTTGATGATCATGTTTGCATTCTCAGGCTTTGGCCTGTTGGCGGCATGTGATAACGATGGGCCTGCTGAAGAAGCCGGTGAGCAAATTGATGAATCTATGGAAGAAGCGGGCGATGCAATGGAAGATGCCGCTGATGAAGCAGAAGACGCAATGCAGTAATTATTCTAGTCTGCCCTCCCATATTAGCGGGAGGGTAGGCTTCATCTTTAGCCACATTTTTATCACGTAATTAGAGATAAAACACTCAGCATGACAATACATCCTGAGTTATCGACACTTCTACAGCAGTGTGAGGAAGCAGGTAAGAATTTTCGATATCACATTATTTTCATTTCAACTCGAGCATAGTTGGTCTGGCTTTTTGTCGGGATACTTATTAGTAGAGGAACAACCATGCGTGGAATTATAGTTGCATTAGGCATCGTTTTTTCCGGAAACATTCATGCTGCCGATCTTTGTCCAACATTTCTAAATTACGATTTACCTAAATTGCATTCGAACAGTACGGTAAACCTCTGTAATGAGGTGGCCGGCAAGCCCATATTGATAATCAACACAGCAAGTCACTGTGGTTATACCCATCAATTTGAAGGCTTGGAAGCTTTGCACCAACAATACAAATCACAAGGTTTGGTTGTGGTCGGGTTTGCCAGCAACGATTTTAATCAGGAAGCGAAAACAGAGGAAGCAGCAGCCAAAGTTTGCCGCGAAAATTTTGGCGTAAGCTTTACCATGATAGCGCCGAGCTATGTGAAAGGTGATAGGGCTAACCCAGTATTCAGAGAAATTAATAAGCAGACGGAAGAGCCTGATTGGAATTTCAACAAATACCTCATTAATCCGCAAGGAGAGGTGGTTGAGCACTTCTCTAGTCGAGTAGAGCCAAGCTCAGCACAAATGAATTCAGCCATTGAGTCTTTGTTATAGCAAACAATAGCCATTTTCGGCCGTGGAAAGCTATTTGATAAGGGCTGCTAGGCGGGTGTCGTAAAAATAGAAAATGTGATCCGGTTCACATTTACCAAACAATCATGTTTAATAGGGCTTGTGTAAACAAGCTGATATAGTCACAGATGCGTATGGCTTTGTTTAGATTGATAGTATCTTGGACAAATGCATAAGTTGACTTGCCATTGATAAAAATTGATACTTCAAGGATACACGTACTGTCACCTTAGTGGGTCGGCATTCAGGGAGAACATGATTGATGAAGGATTTTATGCGCCAAGCGGCCACAAGGCAGAGTGATTATAGCAGTCTTGCTATGCTCATTTCAGCTCCCCTATTGCGCAATTCTCAACCCCGTCTCCAATTTCAAACATACATTGTTTCTCATAAAGGGCATCAGAGATGATCAAGTTGTGCCGTTCTAGTCTGCTATTGTTGGTTGCTTTTGTCGTAACAGGCTGTAGTGGTATTCATAACACCATTGGGCCTGACAAAATGCAGTCAGACTTACGCGAATCTGTAGAAGCACCGGTAGTGGTAGCAGAGGGTGAGTCACCTTTCTGTAAAGTCCCGCCGATGGAGCTACCTGAAACACCGAAGTTGGTTACATTGCCTGAGCCATTCAGCGCAAAACTCTTCTTCTTGCTGGACAAAACAGAGTTTACTGCTGAATCGAGAGTAGAGTCACAAGAGATTTATCAGAAAATTCTTGACAGAAGCTTTGGTGAGGTCGTTATCACGGGTCATACCGATACCTCTGCCTCTAGTGCCTACAATGAGGCCCTGTCATTGCGTCGAGCCCAAAAAGTCCGTCAACAACTGATTGACTTTGGTGTTCCTGCTGACAGCGTTAGAATCTCTGCCGAAGGCGAGTATCGACTGTTAGTGTCCACCCCTGATGACACTGTTGAGGTAAGAAATCGTCGTGTCGAAATTAACGCACGTTGATTGATGGAGTATTGCAATGCTACAAAAATTTAAATTACTAACATTATCAGCTTCAGTTCTGGGTTCATTGCTGATGTTGTCTCAAACGGCGTCAGCTCAAACACTTACCGAAGCTGTTGATAAAACGATTCAAAGTAATCCCAACATTTTGGCTGAGTCGAACCGTAGCCTGAGCGTCGATAAGACTGTCGATCAAGCCAGAGCGGGATACTTCCCAACAGTTGACTTGAACTTGGGCATTGGTAGAGAGCGAGCCGAAAACAATTCAACGGCACCTGGACACAGGACGTTGACTCGAGGCGAAGCCGGTTTGAGCGCTTCCCAAATGCTCTATGATGGGTTTGCAACCAAAAGTTCTATTGAACAAAGCCAGTCTTTAGCTGAGTCCGCCGGTTATGGCGTAACGGATACGGCCGAAACCACTTCGTTGCGAGCTGTTGAGGTTTATCTCGATGTGTTGCGTAGACAAGATTTGTTGAAACTGACAGAAGATAACCTTGAGGGACATGAAAAAATCTTCTCTCAAATTGAGCAGCGCAGTAATAGCGGTGTGGGTAATAGCGCTGATTTAGAGCAGACTCGAGGTCGTTTGGCTTTGTCTCAAGCTAACCAAGCTTCAAACGAAGGTAACCTTGAAGATGCCATTAGCAGTTATCACCGTGTGGTCGGCAATATGCCGGAATCAACCGTTGATCCTGGTTTGGAATGTTGTGATAAAGCACCAGCAACCTTAGAAGATGCCTTAGCAATTGCCTATCATCAACATCCAGCCCTTCGCTCAGCGATGGCTCAACATGAAGCAGCGTTAGCGCAGGAGCAGGGCGCTGAAGCGCCTTTCCACCCACGTGTCGATTTGGAGTTGAGTACACGCGCAGACAATGATCTGGATGGAACGAAAGGCCACGAAAAAGAAATTTTGGCGATGATTCGTCTGCGTTACAACCTGTTAAATGGTGGTGCAGATAAAGCCCGTCTGGAACAAACGAGTTTTTTAAGTGAGCAAGCACGAGAAGAAGCCAATATTGCTATTCGTGATATCGAGCGTGATGTTCGTCTGGCATGGAACGCATTGGATAACTTTGCTCACCAACTGCCGATTCTTGAGCAAAGGTTAAACTCAGCTAAACAAACCCGTGAAGCTTATCAGCAACAATTTAACCTGGGCCAACGCACTCTGCTAGATCTTCTGGATACAGAAAATGAAGTGTTAACAGCCGGTAACGCATACACAAACACCTACTATAACCACCTATACGCCTGTTATTGGTTGGCAGAAACAATGGGTAAATTGCTCGAACGTCTGGAATTGGAAGCACCAGATGAAGCGCTCACTGTAGCCAGCGATGACACATCAGCTGAATAAACGATAAGCGATTAAAACAAGAAGCCCTGATACGACATGTATCGGGGCTTTTTTTTGCCATAAAGCTGCAATATTTGGTCAATATACTAGTCATTTATTTTGTCTGGTTTTATGACTCATCCACAATCCCGCGTTTTGCATCACGCTGAAACCATCATTCCCTGGCTTTTGCCGGCGTTATTATTATTTTCACGTGCCTTGGCTGACACCACCGTTGTGTTCATTGGGCTTTTATTTCTATATCACAGCTATCAGGGTAAAAACTGGGACTGGCTTAATCAGGCATGGTTTCGTCTAGCCTTACTGTTTTGGGCCTATATCGTGTTAGTGAATTTACCGCTCAGTGTGTCTTTCGATGAAAGCCTGAAGTATGCACTTACTTTTATTAGATGGCCTTTATTTGCAGCGGCTTTAGCATACTGGCTGTTTGTGTCACCGCAGCGTCAGAAACAGTTTTTATTGTCCTTAGTGGTTGTGACGGTGTTTGTTGTTGCGGATACTGCTTGGCAGTACTTTTATTATGTTGATTGGTTTGGGATAGAACGATTTACTGAAGTGCGTTTGACAGGCCCCTTTCGCAATCCGGTGCCAGGAACGCTGATGCTTCGCGTGTGGTTTATTGCGTTATTTGCAATACAGTTATGGCAGCTACGACATTTATCGCCTTGGTTTAAGGTTCAGATGTACCCACTTGGTCTGTTGTTAGGGCTGGCATTTATGTTTATCACAGGTGAGCGCATGGCACTCATATTGTTTTTTGCTGGCAGTGTGATGATTAGTAGTGCTTTATTTATTCACTATCGTGAGTACCGATCACGTTTATTGATGACTTTCCTTGCTATCGGCGTCGTGTTTTACCTGATCATGCTGTCATCACCGGATATGACGGCGAGGAGTGTGACCAGTATTACTGACAAATTAGCCGCATTCTGGCAATCAGATTATGGGCAGGTATTTTCAGCCGCATGGCAAGCCTGGCAGCAGAACCTGTGGGTAGGAAGTGGTATTCATACCTATCAGCTAACCTGCGAACAGCTGGGCCTATTTGCGGATTCGACCATGCAATGTACGCATCCACATAATCTTTACTTACAGCTTGGCGCTGAGACCGGTTTGATTGGTGTGGGCTTATTCATCTTGTTACTGGTCGGTATTTACTTGGCAGCATTAATGAGGCTTATTCAGCGACAAGCCTGGCTCACAGCGACACAAAGTTTTGTGGTGTTAACGGTAAGCTTCTGGCCGTTAACCGGGGGAATTAGCGTACTGAATAATTGGGTCGGCGCTTTAGTGTGGTTGGGGGTTGGGTGGGTGTTGGCAGTTTCGGTAATACCGCAGCCAAAACCGTTTCAACCGAAAGTTGACTGAGATCATTGGCTTTTAAGGCGCGAAAATCGCCACGACGGATCTCCGCTCTGGTGACAGAGCTATGCGCCCCAAATAAGGCTAGACCTTGTTTGCCTAGACATGAAGCAACATGGCTGGGGCCAGTATCATTGCCAATCACAAAACTCGCCTGATTCAGTATGCCCGCAAGTTCAAACCAACTGAACAAGCCGTGTTGCTTGGTCAGGCAATGCCCGGGCATATGGTCGGCCATCTCAAGCTCATCGGGTCCTAAAATATTGACGACATCAAAGCCGTGTTTTAGTAAGGCTGTGGCGAGTTCTTTATAAAAAGGCCAGCGTTTCTCGGGGTGACTGGCTGAGCAGCCCGGAATTAATGCTATGTAGGGCGATTGAACGCGATGGCGTTTCAACAAAAACGAAATATTGTCCGCCATCCACGACACATTGGGTGAATATGCATGATGTATAGGGATATCAGCCTGCTTTAACAAGGCTAATTGGCCTTTTAGGCCGGACTCTGGCTCAAGCCCCGACAAGCGCGCAATCCACTGACTCTTGGGTAAGATGTAACGACGATACAGGCGCGTTCGATCGGAATTTTGAAGATCAATGATTTGCGTAAACAACTCATGCTTGAGAGTCTTTGATAAGGCGATATGTTTTGTTAGCTGCCAAGCCGGTGATCTCGAGTCAGTGAGGATGCGATCAATATGCGGACAACGGTGCATAAGGCTCTCAAACTCAGGACTAGTGAGCAAGACGATTTCTGCCTGTGGATAATGATTTCGTATATCACGCAATACCCCATCAGCCTGAATAAGATCACCAAAAGCGCCGTGTTTAATAACGAGAATTTTGTCAGTAGGTTTTGGCATGAGTAGTGATCAATGATTGATAGACGTTTACGGTATTACTACTCATGGCTCTGAGAGTCATGGTTTCAGCTGCTTGACGCTGAGGCTTTTGCATTAAGGTTGACCATCCTAGTAAATCGGCTAGTAAATTTTGTAAGCGAGTACGAAAGGCTTTGGGGTCAGCGATCGGTGTGATTAAATCGCTTGGCAGCACCTCATTAGCAACCGGTACATCAGTGGCTAAAACACGGCTATTGCAAAGCACAGCCTCATTGAACACATAGGAAAACCCCTCGCGACGAGAGCTAATGACAACAGCGTCAGCGGATGCCATCAGGTGGGTGGCATCCTCACGTTGACCCAAAAGGTGGCACTGTGTCGTGCTTGGCAAACTTTGTATTCGCTTTTCCAGTGTTTGTCTTTCTGGTCCTTCCCCAATAATTAACAAACTTAAGGGCAAGCCTCGAATTGCCTCAAGCAGCATGTCAAACCCTTTTGCTTCCACCAGTCTGCCAACAGCGACCAAAACAGGCTTGTCGGCATCCAAATGAAATGCCTGACGTAGATCGCGTGGTTGAGGGCTTACCTCTGCAATACCGTTATAAACCACGCTGACATTGTCTTTAAAACCATTAGAGAGTTGCTGACTGACGGTGATGACGTGATCCAGCTTTTTATAAGGCGTGAGATTACGTTTTATATTGTGAACGGTGCCAACGGTTTTAGCCGCTAGCCAGGGGTGTAATTTGCTTAACACCGTTGCCGCTTTATTCGCCTGAGCATGAATAATATCGGCATTGATCTGGCGTAAAATATTTACTACGGAAAATAACAACAGCGGATTAAAGCGGCTTAAATGACTGGGAATAGCATGACGCTCGATACCGGCCGGGAGATCTCGCAGAAACGATCTATCCGCGACCACAATGACGTCATGACCATCAGCGTGAAGCTGTATCGTGAGTTCACGAACGTGTTTTTCTAAGCCGCCTTGCCCACGGCTGAGTAATAATTGGCAGATCCTCATGACAAAGCCTGTTGGTTTAACGCTTTGCGATAGACCTTAAGTGTATTGTCGAGCATGTTGCTTAAACTGAAAGGGTGTTTTGTCGGCACGCTGGGGGGGATTTTTAACCAGCTTAAGGCTAACTCTGCAGCTTGTTGCGTATCGCCAACGGCCACGAGACCTGAGGGTAAAACGGCTGACATTTGCTCTGCCACACCGCCATGAGAATAGGCAATAACGGGAACACCTAAGCTCAGTGCTTCAATCGCAGTGCGACCAAATGCTTCAGGTTGGAGGGATAAAGACATAACAATGTCTGATACCGCCATTACCTCACGAATATCACTACGATGGCCGGTAAAGCTGATGTTATCACTGATACCTAGCTGGGCGGCATAACGTTTGAGCTCTTCAAGGAAGGCTGTTTTGCCTTTTTGAACATCGCCGACGATTAAGCCATGTACGTTGGGATGGCTTTGTTTTAACTGAGCAATAATCTCAATAAAGTCACGTTGGCCTTTCCAGCGTGTCAGACGTGCAGGCAGGCAGATAAGCTGTTTCTGGTCTGTTTCGGGGTGTGCGTCGTACCATCGTTGTAACCACTGGGCATCAGGCCGATATCCATAAGGATGTGCCTGATCACTGACACCGCGGTAATTGAGGGTGAGTTTTTCTGCGGATACACGATAATTATTGAGTACATATTCGCGGATCATGTTGGAAATGACGATGATCTGCTCGCCTTTAGTCATGATGTTGCTATAGGCATTCACAGAATAAGTACCGTGCACGGTAGTGATGAGTTTGGGACGGGTAGTCGGATCCATGGTTTTCCATGCTAAAAAACACACCCAGGCAGGGAAACGGGACCGAACATGCAAAATATCAACCTGATTGTCGCGAAGAAACCGGCGTAATGCTGGAATCAGTCTAAGTGTCCACAATGATTTCTGGCCGATTGGCATTTGAATATGCTGGCTACCACCCGCTTCAAGGGCCGTGACTAAACGGCCACCCGCCGATATCACCGTAGATTGATGACCTTGTTGTACAAGATAATCGGCCACTTCCAAGGTGCCACGCTCAACCCCACCTGATTGTAATGCGGGTAAAACCTGAACAATGTGCAGTTTTTGTTGCATCCAGGCCTAACCGTTTTGTGGCACAGCCTGAGGGATAAATGCGGTAGCTGGCTCCAACCAGTGATGCAAAATCCAATTAGCACAGCGGTTCGACTCGATAAAACCAACAACCGGTCTCAGTTGTTTTTTATAAAGTCCTAAGCTGTCAAAACGGACGATATGACCATCATCGATTAATGTATTCATGCCGTGAGAAACACGATTTTCACGTTTTATTGGCATATTCAATAGGCCTACCGCGGTTTGTGCGGTGAGTGCTTCGTAGACCATGGAAACGGAATCCTCAGTAATCCACGCACTAAAACTGTTTGCCAACTGCTCCGCGACCCAGCCATGTCCGGTTTGCTCAAAAGGAACAATATCAAGATTGCTGAGCGATAAACGCAGCATAGCCGAGACAAAGTCACTCGGCGTGCGTCTTGATGTCGTTAGACAATATTTCACACTTGGGTTTTGCTTACACAATTGGGTGATTTGAGAAACCAGTCTGTGGGTATCCCAATCACAATGCTTAGATGGGCCGCCAATCATAATCAAAGACTGCTCTTTGTTGTGCGAACCATGTGCCTGGATTGGATTGAGTACGCCTCGCGTTTCAATTACTGTTCCATTGCCTTGGTAACGGTCATGTTCTGGAATCAGGCTCAAATCAAACAATGAGACGGGCAAACTGGGCTGCATCAAGACAATGGTTTGACCTCCGTAGACTTTCTTAGCTGCCAGCATATGTAAGTGGGTACGATGTCCGGCACCGATAATGAAATCAGGTAAAGGCAGGCCTTGACCGGCAGGCCAAATAGCACTGAGTAAGTCGAATACCGGCTGTAAGCGGCCTTTGACAGGAATATCAAAACATTCACACGGCATCTTACGTTTCAGCGCATTGACCAAGCCCTGACTCTGGCTTTGATGTCCCGGCTTACCATCAGTGAGTCGCCAGATGATAATGGGGTTCTCAGTGCGTGCATTCATTTCAGATACCTTTAGCTTAGGTGAACGGTTCAGGTAGTTTTATGAATGCACTATAGGGACAGTGTATTAAAGTTTTATGAAGCTCAGCAAGTGAGATACAAAAAATTAGGAAAACCTTCCCTAGAGGCTGGTGGCGGCAATGCGGCATAGTGGGGTAAACCGTTGCAAGGAGCGATGATGATTGAACGTGACGAAGATACCTTTGTGGCCCTTAAGGAGATGGCAGAGGATATTCACTTAGTTTCACGTAACCATAACGATGAACTCATCGGTATTGAGTATTACAACAAGCTATCGGTTCTGAGTCAGGCTGAGTTGTTGGAACTTGAGCAACTATGGCAGTACAAATGTCATACCTGTCGTAAAGAAAAGTTAGCTTCGCAATGGATGGTAGTACAGGTCTTTATGTTGATTAGTCTTGCCATTTATATTGCCTGGATATCTGGCGGCATTGCAGGAACCATTTCCAGTATAGTAGGCGTGGTAGCAATGATTGCGATGATTGAAGATAAGCGCGTTCGTATAGCCAAACGTAACTTGACTGATGCCAGAGCAGTGCATGGCCACCTCAGTCAGTTTATGCAATCACACAATTAACAAATTTTACTCATCGGATAAGGCTGCTCAGGTTGACAGTTGGCACTGTCAATGTAAGGCTCGTCATCCGTTATTCTTATCAAAAATAGTCATCAGGAGGATTTATTCTATGGCAACAGTGACTTTAAAAGGCACCCCTTTCAAAACAGCCGGTGAGCTGCCCGCTGTCGGTAGCAATGCGCCCGCATTTACCCTGACAAAAGATGATTTATCCGATCTGAACTTATCGGACTTGTCTGGTCGTATTGTATTGAATATCTTTCCGTCGATTGATACCCCAACCTGTGCGACATCGGTGCGTGAGTTTAATAGCAAAGCGGCCTCGTTAGCTAACACCACCGTTGTTTGTGTATCTAAAGACTTACCCTTTGCAATGGCGCGTTTTTGTGGTGCGGAAGGCATTGAAAACGTGGTTGTTGCATCGGCATTTCGTTCTAGTTTTGCTGAGGATTACGGTTTGACCGTAAAAGAAGGACCTTTGGCAGAGTTGTGTTCACGTGCTGTGGTTGTCATTGGTGATGATGGCAATGTGCTCTACACCGAGCAAGTTGCTGAAATTGCTGATGAACCCGATTATGATAAAGCCCTGGCAGCACTGGCTTAATCAATAGATTGTAAAGAAGCCCCGGTAGCAAAAGCTTCCGGGGCTTTTTTATGCCTGTTAATATGTCATTAAGCACAGTGTAAATAGTGGTGTCGTTGCGCGGTGCTGAATAATGGCTGTGACGGGAGCCGATATGATGACAGAGCATGCTGTTCTTTTTTCATCTGTAGCGGTGATGGCTGAATTTCATCCACAGGCCAAAGCGTTACGTTTTTGGCGTGATGAGCAAGACAACAGCTTGCAGTCTCGCGTGGAATTCTACGACGCTCCCTTACAAGCCTTAGAAGAATTGGAAGCCGATATTGCTATCGTATCGCGTGATTTAAGTGATGCAGTAATCCCCGACTTTCATAGCTTTTGTCAGGATATTGAGATTATCTTTGATGGTGGGCAGCCATCCGGTCCGATAGCCGCTTTGACGAAACTCGACTGGCCACGCTTTAGGCGCATATCGGCATATGCACAATATTGGAAGCTTCATAATCCCCGAGAGGTTAATAAACTACTCACCTTTATAATGGGAATCCCTCTCTATAGCTGTCTAGTCGGTGAGTTGATTGCGCAGCGGCATAGTGAAGAAGAGCAGGAAATTTTAAGTCAAATTGAGCAGCCGGGCGGGGTGTACATTATTGGCGTAAACCGCTTTAGGCAGTTGTTTCAAGAAGATATTGATAACGCCTTTAATGAGGCAAAAATGTTGGTATCGACCTTTCGTGGTACACGCAGTGAAAATGCTGCCCGAATTGTTAATGGCATGCTCGACTCAATGCGCATGAAGCCGTCATAACAATATTTATTGGTTTGAGCCGAGGTAGGTCTTTAATAAGGTCGTAATTTCACTTGAAGCCAATTTATTAGATTTTTTACTCTGGTTGAGTATGAGGTGGAGTTTTTCAAAGTCGGCTTTTGACCGCTCGACAAATCCCATTGACCACTTTTCAAAAAGGCGAGAGTCTGCGAAATGGATATCCAGCAATTGGCAGGATTGATGTCTTGTATCCTTTAAAATCTTGGCATAAAGCGAGATGATTGTAGACTCCTCGCCTTCTAAAACCTGGATAAAATCGCTACCGCCGAAGCAAAGAATGCCACTGACATCAATTTTTTCATTATTTTGTCGAGATTCAAGCAAGATGTTTTCTATATCTGCCTTGCTTAATGACGGTAGTGACTGACTGAAATAAATGAGTCGGATGTTGTTGTTTATTTTCATCGCTAATTTTCAGGAGTAGGTATGTCGAGTTTCTGTCGTAAGCAATGAGGAGGCGAGATGACTTCTAACAGCTTGAGGAAAGGCAGAAGCCAGTTTCATGGCATGTTGTCAGTTGGCTTGAGCATGACTAATAGTTTGCCAGACCTCTTCAGTGATCTCAGGCAAAGCCTCAAATTGCGGTCTGGCTAGGAGATAACCCTGAAATAAAACCACATCCATGTTGATAAGTGTTTTCAGCTCTTCTTTAGTTTCAATACCTTCCGCGATCACTTTAATATCCAGCCCCAAACAAGCCGTTATCATTGCTCTGACCAAAGCCTGCCGAACAGGATCGGTATCAATATGCCTTACCAAACCCATGTCCAGTTTGATAATGTCGGGTTGCCAGTCGGCAAGAAGGTTCAATCCTGCGTAGCCCGAGCCAAAGTCGTCAATAGCCGTAGTGAAGTTATGTTTTTTATATTCAGCGAAAATATTTTTCAGATGAGCATGATCGGTTATTTTTTCCGCTTCCGTCACTTCAAACATAATCCTATCTGTAGGGAAGTTAAGTTTTCTTGCGGCTTCGAGGGTCGTTCTAATGCAGGTTTTAGGATTGTAAACCGCATTAGGCAGAAAATTGATGCTTAGCATGCCTTCAAGATTGAGTTCAGATGACAGTTGAAGTGCTTTTACGCGGATAGTCTGGTCAAACTGATAGCGATTATCGTTGTTAAGTTTGTTCAGCACCTCGATAGCCGGCTCTTGATTGATGCCCCTAACGAGGGCTTCATATCCAAAAATGGTTTTTGAGCTTATATCAACGATGGGCTGAAAAGCCATTGAGAACTGAAATTCGAGCTCTGGGGTATCCTGACATTGCGAGCAGCCAGCGCCATTGTTATTGGTTTCTTTATTAATCATTTTTTTCTACGTAAATATTGACTTTAATCTGGTAGTGTTAGATTTGCATAAAGAATTAGCTCCTACAAGTGGAATTCTTTATCGTAATGAAGGTTTTTTGGTGAGGGCTGCTTTTTATTTAATATTATCAGTGGTTTACAGAGGTAAGGGTGCGCTGGTTTTCAGCGACGATTAAACGCGATAATGATGGCGCTTATGATAAAAACCTCTGTGCGACGGGATATAAGCCATTACTCGTGCTTAAATACTATGATGACTATCACTGACGAGAAATATAGCCCCACTTACCCTGCTCCTGCACAGCAGCCATACCATCATGAAATGGCTGGGCATCATCAAATTGCGGTTTGATCACCATAATGCCCTGTTTGTCGATATAGCCGTATTCCCAATAATTTAATGTGACAGCCGCCAGACCTTCACTGAAAGAGTGACCCCATTTAAATTGTGGTGTGATCACAAACTTACCAGTGTGGTCGACATAACCCACTTTAGCATCAACTTCGACACGGGCGAGCCCGTCACTAAATGACCAGGCATCATCAAAGCGGGGGGAGACGATGACTTTGCCATCCCGATTGACATAGCCATGCTTGCCGTCTTTCACAATGACAGCCATTTCTTCGCGAAACGGTAGAAGCTTGTCATAGCGTTTTTCAGTGATGGCTGAACCATCTTTGTTGATAAACCACCATTCTTTGCCTTGGTTGACGATGGCAATGCCGGTTTCAAAATCGAGAGCCCGATCAAACTGCGGTGGAATAATAAACTCGGCTTTTTCATTGATATAGCCCCAGGCTGTTGCTGTTTTTACTGGTGCCAAACCCTCATCGAAAATTAATACATCTTGATACTGTGGCTTAATAAGCCAGGTACCATTTTTTCGAATAAAGCCCCACATACCGTTTTGTTTAACACTGGCAATACCATCATTGTTAAACCGGTATGCTCGTTCAAACTGGGGCTCAAGCAGCCAAGCTCCTTGCTGATCAATGTATCCCCATTTCCCGTCTTTTAGCACGGCTGCATAGCCATGATAGAAATGCATCACTTTGGCAAATTCAGCAGCAATAGTCAGTTCACCTGCACGATTGATAAATCCCCAATGAATACCATGCTTTATCGGTGCCAGTCCCGAACGAAAATCATAAATTTCGGTGTTTTTTTGTGCTTTCAAAACGTATTCACCAGCGTGATTGATAAGACCCGTTAGAGGGCGGCCTTGCTTTACCTTAACGACTGTGGCGCTACCATTATCAAAACTGTTCGCCGCATCGAATTGGTACGGTATCAGCATGTCTCCGGGGTCGGCTTGTGCAGAGAGGGATAGCAAGCTTTGAGAGAGTATTAATACAATAGCGGGTAACAATAAGCTGCGGCCTGACATATAACGAATCCCAGTGAAATTAGGGGCTATTTGAGTGTGGTTAGCTTTACGTGAATTTCACGTGAACAAATAAATACTGATAACTCAAAAGCTTATGCTGTTTGTGCGCCATGGTGGTGAAAAAAGGCATTTCTATAGAGGCAAAAGAGTGCAAAACCCTCGTCATTCAATACACGCTTTATGTTCTGCAGGACTGCTGTGGTTGGTCAGTGCCTGCACCCCGATAACCGTGTTGAATGCGGTGATCCCTGATAATGGCTATCAGAGGATTGCCGATATTGGCTACGGCGCTCATGACAGGCAAAAGTTAGATATTTATTTACCTCTTGATGTAGCGAAAAACACCGCAAGCAAAACGATCGTTTTTTTCTATGGCGGCAGTTGGGAGTCAGGTCGCAAGGAAGATTATAAATTTGTCGCTGAAGCGTTGAGTTCGGCAGGCTTCATAGTCGTCTTACCTGACTATAGAGTTTACCCGGATGTGATTTTTCCCGACTTTGTTGATGACGCTGCGCGGGCGGTCGACTGGGTGAAAACGAATATTTCCAAGCATGGTGGTGATGGTAATCAGGTCTTTGTGGCTGGACATTCCGCTGGCGCACACATCGCCGCCTTATTAGTGCTAGATAAACGCTATCTTGCTCATTACGCGTTAGGGCCAGGCGATCTTCGAGGCATGATTGGTCTGGCTGGGCCTTATGACTTTCTTCCTCTTAAGAGTGACACACTGAAAACCATCTTTGGACCAGAGCATCAGCGTTGGCAAAGTCAGCCGATTCATTTTGTTGATGGCAACAGTCCCCCCATGTTGCTGCTGGTGGGAAATAACGACTTGACGGTTTGGCCGAAAAATAGCCGTAATCTTGCTGCTAAAATTCAAGAAAAAAAGGGTAAAGTGGAATTAGTTGAGTTTGATGGCTATGGTCATGTAGCGATGGTGTCTAAACTTGCTAAACCCTTGCGCGGTGAAGGTCGCTTGCTCAATGAGATTGTCACATTTATCCAGCAACATTAATGCACCACTGCCTCACTTTTTTGTATACCCACGTCCACGTCGAAGCTCCGATGGCTGCCATAGTTAGCCTCTACTCAGAAAGTCTGACAGAGCAAGGGGATACTGTTAGCACATGCTAGTGGTGACACATTTTCTGCGACACCTGTAACTGCCCCCAACCATAGTGGTTGTCATAACCTTGATTACCTAGATCGACGGCGTGATGTTGCATGCTTTCAAATAAACGGTCACGAGAGAGGCTTGCCTGTTGGTTTAAATACAAAGCAGCAATACTGATAGCATGCGGCACGGCAAATGAGGTGCCGGAAGGGTATTTATCGTGTTGTTTGCCGGAAATGGTTCTGATATCGACACCGGGAGCGGCGAAATCGATGTAGTCGCCTTGGTTTGCTGAGGCTAACACTTTACCTTCGGCATTTACGGCGCTGATAGCGATAACACCAGGCAGGGCAGCGGGATAGCTAGCACTGAGTTTTTGGCTATTATTACCGGCCGCTGCGAAAATAATAAGTCCTTGCTTGATGCTTTCGGCAAAAAGAGCGTCCGTGACTGTGTTGGCATGTGGACTGGTCAACGATACATTCACCAGCTGCACCTGTTCTTTGATAAACCAGTCGAGCGCACGAGTGAGAGACTCTGCTGTAGCGATGCCTATTCCTGACTGTTTTCTCACTACACCAGCCGCTTTCAAGCTAACAAAGGGAACTAGCCCCTCGACCCCTTGCTGATCTTGATTGCCCACAAGAAAGACTGCTATCGCGGTGGCATGCTGATTATCCGTAGTTTGAGCAGGTAATAAGAAGTTGTGTGTCTTGATGGTTTTGGCCGCTAACGCAGGGTGTGCCAGATCAATGCCACCATCCAGCAAGCCTATTGTTACAGGGTTAGCGTTGTTGGGGAGGCAGGTTGAGCGGGCGGGCCACTGCACTTGGTGGGTAGCCTTGATTAAGGCAGGCTGTTGGTTGGTGAAATAATGATGATTGAAATCGATTTTTGCATCAGTGAATGTCGCCCTGAGATTAGATATAGCGCGAGTGAGTTTTTTGTCTGAGCCACCCAGTACCATTAGCGTTTGATTGAGGCTGTTAAGTTGGTAGCGGCGTAATAAGATATACCCTAGCTTGGTACCTTCTTTTATAATTTGATCGGTAATGCCAGAACTGGCCAAGATCAGTATTTCGCCATCTTCATGCGCTTCTCGAACCGTTAATAGACGCCGTTTGTTGATAGTAGGACATAGCTTCAAGCTAATGCCGGTTTTTTTACTGACATTTACACCTTCACTACCAAGTAATAACAATGAATAGCGTTGCCCACGCTTGAGTGCGGTATCACGAGGGATCTGGACAAGGATCTGATGTTTGCTGATGCTGAGTTGTTTGAGGGCAACGAACTGACGTTTCGTCCTCAGTACCAAGTGATAGTTGTTAAGACTGCTGAGATTATCGCCTTTTAAATGAATAACTTCGCCCGGTAATACACAGCCGTTATCGATTTGGTTGAACAGGTGAGGCTTGTCTCTGGATAAGCGTTTAAAAGTATCGTTATGCTGAGATTTTTTGACTGCTCTGACATCGTTGTCAGCAGCCACATAAGTGACTACTGACAGAAGCAGTATCAGGTTGATTAGGGCGATCAGGAAAGGCCGTTTAGTCCATAACTGCATGGCCACTGATTCCTTGTATTAAAAAGCGTCATCTGCATATCGCTGTGCCTCCGATTAATCTGACAACGCTGTGCTGTTAATTATCCTTTTACTGATGTTTATGCTGTGCCTGACTAATTAGTTCCAGTTTACGCGTGTCAGCTGATACCTTTTGAGGTAATTACAATCATTTTTTCAACCTGCATATCTTCCATCGTGTAAGGAATGCCGCCAGTGCCCAAGCCTGAATGTTTAAGGCCAGCAAATGGCATCCAGTCGACACGGAATGCAGTATGTTCGTTGATCATGACGGCAGAAGCATCGAGCTTGTCTGACACATATAAAGCGGTATCAATATTTTTGCTGTACACCGATGACTGAAAGGCAAATTCCAATGAATTGGCTTGTTCAATGGCTGCATCGAGATCGTCAAATGGATAAATACATACAACGGGACCAAACACTTCGGCGTGTGAAACTCTTGCTTTGGTTGGCGGGTTGAATAATACGGTTGGTGCATAGCAATTATGCGCCATTTCCTGTCCACCACACAGCAACTCGGCACCCAAATCGACGGCTTCTTGTACCCAGGATGCGATTCGGGTCAGTTCGCCTTTACGAATAATCGGGCCAACTTCGGTTTGAGCAGATAAAGGGTCGCCAACGACCATAGTTTGTGCCGCAGCGGCGAGTTTGTCTGCAAGCTCACGAGCAATGCTGCTGTGTGCATAAATCCGCTGTACGGAGACACAGACTTGGCCAGCGTGATAAAAGCTGCCTTTTGCCAAACCGGGTATTGCAGCATCGATATCTGCCTCTTCAGTGACGATAACGGGGGCAACGCCACCATGCTCAAGTGCACAACGTGCACCGGGTGCCAGTTTAGAATGCAAATACCAACCGACTTTGGCACTTCCGATAAAGCTAAGAAATGCGACCCGAGAATCAGTAGCTAATTGTTCAGCAACCTGATGATCCTCCGTTAATAATGCCTGACACCACTCAGCGGGCAGACCGGCTTTATGGAAAATCTCTACCAGACGAAAGCAAGACAAAGGCGTATTTTCCGCTGGTTTAACAATAACCGGACAGCCTGTTGCGATAGCGGGGCCTACTTGGTGTGCAATCAAGTTTAATGGATGGTTGAAAGCGCTAATGGCAACCACAACACCAATTGGCTCTTTACGGATGGTAGTCAAGCGATGTTGTGATGCTGGGTTAATGCCCATTGGAATGGTGTGTGGTGCATCATTTCGCAGACCATCAATACAAGCACGAATACTATCAATACAACGCACCATCTCTACATTAGAATCTGGCAGTGGCTTGCCGCCTTCTTCGGCTGCACCGGCAGCTAACTCATCTGCTTGCTCTGTCATCATCGCCACAGCTTTTTCGAGAATAGTGATGCGCTCAACAACGCTCAACCAGTTTTTACGATCACGATACGTTGCATGAGCAGTGGCCAAAGCCAGCTCAACGTCATCGCCGTTTGCTTTATCAACCGTGGCAATGAGCTTATCGCTATAAGGTGAATAAACTTCTGCATGATTAGCTTGGTTTTTGTTTAGACCGGCGATCATCAAGGGAAAGTGGGGAATAGCGTTCATATCGGGGTCTCCTTACAGAATGCAGATTTTTTGTTTGAGGCCTTCATTCAATATCGAATGATTCAACGAATAATCAACCGCCAAATCAATTAAATGAACACCTTTTGAGTTCAAGGCTGTATCCAGCACTTTAGTAAATTCGGCATGGCTAGTAGGACGATGGCCAATGGCACCATAACTATCCGCATATTTGACGAAGTCGGGGTTATTAAAGGTGAGGCCAAAATCTTTGAAGCCCATACCTTCCTGCTTCCAGCGAATCATGCCGTAGGCGTTGTCATTGAGAATCAGCACCACAAGATCCAGCCCTAATCTGACTGCAGTTTCCAACTCTTGTGAATTCATCAAAAAGCCACCATCACCGCACACGGCCATCACTTTTTGTTCTGGGTGTAACAGTTTTGCCATCATAGCAGTGGGTAAACCAGCACCCATCGTGGCTAAAGCGTTATCCAAAAGCAACGAGTTGTAGTAATAGCTTGGGTAGTTACGGGCAAACCAGACTTTATACACACCATTATCAAGCGCCAGAATATCTTCCTCGCCCATCGCATCGCGAATAATACGCACAGCACTCTGAGGTAAGACGGGGAAACGCTCATCATCGCTGTATTTTGAAAGGCGAAGATTCACTTCTTTTTTCACTTTGTAGAAGTATGAAAAGTCCCAATGTTGTTGCGCTGAAAGGCCGGCACATAAGCGGTTGATTGATGTTGCAATATCACCCACGACATCAAGTTGAGGGAAGTACACGGGATCAATTTCGGCTGCATGGAAGTTGATATGAATAACCTGTGCGCCACCATCCTTCATGAAAAAAGGCGGCTTTTCGACCTCATCATGACCCACATTGATGATCAGATCCGCACGATCGATAGCGCAGTGGAGGAAATCGGATTCAGACAATGCCGCCGTACCAAGATAACTATCGTGGCGTTCATCAATAACGCCTTTACCGAGTTGTGTGTTGAAAAACGGAATGCCAGTGTGTTCGACAAATTTGGTCAGAGCCACACTGGTTCGCTTACGATTGGCTCCGGCACCAATCAGTAACAGTGGCATTTCCGCATCTTCGATCATTTTTAATGCATGTTGGATGGTGCGGTTATCCGCGTCAGGCCGACGAATCGTCTCCACCGTGTAGATACGCTCATGTGCTTCTTCAGCGGCAATATCTTCGGGTAATTCGATATGTACCGCGCCGGGACGCTCTTCGACGGCAATACGAAAGGATTCGCGAACGATGGCAGCAATGGTATTGCCGTGCACGACCTGTTTGGTGAACTTGGTTATAGGTCGCATCATGTTGACCACATCAACGATCTGAAACAGTGCTTGTTTGCTGGCTTTAATCGGCTTTTGACCGGTAATGATCAGCATTGGCATCCCGCCTAATTGAGCATACGCTGCGGGGGTTACCAAGTTTGTTGCGCCAGGACCTAAGGTGGAGAGGCAGACACCGGGTTTACCGGTCAGCCGGCCATAATTGGCAGCCATGAATCCGGCACCCTGCTCATGACGGGTAACAATAAGTTTGATTGACGAGTGTTGTAACGAGTCAAGGAAATCCAGATTTTCCTCACCAGGTATTCCGAAAATATACTCGACCCCTTCGTTTTCCAGTGCTTTTACGAGCAGGTCAGATGTTTTCATGATGTGTCCTTAATCAGTTTGTTGTGAAGGTCTCATCGTTGCGTTGAGATCGATTATATAGCGATAATTTAGCTTACGGCGAGTTGTTTACAATGCCAATTTCTACTCGTCGGTTTGTTGCTCGGCCCGCTGCGGTGTCGTTTGACTCTACGGGTTGCGTATCAGCGTAAGCTTCGATGCGAAATTGTGATGGAACCAGCTTTGGGTGTCTTAACAAAGCATGAACTACTGAGGTTGCTCGTGCGCCAGAGAGTTCCCAATTCGATCGGTAGTTGCCGGATCGTAATGGCACATTGTCGCTATGGCCGGATACGATAAACGTGTCATCAAGCTCAGCCAGTGTCTCAGCTATTAAACTCAAAACCGGCAGAAAAGCGGTTTTTAATTTGGCTCCCCCTGAGGTGAACGAGGTTTTTTCATTGATTCGGATCATGATCCGATCCGGTAATTGTTCCAGGCTCAACAGGTCGTTGTTGATGGCGGTGCTAAACTTTTTCGTTAAATCATCCATTAATGTCTGCATTCTAGCCGCTTCATACACTGCGGCATCCTCAACTTTTAACGCGTCTTTATCTGAATCACTGGCCTGGCGGACTGTTGATAAAGGGGTTTCTTTGGGTGCTGCGGTGGAAAACGTTTGCTTGATAACGCTGGTGCCCATAATGATTTCAGGTTCATCGGGCTCAGGGCGTTGCACACCGAAGGCATCTTCCATTGAGCGCACCACCATTTTGAATTTTAGCGCGTCGATTTCCGCCATGGCGACCAATAATACAAAGAAGCACATTAATAGTGTCATTAAGTCAGCAAACGTTCCCATGTAACGAGGCACATTGTCGACTGGCTTTTGAGAACGTGATTTCAACCGTGTAGTCCGCTCTGAGTGAGTTTCGTTTGAGTCAATCTAACATCAGGCTAGCGCGTTTTAGCGAAAATGCAAAATAAAGCTAGTTTGCCCCTGCATTTTCTGCATCACTTGCTTGCTAAAGCCTCTCTAAGTGGTCGGCCGATGGCGGTGATGCAGGACATCAATATTGAGCAATTGCTAGAAGGAATGAACGGGTTCGTCGTGTTGCTGAGGATACGACGGAAAAGTCGATTCATTGCAGTATCAGCATTGGCGCGATGATTATTGATGCCAGTAATGCCATTCTGTTAGCCAGATAGATAAAGCGCTTTATTAAGCAAAAGTACAAGGCAGAAAACAGGGTTGTGATTGATGGCTTGGAAAGGGATTTAGTAGCAATAAAAACTGAATCGACATCACCCTCATAGTGCTGCGTATAATGAACTCACTCAAGGGAGCACTCACCGTGACTCATAAAAAAAACTACGTTCACTCTAATTGGTGTCGATATTTAGGACATGCAACAAACTATATCAACCAAGCTAGCCTTCTATAGCATACTGACAGTATTGGCTACGCTGCTGCTCATCGCTGCAGCGTATCTGAATATGAGCTTGGTTGAGCGACATCAGAACGAGCTCTACAGCGATACCCAAAAACAATTAAGCCTCTATCACAACCGACTTTTTACTAACTTACAAAACCATATTCAAATCGTTCGTGGTTTGCCTGGTCTATTTGCGATTAACCCAACGCTGTCACAAGATCAGTTTGAACAAGCGGTTCGTCACTTGGTCAATGCCCAGTCAGAAATACGCAATATTGCCGCTGCCCCAGATATGGTTATTCGCTATATGTACCCTATGGAGGGCAACCGTGCGGCGGTGGGTTTGGATTATCGAAATACCCCGTCACAATTTGAGGCGGCGGATAGAGCAAGGCGAACGCGTGAGCTGGTATTAGCTGGCCCGTTGGAGTTAAAACAAGGGGGGTTGGGCTTAATTACCCGCATCCCTGTTTTTTTGCAAAAACAAGCAAGCAACGAAGAATACTTTTGGGGATTGATTTCTGCGGTCATTGATATTGAACTTTTTTTGGAAAAAAACGGACTTAATGATGATGGCATGCCCATCAATTTAGCGATCAAAGGTTCAGATAGTTTAGGCCGACAAGGTGATGTTTTTTTTGGTGATCCTGCCTTATTTAATTCGCCCAAGCTAACGCAGACGTTAAAGTTACCGGAAGGAGAATGGATACTGTCAGCAGCACCGCTGGGTGGCTGGTCTGATATGCCTCGAGATGTCTGGCAAAAACGGATTCTGATATACGGTGTCGCCATGACCTTGTTTTTGCTACTGGCTTTGTTTATACGCTTTATCTTTGCTGCATCAATGGCCAATCAAAAGTTTCGTCATCTTATCGAGGGGTCACCGATACCTTACCTGCTACTTAACGCTAACAGGGAGGTGAGTTTTATCAATCAGGCGTTTAGCGATAATTATGGCTATCAACTCGAGCATGTTCAGGGGGGAGAGTCTTGGTGGAAGATTACGGCACACCCTCAACGTTATCGCGACGAGTTCAAGGCTTATCTGGCTCATTTGCATCATGGCGATAAGACGCAGCCCCCATCGTCAATGGAGCTGGAGATAAATACCCTGCATGGGCAGACAAAAGTCGCCCTGCTCAGCACATCCTTTTTGCAAGATACATTCGACAGTGAACTGTTGCTGGTAGTGTATGACATCACTGTGCGTAAAGAAGCTGAAGAACAGTTACGTTTCTCCTCCAGAGTATTTAATCAGGCTCAGGAAGGTATCATCATTACCGATACCAGCGGCACGATTACCGATGTGAACCCGGCCTTTTGTGAAATAACCGGTTTTAGTCGTGAAGAGGTACTGGGTAAAGGGCCTGACATCCTCAACTCAGGTAAGCATTCTCCAGAATTTTTTAGCAAAATGTGGCAATCGATTATTGAGCATGGCTATTGGCAGGGCGAGGTATGGAATCGACGTAAGAATGGCGAGTTATATGCCGAATTGTTAACCATTTCAGCGATAACGGATGATGATGGTCAAAGTCGCCACTTTGTGGGCTTGTTTTCAGATATCACACAAACCAAGCAGCAGCAGGAAACGCTGGAAATGATGGCACATTATGATGTGCTGACAAAGCTACCCAACCGCGTCTTGTTTGCTGATCGTTTCTCACAAGCGATGGCACACAGTAATCGCACAGAGACGATGTTGGCGATCTGCTTTCTGGATCTGGATAACTTTAAGCCGGTCAATGATACCTATGGTCATGAGGTCGGTGACCAGTTACTGATTGAAGTGGCCGTGCGCTTACGCAAGAATGTGCGAGATGAAGACACCATTTCGCGGTTTGGTGGTGATGAGTTTGCGATCTTATTTCGTGATATCGAATCGCAGTCTGAGTGTGAGTTTATGCTTCGCCGCATTCATGAATCATTGGCTCAGCCCTACAACGTCAATGATACGCGAATCGACATTAGTGCTTCCAGTGGTGTGACCTTTTATCCGCAAGAGAATGCGGATTTGGATACCTTGCTCAGGCATGCTGACCAAACCATGTATCAAGCAAAACTGGCTGGGCGAAATACCTATAAGCTTTTCAATCCGGCGAAGAACCGCCAGAACATCGAAAAACAGCAATGGTTACAGCAAATTCGTCTGGGCTTGGAACAAGATCAATTCCGTCTGTTTTATCAGCCTAAGGTGAATATGCGAACCGGTGAAGTGTTTGGTATGGAAGCATTGATTCGCTGGGTTCACCCCAAGAAGGGATTGCTGAGCCCCATCCACTTTTTGCCACTGATTGAAGGTTCCGAGATCGAAATTGATGTCGGTAACTGGGTAATGCGTTCAGCGATGCAGCAGCTGCAAGTCTGGCATGACGAAGGTAAAGAAATAGAGGTGAGCGTTAACGTTGCGTCACTGCATTTACAGTCAGCCCACTTTATTGATGATGTCGAAGCGGCTTTGGCAACACACGCTGATATTGATTCTCGTTATCTTCAGCTTGAGATTGTTGAGACCAGTGCCTTAGGGGATATCGGCGCGATCAGTAAAGTGATTAAGTTATGCCGTGATTTGCTTGGTGTGTCGATCGCCTTGGATGATTTTGGTACCGGCTATTCGTCACTGACGCATCTCAGACACTTAACAGCCAGCACTATCAAAATTGATCAGACGTTTGTTCGTGACATGTTAGATGACCCGCAGGATTACACCATTGTCGATGGTGTGAGTGGACTGGCCGAGGCGTTTAACCGCCAGGTGATTGCTGAGGGGGTTGAAACCACAGAATCTGGGTTAATGTTATTAATGAGCGGCTGTGAACGTGCACAAGGCTACGGTATCGCCAAACCCATGCCAGCCGAAGAGGTATTGATTTGGCTTAATGCCTATAAGCCTAATATTGAGTGGCAAACCTTTGCAGCTCAGCCATTATCGATACGTCAACAGGCTTTAAAGCTGTTTGAGTTGACCTCAAATCATTGGTATGAGAGTTTTATTAACAATATAAAACGTGATGCTGACAAGGTTGAACACTGGCCGATTATGGATAACCGTAAGTGTCACTGTGGTAGTTGGCTGAGTCGTGTTCATGGCCAGGGTATGTTTGATGAAATCTGGCTGGATAAACTGGAACAGAATCATGATAACTTGCATGCGTTGGCGCATGAGCTTCGCGAGACTTACCTAGCCGGTAACCCTCAGGATGCCATGGCGGCATTAACTGAGTTTGGTCAACGATTTGAAAGCATGCAGGAATTAGTCGCAAATGCGATGCAGCCAACTACTAGACTGGCTGGACGAACCATAGAGCCAGAGCGATAATCAGGCTTATCGTATAAGGAAATACTTGATGTTAGATATTAGCGAAACAAATGCAGAGAACATCACCAGTCAGTTCAGCATTCCACCCAAGCCAACGGTACTGATTGCGATACAGCAAGAATTAGCGAAATCCGATCCAGATCCCGTCGACTTTGCTGATGTCATCGCGCAGGATGTGGCGCTGTCTGCTGTCGTACTGAAAACCGTTAACTCACCTATATTTGGTATGAGTCGTGAGCTATCTGATATTCGTCAGGCAGTGATATTGCTTGGTGCAGACAAGCTTGAGCATCTCATCACCTACTTCACATTACGCAAGAGCCTGGGTGGCAAGGCCTCGATTTCCCTGGAAAAATTTTGGGACAATACGATGGAGGTAGCCACCATGTCGCAGCTTGTACTGAAGTACGTGGCCGATAAGGTTGATCTTTATCCTGAAGACTTATATGCCCTAGGGTTGTTCCGGGATTGTGGCATACCATTGATGGCGATGAAGTATGACAATTACAAAGACGTACTGTTTGAGGCGAATCATTCGCCCCATCATGTTTTCACGGATATTGAAGAAGGTCATTATCGGACTAACCACGCCATTGTTGGCTATTTTGTCGCCTCCTCATGGAATTTGCCGAAGTCTTTGTGTGAGCTGGTGTTAAGACATCACGAACCAGATTTCATCAATGATCAATCCGTGACAGAGAGTCAGAAAGATTTATATTGTTTAATCAAGATTGCGTCACATGCTGCCACAATATACAAGTATGGAAAAATAGATGCTGAGTGGCCTATGGCAAAAGAGCTGGTGCTGACACGCCTCGGCATGAGCGACATTGATTACGAAGATATGCTGGCAGATCTGCTGGAGGAATATCACAGTCTGTATGGCGAACTCTGATTCGTCTTACTGAGCACAGAATACACACGCTCTGCGTCACTAAGATTCTTCTTTGCATCTGTGACACGTTTACTATCGATAACGATAAATAAGCCCATTAAGCCAATCAGGCTGGTGAACATACCGATAATGCCACCAATAAACCAGGCACTAATGGCTGCGACCAGCATCAATAGCGTTAACTGCACGATCATAAACTGAGCCGAGATTTTTTCTTTCAACGCCTGACGACGTTTGTTATTCCATGCTTGCTCTAAGGTTGTGACTTGCTCGTTGCTTAGTGCATCCAGTTGCTGACAAAAGTCGATGCCGATTAACTCATCATTGTGGTTGCGTGAACGTAACGACGTGTCTTCTGCCGACGCCATTAGCGCTTGATAGGTTGTGTCTCTTGTTGTCACTATAAATCTTCCCTAAGTTATGTCACAGACACAGTGTGCCAGTTTCTTGTTACCGCTATAAGGGATGAAATTCCTGACTTCATCCCGTTTCATCGTGAAACTCAGTCAGCGATTTGCAGTCCATAGCAATAATGATTGTCCCGTATTGTTACGGACGTATTGGAGGAAGCATGAAAATACTCGTATCAACCGTGATGCTGCTGATCTTAACGGCCTGTAGCAACGTTCCTGTGGCTATAAAAAATGCTCCCAGCCCTGATTTACAGTTGGCTCAACTGAACGGCAAAGTCAGTGCTCATCAGGGAGAAAAAGTGCGTTGGGGCGGCCAGATTGTCAAAGTGGAAAACACCGACAATGGGTCAACATTGCATATTGCTCAATTCCCATTAAACAGTTTTGGACGACCTAATATCAAGGCTGACAGTGATGGTCGCTTTCTCGCTCAAACAAACGAGTTTATCGACCCCTATATTTATAAAGAGGACACGCGCGTTACCGTAACAGGTTTAATCTCCAAGCAAGACACGATCACCGTTGATAAAAAAACCATGACCGTGCCAGTGGTGCAGATAAGCGATATCTACCGTTGGACTGTCTCAAGCTACGAGGACGATCCTTATTGGCGCGGATACCCCTATTACTATGACCACTTTGGCTATGGTGTGAGCTACCCGCGTTCACGTACACACTGGCATTATGGTCGCGGTTTTTACTGGTAGATTAAGCAATTTCAATCAATGTCTCACCGGGAGTCACGCGATCACCTTTGCTCACGTGCAGCTTATTCACTGTGCCCGCAATATTTGCTAGTAACTCTGTTTCCATCTTCATTGCTTCCATAACCAGCAAAGCTTGCCCCGCTTCGACCTGATCGCCCTCTGCAACCAATACTTCAACGACATTGCCGGGTAACGGCGCGGTGACATCGCCGGGTGCCGATGCTTTCTTGCGGCCGCCACTCACACCTTCACTGATATATTCATTTAAGGCCTCAAAGGTGACTTCTTCAGGCATACCATCAATGGAGATATAGAACTTGCGTTTACCGCCACCGACATCACCGACACCGGTTATGGCGATATCGTAACTTTCACCATGTACGTCGACTTTAAACTCTGTCGCAATGGGGTCTTTGCTTTGATTATTGCCATTTTCTGTGGCAGCTAATAATGGCTCAGGTTTTAATGTGCCGTTGGCACGTTGCTGTAAAAAGTCGCGGCCCAAGTCAGGGAACATGGCAAATGTCAGGACATCTTCTTCTGATGTGGCGAGTTCACCGATGTCTGCACGCAGTTTATCGAGCTCAGGTCGCAATGCATCGGCAGGACGCGACTCGATAATGTCTTCATTGCCGACGGCTTTCTTTTGCAACGCTGCGTTGACGGCTGCGGGTGGATGCCCATAACCGCCCTGCAAATAACGTTTTACTTCATTGGTAATGGTTTTGTAGCGTTCACCTGCCAGCACGTTATAAACCGCTTGTGTGCCGACAATTTGTGATGTTGGCGTCACTAACGGTGGAAAACCTAAGTCTTCACGAACGCGAGGAATTTCAGCAAAGACATCACGAATGCGATCCAGGGCATTTTGTTCTTTCAGCTGATTGGCTAGGTTCGACATCATACCGCCCGGCACCTGATTGATCTGAACCGAGACATCCTCACGGGTAAATTCACTTTCATATTGATGGTATTTTTTACGAACGTCGCGGAAATAGTCGGCAATGTCGGATAACAGGTTTAAGTCGAGTCCAGTATCAAACTCGGTATTTCGTAATGCCGCTACTTGCGATTCGGTTGCCGGATGGCTCGTACCCCAAGCAAAAGAGGAAATAGCAGTATCAATACGATCGGCACCGGCTTCAATGGCTTTTAGCTGACACTGTGCGGCAAGCCCTGACGTTGCATGACTGTGAATGACCAGCGGAAGATCAACTTCTGCTTTAATGGCTTTGACCAGATCGTAGGTCGGATAGGGGGCTAATAAACCCGCCATATCTTTGATGGCAATGGAGTCTGCCCCCATGTTTTGCAGATCTTTAGCCTGTTTTACAAACAAATCAGCGGTATGCACCGGGCTGGTGGTATAGCTGATCGTGCCTTGAGCATGTTTACCCGCTTTTTTCACCGCGGTCATTGCTGTTTCGAGGTTACGTAGATCATTTAAGGCATCGAAAATACGAAATACATCAATACCATTGTCAGCGGCACGCTCAACAAAAGCGGTCACCACATCATCAGCATAATGACGATAACCAAGCAGGTTTTGTCCGCGTAGCAACATTTGCAGTCGGGTATTGGGCAATGCTTGTTTTAACTGGCGTAGTCTTTCCCACGGATCTTCTTTGAGGAATCTAACGCAGGCATCAAAGGTCGCACCGCCCCATGCTTCTAATGACCAATAGCCGACTTTATCCAGCTTGTCGCAGATGGGTAGCATGTCCTCTGTTCGCATGCGTGTGGCAATAAGGGATTGATGGGCATCACGCAGAATGACATCAGTAACTTCAATTTTTTTCATACATCTTTCTCCAGCTTGAGAGCGGCTTACCAGCCGGTATGGGCTGCAATGGCGGTGGCTAAAGCCAGCGCAACCGCGCTGGGACGTCGTTTATCGGAATAATTCAGTAGTTCAGGGTGAGCAGGCACAAAACCGGTATCGAAATGGCCGCTACGAAAATCAGGATGATTAAGGATTTGTTGATAATAAGTGGCAGTGGTTTTGATTCCGTGTAAACGCATATCATCCAAAGCGCGTTGGCCACGGTTGATGGCATCTTCCCAGTCCAATGCCCAGACCACCAGTTTTAAGCACATGGAGTCAAAATATGGTGGTATTTCATAGCCCGTATAAATCGCGGTATCAACACGAACGCCGGGTCCACCGGGCGCATAATAGTGGGTGATGCGGCCAAAACTGGGCAAAAAATCGTTTTTGGGATCTTCGGCATTGATCCGAAATTGCAAAGCAAATCCTCGATATTGAATATCTTGCTGGCGGTAGCTTAGCTTTTCCCCCGCAGCGATGCGTATTTGTTCGCGGACAATATCGACGCCGGTGATTTGTTCGGTAATGGTGTGCTCAACCTGAACTCGGGTATTCATTTCCATGAAATACACTTCATTACCGGTTAGCAGAAACTCGACCGTACCGGCGTTTTCATAACCCACAGCTTGAGCTGCGCGTACCGCTAAATCGCCGACATAATCACGTTGTTCTGGGGTAAGTTGTGGGCTCGGCGCAATTTCAATGAGTTTCTGGTTACGGCGCTGAATAGAGCAGTCTCGTTCATAAAGATGAATCACATTACCGTGTGTATCCGCCAAGATCTGCACTTCAATATGCCGTGGGTTGACGATACATTTTTCCAGAAACACTTCAGCACTTCCGAATGCTTTGGTTGCTTCTGAAATGACGCGAGGGTACTGCTGACGTAACTCTTCTGCACTGTCACAACGACGAATACCACGACCACCGCCACCCGATGTGGCTTTGATCATGACCGGATAACCCACTTCCTCAGCCAGACTCAGCGCTTCATCTAGATCGGCGAGGTTGCCATCAGAGCCGGGTGTGATGGGAACGTCAGCTTCACGCATACTGTCGCGCGCAGCCGTTTTATCCCCCATTTTATCGATGACGGTAGATTTGGGACCGATAAAAGTAATGTTATTTTTTTCACACAGGCGAGCGAACTCTGCATTTTCAGAGAGAAAACCATAACCGGGATGGATGGCATCACAGCCCGTTTCGACAGCTAAATTCACAATACGTAGCGGATCTAAATAGCCGGCTAAGGGGTCATCACCAAGGGAGAATGATTCATCGGCACGTTTTACATGCAAAGCATAGCGGTCTGGCTCAGTGTAGATAGCAACGGAACGAATACCCATTTCGGCACAAGCTCTAACGATGCGAACTGCGATTTCGCCGCGATTGGCAATGAGCACTTTTTTCAGCATGGGGCAGCCTCCGGTTTAGATGCAAATAGCGTAGTGAAAACGAGACATAATTAAAAATTGATATAATTTCTACTAGTGATAAGTTTTAACTTATATTAGATGCATTAGGAAGCCTATGTCCCTGTCCCTTCAGCAGTTATTAAATCGTTTGTCATTTCGACAAATGCAGGTTTTTGAGGCGGTATATCAAGAACGCGGTTACCGTAAAGCAGCAGAAAAACTGGGTTTAACGCAGCCCGCAGTAAGTTCACAAATCCGTAAGTTAGAGCAGGCTTTGGGGCAGCCCTTATTTGAATACGTCGGGCGACGACTTTACTGTACGCGTGCTGGAGAAAACGTGGCGGAACGGATTCGTTCGATATTTGAACAGATTGTGCATTTGCAAAGTGATCTGCACTTGCTGCAAGGCCAGCTATCAGGAGATTTGCGGTTGAGTGCGGTGAGTACTGCTCAATATGCCATTCCGCATTTGTTGAAGGAGTTCACGACGCTGTATCCGACGGTGAATGTCACCCTCAATATTGCCAATCGGGCTGAGGCGGTAGAGCTGCTCAATCAGAATAGTGATGATTTGGTGGTAATGGGATTAGTACCGAATGATCGGTCGCTGGCTTCTTTGCCATTTTTGGATAATGAGTTGATTCCGGTTGTCCCAGCCAGTCATCCTTTTGCCAAAAATAAGCACGTTACACCACAGCAGTTTATGGATGAAAACTTACTGATGCGAGAGTCAGGCTCCGGTAACCGCCTGGCATTAGAGCAACACTGCCAGCAACAACGTCTCAACCTGCGTTCTTATATGGAAATAGGCTCGAATGATGCCATTAAACATGGTGTGCAAGCGGGCTTGGGTGTTGCAGTATTACCGAAGCTCAGCGTGTTGTCAGAAATACACCAAGGGGTGTTAGTCAGTCCTGAAATAAAAGGCTTTCCACTTCGCCGGAGTTGGTGTTTGGTTTACCCTAAAGGCAAACATTTGACGCCCGTGACACAAGCCTTTTTGGATTATATTCAATCGAATTTAAAGTCTATTCATCACTACTTTACGCAATTGGATAAGCAATAATCAGGGTTTCAAAAAGCGTGTTTCCACATGCAGTGAGCTGTTAGCTTGCTCACGCTTTACCTGCCAGCCTTGCTCTAAGACAAAGTCCAAAGCCTGTTGGTAGCTGGCAAAATGGTTATCTAATGTCTCTAGTTGGCCCTGTTCGTCTTTATGAATCACAAAGTAGGGTGGCTCGGCGGATAATACTTGTTCGATACTGACTTGTGGTTTCATGAACGTTCTCCAAAGTGTCTATGATTGCCATCCTTACTGAATTCACTAAGCTGGTAAAGCAAAAAATAGTGATTCAGCAAAATCCTGACCCCTAACAAGTAATTCGCTGTATTGCCTTTCTTCATGGAGGCGTAACATTCAAATCGTAACATCAGACAAACTTAATTGAGGTAATAATCATGTGGACTAAACCAGAATACTCAGACATGCGTTTTGGCTTTGAAGTAACAATGTATATCTGCAACAGATAATACAGTTAGCCAAACCAGAAAAAGCCCCGCCAGTCGGGGCTTTTTTTTGGCTCAGATTATTTGAATTCATCAAAAAATGGCTAAGACAGGTGTCACAAGAAGAACTGAATCCAGCGACAACAGTGGGTTAATTACACTGGTTTTCAGTCATGTAAAAAAACAGCGTGACAATTTTCTGAGCGTTTTTGGTGATTTCTGCTAAATTATAAAAAGCACTAATAAATTACGCTTAGTCGCTTTTGTATTGACATCATCGAAGGAAAAATCGGAATGGATAAAACGACAATCACCATAATCGCCATTCTTGTTCTCGTTGTGATTGGTTTTGTATTTAAAAAATTAATTGCTCACGAAGAAAAGAAAAATGATCCCAACCTGCCAGAGCCGAGAGACTCAAACACGTTGCCAGGTAATCAAGGTGTGAAAAACCGCGGCAAATAGGCCGTATTAAGGGTTTCATAGCGCCACAAAAGAGCCTCAGCCTGATTCAGGCTGAGGCTCTTTTTGTTAGTTCTACGCTGTTAATTATGTCTGCCTGCGGGCCACCAAAGTTGGTGATCAGACCCTGCTGCACGAAAGCGCATTATCTTAGTTTGTGTAGCCGTGCTAAGTAGGTAGGTTTCCAATATTTTTGCCGCTTTCGTGTTGGTGGCGGGGAAGTGCTCAGGTTTGGGACGCGTGATAGCCATGATCCTTTGTAGTAAAGGATCTGCACTAAACAGTATGGCCATCTCCGTGTGATGCTTTGCTTGAAACGTGAGGAAGGGTATCGCTCCCCAAATAACATAGGCATGCTCTTTTTCGGCGACTTTAATTGCACGTCCTTTGCTAACGCCTAAATCTCGATACCAGTCGCTATCCAGTGACAGTCCACTCGCTGTGCTGACGAGTTCAGTCAATGCCGAAATACCGCCATTATTGTTTGCAATCAGTGTTTGACCGTTGTTGGCAATTGCTCTAAACGCTTCTGCCAGACTACTGCTATCACCGACTCGAGCAGGATCATTTTTTGGGCCAATTAATGCCGCCTGGTTTGCGAACACCATGTTTGGCCACGAGCCATATCCATCAGCAACAAACTCAGCCATACCGGCTTTGCCATAATGCGAAATGATCATATCGGCATTTCCTGCCAAGGCTATGGCAAAGGGATCGTCACTTTTCTCCACGATGACCTGATGCCCCGTCTGTGCTTCAAATTCTGCTAACAAATACGTCAATAAGCCGCTGTCTTGGGGCGTATTGACGACGGCAAGCCGAACCTGAGTGCTGGCTGGCATCTGAGTCGATTGAGCACATGCTGTCAGGTGGAACGTGATTAGCAGAAGACAAAAGCGATGGAGTAGTTTGACCCATTTATTATGTCCAGTTGTAATGAGCATGATGGTTCCTTTTTTGAGCATTAATGCCAACGAATGTTCATGCCCGTATAGAGAAACCGGCCAGCTTGTGGATAACCATAACTGGTTTCATAATCCTCATCAAACAGGTTTTCAATGCCGACATAAACATCGGCTGCCCCATTGGGAACCGTGTATTTTAGGCGCGTATTGACCAGTTCAAAGCTGTCCAGCTTACGCCGCTCTGACGCATCATTACGGTTGAAGTAATTTTGCGAGCCGACTCGGGTGATATCACCACTTAACTGCCAGCGCGGTGACATTGTATACACCGTTTGCAGCGTTGCTTTGTGTGTAGGACGATACTGCAACTGCTTCGATGCCGCATTCGATGATGTATCTTCAGCGTCCAGGAAACCGATGCCGGCGTTAACCGTGAACTTCGGCGTTAGCTGATAACTGCCCGAGATATCGACACCTTTGAATCTTAGCTCATCACGATTTTCAAATAAGTCTGTTGTGTCATCGCGTTCGATAAAGTCATCAATATCCGATTGCCAAACCGCGATATCCAAGCTGCCCTGCTGCCAGCGATTTCTGAGGCCTATTTCATAATGCTTAGCGCGTTGAAACCCTAGTGCTGGATTACCTGCATCTTGTTCAAAAAGTTGTCTGATGGTGGGGGCATCAACTTTTCTTGCCACACTGCCATAAATGCGAGTGATCGATGTTAGTGCTTTGCTTAATGCAAATTGTGCGCTGCTTGCTGTTTCATCACTGGCACCATCGATATTTAATTTATGATGACCTATGCCTACGGTTGCGGTGACATTAAAGGGTAATGGCTGAGTGACCTCGAAGGCGTAAGACTGCACAGACAGATCTTCATCAGTCATTGTTGAATCATAGGCTGTGGTTGGGCAAGGTGCGCCACCGCCACCGCCACCGCCACCGCCACCGCCACCGCCACCGGAAGAGATGTTGCATTCGATACCATTCTCATCATAAATTTCGTTGCGATGATCAATGCTAAAGGCGAGTTGGGTCGCAGTCTCAGGTAATAAACCAGAGAGTTGGCTGTGAAAGCCTCTTAATTGTGTTTCTTCGGTACGACGAAACGTGTTGTTTGAGCTGATCGTGTTAAGCGATAGTGTGTCGTAGCTGGCGGTGCGTTCCTCTAATTGGTTATCGAAGAACCATAATTTACCGATCCAGTTATCGGTGAAATCGTAGTCTGCGCCAACTTGAATGGTGTAACCGTGTTGAGATTCGACGCGTTCAAAGCGTGCACGTTGGGCAAAATCATCTACGCTGTTATCAAGCGTGATCGGTGGTTTGCCGTACTCGCCTTCCAAATAGGTGGCGAAGATACCAACCGTTAACTTCTCCGTTAGATGACGGTAATAACTTAACACAAGGTTTTCGCGGCGGTTATCACTGTTGTTACGATCGTTACTGTCTTGAAAATTTTCAGCATCTGCTGTGAGAGTGCTGGAAAAATCGTTAGAGACTGAAAAGGCGTCGCGATCTCGTACACCGTAGCCAAAGAAGAAGTCTTGATCCGCATCGCCATAGCCAACTTGGCCATTGGCGAGCCAGAAGTCATCACTGCCACGCTCAACTTTAGTCGTCGCATTAAACCCTTGTCCCATCGCGCGTGTTTTTATATCAATAACGCCAGCCATACCCCCATCGCCATAAAGCACTGAGGAACTGCCGACATTAAGATCAACCCTTCCTATGCCGAAGGCAGGAATCAAGCTGGGGTCGAATTGGCCATCAAAGGTGGAGTTAAAGGGTACGCCGTTAACCAGGAGTTTAATCTGCCGGGTTCTTAGACCTCGGATATCCATACGTGGCGTGCCATCACCACCATAGCGAACATTGGTGCTGGGTGATAGGCGCAATGCATCTTCCAAGCTTCTGGCTCCTATCAATTCAATATCGTCTTGATCGACCTGATAAACAGTCCCTGACTCAGCTTCTGCGTTGACCACGATATTTGAGAGTTCGTAAACCGGTTGTTCGCTGGCGAACACCGGCGTCAGAGGGAAAATGCTAAAGGCGAATAGGTATTTGGATATATTTTTTGAAATATATCGATATTTAAACGAATTTTTTGAGTGCTTCATGAGAACCTTAAAAATGATTTATTGTGTGTGTTTTTTCAGACTGCGCCAGGCCATAAAGCCAATCAAAGCGCCAACGCCACCAAATAGGAAATGGGTGATAAAGGGATAGGCTAGACCATGTCGAAACGAATCAGTTTCAATACCGGCGACCACCATCAACCCGACTTTTAACATGGGTTTGATCATATGGATAAAACCAACGCCAACTGGTAATAACCACAGCGTGATTGGGGAGCGCGACAATTGACGGTACAACAAATCAATGAAAATACCCTGACTTAGCACAATCACCGCAGCCGTTGGGTTATCTCGCCAGATGAGGGCGGCGACAAGCCCACCTGCACCAGCTAATGTGCTGCTGTAGTTGTAGGGTGAGGCGCAGCGGACAAAGACAAGAATGGCCATTAATGTCAGACCTTGCCGCCCCGGCAAGTCTAGCCCATAACGAAAACTTTCATGTAAGAGCATCGCAATGACGCCGGCTAAGGCAATCAGCGCATGTTTACTGAGACTTGAATTAAAAAGTTCAGAACTGTTTGAGATAGCTTTTTGCAGCGACTTGCCAGACATCTGCTTTTTCCTCATGTGGTTCAACGATTAGACAAGGCTCGCCACCTAGCCATATTGCCCGGGGCCATGTGCCCATATCGATCTGAGTTGTAACATCGACAAGAGGTAGCCCTTCACGATTTTGCACAACAGCAATATCGGTAGATTCTTGAAGCTGTTTAAGCGATAGCGTTTGCTCAGCGTGATCTCGCATTCCCGCCAGCCAGAGTAAGCGACCATCATTTCCTGAACCGCATAAGGTGGCAGCCGCTAGAGCACCTATCAGCCCGTCTTTGGTTCCTGTCAGACCGTGCAAGCGAATCCCATGTTGTGTTGCCAGGCTTGTTGCTATCGCTTGAGTGACAACACGGTGCTTACAAATGATGCCAAATTGCATCAGGCTTACCGTCAGTACCTGCTCAGGGAGTAGACAGAGTCCTGCATCAGCGCCATCAGCACTGTTTTCTATCAAATAATCGATACACAGTGATTCCAATTGCCCAATGTCGCCCGGCTGCTCTACAACCAGACACGCCGCGCTATTGTGTGAGGTAAAGGGAACCAGCGGGCTCATCAATAATTGATGACGCGTGACAAAACGACAATTACCTAAATGACGTTGGTTGATACTGTTGCATAACGCCCGGGCATGAAACCCCGTGCCTCGGCTATCCAGATTATCTGTGTCATCAATACCAATAAAGAGGCGAGTGCCCATAAGCAACTTTTATAAAATGAATCGTGATATTCCAGCATATATATCGGTAGCTGTAAATGCTACCAAATGCTTATTGTCATTTAGCGATCGAGTAATGCGGTAATGGCAGCTGCTTCTGCTTCGATAGAGGCGTGTACTTTTTGTTCTAACTGCCTGTAGTGCTGCAAAATTTCCTGACCGAATGTTGTCACTGTTGCTCCGCCACCATGACTGCCGCCTTTGCTGGTGTGCACGAGGGGGTGCTTAAAGCTGGTGTTCATGGCGTTGACCAGATCCCATGAACGTTTATAGGACATTCCCATCGCGCGTCCTGCCGCTGAAATGGAGCCATGCGTTTCAATTGCTTCGAGCAAGTCAGCCTTACCGGGGCCTATTGCCACGATATCGTTGTTATGAAATCTGATTTTTATACTCACGGATTTTGCCATATCGTCGCACTGAGTAGTGAAGTTGAACAGGTTTTAAACGCTACCTTGAATAGGCAAAGAAGTACATATATTTGCCTGTGCTAGCACAAGGATAGTGATAAAAATAAGGCGAATGAAATTTCTTTCTTTGTTATTTTCGATGCATTTAGCGACATGAGAGTCTTAAATAAGCATAAAACAACGGATTTTAATGATTTTCTGGCCAAGACTATCTTGGCAGAGCGATAAAGGTACCGTCATTTTGTTGGGTCATTTCTCGCATTAAAACGCTAAATCTGTCCGTGGTGCCCGCCGAAATAAAGCCAACGGCGTGGATTTTGGCAAGCTTACGACCAGAGCTGAGGGTGCGGTTTTCTTTTGCCACGGTATTAATCACAGCATCATACCCGCCACCGGAGTATTCATCACCAAATACGTAGATGGAGGTCGTAATATTTGGTTTGGCGTATTTTCGCAGTGCCACAGTTAAGCCTTCAACCGGACTTGAGTTAGATAAGGCATTCCATTTTTTGAATAGCGCAATCACACTTTGTCGTCTGCTTGCTGTATCCGGGATCCATTTTCCATCGTAGCCTGAAATAAGGGGCTTACCCATATCATTCAGGATCTGAAAGCCTTTTACTTCCGGATGAATATTGAGCACATTGATCACTTCTTTTGACACGCTTCCCCAGATACTTTTCATACTGCCCGAGGTATCGACAATGAAAACAACATAATCACTGTCGACAGGTATGCCGCCCACTTCAATATCACGTTCATTGTTGGGCCTTTGTGGTGTGCTCAATGACGCTTGTTTCAGTCTTTCCTCGACAAGGCTTAACCCTGAGATACGTTCAGCAATAGAAGCATTTTTTTGCTCGAGTGACTGGCGCTGGTTTTCCAGAGCTTGTGAGGCTTGTGCCACTGATTGCTTTTGGCCAGAGAGTTGTTGCAAGGTATTTAAGTCGGCGTCCATCTCTTGCTGAATCTCTGTCACTGAGTTTTGCAGGCTGATCAACGATGCTAACAGCGAACTCACCTCATCAGCACCAGCAACAGAAGATTCAACATCTGTTTTAGCAATTAAAATTAACATCACAACGGCACCAAAGCCGCAGGAGATAACATCAAGAAAAGACAGGCTGAAAATATCTAAACTTTTATGCCGCCGTTTCATGGCCAGTTACTCGCGGGACTGATGACTAAGCCTTGTGTGCTGGATGCCCATAACCAGTATTCATAGGCAGCTTCAGGGTCGCCTTCTAAAGGCAGTAGTACGATATCGACTTGCGCGCTTTTGGGGCCGCTTTCACTCACGGTCTGCTTAAATAAGCGCTTACGACATTCGCCCGAAATGGTTTTTGCTGTGCCAGTTAATGAACCACAACTCGAAAACGGATTCAGGCTTTTATAGCGAGACTCACCTTTAGTGGGAAGCCCATCGGTGATGACATAATAATTGCTGGGCGCAAACGATTTGGCAACGTTGAGTCCCTTCTGCAAGTTCGTCGCGCCTTCAGGCACGATAGTTTTTAATTCATTGATAATAGATGACACTGTGTTGGATGCCTTGGCTGTCATCCAACCTTTTCCACCTAGCTGACGGGCGTCTTCACTATAGGCAATAACGACCACCTGACTGGTTTTTGGCAATCTGGCTAACAGCCATTCGACGACCCGTCTGGTGCGTAACCATTTTTCAGCAGCGAGCTTGCCTTGCTGAGACCCACTTTTGGTTTTGATAATGTCGATCAGTTTTTCATGGGTCATCGATGCGCTGACATCGACCAAAATGGCGATTTTGTCTCCCTCGACCTTAAGCCCTAACAGGTAGTTTTCTTCATTGATTTGTTGGCTTTCAACCAAATCCTCTTTCGTTGGAGCGGGGATTTGAGTAATAGTCTCTTTCAACGCATCAAGCTCAGAAGTGGCTTGCTGTAGGGCGGTTTTTTTACCTTCGAGATCATCACGCTGTTGCTTGAAGTCGCGGCCCATCGCCGCCAGATCCACATTTTCTTTTTTGAGTCGGGCGCGTAGCTCCGCGAGGTTTTGCTGAGCCTCATCTCTTGCCTGCTCCAGTGTGCTGATATCTTGTTTCAGGTTATCTATTTCGGCAGGTGCGTCGGCAATATTTTGTTTGACCAGCATAAACACTAAAATAACGGCGCCCAGCCCACAGGACATAATGTCCAGAAAGGCAAGGTTGGAGCCTTCTGCGCGTCGACTTTTATGTGCCAAACTTGATTACCTGATTCGCCGTAAAAGGTATTTATCGCAGTAGTCCTGGGTATCGACTATCTGACTGTCCTGCAAGCGTTGCAGTTGGTGGAATAAAAACATTAAAAAGATACTGATAAGCAGGGCGACCAGCGTTGAGTTAAATGCAACGCCCAGACTGTCGGTCATGCCCGAGATATCTCCGGCTAATGCTTCGTCGGCTTGAGATAATGCTTGCCCGATACCGCGTACAGTGCCAATAAAACCAATCGAAGGTATTGCCCAGATCAGATAGCGAATCATTGTGTTTTCAGAGTCTTGCTTCACGGCTAAGGCCTCTAAATTGCTCTCAATGGCATCAGATAGATTTTGCACGTTATCGGTTGAGCTGTAGCGCCATAATGATGAGCGTAAAGTGTGAACCAGCGGCGATTTCATGCAATCCTGGGGGATCTCTTTATCCAGCCGGTCGATGATCCCGTTCACATCTAAATCATGGCGGGCGCCATTAGTTTCAGGGTTATCAGTGTCAATACGGACATCTTTGATCAGATCAACACTGTAAAGGTATTTGGTTTTTAGGATCTCACGGTAAGCGCCAGCTATTAAAAAACAGCCCCAGAACATTAAGATGAAACAAATTTCCTGCTCATAGTCTTTGATAATAACGACAATATCCCGTGGTGATGACTGGCCTTGGGCTAAGGCATACTCCATAAGCTGTGCGGCTTCTGGCCGGATATAACCAATATAAATCATATGCACGACGATTAAAGATACGACTAATGCCGCAAAGTTTTTGAGTGTGTCTTGCATGATTTAAATATCCACAGGAAAGGAAACAGGGGCGTTAAGACTGATAAAAGGTTTACCTGCGTAGACGTTATGGAGCATCGTTGAAGCGAGCAGTAAAACGACGATAACAAGCGTTGATAAGACAAATTTTTTGGTGCGCATTATTCGTTACCTCCGTAGAGAAAACGGCCTAATCGAAAGCCTAGATCATCTCTGGTTTCCACTAAACCTTCGCGAAAAGAAGCTCGTAGTTCCGTTAGCGTACCAGAGCGCCAGTTTGCGCCTTTAACCACGCGCATTCCTGTTGTTTTCGTATCCAGCATATGAGCAAAAACGGCGCCTTTTTGAGGCACGTTAAGGTTGTAACTGTCATGTGTCCATTCACTGACGTTACCGCCCATATCAAACAAACCTGATAACTCACGTTGCATACTCATGACGGGTGCGATACCTGGTTTACCATCATCATAACGGGGAACAAATGTGGTGACGCTTCCTTTACTTGATTCATCGGCAATATTGGCTGCTTTAGACGGCAGGGTTTTATTGCTTCCCCAAACAAATTGAGTCTGTGTGGGACGTCCCGCCTTGCGAGCCAGCCATTCCCATTCTGCTTCGCTCAGTAGACGATAGCCATCAGCATCATTATTTACTGAGTGAAGCTTGCCGCCTGTTACCCCATAAACGGGCGTTAAGTTTTCAGCACGACTCAACCAGTTTGCATACTGAACCGCATCTAACCAAGACACCGAGGTTACCGGCACATTACCCGCGCCTTTATGATCGGGCTTAAACTGCGAGTAGGCCGCATTGGTGACTTCATGGCGGCCAGCATAAAAGGGCTTGGTGATAGTGGCCGTTTTAACAAACTCATTGGCGCGTTGCCCTGGTTCACCACGCGAGGCACCCATAAGCACTTTATCATTGGGCGTGAACAGCACCATCTCACCGCCAGCTTTAGTTTGATAGGTTCTCGGCGCTTCTAACAGACGTGCTTTTTTCTCCGGGAGAAGTGTTATTGATAGTTTTGCAGGCGATTTAGCTGATGGTGTGAGGGTTTTTGTGACGCTGCGATACCCGGACAAGCTCACTTCAATTTCATGTGTGACAGCATGGAGAGATAGCTTGAGTGGTGTTTGCCCCGCTGTTTTACCATTGATGGTTACCGTTGCCTGAGGTGTTGCATTGATTTCAACCTCGCCCATCTCTTTTTGCAGAGAAAACTTAATATCACGTTGTTCATCGGCGGCTAACGTTAAGGTGTGCGATTGTGGGAAAAAGCCGGGTTTGGTGTAAGTCAGCGTGGTTTTCTGACCAGCGTTGATATTGACTTTAGCTGTGATAGCAACGGGACTGCCATTTCGCATCAGTGTGCCGCCAGCAGGGGATACGGAGACACTAACGCCCGCGCTTTTGGGCGACAGTTGGTAATGTCTAGAGATATCGTTGGCCGTATTTTTAATTTCTACTTCGTCAAGCGTCGGGTCAAAACCGGGTTTGGTAATTTCAACGGCATGTCTACCGCCAGCAAGCGATAACTGGAATGGCGTTTCGCCCATCTCAGTATCATCAATGCTGACGGTCGCGCCTTTTGGTGTGCTGTTGATGCTGACTGTTCGCTCAATAGGGGTAAGTTCAATCTGTTCTTCAATTCGCTCGCCGCGATCCACCGAATAGGTGCGTGACTCTGTTTCATAATAAGGGTGGCTCACAGTAATCGCATACTCACCCGCTTCCAGCTTTTTTTGAAAGGTACTGGCGACAGCGGCAATGTCATCATTGATAAGCCAGCTGGTTTCATCAGTGTTTGCCGAGGTGGTGAGGACAAATTCGCCCGGCAGTGGCTGCAGCGTGATCGTTGTGACTTTACCAAAGTCATCATGGCTGAGCTGTTGTTTTGTTGGCATAAAGCCGGGGGCTTGGGCTTTAATTTCTGCAACTGATGACAGACTGTAAAGATGCCCATAAATAACAAAGGCAAGGCCGCGCTCAGTGTTAACCTGTGCTTGTGAGGTGATCTCCGAAGGTAATACTTCAATACGCGTGCCTCGCGAGGCAAACACCACCGTCATTATCAACAGCACAATGACAACAAACCCCGCGAGCAAAGACAGCGTCATAAGCCGTTGCTTACGACGCGCTGCTTCAATAGCTTGATTAAAGTCGTTCATCAGCCACCACGCGGAGTTGATAAAAGTTTGAGTCGAGCGGGATCATGACCTCAACGAGTTTGGATTTATAGCCTTGTCGCTTGCCTTCAAAGGTATAAGGACCTGGTTTGAGTTCAATGACTTTTGATGTGGTGGTACCGACATTGCCAACACCTCGAACGGAAACAAAGGTGTTGCCATCTGATAACACGGTCACTTCAACCGGTGTATTGACGGCACGCAAGGTTGATTCAAGTTGAGCTCTCATTTTAGCGAGTGTCGGACTTTTCTGTGTATAGGATTGAGATTGTATTAAAGCGATATCAGCCGCGGTTTTATTTTGCGGGTTAGCTAAGCGGTATGGGGTTGCCAGTAAATGTTTCAGTGTTTGTGACAGGCTGACAATGCGCTCGGCATCGGCAAATTTGTCGCTGATCATTTTGTCAGCAGGTTTTTCTTTAAGGGCGAGTTCGAGTTGTTGTTTTGCCGTGTTCCAGTCATCGGACTTTTCCGCCGCTAATGCGTTTTCACGATGGGTTTCAAAACGAAGTTGTGAGTCAAGTGCCGCTATTTGCTTTTTTATATCAGTGACCGCAGAACGGCTTGGATACATTTTTTCGGCAGCACTGAGCGCTTTTTTAGCCTCAGTCGCTTGGCGGTTTTCAATGGCGCGATAGGATTGATTAATCAAACGGCTGAACTGAGTTTCTGCCAGTTGGCTACGCAAGGTATCGGCTCGCTCCTGCATAGCAGTACGGTCGGGAGCGATATCGAGTAACTGGTTAATCAGGCTGAGTTCTTTGCTGGCGTTATTTTCAACTTTTGCTACACGAATCGCTTCCTTAAGATCGGTTATTTGTGGAATGCGTTCAATTTGCGATGCCAGGGCTTGTGCTTGTTGTGAGCTGTTATCAAGCATTTGTGCGTTATCAATAGCTAGTCGAGCACGATCATAGTCATCATTTTGATAAGCTGATTGTGCTTGTTGCATTGCTTCTTCAAATGCCGACTTGCTGTCTGTAATGGCTTTCTCTGCAGTCGCAATGAGGTCATCCATCGCCGCTTTCGCATTCGCATACTGACCCGCAGAAAAGGCACTGAGGGCTTCTTTTTCCTGTCGTTTAAGCGTGTCGGATAGGGCATTGTCCCAGTTGACGATATCGATAGTTGCAAGCTGTGGTTTCAGCGTGTTCTCAAAGTACGCAAAGGCTTCCAGGTAGGCTTGTCTGAGTTCAGCCTCATTGCCTTGCTTTTGTCCTGTTTCTGAAGACATTGCTGGCGTGTTGTCGTCTGTTGGCTGCGAATCGTCATCTGGACTGACCAGGCTCATATTAGTAACGACATAGAGAAGCGCTGTGGCCAGTAACCCTAAAACGATGACAATGATGAGCCCTGTGAATAAGCGTTTTTGCTTAGCCTGTTTTGCCCGTGCGATTTCCTCAGTAATCATTTTTGCAGCTTACAGTTGTCTATCAGGTGTGGCTTCAAGTGCATACATTCGGGCCATAAATGTACGCCATTGCTGGAATTGTTCATTCATATCACCCGTGAGCTCGACAGTTTCTTCTTCAAACTGTATCACTTGTGGCGACATCTCCAGGTTAGCTGACTCGCCCAGTTCATTAATCGCATCCTGATGGAATTTGGCTTCTTCGCGGGAGGTGATACCACTGCTGATCAGTGCGGCACCACCGACACCGGCGGCGATAGCAGCGACTTCATTGCCGATGTTGTTGTCATATGAGCTACCAGATGCTGCGGCTGCCACCGCTGCAGCAATTAACAAAACACCACCTGCTATTTTCAATAAGCCTTTATTTCTGGCTTCTTTTTGAAGCTGTGTTTCAGTGAAACTGGCCTCTTGCCAAAGCAAGTAACTGTCTTGCATCTGGTTCGAAAACTGGCTGTAGTTGGATTGCAAATTATCAATAAAAAGCTGTTCTCTGACCCGAACTGATTGAATGCGTTGGTAAAGCGGATCGGCATCACTCGGCATACTTAACAACTGTATTGGTGTTGTGCTGGTGTCTAAATGTTCAGTGAAGGCATCATCATTAAAACTGGCACCAAAACGTAATTCGGCAATATTTTGTAACTCAGCCAGATCGGCAATATCTTCATCTAAAAGCGCTTCGACGATTTCGACTGCAGCTTGCTCAAAAGCCGGATCGTAGGCGTCTTTGCCTTCGTTTCTGGGGTTTTTATAAAAGCCTTCACCGACTTCATGTTGGATGGTTTCATCAAGCCATTCTTTACCACTGGCATCAACCAAGGTGAGATCAAACTCAACGTCTTCACCGTTGGACTCAATGATTTCACCCAAGACATAAAGATCGCCTGATGCGGTGTTGTTGGGGGTCACTCTGACGGCCCCAAATTTACCCGTGTCATCCAACGCTTTTTTGAGTTTATAGGCAAAGCGGTTTGCTTCTGCCCGACGAAGCTCAGGCCAGACACCTTCTTCTTCATAATTCTCGGCATCTTCAGACAGACCATGAGAAAACGCAGGAATAATGACATCCAGTTTTGGTCCCTGGTAACTGACCTCGGTTGTTTTTTCATCAAACGACGAAGATAGCTGTGGCCCTGTCTGCACGTCACCATCAGATTTTGTCAGGGTGTTGGCGCAGCCTGTTAAGACATGCATCAACACCAGCATGTAGATAAGAAATTTAGACGGTCGTCTAAAACGGTCACTGTTCAACGTTCATCCCCTTATAATTTCTGTATTCATCCCAGAGTTTTTTACGAATCTCCGGGTCTGTCTCCGCTTCGGCTGCAAGCCGTATTTGTGCCGCTATCGCATCATCATTAGCGGCTGGCGGAATGTCTTCTGGTGTTGTTCCATTAGTCGGTGCATTAGTGGTGCCTGATGTGTCTTCATCAGTTTGCGCATCTGCCATTGACGAAGTCTCAGTAGGATCCATGGCCGACTCTGTTCCTTGAAGTTCTTCGCTGGCAACAGATTCGGTACTGTTTCCGCCTTCAGTGCCTGCTTGACCACCATTATTCGATGAACTGGTCGTGGGGGAAGACAGTTTACAAAGTTCGAATTTATTTAAGGAGTCGTAAAACGCTTTTTCCATCAAAGCGATTTTTTCAGCGCGGGTTAGCTCGGGGTTATCGACATAGTCGATATTGATGTCGCTGCAATCGATGTTGGCGCTGATAGCATCCTGGGCTTGAGCCGAGCCAAATCCGTTCAGTAAGCAACTGAACAGTAAAGCAGAGATGATGTAATCCGATCTCATCCTTGAGATGTATCCTTATTAGTCATATCGCTACCTCCTAACTTAGTCTGACATCTATGATGACCTGTTCGGTGCCAAAGGTGCCAGCGATTACTGATGTAGACAGGAACGATAAGCGTTACGTTCGAAAGATTGCTATCTTACAAACAGTATAGAAACAAAAAAAGCCCTAATTAACATTCCGTATTGCTGTTTTTAACGTTGCCCAGCTATTGTTCCTACCGTTTTCGCACCGGCCCCATGGTTGCTATCTTTTATGAAACAGATAAAAACCCAATACTGCGATGAGTGCACCAACAAAGTTAAAAACAATATCAAGCGCCGTATTAAAATAGCCACCAACACCATTATCTGGCACCGTCAGTACCGCAACAAACTCAAGGATTTCATTGATAGCGCTTACCCCAAGAGATGCCATAACAGCGATAAATCCGACAAGAATCTGGCTATGGTTGTTTCCAAAATAGTTGCGAAGTAAGTGAAGAAACAGCAATGCCACAACGGCATAAAGATAGCCGTGTACGGCTTGATCAAATTTAAGAATGTACAACTCGCCGCCACCATCAAAAAATGGGTAAATTTTCCACGCGTATAGCACCCCGTCTGCTGTTTGTATGCTCCCTCCCATCATGTGAAGGAGCCCCCATAGAGAGATTGCAGCTAAAAGTGAAGCGGGGATTTTGGTCTTATCGAGTGTTGTGTAGAGCAAGGTGAAAATAAAGATAATGACGCCAGCGTAGGCGATAAATTCAATATTAAAATGACGAATAAAAAACACAGCGAAAGCCGCTGTATACAAAGCAGTGAAGCCTAGAATCGCTTTTTCTGATGTTGAAAAATGCATAGTCATCAGAAGTATAACAGTTCTTAATTTGAGGACGCTTATACGCTGTAAGTAGCGTTCTGGAGAGTGAAATTACATATGTGGAATTTCACTCTGAATGAGCTGACATCTCCGAAAATTGACGGGACTCGCCCGCCATGGTTGATTGTGTACAGGAGGTTTTGGGTTATCGTCAGTTGCTTGCCTCTAAAATTCACGCAATAAATGCATTGGCGGTACTTTCAATACTGTTCTGCTGGCACTGATGCCAATCGCACAAATAATAACGATCCCAATCAACGGTCCTAGTCCCCACAGCAGTGGGTGCCAGCTGGCTTGAGCATTAAATACAAACACCTGCAATCCATACAGACAAGCTTCTGCGCCTGCAGCGGCAATCAATCCGGAAAATAGACCTAAAGCGCCAAACTCAACAAACAGCGATTGCTGTACCAAAGCCTTTCTTGCACCTAACACCCTTAGTAACGCACCTTCTTCCAGCCGTTCTTCCAGTGTTGCGCGAACACTAGCCAGTAATACCAGAGCACCGGCGCTCAGAATGCAGATCAGCACAAGCTGAATGGCTTGCGATAATTGGCTGATGACCGTTTGTATTTGTTTTAAGAGTTCACCCACATTGAGCATCGATACGGTAGGGAACTGCGCCATTTTTTGATAAAAAGCCTGAGCATCAGCATCACTGACAAACACACTACTGACAAAATTGGCCGTGTAGTCTTGTAGTGTGGCTTTGGGCAAAATCAAGTAAAAATTGGGCTGCATTGAACCCCAATCGACTAAACGAATTGAGGTGATGGGTAAGGTCACCGGGTTGCCGCCGATATTGATTGCTAATTCATCACCCAAATTGAGCCCAGCTTCCTCCGCTACCGTTTGTTCAATTGACAGGCCGTTAGCAGTAAAGTCCCCCGATACCAGTTTATTGCCTCTGCTGAGGCTATCCGACCAGGTCAGATTCAGTTCGCGCTCATACAGCTCCGGCTCTCCTTGACCTTCAGGATAAAGCGTTTGGATCGGGGTATCATTCACGGCAACCACACGTCCCCGTATCATCGGGTACCAGTCTGATCTAGGCACTTTCAGTTCATTGCTGAGTTGATTAATGGCTTCAATCTGATGCGTTTGAACATTAAATAAATAATGATTGGGTGCATTTGCAGGTAATTGCTGCTGCCAATCGGATATCAGACTGGTTTTCACCCCCACCAGAATCAAACCCAGCATGATAATGAGTGTAAAGACCAGTAGTTGAAACAGGTTAGGCACTAGCCGCCGGTACAGGGAAGCGAGCCCAATTTGCCAACCACTGGTAGCACCGGATGTTAATGAGCGTCCAAGCCTGAATACACCAAAGCCCACTAAAGAAACAGTCAAACCAATCCCGACAATGGCCAGAGTCATAATGCTGGGCAGCAAGAAACCTTCTGTATAGAGGCACATCAGCGCATACATGCCGATAAAGCCCAAGCTGTAGATCAACAGAGTGTTCTGTTCCAGCTTGAGCGCGGGTTGTAAGACCGACATCGGTGAGATTTTGATAAGGCGCTGCATCATCGGCAGACAAAACGCCAGCATCGACACAAAGCCCGTGGCCACACCGAGCCATAAGCGGTTGATAGAAGGTTCGGGCAATGCTGTCGACATCAAGTCAGACAATAACGATGAAATCAGTCCCTGAATCAGCCAGCCCATAGCCAGACCGAAAACGATGCCAAACACAAATAACACCAAGAACTGAATGGAAAAGAGTTTAACTAAACCGCCCGGAGTTGCCCCTAAGGTTTTTAATACGGCGACCTGCATTAAGTGGCGTTTTACAAAACGAGAAGAAGCCAGCGCGATAGCAATACCGGACAGAATAACGGCCAGTGTGCCGGCTAGTAATAGAAACGATTGTGCTTTGTGGATGGTATCGCCAATGCGCTCACCTTTTTGTACAGGTGTTCGCCAACGCTGGCCGTCATTGAGCTGTGGGGTAACCCAGTTTTGATAAGCATCTAAGGCCTCATTGCTGCCAGCTAATAGCAGACTGTAGCGAACACGACTACCAGGAATAATGACGCCGGTTGCCGCCAAGTCAGCCAGATTCATTACCGCCCGGGGGGATACCGCAAAAGCTGAGCTAGTGGAACCCGGGTCTCTAACCAGAAAGCCAGAAACGGTCAGCTTAGTCTCTCCGACATCTACCTGCTCACCGATACTGATATTCAGTAAGCTGGCCAGTCGTGATGATACCCATATCTGACCTTGTTGTGGCGGACTAACGGTGGTTTTTCCCGCACCAAACAGCGTGGTATCGACAAGAAATGAGCCGCGTAAGGGATAACTGTCAGTGACGGCGCTTAATTGACCTAGCTGTAACGCCTCACCGGCAAAAACCATGGTTCTGAAAGCGATGTTTTCAGCGTGCTGCAGGGAGAGCTCTCGCGCTTTTTGCTGCCAGTGCTGCGGAATCTCATCATCGCTACGGATCATGCGATCAGCCGCCATCAGACTGGCTGATTCCTTTTCGAAAGAAAGTTGTAGCCGGTCGATAAATAAACTGATGGCTGTGACGGTACTCACTGAAATAATCAAGGCAATGATCAGCGTGAGAATGTCGCCACTACGCAGGTCTCTGAGCAGTAATCGTAATGCAAAGCGCATGATTAGTTTTCCACCAGTTGACCGGCAGACATAACAAGTTGACGGTCACATTTTTGGGCTAGTTCATTGTCATGCGTGACCATCACCAGCGTTGTTCCGTGAGTGTGGTTGAGATCAAATAACTGGTCGATAATGATTTTACCGTTGCCTTCGTCAAGGTTACCGGTCGGCTCGTCAGCAAACAGGATTTTAGGACTGGAGGCAAACGCCCGGGCAATCGCAACGCGCTGCTGCTCACCACCGGATAACTGGTTGGGGTAATGCGTTAATCGCTCAGACAGACCCACTTTGCTCAATAAGGCTTCGGCTTTCTGGCGGGCATCTTTATCCCCTTTTAACTCGGCTGGCAGCATCACGTTCTCGACCGCTTGCAGGCTGGGTAGCAGATGGAAAGATTGGAAAATAAAGCCGACATATTGGCCGCGGAGTATGGCCCGTTGCTCTTCATCCATCTCGGAAAAGGCATGGTCGTAAAGGTAAATGTCGCCAGCGGTGTTAATATCAAGACCGGCCAACAAACCGAGTAATGTAGACTTGCCAGAGCCGGAAGCGCCGATGATGGCGACCGACTCGCCTTCCTTGATTTCCATATTGATTTTTTTCAGAATCGTTAAGTCGCCGGTGTTGGCAGTGACGGTATGAGTCAAATTTTTTACTTTTATTGCTGTCTTAACTGCCATCTGGGTTCACTTTTGAATAAGGTTATTATGTTTTTTAAACGACACGTCTGGTTTGTATTGCTTGCCACACTGCTATTGAGCAAGCTGGCATCTGCCTCGACCTTGCTGGTCATGGGGGACAGTCTCAGTGCTGCCCACAACATGCGACCAGAAGTAGGCTGGGTAAGTTTACTGCAAAACCAACTTTCTGAGACGCACCCCGCGATAAAAGTCGTTAATGCCAGTGTTAGCGGCGAAACCACACAAGGTGGTCTTGCCCGCTTTGACAAGCTTTTATCAGAACATCAACCCCGTTGGGTAATTCTTGAACTGGGTGCGAATGATGCGTTGCGAGGTTATCCGCTGACTCAGACTAGTCAGAACTTGGAAACCATGATTGAACAAGCACATCAATCCAATGCCCAAGTTTTACTCATTGGTAACCAAATTCCTCAAAACTTCGGCAAACGTTATACCGAGATGTTTTTTAATCTGTATAAAAACATCGCAGCCGACTACCAGTTAGCCTATGTACCTTTTATGTTACAAGGCGTTGCACTCAATAAAGAACTGATGCAGGCAGATGGGCTGCACCCTAATAAAGCGGGCCAGCCGATCGTATTAGAAACTATTTTCCCTCATTTACAGCCATTACTCAGTGATTCTGAATAAAAGGATCGAGAGGCCTTATTGATGACACCAAAAACGCCACAACACGCTGTTGTATTGATGCTTTGAATGCTTCATGGTTAAGTTCTGATAACCCATACCGCCTTTTGATAAAGATTCATCTGCACTACCTGTCCTGCTGCGGCCTCAAATACCAAACCTGATTCTTCATCTCGACCCCTGCAAATAAATTTCATCCCCTTCAACGCTGATAAATAAGCTCGCTTGAGTCTGTGCGGGTTTAATCGCATTTAAGGTGACCGTTTTATGAATTAATAGCCGCATTACGCTCCCAAGTCTTTAAGCGATGTCGAGGTTTATCACCTTACCGCTTATATCTTGTATTTGAATAAGTTGATAAATAAGGAGCAGGTGATTAATAAAGAGACGCTTCCAACGATTGAAATGCCTAATAAAATTCGGGCGATTAATATCTGGAATGTTGAGAAAGTAGATTAGCAAAAAAAGCAACGACAAATAGCTGTCTTTTGGGTTACCACCGAATTGAGCGGAGAGTTCCGGGCAATCTCTATGCATTATCTATAAAAATATCATCCAGCCACATCATCCTGATGTATTCTTTAAGGTCGTAGTTCTCATATCCATCACCTCCTGCTTTTATATCTAATGCCATCTTTTCTAAAAGTCGATACTGTTCTTCTAGCTGGCTTTCACCCGGTTCTTCAGGATATTTTCCATCCCAGGCATCATCCCAACTTTGAGCTTCCAAGTTTTCTAAACTTGAAATGCGATAAGCCGCTTCTCTCAATTTTATTTTTTCTTCGGGAGTGAGCACGATCGGCGCCTAAGACGGAGGGAAAATCGGAATATAGTCTTGGCGGACATGAAATGTAAATACATTTCATTCAATCAGGCTTTTGTTGGTGAGGACACAGCAACAAAAAAGCCCCAACACACTGAATGTATTGGGGCTTTCGTATTTGTTGGTGCCCAGGGCCGGAATCGAACCGGCACGACCGCAAAGTCGAGGGATTTTAAGTCCCTTGTGTCTACCAATTTCACCACCTGGGCAACACAAGCGGGGCATTATAACTGAGATTTTCCGATTGGTCAGCTATTGATGTTTCGCCGTGACGGCATAAGGCAGTTGATAGTGTGATTCAATGGTTTCTCGCGTCAAAATTCCATAGGTTCTTTCAATCATTGGCGCGGTCATGCGGGTTACGTATAAAGCCTCTACATGGTGGCTTTCCAGCGATTGGACGGCTTCGTGCAAGCTGGTGTGTAATGAGATTTTATGGACATTACGGCGGTTAGCCGGAATTTGCATCAAATCCATTTCTTCTTGTTCTTCTGTACTGACTGCGCGCGCTAAATCCCCGGCGGGCATCAGGGCGACCGGCTCTCTATCTTCTTTGATTAATACCCAGTCAGGGTTCGAGTCTAAAGCGTGTACCGCTGCCTGCGTGCTGACATGGCGCGACATAATGATGAAGTTACGTTGCATGGCATTGGCGACACTAATTCTGCGCAAGGTTTGAGTGACGGGGTCATTACGAAAGTCTAGGCCTCGGGTTCGCAGGAGTTTGAGAAAGAGTGCGTCTTGTTTGAAGTAGTCATGGTTAACCAGACTGGAGAATACGATAGCGAGCATTCCGGGCAGAATAATATTGGGGTTGCCGGTGAGTTCAAGCATTGCCATCAGTGCGGCTAAAGGCGCTTTTAAGGTCGCCCCCATCATCGCGCACATGCCGATAACAGCATAAAAGGTCATTGATGAGGATAAATCTGGAAAGAAAAAGGCGCCAATGACACCCAGTGCGGCTCCTGCACTGGCGCCAACGACGAGTGTTGGGCCGATTAAACCACCCGGAATGCCAAGCCCAACACAGGCGGTCGATAAAAAGAGTTTTAAGAGCATCAAAATCAGCAGTGCACTGAGTGCAATTTGATTCATCGAAATGCCGCTGATGGCGTTATAGCTCATGCCCATAACATCGGGCATAAACAAACCCGCTAAGCCAACCAGTACGCCTGCAAAGGTTGTACGAAGCCAGAAAGGGCGTTGTTTGAATAGTTGTGAAAAAAAGTCGAGGCTGCGAATAAATAAAGTGGCAAGGCCACCAATAACAACACCCATCAGAACGATATATGGAATTTCCCACAGTGACTGCATATCCGCTGAGAGATTGGCGAAAACGGCTGTTTCACCAAACGTTACTCGGCTTATCACCGTGCCGGTGACTGACGCGAGGATGATGGGAAGAAAACTGGCGATGTGATATTCCATCATGATCACTTCCATCGCAAAAATAACGCCGGCGATAGGAGTGTTAAATGAAGCGGCAATGGCTGCAGCACTGCCACAAGCCACTAAAATGCGGACGCTGTTATTAGGAAGGTCGAGAAAACTGGCGAGTTGGCTACCACTGGCTGCGCCGAGGTGGACACTAGGGCCTTCACGACCCACAGAGTGGCCGGTCATCAACGCAATACTGGCACCAATAAATTGTCGAACCGCATTCTGCCATGGCAAACGGCCTTCATGTGAGGTGAGACGTTCGATGACATGGACTACTCCGGTGTTACGTTGTTCTGGTTTGAGACCGGTAAGTAACAAACCAATCAGTAAGCCACCCAGAATAGGAAGACCAACGATCCAGTGCCAAGGCAGGTTTTCAAAGTCTTCGACAACGCCGCTGGGAAAAAGCAGGATTTGGCCATAATCAATAAATAGCCGAAAGGCGATAATGATCAGGCTAGCTAGCAGGCCTGTGAGAATAGCCAGACCGTATAGTTTTGCTGCTGAGTCACCAAAAATAAAATACTGTCTGATTTTCTCCAGCATGCTAGCTATATGACCTTGGAAAAACGCTCCCGGGCAGACTGGCTGTATTTATCAAATGCTATACAGATAGTTTGGAGCAGCAAACGCCCGGCGGGCAAAAACTCAATATAAACCTAGTTATACTGCAACAAGCCATCTTGGGCAAACTGTTCTAAGAAGGGGGAAATAACGTGGAAATAGTTGGCTAAACCCGGCCATCAATGTAAGGCTTTTGCTTCATCTCGATTTAATTGATTTGGTTCAAGTCTTTGAACGCTGATCATCAACCGTCGATTGCGACACGCTGTCTACATGATGTTGAATTAATGGTAAAACGTCTTCAGGACGATCAACAATACGAAATAAAAACATATCGCCTGCATCAATGCAGCCCAGGCTGGTGACTTCTTGCTTGAGCCATTCCATCATTCCCTGCCAGAACTTTGAGCCATAGAGGATGACCGGAAACTGACGAATTTTCTGCGTTTGTATTAAGGTCAGGGCTTCAAAAAACTCATTCAACGTGCCAAAACCGCCGGGAAACACGATAAAACCCGTTGAGTATTTAACGAACATCAGCTTGCGCACAAAAAAGTAGCGAAAACTTAAGTGCAAGTCCTGATTGGGATTAGCGACTTGTTCGTGAGGAAGCTCAATATTAAGGCCAACGGAGACGGAGCCTTGTTTGAATGCACCTTCATTCGCAGCGCCCATAATGCCTTGACCACCACCGGTTATGACGGCAAAGCCTGCTTGTGAAAGTGACCGAGCAACTTCTTTAGCTGCTGTGTAGTAGGGAGAGTCAGCCATCAACCGGGCACTACCGAAAATGGAAACAGCAGGCCCCAATTCATTGAGGGTTTCAATGCCATCAATGAGTTCACCCTGAATACGAAATACGCGCCAGGCTTCCGATGTTTTCAGATCTTCCATGTGATGACACAGCCTTTTCTGATTGCTTTAGTCCAAGATAAATAAAACCTCAATGCTTTGCAATTGCCTGATCAAAGACGATTTTAACTTCGCAGCTCAGCTCAGATGTTGTTTAGAAATTAGGTCATCTACGGTATGATAATCGGCTTTTTAGCATACTCGGCGAAATATTATGAAAGTACTTGTTATCGGTGGCGGTGGGCGCGAACATGCGCTGGCCTGGAAGCTCGCTCAATCACCCAAAAGCACAGCGGTTTTTGTTGCGCCCGGTAACCCCGGCACAGAAAATGAAACCGGTATCAGCAACGTCAATATCCAAGTGGAAGATATTGAAGGGCTGGTGAGCTTTGCTAAAGATAATGACATTGCGCTAACGGTAGTCGGCCCTGAAGTGCCATTAGTGATGGGTGTGGTTGATGCCTTTGAAGCTGCGGGTTTACGATGCTTTGGGCCGAGTCAGGCGGCTGCCGAACTGGAAGCTTCAAAAAGTTTTACCAAGGACTTTTTAGCACGTCATAAAATTCCAACTGCTGATTATCAAGTCTTTACCGAGGTTGCACCGGCCACTGCTTACATCAAACAGCAGGGTGCGCCGATTGTGGTGAAAGCCGATGGTCTGGCTGCAGGCAAAGGCGTTATTGTTGCGGAAACCGAGCAACAGGCGATTGCCGCAGTCGAAGATATGTTGTCGGGCAATGCCTTTGGTGAGGCGGGTAGCCGCGTCGTTATCGAAGAGTTTATGGTCGGTGAAGAAGCTAGCTTTATCGTGATGGTCGATGGTGAAAATATTTTGCCATTGGCAACATCACAGGATCATAAAGCGCGTGATAACGGTGATAAAGGCCCAAATACTGGCGGAATGGGCGCTTACTCGCCAGCACCCGTTGTGACGGACAGCGTCTATCAACGGATCATGCAACAAGTGATTGAGCCAACAGTGAAAGGCATGGCCGCAGATGGTCGCCCTTACACAGGGTTTTTATATGCCGGCGTGATGATTGATGACACCGGTGCGCCTAAGGTTGTGGAATATAATTGTCGTTTCGGTGATCCGGAAACTCAGCCTATTTTGATGCGTTTGCAGTCAGACTTGGTCGAACTGTGTGAAGCGGCATTAGATAAACGTTTGAATGAAGTGGATGCTAACTGGGATTCACGAGCGGCAATTGGTGTTGTCATGGCAGCCGGTGGCTATCCGGAAAGCTACCGTAAAGGTGATGTTATCAGTGGTATCGAAAATGCTGAGTCCAACGGCAATAAAGTTTTCCATGCCGGCACAGCATCACAAGATGGCAATGTAGTCACAGCTGGCGGACGCGTTTTATGTGTCACAGCATTGGGACACACAGTTGCCGAAGCACAGGCAAGTGCTTACCAGTCGTTAGCAAAAATTAGCTGGAACGATGCCTATTTCCGAACTGATATTGCCTATCGTGCGGTGGCTCGTGAGCAAGCTGTAAAAAATTAGTCTGTACTAACCGAGATAAGCGGACCAATAGCGATAACTGATTTTTTCTGTGGGGAATGACATGGCTGCATTGAACTGGCGTTTAAGACAAGCGGTTAAAACGCTCAATCTGGGCGGTACGATTGCCTACCCCACAGAGGCCGTGTACGGCGTTGGCTGTGATCCTTGGGATGAGGAGGCAGTGTTGACGTTGCTGGAAATCAAGCAACGTCCATGGACGAAAGGGCTGATCTTAATTGCCGCTGATTTTAATCAATTACAAGACTTTATCGAGCCCGTTTCAGCGGCAATGTTAGAACAGCTACAGCAAACCTGGCCGGGCCCCGTGACCTGGCTATTGCCAGCACGATCAGATGTGCCTGGTTATCTGACGGGTATGCACGATACCATTGCCGTTCGCGTGACAGCGCACCCTTTAACTCGACAGCTTTGTGAAGCGTTTGGTGGCGCGATTGTGTCAACCAGCGCCAATATCACCGGACTCAAACCCGCTATGAATGTTCATCAGGTACGCTGGCAGTTGCCTGCCATAGACTATGTTCTTCCCGGTGCTTTGGGTGGAGCAGATAAGCCTAGTCAGATCCGTGATGGTCAAACCGGAGAAACATTGCGATGAGTCAGCCTGATATTGATGCAGTACGTGAATATTTACTTACGCTACAAGATACTATTTGCAATGCACTTGAAGCTATAGATGGTGATGCTAAATTTGAGCTTGATGAGTGGCAACGAGCAGAAGGTGGTGGCGGACGCACACGTGTTTTAACCAATGGCGCAGTGTTTGAGCAAGGCGGTGTCAACTTTTCAGAAGTAAGTGGCGACAATATGCCACCATCGGCAACAGCCAGCCGTCCCGAACTTGCCGGACGCAGCTTCAAAGCCATGGGCGTGTCATTAGTCATTCACCCGAACAATCCATACATACCGACATCGCATGCCAATGTACGATTTTTCATCGCTGAAAAAGAGGGTGAAGAACCGATTTGGTGGTTTGGTGGCGGCTATGATCTCACCCCTTATTACGGTAATGAAGACGATGTGATTCATTGGCATAGTGAAGCGAAAAAAGCCTGTGAACCCTTTGGGGAAGCAGTCTACCCACGATTTAAGCAATGGTGTGATGACTACTTTTACCTGAAACATCGAGATGAATGCCGCGGTGTCGGTGGTTTGTTTTTTGATGATCTCAATGAATGGGGGTTTGAGCGCTGTTTTGCTTTTCTGCAATCAGTTGGTAACAGCTATATCAAGGCCTATACGCCTATCGTCAAAAAACGCATGAATGAAGTGTATGGCGAACAAGAGCGTGATTTTCAACTGTATCGCCGCGGACGCTATGTTGAATTTAATCTGGTCTATGACCGCGGTACTTTGTTTGGACTACAGTCGGGTGGTCGCACCGAATCCATTCTGATGTCGTTGCCGCCGCTGGTGACATGGCGCTATAACTGGCAACCCGAGCCAGGGTCAGCGGAAGCCCGTTTATATACAGACTTCCTTCCGCCTAAACAGTGGGTTTAACTCTCGCCAGATAACAGCGCTAATTGATCTGCCTGATACTCGTTAATCAGCGGTTCAATCACTTGATCCAAATCACCTTCAACAATCTCATTTAATTTATATAAGGTGAGGTTGATGCGATGATCGGTGATACGGCCTTGCGGGTAGTTATAAGTGCGAATACGCTCACTACGATCACCACTGCCGACTAACGACTTACGGGTTTCGGCCTGTTCTGCTTCTTGCTTTTGAACTTGCTCTGCCATAATCCGCGACTGTAATACCGACATCGCTTTAGCACGGTTTTTATGCTGAGAACGCTCTTCCTGACATTCCACCACAATACCTGTCGGCAGGTGAGTAATACGAATAGCGGAATCAGTTTTATTAACGTGCTGACCACCGGCACCAGAGGCGCGGAAAGTGTCGACCCGAATATCGGCAGGATTGATATCCACGGCATCAATTTCATCAACTTCGGGCAATATAGCGACCGTGCAAGCCGAAGTGTGGATACGGCCCTGTGACTCGGTTTCAGGCACACGTTGTACACGATGCGCACCAGACTCAAACTTGAGCCTTGAATACGCGCCTTCGCCAACAATGCGGCAGATCATTTCTTTATAGCCACCATGCTCGCCTTCCTGTGCATTGATGACTTCTACTTTCCAGCGTCTGACTTCAGCATATTTGCTATACATTCTGAACAGATCACCGGAGAAAATAGCCGCTTCATCGCCACCCGTTCCTGCACGTATTTCGAGGAAAATATTGCGTTGATCGTTGGGATCTTTCGGCAGTAATAGCTTTTGCAGGCTCAGCTCAAGTTCTTCTTGTGTTTGTTCCGCCTGATTGAGTTCTTCACGTGCCATTTCACGCATCTCGGCATCGTCTTCTTCCAGCATCAGGTTGGCATCTTCAATAGCTGATAATGTGTGGCGATATGCGGTGAAATTGCTTACAACGGGTTCTAATTGTGCATATTCTTGCGATAATGTGCGAAATTTGTTCTGGTCAGCCATGGTGTCTGGATCAGCCAGTAAGCCGGCGATTTCTTCATGACGATCGACGAGGGATTCCAGTTTATTTTTGATCGACTCTTTCACTTTTGATCCTTGATATTAAAAAGACGGCGGGCTGAGTCCAGCAATTGGCCATCTTCATCAAAGCCGGACTGGCGTAATTGCCGGCTGGGTTCGTGCAATAATTTATTGGTTAGACTGCGGGCCAATTCCGCCATTGCCTGCTCTGGCGCCATGCCTTGTTCCAGCTGTCTCATCGCTTTCACAAGTGAGTCTTTACTCATCTCCTCTGCGTTGTCACGTATTGCTCTGATAACAGGGACAGCATCCTGAGTACGTAGCCAAGCCATAAAATGATCAACTTGGGAGTCAATAATTTCTTCAGCTTGAAGTGCTGCATCACGGCGAGATTGTAAATTTTCTTCGATGATTTCTTTTAAATCATCCACACAGTACAGATAGATGTCTTCCAGTTGCCCCACTTCAGCTTCAATATCTCGGGGTACTGCAATATCCACCATAAAAATGGGTTTGCGTTTGCGTTGTTTTAAAGCACGCTCGACAGCACCCTTACCCAATATAGGTAGCTGGCTGGCGGTAGAACTAATCACAATATCTGCTTCAGCAAGGTGTGCTGGAAGTTCGCTCAGGCTGATGGCATAACCATCTACCTGCATGGCGAGATTATGTGCTCTTTCAATAGTGCGATTGGCAATGATTAAACGCTTGATACCATTATCAAATAAATGACGGGCAGCGAGCTCGATCGTATCACCGGCACCTATTAGTAAGGCTGTTGAATCGCCGAGGTTGCTGAAAATTTGTTTTGCCAAGCTGACCGCTGCAAAAGCGACTGAAACGGGACTGTTACCAATCGCGGTATCGGTGCGAACTTGTTTGGCGACTGCAAAAGCATGTTGAAACAGGCGCCCCAATGATTTACCTAAGGTAACGGCATTGAGTGATTGGCTGTAGGCATCTTTGAGTTGTCCCAAAATTTGGGGTTCACCCAACACCATGGAATCCAGCCCACAGGCAACGCGTAGCAAGTGCCGTATCGCGTCATCGGATTGATAGTGATAAAGATAGGGCGCGATAACGTCAACTTGTTGTTGGTGGAACTGATGCAACCAAGCCAAGATCTGGTTGTCAGAATCATCGTCTAGACAGCAATATATCTCGGTGCGATTACAGGTCGATAAAATCACGACTTCAAGCACGGACTCTTGCTGATGCAGGGCAGACAATGCTACCGGTAGTTGATTAACATCAAACGCAAACAGCTCGCGAATATGGACGGGAGCCGTATTATGATTGATGCCGTAGGTGACAAGATGCATATTGAGATAAAGTCGTATTTAAATGCTGTTAAACTCTACAGCCGTAATTGCAAGCGTCTGGTGTTAGATAAAATTAATACGCCATACTATCAAAATCAAACGTTCAGGTCGTTTTAATATGGATTCAATGCAATCATTCTGGAAGAATGCCAGTGAGTTCCTAAAGCGTGTTGGCTTATTAGGCATGCCGCTTTTGTTATTAGCGTGCGCCTCATCACCAGCACAGCAGATAGCCACTTCTGGTAACCAATCAGCCGAAACAGAAGTCGAAAAACCCGCTGAGGCGGAGTCTGAAAAAGATGCCGAAGTGGAAGTAACTCTGCCATTTACGCCTGAACTAATGTATTACATTTTGACTGCTGAAGTTGCTGGTCAACGCGGCGAAATCGGTGCTGCTGTGGATTTATACCACCGTGCAGCGGACATGGTTGAGTCACCCAAGTTAGCAAGTCGAAGTGCTCAAGTAGCTAGTTTGTCCCGCGATAAGCAGCGCATTAGCCGCGCATTAGATCGCTGGGTTGAAGTCTCCCCTAACGAAGCCGATGTTTACATCATGCAAACGCCGTTTTTGATGTGGGAAGAAGATTTTGATGGTGTTGTCGAAGCTGTTAATAAAGCATTGAGCTTAGAGCCTGACAAAAAAACTGAATACTTGGCACGTGTTTCTGAAAGCTTGACCGAAGCTGCGACTCAGGAACAGGCGTTAGGTATCTTAGAGAGACTGGACCTATATCAGCAGGGTGATCCGGCAGCGCAATTTGCTCATGCTCGACTGAGCGCTTTTTATAAGCAGTTTGATGCGGCGCTTGCTGAGATATCGCCACTAGTCGAAGCTGAGCCTCGTAATGAGGATTACCTCATTTTGAAAGCGGATATTTTGCAACGCATGGGGCGCGCGGAAGAGGGCGTGAAGCTGATTGCCAGAGCCGCTAAGCGAAAGAATGCCTCGGATGAATTGCGTTTCACTTATGGCAAATTACTCGGCGATCAAGGTGAGTCAGAAAAAGCGCGAGCAGTGTTTGAGGCCTTGCATGCCGAAAAACCAACTAATCGTGATGTGCTGTTTGCTTTGGGTTTGTTAGCACTTGAAGACAAAGATGGCCAAGAGGCGAAATCGTTTTTCAGCCAGTTACTCAAACAGGGTGATCCGACGCAGCAGGCTACCTATTTTATGGGGCTGTCCGAGCAGATGAATGGCAACCTGGATGCTGCTTTAGTTTGGTTTGCTTCGGTACCTGTTCACAGTAACCGCTTCGACAATGCCCAAAATAATTACATTAATATTTTGCTGGAACGTGGTGAGCTTGATAAAGCGCGAGCTCATTTGGCTGCGATGCGCCAAGACCTACCGGAGCAGGCTTTGCAGTATTACCTGTTTGAAGCCAGCATTCTACGTGAAGCGGATCAGAGTCAGGACGCATTTGATTTATTGACCGATGCGATGGGTCAGTACCCACAAAGTGAAGAGCTACGCTACAGCAGAGCGATGATTGCAGAATCCATCAATAAACTCGATGTGCTGGAAAAAGATCTACGCTGGATCCTGGAAAAAGATCCTAACAATGCACAAGCACTCAATGCGTTGGGATACACACTGACTGATCGTACTGATCGTCATCAGGAAGCATTGGTGATGATTCAAAAAGCGCTGGAGATAAAGCCTGGCGACCCGTTTTATCTAGATAGTCTGGGGTGGGCGTATTACCGTCTGGGTGAACTGGATAAAGCTGAAAAATACCTCCGGGAAGCCCTTCAAGTGCAACCGGACGTGGAGTTTATTGCCCACCTTGGTGAAGTGTTGTGGGAAAAAGGTAAGCAAACCGAAGCGATGAAAATGTGGCAGCAGGGATTGCAGCAGGATGCTGATAATCGTTTGTTATTAGACACCATGCGCAGGTATGGCAAATGAGAAAACTGTTGCTACTCAGCCTGATTGTTTTGACATCAGGTTGTACGCCATTTTGGCAACAAAAACCCACACAGAGTGCTGATATCTTATGGCAGCAGCGGCTAGTTCAGCAGGAAGAGTTAACCCACTGGGCCTTCAAAGGTCGCACGGCGATTACGCAAGGCCAAGAAGGCTGGAATGCTGGTATCAAGTGGGAAGAACAGCACGAGCAGTTTCATATCAAACTTTTCGGCCCATTTTCACAAGGTGGTGTTGCCTTAGATGGTGATCAACAAGAGGTGACGTTGACACTGGATGATGGCGAAACGATGACGGCTGCAACGCCGGAACAATTACTGGCAGAAGCCATGGGATGGTTGTTGCCTGTTAGTGCGCTACGGGACTGGGTACGTGGTGTGCCTTATTCACAAGCGGCGATTGAGAATAAACAGCTTGATGAACAAGGTCGCCTGACTTTACTTAAACAGGCCGGTTGGACAATTGAGTTTTTGCGCTATATGCCATTTGAAACCTATTCGATGCCGTCGAAAGTGTTTATGAAACACCCTGATTTGAGTGTGCGCTTAGTCGTGACGGACTGGAGCCGACCCAAGTGACAACGTGGCCCGCACCGGCCAAGCTGAACTTGTTTTTGCATATCACCGGTCGTCGAAGTGATGGCTATCATGAGCTGCAAACGGCGTTTCAGTTTTTGGATTATGGTGACGACCTTGAGTTTGAAATCACTCAAACAGCAGCGATCAGTCTGCGCGAATCAATGCCCGATGTGAATGATGATGAGAATCTGATTGTTCGGGCTGCCAAGCTGTTACAGCGGCACACGGGAAGTCAAAAGGGTGCCGTTATTGGGATTACTAAACGGTTACCGATGGGCGGCGGTTTAGGTGGCGGGAGCTCCAATGCCGCCACAACGTTAGTGGCGTTAAATCAGCTTTGGGAATGCGGTCTGAAACGAGCCGAATTAGCGCAGCTCGGATTGCAACTAGGCGCAGACGTGCCTATTTTCATCAGCGGACAGGCTGCTTGGGCAGAGGGCGTTGGTGAGCAATTTACCCCGATATCGCCCACAGAACCTTGGTTTGTCGTGATTAAGCCAGATTGCCACGTATCAACAGCTGAAATATTTTCATCAGCGGAATTGACACGGGACTGCGAACCTATCACAATATCGCGCTTCCTTTCGGGGGAAGGCAGAAACGTCTGTGAAGATGTAGTAAGAATGCACTATCCAGCAGTTGCGCAAGCACTGAATTGGCTGGCTCAATATGCTAAGCCGAGGATGACTGGAACCGGTGCGTGCGTGTTCGCTGAGTTTGATGATCAGCAGCAAGCACAAGACGTAGTGGATAACTTGCCTTCCGACTGGCAGGGGTTTGTGGCCAAAGGTACTAACCGGTCGCCACTCACTGCACACGCTTTGGTTTTTAATCAGCCAAATGTGACAGCAAGATGTTAGAATGAGTTTTTACAGTTGGGGTATCGCCAAGTGGTAAGGCAACGGGTTTTGATCCCGTCATTCCCAGGTTCGAATCCTGGTACCCCAGCCACTCTTTTGTTTTTTTGATAGAAAACTCGGCGCCTCTACCGTGACACAAAACCGACTCCTCCAGTTACAGCAAAGAACAGCCGATAGCCGCATGATGGTATTCACTGGTAATGCCAATCGCAGGCTGGCTCAGAATATTGCTAATTTCCTCAATATTTCCCTTGGCAAAGCGACTGTTGAACAGTTCAGCGATGGCGAAGTGATGGTTGAAATTCTCGATAACGTCCGTGGTAAGGACGTGTTTATCGTGCAACCAACTTGCATGCCGACCAATGATAATTTGATGGAATTAATGGTGATGACCGACGCAATTCGTCGTGCATCGGCCAAACGTATTACCTTGGTTGTGCCGTATTTCGGCTATTCACGCCAAGATCGTCGTCCACGCTCAGCACGGGTAGCTATTACTGCTAAGGTTGTTGCCAACATGCTAACCGGTGTTGGCGCTGACCGCGTGTTGACCGTTGATCTGCATGCGGATCAAATCCAGGGCTTTTTTGATTGCCCTGTTGATAATGTGTATGCCTCACCGGTGCTTTTGGGTGATATCTGGAAGCATAAATACCAAGACTTGGTTGTGGTGTCGCCTGATGTGGGTGGTGTGGTTCGTGCCCGAGCTCTGGCAAAACATCTCGATGTCGAACTGGCGATTATTGATAAGCGCCGTCCACGTGCAAATGAAGCCAAGGTGATGAATATCATCGGTGACGTTAATGACCGTGTCTGCGTGTTGATTGACGATATGGTCGATACTGCCGGTACTTTATGTGCAGCAGCGGCTGCATTGAAAGAGCATGGTGCGAAAAAAGTCGTGGCTTATTCGACGCATCCGGTTTTATCGGGGCCTGCGATCGATAACATTACTAAGTCAGTGTTAGATGAAGTTGTGGTGACTGATACGATTCCGCTTCAACCACATGCTGATGCGTGTGACAAAATTCGCGTGCTTAGCATTGCCGAAATGTTAGCCGAAGCGATGTATAGAATTAGTAACGAGGAGTCTGTTAGCTCCTTGTATATGGATTAGCCAGAAATTTACTGGCTTTGACGTGCCGAACCTGGTCGCGGGGGAGGCTTGAGCCGCCTATGGGCGGTATTTTTGATGGGCGAAAGTCCATGCTTTTTGGAGAAAAAGATGGAAAATTTATTTGAAGTACAAGCTGAAGCGCGTACTGATGAGGGGAAAGGTGCGAGCCGCCGCCTTCGTCATGCGGGCAAAATTCCAGCTGTTGTTTATGGTGCAGATAAAGACCCTGTATCTATCTCAATCAATCACAACCAGTTCCTGCGTCATTTGGATGAAGAAGCATTTTATGCACACATTCTGACTTTGGATATTGCTGGTAAGAAAGATCAGGTAGTACTGAAAGATCTGCAACGTCATCCTGCGAATGACAACAAAATCATTCATGCTGACTTTTTACGTGTTGATGCAAAACATGAAATGACCATGACTGTTCCTGTTCACTTTATCGGTGAAGATGTTGCGCCGGGCGTGAAAGATGGTGGTCAGGTATCACACATGATTACTGAAGTTGAAATTGCCTGTTTGCCACAAGATCTGCCTGAATACATTGAAGCAGATATTTCTGGTATGGAAATGGACGGCAGTCTTCACCTGACAGAGCTGGTTCTGCCTAAAGGTGTCAGCCTGACAGCATTGACTCATCACCAAGAAGAAGAGCTGGAAGAAGGCGAACGTTCTGCTTATGACCAAGCTGTTGCGAGCATTCATATGCCTCGCGTACAGGAAGTTGAAGAAGACGAAGACGTTGATTCTGCTGCAGATGAAGCAGAAGGTGGCGAAGAAGCAACTGAAGAGTAATTCAGTCGAGTTTGGGGTGTTAAATGGCTAGCTGGATAATCGCTGGACTGGGCAACCCAGGCTCACAATATGAAGGAACCCGACACAATGTCGGGTTCTGGCTACTGGACCAACTGGCACGGGAATTGGGAGCGAACTTTACGGTTCAAAACCGATACCACGGTCAGTTGGTTCAGTGCTCTTTAGACGAGCATAAAGTCTATCTCCTAAAGCCTTTGACGTTTATGAACCGCAGCGGTCAGTCTGTGGCGGCATTGGCTAACTTTTACAAAATTCCCCTGCAAAACATTTTAGTCGTGCACGATGAACTTGATCTCGAGCCTGGTGTGGTGAGATTGAAGCGAGATGGTGGTCATGGCGGGCATAATGGACTTCGAGACATTATTGCGCAGACAGGGGGTAAGAATTTTTTACGTTGTCGTTTGGGCATTGGTCATCCGGGGCACAGCAAATTAGTGTCTGACTATGTGCTGAGCAAACCTTCACCTACTGATCGTCAGCAGGTCGAGACCGCTATAGACAACGTATTACAGATATTGCCAGACGTTTTGTCCGATAAACTGGATAAAGCGATGAACTGGCTACATTCACAATAGGATATTTTCATGGGATTCAAGTGCGGTATTGTCGGTTTGCCTAATGTGGGTAAATCCACCTTGTTTAACGCGTTGACCGAAGCGGGTATTGATGCACAGAACTACCCGTTTTGTACCATTGAACCTAATGTAGGCATTGTGCCGGTTCCGGATCCGCGTATGGATAAATTGGCTGCGATTGTCAGCCCGGAACGGGTGATGCCGACCACGATGGAATTTGTGGATATTGCGGGACTGGTTGAAGGCGCCTCAAAGGGCGAAGGTCTTGGTAACAAGTTCTTGGCTAATATTCGCGAAACCGATGCGATAGCCCATGTTGTTCGCTGTTTTGAAGATGAAAATGTGGTGCATGTGGCAGGTAAAGTCTCGCCACTAGACGATATTGAAGTGATTAATACTGAATTAGCGTTAGCTGATTTGGAAAGCGTTGAAAAAGCCATTACTAAAACGACTCGTGATGCGAAAAGTGGTGATAAAACGGCAAAAGCACGCCTAGAGTTGCTTACTAAAATGCGGGAACACCTTGATAGTGGTCAGCCTGTTCGAGCGATGGGCTTAGATGTTGATCAAACGGCTTTGATTCGTGATTTGCATTTACTGACAACCAAACCAACGATGTACATCGCTAACGTGTCTGAAGACGGTTTTGAGAACAATGCTGCGTTAGACGCTGTTAAAAAATTGGCCGAACAAGAAGGTGCGATTGTGGTGCCAATTTGTGCTGCGATTGAATCTGAAATTGCTGATTTAGAAGATGACGAAAAAGCCGACTTTTTAGCAGAACTGGGTCAAGAAGAACCGGGGCTGAATCGTGTCATACGCAGTGGTTACCAGTTACTTGGTTTGCATACTTACTTCACAGCTGGGGTTAAAGAAGTCCGTGCCTGGACAGTGAAGCTAGAGGCAACAGCACCAGAAGGCGCTGGCGTGATTCACACCGACTTCCAGAAAGGCTTTATCCGTGCCGAAGTCGTTAGTTACGATGACTACGTGCAGTTCAATGGTGAGCAGGGGGCAAAAGACGCCGGTAAATGGCGCCTGGAAGGTAAAGAGTACATCATTAAAGATGGTGATGTGATGCACTTCCGCTTCAATGTGTAAGCAATCTGTTATAACCATACTGCTAAGTTAATAAACATTTCCTCTGTAGGAATAAGCTATGAAGTGCATCATGCCGTCGTTGTTATTAGCAGCGTTCTGGTGGCCTTACGCTGCCCAGTCTGAAGATAACTTTAACCAATGTCTGCTGACACAAATGGCAACAGCAGACGATACTGTCACGATAGGTCAGCTAAGACAGTACTGTGATCCCTCAGAGCAAGCATCGAAGGCCGACTTAGAAGAAAACACTGACACTAAGCCTGTAGACATTCAGGTGACAGAACAGGGCGTGACCACCGCAGATAAGTCGGCCCTCTCCCGTCGACAGTTTCTTGAGAAAAAAGAAGCACGGAATCCCTTTGTGCTGTTGCCACACAAACCAAACTACATCATATTGAGCAACAATATGTCCTCACCTAATGAGGCTCCGTTTGAGCGTGATGATCCGAATGAAGACTTTCGCTTTCAGCCGTGGGAAACGAAATTTCAAATTAGTTTAAAAACGCCGATTGTCTATGGCTTATTCAACAACCGTGCGGATTTATTTGTCGCCTACACCAATCGCTCCTTTTGGCAGCAGTTTAATAAAGAAGGCTCAGCCCCATTTCGTGAATCTAATCACGAACCAGAAGCATGGTTAGCGTTTAAAAACGATTTTGAATTGTTTGGTATCAAAAACTCATTGATCCGCACAGGTATTTCACATCAATCTAATGGTCAAGCGGGTCAGTTATCACGCAGCTGGAACCGTGTATATGCTGATTTCACCTTGGAGCATAACAACTGGTATTACTCATTTAAACCATGGTTGAGAGTCGCTGAGTCTCTGGATAATGATGATAATCCGGATATCGATGATTACATGGGTAACTTTGAGCTCAGTGCTATATATAAAGCAGGGGATCATAGTCTGGATGTGATGGTGAGAAACAACCTTGATTTTGGTGAAAACTATGGCGCTATCCAGATGGGCTGGAGTTTTCCGTTATCGAACAATATCCGTGGCTATGTGCAATGGTTTAATGGTTATGGTGAGAGCCTGATCGATTACAACGCCCACAGTAATAGTATTGGTTTTGGTATTCAGTTCAGCGACTGGTTATAAAAACATTTTAAGTCTTGATATTTTGCCAGCGTTATCGTAATATGGCGCGCTTCTATAGATGGCTATGTAGCTCAGTTGGTTAGAGCACATCACTCATAATGATGGGGTCCCTAGTTCGAATCTAGGCATAGCCACCACTCTTCTCTCCACCCTTTTGCGGGTCATCCTATTTCAGCTTCAATCAATGTCACATTGACGCTTACTTAATCAATAGTGACTTGACTAGAATCGCCTCATATATGTTACGGTTTATTCAAGTTTTTATGTGGCACATCCAGCTCCTATTTTTTACCCTAATCACATGCCTTTGGCTGAAGTAGAAATTGTAGCGTTACAAGCACACCTAGATGACAATAGAATGAGTTGACGAATGTTAAATTAACTCACGTCAGGCATGTGTATCAGGAACGGTCACACCTCGTTATTATTATCGAGACCTGAGTATAAGTATCAGATAGATATAAATAAGCCCAGTAAGCTGGGTATGGAGGCCCCTACATACTTCGTAATATACCGCTTGTTATATCCGTCACCTTATTGAATAGATAAACTAGCCTTTATTTGACGCTAAATTCTGGCCATTTGTGTCGAAATGGGTGATAACAATAGACTAATAGTAATAAAGCAAGACTCGCAAACAACGGGTTTATCGCCGTAGGTTGTACCTTGCGCTGTGCGAAGTCGGGCTGTTGAAGTGCCTCAGTGAGCGAAGCAGAGATATCAAGATGCTGGTAATGCATTTTGGCTTGTTCAGCAAGCTGTTTCAGGTAGTCTTCTCGAATACTGGATAAGTGCTCGGTTCCGACTACTTTCTCAGTCCCCCAGGGGCCATTTCGAGGGATATAACCTTCGATTTTGGTGGGATCCGAGGGCAGGCCAAAGCGTGTCGCATGTGGGACATCTTCAGCTTGGTAGAAACCAATCTGAGTGCCATCTTCATCGTATTTAGGAATCTTACTTAAATTAGATTGCCCTACGCCAACAATCAGTCCCGCCCGCCAACTATCGGCTTGATCTTGTAACAGTTCCAGATAGCTGTAATCCGGTGCATAGCGTGGGTTAATGGGAGGCGCTTCATGACCATCGCTAAAAAACACAAGCTTACTTTGAGCCAGTAGGTCGTAGCTCATTAATTCCAGCGTGTTGTATAAGCCTTGAGTAATATTACTGTCAGCAACCCATGCCATACGCCAGTCCAGCTGATTGATGCTGGCTTCAATAATGGCGTAGTCCTTACAGACCTCAATCGGCGAAAAAAGTAACGCCGGCATCCTTTCAGTAAATACGCCAAGACCGATGCGAGAACCGCATGGGAGTGAGCGAGCTGAAGTCAGCATGGCCTGTTTAGCTTTATCTAAACGACTAATCGAACCACCATCGCTATCCGTATAATCTTGTACATTCATGCTTCGGGTGATATCCAGCATATAGACGAAATCATAGGTTTTTACCGGAAATGGAATTAACGGTAACAGCAAGCTGATAAGAAGCAGAATGGCAGCAGAAATAAGGCAGGTGAGTCGAGTCATGGTGATGTCAGCTTAGGGTAATCCAAGTGGGAAGCCCGGCATCGCAGACCACAGTTCTTCTGAGCTTTCTTCAGCATCATTGCCTTCTTGCAGTTCGCCTAAGGGTAAGTCACGAGAAAGACGTTGTGCAGCCTCATAATTGTATTTTGCCGGCCAGAAAGAGGGTTCAACTTTCAATGCCGACTTGTACAAATCTTTGGCCACATCGGCCAGTGCCGTGGCTCTATCGATACCCATTTGTTCAGCCAATTTAATCGCCTGCTCAAGGTATAAATTTCCCATGTTGAAATAAATGTACTTCAGCTGTTGGGGCTCACTGACACGTTCGGCTTTGCCATAGGCATCGACGGCAGCTTCAAACATATTGTGTTGTTGTAGGTGGTAGGCATAGGCAAATTGGGTATTGGGTAAGCCAAGATCAATTTCACCCTCTTCAATATAGAGGCCTGCTTGCAACATGTTTAAAGTGTGGTTGACCTTTTTGCCCTCAAACCAGAGCTGTGCTGTTTGTAGCAGCCAAATACTGAGTATGATGATGAGGGATAAGAACAGCCACTTCAGCTTAGAACGACGCAAGATCATGCTTTTTTCTCCAGACTTTTAACCGCGACGAGCAATAAAGTGCAAAGCAGTGCAATAAAATAGAAAACAGGCGCAAGCGGCTGACGCGGGATCTTTTCCTGATAAACCAACGGTAAACTCTCTAATTCATCGAGTTCATGAATTGCTGCTTGCAACGACTCTGGGGTGTCCACCTCATAAGCGTGATAGGGAACAGATAAGCTGTTAAAAAATTTATGCAGATAACGTTCTGGCATGACGCGGGGGTTATCATCCCGGTTTGATTCCGGTTCAGAATAAATGCCTTGTCCGTTTTCAGTACGCAGAAAAAACCAGTACAGGCTGACACGATAGCGTTCAAACCATTCCCGTAAGGTTTTCTGGGCACGGTGATCTAAGGTCGCAGCACCATCTGAGACTAAAACGATCACTCTGGATCCGGTATGTGGCTGCGCCTTAAAATACGACAGTCCCATTCCCAGGCCTTTTGCAACATTGGTAAATGCAAGGCCGGGGGTTTCCATGCTGTTGATGGCGGCTTGAATTGCTGTTTTGTGTTCTGTCAGAGGGCTTATATAAAAGGGCTGGGTGCTAAAGCCAGCGACACCAAATAAATCATGGGGACGGTTAGTGACAAAATTGGAGAGGATGCGACGAGCCGCTTTGGCTTTAGATTGCTCATCTTCGTCCGGCGTTTCACCGCCAAAAGTTTCATTCATACTGGCACTACGATCCAATACAAACACGATGTGTGCACCGCTTCCGGTTCGGGTAACGGTTTGTTCTAGTAGATGAATTCCGGCGAGACCAAGAATGATACTGCCGATAGCCATAGCAGCAAACAAGTGTATCAGTCGGTTTAACCATATAGTGACAGTATCAGCCGTAATCAACGCAATCGTCGGTGTAGCCTGACGTTCGAATAAGCTACTAAAGTAGGGTAGTAGGCAAAGCGGTAACAGGAGTAACAGCCACGGCTGGGAAAAAGCCAGATTCATGATTTCAACGATACCTTGTCGGCATCAGCAAGCTGGTGACATAAACGGATACAGTCTTTTATATAGCTCGGCTCGGGAGTTGCGGCAAAGAAAAAGCTGGCCTCTGATTGTGTAAAAAAGTTACGTAAAGGTTTGTCTAGCGTTTGGAAAGCGGGATGTGTGTTCAAAAAGGTATCTAAACGGCTGAAGAAAATGGTTTGGCCAGCGCGTTGGTTAATGGCTTGATGCAGCGCTTGTAAACAAGCCTGATAGTGTTCAGTTTGCTTAAGATCCTGTTTGCTCAGGGCTTTGATTTGACGTTTTGCCTGTAAGAAAGGTGAGCGGTTGAGACGTGGTAACCAGCCCGATAAGGCAACGTAAAACAACAAACAAAGTAACAGTAATGAGCATAGGATAATCAGCCTGGTTTCAATCGGTTTTAGTTTTAACCGATGTGGTTGAATGCTCGGCTTCATAAAATGATCTACACCATCACTATTGCCCACCCCACTGGGTGTGATCTCTTTTATCGGTGACATGGTAAATGTCCACTCATCCAAGGTCAGCGAGACACGTTGTTCCTGGCTTGTGAGGAAATCTAAGGTGATGGCGGGAATGGTCAGTGCTCTTACATCAAGTGGTGCGTAAAAACTCTGGTAGACAAGACTTAAGCGATAGATGGTTCGGTTTTGCTTCTCGGTGGATTTCAATTCAACGGAGTGCAAGTCAAGCCAATAATTTAACTCCCCTTCTATTGGTAATGATGCGGTGGTAAGTGTGTATTCACTATCAGTGCTAATAATGTAATGATGGTGAATCAGCTCTCCGACCATCAAACCGTAATCGCGACCACGGTCTTGTTGCAGTATCTTAATAGCAGTACTTTCCGCTGCAAAAGCGGGCTGCCAAAACAGACTAGTAAGTAGTAAAAAAAGGTAAGCCGAAATCTTCACGAGGTCTCCTATTGCATCGCAAAGTAGCGACTCATATCACGTGGATCGTAGTGATCGGTTAACCAAAAAGGGCGCTGGTTAAAGCGTCTGAACTGCTGGTTAAGATAGTGTTTACGCTGTTGGTAGCGTTGCTCTATAGCATTTTTCTGACGACGACTAACGAAGACTAAGCGTGATTTACCGGTTTCAAGATCGGTGACTTCGACAAAGCGCCAAAGAGGGTAATCTGCATATTCTGCGTTGGACCATACGACGACAGGCACCACCAGGTGAGAGGAGAGCAAGGTCATCATTGCTTCCAGTTGTTTCTCAGGCCAGTGAAAGTCTGAAATGATGAAGACGAGAGAGGGGCGTGGCAAATTGACCTGTGGAAGCTTGATATAAGATTCAGCGCGGTTTTGTTCGGGTCTGATGTCAGAAAAAGCCTGTTGCAGAGTACTGGCACTATCAATAGTGCTGAGTGATTGTGTCATCAGATAACCATAAAAGTGATCTGAAGCGGCTTCAACGGACTGATGAATACTGTCAAACAACTGTTGGATGTGCTTTATCTTGTCGGCATAAAGCATGGATGAGGAGCCATCGACAAAGATCTGAACATCCAACTTACTCCGCTGACGGAAAGTCTTTACATGTAAGCCTTCAAACGGATCTGTGAGGCTGGCGTTCAGATCAAGACGCGAGGTGTCCGGTTCATCAAGAAATGAGGATTTTTTATAAAAGTCGGAGCCAGTCCCTCGCTGTTTACTTTTATGCATACCCAGCATAAGCCCTCTAAGCAGCGTTGTGGCTTTGTAGTCGAACACCAGGCTCATGGCGACTGAATAGTGTTTAATACCGAATCTAGTAAACTATCAATAATAGCGTCGCGGTCATAATCATAGACGGGATTAAGAAAAATTCTATGCTTGGCTATTTGCTTAATAATAGTGTGAAAGTCTTCAGGGATAACTGCTTCACGCTCATTTAGCCATGCATTTACGCGTGCGCCTCTAGCCAGATAACTCATACCACGAGGCCCCATTCCGCCTTTGATGAGCGTGTTTGAGTCAACATCGGATAAGCTGATGCCATAGTTGGCAGGTTCACGGATCGCGCGACAAAGATGGTAACCATAGTTTTTAATAGTTGGGCTGGCTTGGACTGTATCTTGTATCGATGCTGCAATATGATTGAGTTGTTGAAACGGGACAATGGCTTTATCTGCAGAATCAACCAGCTTGTCAGCATCATGAAAGCGAGGGTTAAACATTAAGTCTTTCAATTGGTTTTCTGCTTGCGGCTGTTCAACATGGAGTTCCATCATGAAACGATCTCTCGCGGCAGCTGGAAGCTCAAACGTTTCGTCCTTTTCAATACGATTTCGATCAGCAAATACCTGTAGATGTGGGAAAACATGGGTTTGATTAAACGCATGAACACTGCGTTCAGCCATGATTCTCAATAACAGTGAATGCACTTGAGGGCGAGCACGGTTAATCTCATTGAAAAAGAAGATAGAAAGCTCATCGCCATGTTTGAGAACAGGGCCAGAACTGACGCCGGGTTTACCATTTTCAGCAATATAGGTGTAATAGACCAAATCATGGGGCATCAAGTCGATTGTGCCTTCAATTCGCTCAAAGTTTCCGCCTAGTGTTTCGGCGACGGTTTTCAGTAGTGTGGTTTTACCAACCCCGACATCACCTTCGAGTAGGATATGCCCTCGAGACAACGTCGCGATGGTGATCAGTCTTACGATTTGTTCTTGTCCGAGAATGGTGCTGTTGATGCTGTTTTCCATATGACTGATTAGCGAATGCCAGTCAGATATGGAGATGTCAGATTGTGGAGAAGCGTTAGTCATAAACACGAGTCTTCTTGATAAATGAAAACCGGCCCCCAAGGGAGCCGGTTATGCTGTGGCAAGGATTAATAAACCCAGTTACCGGATTTCTTGAACTGTTCAACACGTTCAGCATTGCGTTTTTCCATTGCTTGCATTGCTTGAGTTTGTTTGTTCAGCTCTTTCTCACTGTGTTTAGGGTCGTATTTAGTACCTTTAATTTTGTCTGGAAACCCTGGTTTTGCTTCCCAGCAGTCACCCGGGGCACTACATTTTGTTCCGTCATAAGCTACTGCACCGCCTGACAATATCATCAGAGCAGAAGCTGCAACGGCAAGTGATTTAAATTTCATTTTTTTCTCTCCTTTATTAGCGGACAACATAATGAATTGGTGCATTGATATGAGCGTAATGCACCACCCATTAATCAATGATTCTTATTAAAATTTTCTAGTGCTTCTTTGAACTCTGCCGGCATGGCCGCTGGTTGGAAGGTTTCTTTTTCTTCCTCAGTTAACCAGTCTGCCTTTTCTGTAGAGCCCCAATAGATGCTGCGAATCCAAGCCATGATCTGAAGAATTTCATCTTTAGACAGGTTGTTATATTGCGGCCCCATCATGCTTCGAGCACCGCCATAGATGGTTTCGAACAAGCCTTTGTCATTCGCATTCTTAGGGTAGGTGTAATAGTCATCACCTAAGGCTGGACCGAGCTTGCCTTCTGCCAAATGACCGTGACAACCTGAGCAAGCAGAAGCAAATAAGCTTTCACCCGCTTTAATGGCATCCTCATCGGTGTTGTAATGATTTTCACCCGTGTTGAGGAAGTGCTCCACCGCTTCAGTCTTTTCGCCTTTTTTACCAAAGGATAGGTCAAGCACATCACCGGTCACTGTGTTGCGGAACATTAGTTGAGATTGTGCAACCGGTATCATGGCGACTGACAGCACCGACAGTGTAAGTAGGACGATGCCACGCATTTTTTTAGGCAAAATTGTTTTGTAATTCATGTAATGATAATTTCCTGTTACTTATGAGAAGGCGCTTTTTATAAAAGCGGTACCCCTTCTTTCTTCAGAATTGCTTCGATTTCTGAGTCAGCTTCTTGCAGTGCGGTATTGATTTCCTTCAGCAACGCAGTGTCTTCAGTCCGTACGGCAATCGATTGTGCAAAGTGTTGCTTTACACCTTCACCATCATTTGTTGGTGCGACAGCTTCTGATAACACCATTTTTAACGGTACGGGTGATGACTTCACGTATCGGGCCGCTTCAGGCGCCCATAGATGAGCAATGTCAGCCTTGCCATTGACGACTTCTGACACCATCATGTCTGGGTCATAACGCACATATTGATTACGACGCGATTTAAAGCCGATAAGAGACATGGTGTAATTAAAGTTGCCTTCATATTTGTCAATTTCACGCAGCATGACCTCAGAAGGGCTACCTGGAACGACGGCAAACTTATTCATACTTTTTAGATCATCGCTCTGCCAGCTTTGAATATTCACCTCTTCATTTGCTGGGTAGATAAAGGCATAGCCTGATTTATAGTATGGATTGCTAGTTGCGACCCTAGGATCATCACTATCAACACCCATAACGACGTCACATTCATTTTTGAGCAGTTTTTCTGTCACCAGAAAAATGGCTGCTTTGTCGAGCCATTCGTACTGCAATTCTCGTCCCATTTCTTTTGCCAGAACTTGAGCAAGTTCATTTTCAAAACCTTGCTGCTGCTGGTTTGAGTAGGGCATTTCGTCAGTAGCTGCACACACTTTCAACATTTCAGTGTTTGCCTGTACCGATGCTGACATCGCTAAGCCAGCTGCCAGAACGGCAGAGAAAAGCGACTTCATTGAGGTGGGCTTAGATTGGTTAATGATTGGTTTCGTCATGCTTAGCTCTCGCTTTATGATTGGATGACCGGTGGCTCGAAGGCCACCGGCCAAGTTTAATCACGACTGAACGTCAGTGAATTTGTAAGTAATGATTACTTACTGAATTCACCCAAGCTCAGGTCGTCGTACGGGCTTTTACCATCAAGTGCAAAGACCATCACACCACCACCCATTTGAGTGTTACGTGCCAGTTCTTTAAATGCACCTACAGCACCTAGACCAGCTGATGGGTCATTCAGGTCAAAGACCAGACCAACAGCAGGCCAACCACCCACACCGTAGTTGATAGCAACATATTGCGTACCTTCATGGGTGTAAGTCATTGGGTGACCAATAGCGCCAGATGGCAGTTTGAATTTCCATAAAAGCTCACCGTTGTCGGCGTCACGCGCTTTGATGAAACCATCCAGCGTACCGTAAACGACTAAGCCGCCAGCGGTTGCCATGGTGCCGCCCCAGATAGAGAATTTCTCCATTTTTTCCCAGGCAAAATCACCAGTAATCGCGTTATAGGCTTTAACTTGACCTGAGCCAACACCGTTTTGACGATCACCTTTAGGACCAGGGTATGTCCATACGTTGGCACCAACGAAGAACTGACCCGCGCGGTATGGCAACATGAACGGTTCCCAATCCATACACAGGTGGTTGATACCCAGGTAGAACAATTCACGTTTTGGATCGTATGAGTCAAAGCCTTGGTTATGGAAACCCATAGCAGATGGACAAATATCACGTGAACGGTGGCCCATACGAGTACCGTACTCAGGGTCACGAATTGGTAAACCTGTTTCCAGATCCACTTTTTTCACCCAGTTAGCGGTATCGTCCATTTTGTTGGCAGATACCAAGTCACCAGTTTCACGGTCTAGTGTGTAAACAATACCGTTACGATCTGGATGCGTCAGCAGCTTACGCATTTTGCCGTTTTTGTCTTTTTGCTCAGAAAGCATCATGACGTTAACGCCAGCGTAATCCCATTCATCATGTGGTGTTTTTTGGTAACCGAATTTGGCTAAGCCGGTTTCCAAGTCACGACCCCAAATGGTCATTGTCCATTTGTTATCACCCGGACGCATGGTTTCATTCCACGGTGCTGGGTTACCTGAACCGTAGTAGAACATGTCTAAATCAGGGTCATACGCATACCAACCCCAGTTGGTACCACCACCAATTTTCCATGCCTTGTCTTCCCAGGTTGAAACACCTAAGTTTTTCTGACCATAGTGAGGGTTATCACTATTAAAGTCTTTTTGCAGACCGATATCAGAATCAGGACCTGTGGCATACCAACGCCATGCCATTTCACCGGTGTGAATGTCATAAGCTGTGACGTAACCACGGACACCTAATTCCGCACCTGATGAACCTTGGATAACCAAATCTTTTGCCACGAAAGGTGCAGCGGTTTCTGTTTGGCCAACACTGATATCAGCGTTTTCTACTTTCCAATGAACTTCACCTGTTTCAGCGTTCAAAGCAACAACGTGACCGTCAAGTTGGCTTTTTACGATCATGGCTGGTGTTTTGTCATCACCCGGCCAGTAAGCAAGACCACGGTTGACAACATCACAACAAGCAACGGCGCGTGCAGCAGGATCTTGTTTTGGTTTATGTTCCCATTTAATGACGCCTGGCTCATCCAGATCGACAGCAAAGGTATTATTAGGGAACGGAGTGTGAATAAACATGGTGCCATCAATAACTAATGGCGCACCTTCGTGCCCATTAAGTACACCAGTTGAAAACGACCACGATGGACGGAGTCTTTTTACATTCTTTTTGTTGATTTGTGTTGCAGTACTGTAGTGAGTACCAGAGAAGTCTTTACCCTGCATGACCCAGTTTTCATTACTTTGCTGCAATTCAACCAACTTTTCGTTAGCGACTGCCATGCCTGACATCATTCCGATTGCAGATGAGACAGCAAGTGCAGTACCGACTGTTGACCATCGGTTATGTTGCGTTTCTCTCATATATCCTCCTAATTGTTTTAAGTGTCAGCCCATGCTGACTTTGTGATGCAGTATCGTTTTTATGACGTTTACTGAGCACGAAAGTCATCATCCGTTTTTAAATAGAGGCTAGATAGAGAGCTAAGCCTGAAATGGTTCGGGAAACTATCCTTAATATAGGGAGGTAAAAGTGGTAAATGGGAAAGGTTTCCCTACTAAACAATGAGTTAACTTAATCTGTAATACTGGTGATGATAGGTACTAAAGTTAAGACAGGGTTAGACGGTTGTTGGCGGTGGTTGAATAATGCCCGTTTTTTGAGCAAGAAAAATGATTTCAGCTAAATTGCTGGTACCCAGCTTTCTCATCATATTCGTTTTATAGTTAGAGACTGTTTTAGGTGCAAGTGCCAGGCTTTCGGCCATCTCGTTGATACCTTTTCCCTCAGCAACCATGCGAAAAACGGCAAATTCTTGGTGTGATAATGAGTGCACTTTTTGATCGGTATGCACTAATTTTTCCATGGCTATCGAGCGAGCAATTTCAGTACTGAGATATCGGCCTTTATCAGCAACAGTTTTAACGGCCTCAATTAATACCGATGAAGGACACGATTTGGTGATGTAACCTCTCGCTCCCATCTCCATAGCACGCATTGCAAGTGTTGAGTCTTCGTGCATAGTACAGACTAAAACCAATGCCTGAGGATCGCGTGTACAAATTCGGCGTATACATTCCAGCCCGCCGGCGCCTGGCATACTGATATCAATAATGCATATATCTGGTTTGTGGTTGAGATAAAGGCGATAGCCTTCTTCAGCGCTACTGGCTTGCGCGACAACATCAAAACCAGCCGAGTTTAATAATTGCTGATAGCCATCACGTAAAATTGCGTGATCATCAATAAGAAGAACAGTGGTGTTCATTTAGATACCTTGCTTGTTCAGATTAAGAGGAATAGTTAACTCAAGCTGTGTGCCTTGAGGGCTTGCTTTTACAAGAGAAAAGGTGCCACTTTGTGCTTCCACGCGTTCACGAATTCCTATTAGTCCCAGACCTTTTATAGGTTCTTTGGGTGGTAATCCTTTACCGTTATCGCTGAGCCTGAGATGTAGTGATGTGTTGCCAGCCAGTGAAGAAGGCGTTATTTCATTTAGAACAATACTTACTTCAGTGGCTTGAGCATGGCGACTGACATTGACCAAGCCTTCCTGAACGGCTCGATACAAAGTGAGTGCGGTTTCCTCATCGAGGATGTCATCCTCGATAGAGAGTAACGATGAGAGACTTATTTCAGGAAATGACTGTTGCCAATCTTGAAATAGCTCTTGTAATGCACCTGACAACCCGATGCTTTTTAGAATGGGGGGCTTGAGGTTACGAAGCTTATTTTTGGTGATTGAACGTAAGTGCGTTGTACTGTCCATCACAGACTGCAACATGGTTTGTAAGTCATCATTATCAGTAACATTGAGTGCTACCGTTAAGTTGGCATCCATGGCTGCGAGATGTTGACCAAAAACGTCATGTAGCTCTGTGGCCAGGTGTTGTCTTTCTGACTCTCTAACGAGGGCGGTATGTTTTATAAGAGCCTTGTTTTCATCTAATAAGTGGCTAATATGCTGATTGGTTTGTTGTAGTTCATTTTGCATGGCGAGGTTGGTTTGTAAGCTTTTCGTTAATTCAGAACGACGTCGAAAGCTAAACCAGATCATGCCGATACAGCCACTTAAAAGGACAAAGACTGCTTCATCAAGCTGATAAATCTCGCCAAGTGCAGTCCAATCAATGTAACGTTCAGCCAGATCAAAATAGCCTGCCACGAGGTAGGTCAGCAATGTCACGATGAGCACGAGAAGGGTATCTTGGTGCATGCGTTGTTTATCAGTAGCATTCATGAGTAAAGGAAGGAAGTTAACCCGTTGTGTGTGTATTAATAATTTTTCGAAGTATGAATCAGAATGCGAAGAGAACACAGAGGGGAAGGGTAAATGAGGAGTAATTCATAGTCGGTAACATGACCGTGTCCCGGTGAAATCTAAGCCGTTATCTCTAACGGTGCTATGGTCATGCTCAGTAGGATAAGTGGGTTACTTTCAACCCACGAGGATTACTATGAAATTTTTGCCCATATTGGCTTTATCGTTTCTCTTTATGTTGCCTGGCATATCGTCAGCACAGGCGGATCAAAAAAAGGTGTATGAAGAATTAGCCTTTTTGAAAGAGTTTGCAGGGAAAGATGCAGATTTTATCAAAAGCACTCTGGGCGAGCCGGACTCTATTGAAAAAAAAGAAAATACCAGCGGCACGATAGAGTTCTGGATTTATCGCGATCTCGTCACTCAAGTCAATTCAGATAAGCGTTATCGCTTCACCCAGATAGGCATTGTCAATGATGCTGTTGAGACGCTGGGTCACACAAACCGTATTCCTAACAAGTAAAACTAGAGGCTAATTATGAATAGATGGGCAACCACTGCCTTGGTCGCGTCACAGCTACTTCTGTCAAATGCTGTATTTGCACATGGCCCCACTCCCCAAAAAATTGATGAAAGCGTCGTCATTGAGGCACCTATCGAAGCGGTATGGGAGAAAGTAAGTGACTTTAATGCTATCGCTGACTGGCATCCATCGGTGGAGTCATCGGTACCGACAGATGAACAAGGTACGCGTGTTTTAGCATTTAAAGATAAGGGTACGATTACGGAAAGTCTGGATGAGTTAGATGCCGACCGGCATTATCTGGGATATCGTCTGCTTGAAGAAGATATCGAAGTGTTTCCAGTCAGTTTCTATAGTGTCAGTGTTGAGCTAACCGAGTCTGATGCCGGTACAGAAATGCTCTGGCAGGGACGGTTTTATCGTGCTGACACAGGGAATTTCCCACCAGAACATTATAGTGATGAAGCGGCCGTTGAAGCGATGACCGATTTTGCTCAAGACGGTATGAATGCGTTAAAAGCAGAGCTGGAAGGTCAAAAATAAATGAAGCCTTTATTGCGTATCGGTTTGAGTTCGCTGTTATTAGTCGCGATACCTGTGGCAGCAGAGCGGGCATTTTTAACGCACCAAGCGGTTGATAGAGTGTCGGTGCTCGATTTGGAGCAAGAAGGCAAAGTCTTGGCTAAAGTCGATGTTAGCAAGGCACCTGTTGGCGTGGCGATTGATAGCTTACGCAACCGTTTTTATGTCACTCACCCTGAGATGGGAAAAATCAGTGTGATTGACATGACGACCTATGCTGTCATCGATGAAATAAAAACCGGTGGGCAACCGTTTGGCATTGTTGTGGATGACTCTGGTAAACGTCAGGTATTTGTTTCTGATTGGGAGCGTAATGCCATATTGGTTATCAATGCCGAGTCACGTTTGGTCGTTGACATATTAGCTGTTGGGGAAAACCCCGCGGGCCTTGCCTTGGATACAAAAAAACGACGACTATATGTGGCTAACCGAAACAGCAATACTTTGTCTGTGTTAGATGCGGATAGACCTCGCCAGTATGCCGAAGTGCCCACAGGTAAAGCGCCTTATGCTGTTTCGGTTAGTCCTGATGGAAACCATATTTTCGTCACTTCTATTCAGGACGATAAGCTAACCGTCATTGATGGTCAAAGCTATGAAGTGAAAGCGACTGTTGAGACAGGAATGGCGCCGTATGGTGTTGATGTCACGCATGATAACAGTCACGTTATGGTTGCCAATCAGGGCAGTAATGATGTGTGGGTCTTTGATGTCAGTACGCTCAAAAAATTGACACAAATCCCCGTTGGAGAAATGCCCGAGAGCATTTCTTTATCATCCGATGGTACACAAGGATTCGTTACAAACTGGTTCAGCAATGATGTCTCTGTTATCAACTTAGAAACGATGCAAGAGAGTTCCCGCTGGAAAGTTGATGAGTCACCACGCAGTTTGGGGCGATTTCTTGCTGACTGAAGTGTTTTTAATCAAATTCACGTAACAGTGATTCAATCGTTTGGAAGCGCTCGTATAAGCCTTTAATACCTATTTCACCGGCATCTTCATAGCCTTCTTGAAATTGGTATTTCAGGCTATTCGCTTCATGATAAAGCTCGGTGTAAGCCAGTTTGATATCTTCGCGCCAGGTTTTATTGAACAAGTTTTGTTTTTTAGCTTGTTCCAGCCAATGCATAAAGTGGCTCTTTTTATGATTCATTAATGGCCAGTGTTCAATTTTGTCTGGTGTTGACTGTAGGTTGTGGATAATTTTGTCTAACCAGTGATGGCCTTGAATACGCATCAGTTGAATCATGGTTTGTTGAGAATCTAGAGATGCTTCGGCATGTTTAAGCCATTGTGGATTGGGCTTATAGTTAGAAAACCATTCAGTGAAGTCCTTGGCAGGCATGGGTTTCGCAATCACATAGCCCTGCGCTAGTTCACAGCCCATCGTCATCAACATCAGTCCATGCTCAATGGTCTCAACGCCTTCTGCAATAACTTGATGGTGGAAAGCTTGGGTGAGCCCAATAACGCCATCAATAATGGTGTAGTCGTTGGGATCATCGATAATGTCGCGGACAAAGCTTTGATCAATTTTGACCACATCAACGGGCAGGTGGCGAAGGTGGGTTAAGGATGAGTAACCCGTGCCAAAATCATCCAAAGAAATCCGAATGCCCAGAACATTTCGGCAGGTATTGATGATACTGGATATCTTATTGATATCGCTCAATACACTACTCTCTAAAATTTCTAGTTGCAGTAAGTTAGCCGGCACATGAGGGTGTCGTCCTAGCACATGATCCAGTTGTTCAAAGAAACCCTTCCATTGCAGATGGTGTGACGAAATATTAATGCTGATTTCCATTTCGATACCATCTCGCAACCATGCTTCGACTTGTTGCATGACATGCTCGATAACCCAGTTACCGACGTGAATTTCTAGCTCTGTACCTTGTATTGCGGGGAGAAAGCGGCCAGGTAGTACCAAACCATGTTCCGGATGGTTCCAGCGGATCAAAGCTTCTACACCGATGATTTGGCCGGTTCCCATGTTGACCTTGGGTTGATAATGCAGCACAAGTTGATCAGCCTTAAGCGCATCTTGTATGGCTTTATATTGATTTTGTTGTTGGCTTATCTGTTGATCGTGTAATGCATCAAAAATGTGATGGCGCTGCCGTCCGGCTAATTTAGCCTGATACATGGCCTGATCGGCATGTCTGAGCAGGGTGTCGGCATCTGCATCGTCAAGTGGATAAATCGTAATGCCTAAGCTGGCGCTTAAGCTTATTGTGTCTTCGTCGAGTTGGTACGGCAGTTCAATAGCGTGACGAATGCGATTAATCAGCCGTTCACAGTGGTCGACGGAGCTAATATCATTCAGTAATAAAACAAACTCATCACCACCCAACCGTGACGCGGTATCATCTTGGCGAATACTGGCTTTAATGCGTTGTGCAACTTCGATCAGTAATTGATCACCAACGTCATGGCCGTAACGATCATTAACTGGCTTGAAGCCATCCAGATCTAAAAAAACCACAGCGAGTAAGCTGTGATTACGCTTACTATGAGCGATGGCTTGATGGAAGCGATCGGCAAATAATGTTCTGTTAGGAAGCTGGGTGAGCATATCGTAATGTGCCATCAACTCCAGCGCATGTTGCTGTTCTTTACTTTGGGTAATATCTGAAAATAAGCCGAGATAATGTAGCGTTTCACCACGCTCGTCGACTAAGGTTGAAATCGTTAGTAACTCGGCAAATAGCTGACCGTTCTTTTTCAGGTTCCAGATTTCACCTTGCCAGTGCCCTTTCTCTTCTAAGCTAGTCCACATTTCTTGGAAGAAAACACGGCTGTGTTTGTCTGATTGTAAGATGGAAGGATTTTTACCAATCACTTCTTCTCGGCTATAGCCGGTGATTTCAGAAAAAGCCGGGTTTACATCAACAAGCAAGCCTTTGGCATCAGTAATCAAAATGCCTTCATGCGCTTGATTGAATACGCGGCCGGACATTTTGAGCCGTTCTTCCGCTTTTTTACGTTCGCTAATATCGTAAAGAATGACCAGCGTGTGTTTATCTGTTGCTGAAGCAACATGTGTGGCATTACAAATAACAGTTTTTTTATCACCATTTTTGCAGACGACATCGCTTTCTACAGGTTTTAACGTGTCACTCCGGTTAAGCGAGTCTTCAATGTGTAATTGCCATTCTGCTTGGATGGTTTCACGATGCGTTTTTTCGGGAAATGCTTTCTGCCACCAATCATTAACGGTAGGAATATCAGCGAGTGTGTAACCAAAGGTAGTGATGAATGCCTGATTTAAATAAGTCACCTGTCCAACTTCATTTAAAATACCCTGCGGTACGGGAGAGGCATTTAATACTTCACGAAGCCTGGTTTCACTTTGAGCCAGAGCACGTCCCGATTTTCTAAGTCGATAAATCCAGTAAGCAAACAAAAGAAACAACACCATAACGGCAGACGAGATTTTAATTAACGTTGCTAGTTGTGGACCACTGGTGACAGTAAGGCCTAGCCATTTATCCTCTATGACTTTACGTTCTGCCTCGGTGAGATTATCAAGCACCATATTGATGGCTTCGAGTAACTCCGGGTTTGCCTTGCTGATACCGATGCGATATGCCGAAGTTTCTGAGATTTGACCGGCAAACTGTAAGTTCAGCAGGTCATTTTTCTTCACAGCATAATTTGCATAAGCGGCATCACCGATATAGGCATCAGCTTCGCCGGCGGCGACTTTCTCTAATGCTTGCTGTGTATTCTCTGTCAGTAAAAGCGTGATCTCTGGGTAATCCGACCTTAAGGTTTCGTGAGTGAAGTAACCTTCCTCAATAGCGACGGTTTTACCGTTGAGGTTGTCCAGTGAACCGACATACCCATTGCGGTCTGCATTGACAATGACCACAGGGTTGGAGACATACGGGGCTGTAAAATCTAAATGTTCTTCTCGACTGTCAGTTTGATTCAGGCAAGACAGCATATCCAGTTCACCACGTTTAGCCATGTCCATAATTTCATGCCAAGGTTTGTCATGAACTATCTGGAAAGATACGTCTAGTCGTTGTTCCAGTAGACGAATATATTCCGCTGCCAAACCGACGTACTCGCCTTTTTCATTTATCCACTCATAGGGGGCAAAGTCAGGATCGATACCGACCTTGAGAACAGGGTGTTCAGTCAGCCATTGCTGAACTTGAGGAGATAATGTGGTCTTTTGTTGACGATGGATAAAATGATTAAGTGTTTTATCTGAAAGGCGCGGAACCACCCCAAGCTTTGCATACAAGTCGGCTATGCGGCGTAAACGAGCGGGTTGGATAGTACCAAGCGGAATGACCTCTGGCACAATGAGTTTGTTGGTCTCACGGGCTTCATAGCGCAGTTGTTCAACACTGATGGCACTGTTATATTTATTTTTTATGATCTGGATGATTTCTTCGGGATGTTGCAGCGCATAGTCCCAGCCTTTTAATGATGCCTGCAACATGCGCTCAGCACGACCGGGATGATTTTTTAATTCTTCGACACTGGTGAACAGTAAATCCCCATAAAAATCAAAACCGTAATTTTGTGGGTTGATAATGTTGATCGCTTCACCCTTTTGCCGAAACTCAAAAGGTTGCGAGGTGATATAGGCTGACATGACATCAACCTGACCATTACTCAGACTTTCTATAGCAAAGTCCTGTGGCACAATGGTGATATCGTTATACGACATTCCTGCATCATCAAGTAATACGCGAAGTACGGCATCATTACCCGTGGACGAATCAAACATGACTCGCTTTCCAGCAATCTCATAAGGACTAACAATCCCCGAATCGGCCTTACTGAGAAAGACTAATGCGTCATGTTGGAAAATGGCAGCTAAGGCCTTGATTGGAGCACCGTTGGCGTAGTGAGACAAAATCCCCATACCGCCTATGCCATACTGCGCATTACCTTTGACCACTTCATCAATGACTTCGATATCAGGCGTGCGTTGATGAATCGTGACATCAAGTCCAGCGTCGTGATAAAAGCCTTTTTCTTTCGCAGCAATATAGCCCGCAAATTGGAATTGGTGCTGCCATTTTAATTGCAATGTGACAGGCTCCAGCGCGTGCTGTCCCATTTGCTGTTGATTCGCCAGTGCAAAACAAGGCATCAACAAAATGAATAACAGCAGACTGAATCGAGGCATAAACAAAGGTGTTATCGAATTAAGAGAGGGTCGATGATAGCAGCATTGGTAGTAACTTCCATCTTAAGGACGTTTTTTGTGTAATTGAAGAAAGTCAGACCTACGCAACACGGTTAATGAAGTGAAATCGCTTTTACTATACTTGAGCTAGGCTTAGTGGCGGTTGAACAAGATCAAACTATTAGAAAATTGGTTTGAAATAGCAGTGATTTAGTCATAGCTGACGGCACCGGGGAAACCAAGCTGTTGCCATGCTTGATAGAGAATAATGCCGGTAGCATTAGAGAGGTTGAGGCTGCGGCTGTCAGGCAACATCGGGATTCGAATTTTGAACTCGGCTGTAAGACTATCTAAAACCTCGGCTGGTAAGCCTCGAGATTCAGGGCCGAACAATAAGATATCTTCATCCTGATACTGCACGTCATGATGATGCTGTCGTGCTTTGGTTGTGCATGCAAACACGCGCCTTTGTTGTTGCCATTGCTGAAACTGGGCAAAGTCGCTATGAATTTTTAAGTTAGCAAACTCATGATAATCCAGTCCGGCTCGGCGAAGCCTTTTGTCATCAAGCGCAAAGCCAAGAGGCTCGATCAAATGTAGTTGTGCACCCGTATTGGCACAAAGGCGAATAATATTGCCGGTATTCGGGGGGATTTCCGGTTCAAACAGCGCGATGTGGAGCACGTTAAATCAGGTTTCATCCAGATAGAGAGTAAGGTTCTGGCCAGGCTGTAATAAGGTACGATCGCTCAGGCCATTCCATTCCCGAACTTGCGCCACACTGACATTGAACTTACGAGAGATACCCCAGAGTGAGTCTCCGTCGCGAATCGTGTAATTGACCGATTTACGTTGCACGTCATTGGTCCAGATCACCAGTGTTTGACCAGGCTGTAACACAGCATGATTCGATTGCTTATTCCATTGCGTCAAAGTCGGCACATCGGTGTCGTATTTACGTGCGATGTCCCACCAAGTATCACCGGCTTTAACGGTGTAGGTTTTCTTCTGGGCGCTATCGTTTGAGCTCTTGGTTGCTTCATTGGCAGCCAGCGTGGCTGATTGAGCGGGCGATGCCGGTATTAATAAGTGACTTCCGGCACGAATATTATTACTTTGCAGATTATTCGCTTTTTTGATCACGCTGACCGTGGTGGCATAGTGACTAGCAATAACGCTTAAGGATTCGCCACGTTGAATTTTGTGACGTGCCCACTTAACGCGATTTTGTGCAGGCATTTCAGCTAAGGCTCGTTTGAACTGCTCCGCTTTGGTCAGAGGCAGCACCAAAACGTGAGGCCCTTCTGGTGCCGTGGCCCAGCGATTAAAAGCGGGATTCAAAATGAATAACTCATCTTTACTAAGCCCAGCCATGGTTGCTGCTTTTGCCAGATCGATTTGTGAACCGATATTGACCGTTGTCAGATAAGGCTTGTTATCAACAGGGCTGAGGCTGAGATCATAACGTTCAGGGTATTTGACCATATGACTAACAGCCATCAATTTAGGTACATACGCGGATGTTTCGCTTGGCAGATCTAAAGACCAGAAATCGGTGGCTTTGCCTTTCGCTTGATTACGCTTGATTGCCCGACCTACGGTGCCTTCACCACAATTGTAAGCAGCCAGCGCCAGTTGCCAGTCGCCAAAGTCATTATGCAGTTTTTCAAGGTAATCTAAGGCGGCGCGAGTCGATTGAATCACATCACGACGACCGTCATACCACCAGTTTTGTTGTAAACCGTAAACCTTGCCTGTGCCCGGTATAAATTGCCATAAACCTGCAGCGTGACTTTTCGAGTAGGCGTAGGGTTTGAAGCCACTCTCAACCACGGGTAATAAAACGATTTCCATCGGCATATCACGCTTTTGCACTTCTTCGACGATGTGGTGTAGGTAAGGGCGGGCTCTTTCTACCACACGAGCCACGTACTCGGGATGGTCTACAAACCAACGTAGATGTCTTTCTGAATCTGGATGCAATTGCTGGTAATCTGAGATGACAAAGCCGTCACGGATACGATCCCAAACATCAGTAATGGGTTCGGATGACGGTGATTTTTCTACAGTTTTCCGGGGAGCGTTAGGGCTTGTTTCTTGCGGTTCTTGGTAAGCTTGTTGCCACGCCGTGGGCTTACTTTGGGTGGATTTAGTCGTCGGAACTTTTGAGGAAACCGAACTCTCAGCGGCCTTTTCAGGAGAGCTACTACACGATGCGACCAGCAACACAAGCAGTGAAACCAGCGCTGATTTAATCAGATCACGAATTTGCATATTCGGGCTATTATAGGGAAGGTTTGTCAGTATGTCTTTGTCTAGTTAACAAAAATGTCACTTTGAGATGTCAGAAATAAAAACGAACTGGTGGGAAACGATAGATTTTTGCAAGGGAGGGCAACGCTTCTTTCGCTGTGCTGATTTATGTTTGCAACTTCGTTCCTTACCGCATCAATGGTGGCTGAGTTATGAATGGCAAGATGAAGTCAATCAGTTCGAGCCAGAGCTGGAACAGTATTTAGCGGAAGAAAAAACTGAGCCTTTCGATCATGAACAGCGATTTGTGTTTGCGGAGCTACCTAAAACCGTTACCTTGAAACCGGCATTAGCCGATAGGCCGGTGGTATGTCGTCCCGTTGTTTCGGTGACGTTGTTGCCTTTCCAGGAAGTCACCTTATTTGTTTGTTTACCATTGTGGGTGCAAGGTTGGGTGGACGATGGGGCAAAGCCATTATTTGATATTCCTACTGTCAGAGTCTGTGACTCCTGGTTTGGTCCTAACACCCGAGAAGGCGTGATTAGCTACGCCTCACAGGTCAGTGAGCAACTTGATGTGAAGCCCATTGCTAACAATAAAGCGAGAGCTGCTATTGAGGTGCGTATACAAAATCAATCTGAACAAATGCTGACCTTAGACAAAATCAGTGTGCCTGCCCCCAATCTTATTTTATACGCTGATCAACAGGGCCACTTCTGGACACCCCGGATTACGTTGGTCAGGCGTGATAACCAAGATGCCATTCTCAGTGTTGATGAGGTTGTCAGTGGTGGACTCAATGAGTCAGCCTTAGTCAAAGTGAGTGAGGCCAGAGAAGACATTGGTCGTAGCAAAATCACCAAGGCAATTTCAGCTTTATTCGGGTAATAAACGGTAATCATTATGGAACAATGGCTGGGCAAAATTGATAGTGGCTTGGTGATAGCAATCGTCGAAGCACTGATGTACCTGCTGATTGGTTTTATTCTGGCGAGAATGACTAGTCGAGGGATACGTCAGTGGAGCAAAAGCCGGTTTGATATTCATCAGCAATTGCTGATGGCGCGTATTGCGTCTTATCTCGTATTGCTGGTGTTTGTGGTGATGGGCTTGAATGCTATCGGCTTCAATCTCGGCGTGTTGATCGGCGCGGCAGGTATTTTGTCGGTTGCGATTGGTTTTGCATCGCAGACGTCTGCATCCAACATTATCAGTGGCTTGTTTCTGGTGGCAGAAAGGCCTTTTTCAGTGGGCGACTTGATCCGTGTCGGTACAACTACGGGGGAGGTGTTATCGATTGATTTGTTATCCGTAAAACTACGCACCTTTGATAATTTATTTGTGCGGATTCCCAATGAAACGCTGATTAAATCAGAAGTGACAACATTGACCCGCTTTCCTATTCGCCGTATTGATTTAGCCATTGGCGTTGCCTACAAAGAAGATATCAAGCGAGTGCGAGCGGTGCTGGAGCACGTGGCCGAGAGAAACCCGCTTTGTTTAGATGAGCCAAAGCCTATTTTTGTTTTTCTTGGCTTCGGAGAATCCTCCTTGGACATGCAATTTTCCGTGTGGGTCAAACGTGAAAAATTTATTGATCTCAAAAACAGCATTCATGAGGAAATCAAAGAAGCCTTTGATTTGGAAGGTATTGAAATCCCGTTTCCGCATCGCTCTCTTTATACCGGCTCGGTAACAGAACCATTTCCAATCCGGGTTATCAATGATCGTGATGAGACGTCATGACAGTAGTGACAACTGTCGAATACAGCGTAACTAAGCTAACATGACGCCCAGATTGATGAGATGGGGAAATCTGTGAATAAACTCAGTGGTCAACTGACAAAAATGGCGGTGACCTTGCCAGCCGCTACCGAAGCACAATATGACATGCGTATTGGCGATCAAACCATGCCGATGAATGCGCTGGTAGGTAAAACGATCACGCTGACTTATCAGGGCGAAATTAACTGCTTGAACTGCCAGCGTAAAACCAAAAAAAGCTACAGCGGTGGTTTTTGCTTCCCCTGCTCGCAGAAGCTAGCACAATGCGACTTGTGTTTTATGAAACCCGAAACCTGTCATTATGAGCAGGGCACTTGTCGTGAGCCGGAGTGGGGCGAAGCGGTCTGCATGCAGGATCATATCGTTTATCTCGCCAATAGCTCAGGTTTAAAAGTCGGAATAACCCGCATTAATCAGGTGCCCACGCGTTGGATAGATCAAGGCGCGACACAAGCGAGACCCATCTTTCGGGTCAAAACACGTTATCAGTCCGGACTGGTTGAGGTGATGTTTAAGAACCACGTCTCAGATCGTACTGATTGGCGGAAAATGCTTAAGGGGGACGCTGAGCCACTCGACTTAACAATGGTGCGAGATCGTTTAGTCGCTGAATGTGCCGATGAGATTAAAACGTTACAGCAGCAGTTTGGTGACGATGCTATTCAGTTTCTGCCTGCTGAACCGGTGGTGACTATCCGTTATCCTGTTGAGCAGTATCCAAGCAAAGTGACTTCATTAAACTTTGATAAAACACCTGAAATTACCGCTGAACTTCAAGGTATCAAAGGGCAATACCTGATTTTTGACAAAGGTGTTATCAATATCCGCAAATTCAGCGGCTATCAAATAGAAATGGTGGTTTAAAAGATGTTTTACCGCATGATGCGTAATTTGATGTTCCGTCTGGACGCGGAAAAGTCACATCATATCGGCCTTAGCGGCCTTAATATGATGGAAATGACAGGCCTGTCATCCCTACTTTATAAAAAACAGAAGGCAAGTCCTGTCAGAGTCATGGGACTGACCTTTCCCAATGCCGTCGGACTGGCGGCAGGCTTAGATAAAAATGGCGATTATATTGAAGCCATGTCAGCACTAGGTTTTGGTTTTGTCGAAATCGGTACGGTGACGCCGCGACCACAGCCGGGTAACCCAACACCGCGATTGTTCCGCCTTCCGGAAGCGCAAGGCATTATTAATCGCATGGGCTTCAATAACTTGGGTGTGGATCATTTGATACAACAGGTTAAAGTTGCCAAAACCCGCAGTTTAATTGGTATTAATATCGGTAAAAATGTTGATACGCCAGTTGAAAACGCTGTGGATGATTACCTTATCGGCCTGAATAAGGTTTACCTGCACGCTGATTACGTCACCATTAATATCTCCTCACCTAACACGCCGGGGTTAAGAACCTTACAGTTTGGTGACTCACTGGATGCGCTTCTGAAAGCGTTGAAACAAGAACAGGAAAAACTGGCTAAAGAGCATGGCCGTTATGTACCCATGGCAGTAAAAGTTGCTCCTGATCTCAACGAAGATGAAGTGAAACAGTTGGCAGACTCATTCAGTCGTCATAAGGTAGATGCTGTCATTGCTACCAATACCACCATGTCTCGTGAAGGTGTTGAAGGTCTGAAACATGCTGATGAGGCCGGTGGCTTGAGTGGCGCGCCGGTGTTAGCGAAATCGACGGAAGTTGTCAGGCAGTTCCGTGTTGCGTTGCCGGATGATATGCCGATTATCGCTGCGGGTGGCATTATGAGCGGTAACGATGCCGTTGAAAAACTCAATGCTGGAGCCTCTCTGGTACAAGTCTATAGTGGCTTGATTTATCACGGCCCGGCGTTGATTCGCGATATTATTCAATCAATCGAAAAGAGGAACTAACATGGAAGCTACAGGAAGCGTTGTCGGGTTTTGGCTGACAAATATCTTTTTTGCTGCACTGATCGTTTTTGTCGGTCGCGTAGTAGTGAAATGGTTAGTCAAATTATCCCGTAAATTAATGGTACGAGCTGATATTGACCCGATTTTGATTAACTTCCTCAGCGTCATAGCTAACGCTGTGTTAATGCTGTTTGTGCTGATTGCAGCTTTGGATCAACTGGGTGTCGACACAACGTCTATGATTGCTGTGTTAGGTGCCGCGGGTCTGGCTGTTGGTTTGGCGTTGAAAGACTCTCTGCAGAACTTTGCGGCTGGTGTGATGTTGATCATGTTTCGTCCGTTCAAAATCGGCGATTTTGTAGAAGCGGGTGGCTCAATGGGCATCATCGAACACATCAGTATTTTCAACACCATCATGAAAACGGGTGATAACCGTGAAGTGATTGTGCCTAATGGTCTGATTTACTCAGACACCATTACCAACTATTCCGCACGTGATACTCGTCGCATTGATATGACATTCGGTATCGGCTATGACGATGATTTACTTAAAGCGAAGAATCTGATTACTGAAATCGTCACGGGTCATGAAAAAGTGATGGCCGACCCTGAACCGGTGATTCGAGTGTCTGAGTTAGCTGACAGCAGTGTTAACTTTGATGTGCGTCCATGGGTGAGTGCCGGAGACTTCTGGCCAGTGCGCTCAGAGTTGATTGAACAAATTAAACTCAAGTTTGATGAGAATGGCATTTCCATTCCTTATCCGCAAATGGATGTACATCTCAATAAGTTAGAAGCAAATAACGCTGATCAAAACTGATCTTTCCACTGTCTAAGCGTGGTAAAGACCGCTTCTGCATTATCTAACGGGTGGCCGGCATAGTGTTCGGCTGCCCGTTTTACATTGGGGTTATGACTCCGCAGAAAAGGGTTTGTCGCAAGCTCCTCTGCTAACAACGATGGCACAGTTGCTTGATTGTCCTCGCGTTGTTGCCGAGTTTGCTTAATGCGACTGTCTAAATCCCGGTTATTTTTTTCTACTGCTTTGGCAAAGCGCAGATTGGCTTCAGTATATTCATGCGCACAATAAATTTCGGTATCAGCCGGCAGATTCGATAGTCGTTGCAAAGAGTCAAACAAGTCCGTTGCCGTGCCACCTAATAAGCGACCACAACCACCGGCAAATAGCGTGTCACCACAAAAAAGTTTGTTCGCCGCCAGGTAACAGATATGACCTGCAGTGTGGCCCGGGGTATCTAATACCTGAAAACAGGGAAAGTCTGGATCGATATGTAATTCATCAAGAGCATTAAGTGGATGGCTAATCATTGGAATATTTTCTGCCGCAGGGCCATAAACGGGCACGTTAAACTGTTCTAATAAGGCAGGAATGCCACCAATATGATCGGCATGATGGTGAGTAATCAGTATCGCAACTGGTTGCAAGTTGTGTTGATTGATGGCTTCAATAACAGGTATGGCATCGCCTGGGTCGACAATCAAAATCTTTTGGCTGTTCTTTGCTTGAATCAGCCAGATATAATTATCTTGAAATGCGGGCACTGGGTGCACATGTAGCATGATTTCTCCTATGGGGCAGAGTGATGACCGACAACAAGCCTTTGCAAATTAGCGATTGGTGGCAAAGTCCGCTCGGTGAGTTGGTGTTGGCGCTTGAGCAGGAGAAAATTGCCGGTCTAACTAGCCCTATACTGGGGTCTTTTACAATACAAATTGGTGGCGGTGCGCGACTACAGCCCTTGTCCAACCGCATTGAAAATCAGTCTTGGCTTGGCGCTGAGGGCGACATTACTGCATTGCCAGAAGCACTACCATTCAGATCTCATAGTATAGACAATCTGTTATTACTGCATGTTCTGGAGTATGCCGATGATCCTCATCAGGTATTGCGAGAAACGGAGCGCGTACTTGCCGCTGATGGCAAAGTTATTTTGTGTTGTTTCAATCCGATTAGTTTATGGGGATTACGTCGTTTATTTTCTTGGCAAGACGCGGCACCTTGGCATGGTTACTTTTTCACAAAAACACGGCTGAAAGACTGGTTAGCCTTGCTTAATTTCGAAGTGACAGAGCAACATAAAATTTTGTTCAGACCGCCATTTAAACATCCTCGCTGGTTGGAAGGGAGTCATTTTCTGGAGCGTTGGGGAAAACGATTATGGCCCTGGTTTGGTGCGGTCTCTGTTATGGTAGCGACCAAACGTACCATTCCGTTGACGCCATTGCGGGAGAATAAGCGCCAACATCGCTTGTTTCCAAGTCCGGGGCTGGTCAATAAGCCGATTACACGAGATAACAAACATGGATCATGTTGAAATTTTTACCGATGGTGCCTGTAGTGGTAACCCAGGCCCCGGTGGTTGGGGTGCTATTTTACGTTCCAGTGGCACAGAAAAAGAACTGTCAGGTAGTGAAAAACAGACCACCAATAACCGCATGGAAATGATGGCGGTGATCGTAGCGTTAGAGGCATTGAAACGACCATGCCGTGTTACCATTACCACCGACTCACAGTACGTGATAAAGGGCATGACAGAGTGGCTGCCGGGCTGGAAAGCTAAAAACTGGAAAACAGCCGCTAAAAAACCGGTTAAGAATGTCGAGTTATGGCAACGACTTGATAACGCTATCAACCAACATGAAGTTGAATGGCAATGGGTTCGCGGACATCAAGGTCATGTCGAAAATGAACGTGCTGATCAGCTGGCGGTTCGAGCCAGAGAACAAATTGCAGGATAAAATTTAGGATTCGTTGTGGCTGAATTAACTCAGAAACGCCAAGTTATTCTCGATACCGAAACCACCGGTATCAGCACCGCTGATGATCACCGTATTATCGAAATTGGTTGCGTTGAGATGGTAAACCGCCGACTGACGGGGCAAACCTTTCATCAGTACATCAACCCGCAGCGTGACATTGATGCCGGCGCCATTGAAGTACATGGCATTACCAACGAGTTTCTGGCCGATAAACCGCTATTTACAGAAATCGCAGAAGAGTTCCTGAGTTTTATCGAGGGTGCTGAGCTGGTTATTCATAATGCTCCGTTTGACGTCGGTTTCATTAACCATGAACTGGCCAAGCTTGATGGGGAGACACGTCGCGTTGAGACCCTTTCCACCGTCTTAGATACCCTGAAAATGGCACGGGACAAACATCCAGGACAGAAAAATAACCTGGATGCCTTGTGCAAGCGTTATGACGTCAATAACGCTAATCGTGAATTGCATGGCGCCTTACTTGATGCTGAGATTTTGGCAGATGTCTATCTAGCCATGACCGGGGGGCAGGTGAGCCTGACCTTGATGGCTAAAGAAGATGCAACACCGAAAAAAGGTGACGGCCAGGCAGAAATCACGCAGCTCAAACGTGAAAGCCTGATGGTGCTAAAAGCCAATGATGATGAATTAGCCGCTCACCAAGACATGCTGGAGAAAGTAAACAAGGCCAGTGATGGTCAATGTGTCTGGCTAGCGGAAACAAACTCATAGTCCTGACGGTAAAATTTCTGCCTTGCTTGGCTTGAAATTGATTTTTTTGACCCCAAGTTGACGTTCTATCCCAAGCAAACCGGAACGATGACATCATGAGTAACGAAGAAATCGAAAAGCCAGATCTGGAACAAGACAACATAAACGATTCTGAAGAAAACGTGCAGCCGGAAGTCGAGCAGAGCACAGAAAAGCTGCTGGAAGATGCGCGTAGCAAAGCCGATGAGCACTGGAATGAATTACTGTTAGCCAGAGCCGATCTGGAAAACATGCGCCGTCGTCATGCACGTGACTTAGAAAGCGCACACAAACATGCCTTAGACAAATTTGTGAATGAACTTTTGCCTATTTGCGACAGCCTTGAACTGGGCTTAAGTGCAGCTAATGGCGAAGAAGCCACCTTGGAAACTGTTCGTGAAGGGATGGAAATGACCCTCAAAATGCTGCTGAGTAATATTGGCAAGCTGGGCCTTGAGCAAGTCAATCCAGAAGGTCAGGCCTTTGATCCCGAATTGCACCAGGCTGTATCGATGCAACCCTCTGAAGGTATTGAAGCCAATCAGGTCATCACTGTAATGCAAAAGGGTTACAGCTTTAACGGCCGCCTGCTGCGCCCTGCGATGGTAGTAGTGTCTCAATAAAATCTCGGGCTGGACTTGAAATTCTGATTTCGTCCCCCACATAAGTATTCGAAGGCTGGTTAAGCCAGCAAGAAACAAGAATGATGGAGTGATAATTATGGGTAAAATTATTGGTATTGACTTGGGAACAACTAATTCCTGCGTTTCAGTGCTTGAAGACGGTAAAGCACGTGTTATTGAAAATAGCGAAGGCGATCGCACAACCCCGTCGATCGTTGCTTTCACTAAAGACGATGAAGTATTGGTAGGGCAGTCTGCAAAACGCCAAGCCGTGACTAACCCGAGCAACACATTGTTTGCGATTAAACGTCTGATCGGTCGTAAGTTCAAAGATGATGTCGTTCAGCGCGACATCGACATGGTGCCTTACAAAATCGTTGAAGCGGATAATGGCGATGCTTGGGTTTCAGCGAACGATAAGAAAATGGCGCCGCCTGAAATTTCTGCCCGTGTTTTGATGAAAATGAAAAAAACCGCGGAAGAATTCCTCGGCGAAGAAGTCACGGAAGCGGTTGTCACCGTTCCTGCTTACTTTAATGACTCACAACGTCAAGCCACAAAAGATGCCGGTAAGATTGCGGGTCTTGAAGTGAAACGTATTATCAATGAGCCGACTGCTGCTGCACTGGCTTATGGTATGGACAAAAAACGTGGTGATTCTACCATTGTGGTTTATGACCTGGGTGGTGGTACGTTCGACGTGTCTGTTATCGAAATCGCTGATATTGAAGGCGAGCACCAATTTGAAGTATTAGCCACAAATGGTGATACCTTCCTCGGTGGTGAAGACTTTGACCAACGCATCATTGACCATTTGGTTGCGCAGTTCAAAAAAGACCAAGGTGTTGATCTGGCCAAAGATCCACTAGCTTTGCAACGTCTGAAAGACGCGGCGGAAAAAGCGAAGATTGAACTGTCTTCAAGCCAGCAAACTGATATCAACCTACCATACATCACAGCTGATGCATCAGGTCCGAAACACATGGAAATGCGCCTGACTCGTGCCAAGCTTGAGTCGTTGGTAGAAGATCTGATCACACGCAGTATGGAACCATGCAAGATGGCGTTGAAAGACGCTGGCCTGTCCACCTCAGAAATTGATGATGTCATTCTGGTTGGTGGTCAAACCCGTATGCCGAAGGTTCAGGAAGCGGTTAAAGAAATGTTTGGCAAAGAGCCACGCAAAGACGTTAACCCTGACGAAGCAGTCGCTATGGGTGCAGCGATTCAAGCGGCGGTTCTGGCAGGTGATGTGAAAGATGTATTGCTGCTGGACGTGACGCCACTGAGCCTGGGTATTGAAACCATGGGTGGCGTAATGACCAAACTGGTTGAGAAAAATACTACGATTCCAACTAAAGCGAATCAAGTGTTCTCAACAGCAGAAGACAATCAGCCTGCTGTAACCATTCATGTGCTGCAAGGTGAGCGTGAAATGGCATCGGCGAATAAATCACTAGGTCGTTTTGACTTGGCTGATATTCCACCGGCACCACGTGGAACACCGCAAATCGAAGTAACATTTAACATTGATGCCAACGGTATTTTGCACGTATCAGCGAAAGATAAAGCGACGGGCAAAGAACAGTCTATTGTTATCAAAGCATCAAGCGGTTTGTCTGACGACGAAGTTGAACAAATGGTGCAAGATGCAGAAGCTCATGCTGAGGAAGATAAAAAATTCCACGACTTGGTGACTGCGCGTAACCAAGCAGATGCATTAGTTCATGCGACAACCAAATCACTGAAAGATTTGGGTGATAAAGTCGAAGCGGACGAAAAAGCCAATATCGAGTCAGCTGTTGAAGCCCTGCAAGAAGCGATTAAGGGTGAAGACAAAGACGATATTGAAGCGAAAACGGCGGCGTTGAGTGAAGCCTCAGCGAAACTGGCAGAACGTGCTTATGCTGAAAATGCAGAAGCCGGTGCCGGTGAAGCAGCAGCAGAAGATAATGCACAAGCTGATGACGTTGTTGATGCTGAGTTCGAAGAAGTAGATGATGACAACAAAAAATAATCCGTAAACCGGATTATGAGAAACCAGACAAACAGGCGTCAGGTAACACCGGCGCCTGTTTTGTTGTTTAAGCAGGTGGGAAAACAATAACAATGGCCAAAAGAGACTTTTACGAAGTTTTAGGTATATCGCGAACGGCAACAGAGGCCGAAATCAAGAAGGCCTATCGTCGTATGGCGATGAAGTATCATCCAGATCGTAACCCCGATGATGCCGAAGCGGAGTCCAAGTTCAAAGAAGCCAAAGAAGCTTACGAGATCTTATCGGATAGTCAGAAACGGACTGCCTATGACCAGTTTGGTCATGATGGCGTCGATCAATCGATGGGCGGTGGATTTGGCCGGGGCGGCGGTGCTGGCGGCTTTAGCGATATCTTTGGTGATGTTTTCAACGACATCTTTGGTGCTGGCGGCGCTGGCGGCAGACAGCAAGCCTACCGCGGTGCAGATTTACGGTATCGACTTGATCTATCACTGGAAGAGGCAGTGGCGGGAACAACCGCTAAAATTCGTATTCCAGTTAATGTGGAATGTAAAACCTGTGATGGTAGCGGTGCGAAAAAAGGCACTGAACCTGTTACCTGTACCACTTGTGGCGGTCATGGACAGGTAAGAATTCAGCAAGGTTTCTTCACTATGCAACAAGCCTGTCCGCATTGCGGAGGCACAGGTAAGATGATCAAAGATCCGTGTACGGATTGTCATGGTGAAGGTTTCGTTCAGGAAAATAAAACCTTGTCGGTTAAAGTCCCGGCGGGTGTTGATACCGGTGACCGTATTCGTCTGCAAGGCGAAGGCGAAGCGGGCAGTCACGGTGCACCAGCAGGTGATCTCTATGTGGAAGTGTCGGTCAAACGTCACGATGTATTTACCCGTGATGGCACTAATCTGTTTTGTGATGTGCCGTTGAGCTTTGTTACTGCCGCTTTGGGTGGGGATGTAGAGGTACCGACGCTGGAAGGCAAGGCTAACTTAAAAATTCCTGAAGGTACGCAAACCGGTCAACAGTTCAGGTTACGAGGTAAAGGCATCCAGTCTGTTCGCGGTGGTGCAATCGGTGACTTGATGTGCCGTGTGATTATTGAAACACCGGTAAAACTCTCTAAAAAGCAGAAAGAATTGTTGCAAGAGCTTGAAGACACTATGCAAGGGGGCGGTGATAAACATAACCCGAAACACTCTTCTTGGTTAGATGCAGTGAAACGTTTTTTCGAATAACTTGCATCCAACGGGGCGGCTGGCGATACTGCTCAGCTAAAGACCGAAATGAATTTGAGGAAGATAAATGGCAACTAAGATTGCGATTAATGGCGCTGCTGGCCGTATGGGGCGTTGTTTAATTCAGGCAGTCGATCAAACAGATGGCTTGGAGTTGAGTGCGGCCATCGATCGTGCTGACTCTTCATTGCTAGGCGCAGATGCAGGTGAACTGGCCGGTGTTGGCAAACTAGGTGTAGCTATTACAGCCGATGTAGCTCAAGCGACCAAAGACTCTGACATCATCATTGACTTCACCTTACCTGAAGTAACAATGGCCTTGTTGCCACATTGTGTTGCTAATCACTGTCGCCCTGTGATTGGCACAACCGGGTTTGATGATGCACAGAAACAAACGATTGATGAGGCTGCTAAGCAGGTTGCCGTTATCTTGGCACCCAATATGAGTGTCGGCGTTAATCTTTCTTTAAAACTGTTAGATATTGCTGCCCGTGTATTGGGCGATGATGTCGATATTGAAATCGTTGAAGCCCATCATCGGCATAAAGTCGATGCGCCATCAGGTACCGCATTGCGAATGGGCGAAGTGGTGGCTGATGCGTTGGGTCGTGATTTAAAACAATGTGCAGTATATGGGCGTGAAGGTCGTACTGGCGAACGAGACCGTGACACCATTGGTTTTGCGACTCTGCGTGCGGGCGATATTGTTGGTGATCATACGGTCATGTTTGCTGCTGAAGGCGAACGCGTTGAAATTACCCATAAAGCCTCTAGCCGAATGACCTTTGCTTTTGGAGCAATGCGAGCGTCAGCGTGGCTGATGCAACACAAAAACGGCTTGTTTGATATGCAGGATGTATTAGGCCTGTAACAATCCAACAGGTGTCACAATAGGCCAGTCTTTATGGCTGGCCTATTTTTAGTAACTACTGGCTTTGGCTTCCGCTTGACGGGCACCATTTGCATCGCCAGCTCTGAGCCTAATTTTGGCAATCAGATTCCAGAATTTTTTGCGTTGGTTATTATTCCCTTGCACCAGCGACACCCCTTTTAACGCTACCTGCTCTGCTAAATCGTAGTCTTCTAATTCCAGATGTGTTTGTGACAGAGAAAAATAGACTTCTGGATCGCGTGGGGCAATACGCTGAGCCCGCTGTAAACTATTCTGCGCAGAACGAAAATCACCCGCAGCGCGTGATTGATCAGCGTTGTCTAACAAAGCAATCACGGCGGAGTTTTGTTGAACCTGAGGCTGTGGTTCAGGTGTTGGTATTGCCTGAGTTTCAGGGCTGGGCATAGGCGATGTCTGCGCCGGTTCGTCATAAGTCTCATAGCTTTTATCTTGACTCGGCTCAGCAGGGATGGGCTCAGCATCAGTGGTGCGATCATCTACCGGTGGCTGGCTGGGTTCGTATTTAGGGGCCACGCTACAGGCAGACATCAGCGCCATCAGGGCAGTAATGATAAAAAAGCGCGAGATATTATGTGTCATATACGTTCCTTATTCGAACCAGTCTTTGATCCAATCGATTGAACGAGAGATAGGATCTTTGTCTTCTCCGGGTTTGGCAAAACAATCAGCTGTAAGTTCAGGTTCGCTACCCTTCACGAATGGCAATTGACGAGCATTTTCGCAATACTCGGCAGATAATTTGCCATTATCATCATCGACCCATACCCATTCAATATTATCTGGTGTCGTGGCGTGAAATGATTGAAGAGACTGGGTTGACATAAACTGCTTCCAGACTTTGAGTGCACCACCTGAGCCAGTAAACGGTAACGGCGAATTGTCATCCTCTCCCAACCAGACTACGGCAAGACGGTTGCCACTGAACCCAGCAAACCAGCTATCACGCTGTTCATCGGAGGTACCCGTTTTACCCGCGACTTTAATCGAGGCTGGCAAGCTCTGATATATGCTGCGGGCTGTCCCTTGACGGGTGACATCCTGCATTGCCGTTTGTAACAGAAAAATATCATCACTTTCTACTGTCTGTTTAAGCTGGAACGGGTAGCTGGATAAGGCATTACCTTCACTATCAGTGACAGTACGAATTGATCTTGGTGGCATTTGGAAACCATTGGCAGCGATGGTTTGATACATAGTGGCGACTTCCAGTGGTGACAGTCCTTGTGCGCCTAATAATAATGAGGGATATGCATCAAAGCGGCGTTTTATCCCAAGTCTCACCAGAGTATCGATAACCTTATCCAGACCGACTTCCATCCCCAATCGTGCTGTTGAAATATTATATGACTTGGCCAGTGCTTCGAGCAGTGTTACCTCTGAATGAGATTGTTTATCAAAGTTTTGTGGTTTCCATGTCTGACCATTAGGTAAATCTAAGACATAAGGCGAATCATCTAATGGGGTGCTTAAGGTATACCCATTTTCTAATGCCGTCAGATACACCGCGGGCTTCACTAACGAGCCAATCGGGCGCAATGAGTCCAAAGCACGGTTGAAGCCCTTATAGCGGGTATTTCGATCACCTATAACCGCTAAGACTTCACCTGTTTGCGGATCTGTTACAACCATGCTGCCTTGCAGTTTTTCAACGCGTTTTCCGTAGGTTTTTTCTAAACTACCGATGGTGGATTTGAGCGCTGTTTCTGCCTGATTCTGGGTAATGGGATCCAAGCTGGTAAAGATGCGTAGCCCTTCAGAATTAAGATCATCATCACGGTAATGTCGACGCAACTGGCGTTTAACCAGATCCAGATAAGCCGGGTAGGCTTCTTTTAATAAGGTTCCTTTTTCGACAACGTCTAAGGGGGCTGTGGATGCTTGCTGATATTGCTCTTGGGTGATTTCACCCTGTTCAAACAACACTTTTAAGACTAGGTTTCGCCGTTTTGTTGCTCTTTGTGGATGACGACGAGGATCATAGTAAGAAGGCCCTTTTACCATGCCAGCCATTAAGGCGACTTGATGCAGTTTGAGCTCATGAATTGGTTGGGCAAAGAAGTAATTGGCACCCAAGCCAAAACCATGAATCGCTCGTGCCCCATCTTGGCCTAAGTACACTTCATTCAAATAGGCTTCGAGGATGTCATCTTTGCTGTAGTGAAGCTCCAGCAGAACCGCCATCGGTATTTCTAATAACTTTCGAATCAAGCTCCTATCGGAGGTCAGGTAAAAGTTCTTTATCAGCTGCTGCGTCAGTGTGCTGCCACCTTGAACAAAACCGCCAGCTTTGATGTTAGCCACCATCGCGCGGGCAATACCTTTGGGCGAAATACCGTAATGCTGATAGAAATCGCGGTCTTCAATAGCGATCAGCGCATCAATTAATGTTTGCGGTGCATCATCCAACTGAATCAGATCACGATCTTCGTTATTCAGGGGATAAATACCACCGATCAAAACCGGTTCGAGGCGAACTAGAGCCAAATCATTGCCATTAGCTTCACTCAGTGAGGTGACGGCATGATGATTAAAATCTATTACCAGTTTGCGAGCGGGTTCTTGTCCATCAGTAAAGGCAAAACCACGGGTAGCAATAATGGCTCGGGAAGCCGAAAAAGCTGCTTGTCCGGGCCGTGAGGCTTTGCTCACAAATTGATAACCTAAGCCGCGTAACTCAATTTTTAAATCTTGAATCGACAGTGGCGCACCGGCATAAAGCTCGAGGGGGCGAGCGAACACTTTGGCAGGTACTGCCCAGCGTTTACCTTCAAATTGACTGCGGATCTGCACATCTAAAAAGAGAGTTAGTAAACCGAGTAGCACTACTAATGTGAATAGCAGTTTGAATAGCGTCGCTTTACTGATAAAGCCGGAATTAGATTTTTTGTTAGTTCGACGCGCTGTTTTGCGTTTTGTTGGTTTGGTGGTTTTTTTACGAGCCATAAAGAACCAGTATCAGAACAGGAATGAAATTAGCGGACAAATCGTTGTCCAGATTAAACCATTAGGCAGCCGATTTCCGTTAAATAGATGGCATCAAACTACGTCATTGCCACTCATGCTACCAGAGCCTCAATTGCTAAGGCAGATATTATCCGCTAGCGCATACTTTTTTGCTTGCCTCGGACTATAAGACCAGCCTGCGTATCGAAGCGTATTTCTGTGATGTCTGAGTTTACTGTGAGCAGCGGTTTTTTCCCGTGATACAAAAGCCTACCTATCTTTACCATTGCAGCTTGCTTGATTTCGCATTATTCAAATTGTCTGGTAATATGCAGAACTCCAAATTGGTTTCATAGGTAATTTTTCCACCTGAAACCGCGAGAAACAGCAACTGACGTGAGAGTTTATGGCTTTAGAGACACCAGTGTGTGACTTTGGCTTACCGGCCATTGATTTTTCTCTGCCGGGAACAGACGGTAAGATTTGGACATTGGATGATTGCCGCGGTGAAAATGGCCTATTGGTCATGTTTATTTGCAATCACTGCCCCTATGTCCAAGCAGTTATCGATCGGCTGGTTCGTGATACCAATGAACTCAAAAAAATGGGTATAAACTCAGTCGCCATTATGGCGAATGATGCGAATGATTACCCCGAAGACTCTTTCGACAATATGAAGCGTGTTGCTCAGCAACAAGGGTTTTCATTTCCTTATTTATATGATGAAACACAGCAGGTCGCCCAGCAGTATGAGGCAGTCTGCACCCCTGATTTTTTCGGGTACAACAAAGACCTGCAGTTACAATACCGCGGTCGTCTGGATGCCAGCAGAAAAGAAGCAGCGGCAACCGATGTAAGACGGGATCTGTTTGAAGCAATGAAACAGGTCGCTGAAACAGGCCACGGCCCGGAAAATCAAACCCCTAGTATGGGTTGCTCGATCAAGTGGCGAGCAGCTTAACTTTTTTTAATAGGAGAATGTAGAGAATGGCTACACGTAGACATTTAGCTAATGCAATCCGTGCTCTGAGCATGGATGCAGTACAGAAGGCGAATTCTGGTCACCCGGGTGCGCCTATGGGTATGGCGGATATCGCCGAGGTGTTGTGGAACGATCATATGAAACACAACCCTAACAACCCAAATTGGGCTGACCGCGATCGTTTTGTGCTGTCTAACGGCCACGGTTCTATGTTGATTTATTCATTGTTGCATTTGTCAGGTTATGACTTGCCAATGGATTCACTGAAGACCTTCCGTCAACTGCACTCTCAGTGCGCGGGTCACCCTGAATACGGTTATGCACCAGGTGTAGAAACAACAACAGGTCCTCTGGGTCAAGGTATCACCAACGGTGTTGGTTTTGCTATGGCTGAAAAACTGATGGCGGATCAGTTCAACAAACCAGGTCATGACATCGTTAACCACAACACTTACGTCTTCATGGGCGATGGTTGTTTGATGGAAGGTGTTTCACATGAAGCATGTGCACTGGCTGGTACTTGGGGTCTGGGTAACCTGATCGCATTCTGGGATGACAACAACATCTCTATCGACGGTCACATCGATGGTTGGTACACAGACGATACTGTTAAACGTTTTGAAGCTTATGGCTGGCACGTTGTTTCAGTCGATGGTCATGATTCAGATGCTATCAACAAAGCGATTGAAGAAGCGAAATCTGTTAAAGACAAGCCTTCACTGATCTGCTGTAAAACCATTATCGGTTTTGGTTCACCAAACAAATCTGCAAGCCACGACTGCCACGGTGCAGCGCTGGGTGAAGAAGAAGTTGCACTGACTCGTAAAGAGTTAGGTTGGGAATCTGAGCCATTTGTTATCCCTGAAGATGTTTATGCTGGTTGGGATGCAAAAGCTAACGGTGATGCAGCTGAAGCAGAATGGAACAAAAAATTCGAAGCGTACAAAGCTGAATTCCCAGAGTTGGCTGCAGAATTTACACGTCGTATGGCGGGTGATTTGCCAGCAAACTGGAAACAAGCCACTGATGCAATGATTGCTAAAATCAACGAAGATGCGCCAAGCGTTGCATCTCGTAAAGCATCTCAAATGGTTATTACTGAACTAGCGCCTGTTCTGCCTGAGTTCTTGGGTGGTTCTGCTGACTTGACCGGTTCTAACCTGACAAGCTGCCCAAGCTTCAAACACGTGTCTGGTAAAGAGCCAGGCAACTACATCTCATACGGTGTGCGTGAGTTTGGTATGTTTGCCATCATGAACGGTATGGCTCTGCACGGTGGTCTGCTGCCATTTGGTGGTACTTTCCACATGTTCTCTGACTATGCGAAGTCTGCATTGCGTATGGCTGCATTGATGAAACAACGCACTATCGCAGTCTTGACTCATGACTCTATCGGTCAGGGTGAAGATGGTCCGACTCACCAACCTATCGAAAACACAGCAGGTCTGCGTTACATCCCTAACATGGATGTATGGCGTCCTTCTGATGCGACCGAAGTAGCGGTAGCTTGGACAGCGGCTGTTGAACGTATGGATGGTCCATCAAGCTTGGTATTTAGCCGTCAAGGTATCCCAGGTATTAAACACGATGTGGCTGATTTCGATGCGATTCGCAAAGGTGCTTACGTTCTGTCTGAAGCAGAAGGTGGCGCTGCTGATGTCATCATCATCGCAACGGGTTCAGAAGTTGACCTGGCTGTGAAAGCACAAGAAGCATTGAAAGCAGACGGTGTGAAAGCACGCGTCGTTTCTATGCCTTCTACTAACGTGTTTGATCGTCAAGACCAAGCTTACAAAGATAGCGTTCTGACACCAGGTGTTAAACGTGTTTCTGTAGAAGCTGGTGTGACTGACTTCTGGGCTAAATATGTTGGTCTGGAAGGCGGTAGTGTTGGTATCAACACCTTCGGTGAATCTGCGCCGGGCGGTGATTTGTTCAAACACTTCGGTTTCACTGTTGAGAACGTTGTTAAAACTGTTAAAGACGTTCTGTAATCACCTCGATTATTGTTACGTTTAAAGCATAAAATGACCAGTGGGCTTTGCGGCCCACTGGTTTTTTTTAATCTGGCATTTTATTGTTTAAAAAGTGTAATCTTGAAAGATTGTAGTTTTTAGACAGATAAACGAATTTAAGAGGATTGAGCATGACAATTCGAGTAGGTATTAATGGCTTTGGCCGTATTGGACGTATGGCTTTTCGCGCGGCGATAAAAGACTTCACGGATATTGAAGTGGTTGCGATCAATGATCTGCTAGACCCTGAATACCTTGCATACATGCTCAAATATGACTCTGTTCATGGTCGTTTTCATGGTGAGGTCGAGGTCAGAGACGGTAACTTGGTTGTGAATGGCAGAACCATCCGTATTACTGCTGAACGTAACCCGGCTGATCTCAAATGGGATGAAGTGGGTGCGGATCTGATCATTGAATGCACCGGTTTCTTCTTGACTGAGGAAAGTTGTCAGGCACATATCGAAGCGGGCGCAAAGAAAGTGGTGCAGTCTGCGCCATCGAAAGATCACACACCGATGTTTGTTTATGGTGTGAATCATAAAGATTATGACGGACAAGCTATTGTTTCGGCAGCGTCATGCACCACCAATGCTTTAGCCCCTGTTGCCAAAGTGTTACATGATAGCTTCGGAATTAAACGTGGCTTGATGACAACAGTGCATGCGGCGACCGCAACTCAGAAAACGGTTGACGGACCATCGATGAAAGATTGGCGTGGTGGCCGCGGTATTCTGGAAAATATTATTCCTTCATCAACCGGTGCAGCCAAAGCCGTCGGTAAAGTGTTGCCAGACTTGAATGGCAAACTGACAGGTATGGCATTTCGAGTGCCCACGTCTGATGTGTCTGTGGTCGACCTAACAGTTGAGTTAGAAAAAGATGCGACCTATGATGCCATTTGCCAAGCCATGCAAACAGCAGCGGCTGGCGAGTTAAAAGATGTCCTGGGCTATACTGAGGAAAGTGTTGTTTCGACTGATTTCCGTGGTCACACAGCGCCTTCAAACTTTGATGCTGGTGCTGGTATCGCTCTGGATAAAACTTTTGTCAAAGTCGTGGCTTGGTACGATAACGAATATGGCTATACCTGCAATATGATGCGCTTAGTGCAGCATGTGGGTCAGTAATCATTACGTAAAAAAGACAAAATAAAATTAAGGCTTCCTGGTCACAGGAGGCCTTTTTTATGCCCCCCAAAAAAACAGGTGAGCGTTATACTGGAATAGCTGCTTACCGATTTAAATTGTTGACGAGGAAATTTTCATGTCCGTGATCAAGATGGCTGATTTAGACTTGGCTGGTAAACGTGTCTTAATTCGACAAGACCTTAATGTTCCCTTGAAAAAAGGCGTTGTGGCCGATGGAACACGCATTCATGCTTCTTTACCGACGATTCAGGCAGCATTAGATGCCGGTGCCAGGGTCATGATTATGTCGCACCTTGGTCGACCAACAGAAGGTGAATATGTTCATCAATATTCCATGGCGCCGGTAGCCAACTTTCTGTCAGCCTTATTAAATCAGCCAGTGAGACTGGAACAGAATTGGTTAGAGCCTGAGTTTATTCCGGTAGAGCCAGGTGAGGTTGTTCTATGTGAAAACGTCCGCTTCAACCTAGGTGAAAAAGCCAATGATGAAGCCTTGTCGAGACGTATGGCCAAGATGTGCGATGTGTTTGTGATGGACGCTTTCGGTACCGCGCATCGCGCACAAGCCTCGACTCATGGGGTGGCAAAATATGCTCCGATAGCGTGTGCCGGTCCACTATTAGCGGGAGAACTGGAAGCGCTTGGTAAGGCTTTAGATAACCCGGCCCGTCCCTTGGTAGCGATTGTGGGTGGCTCGAAGGTTTCAACGAAGTTGACCGTGCTGGAAACGTTATCGAAGAAAGTGGATCAGTTGATTGTCGGTGGCGGCATTGCGAATACTTTTATTGCTGCTGATGGCGGTAATGTCGGTAACTCCTTGTATGAGGCCGACTTAATTGGTACCTGTAAGAAGCTACAAGCAGATGCGCAATCACGCGGTGGTGATATTCCTGTTCCGACCGATGTGGTGTGCGGTAAACAGTTTGCTGAAAATGCTGAGGCGGAAACAAAAGCCGTTGCCGATGTGCAGGACGATGATATGATATTTGATATCGGTCCAAAAACTGCTGAAAAGTTAGCTGAAATTTTGAAAAATGCAGGCACCATTGTCTGGAACGGGCCGGTCGGTGTATTTGAATTTAACCAATTTGGTGAAGGCACCAAAGAAATTGCCATGGCGATTGCTGAGTCCGATGCCTTTTCTATAGCGGGCGGTGGTGACACGCTGGCGGCGGTTGCCAAATACAAAATCTGCGACGATGTTTCCTATATTTCCACTGGTGGCGGTGCTTTCCTAGAATTCTTGGAAGGTAAGAAGCTGCCTGCGGTTGAGATTTTGGAGCAACGCGCAGCCTCAAGTTAAACAAGGAGTTCATAGTGACGGCCATTAGACGAACAAAAATTCTTGCGACTCTGGGGCCAGCCACTCAAAGTCCCGCTGTGTTGGATGCCATGTTTGAGGCAGGCATGAATGTGGTGAGACTGAACTTCTCCCATGGTGATCCCAGTGCTCATATCGGCCTTGCCAACCTAGTACGTGAGCGAGCCAAAGTCTGTAACAAACCGGTTGGCATCCTAGCGGATTTGCAGGGCCCCAAAATCCGCATCGCACGGTTCAAAGATGACAAAGTTAACTTAACCGAGAGTGATTATTTCACCCTCGATGCTAATCTTGATACTAACGCCGGTGATCAACAACAAGTCGGTATTGATTACAAAGCGCTACCTGAGGATGTCGCTGCGGGTGATACTTTGCTTCTGGATGATGGTCGTATTGTCTTGATGGTAGACAAGGTTGAAGGCTCACGGATAACGACTCAAGTAGTGTTTGGCGGTGAGTTGTCCAATAACAAAGGAATCAACCGTCAAGGTGGCGGTCTCTCTGCTGCGGCATTAACGGATAAAGATAAACAAGACATTATTACCGCGGCAAAAATGGAAGCCGATTATCTTGCGGTGTCGTTTCCTCGTTCAGCGGATGATATTCACGAAGCCAGAAGACTTTTGCAGGAAGCCGGTGGACATGCTGCGATAGTGGCTAAAATTGAACGCGCCGAAGCGGTAGATGCAATTGAGGAAATCATCACCGCTGCCGATGCCATTATGGTGGCGCGTGGGGATCTGGGTGTAGAAATGGGTGATGCGGCGTTACCACCGATCCAGAAACGTATTATCAGTATGGCGCGGCGAATGAACCGTATCACGATTACTGCTACGCAGATGATGGAATCGATGATTCACAATCCCATTCCTACCCGTGCCGAAGTATTTGATGTAGCAAATGCCGTATTAGATGGGACGGACGCAGTCATGCTCTCAGGTGAGACGGCTGTGGGTAAAAACCCGATCAAAACAATTGCTGCCGTGCATCGAATTTGTTTACAAGCCGAGCAGGAACGTGAGATCCGTGTCTCGCGTCACCGTATCGATTCGCATTTTGAGTTGATGGATGAAGCCATTGCCATGGGGGCGATGTATCTGGCAAATCATCTGAATGTTAAGGCCATTGCTGCATTAACAGAGTCGGGAGCAACGACCTTGTGGATGTCTCGTATCAGTTCTGGTATCCCCATTTTTGCGATGACACCACATACCCATACTGCCAGGCGAGTGACGTTGTACCGTGGGGTTTATCCTATCCTTTTTCCACGCCCGCATGATGATCATGCGACCTTGAATCGAGCTATGATCGATGAGTTAGAACGCCGCGGTGTGGTGAGTAAGGGTGATATAGTAATCATTACCAAAGGTGACTTAGAGGTCGCAGGCAGTACCAATGCACTCAAATTGGTTCAGGTGGGGTCGATGATAGAACCTCAGCAAATAAACTAAGCTGCGAATAGTCGCCGTTTTATAACTAGGGGAGGAGTTATGGCTCTCGTTTCATTGCGTCAATTGTTGGATTATGCGGCTGAACATGAATTTGGTATTCCGGCGTTCAATGTCAGTAACATGGAACAAGTGCACGCGATCATGCAAGCTGCAGCGGCTGTCGATAGTCCGGTTATTATGCAAGGCAGTGTGGGTGCACGTGCTTATGCTGGTGAGCCATTTCTCAGACACCTTATTCAGGCGGCTGTCGAGCAGTATCCTAATATTCCTGTGGTAATGCATCAGGATCATGGTGCGGCACCGCATATCTGTGCACGGTCCATCCAATCAGGTTTTAGTTCAGTGATGATGGACGGCTCCCTGCTGGAAGATATGAAAACGCCTTCTGAGTTTGACTATAACGTTAAGGTGACGCGCACGGTTGTTGATATGGCGCATGCCTGTGGCGTGTCGGTAGAGGGAGAGTTGGGCTGTTTAGGCTCATTAGAAACCGGCATGATGGGCGAAGAAGATGGCCATGGTGCAGAAGAGTCATTAGATCACAGTCAATTGCTGACCGATCCTGATGAAGCCGTAGAGTTTGTAAAACTGACTGAAGTTGATGCCTTAGCAGTAGCGATTGGAACCAGTCACGGTGCTTACAAGTTCAGTCAGCCACCAACAGGTGATGTCTTAGCGATTAGTCACTTAAAAACATTACAGCAGAAGTTACCCGGTACCCATTTTGTCATGCATGGTTCCAGTTCTGTACCACAGGACTGGTTAAAAATTATTAATACCCATGGCGGTGATATTGGTCAGACCTACGGCGTGCCCGTTGAAGAAATTGTGGAAGGGATCAAGTATGGTGTGCGCAAGGTGAATATTGATACCGATCTGCGTATGGCATCAACGGGTGCCGTTCGGCAATTTATGATGGATGAGGCCAACAAAACCATTTTCGATCCACGTAAGTTCCTCAAAGCGTCAACAGCGGCAATGCAAGCAATTTGTCAGGCGCGATATGAGGCATTTGGCAGTGCGGGCCATGCTAGTAAAATAAAGCCTATTTCATTAGGTAAAATGGTCGAGCGCTATGCCAAAGGTGAATTAAAGCCGTAGCTGGTATCAGCAAGCAAACAGACGTTTTAATCAGACAGAACTTGTCTGCTTTTTTGTCATAAACCAATCAGTTGCGAGCAAAATGCCTGAATGCGGTAAACTATCGCTTTTAGCTATGGGGTTTGGTGCGTGAATCAACTATTAGCAATCGCGATTGGCGGTGCAGTCGGTGCAACGCTTAGGTTTATTGTTTCTACTAACGTTCATCGCCTGCTAGGCAGAGACTTTCCCTATGGCACATTAACTGTTAACGTGCTTGGTTCGCTTCTGATGGGCTTTTTATTCATCATGTTGGTTGAGCGACAAATCAGCTCCATTGAATTGAGATCAGGCCTGCTATTTGGGGTCTTAGGTGCGTTTACAACTTTTTCATCATTTTCGTTCGAAACATTAGCGTTACTTGAGAGTGGCGACTGGGCGAAAGCGCTGATTAATGTGTTCATGAGTATCACCTGTTGTTTGTTAGCAACCTGGGTTGGTTTAGGAATAGGAAGGCAGTTATGAGTCAGGCTGTGACAATGGCACGGATCTATCTGATTGAAGGTAGAGATGATATCAATAAAATTATCACACGAATGGTCGAACTAGACGCCCGTGGATTCACGGTATTTAAAGGTGTCGCCGGACTCGGCACTGATCATCGACTGCATAAAGCTTCGTTGTTAGCGCTTTCATCTGAGTTGCCAATCATCATTGAATTTTTTGATAAACCTGAACGCGTAAAAGAAGTGATTGAAAAGTTAGGAAATTTGGTTAAGCCAGAGCTTGTTATTAGCTGGCCCGCACAATCTGGAATTTGAAGTAATGTTAGACCCAAAGTTATTAAGAAATGAAGCTGAAACCGTAGCGAAAGAACTTGCGCGACGTGGTTTTCAACTCGATATTCAGCAATTGGCGCAGTTAGAGCAAGAGCGAAAAAAAGCCCAGTTGAATGCACAAGAACTGCAAACAGAGCGTAATAGCCGTTCAAAAAATATCGGTAAAGCTAAAGCAGCCGGTGAAGATATTGCGCCGCTGTTAAAAGAAATTGAAGATCTGGGCGACCGCCATAAAGCCGCTGAAGTGCAGCTCAATGCTGTGCTCGAGAAAATCAACGATATCGCGATGGGGATTCCTAATCTGCCACAAGCTGATGTGCCGGCGGGTAAAGATGAGACTGATAACCGAGAAGTAACCCGTTGGGGCGAACCTCGCCAATTTGATTTTGAACCCAAAGATCATGTTGATTTGGGCGCAAGTCTTAACGGCATGGACTTTGAGACGGCGGCAAAAATAAGTGCGGCGCGTTTTGTCACCTTATCGGGGCCATTAGCGAAGCTGCAACGAGCGTTGACCCAGTTTATGCTGGATACACACAGCGAACAGCATGGTTATACAGAAACCTATGTACCTTATTTAGTTAATGCTGACTCTTTACGCGGTACAGGCCAGTTACCGAAGTTTGAAGAAGACTTATTTAAAGTCGATGACGGTCAGTTTTATCTGATCCCGACAGCAGAAGTGCCGGTGACGAATATTGTTCGCGATACCATCAGCGAAAACACCGAATTACCATTGAGATTTGTAGCGCATACGCCATGTTTTCGGAGTGAGGCGGGTTCGCACGGTCGTGATGTCAGAGGATTAATTCGTCAACATCAGTTTGAAAAGGTTGAGCTAGTACAAATCGTTCGTCCACAAGATTCTGCCGCGGCACATGAAGAATTGACCGCGCATGCCGAAAAGATCCTGCAATTGTTAGAGCTGCCATATCGCAAAGTCAATTTGTGTACTGGCGATCTGGGCTTTTCTTCTACCAAGACCTACGATCTGGAAGTGTGGTTACCGAGTCAGAATACCTATCGTGAGATTTCCTCATGCAGTAATTTTGGTGACTTTCAGGCAAGACGTCTGCAAGCGCGCTGGCGTAATCCGGAAACGGGTAAGCCAGAGCTTGTGCATACCTTGAATGGGTCTGGACTGGCGGTGGGACGTACTTTACTCGCGGTGCTAGAAAATCATCAGCAAGCGGATGGATCGGTTGTGATACCAGAAGCCTTGCAACCCTATATGGGTGGTCAGGAAAAAATCAGTGCTTGAATTCAGTCTGGTCCAGAAAGTTATTATCTGGGCAATACCGGTGTTATTTGCGATTACTTTGCATGAAGTGGCACATGGTTGGGTGGCGTTACGCTTAGGCGACCGAACGGCTCAAATGATGGGGCGTTTAACGCTGAACCCAATCAAGCACGTTGATCCGATTGGAACCTTATTGGTGCCCGGCATTTTATTGCTCATGGGCGGTTTTATCTTTGGTTGGGCAAAGCCGGTACCGGTGAGTTACCAAAACCTGCGTAAGCCAAAAACAGACATGGCCTGGGTGGCGTTAGCCGGACCGATGGCTAACCTAGTGATGGCAACGATTTGGGCGTTGGTCGCAAAAATCGGTCTTTCTCTGGTTCAGTCCGGTGTCGGACTGGGAGAGGCGATGATGTTTATGGGCGTTGCTGGAGTACTAATAAATGCGATGCTGATGATGTTAAATTTATTACCGCTCCCCCCGCTTGATGGTGGTCGTATATTAGTAAGTATGTTGCCGGGCCCTGTGGGCTGGCAAGTGAGCCGTTTAGAACCGTATGGATTTTTTATTTTGCTGGGTTTGCTGTATTTCGGCATCCTCGGCATGATTTTATGGCCTTTGATCAGTGGCCTGCTGAGTGTGCTGGCTACGATATTTAGTTTGCCACCACAAATTTTCAGCATTTTATAGCGCTGGTTAAGGCAATATCAGGAGAACACTTTGGATACAGTCGCTTTACAGTCCCGTCGAATTGTTTCAGGCATGCGTCCCACCGGACAATTGCATCTGGGCCACTATCACGGTGTACTGAAAAACTGGATCAAATTACAGCATGAATTTGACTGCTTCTTTTTTGTGGCAGATTGGCATGCATTGACCACACATTATGAAGATAGTGGTGTGATTGAAGACAGTGTATGGGAGATGGTGATTGATTGGCTGGCGGCAGGTATTGAACCCTCGGCGGCATCACTGTTTCTGCAATCAAAAGTACCTGAGCATGCTGAGCTTCACTTGTTGCTATCGATGATGACGCCTTTGTCTTGGCTGGAACGTGTTCCTACCTACAAGGATCAACAGGAAAAACTGAAAGAAAAAGATTTATCGACATACGGCTTTTTGGGTTATCCCTTGCTGCAAAGTGCCGATATCCTGATTTACCGTGCCGGTCAGGTGCCGGTTGGCGAAGATCAGGTCGCGCACGTTGAATTAACGCGTGAAGTGGCAAGACGCTTTAACCATTTATACGGGCGTGAAAAAGACTTCGAAGAAAAAGCTGAAGCTGCGACTAAAAAGATGGGTAAGAAAAATGCCAAGTTATATAATAATTTGCGTAAAGCCTATCAGGAACAAGGCGACAGCGAAGCGCTGGCCACAGCACGAGAGCTGCTGAAAAACCAGCAGAACCTTGCGCTCGGTGATATGGAGCGTTTGTTTGGCTACTTGGAAGGCGCCGGTAAAGTCATTTTGCCAGAACCGAAAGCGTTATTAACTCCCGCTTCTAAGATGCCGGGCTTAGATGGTCAAAAGATGTCGAAATCCTATGGCAATACGATTTCTATTCGTGAGCCGGAAGACTCACTGGCAGAAAAAATTAAACGCATGCCAACCGATACCAATCGCGTTCGTCGAAGTGATCCGGGTGATCCAGACCGTTGTCCTGTTTGGCAGTTGCATGAAGTCTATGCCACTGAAGATCAAAAACAATGGGTGCAAGAGGGTTGCCGCAGTGCTGGTATTGGCTGTTTGGACTGTAAAGGGCCACTTATTGATGCGGTTACTGCAGAACTGAAACCCATTCGTGAGCGCGCCAATGATTTCAGTCAGCATCCAGAAGATGTTCGTCGTATCATTGATGATGGTACTGCTGCCGCACGTGAAGTAGCACAAGAAACGCTAGTAGAAGTCAGAACCGCTATGGGTCTGAATTATAAATAAAGGTCACTCAAATTAGTTATGGCTGAACGAATTCAAAAAGTACTGGCACGAGCTGGTTATGGCTCCAGACGTCAGGTTGAAACCTGGATCAAAGAAGGCAAAGTTAGCTGTAATGGCGAAACGGCAACGCTGGGCGATCAAATCAGTGAAGGTGACAGACTAAAACTAGACAACAAGCTGTTGTCTCCGAAGCGTCTGTGGCAGCAACCACAACAAGTTATTTTGTATAACAAACCCGTGGGTGAAGTGTGTACACGTAGCGACCCCGAAGGGCGTCGTACTATTTTTCAAGCGTTACCAACACCAGAGCAAGGTCGCTGGGTCAGTGTCGGACGGCTTGATTTAAACACCAGCGGTTTGATTATATTGACGACCGATGGTGAACTGGCGAACCGCCTGATGCACCCATCCAATGAAATGGATCGGGAGTATGCTGTTCGCGTGTTGGGTGAGGTAACCCCTGAAATCATGCAAAATTTACGCGATGGCGTAATGTTGGAAGATGGTGAAGCCCATTTTGCTGATATTCAAGAATCAGGTGGTGAAGGCGCTAATCACTGGTATCACGTGGTGATTCAGGAAGGCCGTAACCGCGAAGTGAGACGCTTGTGGGAAAGTCAGGGCGTACAGGTTAGTCGTTTGATGCGTGTGCGTTATGGGCCGATTATTATTCCAAACAATCTGCGCATGGGCCATTGGACCAAGGTCGAAGGTGCCGATCTAGAACATTTGTATGAACAAGCGGGAATGAAGCCGCAACAAACGGAAAAAACCGGCAAACGTCAGCAGAAACCGGTCAGAAATCAGGCAACTGCTAAAAAAGAGTCACCTTACCGTGGCAAAAAACAAACTCAGGATAAAGCGACTGGGAAACGTTCACCGCGAATTCGCGGGCGTTAAATATTCTAAACCTGAGCAGGTGATGGCGCACAGACAGTCAGGTTACGGCCTGTCTGTTTGGCCTGATATAAGGCCATATCAGCGCGTTCAAATAGATGATAACCCTGCTCTCTCTGATGCAGTTGTGCGATGCCCAGACTGGCAGTGAAACTGAAGTTCTGCTTGCCATCGTTACAAAGTATTTGAGATACCGCGATGCGAATTCGTTCAGCAACAAGGCGTGCTGCTTTAATATCCGTATTACCTAACAAGATGGTAAATTCTTCGCCGCCAAAGCGATAACAAGCATCACTGAGGCGTAATGCCTGAACCACCGTATCTGCCACTACTTTCAAAGCACGATCACCACTGTTGTGGCCATAGCTATCATTGATGTTTTTGAAGTTATCAATATCCATCACAAGCAATGACAATGGTGTTTGATGACGTCGTGCGATATCAATTTCTCGAGTAAGATTTGTTTCATATGCACTTCGATTGCCTAGGCCCGTCAGATTGTCTTTCAATGCTGAAGACAGCGCCTGACGATACAGCAGGCAGTTACGGATGGGGTAGACCAGCAGGCAAAGCAAGTCTTCAAGCAGTTTAATATCACTGTCGCTGAATTTGTGCCTACGGGTTAGTGTCAGATCCCCTAAATAGGTACCATTCATTTCCAGTTTGTAATGACAGCGGTGATGATGCGCGGTGTCACTGTCAACCTGATAAACACCTTGATGTAGAAAATGAAAGCTATCAAAAGCCAGGATTGGCTGTGTTTGTTCCTGAAATAATCCGAGCAACTCTTCCAGCATCAATGTCGTTTGGAGAATACTGGGCAAGCGTGCAAATACATTAGCGGTAGCTTTGCTATTGGCTTTGCCATAATTTATTTCTGTGTGGCGGCCTCCCTCGACCAGGGTTAGTTTCGCCGTACCACTATGTAACTGATGTTCCATTTGTGCACATCCTTAACAAGTATGACAATTAACCTGCTAAAAATGTGCCAATTACATTAAGCTAAATAAAAACAATAGAATAGATGTGACTGTCATGGATTTGACAGTGTCTGAGATCAAGCTTTAGGTGGTTTGTCTGTGATCGGATTCACATAACAAAGCTAGGTATTGCGGTGCGATATCATCGGCTTCCGGTAATGCGCTTGGATCCGTAGCAGGAAAGGCGCGAGCAAATAATTCTGTTTTGACAGTGCCCGGGTTAACACAGTGGACGGCTACACGACCTTGCGCTTCAAGTTCATCTCGAAGTTGAGCCGCAAAAGCCTCAATGGCAGCCTTACTAATGCCATAAGCGCCCCAATAGGCGGTATGGCTGTGAGTATCAGTTGTGAAAATGAGTTGGCTGCTTTGCTGTTGCTTTAAAAGAGGCAAACAGGCTTTGCTTAACAAAACGGCAGCAGTGAGGTTGATATGCAACGTCTCCAGCCATGTCTTGGTGTCCTGATGTTCAACAGGAGCAAGTTGCCCTAAAGTAGCGGCACAGTGAACGACAGCATCTAGACGACCAAAGTTATCGGTAATGGTCGTGGCTAACTGTTGATAGTCAGGCTCACTGGCACCTTTGAGGTCGAGTGGATATATAGCAGGAGTAGGGTTACCGGCTTGTTCGATTTGATCATAGACCGTCTCCAGCAGTTTTATCTGTTTGTCTAACAGAATAACTGTTGCACCGTTTGCGGCACAGGATCTGGCTACTGAGGCACCGATGCCGCGAGCGGCACCGGTGATAAGAATGATTCGATCGTTGAGTAGACCGCCCTCAGCGGGGTGTTGCATCAAGCTTATTTAGCCGGAATATTCTGGCTGAATTTGGCAACGCCATTATGGAATTGCACAGATGTAATACCATCTTCGCCATGCCATTCATGGTGAGTAATGGTCAACGCATCAATAGTACGCGTTTGAGTAACATCAGGTTCACCCCATTTAGCAACAGCTTCTTCTTCTGTCATGCCATCAATAGAGCTTGTTTCTTCAGCAACAGCAGGCTCTTCAGCTGCAGGTGCCATTTCTTCAGAAGCCATTGGTGCAGCTTCTTCAGCAGTGTCTTGAGTGCTGTTATCGTCGCCACAGGCAACTAGAAACAGACCCATGAAAAAAGCGATAAACATCAAACGAATATGGTTCAACATGACATTCCCTTATTGTTATAAAAGCAAAGATTTAGAGTATAGCAAGCGATTACAAGCTTAGCGACTGATATGCTGGTGATCTATTAACTGCCTCGCAGTTTCAACGCCATTAATGATGGCACCTTCCAAAGTTGCTGGATAACCATTTGCGATATAGTCGCCTGCCAGCCACAAGCCGGTAATCTCAGTGCGATTGTTGGGCCTTTGACGTTCAATGTCAACGTTACAGGCAAAAGTTGCCCGTTTTTCCCGTATTACCAAGCTCTCTTTGGGCATGGCAGGTAACTGAGGCAGAAATTGCTTGAGTTCTTGCGCGACCCGTTCGACTAGCGCTGGTTTTTCAAGGCGCTCATGCTCACCGGGCCCACTGATGACCACAGCGACGAGTCCTGGTTTTAGATCTTGACGATCAAACAACCACTGACTGCTGATGCCCGACATGCCGATGATGGTTTCAGGCAGAGTGATTGCTGAAGGATACTGCAGATAGATGGTTGCAATGGGATAGCTACCGGGCTCTGCAAAGTCGAGATATGGGCTCAGTAAAGCTTTGCTATTAGTTGGGCTGGTTGCAATCACCAGCTTATCGGCTTTGATGAACGTGTTATCGTCCATGAAAACGCCCTGAATCGCATTGTTTTCTATTTTTAGCCGCTTAACACGTGCTTGTAGACTAATTTTGCCGCCATGACGCTGAATATAGGCCGCTGCATGACGAGGAAAACAATCACCGAGGGCTGAAGTAGGTATCAACAAATCAGTGTTTTGGCGTGTTTTAAATGTGTCTACCAATACACTTGAAAAGATTTTAGCCGATGCGCAGTCAATAGGCGTGTTAAGCATGGCTAAACACAGAGGTTCCCATAGTTGCTCAATTAACCGTAGCGATTGCTTGTGCTGTGTCAGCCATACTTTGACTGTGAGATCAGAAGACGTTGCTTTCATGCGCTGACTGGCAACTAATAAGCGTGAAACCTGTAAGAAAACGGCAAAGCCATTGTCTTTCCATAGACGCCAGGCGACACTCGCTGGCCATGGCAAGGTTTCACCTGCATTGATTTGAAGTGTGGGGTAATGCGGATGGTGAATCGCTATGTTAAGCGGCTGACGTTGGAATAAATCAGATTCTTTGGCGCCGACAGTATTTAAAATAGCGAGAGTGTGTTGATAGGCGCCGATTAACAAATGTTGGCCATTATCGATCGTCAAATCTTGCCATGCGACATTACGGGCGCGACCACCTAGTTGCTTAGCAGCTTCAAGCAAGTGAACGGTTTCGCCTTGTTGTGTGAGCCGAACGGCTGTCGCTAAGCCACTCCAGCCGCCACCTACGACTAGCGTCGTCATGGAGCGTGTTTTTTCTCTTTTCGTGCTGTGCGCCAGGCTAGCCAGAGTTTTCTGAGTGGTGTTAAGGATATCCGATGCTGCATGACCTGGAACCCTTCTTTTTCTAATTCATCCAGTGTCGCTTCATAGATGGCAGACATAATCAGGCCGGTACGTTGATTGAAACGATCTTCAGCCGGCAAGGCGGCTTTGGCTTCCTGGTAAAAGTGACGTGCACGCTCAGTTTCAAACTGTAATAAAGCCGTTAATGCTGGTGTTTGTTTTAAGGCAAGAATGTCATCTACGTCGACATGAAAGCGATCAAGATCTTCTTGAGGCAAGTAGACACGACCTCGCTCCGCATCTTCGCGCACATCACGAATGATGTTAGTCATCTGAAAGGCCAATCCTAGCTTTTCAGCGTATTTCAGTGTCTTTCGGTTCTGGTAACCAAAAATTTCGGCGGCGAGTAAGCCCACGACACTGGCGACGCGATGGCAGTATAAAGCCAGGTGTTTGAAGGCCGGATAACGGTGTTGCTGCAGATCCATTTCCATGCCATCAATGATTTCCAAAAAGTACTCTTGATGAAGCTCAAAATGTTCCAGTGCTGTTTTTAACGACTTACCAACAGGGTGTGTCGGTGAGCCATTAAAGGTTTGTTCGATTTCTGTTCGCCACCAAGCTAGGGTTTTAGCGGCAACATCGGGATCCGCTATTTCGTCAACGGCATCATCAACTTCACGACAAAAGGCATACAATGCGGTAATGGCCTGGCGCTTTTGGGGCGGCAAAAACATAAAGCTGTAATAAAAGCTTGAGCCACTTTTTGCCGCTTTGTCTTTGCAGTACTCATCAGGCGTCATTT
>NZ_GG657897.1:0-40154 GCF_000156355.1 Methylophaga thiooxydans DMS010 | reverse complement strand
GCCATAGGTGTTAAGAATAGCGAATCGTGGACTATCTACAAAGTGATTAGGTTTAATAATCACGACTAATCGAAAAGTCAGCTAGGGATAACAACGCTTGCTTGTAGTCCGTTTCAGGCAGTGTAGCCAGAGCCTGCTTGGCATGCGCCACTTCCTGTGCGGCGGCATGTGCTGTGTAATCGATGGCACCCGTTTCATTAATGATAGTAATAATTTCATCAATGCGGTCACGCTGCCCCTGTTCAATCGCTTCGCGAATGATAGCGGCCTGTTGATCTGTTCCCTGCCGCATTGCATGAATAAGCGGCAAGGTGGGTTTACCTTCTGCTAAGTCATCACCAATATTTTTACCAATGGTTTCACTGGATTGGCTGTAATCAAGCAAATCATCGACTAACTGGAAAGCGCTGCCTAAATGCATGGCGTAGCGTGCCATCGCCTGTTCAATATCATCAGCAGAACGACTGATGACCGCACCGAGTTGACCCGCAGCCTCAAACAACTTGGCTGTTTTGTGATGAATGACTTCTAGATATCGTGCTTCCGTGGTGTCGGCGTCGTGGCAGTTTAATAGCTGCAGCACTTCACCTTCAGCAATGATGTTTGTCGTACTGGACAGAATCCTCATCAACCGCATGGAGTCCATTTCCACCATCATTTCAAATGAGCGGGTGTAGAGGAAGTCACCGACTAAAACACTGGCTTCATTTCCCCAGAGATTATTCGCTGTTTCTTTACCTCGGCGCATCGCGGAATTATCGACCACATCATCATGCAGCAGGGTTGCGGTATGGATAAATTCGATAATCGTGGCGAGGTTGATATGTTTGTCACCCTCATAGCCACACGCTTTCGCACTGAGAATCGCAATGGCCGGGCGCAAACGTTTACCGCCACTATTGATAATGTAGAACCCTAACTGATTAATCAGGGCAACATCTGACTGCAATCGTTGTTGAATTAAGTTATCAACAGCAGTCATATCATCTTCAATCAAAGAATAAATGGATTGGATATCCACGGCGTCTAAATCTGCCTATAATATGTCGTGTGAAACGCGTACTTTCTCATGCACGGAGAATGGGCGCAAATATTTAACGGAGGGCTTGCCCCTCTGCCAAACGCCATGATCAAATAAGACTGAAATTCTGATTTGATCTCACCTAAGAAAGGCGCTACAATTGCCGGTCTTTTGTTGGGTAACCTGCAATTAACATATTATATTTGGAGACAGCGATGTACGCTATTGTCGCGACTGGCGGTAAACAATACCGAGTTAAAGAGGGCGAAAAGCTCCGCATTGAAAAACTGACTGCAGAAGCCGGTGATACGGTTGAGCTTGATAAAGTGCTGTTAGTTGGTGAAGGCGAAGACGTAAAAGTTGGCGCACCATACCTGGATGGCGCTAAAGTAACTGCTAAAGTTGCAGCAAACGGTCGTGGCGATAAAGTTAAAATCGTCAAGTTCCGTCGTCGTAAGCACAGCCGCAAGCAAATGGGGCATCGTCAAGCTTATACTGAAATCGAAATTACAGGCATCTCAGCCTAAAATCGTTTAGAAGAGGTTTAAAATGGCTCATAAGAAAGCTGGTGGTAGTACGCGTAACGGACGCGATTCAGAGTCTAAACGCTTAGGCGTTAAACGTTACGGTGGTGAAGCGGTAACAGGTGGTAACATCCTAGTTCGTCAACGTGGTACACGTTACCATGCAGGTCGTAACGTAGGTATTGGTAAAGACCACACATTGTTTGCAACGGCTGAAGGTAAAGTTTTGTTTGAGACTAAAGGTCCTCAAAACCGCACTTTCGTAAGTGTTGTTGCTGACTAAAAAATAGTGTTAGCCCGTTGGGGCAAACAGCCGAAAGCCCCGCTGATGCGGGGTTTTTTGTTTCTGGCGTATGCGCAGAGAAGAAAAGAGATTAAGGTCGGGTTACGACAATGAAATTTGTTGATGAGGCGAGAATCAAAATCAGTGCCGGTGCCGGTGGTAACGGGTGCTTGAGTTTTCGTCGTGAAAAATTCATTCCTTTTGGTGGCCCTGATGGCGGCGACGGCGGCGATGGTGGTGATGTCTACCTGATTGCTGACTCACAGGTAAACACACTGATTGATTTCCGCTATCAGCGTAACTACAAGGCAGAGCGTGGTGAGCATGGTCGTGGTCGATTATGCAGTGGTGCGCGCGGTGCAGACTTGGTCATTAAAGTACCTATCGGCACCGAAGCATGGGACGATGATACCGACGAATTAATTGGTGATTTGACCGAAGAAGGTACCAAGTTATTAGTGGCCAAAGGTGGCTGGCACGGCTTGGGCAATGCCCGTTATAAGTCCAGCGTCAATCGTGCGCCGCGACAAACCAGTGATGGTACTCCGGGTGAAGAGCGCCATTTGCGCTTAGAAATGAAGCTACTGGCTGATGTTGGTTTGCTGGGTTTGCCAAATGCAGGGAAATCAACGTTTATCAGTCAAGTGTCTGCTGCGCAGCCTAAGGTCGCAAACTACCCGTTTACAACGCTTTACCCTAATCTTGGCGTGGTTACACTGAAAGATGTGCGTAGTTTTGTCATTGCAGACGTGCCTGGCTTGGTTGAAGGTGCTGCGGACGGTGCTGGATTGGGTATTCAGTTTTTACGCCATTTAACCCGTACCCGCTTATTATTGCATTTAGTTGATATGGCGCCTGCTGATGTAAAACAGGATCCGGTTGAAAGCGTAAAGACCATTAACCGCGAACTGGAAAACTACAGCGAAGCCCTCGGCAGTCAGGAACAGTGGTTAGTTTTAAATAAAATGGACTTGGTGCCTGATGATATTCGCGAAGAACTGTGTCGTGAAGTGATTGACAAGCTCAACTGGAAAGGTAAGGTATTCCGGGTCAGTGGACAGAGCGGCGAAAGCTGTGATGGCCTTTGTGACGAAGTGATGACTTACTTGGAACAGCTTAAAGAAACCAAAGATAACGCAGACTCTGCCACGGACGATACCGAGGAATAAAACAACGTGACTGAACCTCATCAGCAACTTCTTAATACCAAACGTTGGGTTATTAAGATCGGCAGTGCTTTGCTGACGCGTGTTGGTGAGGGACTCGATATAGAACGTATCCGCTGGCTCAGTGGTGAAATTGCTGAGCTACGCCGCCAGGGTAAAGAAGTTGTTTTAGTCACCTCAGGTTCGGTTGCTGCTGGTATGCAGCAACTGAGCTGGAAGCGTCGCCCCCATGAAATTCACCAACTGCAAGCCGCCGCGAGTGTTGGCCAGATGGGGTTGGTGAATGCGTATGCCACCGAATGTGCTAAACACGGTATTCATACCGCACAAATTCTGCTGACGCATTCTGATCTATCAGATCGTGGGCGACATCTTAATGCGCGTAGCGCACTACATACCCTGTTGGACCTCGATATTCTCCCTGTTGTTAATGAAAACGATGCCATTGCGACGGAAGAAATCCGCTTTGGTGATAACGACACTTTGGCGGCAATGACAGCCAACCTAGTGGAAGCGGATGTCCTTGTCATTCTTACTGACCAAGATGGCTTGTTTGATTCAGATCCGCGACAAAACCCTAATGCTCGTATGATTGCAGCCTCGGCAGCCAGTAATGCTGCTCTGGATCAAATGGCCGGTGATAGTAAAGGCGATTTAGGTCGTGGCGGTATGACGACAAAACTATTGGCGGCGCGTCGCGCTGCGCGTTCTGGTGCTTATACGGTGATTTTGTCTGGCAAACATCCGGATAATTTACGTCACTTAGCAGCAGGTCATGGTGTCGGCACCTTATTGTGGCCTGATAACAAACCGATTACTGCACGTCAGCAATGGCTGGTTGGCCATCTCATTGCCAAAGGTCAAATAGTCTTGGACGATGGCGCTGTTACGGTAATAAAAGAAAAAGGCCGCAGTATATTACCCGTTGGGGTAAAGCATGTTGAAGGTCAGTTCACCCGCGGTGAATTAGTGATTTGCCGTGATATGCAAGGTAAAGAAATTGCGCGCGGTTTAGCTAACTATAATGCCGATGAAGCACACCGGATAAAAGGCCATGCCAGCTCAGAAATTGAAAGTTTGCTGGGTTATGTCGATGAACCAGAATTAATCCATCGTGATAATTTAGTGATTACTGCTTAATCAACTAATTCAGACATAAAAAAACCGGCTCTAGGCCGGTTTTTTTGTTTAAAGCCGTTAAGCTTTAAATTACATTGCGCGAACAGCGTTGTTCAAGCGGCTTTTGCCACGTGCAGCAGTATTCTTATGAATAATGCCTTTACGAGCCATGCGGTCCAGAGCAGGCACTGCAGCTTGGAAAGCAGCAACGGCTTGTTCTTTATCGCCCGCTGCAATTGCTCTTCTCAGTGCTTTGATGCTTGTACGCATCGCTGAACGTTGGCTGGCGTTACGCAGACGGTGTACTTCCGCTTGACGTGCGCGTTTTCTTGCTTGTGCCGAGTTTGCCAAAGTGCTTCTCCTAAAAAATCAGCTATCTATATTCGATGAACCGGACATTATCCTGATTTTCATCTGCTTTGTAAATGGTATGATGTGAAATTTTTTCTGACAGGGTAAAACATGCGCATTATAACGGTTAACGTCAATGGCATTCGTGCCGCTGCCCGTAAGGGTTTTTTCGACTGGTTGCTCAAGCAAAACGCGGACGTTGTCTGTATTCAGGAAACTAAAGCGCAAATCCATCAACTGGAAGATGCTGTTTTCACGCCGCAAGGATACCACTGTTTCTATCATGACGCTGAGAAAAAAGGCTACAGCGGCGTCGCGTTGTATTGCCGCTCTGAACCTGATGAAGTCATCGTGGGTATGGATAACCCTGAGTTTGATGTGGAAGGGCGCTATATCGAAGCGCGTTTTGGCAAATTGAGCGTTATTTCTTTATACATGCCTTCTGGTTCGTCAAAAGAAGAACGCCAACAGGTTAAATATCGCTGTATGGACTTTTTTGAAATCAAAATGCAGGAAATGAAAGCATCAGGTCGTGATTACGTGATCACCGGTGATTGGAATATTGCGCATAAGAACGAGGATATCCGGAACTGGAAAGGCAATTTGAAGAACTCAGGTTTCTTGCCTGAAGAGCGCGCGTGGCTGGATAAACTATTTGATGAAATGGGGTTTGTCGATGCATTTCGTGAGCTACCACAACAAGAACATGAATATACCTGGTGGTCGAACCGTGGGCAGGCCTGGGCGAATAATGTCGGGTGGCGGATTGACTACCATATTCTATCGCCCTCAATGAAAGGCACGGTTAAAGCCACAGATATTTATCGTGACGAACGCTTCTCTGATCACGCGCCATTAACCATCGATTATGACTATGCCATGCCTGAATAAGCGATGAACTTTCTCTCGCCATGCCTCTCTGACTTATTTTAATCATCAGAGAATTATCATGTTGTCGTTCTTTAAGGCAAACCCAGAGAAAAAGTTAAAAAAGCAATTGGCACAAAAAAGGGAGCAGGCATTAAATGCGCAGCGAAATGGCGATATCCGTCAGTTTGCGACCCTCACCGAAGAGGCGGAAGCGTTATTGAAACAGCTGCAAACAGTGCAGGCAGATAAAACCTGATAGTTGTGTGCTGTTAGTCGGCGTTAATAGAGGGATGCCAGCACACAGCGGATGCTTCCATAATCGTAAACTTCATCCAGAGCCTGATAAATCGCTTTCAGGCTCTGTGATTTATCACCCAACGACTCAATCGTGAGCGTAATGGCCTCTATTTCTGCGCTGTCCAAATCCAGTACATCTTTAACATCGAGTAAGCCAGCGTTTATCCCTTCTGCTAAGTGGCTATAAACGGTGTTTAGCTTCAAATCACGCTGTTTAGCGATAGCGTCTACCGCATGGCCTTTTTCATGCAATAACAAGGTGTCATTGATGGTGTCACTTAGGCCGTTGTTGAGTAATTCGGATAAAGGATGTTGCTGAATCACTTCCAGAAAAACATGTCCATAGTGATTCAATTTCTGTTCACCGACACCTGAAATACGTTGCATTGCAGCCAAATCTTTAGGTCGATAACGACACATCTCCTGCAATGTTGCGTCATGGAAAATCACATAGGGTGGCACGCCATTTTTGTGAGAGATATCAGAGCGACACTGACGCAGCGCTTCCCAGAGCTTTTCATCCTGCGGGCGAACGGAAGCCTGTTTTTTACCCGCTTTAGTGGTCGCTTTTCTGTCCTGCTGTTTGCGCAGCAGCAAGGTTTGTTCACTGCGCAGAATAGCGCGGCATTTTTCGGTTAAGCGCAAAGCCCCGTAGCGGCTGATATCAATATCTAAGTAGCCGGTTGCTATCAATTGTCGGAATATGCCTCGCCACTGCGTGGCATTGAGTTCGGTGCCGATACCAAACGTGCTGATTTGATCATGCTGGTTGGCTTTGATGCGGTCATCATCAGTGCCTAGCAAAATATCGATGAGATACGTCACCCCAAAGCGTTGTTCAGTGCGATACACACAAGACAAAGCTTTCTGGGCAACTTCGGTCGCATCAAAGTTTTCTGGTGGGTTAACGCAGTTGTCGCAGTGGCCACATTTTTCCGGCGCGTCTTCGTCAAAATAGGCTAATAGAGCATGACGACGGCAGGTGATAAGTTCACATAAGCCCAGCATCGCTTCTAATTTGTGATGCTCTACCCGTTTGATTAGCTCAGGGGCTTGTGAGTCCTGCATAAACTGGCGCAAGGTGATGACATCTTGCAGCCCATAAGCCATCCAGGCATTAGCGGGCAGGCCATCACGACCAGCGCGGCCGGTTTCCTGATAATACGCTTCAATATTTTTAGGCAGATTTAAATGCGCTACAAAACGGACATCAGGCTTATCAATGCCCATGCCAAAAGCAATGGTGGCGACAATAATGATGCCTTCTTCGCGTAGAAAACGTTGTTGGGTGTGGGCACGTAATTCTGCAGGTAAGCCTGCGTGATAGGGCAGAGCAATCCGGCCTTGTTCACTTAACCATTGTGCCGTTGCTTCAACTTTTTTACGCGACAGACAATAAACAATGCCAGCGTCATTAGCATGCTGGTTTTGAATGAAATCCCACAACTGTTGTTTGGCTTGTCGCGCTTCGGCAATCGCATAAAAAATGTTGTGCCGATCAAAGCTGTTTAGGTAAACCTCAGCGCCTTGCAGTTTTAGCTGTTCGATAATTTCAATGCGGGTGCGCTTATCCGCCGTCGCGGTTAGAGCAATGCGTGGCACACTCGGAAACCGTTCATGTAAGATCCGCAGTTGTTGGTATTCAGGCCGGAAATCATGGCCCCATTGCGATACGCAGTGTGCTTCGTCAATTGCGAACAAGGCCACTGGCAGACGCTCTAGAAACGACAGCATACGCTCACCAAGCAAACGTTCCGGCGCTACATACAGTAAATCAATCTGACCGGCTTCAAGCTGCTGCTCCACATCACGCGCTTGCGCTGCGGATAAACTTGAATTCAAAAAAGCTGCTTTGACGCCCAGCTGTTTTAACGCCATCACCTGATCCTGCATCAAGGCAATTAAGGGCGAGACCACCACCGCCGTGCCCGACCGAACCAATGCCGGAATCTGGTAACACAACGATTTCCCGCCGCCAGTCGGCATCAACACGAGTGCATCACCGCCGCTAATTACATGCTCAACAATGGCTTGCTGGTTGTGGCGAAAGGCATCATAACCAAAGATGCTTTGTAAGACGTTCAGCGCTGGTTGCCCGGCAGTTTCCATATTAAGGTTCAGTCACAGATAAAAGCCACCATTATGGCAAATTGCCTTTGCTCAAACATGGTCTGTGATCGATAAATTCGGTTTATCGTTAAAAGACAGGCAAAATACGTCAATCAAATACAAAGACTCATCCCAAATCACCACTGATTTTGGATACAAATCTACACTTAGGAATCAAAATGAAAGAAATTACCGTTGATAACAACCCCAGCGAAGCACGTTTAAAACAACTGGGCGTTGCTCATTGGCCAACCTGGGAAAAGGAAGCTTCGGTCTTTCCGTGGGCGTTTGTTACTACAGAAATTGCGTTTATCGTCGAAGGTGAATGTGTGATGACGCCTGAAGATGGTGGCCCAGCGACCACATTTAAAGCGGGAGACTTAGTCGTATTTCCTAATGGCTATAAAGGCACTTGGGAAGTGAAAAAAGCACTGAAAAAACGCTTTAAACACCAAGACGGTAATTTTGTGAAATGTGCTTTCAGCCGACTGAAAATATGGGCGAACGTGATTAAGTTAGTTGGAAAATAAAATTCACTTCCTTTTCTCCCAAGCTTTCAGCTTCTGATAGCTTGGGAAGGAATTTCGCCTTGATGGCGAGTCAGGGAAATGTATGCCCATTTCCCTAACAACCCTAAGGCACCCCACCGTGCTGGCCTACGGCTTCACTCGTCATAACATTAATTCAGGCGGTCGGCTAAAACTCGCTACGCTCACACACTAGCCGCCCTCAGACCTGAACCAATGCCATTTCTCGCCAGCACAAACGGGGAAGTTCGTGATAGCCCCTTATTCCCGTCTATTGCCGCTAAAAATTGGCTTTATTTTATGGATTAAGTGGACACGTGTTTGAGCGTAGCGAGTTTGTGTCCACGCCATAAAATGAAGTTAATTTTTAGAAATAAGGCAATATCGGGTGCCTTTTTGTTTGGTTCGTTTATTTTGGGGCAAACACAAATTCGTCTGGAACGAATTTGGACGCCGGAGGTGCTCGAAGAGTGAGTCGCATGGACGCGACGAATCCAATTAAATGAACGCCTAGCGGCAGCGTATGCATTATTTTCAATCGTGTCTGACCCCGTTGACCTGGTGAGGTTTGGCGTAGTGAAATTAAAGTTAGGGAGAAACTCGATTCAGCCCTTTTCATAGCTGACAATCGAATATCAAGTTGGCTTATCCCTTGATTCAGCTACTGGCTCTTCTTTGTTGGAACTGACAGAGTATACCTGCCAGAAAATCAGTCAGGGGCTGCCAAAACATTGCAAGCAGATAAAGACAGAAAGGTACCGAATAGACCAGCAACAGTCCAGGAACAGACTTGGCGAAATAAATTACAACATTTATAGCTTCGGCTTTTACTAGAGGTGATGTTGGATCGGAACTTAGAATTCCAACCAGTCCACCCAGTACAGGGGCTACAGCTTCATAGTACCAACTGATGAGTAGGAAAAAGGGTAATAGCGACAGGTATGGTCTGCTGTATTGGTTTGGTAGCAAAAAGTGGATAATGCTGAATAAGAGCAGCACAGTCATGATCAGCAGGCTGGGGGATATCATATACTCCGATGCCCGTCCGCTACTGGTTTCAATAGTAAGGTTAGGCATAACATCGAAATACTCCAGTGAAACCACGTGTAATATCAGTAAAGTTATGCATAACCACAGTAGCGGTTTATTATCACGTTGCCACCAATAAGTCATTCCGAGAGGAATCAGGCTCACCAGAGTCAAGAGCGTCAGGTAGTTAAAGCTTGAGAGTTTATCTGCCAGCTCTAACATGGGGCCGAATTCCAAGGCGGTGTAGAACACCACTATCAAAAACACCAAAGTCGCAGGGATTAATAAATAGATAATAAACAGTCTCAGTAGCCCCCCGCAAAGACGAATGAAAAAAGTTTTTTTGAAGCGAAAATCCATTTATTTTTAATCCTGAAAAGTAGCTCTTATAAATTTAGCTCTGTTTTTCCTAGAACGGTATGTGACTTTTTCCCGATCTGATTAGGGAGAGTCTAAAAGGGATCGCAAAAGGCCAAATCCAACTGCGGCTGCACTTTCTCTATAACCGGCACATCAAACCCACTCAAACTCAATCCCACTAGTCTGACGGCTTTTTGACCCGCTTCCGTTCGAGCTAATAACTTCGGAATCCATTCGTTTAAATCAGCCGAAGCAATGCTGTGTTCCAGAGTTTGTGCCCGGGTGACTTGCTGAAAATCAGAATATTTCACTTTGACAGTGACAGTGCGGGCTTTCAGGTTTTGTTTGGCTAAACTTTCCAGCACGATATCAGCAAGATCGCTTAATTTGGCCGTGAGTTCTGGCACTGAGAGGATGTCGTGTGAAAACGTGGTTTCTTTGCCTAAGGATTTACGGATACGGGTACTGCGAACCGGGCGTTCATCAATGGCGCGTGCGATATTAAAATAATACTGACCGGATTTCCCGAAACGCTCCGTCAACTCAGCTTCGGATTTTTGCCGAAGATCATAGCCGGTCGCAATACCGAGCTGTTTCATCTTGGCTTCAGTTGCTGGGCCGATGCCATGAAATTTACCAATCGCTAATTCACTCACAAAGGCTTCACCCTGCTGAGGGAGAATGACATAGAGGCCGTTGGGTTTGTCCATATCGGAGGCGATTTTAGCGAGAAACTTGTTATACGACACGCCGGCGGATGCATACAAATTGGTTTCTTGCAGAATGTCTTGTTTGATAGCTTTGGCAATCAAGGTGGCAGAGCCATTGAAGTCTTCCGTGTAAGTGACATCTAGATAGGCTTCATCAAGCGATAGCGGTTCGACTTCAGAGGCATAGCGCCAGAAAATGTCACGAATCTGTTGTGAAACCTCACGATAGGCATCAAACCGGGGCTTAACAAATATCGCTTGAGGACAGAGCCTATAGGCGCGCGAACAGGGCATAGCAGAATGAATACCAAACTTTCTGGCTTCATAACTACAGGCTGCGACCACGCCGCGACTATCAGGTTGGCCGCCGACAATTAGAGGCTTACCGCGATAGTCCGGGTGATCGCGTTGCTCAACCGATGCAAAGAAGGCATCCATATCCACATGAATAATTTTTCGCTGTCTGGTCATACCCAAGTCAGTGTGAAAAGTTCTCTTTATTTTCTCATATTTTAGCGTTTTAGGGCGTCGGCATATTTCTATTAGTCCTGTCGCTACTGAACACAGAGTGGATTGCCGCATTTTTCAGTGTTACTTTAAGCGATTCAACCAAACCAGCGAGTACGCTTTGATAGCACGACTTCATTCATGGCAGGAGAGTTTACGGGCTTTTTGTCACCCACGGGTGGTGACCATGCTGTTTTTTGGTATTGCTGCTGGTTTGCCTTTATTGCTTATATTTTCATCGTTGAGTCTGTGGCTACGCGAGGCGGGCGTGGAGCGAGCTGCGGTGACCTATTTCAGCTGGGCTGCGCTGGGTTACTCTTTTAAATTTGTCTGGGCACCGCTGGTTGATGTGATTCCGCTGCCCTTGTTGACCCGCACCTTGGGTCGACGGCGGGCCTGGTTACTGTTGGCACAATTGATGGTGGTGCTTGCCATCATTTTGATGGCGTTGATCGACCCTGCCAGTCAGGGATTAACGTTGATGGCATTGGCTGCCGTTCTTCTAGGATTTTCATCCGCGACACAGGATGTGGTTATTGATGCCTATCGTATCGAGTCTGCGGGAGAGGAATATCAGGCGTTAATGTCTGCGACTTATATTGCGGGTTACCGGATCGGGATGTTACTAGCTGGTGCAGGAGCCTTGTTTCTTGCCAGCTCTTTCGGCTCGACGCTGGAGGTGTATGATTTTACTGCCTGGCAAATGGCCTATTTCAGCATGGCAGGGCTTATGTTGATTGGCATTGTCACTACCTTGATAGTGGATGAGCCGGTGGTGAACCAGCAGCGCGCCGCCCAACCTGCTTGGGACTACGCAGGATTATTCGTGACCTTCCTTGTCGCTGTATCAGGCTTTATTGCCAGTTTTGCGCTCAGCAGCGAGCTAGCAAGCCAACTCAAAACAGTGCTTTCAGATGTTGTGCATAACCATTACCTAGCAGCGATTATGGTGGAAATGCTGCGATTCTCTGTTGCCTTATTGGTGGCGGTGATGCTTGGACGCTTTTGTATGCGCTTTGAGTGGGTAAACCAGGAATTGATTAGCCGTAGTTATATTGAGCCGATTCAGGACTTTTTCCGGCGTTATGGTTGGTCGTTAGCGTGGTTATTGCTGGCATTAGTGGGGCTTTATCGTATTTCCGATATTGTGTTGGGCGTCATTGCCAATGTGTTTTATCAGGATATGGGCTTTACCAAGCCACAGATAGCGACGGTAGTGAAAAGTTTCGGCTTGTTTATGACGATATTAGGTGGCTTTTTAGGCGGTATTCTTGCTGTGCGATTTGGCGTGATGCGGATACTGTTTTTGGGGGCATTGATGTCGGCCGTGACAAATTTATTGTTTATGATGCTGGCAGGTATGGGTAATGACCTGACCATGTTGTATGTCGTTATTTCAGCCGATAATTTGTCAGCAGGATTAGCCAGTGCAGCCTTTATTGCCTTTCTGTCGAGCTTGACCAATATTTCTTTCACGGCTGTGCAATACGCCATCTTCAGTTCATTAATGACATTACTCCCCAAAATGCTGGGTGGCTATTCGGGTTCAATGGTTGAAGCCATGGGCTATGAGTGGTTTTTCCTGCTAACGGCATTAATTGGCTTGCCGGTTTTGTTGTTGATCTTGTTTGCTGCCAAACGCTTTAATTTGAGCCAATCATGAGTTTGCGCAATGTTGTTTTCATTGCTTTGATTGCCTTTGCCGTATGGCAATGCCGAGCAGCCGAAACCGTTAGTCTGGGGCCCGGCGTTAAAGTTGATAACGCGCCAGTCCAGACTAAAATTAATAATTCTGAAACCTTTGATTTTAATGATTTTCTGATAACGCCTTTGGCTGATTTTTCATTACAAGCCAAAGTGCTGTCACGGGAAGATTACTGGCTGGATAAAGAGAGTGAACTCGCGCCAACCGATTTGGCGCTTGGCTGGCAGAACATGTCGGATGAATCGGTGTTATCGCAAATCGATATTCGTCAGTCAGGTCGCTGGTATCGCTGGCGAGTTGAACAATTCCCCATCCCCCGACGTGAGCTTGAAACTCAGAGCGCCAATATGCACATTGTGCCAGCAGATGACCATGTTGCTGCCATGTTGGACTTAGTAAACTCTGGTCAAATCATCAGCTTGAAAGGGCAACTCATTAAAGCTCAAGCTGTTGATGGTTGGCATTGGCAAAGTTCATTAAGTCGTGAAGACACGGGGGCCAATGCCTGTGAATTAATCTATGTCACGGAACTGGTGATCGATCAGTCTTAGTGCCGGACGATTTGATAGCACGGCTTATAATCGCGTTCGCCTTGCCCCAGTTTCATTCGTTGTTCACGGACAAATACCTGCAGTAGATCATCGATCGCCTGCATAATTCCTGGGTCGCCATTGATATTATAAGGTCCGTGTCTAGCTACCTCCCGAATACCAAAAGCTTTAACATTGCCGGCAACAATACCGGAAAAGGCGGACCGAATCTGGCTGGCTAATTCATGTTTTGGTAAAGCGAGATCCAGTTTTAATGCAGCCATATTTTCATGGGTTGGAATAAAAGGCCGTTGCAGGTCTGGGTCAATGTTTAACTGCCAGTTGAAGTAATAGGCATCCTGACTCGCATGGCGGTCACGGTGAACATTTTCAATTGATTCCCTGACCTTACTGCCGACCTGTTCTGGTGAGCCGATAATAATGTCGTACAACTGGGTGATGTCATCCCCCAAGCACTGACGTAAAAAGTTATCCAGTGTGTCGAAATAGTCGCGGCAACATTCTGGTCCGGCAAATACCAGCGGAATACCTTGTTTGTTTTCTGGGTGTAACAAGATACTGAGTAGGTACATGATTTCTTCGACGGTACCGACACCACCGGGGAACACAACAAAGCAATGGCCTAGCCTGACAAAAGCTTCCAGCCGTTTTTCGATATCGGGCATGATGACCAGTTCATTCACAATCGCATTGGGCGACTCGGAAGCAATGATGCCGGGTTCACTGATGCCGATATAGCGGCCATCTTTTATTTGTTGTTTGGCATGACCTACGGCAGCGCCTTTCATCGGCCCTTTCATCGCACCAATGCCACAGCCGGTAATGATATCTAAGCTTCTCAAGCCGAGTTCATAACCGACATGTTTGGCGTAATCATATTCATCACGCGGGATGGAATGGCCACCCCAACAAACCACCAAATTAGGCGTGACGCCGGGTTTCACCACGCCGGCATTGCGTAGTATACGAAACACTTTATCGGTGATATGAACCGGGTCGTGGGCTTCTTCTGCAAGGATCTTAAAATCGGTATAAATAATGTCGCGTAAAACCGATGACAGGTGTTCTTGTATGCCGCGGATGATTTTGCCATCGACGAAAGATTGCGCCGGTGCATTGAGAATTTCCAGCATCACCCCGCGTGGTTGAGGTTTGAGGCGAACATCAAAATCAGCAAAGGTTTTGAAGATTTCCTCAGCGTCATCAATTTCGCTGTCGGTATTGAGAATGGCAAGTGCACAGTCACGAAATAACTTATGTAAATCAGCACGGCTGTTGCTGAGTTTATAAATTTCTTCCTGAGATAAGAGGTTCAGACTTCGGACCGGGCGAATAGTCGTGCGAGCAACTTTGTTCATTGTCTACCTTTAATAGGAGTTACAGTTCGATATTCCCACTGTTCTGGGTATGGATCAATCCCTGTGTTGCTTGGTTTAACGCTTATTATGGTTGCCAGCCGTATCGTTTTTTATCAGTCATAAAAAAGCCCCTGATTTGAGGGGCTTTTTTGGGTGGAACGCGTTATTGTCTAGAACGGGATGTCGTCATCGTAGTAGTCTGAATCACCACCATAATCGGGGCCCGCTGAAGAAGAGGCCGGTTGTGGCGCATTCTGGCCGCCAGATTGCTGCGGTGCAGGGCGTTGGTCGAAAGAGGTGTCACCACCACCGCCGCCGCCAGCACCACGGCTATCAAGCATAGTCATTTCATTACCGACGATTTCGGTAGTGTAGCGATCTTGTCCGTCTTGTCCCTGCCATTTGCGGGTCTGGATACGCCCTTCAATATAAACTTGAGAGCCTTTGTGTAAATATTGTTGAGCGACTTCACCCAAACGGTTACGCAGTACAACACGGTGCCATTCAGTGCGTTCCTGACGCTCGCCCGTCTGTCTGTCTTTCCAGGTTTCTGATGTTGCGACTCGCAGATTGCAAATCGAGCCACCATTTGGAAAGGCGCGGCTTTCAGGCTCTGCGCCCAGTCGCCCGACGAGAATGACCTTGTTTACTGACATGGCATGTTCCTTGGTTAAAAGATAATTGGCTTATTCTACGATGCTAATTCTGAAACGCAAACGCTTCGAGTTCTGATAAATCAGTCTCTTCGGGTGAAAATTTGACGTAAGCGACCTGTTCTTCTAGCACTACGATGGTTTCTTTCACACCTTTGATGGCATTAAGTTGTTCAACAATATGATCGGTATTGAGCATCGCGCTATTATTTAGATGAATAATCCGGCTGCTAAAGTGACGCGGCGCTTGCATCGGCACAATCAATATCAGCCAGAAAACGATCAATATGGCGCTGGCACCAAAAATACCTTCCAGCCCGAAACGGGTATATAGCGAACCACCCAAGGCACCGCCGATAAAGGCTCCGATAAATTGTGCACTGGAGTAGATACCCATTGCGGTGCCTTTATTTTCTAACGGGCTCAATTTTGACATCAAAGATGGCAGACTGGCCTCGAGAATATTAAAGGCGGTGAAGAACAGCCATAGGCTAAAAAGAATCGCGACTAGCGAGTTAGGCATTAACGCCCAGCCGAGTTCAGCGATGCCTAAGGTTGCAATCGCGCCAATAAAGACCGCTTTCATTTTGCGCTTTTTCTCAGCGATGATGATAAAGGGCACCATGGTGATAAATGCGACCAGCAGAATCGGCAGATAGATGAGTGCATGCTGGCTTTTATCCAATCCGGCTCCATTTTGCAAAGCAAGTGGCAAGGCAAAGAAACTGGTGGTAAGCAGCAAATGGAGCACCATGATGCTGATGACCATGCGCATGATCTGAGGGTTTTTCAACACCTTGATAAATTGTTTAGGCACCGGCTCGATATCGCGGTGGCTAACGCAACGGTGCGGTGTTGGCACCCAGTAATGCAGTACAACCAGGCCGATAATGGCAAGCAATGCCGTTGCCCAGAATATGCCTGACAAGCCAATCCAGTGTTCCAAAGCAGCACCGGTTGCCAAAGCGATAGAAAACGACAAACCAATACTGATACCAATACTGGCCATGGCTTTGGTGCGCTGTTCATCACGGGTTAAGTCGGCTGTTAATGCCATTACTGCCGCGGCAATGGCGCCACTGCCTTGTAATAATCGACCTGCAATGACCATTTCAATTGTTTCTGCCATAGCAGCAACCGCGCTGCCAGCGGCGAATAGTAATAAGCCGATTGTAATGACACGTTTTCGGCCAATACGGTCGGATAGCATGCCAAACGGAATTTGTAATAAGGCTTGAGTTAAACCATATGCGCCAATCGCAAGTCCAATCAACATAGGGGTGCTGCCGCTGTACTGCTGAGCGGATAGCGAAAAAACAGGCAAGATCATGAATAAGCCCAGCATACGTAGGGCAAAAATAAGGGAGAGGCCTGAGATGCTACGTTTTTCCAGCGCAGTCATCGAGGTCGTTGCAGTTTGTTTTTGCGTCATGATAGTTGGACAGAGTATATTGATCCGTTTGATTTTACTACGGAATCCTGATGAAAAATATAAGCGTTCCCGGGATGAAAAATATCAGCATTCGTGGGGCCAGAACTCACAATCTGAAAAACATCGATCTGGATCTGCCCAGAGATGCGTTGATCGTGATCACCGGCTTATCCGGCTCGGGTAAATCGTCACTCGCGTTCGATACATTATACGCAGAAGGCCAGCGACGTTACGTGGAATCCTTGTCCGCTTATGCGCGCCAGTTCCTCTCGATGATGGAAAAACCAGACGTCGATCATATCGAAGGTCTGTCGCCGGCGATCTCGATTGAGCAGAAATCGACTTCGCATAATCCACGTTCGACGGTGGGTACGATTACCGAGATTTATGATTATCTGCGCTTATTATTTGCGCGCGCTGGAGAACCGCGTTGCCCGACCCATCAATTACCGTTAGCGGCGCAAACGGTCAGTCAGATGGTGGATGCGGTATTAGCGATGCCGGAAGGCAAGCGCATGATGCTGCTGGCACCTGTCATTCAGGATCGTAAAGGCGAACATCGTGATGTGCTTGAAGAATTGCGCATTAAAGGTTTTGTCAGAGCCCGCGTTAACGGCAAAGTCATTGAACTGGATGAGCCACCTGAATTGGAGCTGCGCAAAAAACATACGATTGAAGCGGTCGTTGATCGCTTTAAAGTGCGCGATGATTTGCAGCAACGTTTGGCGGAATCCTTTGAAACAGCGCTGGCGATGTCGGAAGGTGTGGCCAAAGTCGTCTCAATGGATGATGAAAACGATGAAACCTTGTTTTCGGCGTTGTTTGCTTGTCCCACCTGTGGTTATTCCATTTCTGAGCTTGAGCCGCGCATGTTCTCGTTTAATAACCCGGCAGGTGCGTGTTCGACCTGTGATGGATTAGGCGTTAAGCAGTTTGTCGATCCGGCACGGGTGGTGGCGCACCCTGAAATGAGTCTGGCAGCAGGGGCGATTCGTGGTTGGGATCGCCGCAATGCTTATTACTACCAGATGATGCAATCGCTGGCGGCGCATTACGACTTTGATTTGGAAACGCCATTTGATGAATTGCCTGAAAAAGTCAGACAAGCGGTACTTTATGGCAGTGGCTCAACCCAAATTGATTTTAAATACATGGGTGATCGCGGTAAACAAGTGACACGTCGGCACAACTTTGAAGGGGTTATTCCGAACCTGCAACGTCGTTACCATGAAACAGAGTCAAACAGCGTACGCGAGGATCTTGCCAAACTGCACTCAGTCAGAGCCTGCCCTGACTGCCATGGTACGCGTTTGAATCAAGCTTCACGCCACGTTTATATTAACGAGACGACACTACAAGAAGTCACTGCCATGCCTATCGGCGAAGTGAGTACTTTCTTTGCTTCGCTGACGTTACCCGGTAAGCGAGGTGAAATTGCGTCAAAAATCATTAGTGAAATCGGTGCCCGATTAAGCTTTCTGGTCAATGTTGGTTTGGATTACCTGAATCTGGCAAGAAGTGCTGACACGCTATCAGGCGGTGAAGCACAACGAATTCGTTTGGCCAGTCAGATCGGTGCCGGTTTGGTCGGTGTGATGTACATTTTGGATGAGCCTTCTATTGGTTTGCACCAACGTGATAACGATCGCTTATTAACGACCCTTACACGCTTACGTGATCTGGGTAATACCGTGATTGTGGTTGAGCATGATGAGGACGCGATCCGCTCGGCAGACTATGTATTGGATATCGGGCCGGGGGCAGGTGTACACGGGGGGGATATTGTTGCACAGGGTTCGCCTCAACAGATCATGGATACGGATGCCTCTCTGACCGGTCAATACCTCTCAGGTAAACGCAAGATTGCTGTCCCTGACAAACGGGAAAAAGCCCATGCAGGTAAAACAATCGGTTTACGCGGTGCTTGTGGTAACAATCTACAAAATGTCGATATCGATATTCCCATTGGTTTAATGACCTGTGTGACCGGGGTATCAGGTTCCGGTAAATCCACCTTGATTAACGAAACCTTGTTGAAGTTGACCTCGAAAACACTCAACGGCAACTCTGAAGAACCGGCGCCTTATCAGGATATTTTGGGCTTGGATCAGCTCGATAAGGTGGTTGCCATTAATCAGAGTCCGATTGGTCGCACACCACGATCTAACCCGGCTACTTATACCGGTTTGTTTACGCCGATTCGTGAGTTATTTGCGGGCACACCTGAGGCACGTTCACGTGGTTATGGCCCGGGACGTTTTAGTTTCAATGTCAAAGGCGGACGCTGTGAGGCCTGTCAGGGTGATGGTTTGATTAAGGTAGAAATGCATTTTTTACCTGATATCTATGTGCCTTGTGATGTTTGTAAAGGCCAGCGTTATAACCGAGAAACGCTAGATATCCGTTACAAAGGCAAGACCATTACCGAAGTGCTGGATATGACCATTGAAGATGCTCGTGTCTTTTTTGAGAACATTCCGGTTGTCGCTAAAAAGCTGCAAACATTAATTGATGTGGGGCTGACTTATATCAAGCTGGGACAGAATGCGACGACGTTGTCGGGCGGTGAAGCGCAGCGGGTAAAACTGGCTAAGGAGCTATCCAAACGGGATACCGGTAAAACGCTTTATGTCCTGGATGAACCGACTACAGGGCTGCATTTCTTTGATATTGAACAATTGCTGAAAGTGCTGCATGACCTGCGAGATCGTGGCAATACGATTGTAGTTATTGAGCATAATCTTGACGTTATCAAAACTGCTGATTGGATCGTCGATATGGGGCCAGAAGGCGGCTCGGGAGGCGGTTTAGTGGTCGCTACTGGAACGCCGGAACAGGTGGCTGAGCATGCCAGCTCCTATACAGGTAAATATTTAAAGACGTTGTTAGCACGATGAGTCTTGAACAAGAAATTAAGCTGAAGGTGATGCAGGAGGCCGAATTAGACTTGTCGGCGTTAACTTGGCTCACTGCATTATTGGCAACACAGCCTTATAAACAGCATTTGGTGAGTACCTATTTCGATACAGCGGATAGAGCATTAATGCAGTTTGGCGTTGGCCTGCGCTTACGACAGGTCGATAGTCAGTGGTTACAAACCGTTAAATGTCGTGGTGAAGCACAAGACGGGTTGCACCAAAGAAAAGAATGGGAGCATAAACTGGCAGGCCCAGCGTTTGACGAAGGACTATTGGCAGAAACTGATCTTGCCCCGCTGATTGATAATAAAGCTGTGTGGCAAGCGATTAAGCCGGTTTTTACCACCGATTTTGAGCGTGTTGTGATGCCATTACAGTTGGAAGATGGCACACAAGTCGAAATGGCCTACGATCGCGGGGTGGTAAAAGCGGGTGATAAACAGCAAAACATTCACGAAATTGAGCTGGAATTAAAGCAGGGAGATATCCATAAATGTCAGCAATTAGCGGCGTCGCTGAAACGCTCACTGGCGCTTGAATACAGCGATATCAGTAAAGCGGAACAAGGGTATGCTGTTTCGCAACTTATTGAAAAATAAAAACAATATTGCTTTTTATTTTTGTGAGGAAGGTCAGGCAAAAACCTTAAATCTTTGCTATAGTCGGTACTAACACTTCACTCGATTCGAACATACGCAGCTTAGTTCATCCGCTTGCTGAGTTGCGTAGCTTGATTCACCCAAGCGAGAAGGAGTATCGACTATGAAGAAAAAATGGATCGTCGTCGCAGAAAGCAGTCGCGCCAGAATATTCTCTGTAGAAAGCCGTACCTCACCCCTCAAAGAATTGGATGCCATGGTGCATCCGGGAACGCCGGTGACTGAACAATCATTTGGCCTTGAAGGTCATCATGGTGGCCGTCATCCATTGGAGTCACGCTTAGAGCCGAAAGAAGTTGAAACCTTGCATTTCGCCCACGATTTGGGTGAACACTTAGAGACAGCTCGTCGCTCGGGTGACTATAACGATTTGGTGCTGATTTCATCGCCGGGATTTCTGGGGAAACTGAAACAGCATTTGGGAACAGTGACGCTGAAAAATATCAGTCAGACGATCAATAAAAACCTCATTCACAAATCAGAATCAGAAATTCGCAATTATTTATTTCAGTAACATTATTGCCGGCGGCTAAATCGGTCGCCGGCCTTCTCTAGCGAGTGGATAAGCCGCTACCGGTTTCAAACTTCCATGTGCGAATAATCGTTAACATGTCGTTATCTTTCAAAACATTGTCAGGAATAGCCGCATAAGGTGCGCCTAAGCGGACAATTCTGACAGCCGCCTCATCAAGCACGTCATGACCAGAAGAGCGTGATATTACAATACCGCCAGACGGTACGCTGCCATCCGGGTTGATATCCACCGATAACATTAAACTGCCATTCAGGCCTTTTTGACGGGCTTCTTGTGGGTAATTCATATTACCGATACGTTCGACTTTCATTTCCCATGCCCGCATGTAAGCCGCGGCGGCAAATTCTTTGGTAGATGCTGAAATGCGACGTTTCTTAGGCCGTTCACTCAGTGCCTTGGTAGTGCGGTTAAGCTTCTCTTGTAATTCATGGATTTCACTTTTGGCCTGTAACATCATATCGCGCGCAGAGGGACGGGGCTCAGGTTCTGGGACGGTTTCTGCTTCGGGTGTTACTTCGGTTTCCGGCTTTTCAACTTTCTGTATGTGGCGATCGGCTTCTTGCTGGGTAAGCATTTCGACGCTTTTTTCAGGTTGAGGTGGTTCTGGTTCAGGTGGCGCTGGTTTTGGTTCTTCTTGTGGCGTCTCAGCGACAACCGGTTCTGGAGTGGGCGGTTCGGGTGTTGGCTCAGGTTCAATAACCGACAACGGTTCTTGCTCTGTCGGTGCTGTTGGCAAGGGTGAAACAGGCTCAGAAGCCGGATCTTCCTCGGCAATTGGAACCGGCATATTAGGTGTTGGTTCAGGTGATGGTGTTTCAGTTTCACCGCCACCCTCGTTATCAGCTTGAGCCAAAAAGTCAGCTTCTTCAGGTTTAATTTTATCTTGCTGCTTTACCAGGGTGATATCGAGATTATTGATCGGTGAGTTACTGGGTTCTGAAAACACATCAAAACTGATACCCAGCACCACAATCAAATGAATGATGATGGATATGAGTATGGTGAATACTAGTCGATCTGAGGCAGTGCTTTTTGCCATAGTCCTGAATTATGGTGTGGTTATCTGACGAATCAGTGGCTGTTGTGAGGGATCGATTAATCTAACTTGTTCGGCCATTGCCGGTGTCATTTCAATCTGTCCATCAGCTCGCATCAGCATAACATGATCAATTCCCATCGAAGCGGCAATTTGTGGCCACTCAGCGCCAGCCACCACTAACGCTGTCGCAGCGGCATCTGCTCTGGCTGCTTGCTGGTGGATAACCGTGACTGAGATAGTTTCTGTTGCCGGATAGCCAGTGCGAGGATCGATAATATGCGGGTAACGTTTACCTTCATAGGTGAAATAACGTTCATAGTCGCCTGAAGTAAACACACTTTGATCGTGATCAATCGCGACAGAAGCCATCATGCCACCTTCTTTGCGTGGATGACGGATACCAATGCGCCATGGTCGATCGCCATGACTGCCAATCGCACGTAAGTCACCACCGATATTGATAATGGCATTTTCAATGTCCAGCTGCTTGAGCGCATTGATTGCCGCATCAACCGCCGTACCTTTTGCAAAACCACCAAAGCCGAGTTTCACCATCTTATTGTCACTCGCCAGCGTGCCATCTTCGATGTGAATGGCTTGCATTGTCGGGGAGGCGTGTAACCAAACATCGATGCTTTCTTGGGAAGGGGGCGGGCGGGACTCAAACCAGTTGTCTTGATGGTAGCCCCATACTTCAAATAACTTGCCTGCAGCAGGGTTAAACAAATGCTGGCTGTCTTGGGCGTACTCAGCTGCTTGTGTAATGACCGCCGCCACATCGGCTTCAACCTGAATAGGTTCACCATTGGCAATAGCATCGTTGATACGTGTTAACGTGCTGGGCTGCCAGGCATGCCAGGTGTTATTGACGTTGTTAAAAGCCGCTTCTAATGCATCGACGGTGTTCTCGGCAGTTTGATTATCAACACCGTAAAGACTGACATCGATTTCTGTACCGAAGGCAAAGAATTTAGCTTGTCGGGCTCGATCGGAATCGCCACAAGCGCTAATCAGACTAAACAGTACTAACAGTATAGGAAGCCGTTTCATTTGAGCCTTTTTTCAATCGCAGTCATTAAGTCAGCCGCGATATTGATATCGAATTGACGATCAAGTTCTCGAATACAGGTAGGGCTGGTGACATTGATTTCTGTGAGATAGTCACCGATCACGTCAAGTCCGACGAAGATTAGTCCTTTTTCACGTAATTTGTTACCCACTTGAGCACAAATCCAGCGATCCCGTTCTGTTAATGGCCGCCCTTCAGCCCGCCCGCCAGCGGCAAGGTTGCCACGGGTTTCACCGTGAGCAGGAATGCGCGCTAAGGCATAAGGCACAGGTTCACCATCAATCAGCAGGATGCGTTTATCACCCTCTTTAATTTCGGGTAAAAACTTCTGCGCCATCACTGACTGTTTACCGTGTTGCGTTAGGGTTTCGACGATGACAGAAAAGTTGGGATCGCCATGGTTTATTCGAAAAATGGAGGCGCCACCCATGCCATCTAGTGGTTTAAGAATAATGTCGCCATGTTGCTGTTGAAACTCACGAATCAGATGTTTTTGGCGGGTAACCAAGGTCGGTGGACAGCATTGCGGGAACCAGGCGGTGAATAGTTTTTCATTGGCATCACGCAGACTTTGCGGATCATTGACGATGAGCACTCCTGCCGCCTGTGCCTGCTCTAAAAGATAGGTGCTGTAGACATATTCCATATCAAACGGGGGATCCTTGCGCATCAGGATCGCTTCAACATCGGTGATAGGGCGTGTTTGCATATCGCCTAGTTCATACCAGTGATCGGCATTTTCATACACAGTCAAAGGTCGCATTTCGGCGAAGACCTTGCCATCGCGCAGGAACAGATCCTGTTGTTCCATGTAGAGAACTTGCCAGCCTTTGGCTTGCGCAGCCAGAAGCATCGCAAAACTGCTGTCTTTTTTGATGTTGATCCTGGCCACTGGATCCATAACGATGCCGATAGAACGTTGCATGGTTTCACTCTGTATTCGGGGACGTTGGCTGGGCATTGTACCTGATTCACGGCGTGTCTTCGTCATTCAGAAGCGGGATGCTGCCTGTGTTTTTTATTTTAATATCAGGGCTTACTCTACAAGCAGGGTTAGGATTCGCTATAATCGCAAGGGTTTTGACTTTGGATTATGAAATCGAACTAATGACTAATAACGCGGTGATGAAGGCGGAAACGCCAAGAACCTTTCAGGAACTGATTCTTAGGCTGCAAAAATACTGGGCTGAACAAGGCTGTGTATTGTTGCAACCCTATGATATGGAAGTAGGTGCCGGTACCTTTCACCCGGCTACGTTTTTGCGCGCAATTGGCCCTGAGCCATGGAGCGCTGCTTATGTGCAACCATCGCGACGTCCTACCGATGGCCGCTACGGTGAAAACCCGAACCGCCTACAGCATTACTATCAGTTTCAAGTTGTACTAAAACCATCACCCATCAACATTCAAGAGCTGTATCTGGGCTCGCTGGAAATGTTGGGTTTAGATACATCGGTACATGATATTCGATTCGTCGAGGATAACTGGGAATCACCGACGTTGGGTGCCTGGGGATTAGGCTGGGAAGTCTGGCTCAACGGCATGGAGGTGACACAGTTCACCTACTTCCAGCAAGTGGGCGGGCTTGAATGTCGCCCAGTGACCGGTGAAATTACCTATGGTCTGGAACGTATTGCCATGTACTTGCAAGGCGTCAGCAGTGTCTATGACCTTATCTGGGCAGATGGCCCGATGGGAACCGTGACCTACGGCGATGTATTCCTGCAAAACGAAGTGGAAATGTCAGCCTATAATTTTGAACAGGCTGATGTTGAGAATTTGTTCCATACTTTCGACACCTGTGAGCGCGAGAGTCAACGAATGATAGAAGCTGGCCTGCCTTTGCCTGCTTATGAGCTGGTGTTAAAAGCGTCGCATACCTTCAATATGCTGGATGCACGCAAAGCAATCTCTGTAACAGAAAGACAACGTTTCATTCTACGCGTGAGAACGTTGGCACGTGCTGTGGCTCAAGCGTATTACGATCGTCGTGAGTCTCTAGGTTTCCCGATGGTACAAGATGCGAAATCGGAGGCTGAGGCATGAGTAACACAAACGATCTACTAATCGAGTTGGGTACTGAAGAGTTACCACCTAAAGCTTTAGCGACATTGAGCAAAGCGTTTCACCAAGGTGTTGAGCAGGGCTTTAAAAAAGCAGAACTGCAGTGTGATGAAATACGGCCTTACGCGACCCCACGTCGCTTGGCACTGGTGATCACAAAGTTACAGACACGTCAGCAAGACCGCACTATTGAACGCCGTGGACCGGCGGTAACATCGGCATTCGATGAAGATGGTAATCCTACAAAAGCGTTAATGGGGTTTGCCAAATCCTGTGGTGTCGACGTTGATGATCTGGAAACCATGAAAACCGATAAAGGTGCATGGTTGGTATTTAAACAACAACAGGAAGGTGCAGATACGGCATCACTGTTGCCAGATATTATTCAACAGGCGTTGAATGAACTTCCCATTCCTAAGCGTATGCGCTGGGGTGATTTGCCCGGTGAATTTGTTCGTCCTGTGCATTGGTTAGTGGTGCTTTTTGGCGATGATGTGGTTCCCGTTGATTTACTTGGCGTGAGTGCCGGCCGCATGAGCCGCGGACATCGCTTTCATAACCCACAGCCGATTGAAATTGGTTCAGCGATGACTTACGCGCCACAGTTAGAAAGCGAAGGTCATGTGCTGGTGGACTATGACGCACGTAAACAAATCATCAACACACAAGTTAATGAGCTAGCCGAAAAGTTGGGTGGTGAAGCGGTTATCAATCCGGATTTATTGGAAGAAGTCACCGGCCTGGTGGAATGGCCTGTTGCCTTAGCAGGTAACTTCGATGAGCGCTTCCTGGAGTTGCCGGCAGAAGCCCTGATTTCATCTATGGAAGGCCACCAGAAATATTTTGCTGTGCGTGCCAAAAATAGTGATCTGCTGCCGCACTTTATTACTGTGAGTAATATTGCCAGTCAGGATCCGGCACAAGTCGTCGCAGGGAATGAACGTGTTATTTTGCCGCGTTTAAGCGATGCTGCTTTTTTCTGGGATACCGACCGTAAACAACCACTCGCCGCTCGCCAAGAACAGCTTAAAAGCATCGTGTTTCAGAATAAGTTGGGAACGGTTTACGATAAATCACAGCGAGTTGCAAAACTTGCCGCTGAGATTGCTCAACACATACGTGGTGATGAAGCCTTAGCTGAACGCGCAGCAATGTTGGCTAAATGTGATTTGGTGACAGAAATGGTTGGTGAGTTTCCCGACCTGCAAGGCATCATGGGACGATACTACGCGCGACTTGATGGCGAAAATAATGATGTTGCAGAAGCATTAGATGAACAATATTTGCCTCGCTTCGCGGGTGATCAACTGCCTGTAACGCCAACCGGACAAGCGGTCAGTCTGGCAGAAAAATTAGATACGTTGACCGGTTTGTTTGGTATTGGTCAACCGCCTACGGGCGTCAAAGACCCGTTTGCTTTACGCCGAGCAGCACTGGGCGTTTTACGTATTATCATTGAGAACGAGCTGGATTTGGATCTCGCTTCGCTAGTTGATTTTGCTGCCGACACCTGCGGCGACACGCTGACTGAGAAGTCAGTAACCAGTCAGGTCATGCAGTATTTTTATGATCGCTTGCGTGGCTATGCGCTGGATCAGGGATTCAAAGCTGACGAATTTGAAGCGGTACTGGCAGTTAAACCAAGTCGCCCATTGGATTTCATGCAGCGCTTGAAAGCGGTTGCGGCTTTCCGTCAGTTGGAGCAGGCCGATTCGTTGGCGGCAGGTAATAAACGGATTGGTAATATCCTGCGCAAAAATGAAGCAGAAGCTGAAGGCATGACAATTGATGATGCTTTGTTGCAAGAGTCGGCAGAAAAAGACCTAGCAGAAAAGCTGGCTCAAGCGAGTCAAGATCTTGCGCCTTTATCCGCTAAATCGGATTATGCAGGGGTATTGAACTACTTGGCTGGCATGCGCGAAACCATTGATGCCTTCTTTGACCAAGTGATGGTGATGGCGGATGATGAAGCGGTTAGACAAAACCGTCTGGCTATACTCAACCAGACCCGGGCATTATTTCTGGGCGTGGCTGATATTTCCTGTTTACAGGAATAACGGGAGCAGCATATGTCGCTGATTATTCTTGACCGTGATGGTGTGATTAATCATGACTCTGATGATTTCATCAAAAATCCCTCTGAGTGGGAACCGATAGATGGCAGTCTGGAAGCCATCGCACGGCTTAATTACGCGGGCTATCGAGTAGTGGTGATAACGAATCAGTCGGGCATCGCCAGAGGGTTGCTTGATGTTGAGACCTTGAACCGTATTCATAGCAAAATGCGGCGAATGTTGGCACAGGTCGGTGGGCGGATTGAGGCGATTATGTTCTGCCCACACGGGCCGGAAGATGATTGTAAATGCCGTAAACCGCACAATGGATCGTTTGAGGATTTGGCTCATCGACTGCGTATCAGTTTGGACAATGTACCTGCGATAGGCGATTCCTTACGTGATATCCAGGCTGCGATGGAGTCGAATGCCCGGCCGATACTGGTTAAAACAGGAAAAGGTGAACGCACGCTTGCTGAGGGTATACCGCAAGGGGTGGAAGTTTATGATGATTTAGCGGCGGTCGTGACCGCATTACTGGAACCGCAGCTTCAATGATCTATATCCGTTCATTCATCTTTTTTATATTCCAAAGTGTTACCGCCGTTATTTTTTCCTGTGTCGGTGTCGTGTTATGGCCATTGCCCTTTAAGTGGCGCTATGCTGTCGTCAGTCAGTGGGCGAAAAGTAACATCTGGTTACTCGCTAAAATCTGTGACGTACATCTTGAGGTCGAGGGCAAAGAAAACATCGGTGAAGAACCGGCGATTATTATTTGTAAACACCAATCAGCATGGGAAACACTAGCTTTACAGACCGTTTTTCCGCCGCAAGTGTGGGTGTTAAAGCGAGAGTTGTTTTGGATTCCGTTTTTCGGTTGGGGACTGGCCTCATTGAAACCGATAGCGATTGATCGTAAAGCGGGAAGAAAAGCCTTGTCACAAGTGATCGAGCAGGGGCTGGATCGTCTATCCTCTGGCGCATGGGTAGTAATTTTTCCAGAAGGCACACGAATTGCTCGAGGCTTTATTGGGCGATTTGGTATCGGTGGTGCAAGACTGGCAGTAGAAACCGGTTATCCTGTTATTCCGGTTGCTCACAACGCGGCTAAAGCATGGCCTAAACATGGCTTTGTTAAGTATCCCGGTGTCATCAAAATGGTGATAGGAGAAAAAATTGCCAGTAAAGACGTGGCTGCGGGTGATTTAAATCAGCAATTGTTTGACTGGATGGAAGATAAGATGACCCAGTTAGAGGGTCAAAAGCCTGTGTTGCAGGAACGGAAACCATAGAGGGTATTGATGGTGGCGAGAGCAGAAGGCATATTGCGATTATTGATAGTCGATGATTCATTGACTGATGCGGATGGCATCATCAACACGCTAAGACAAGCCGGGCATGCTGTTCGTGCTGCGCGGGAAGATTCGCCTGCAGCATTGGAACAACTGATCGCCAATCAAACATGGGATTTACTGATATGCCGTGACTCGGTTGCCAATTTGGCACCGAATGACATTACCGCTTTGCTGCAACGCTTGGGTAAAGACTTGCCGTGTATCATTCTGGTGAACGAAAAAGAGAGCGAGTCGCAGTTCTTTGCCAGCTCTGCACAAGACATCGTGACCTTTGGTGATAACCACAGGCTGCAGTTTGCCGCCAATCGTGAAATACAAAACCTGTTTATGCGTCGCTTAGGTCGTCGTAATGAGCGCGCCTTACGTGAGAGTGAGAAACGCTCCAGAGCGCTATTAGAAAGCTCCCGTGATGCTGTTGCTTATATGCATGAGGGCATGCATATTTATGTCAACCAAGCTTATCTTCGTATATTTGGCTATGAAGAGGCTGAAGACATTGATGGTTTGCCGATGCTGGATCTGGTGAGTGCAGATGATCACCACAAATTTAAAGCAGTGTTTCGAGAGTTTTCAGAGAAAACAGAGTCCGATCCTGTCGATATTGTTGCTCAGTGCGTTCGGGCTGACGGCACTGGGTTTAATGCCAAAATAGAGTTTAGTCATTCCCGTGTAGAGGGAGAAGATTGTACTCAGGTTGTTATTCATGATGATGCGGCTCAGGCTCACACGGTTGATGACTCACAATTAAAATTATTGCGTGATCATGATCTTCTGACCGGCTTATATAACCGGGCGCGCTTCGTTGATGAGTTGGAAAAAACTGTATTTCAAGCGGTAGAAGGTAATGGTAACGCGCAATTATTGTATTTGGTTCTAGATGACTTTCAATCGATCAAAGAGCAAGTTGGCCTTGGTACCAGCGATATCATTATCAAAAGCGTGGCTGAACTGCTACGTAAACACTTAAAAGACAGTGAGGTTTTGGCAAGGTACGGTGATCAGGTCTTTACACTGATTATTCCCGGTCACGACGATGTCAAAATTGATGAACGTGCTGAAATTTATCAGCAAGCCGTCAGGGATTTTGTATCACATGTAAACGGTAAGAGCATCGATATTAAATGCAGCATCGGTATTGCTCGCATCAATGAAAATCACTCTGCGGCCGGAACCGTGTTAGAAAATGCCGATAAAGCCTGCACACAGGCGCAACACGCAGGCGGTGATCAGATCGCGCGTTTTCAATTAGCGCAGGGTAGCGAACAGGAAGAGACAGAATCTAGCGAGCAGTGGAAAAAGCGTCTGCAAAAAGGCTTGCAAGAAGACAAGTTTTTATTGCACTACCAGCCCATTGTTAGCCTGCACGGTCAAGAACAAGAACTCTACGAAGTATTACTACGGCTCCAATTAATTGAAAACCGACTGATTCAGGCCGGTGAGTTTATCGAACATGCGATCAGCTTAGAAATGATGGCGGATATCGATAAATGGGTGATTAGAAAGGCTGTGGAAGTATTAAGCGAACATCGACACCAATTCCCGAGAACGCGCTTTTTCATCAAACTTTCCGAGCAAAGCCTACACACGGATGATTTTGTCGACTGGCTATGTGCGACACTGGATGCACACAACTTGAACGGTAATGCACTTGTCTTTGAGATCAGTGAAACCATGGCGCTGGATAATCTCGAACAAGCACGTGGCGTGGTGGCAAAACTGAAGCAGATCGGTTGTGAATTTGGTCTGGAACATTTCGGTTCCGGTCTTGATTTCTCAAACAGCCTTAATGCGCTGAATGTTGATTATCTGAAAATCAATGGTGCCTTTGTTGAAAATATGGCACGTGATACTGAAAATCAGGCCGCGGTCAAAGCCATTATAGAAATGACCAAACAGGCCAATAAACATAGTATTGCTGAATTTGTATCCGATGCAAACAGCCTTGCCTTACTGTGGCGTTTAGGTGTTGATTATGCTCAGGGGTATTACATTCACGAGCCATCAGACAAGCTCGATTATGATTTTGAAGATGATAATTTATAGCGTTAGTTATAGATGAAAAAAAAGCCGGGCTAAGCCCGGCTTTTTTGTCTTACCCCTGTGTGCGGAGCGCTTTAATTCTCTCTTCAAGCGGCGGGTGAGTCATAAATAAGGCGGATAATCCTCCTTGGCCACCAGAAATACCCATAGCATGAAGTTGATCGGGTAATGGCTCAGTTGACGTGCCAGCCAGCCGTTGTAAAGCGGCGATCATTTTCGGTGCACCTACCAAGCTCGCGGCACCAGCATCAGCACGGTATTCACGCTGGCGACTAAACCACATCACAATGATACTAGCCAGAAAGCCTAATATCAGTTCTGCAATGATCGAAGTGATCCAAAATGCAGGACCATGACCGCGTTCAACTTTAAAAACAGTCCGATCAACGAGGTGGCCAATCACCCGTGACAAGACAATAACAAATGTATTTACGACACCTTGAATCAGTGCCATGGTGATCATATCGCCATTAGCAATATGGCTGACTTCATGGGCTAAAACGGCTTCGACTTCATCTTGCGTCATGGATTGCATTAATCCCGTACTCACAGCCACGAGCGCTTTATTCTTATTCGCACCAGTGGCAAATGCATTCGGTTGTGGCGAGTTGTAAACAGCCACGTCAGGCATGCCGATATTGGCTTTCTGTGCGAGTCTGCTGACGGTGGAAACGAGCCAGCGCTCAGTATCATTTTGGGGTGTTTCGATGACTTTGGCACCGGTCAGGTGCTTTGCAGTCCATTTAGATATCAATAATGAAATGATCGATCCGCTGAAACCAATCACGGCGGCGTAGATCAGCAAGGCATTCATATCCAGCCCGACACCTTGTTCATCCAGCAGGCTTTCAATACCAAGCAGACGCATCGTCATGCTTAACACCGCCAGTACGGCGATATTGGTGCCAACAAACAACATAATACGTTTCATTGAAAAAATTCCATGTTAATAATTCGAGTTAAATATGGGTTGTGGTGATGACAATTTCAAGAATCAATACACAAATTTTGCTGCACCAATAAATGCTGCTTTTGTAATGCCTGCTGACAATCTGCATGGGTTTCAGCTTCGATAATAATGGTACACACGGGAGAGCCTTGCTGAATATAACTGCCCGCTGCAGGCAAATCGTGACAACTTTCAGGCCAAACGGGATGATCGATAACAACGCTGTTTTGTTCAGCGTAAAAAAATGCCAGTAACCTTGCTGAGTGTGGAAGGTTTGTCGTGTTTGTTGGTATTTCACCATTGAGCGCGTTGAGATGCCACTGAAATAACTGAGCATGATGAGTAGTAAGCTCAGCGGAAGCGCTAAAACGTGGATTGATTTCTAAAATAGAAAAGGCGTTGTCAGCGAAAATAAAATCTAGACTGCATAGCCCTTTGAGTTTAGTTGCTTGAGTAATGCTGTTAATCGCTTTTTGAAGTTGTTGCTCAAGTTGATTGCTTAAGTTAAGCGGTGTGCGAATTTCGGCGAGTCTAAACTGATTTTTTACATTGATTAGACGGTTATAGCCTAAAACATGAGCGTGTTCACCATTGGCTAGAAATAGGATAGAGGCACTCTGTCCGCTAATAAATCCTTGGTAATAGCCATTCGTCGTTTCCGACACTGTTAATGCGCTTTGTATTGTCTGGCCCCCATAGCCTGATAGATCTTTATATAACCACGCTGCATGATTGCTAACGGGCTGTTCAAACCGGATAGCAGGGTGAGGGAGTTTGAGTGAATCTAATAAACCAAAAAAAGGTTTAGCTTGGCGCAATAAAGATAGCGTCTGCACCGTGTTGCCGAGATAGAGAATATTGGCAGGTAAAAGCTCAATAAGGGGGTAAAGCTGCTCAATGCCGGTGCCAATCACTAACTGACAGGGTTCGCCTCGACTTAAGGTGTCAATTGCAGCGAAAAAGTCTGTGGAGGTTAATGTGCTTAAACTGGGAATTGTAAGATGCCGTTGAGCAACCGCAACCGTGTCGGAATCACAAAAGCAATCAGCCACCCAAACCGAATAACCGGCAAGGGTGGCTGACTCAGCCATAAAACGAGCACTCTGAGCAAAAATCAGTATGGGTAACTGACGTTGCATCAGCGAATCGGCTTAGGCCAGTTTACGTGCACCTTCAAAGGCATTACGGAAGTCCAGATAGACGGGCTTTTCTGCTTCCAAAGTTTCTCTTAGTAAGGCTTGCTGAAGTTTGTATTTCACATTACCAACAGCCAAGGCACCGATACCCACGGCATTGGGTGAGTTTTTAGCGAGAAGAAGCGGGGTGCCGGAATCCATCAATTCAACCCCTTCGATACCCAGTGGCGGCACGGCGTTTACATCACCTGCGACTTTTAGTTGTTTGGCATCGGACAAGACAGAGGCATTCAATACTTGAATACCGGCCTTGGCTGTACAAAATACGGCTTCAGCATCGGAAAGCAAACGGGCTTTATCAGCATCAGAAGCGGCGGTGGTAGCGCGTAGTTGTACGCCGTAACGACGTTTTGCTTCTTCAGCAAATTCAAGTGCGGTATCAATTGAGAAGTGATCCACGATCGTTGTGTCAGCCCCTTGCAATGCTGCAATGACAGCAGTTGCCAGACCTACTGGACCTGTACCACCAAACACGACGGCTTTGGTACCTTCGTAGCCTTTATTAAAGTTCTTTTTCAGTTCCCGTTCAACACAAGCAACCAATGCGGCAGCGGTGGTAAAGGCACCACTGGGATCAGCGAACACTGAAATTTCAAATGGTGGCACCATTGCTTTTTTAGCAGCGTCCAACATATCCATCGCCAGACCGATATCTCGACCACCAATAAACATACCGGTTTTCTTAACGCCAGAAGGGCCACGCGAGAAAATCGCATCTTGCGTCAAGCCAGATACTTCTTCGAGTTTGACGTGCTGATAAGGCATCAGAACATCGTAACCAGCATCCAGCGCCATATTGATATCAAACGGGCTGTTGTGCTTCATCGGGTTGATCATGTGAATGATAGAACGTTTGGACATGGTAATTCCTTAAAATGAAAATCTAAAAGCGGTGTTGGATGAGATCATAGCCAGCCTCATCTTAATGTTTCAACGATGGCACCGTGATTGTCACAACGGGCGGTAATAAACATAGGTTGCCGCGAATTACTGGGTTGGGCAAGTGTTGTGTTGTGTAATGCGTTAATCAGTTGTTGTGCGTGGGCATCACTTTCGACAAAAACACAACCGGTTGGCCCCCATGAACTTTGGGCAATACCTTTGTGGCCAAGGTCCTGTGCTTGTTCCAGACAACGAGCAACAATCTGGCTGGTATAGCGGCCACCTTGCGCCGCGGCAAAATGATCGCCCACCAACGTCTGAATATCCGTAATCGCCTGACCGAATTCGTCAATATCGCGCTCGATGAGTGCCGGCAACATTTGCATGAGAGTCAGATGGCATATCGTGCGTGAGTTCTCTAGCGGGAAAATGGGCAATGTTTTAAACGCGGTTGATTCATTTTTGCCATGAATACCCTGATGGGCGGGATCCATGATCAACACAATACGCCAGTCGTCAGGATACGACTGATGCATAAGTAAGGGAGGCACGGTTTGATCGGGTTTAAGACCGCCATCAACAATAAACCCACCCTGGTCAAAGGTAGCCACGCCAATACCAGAACGTTTTCCACGTCCCAGTTTTTGCGCCAAGGTTGGCGTATCTATAGAAAGATGATGGAAGCTTGCTAGTGCAGTGCCTAAGGTTAATGCCAACTGCGTGCCAGAGCCGAGACCGGCATGCTCTGGAATTTGTTGTTTAACCTCAATCAGTGTTTGCTGCTGATCAGGTGGGATGTTTTGCCCTAAGGCTTGGTAAAAACGCTGACGAATTTTTTCTAAACGTGCCTGGGTTTCTTCTGAGAGCTGAGCGCCATGAATACGATTTTCTTTGGCTTTTGAAATGCTGATCTCAGTGTAGTGGCTATCAATAGCCAAACCAATACTACCGAACTTACGGCCTTGGCTGGCATTAAGATCTAAAAATCCAAGGTGGAGTCTTGCCGGAGCCCTGACACTGACGGTGTTCATCAGTGCCGGGGATTCAGCTTGGTCTGGTTTCACTGTGCGTTATCAATCTTGCAGGCAATGTCATAAATAGTGGTTTCGTCCAAGAACTGCTCATTGCTGTCAAACAGCGACGAAACAGCGCCTTGATGGACCTTCATTTTAAAGCCACCAATTGCGATAGCACCATAATGACGGATGCCATTTTTTTCAGTGCCATTATCCATCACTTCAATGCCTGCTACCCCCAGTGGTGGCACAGCATTCACATCCGCAATGACTTCCAGAGATGAGTTATTTTGTAGTGCCGCTTCAGGGATCACACAAACACCAGCAGGCCCAGCGGCAATAGCAACATGGGCATCGGCTAGTAGTTGTTTAACGGCTTCGTCGCTGCGTGTTTCACCGGGGGTGACATCAACGCCGTAGTTTGCTTTCATCTCTTCGGTAATCGCTTTGGTGCGTTGCATGCTTCGAGATGTCATGGTGACTTTAGCGGCTCCTTCCTTCAACAGATACAGAGCGCTTCGTTGACCCACTGGGCCTGAGCCTAAGATGACAACGTTTTTACCTTTTACATCGAAGTCAGTCAGCACTTTACGTACGATGGCGGCAGCGGTGGTATTCGAACCGTTCGGATCCAACATTACTGATACGCGAACAGGACCGAAAAACGCTTTTTTGACTGCTTCACCTACCAAGTCACTGGCTGCGACATTGGAGCCACCAATAAAGATTGCGCTGTTTTTGAGGCTTTTACCGCCACGCGTAAAAATCATACCGTGGACATGTGGCGTGACGTTATCTCGCGTTGCACCGCCATAGGCAATGATGTTATCGACGCCGGAATCATACGCAACCGCTTGATCAAAGGTGCTTGCAACAGGATCGGTGTCCAAGTGCAGTAACAGTTTTTTCATCTTATTCTCTCCTGCCCGCTAAGCGGCTTAGGTTCTATAATAAACGCTGAATTTTACCTGATGTTGCGCAGCAGTGAAAATAAACACCTGTTTTTGAATATAATCTGCTGCAGATTAGACGAATATTTTCCTGTAGTATTGAGATTTTTAACTTGTTTACACAATTTCGCAAACAGGAACTTATCAATAAGCGACCAGTCACAAATGAGTCGTCATACAACTATAAAATTAGGAGAGATAAATGAAGATTGCAGGTACAGGCTTGATTGCTGCTGGCATGATGATTTTGCCGACAATGGCAATGTCGAATGATTTTTCGACAGCTACGCGAGTTCAATTTGTCATGGATTGCATGGCTGCAAATGAAATGAATGTCTACGAAGGCACGCACAAGTGTTCATGCGTTGTTGATAAATTGGCAGAGGTATTCAGTCAAAAAGAATTTGAAGATATCAGCGTTGGTTTTATGTATAAAAACTTGCCTGCTGATCGCGGTGCGACGTTTCGCGATGACAAAAATATCCAAACAGGTTTAAAGCTTTACGAAAAAACATCAGCGGAAGCGTATAAAGCGTGCCGTATTAAATGAATTAAGGTTTAAATCTACTACAAAAAAGGCCGCATTAGCGGCCTTTTTTATGGTTACGAGAGAAGCAGAACTCAGATTTCTTTCTCGAGACTGAATTCTTGTTCTTGACTGTCATGAATGACAGCTTTGAGCTTACCAGGCCCTTCTGGAGTGAAGGTAAAACGTACGCTGGGATCTTCACTCAGAGAGATACCGGCATCAACAGTAATCAACGTTTTATCGTTGTACATGATGTCGATGTTTTTCACATAGTGAGCTGGAATATATTTGCGTGCCTTTTGGTCATATTGCAGGCCGCTGTAGTTAGGATGACTGACAATAACCTGTGCTTGTGTTGGTTCGCCCACAGTAGGCTGACGCATACGAATTTGCATTTTTCCCATTCGCGCTAATGCAGCAGCGGCATCTTTACCGGCAGGGGCGCTACACCCCCCCGAGGCTTTCACAAATCGTGACACCATATGCAGGCTGCCATCATTCATTTCAGCAACCGCTCGTACATAGGTATATTGGTCAACGCGCATGCGAGTTGAAATATCCACCATGCCTAACTCTGGAGACAACTTAAAGTTTGCAGAATAAGGCATGGGATTGTTATCAATAATAAAATGAATATTTTTGATATAGCGATCCGCCGTCTGCGGTGCTATAGATTTTATGCTAATCGGAACTATCGCAGCATCTTCGGCGCGTTTCGGTGCTTCAATCACCATCAGGTCATTAGCGTTTTCACGGATTTCCTTATCTCCGAAGTAAGCCACTTTAAGTGATGGCCATAGTGGCTCTTTGGGGGTCGCAGCTTGAGCTGTGCCTCCCATCAGTAATAATGGCAAGCTGAATAATAGAACGGATAATAAACGACTTAACATTGCTCTCTCCAAACTCTTTAAATTAGTAATATTTATATAGTTATACACATTTCGATTAGTGTGGTCTGGGAAAAGTTCCCACTACAAATGCACTAGATTTCTTTTTCGTGAATGAATATCTCTCCCTTGCTGTCGACGACTTTTGCCGTTAACACGCCAGTTTCTTGGGGAGTAAACCGAAAACGAATACTGGGATCTTCACTAATGGAAATACCGGCATCTAATTTAATAAGTGGTGTTTCATTAAACATCACCTGCATTGTTTTTACATAATGAGCAGGGATGTAACCGCGGGTTTTTAAGTCCATTTGCAAACCACTGTTATTGGAGTGGCTGACAATAATCTGGGCTTGTGTTGTCTGACCAATTTCAGCTTTCCGCATACGAATCTGCATCTTCCCCAGTCGCGCGATAGCGGCGGCCTGATCTTTCCCCGCAGGAGCGCTGCAACCGCCGGAAGCCTTCACAAAGCGACTGACCATATGAAGGCTACCATCATTCATTTCCGCGATGGCTCGTATATGAGTGTAGCTATCCACGCGCACTCGGGTGGCGATGTCGAGTTGTTGCATGGTCGGGGACAGCGTGAAATTAGCCGAGTATGGCATGGGGTTGTTATCAATAAAGATATGCAGATTTTGGATGTAATGAGCAGTTGTTTGGGCATGCTTTGCGTAGATGCGCAATGGAACAATCGCTGCATCTTCAGCACGTTTAGGCGCCTCTAGTTCTAGTAAATCATCGGCTTGTTCGCGAATATGACGGTCATTGAAGTAAGCTTGTTTTAATGAAGGCCACATTTCACTGGGCTCATTGGCTTGCTCCGCATTGGCAGTCGATAACAATGCCAGACTAAAAATAACGGTGGTGAGTACGTAACGGAAAGTATGCATAGCAATTATTCCCATTCAAGTTCGACAAAGGCAGCAGTAACATTACGACGGTGATAGTGCTCAAACAAAAGCCATTTGTCTTGTTGGTCAAGCCCGACGGTAGAAGTGGCTTCTTCGATGGTACCGAAATCATTAATGATGGCGCGTATCTGTTCACGAATGGTTACGAGGTAATTCAGGTGTTCACTTAAGCCTACCTGATAGCTATCTTTACCAGCAGGGCCATGGCCTGGCACAGCATATTCAATATCTTTATTTTTCAGTTGTGTCAGATTCTCGATCCAGCCATTAATGCTGCCATCCAGAGCCGGTATACGGTCGATAAACAAGAGATCGCCTGTCCAGAGTGTTTTTGAGGATTTATCAAATACCGTTAAGTCATGATCGGTATGAGAAGTGGTATAGGCGGTGAGTTCAAGCTCACGGTTACCTAAATCAATCGTTATCGGTGAGCCAATACTGACGGTTTGAGTCGGGGTAATAAATTCTGAACCGATATAGGCAGCTCCTAAGGATTCGGAGAAAACCCGATCAAAGAAATCTTTGCGAGAATCCATTGCGGCAGGTAATTTTTCATGGCCTATATATATAGGATTGAATTCTGTAAAAGCAGCATTACCCAAAACGTGATCGGGATGTACGTGAGTATTAATAACAAAACAGACTGGTTTGTTCGTCTGTCGCTTCAGTGCTTGCTTTAATTGTTGGCCTTCGGCGAAACTACCGCCGCTGTCTACGACAGCAACACAATCTTCACCAATAATAAAACCGACATTAGCGATGGCACCTATGTTTTCAGGTGTGGCATCTTCATGCACGCCTTGGTGATAAAACACACCGTCAGTGACTTTTTGCACCGAGTAGTCTTCTGCTGCACAGGCGACTTGGCTGGCCAGCATTGATACGACTAGCGTGATTGGGCTTAATTTCCTTAACAGCATAAGTCTCCTCGTTTATATATCTTAAGCAACTGGTACAATACCCCACCTTTATCAAGACTATCCAGTTGAGAGTTTGTTACATATGACTATTCGTACGCGTTTTGCTCCTAGCCCCACTGGTTACCTGCATGTTGGTGGTGCCCGTACAGCACTTTTTTCATGGCTTTATGCCCGCAAACATGGTGGTGAGTTTATCCTTCGCATTGAGGATACGGATCTGGAGCGATCTTCAGCCGAGTCGGTTAATGCCATTCTGGAGGGTATGACATGGCTGGGCTTGGAGTACGATGAGGGGCCTTTTTACCAAACACAACGCTTCGATCGTTATAAGGAAGTCATTCAGCAATTAATGGATCAGGGTGATGCCTATTATTGCTATTGCTCAAAACAAGAGCTGGATGAGATGCGTGAACAACAACGCGCCAATAAACAAAAGCCTCGGTATGACGGTCGTTGCCGTCATCGCACTGAAGCTAAACCGGGTGTGGATCCGGTCATCCGCTTTAAAAATCCTATTGAAGGTAGTGTGATTGTTAAAGATGTGATCCGTGGCGATGTGGAATTTAAAAATACTGAGCTGGATGATCTGATTATCGCCCGACCAGATGGCACTCCCACATATAACCTGACTGTCGTAGTCGATGATATGGATATGAAGTTGACCCATGTTATTCGTGGGGATGATCATCTGAATAACTCACCCAGACAAATTAATCTATACCGTGCGTTAGGGGCCGAACCACCGGTTTTTGCCCATGTGCCAATGATTTTAGGCGATGATGGCGCACGCCTATCAAAACGTCATGGTGCAGTGAGCGTGATGAGTTACCGAGATGAAGGTTATTTGCCTGAAGCATTGCTCAATTACCTGGTAAGGCTCGGGTGGTCTCATGGCGATCAGGAAGTTTTTAGTGTTGACGAAATGACGCAGCTTTTCGACATCGAAGATGTCAATAAAGCAGCATCAAGTTTTAATACTGAAAAACTACTCTGGTTAAATCAGCAATACATCAAAAACAGTACGTCTGAGCATGTGGCTCATCATCTCAGCTGGCATATGGGGCAATTAGGTATAGATCCGGCAGCAACAGGTCCGGCTTTAAAAGACGTGGTGAGCATTCAACAAGACCGCGCCAAGACTCTGGTGGAGATGGCGGCTAACAGTCGCTTCTTTTATGTCGAGGTGACGGACTATGATGAAAAAGCAGCGAATAAGAACCTTAATGAAAAAAGTCTACCGTTATTAGAGGATATGCTTACGCGTCTGACTGCGGTCGCTGACTGGCAAGCAGAACCTGTTCATACGGAAGTGAAAGCGTGTGCCGATGCCAATGAGGTCGGTATGGGTAAAGTGGCACAACCAATCCGTGTGGCAATTACAGGTAATACTGTTTCACCGTCGTTGGATGTGACACTGGCTTTATTAGGTCGTGAGCGCACATTGTCGGCAATCAGCAAAGCGATTGGATGGATCAAAGATCGTGCCTAAAAAAGGCACTAATTTGTTTTTTTCTTTTTTTTCATAGGCTTAACGATTCGGGAAAAACTTCCCGAAAAAAATATGGAAAATATCACAAAAAAGATCGGGAAGATGCTTGACTAA
>NZ_GG657898.1 GCF_000156355.1 Methylophaga thiooxydans DMS010 | reverse complement strand
ACGACTGTGGCATCATCTGATGCAAACTCTTTAATGGTATTACCGACTTCTTCAAATTCGCCAATACTCATATCCAGACCTGCTGTGATATTGACCAATACGCCACGTGCGCCAGCCAAATCGACATCTTCAAGTAGCGGGCTAGACACAGCTAGTTTCGCTGCTTCTCGTGCACGATTTTCACCTTTCGCATGCCCCGTACCCATCATTGCCATGCCCATTTCTGACATCACAGTACGTACGTCAGCAAAGTCGACGTTAATCATACCTTCACGGGTAATCAGTTCTGCAATACCTTGTACCGCACCCAGTAACACATCGTTGGCCGCTTTGAAGGCATTCAGCAAGGTCATGTCTTTACCCAGCACTTTCAGCAGCTTTTCGTTAGGAATGGTAATCAATGAATCCACATGCTGACCTAACTCTTCGATACCGGCTTTAGCCACTTTCAAACGTTTTCCACCTTCAAACGGGAAAGGCTTGGTGACAACAGCGACGGTCAAAATGCCCATTTCTTTAGCAACCTGAGCGACAACAGGTGCTGCGCCGGTTCCTGTACCGCCACCCATCCCCGCAGTGATGAATACCATGTCAGCACCGTTAATCACTTCCATTATGCGTTCACGATCTTCTAAGGCTGCTTGACGACCTACATCCGGATTGGCACCGGCACCCAGACCTTTCGTAATGTCTGTACCCAGTTGTAGTTGTGTTGTCGCAGAGCTTTTACGTAATGCCTGCGCATCGGTGTTGGCACTAATAAAGTCAACACCTTCAATTTGGTTAACGACCATATGCTCAAGAGCATTACCGCCGCCACCGCCGACACCGATCACTTTGATGACCGCGTTTTCTGTATATGTATCAATTAATTCAAATGTCATGGTTTTCTCCCCCAATTAAATTGTTCAAATCAGCACACCAAATTACTCGGCTTAAAAATTCCCCTGGAACCAGCTTTTCATTCTTGACAGCATGCCTTTAAACCCTTCACTTACTTTCAGTTCACCATGCCCTGGAGCATGTTCCTCGTTGCCAAATAACAGCAACCCGACACCTGTCGCATGAATAGGGTTACGCACCACATCAACCAGTCCCCCGACATGTTGTGGTACTCCTAAACGCACAGGCAGATGGAAGACCTCTTCTGCAAGTTCAATAACGCCTTCCATTTTGGAACTACCGCCTGTCAGCACGATGCCAGCAGCCAGCATTTCCTCAAATCCACTGCGACGCAGTTCAGCCTGAACTAACATCAACAGCTCTTCATAACGAGGTTCCACGACTTCAGCTAGCGTCTGTCTTGCCAGCTGTCGTGGAGGCCTGTCACCAACACTGGGCACTTCGATAGTTTCATCTTCGCGAGCCAGTTGAGTCAGTGCACAGGCATATTTGATTTTGATTTCTTCCGCATATTGAGTCGGTGTTCTTAGTGCTACAGCAATATCGTTTGTCACCTGATCGCCGGCAATCGGAATCACGGCGGTGTGACGAATTGCGCCATCGACAAACACGGCAATATCAGTGGTACCGCCGCCGATATCAATGATGCAGACACCGAGTTCTTTTTCATCCTGATCTAACACCGAGTAGCTCGATGCCATTTGTTCAAGAATGATGCCATCAACCACTAAGCCACAGCGTTCAATACATTTAGTAATGTTTTGCGCGGCACTGACAGCTCCGGTAATCAAATGAACTTTAGCTTCCAGACGCACACCCGACATACCAATTGGTTCACGGATACCTTCTTGGTTATCGATGATGAATTCTTGTGGCAATACATGCAGCAATTGTTGATCGCCGGGGAAATGCACTGCTCTCGCTGCATCCAACACACGATCCAAGTCACCTTGCATCACCTCTTTGTCACGAATAGCCACCGTGCCGTGTGAGTTTAAGCTGCGAATATGACTGCCTGCGATACCGGCATACACTGAATGAATCTGGCATCCAGCCATTAACTCTGCTTCTTCTATCGCACGTTGGATGGACTGGACAGTCGATTCGATATTAACTACCACACCTTTTTTCATGCCTCTGGCTGGGTGTGAACCAATGCCGATAATTTCCAAAGCATTATCATTGGGTCCGGCATTAGGGATCGGTGCAGCCACAATCGCCACCACTTTGGATGTACCAATATCCAGCCCGACAATTAGTTCTCTCTCACTTCGTTTTGACATTACACTGTCCCATTAAAATCAGGTTGCTGACCGTCTTGCCAAACTACGGCCAGCCCGTTGGTATAACGCATATCCACTTCTTTAATTTGTTCACTATAGGTATCGAGACTGCTGCCATAGACGGTGATGAAACGATTCAAACGTAAGTCGCCATCAGCACGTCCCAGCTTCAAATGCAGTCCATTTTTAAAATCAACTTGCCAGGCGCGACGCTTATCCATACTGATTGCCGTTACTCTCAGATCTAAGCTATCTACTTGACGTTGGATATCTACTAATCTTCTTGCCATCAACTCGCTCGTTCCGCTTGGGCCATTCAACTGCACCAGCCCTTTTGGCAACGTTGCTTGAGCTGGAAAAAACACTGCACCCGATGTATTCACGAGACCATTTTCATTCCACCTTGCAATGGCTTTATGCTCTTCTACCACTAAGTGCAAGGTGTCCGGCCAGACCCGTCGTACTTGAATTTGTTTTACCCATGGCAAGGCTTCACCGGCTTGTCTGATACCGGCCACATCGACATCGACAAAGCTACCTCTTACCAGTGGCGATACCGCTGCGACCAAGCCGTCTTTATCGGTATGACGTAACTCGCCCTCTACCGTCACATGTTTAACCGGCAAGGTGTCGGCTTGATGCAGGTAGACACCTCCGCCAAATATGACAACGACGATCAGCAAGGTCATCGCCTGCTTGATTGATTGTTTCCAATCTTTTGGCTGTTCTGTTTTTGGTGCTTGTATGGTTGCACCCACTTTACGTCTGGCCATCAGCTATCCTCCTTGATACTGGTTTCCAGAATTCGCCAAACTAAAGCATCAAAATCTAGCCCGGCCTGTTTTGCAGCCATTGGGACAAGACTATGATCGGTCATTCCCGGAACACTATTGGCTTCTAATAAATAGAACTGCCCCGTCCCATCACGCATGAAATCAATTCGCCCCCAGCCAGTCATACCCAGACCTTCAAAAGCCTGTATCGCCAGTTGCTGCATTTGCTCTTCACTCTCCAGATCTAAACCGCAAGGGCAGAGGTACTCGGTAGAGTTTGATTGGTATTTCGCTTCAAAGTCATAAAACTCACGCGGTGTTTTCAGTCTGATCCCAGGTAAGGCCTGACCATCCAGAATTGCAACGGTATATTCTTCCCCTTGTATCCACTGTTCCGCGATCACGTCGTCGTCATATTTCAATGCCAAAGCAATCGCAGCTTGCAGAGTTTCAGCATCATTGACTTTGCTCATTCCGATGCTGGAGCCTTCGTTAACCGGTTTAATGATCAACGGTAAGCCCAGTTGCTGAATCAGTTGTTCGGTGTCGGTTGCCTGACTCACTTGCTCGTACCTTGCGGTAGGCAAACCTTGTTGCTGCCAGTTCTGTTTGCTAATGCGTTTATTCATCGACAATACAGACGCTGTCACACCACTGCCGGTATGAGGCATATTGATCGCTTGCAGAAAGCCTTGAATCTCACCATCTTCACCACCGCGTCCATGCAAGACCACAAAGGCACGATCAAATTGACCGCTGGCTAATTGATGACAAATATCAAAACTGACATCGATACCGTAGGCGTCGATACCTGTACGTTGCAGACCTGCAAGCACAGCCTTGCCACTGATCAATGAAATCTCACGCTCGGCACTACGTCCGCCCATCAACACGGCAACACGGCCAAACTCGCTTGCTGATTCAATGCGCTGTGTCATCAGGCAGACTCCCCAATAACATGCACTTCCGGCGTCAACTTAACACCTTGCATTTGTTCAATTTTTTGTTGCACTAACAAAATCAGATTTTCAATATCTGCCGCCGTTGCAGCATCGTCATTCACGATAAAATTGGCATGTTTCGTTGACACACTGGCACCGCCAACACGCAGCCCCTTCAAACCACTGGTTTCGATTAAACGACCCGCAAAGTCACCTTCTGGATTACGAAATACCGAACCCGCGCAGGGCTGATTAGTCGGTTGACTGGCATTACGTTTGCGTAACAAATCTCGAATCAAATCTGATTCAGCTTCGGCATCTCCTTGTGCAAACTGCATGGTCGCCGCGACAAAATATTCATCCTTGGATTTCGCTACATGACGGTAGCTAACCTCAAACTCGCTCGCCTGACGTTGATGTAAGTTGCCTTGCATATCGATGGTCGTGACATCACTGACAAAATCCCAGGTTTCAGCACCATGTGCCCCAGCATTCATCGCTAACGCACCGCCTAGGGTGCCGGGTATCCCTGCTAGGAAAGCCCCACCTTTCAGGCCGGCTTTCGCAGCTTGCTTAGCGAGCTTGCTGCAATACACGCCCACTTCTGCGTGAACGGTGTTGCCATCGACATGGATGTCTTGCAAAGCGCCTGCCGTAACAATGACGGTACCTTTAAAGCCACCATCTCTTATCAATACATTACTGCCCAAACCTAGCCACAGAAGTGGTTCCGATTGCGGTAACTGCTTGAGGAATGTCGCTAAATCATCAATATCTGTTGGCTTATAGAAACGTTGTGCATTGCCACCCACGCGCCAAGAGGTATATTTAGCCAATGGCTCGTTTAGTTTCAGTTCGCCTTTGAGGTTCTGATGTAACGCCATCATTCAGCACCTCCACTTAAGACTTCTGGCAATGCCTGCGCCATGCGTCCGATATCGCCAGCGCCCAGCGTTAGCAACACATCACCGTCTTTCAACAAGCCGGGTAACAAGGCAAATAATTCTTCCTGGTTTTCGGCAAATACCGGCTCAACCTGCCCGCGTAAACGGATTGCACGGCATAAGCTACGTGCATCAGCACCGGCAATTTTACTTTCACCTGCGGGATACACTTCCAGCATGACCAGTACATCAACCGCAGATAACACATGAGCAAAATCTTCGAACAAATCTCGAGTTCGGCTGTATCGATGCGGCTGGAACACCACCACAACACGATTGTCTGGCCAGCCACCACGCGTTGCCGCTAATGTGGCTGCAATTTCTGTAGGGTGATGACCGTAATCATCGATCAATGTCGCTTTGCCACCCTCAGCATCTACCTGCCCCAACAAGTTGAAACGACGACCAATCCCGTCAAACTTAAGTAACGCTTGCTGACACGCGGCAATGTTTACAGCCAAGTTTCGTGCTACCGCCATCGCGGCAGTGGCATTTAACGCATTATGCAAACCCGGCATATTCAATGTGATGGGGTAACGTTCACCACTATGTTTCTCAACAACAGTAAAAAAGCTTTGTCCCTGATGCTGAGTTAAATCAACCAACTGATAATCAGCGTCTTCATCCTGGCCATAGGTAATAAAAGGCCGCGTAACCTCAGCTAATAGTTCTTTTACCACAGGGTCATCGAGGCACATCACAGCGAGCCCATAAAATGGCAGATGGTGGAGAAACTCAATAAACGTCGCTTTTAACTTGCCAAAATCACCTTCATAGGTCGCCATATGATCTTCATCAATATTGGTGACAACGGCGATCATCGGCTGCAAGTAAAGGAATGACGCATCGCTTTCATCAGCCTCCGCCACCAGGTAACGTCCTGTGCCTAAACGTGCATTACTGCCAGCACTGTTTAAGCGGCCACCGATCACAAAGGTCGGATCCAGTTCACCTTCACTGAGCAGAGCGGCAATAAGACTGGTCGTTGTGGTTTTACCATGGGTGCCGGCAACCGCAATGCCATAACTAAAGCGCATCAGTTCGGCCAGCATTTCTGCTCTCGGAACAACGGGAATACGTTGCTCTCGTGCAGCAAGTAATTCGACATTGTCTTCACTGACGGCTGTGGTGACGACAACGACATCAGCACCTTCCAGATAGGCAGGATCATGCCCAATCATAATTGTGGCGCCAAGCTTACGGAGGTGGCGAATCAAACTATTTTCTGCCAAATCACTACCAGAAACCTGATAACCGAGGTTCAGCAACACCTCTGCAATACCGCCCATTCCAACACCACCGATACCGATGAAGTGGATGTGTTTTACCCGACTTTGCATAGCTGAGGTTAATCTATCCATGGCTAAGCTCCATGCAGATATCAGCGATTTGTGTGGCGGTACCAATTTTGGCAACTTGTCGTGCTGCATTTGCCATATTCAATAATGTGTCTCTATCCTGTTCGAAATGACTGATCTTGCTAGCTAGTAACGTCGCATCCAGATCCTTATCTGCAATTAATTCAGCCGCATGTGCCTCTACTAATAAACTTGCATTGTGTGTTTGATGATCATCAACGGCATGCGGGTATGGCACAAGAATGGATGCCACACCGGCTGCTGACAGCTCAGCTACGGTTAAAGCACCTGCTCGGCAAATCACTAAATCTGCCCATGCATAAGCGTCAGCCATATCAGCAATAAAATCTGTCACGTCAGCTGCCACACCCGCTGCTTTATAACTGTTCCGGCAACTTTCAATATGACGACTGCCACATTGGTGTCTGACATCAGGACGTTGCGAGGTTGATAGCAACGCCAATGCCGCAGGAATCTGTTCGTTCAATGACTGCGCACCCAAGCTACCGCCCAATACCAGTAGTTTCATTGCACCGTGTTCTTGAGATTGGCGCAGATGAGGCATCGGTAAATCTTCAATCTGTTTACGCACCGGATTACCCACCCACTCCGCGCCGATCTTGTCAGCAAAGCTATTAGGGAAACCGGTCAGTATCCTATTGGCTAATTTCGCCAACAGCGTGTTGGTTAAGCCAGGAATCGCATTTTGTTCATGAATCACTAAAGGTTTACGTAGCAACCATGCCGCCACGCCACCAGGTCCTGAGGCAAAACCGCCCAAGCCCATCACCACATCGGGTTTGGTCTGACGCAACACGGTTATGGCTTGCCAAACTGCAGCTAAAACCTTGAACGGTGCCAGCAACCAACCTAAAGTGCCGTTACCACGTAGCCCTTGTACCTTGATTTCAGAGAGCACATAACCCGCTTCAGGCACCAGTCGCGCTTCAATACCTTTGGCTGTGCCCATCCAAGAAATAGCGACATCACGTTGCTTCAATTCATCTGCAACCGCTAATGCCGGGAACACGTGTCCACCAGTTCCCCCTGCCATAATCATCACACGAGTCATCGTCTTATCCTCGCTGATGCTTTTTCTGGCATACGGGTTTCCATATCCACCCGAAATAACAAGGCAATTGCTACGCAAACAATCACTAAACTACTGCCGCCATAGCTCATTAATGGCAAGGTCAGTCCTTTAGTCGGTAGCGCGCCCATATTGACACCAATATTCACGCAAGCCTGTAGTCCCAACCAAATACCAATACCGTAGGCGATTTGTGCACCAAATACTTGGCCTGACATTTCTGCAGCACGGCCAATGGCTAACGCTCGCCAGATGAAAACGAAGAACAAGGCAATTACCGCCACAGCGCCGATTAATCCTAATTCTTCAGCCAAAATGGAATACAGAAAGTCGGTGTGGGCTTCTGGTAAATAAAACAACTTCTGCATACTGCTGCCTAAACCAACGCCCAACCAATCACCACGACCAAAGGCAATTAATGCCTGTGTTAACTGAAAACCACTGCCGAAAGGATCAGCCCACGGATCCATAAAGCTCTGTAAGCGCTCTAACCGATACGGTGCAACCCACACCAGCAAGGTAAATAAACCGCCCATTACTGCAATCAATGCAGCAAATACATCTAAACGTGCTCCGCCTAAAAACAGCATTGCCAACACCGTTGACATAATGACGACGATTGAGCCCATGTCCGGTTGTAACAGCAGCAATAAAGCAGCAACACCTAGCAACATCAAAGGCGCGAGCACTTTCATAAATGAGCGATGTAACTGACCATGATGTCGCTGTAAGTAATCAGCAATATAAAGAATGGCAAACAGTTTAATCACTTCAGCTACTTGTAAATTCACCGGGCCTAACGGCAACCAGCGTTTACTACCGTTCACTTCGCGACCAATGCCCGGGACCAGTACCAAGACCAATAACACCACACCGGCCATCAATAGTTGTGGCGCAATACGCTGCCAAACCGCTAACCTGACTGACATGACAGCCCAAGCGAAGCACAAGCCGACTATTGCAAACACCAATTGCCGTGCAAAATAAAACAACGGCTGGCCAGTCTTACTGTCAGCAATGGTGATGGACGCTGAACAGACCATAATCAAGCCGATGAATAGTAAGGCGCCTGCTGCAAACAGAAGGCTGCGATCAAATTGCAGGTTGGATTCGCTCATGCAGCCAACCCCCTGACAAGTTGTTCGAACTTATCACCACGTTCTGCATAGCCAGTGAACATATCGAAACTGGCACACGCTGGTGATAACAAAACATTATCACCGGGCTGCGCCAGCGACTGCGCTTTGAGTACCGCATCTTGCATATCAGTCGCATGAATTTGTTCGACCTGGGGCGGAATAGCAGTGGCGATTTTATCGGCATCTTCTCCTAACAACACCACAGCACGCACCGCTTTTTCCAAGCTTTCAGTTAGCTCAGAGAAATCCTGGCCTTTACCCACTCCACCGGCAATTAAAACGATCGCACCATCGTCAGCAAGACCATTTATTGCCGCGATACACGCGCCCACATTGGTTGCTTTCGAATCATTAAACCAACGCACCTCATTCAACACTCTGACTAAACGGCAACGGTGTGGCAGCCCGTTAAAGGCTTGTAAGGCAGACAACATAGCTGGCATCGGTAATGCCATCGCCGATCCTAATGCCAAGGCAGCTAAAGCATTAGCAAGATTGTGTTTTCCGACGATTTTCATCGCATCAATAGCTAATAACGGGGATTCCCCCTCTGCCAGCCAGACAGCCCCGTCATATTGCAGTAAACCAAAGTCAACGCCTTCGGATTTATGTAAACCGAAACCGATGTGGTTACGGCCTTCAATGCGCATTTCCTGCACAAAAGGATCCTCAGTATTGAGAACCATAACGCCGTCGCCATTGAAAATTTTCTGTTTAGCTTGCTGGTAGTCACTCACTGAATCGTAACGATCCATGTGATCGGGACTGACGTTAAGTACTACGGCAGCGAAGGCATTCAGAGAGCGGACGGTTTCTAATTGGAAACTGGACAGTTCAAGTATGTAAAAATCAGGCGTTTCTCCCTCCAACAAATCTAATGCGGGGGTGCCCAAGTTACCGCCAGCTTTAACCGTTTTACCCGATAACTGTGCCATTAACGCAAGCAAGGTTGTCACCGTACTTTTGCCGTTAGAGCCGGTAATCGCAACTATCGGAGCCTCAGCGTAACGGGAAAATAATTCAATATCCCCGACTATCTCAATCCCTGCATCTTTGGCAGCTTTGATTTCCGGTAGCCGTGGGTCGACTCCCGGGCTAAGCACCACCATATCGGCTTGCAAAAGCCAGTCGAGCTCCAAACCGCCAGTTTTCACTAAGACCTGGGGATATTCTTGTTGTAACGTTGATAACGCTGGTGGCTGCTCACGTGTATCCATGATCGCTACGCTCAACGCACGCTCAGACAGGAATCGTGCACACGATATTCCTGTCTGACCAAGGCCGACGATCAGACAATGTTTATGTGAGAGACTATTCATGATTCGTGTCATCGTATTTTCAACGTTGCCAACCCAACCAAAACCAGAAATACCGTGATAATCCAAAAGCGCACGATAATTCGGGGTTCAGGCCAACCTTTGAGTTCATAATGATGGTGAATCGGTGCCATCAGAAAAACGCGCTTACCACGTAACTTGTATGAGCCGACCTGAATCATCACCGACAGTGTTTCAATAACGAACACACCGCCCATGATTAATAAAACCAATTCCTGCCTAACCAAAACGGCGACAATACCTAATGCAGCGCCCAACGCTAAGGCACCGACATCGCCCATAAAGACTTGTGCTGGATACGTATTGAACCAGAGAAAGCCCAGCCCGGCACCGACAATCGCTGCACAGAAAACGGTTAACTCGCCAGCATTAGGAATAAACGGAATCTGCAAGTAGTTAGCAAACTCAAAATGCCCACCGACATAACTGAATAAGCCCAATGCAGCTGCTACCATCACCGTTGGCATAATCGCCAAACCATCAAGACCATCCGTTAGATTGACAGCGTTACTACTACCGACCACAACCAAATAGGTCAGCAACATATACCAAGCACCCAATGAGATAACGATCTCTTTGAAAAACGGCACAATAAGCTGGGTTTCAGCAGGCACTGAAGCAGTGAAATATAAGAACACAGCAGCGCCGGCACCGAACAATGATTGCCAGAAATATTTGTAACGACTCAATAAACCACGTGGATCCTGACGAACTAACTTAATGTAGTCATCAACAAAGCCAATCACCCCAAATGCCAGGGTCACAATTAACACTACCCAGACATAACGATTACTCAAATCTGCCCACAACAATGTACTGACTGCGATGGCAACTAATATCAGTGAACCACCCATTGTGGGTGTGCCGCTTTTACTAAAATGTGACTCAGGTCCATCTTGTCTCACTACTTGACCAATCTGCTTGAAACTCAAGTGACGAATCATGGTGGGACCGATGATCAAGGCAATACCTAATGCCGTAATAACACCTAAAATGGCGCGTAATGTAAGGTACTGGAATACATTGAATCCACTGTGAAATTGGCTTAAATAGTCACTTAACAAAAGCAGCATCAGCTTTCCCCTTCATGTGCCAGCTGATCGGCCAGCTTATCTAGTTGCATAAAACGTGATCCCTTGATTAAACATGTCACGTCCTTGCTCAACTCTTGTTGTAATGTATGCTGCAAAACACCGAGATCTTCGTAATGAACAGCATCATCACCAAAGCTATGTGCAGCAATCTTGCTGCTATTCCCAACAGTCATTAAACGACTGACACCGGCTTCGCGTGCTTGCTGTCCCATTTGTTGATGAATGTTGTCGTTATCGATACCTAACTCACCAAAATCACCCAGTACCAACCAGTGCTCACCTTGAAACGCCGTCAATGTATTCAAGGCCTGTAAATAGGAGCCCGGGTTAGCGTTATAGGTATCATCAATAAGGCGAGAGTCATTGACCCCCTGTCTGACCTGTAAACGGTGAGGCACAGAACGCATCAGGCTCAGGCCTTTCACCATCGCATCGACCGGAATATCTAATGCCACAGCTACGGCAATCGCTGCCAGTGCATTATTGACGTTATGCATACCCGGCAATGGCAAATTAAAGTGATGACTGACATCATCAATATTGACTAAGAAATGACTTGATGCCGGATCCAGTTGAATGTAATCGGCTTTGATATCAGCTTCGGATTCCAGCGAAAAACTGATTGTTTTTCTGTCACCAATCAATGGTTGCCATAGTCTTTGATAGGGCATATCCGCGTTGACTACCGCGATTCCATTAGCTGCCAAGCCATCGTAAATTGCACCTTTTTCCTTAGCGACACCCTCTAAAGAACCAAAACCTGCCAAATGTGCCGCAGCGATATTATTAATAACTGCAATATCAGGTACGACAATATTGACTAACTCTGCGATTTCACCGTGATGATTCGTGCCCATTTCTATGACAGCAAAATCATCATCTTGATTAAGACATGACAAGGTCAGCGGCACACCTAATTCATTATTCAGGTTACCTTGGGTGGCAGTGACCGAACCGACCTGTTTAAGCATCGTTGTCACCATCTCTTTCACACTGGTTTTACCGTTACTTCCCGTAATCGCGACAACACGCGCTTTGCACTGCTGTTGCCAAGCCCTAGCAATGTGAGCAAAGGCTTTTCTTACATCTGCCACGACTAGTTGCGGCAATGCATCATCTTGAATTTCTGAGACTAATGCTGCTGCGGCACCAGCTTCACGTGCCTGAGCAAGATAGTCATGACCATCAACATGCTCACCTTTCAAGGCAATAAAGAGATCCCCAGCCTGAATTTTACGGGTATCAACAACCGCTCCGCTTACTTTGATGTCTGCATAAATAGCATCACAAGCTACGATCTCAGCCACTTGATTCAGTGTTAAATTCAAGCCCATCAATGACCTCCCGCAACGTTATGAACGCTGTTTTGCAAGTCACCCAGCATTTCTTTGATAATCACGGTGTCGCTGAATGGGAATTTGATATGGTCAATTTCCTGGTAAGCTTCATGCCCCTTACCTGCGACCAACACGATATCGTTTGGCGCCGCATGTGATATGGCGTAGCTAATCGCCACTTTACGGTCGAGTTCGACCCGAATAGCGTGTGGCTGTTGGCAACCAGCCAAAATGTCTTCAGCAATCGCCTGATGATCTTCTGTACGCGGATTATCATCAGTAATAATGATTTCGTCCGCTTCGATTTCGGCAATTTTGCCCATCAATGGCCGTTTGCCTTTATCACGATCGCCACCACAGCCAAATACGCACCATAATTTACCTTGCTGATTAAGATGGCCACGCAGCGTTCTTAATGCTTGCTCGAGCGCGTCGGGTGTATGCGCATAATCAATCACAAGCATTGGCTGACCATCGACGCCGTAGGCTTCCATACGGCCAGCAACAGCACGACACTGACTTAGCGCTTGTCTTGCTTGGCTCGGCTGATAACCGATGCTTAGCAGCACCCCTAAGGTAGCCAGGGCGTTATCAACATTAAATCGACCTAATACGGGTAGAGTGGTCTTCTGCTGCTGCCCATGTATCGCCAGATCAAACTGCATACCATCACGATGGCATTGAATAGCTGATGCGCTCACATCAGCCTGATCTGACGAACTATATGTGAGTAACTGAATGTCACTTCGTAGCGCATTCATCAAGGTCCGCCCAAATGAGTCACAGGCATTAATCACGGCACGACTGACTGATCCCATTTCAAACAAACGCTGTTTCGCTTTCGCGTAATCCGCCATGGTGTGGTGATAATCGAGGTGATCACGGCTCAAGTTGGTTAACACAGCCACATTAATATCAACACTATTTAAGCGGCCTTGCTCCAGCGCATGAGATGAGGCCTCCAGCACCACATATTCGCACCCTTCCAGCTCAAAGCCTGCTAACAGCCGTTGCATTGAAACAGGGTCTGGTGTGGTCATACCTGTCATTTCCAAATCACTCAAACGACCTGCCCCCATCGTGCCGATAACACCACAGGGTTTACCGTCAGCTTCCAATACTTGGGCAATGAACTGACTGACTGATGTCTTACCATTGGTACCAGTAACGGCAATCACCGTCATATGCTGTGAGGGTTGCTGATAAAACCGTGCAGCAATCGACCCTGCTTGTTGAGACAGGTTTTTCACTGGATAAGCTGACACGACGGCTTCATTGAGCATGGCCGTTTCCGTTTGCGTCAACGGTTTATCGGCGTCGATCAATACCGCAAATGCGCCTTTATCCAAGGCCTGATGTAAATGCTTCTGTCGCTCAGCTTCGTCTTTCGCGAGTGCTAGGAATAAGCCACCAGCCGTTACCCGGCGGCTGTCCATGCTAATATCAGTCAGCATGTATTCCTGTAGTTCAACACCCTCTGCCACCACATCTTGGAGTAGCAAAGTCAACGATTGCATTTTTACGATAGATGTCATCATTTGTGAGCCACCTGCATCTGCGTCGACGGTAAAGCATCCGGTGCAATATTGAGCAAACGCATCGCGCCAGTCATCACTTCTGCAAATACCGGTGCGGCGACTGCCCCGCCGTAGTACTCCTCACCACGGGGTTCATCTACCATGACCACCATCGCCAATCGGGGCGAGCTAGCCGGGATAAGACCTGCAAATACGGATTGATAGCGATCGTCGGCATAACCACCACTAATTGCTTTTTTTGCGGTACCACTTTTCCCTGCAACACGATAATTTGCGACTGAAGCACGTGTTCCCGTACCGCCAGGCTCAACCACTTTTTCCATCATCGTGATCACTTGACTCATGATGTCAGCAGAAAACACACGACGCCCTTTTGGCGTCTCATCAGTTTTGACAAACGTGACAGGCTTTAATATGCCGCCACTGCCTAAAACGCTATAAGCCCTGGCAAGTTGCAGGGCTGAAGTAGAAAGACCGTATCCATATCCCATGGTGGCAATGTCCAGTTTCCGCCAGGAAGATAAATCAGGCATTGTCCCCATCGCCTCACCAGGGAAATAAGCACCGGTGGCATCGCCAAGCCCAAAACGGGCAAAGTCATGCCATAGTTCATCAGGGTCTAAGTCCAAGGCAATTTTGCTTGCCGCGATGTTGCTCGATTTTTGAATCAGCGTGGCTAAGTCAATTTCACCATAATCACGATAATCACGGATCGAATGACCACTGACTCGGAACACACCCGGATGCGTATTGATAATGGTATTCAAGTCATATTTGCCAGACTTGATGCCGCTGGTAACCGTAAAAGGCTTCACCGTTGAGCCTGGTTCAAATAAATCTGTCACGGCGCGATTTCTAAAGTCGCTGGCACGTAAACCATGGCGGTTATTAGGGTTAAACGAGGGTTGATTTGCCATCGCCAGCACTTCACCACTATGAATATCAATCACAACAGCGGTACCAGCTTTGGCGTTGTGTTCAGTAACTGCATTTTTCAGTGCCTGATAAGTCAGGTATTGCAAACGCAAATCCATGCTTAACTGAATGTTCTCGCCGGCTTTTGCAGGACGAATCAACTCGCCACCTTCGACGTAATTGCCTCGGCTGTCTCGTACCATACGCTTAAGACCTGAACGGCCTGTGAGCACGGCATCGTAGGTAAGCTCAAGGCCTTCTTGTCCGATATCATCTATGTTAGTAAACCCAACGATATGAGATGCCACTTCACCGGCCGGATAATAGCGCTTGTACTCACGTTGTAACGCAACACCACGAATGTTGAGTTGTTTAACTTGGTCTGCCAGTTCTGGCGTTACACGTCGTTTAAGATAAACAAATTCACGCGATTGGTTAGTGGCTATTCTTTCTTGAATTTCACGAATGTTTTGACCCAACATGACGGCCAGACTCGGCAGCTTCGGCTCATCCAACGCAACATCTTGTGGGTTTAACCAGACTGAATGCACTGGTGTACTGATAGCCAAAGGTTCCCCTTGGCTATCCAAAATCATGCCTCGATGAGCCACCACCGGTACTTGACGCAAATGACGAGCATCACCCTGATAACGTAAAAAATCCGGGTTAAAGATCTGCAAATCGGCCAAACGCCAGCCGAGACCAAGTACGATCAAAATAAACATCAACCGAACCAGATTCAGACGCCAAAGCCCGACTTGCTGAGTCATATCGCCTCTACGACTCATGGTTTAATCACCACCGTCATATCCGCCTTCGGCACAATCATTTGCAAACGACGGCTGGCTTGCTGTTCAACTCGGCTTGGGCTACCCCAGGTACTCTGTTCGAGTAACAAACGTCCCCATTCTTCATTAAGCAAATCACGCTGCTTTTCCAGTTGTTGCAACTGAATAAACTCATTTCGACTCAGATGTTTGCTGTAGATCACACCCACCGCTGAGATAATCACGACCATGATCATGGCAATTAGCGGCGTATCGACTCTGATATGTTCAAATAACATTTTCAGATTCATGCCAGCTTCTCCGCCACACGCAGCACAGCGCTTCGTGCTCTGGGATTATCAGCCAACTCAGTTTCAGAGGCTTTGATCGCCTTACCAATAATTTTCAGGCGCGGATTGAGTTGTTCAACAGTGACGGGGAAATGGGCTGGAAAATCATCGCCCCGCGCTTCATCACGGAAGAAACGCTTTACAATACGATCTTCCAGAGAATGAAAACTAATCACCACCAGCCGTCCACCTACCGCCAGCACATCTAAGGCTTGTTCTAATGCAAGTGTCAGTTCTTCCAGCTCATTATTAATAAATATACGAATGGCCTGAAAAGTACGCGTGGCTGGGTGTTTATGTTTTTCACGCGAAGGACTAGCCTTATCCACCAAATCAGCCAATTGTTTGGTTGTGGTGATCGGGTTTTCGTCACGGGTTTCCACAATGGCTCGAGCAATACGTTTGCCATAGCGTTCTTCACCCAGTGTCTTTATGACATGGGCAATATCATCCATCTCTGCGGTTGCCAACCATTCGGCGGCGCTGATACCGGCATTTGGATTCATGCGCATATCCAAAGGCCCATCTTTCGAAAAGCTGAAACCACGCTCGGCATCATCTAACTGTGGAGATGACACGCCGATGTCCATCAAAATACCATCGATATTGTTTTGCCAGAGTCTGGCATGCGCAGCCGTTGCCATTTCCGAGAATGCGCAATACTCGATAGCAAAGCGATTGTCTTGTTGAGCAAGCTGTTTACCGGTGGCAACAGCTTGTGGATCGCGATCGAGACCTAACAGGCGACCGTCATCAGATAACAAAGCAAGAATAGCGCGGCTGTGACCACCACGACCAAAGGTGGCATCTAGATACTTACCGTCGGCTTTCACAGACAGGGCGGCAATGGTCTCGTTTAACAAGACTGGCAGATGTTCCGAGTGACTCTCAGTCATAATTCCGCCTTTATATCGACAGGCTTTCTAATTCAGCCGGTAAAATCTCGTCAAAATCTTCTTCCAGACAGTCATCCATGAGTTCATTCCAAGTTTGCTCATTCCAGAGTTCAAACTTGTTACCCTGACCAATCATCACCATGCTTTTGTCGAGCTTGGCAAATTCACGCAATTTGGCTGGCAACAGAATTCGGCCGTTACCATCCATTTCACACTCTGTGGCATAACCGAGCAGCATTCTTTTCAGACGACGGACTTGAGGATTCAGGCTGGGAAGTGCGGCGAGTTTTTCTTCAACCAGCTCCCATTCGGGTAAAGGGTACATTTGCAGACAATGATCAGAATGATCGATGGTAATAACCAACCGGCCTTCACAGCAGACATCAAGATGCTTGCGGAACTTGGCTGGGATAGCCATCCGTCCTTTCGCATCCAGATTGAATGTTGCTACGCCTCGAAACACTTGTCGTCCTCAAAAAATACGATCCACAAAGATCCACTTTTCCCCACTTGTCGACACTATAGGAGTGCAAATGCATGAAGTCAAGCATCTAAATCAACAAATTCCTCTTTTTATGACAATGACTTAGCGCCATTTCATGAAAGTGGGAGAAAAGTATTAGAGGGCTTTTACAAGGACTACTTTTTTATCAAAAAAGTGGCATCGGAAGTTAAAGTAAATTCTAGATCAGATGACACTGATAAATTTTCTCATCGTGTCATTGTTCAAAAGTTCACCAATGTCCGTTGCTGGTTTCCGTGCGTATTGATTGGATGTTGTTCGATAGGCGGATATAACACTTACTGACTGACGTTCAGACATTATATCTATAGCGCCGTATCACTGTCTCGAAACTGAGCACAATAAAGGTCTTATGGCGCAAGTGTTTTTGCCTGAATTGCAACCCTCGGAAAAATAGGCATATACTGCACGCAACGAGCAAGATAATTTTTGCTAAGTACAGCCAATGATGGACGTACTAGTGATGCAAGGAGTAGTTTTATGCGCCAACTACTACAGCTCATCTGTTCAGCTCTTGTCCTATCCCCGGGCACTTCCGTTGCCTTGGAATTCAATATGCCTGCGGGCGTCACCCAAACCAGTCAGTCCATATACGGCTTACACATGACGATTTTTTATATCTGTCTTGTGATTGCCATCGTGGTATTTGGCGTGATGTTCTGGTCCATTTTCCATCATCGTAAATCCAAAGGTGCCAAAGCCTCACAATTTCATGGCAGCGTCTTGGTAGAGATCATCTGGACCATCATTCCGATTGTGATTCTTGTCGCGATGGCCGTTCCAGCCACAAAGACTCTCGTCGACATGTATGACACCAGCGAATCCGATATTGATATCCAAGTCACTGGGCATCAGTGGAAGTGGCATTACAAATACATCGGCGAAGATCTTGGATTTTTCAGTATTTTAGCCACATCAAAAGAAGAAATTGAGAATAGAAAAAAGAAAAATCCCAATTATTTACTCGAAGTAGATAATCCTCTGGTCGTACCGATCAATAAGAAAATACGCTTCTTATTCACCTCCAACGATGTGATTCATGCATGGTGGGTACCCGATCTGGCAATTAAGAAAGATGCTGTTCCGGGCTTTATCAATGAATCCTGGACTCGCATCGATAAACCCGGCACCTATCGCGGGCAATGTGCTGAGCTCTGTGGAATGCACCATGCCTTTATGCCTATTGAGGTCAAAGCCGTCAGTGAGGATGATTATGCGCTGTGGCTGGATGAACAAAAAGCCCTCAAACAAGCTGAAGCGGCTTCGACTGAGTTGGAGTGGTCGCAAGAACAGCTAATGACAGCGGGTGCCAAGATTTACGAAAAAAATTGTGCCGTCTGTCATCAGGCTGATGGTTCAGGCATTCCACAAGCATTCCCTGCATTGAATGGGAGCCCTATTGCGCTCGGGCCTAAAGCGGATCATATGGCCATTGTTATTCAGGGTCGTCTAGAAAAAGGCATGCCCGCATTCGGCGAGCAATTATCCGCCGTGGACATTGCCGCCGTTATCACCTACGAACGCAATAGCTGGGATAACAAAACTGGCGATAAGGTGACGCCTGCGGAAGTGCAAGCAGTCATGGAAAAGCAGTGAGGTCTTTATGAGCGAACATATGGATACTGCACATCACGGACCAGCCAAAGGATGGACGCGCTGGATTTTAACCACTAATCACAAAGACATTGGCACACTATATCTGGTCTTTAGCCTGATCATGCTGTTTGTTGGTGGCAGTATGGCGTTTGTGATTCGTGCTGAGTTATTCCAGCCGGGCTTGCAACTAGTCGTGCCGGAGTTTTTCAACCAAATGACGACCATGCACGGTCTTATCATGGTGTTTGGGGCGGTGATGCCAGCTTTTGTCGGGCTTGCCAACTGGCAAGTTCCGTTGATGATAGGTGCTCCGGACATGGCGTTGCCACGGCTTAATAACTGGAGCTTCTGGATCTTGCCGTTTGCGTTTGCCATGCTGTTATCAACCTTGTTCATGGCGGGTGGTGCCCCTGACTTTGGCTGGACATTTTATGCACCGCTCTCAACTACCTATGCACCGCCGAGTGTGACCTTCTTTATTTTTGCCATTCATATGATGGGAATTTCATCCATCATGGGGGCGATTAATATTATCGTCACCATATTCAATATGCGGGCGCCGGGTATGAAGATGATGGATCTTCCCTTGTTTGTCTGGACATGGCTCATTACCGCCTTCTTGTTAATCGCTGTGATGCCGGTATTGGCCGCCGTTGTCACCATGATGTTAATGGACGTGCATTTTGGCACCAGTTTCTTCAATGCCGCCGGTGGTGGTGATCCAGTTTTGTTCCAGCATGTGTTCTGGTTCTTTGCCCATCCCGAGGTGTACATCATGGTACTACCCGCCTTTGGGGTGGTGTCTCAAATTGTGCCGACCTTTTCCCGTAAACCGTTATTCGGTTATCACTCAATGGTCTATGCCACCGCTGCCATTGCGGTGATGTCATTCATTGTTTGGGCACATCATATGTTTACGGTTGGCATGCCACTGACCGGTGAGCTGTTTTTCATGTATACAACAATGTTGATCGCTGTACCGACCGGGGTGAAGGTATTTAACTGGGTCAGTACCATGTTTAAAGGCTCAATGACCTTTGAGACGCCGATGTTATTCGCTATCGCCTTTATCGTGTTATTTACTATTGGCGGTTTGTCAGGATTAATGCTGGCAATAGCGCCTGCTGACTTTCAGTACCACGATACCTATTTTGTGGTGGCACATTTCCATTACGTATTAGTCCCCGGGTCGGTATTTGGCATTATCGCTGGTGTCTACTATTGGCTGCCGAAATGGTGCGGCAAAATGTACAACGAAAAGCTAGGGCAGCTACATTTCTGGCTGTCATTTATTGGTGTCAACCTGACATTCTTTCCAATGCATTTTGTTGGCCTCGCCGGAATGCCCAGACGGATCCCCGATTACGCTTTGCAATTTGCCGATTTTAATATGATAACCAGTCTCGGTGCTTTCTTGTTCGGCACCACACAACTGCTGTTTGTCTACATCATCATAAAAACTGTTCGTAGCGGTAAAGCGGCTGAGCAATTGCCTTGGGATGGCGCTAAAGGGTTGGAGTGGAGCGTTCCCACCCCGGCGCCTTACCACACATTCAGCACACCACCAGTGGTAGGTGAAAAATGAAACGCTGGTTTAACCTCACCACACCTAGCGGTCTTATCTGTGCGGTGTGTGTGATGTTTGCATTCGGTTTTATGCTGGTGCCGTTGTACGACGTCTTTTGTGAGGTAACTGGCCTAAATGGAAAAACCAAAGGGCAATATCAAGGCGACGTTATCTCTTCAAACAGTGAGCGCATGATAACCATACAGTTTGTGGCAAACCGTAATGCCAATTTACCTTGGGACTTTTCACCACAACAAGAAGAAATAGCGCTGAAATTAGGTGAAAGAAAACAAACCAGTTTTGAGATAAAAAACACCTACGACCGAGCGGTCATTGCTCAGGCAATTCCGAGTGTTTCTCCGGCTGTCGCGGCCGATTATTTAAACAAAGTGGAATGTTTTTGTTTTCAAAAGCAACCACTTGAAGCCAGTGAATCTAAACAATTTCCACTGGTCTTTTTCCTCGATCCAGCCTTGCCCGAACACATTACAAAACTGACGCTGTCGTACACATTATTTGATATAAGCGAAACAGCCACTGCTAGCGCGAGATAGCATTTCGCCCATTTAGGGAGGGAGCACGCCATGGTACAGTCACCCCAAGCCTATTACGTTCCGGCACAAAGCTACTGGCCGATTATTGGTGCTATCGGATTATTTGGTACCTTAGGCGGCACAGCGCTATTGCTTTATAGCTTGCAGCAAGAGCAAGCCAGTCTGCTGGCTCAGATCATGCTCTTTTCAGGAATTTTAATTTTAGCCGGCATGCTGATTGGCTGGTTTGCGGCGGTGATAGCCGAAAGTCGCAAGGGACTCTACTCACCGCAATTGGATCTGTCCTTTCGCTACAGCATGTCATGGTTTATTTTTTCCGAGGTCATGTTCTTTTTCGCTTTCTTCGGCGCACTCTTTTATATCCGTGTTTTTGCCGTGCCCTGGCTTGGGGGAGAAGGTGATAAAGGCTTAGCCAATATGCTCTGGCCAGATTTCACCGCTGTCTGGCCATTGCTTGAAGCACCGAATACAGACCAATTCCGCCCGATTAAAGCCATCATCGACCCATGGCATATTCCTTTACTGAATACCATCTTATTGGTAGCGTCCAGCTTCACTTTACTGGCAGCTCATAAATTTCTGAAAAAAGGCAATCGCCCAAAAGTTAAACTCTGGCTGGGTATCACTATCGCCTTGGGTTTGAGCTTTTTGACACTGCAAATTTTTGAGTATTTTGAAGCCTACAATGAGCTGAATCTAACATTAGAGTCAGGCATTTACGGCGCAACATTCTTTTTACTAACCGGATTTCATGGCGCTCACGTCACTATCGGTAGCATTATTCTTATGGTGTTATTGCTGCGTGTGTATCAGGGTCACTTCACGGGTGAAAAGCATTTCGCCTTTGAGGCAGGGGCTTGGTATTGGCACTTTGTCGATGTGGTCTGGATACTGCTTTTTACCACGGTTTATATACTTTAACGAAGAGGAATTAAGTCAGCGCGTCACACGTATTGGAGGCTTTCGTTGAATACAAAGCAGGTTGAATGCAAAGCGTTAAATTGGCACTTTTCAGTGCACCCTGCCTATTTAATCTTTGTTTGTAGTGCCGTCATCGTGTGTCTTTTTTTAGCACACTGGCAATGGCAGCGTGCACAGACAGCACAGCAGCGATATGCATTTTTCCTTAAGCAATCTTCACTACCACCAACACAACTTTCTCCACAGTTGACGGAGTTTCGAGCTGTTCGTTTAAGTGGCGATCTAAAACGGCTATTCTTTTTAGATAATCAAATCCATCACGGCATCGTGGGTTGGCAGGTTATTGCCCAGATTAATACGCACACCTACCCTGTGTTGGTAAATTTAGGTTGGCAGTCGAAACAGGATAAGCCCATCACCCTCGTTGAGTTACCCGATGTACTTGCGGTGAGCGGTTTAACGAAAAAACCCGAGCCGGGTTTCATGTTGGCAAAGGCCGAAGCTGACCCCGAATGGCCCTACATCATGCAGCAGATACAACTGCCTTTATTGAATGCACATTTTCAGTATCAGTTGTTTCCCTATGTTGTTTATGCAAACGATGCGATTGCTAACTTAACGCCAGCTCCCGTCCAGATTGAAAATAAGTTCGCCATGCATCTTGGCTACGCTATTCAATGGTGCTTAATTGCCATCGTTTGCATCGTGGGATTTATTGTCTTCAGCCGAAGGACAACACCTTATGAATAAAAAACAGGCCGTTTTCACCAGTCTCTGGCTGGTTGCTTTGATACCCGTCATCATTGCCTGGTCGATGGCGTTTTTTGGCAAACAATTGCAACTGGACACGAAAAATAATGGTGAATTATTATCCGAAACTCTGGCTGTACCAGCAGCATTAGCGAATCAACTTGATGGCAAATGGGGACTGGTTGTCATGAGTGAGCAATGTCCTCAAAACTGTGAACAACAGCTCTACAGAATGCAACAGTTGCATACATCTCTAGGTCAGGACTATCAACGTCTACAAGCTTTCTGGCTAAGCTCAAAAAACCTTCCCGTTGAACATGCCGATATTGATTTTAATCAGATAAACACGATCGCCAATCCACAACTGCTTGACTGGTTCAACGAACAGCAACTCGACTGGCAGGATCACAGCATCTGGTTAATCGATCCAAACGGCAGATTGGTCATCCGCTTTCCGCCAGCACTTTCAGGTAAAGCCATGCGGGCAGATATCGACTGGTTATTAAAAGTATCTCGGATAGGCTGATGTCATGTTAAGACGGCTTACCTTTATCGCACTCATGATGGCCTTAGTCGTTGTGACGCTGGGCGCTTTAACCCGGTTGCTAGATGCCGGGCTAGGCTGCCCGGACTGGCCGGGATGTTATGGGCAGCTGATTCCACCACAACTTCATCCCGAGACCACTACGGCAATTGATAGCCACAAGGCCTGGATGGAAATGACCCATCGTTACATTGCCGGGTTACTGGGTTTGCTCATTCTTGTCTTAACCTTCTGCGTAGAAAAATCCAATAGCGTAGCAACACACACCCGCTGGCTCTGCCGTGGCGTACTGATGTTAGTTATCGCTCAGGCCTTATTTGGTATGTGGACAGTGACCATGCAGTTACTACCGCAAATCGTCACCTTACACTTACTCGGTGGTATGGCCTTATTGAGCTTATTGTTGTTGTTATTCCTTCAATTAAGCAAAACCACACCGGTTACGGTTGCACCACAAGGACGTAAGTTTTCCATCATCGTTTTACTTTTTTTAATCACGCAAATTACGTTGGGGGGATGGACTAGTAGTCACTATGCCGGACTCGCCTGTCCCGACTTCCCCACCTGTCATGGAAAGTGGCTACCAGCGCTTGATTTACAACAAGCATTTAACCTTTCAGATATACAAACAACTAATTACGAAGGCGGCATCTTATCATCAGATGCACGCGTCACTATTCATGTTGTGCATCGACTATTCGCTTTATTAGTGGTGTTCAGCATAATGCTGTTAGCCGTTCGTTTATGGGGCTACACGCTACTGCGGAAACAGCTGTTAGTCATTCTGAGCTTAACCTTGATACAAGTCAGTCTGGGAATCAGTAATGTGCTGTTATTACTCCCTTTATCACTGGCATTACTGCACAACACAGGCGCAGCCCTTTTATTGCTGAGTCTGATTCATCTTATTTTCCGCCTGCAACCAAAGCCACAATCTCTGTGGCAGCAGCCCCATCACAATCTGGAAATGGACAGGGTGATCTGATGCAAACAACATTGACCTCAATCAATACGCTTAGAGCCAATTGGAAAGATTATCTGGCATTGTGTAAACCCAAAGTCGTGCTCTTAATGTTAATCACGGCCTTGGTAGGCGCCTTTATAGCGACACCGGGCTGGCCAAATATAGGTCAATTATTGATTGCTGTTATAGGCATTGGCGCTTGCGCTGCAAGTGGCGCCACTATTAACAATATGATTGATCACCAACTAGATGCCAAGATGGCGCGAACGCGTCATCGTGCCACCGCTTCCGGCATCGTATCACCCGTTCAGGCATTAGCTTTTGCGCTGGCATTAGCCGTCTCAGGAATGCTGTTGCTGTGGTTTTTGGTTAACCCGTTAACCGCATGGCTAACCTTATTTGCATTGATTGGTTATGCCGTGATTTATACCTTGTTTTTGAAGCGTGCCACACCACAAAACATTACCATTGGTGGACTGGCAGGGGCGATGCCACCGCTGTTGGGATGGACAGCCGTCACCGGCCAAGTTGACCCTAATGCCTTGTTGTTGGTGTTAATTATTTTTGCCTGGACACCACCCCACTTCTGGGCACTGGCACTACATAAAAAAGACGAGTACGCCAAAGCCGACGTACCGATGCTACCCGTCACCCATGGTGACGCTTTCACTCGCATTCAAATAGCGTTATACAGCCTGTTATTGCTTGGTTGTACTTTATTGCCTTTTGTTACTGGAATGAGTGGCTTGATCTACCTTACCGGCATTTTGATACTCAACAGCCGTCAGTTTTATTTGCTGTGGCAATTATTTGATAAAAAAAATACACAGGCACCGTATCGTCTCTTTAAATTTTCTATTTTGTATCTACTTTGGCTATTTTTGCTGATTTTAGTCGATCATGCCGTGTTTAGCTAAGTCCATAAAAGCCATGAAAAATAATGATTTAACTCACTTGTACATCACCCAAAAAGGGCATACAGTGAAATTGAAGCGGTTTTATCCTTTTTGTTAACAACCCATTAACAACGACAGGAGTCTGCCATGTATCATCATCACCATCATCACTTCTGGGGTCTATTCTCTGTTCCTCATGCTGAGTGGGAATCGATTAGCGAAGAAAAAGAAGATCTTGTTCTATTTGGGCTAGCACGTCTGGCGGTTCTCGCAGCAATACCTGCCATTGCATTTCTCATAGGCATCACGCTGATTGGCTGGAGCTTATCCGGTAGTGAATTCCATCAAATACCCGTTGCCAAGGCTGTGCCGATGGCACTTGCTTTTTATGTGCTCATCACCGTTTTTACCTTAATGATGGCCTATTTCACCTTTTCAATGGAAAGAGCATTTGGCACTGAGACAAGCTTCGGCCGCTGCTTAGTATTTGTCAGCTACACAGCAACACCGATGTATATGGCTGGCCTAGTGGGGTTCGTGCCGATTGTTTGGTTAGCGATGCTAGTGTTGATGGCCGCCGTGGGGTACAGCCTGTACCTGCTCTATATCGGCATTCCAATCTATATGAAAATTCCTGACGGAAAAGGTTACGTTGTCTCAACCTCAATTATTTCTGCAGGATTGTGTTTATTGGTGGTGTTCAATGTAGGCACAGTCATTATTTGGAGCGTGGTTTACGCCTAGATAATGCCATTATCCACTCGGCGAAGGGATTCCCGAGTGGAGAGTTGAGTAATGTTGAAAAAAAGAGACGGCAGATAAGCCTAGGACTGGTGCGGTCAATCATTCGTCCGGAACTGTCGTTTAAAGCAAGCAGCTCTCAAAGCGTGTGTAACGTTCTGACGTTCTCTTCGTGCTTGCAGGCAAAAAACTTATGCTAGTATGACCGCCAGTATGAGAAATACAGTAGGCTATCGGTCACTGGCTATTTTATGTTGAAAACAAACCAAGCGTATCGCGACGAAAACGCAGTAAATTTACACGAAAACTACAAACTGCTAAGCGGTTCAGTACAGATATCCTTATTCATCAGTACCTGTCTAGCGGTCATCATGACAGTCATTCTGTACGATCAGATAAATACCCGTAGTCTGTTGCTATGGCTTATCATTCTCTGCTCCGTTAATGTCATCCGACTTATTGTTCATCACTGGTTTAAACGTCATCCTAGCTTCAACCCCGAAGTTATCGTGATACACCTGCGATTCTTTCGATTTGGTGCAGTCATGTCAGGACTAGCCTGGGGCTGGGCTGGGTTTTATTTTGCTCAACAGGTAGAACTGGTTTATCAGCTGTTCATCACTTTCACGCTGGGTGGGTTGGCTACAGGCGCAACCTCCTCCTTGGCTGTTGACAAGTTTGCTGTTGTGGCCTTTATTTTTGCCACGATACTACCCAATGCCTTACATTACTTTCTTTCAAGTGGTGATATACCCATTGCAATGGCTATCATGCTGTTGATTTTTACTGCTTTCATGCTCAATTCAGCAAAAGATCAAGGGAAAAGCCTGCATGAAAATCTCAAGCTCAGAATCCAAGCCAAACGTGATGAAGCTCAGTTCAAAGAAATTCTGAATTTTAGCCCTTCAGCTGCCAGTATTACTAACCTATCTACACTCGATACTTTATTTACCAACAAACGCCACTTAGAGCTTTTTGGTACTGATGCGACGCCTTTTAGTGAAAATAATAATGCTATTTTTTTAGTAGACAAAAGTGAACTTGATGGCATCAGACAGAACTTAGAAACGCAACACAGTATCAGCGACAAACTTCTCAAATTCCAATCGCAAGAATCAGCAAAGAACCTATGGTGTATCGGCTCGTTTGTCCGGGTAAACTATCTCGACAGCCCTGCTGTGCTCTCCTGGTTCTTTGATATCACCGATAGAATCAGGATGGAAGAACAAATAAAGCTATTGGCTTATCATGACTCCTTAACGAACCTCCCCAACCGTCACTTATTCGAAGACCGTCTAAAACTCGCTCTGAAGCACGCTGAAAGGGATAAAGAATTACTAGGAGTCATGTTCATTGATTTGGATGGGTTTAAATCTATTAACGATTCGCACGGTCACGGTGTAGGTGATCAGCTTCTTAAAGCAGTTGCCGACAGAGTCACATCCATCCTGAGACAATCCGATACTTTGTCTCGTATCGGCGGCGATGAGTTCATCGTTTTACTGCCGAAAATCAATGCGGTTGACGATGCGATGAAAGTAGCTGAAAAACTCCTGCTCGCCCTGAGTAAACCGTTTGGTATAAACAGTCACCAACTTCAGATGTCAGCCAGTATCGGCCTTGCGATTTACCCTCAACACGGAGACACTGCCCAGACATTACTGAAAAATGCCGATATCGCGATGTATCAAGTAAAAGATAGTGGTAAAAATAACGTCCGACTTTACAATGGATAGAAAACAGTCAACACACTGACGACAGTAGAAAGTTACGGAGTCATGTGCGCTGAGATGTTCTTTCAAACATTGCTTTTGTAATATCAATTCACTTCCGGCTCTTCAACCAAATTGGAGTTTGAATACATTCCTTTTGGCCAGACCAGATACTGTGTTTGTGCCAGCTCACATACCATAAGCAACTGCCTACATCGCGAAGGCAGCCCTATTGATACATGAACAGAAAATTAGTTAGAGACGACCGATAAGCCGGGTTCTGTCGTGGACAATCATTCATCTGGGACAGACGTCACCATCTGCCTCAAGCAACCTACCCAGGAACAGTACGGGTCGCACATGTCTGTCGAAACAAACGTTCCTCTATTTGGTCTTGCTCCAGGTGGGGTTTACCATGCCACTTCTGTTACCAGAAGCGCGGTGCGCTCTTACCGCACCCTTTCACCCTTACCGTATTCCGAAGAACATGGCGGTATACTCTCTGTTGCACTGGCCGTGGGCTTTCACCCCCCAGGGGTTACCTGGCACCTTACCCTTTGGAGCCCGGACTTTCCTCATCAACGAATAGCTGACGCGATTGTCTGGTCGTCTCTGAGCGCTATTTTACCTAAGCATGATTATTTCTGCTGAAGTTTTAGTGCCAATTGATACGCTTGGTTTTTACTACCGCCAGATATTGCTGCTGCAATAGTCGCCGCTTTTTTCACTGGAAGCTCAGGCAGCAGTAACGCCAGTAGCCGTGACATTTCCTGTTCGTCGACGGACGCTGAGTCTGCTGCGCCTTCTATCAACAACACGCACTCACCTCGTTGCTGATTGTCATCTTGTTTCACCCAATCCAATAACTCGACAAGTGGACGGGTCTCGATGGTTTCGTGCATTTTTGTAAGCTCGCGAGCCAAACACGCTTGTCTAGCTTCACCGAAAGCGGCAACACAATCTGTTAGGGCATCAACTAAACGACGAGGACTTTCGTAAAAAATCAAAGTGTGCGAATCGTCTTTGAGTGTTTCTAGAATTTGACGTCGTGCCGATGCTTTAGCCGGTAAGAAACCTTCGAAGGCAAAGCGATCCGAGGCAAGGCCAGATGCCGACATCGCGGCGATTAAGGCGCAACTGCCGGGTATTGGTACAACTTGAATACCCTGTTGTTTAACCAGCGATACCAAGCGATAGCCCGGATCACTAATTAGCGGCGTTCCGGCGTCACTGATAAGCGCGATGGAGTCGCCATCAAGGAGACGCTGCAATAACATTTCACTACGTTGTTGTTCATTGTGTTCATGTAGCGAAATCGTTTTGGTACTGATTGCGTAATGTTGAAGCAGGTATTTACTATGGCGGGTATCTTCCGCAGCAATCAAAGCGACTTGCTGCAGAGTTTCTACCGCACGAGGAGATAAATCGGATAGATTGCCAATCGGTGTTGCCACAATAAACAATTGTCCTGGTTGTGAAACAGTCACCATTTCTCCTTAATATTTTGTTGCAATTGTGGTCGTAATATACGCGAACAGGTAAGATGATGCTTCCTATGTTTAATACACAGACACCCTATATGAGCTTCAAACGGATCTTGCTGTTACCGGCCATTATTCTTTTTTTTATAACGGCTTGTCAGCCGGTACAGGGACCACATACCCGTCCTCAACCCGCTCAAATTGACACCTTAGCCGCGGAGCAGGAGGGTGACTTTGCTAGAGCGGCAACAGAATATCTGGCGCTTGCCAACACAGCAGAAGGCGAAAAACAGGCCCTGTTATTACTGCGAGCTGCCCGTCTGTTTTGGCAGGTTGAGCAAACCGAAAACAGTCAGCAAGCATTGGTACAACTCAACGATGCGCTACTTTCGCCTCAACATCAATTCGATGCATCCATTTTACGTGCAGAATTAGCCCTCAATGACAATCAGGGAGAAGCGGCGCTGAAAGCGGTCGCTAACATTGATGAAGAAACGCTATCGGCGGGTGACAGCGAACAACTCTATCAGATCAAAATTGATGCCTATGCACTGACCGAAAACTGGTTAGAAAAAGCCAATACGCATCTCAAACTAGATACGTTACTGGCAGAGCAAACTGCACTGGAAACAAATCGTGCCGCATTATGGCAAACACTGTTAAAACTCACACCTCAAGCATTAGATTTATTCAATCCTGGAATCCCGCCGGCAGATGATAGTGGCTGGTTTGCCTTGGCTTACGCTATTAAAGCCTACAAAACTAATCCAGAAGCGCTGGAAGTGGCTTTAGAAGACTGGCGTCGGAGTTACCCCAATCACCCTGCTGATCCTGACTTATATGAAAATGTGGTTACCGCAGGCACACGTTTACCTGAACAGATTGGTGATATCGCAGTTTTACTGCCGGCGTCCGGTCCTTACGCCGATGTCGCACAAGCTATCAAAGAAGGCATTATTTCAGCCCATTACGCCAGTGGTTCTGATGTACGACTACATTTTTTAGACATAACCACTGATGAATTCAGTCGTCAAAGCAATGTCATCGATCGTTACAACGAAGCGGTTTCACGTGGCGCCAGCATTGTTATTGGTCCGCTACAAAAAGCATCGGTGGATGCCTTGAGTACACAGACTGATTTACCGATCCCCGTACTGGCATTAAACAGAATTGATATTCGCCTCAGTCGTCCGAACTTGTTCCAGTTTGGTCTAGCACCAGAAGATGATGCCGTTGCGTCCGCTCATTTTGCTCGCCAGCAGGGTTATCAACGGGCCGTGATTCTATCACCGCAAGGTGATTGGGGTGATCGTGTCTCGACGGCCTTTATGAATGCATGGCGCGAGGTGGGCGGAAGCGTACTGTACCGTGCCTCATATAACGAATCTGATAACGATTTCAGAGATACCTTAATCCCGCTAATGGGACTTGATGCCAGTGAACAACGCTACGCGTCGCTAAAGAGCACCTTGGGGCGCTCCTTGGATTTTGAGCCTCGACGCCGTCAAGATATCGACTTTGTGTTCATGGTCGCCAAACCATTAAAAGCACGTCAGCTGGTGCCACAACTAAAATTTCATCGCTCAGGACAGTTACCTTTAATCGCGACTTCACATACCTACACAGGTCAATCAGACCCACAGCAGGATATTGATCTGAATAACTTATATATTCCTGATATTCCGTGGATGTTTACCCAACACGCAGAGCAAGATCCTGCTTATCAGGCGATACAAGCACAATTTGATGGAAACTTCGGTGGCCTTCTCAGGCTCTATGCAATGGGCGCTGACGCTTACCGACTGATACCGGAACTCAACCGACTGAGTCGCGATCCTGAAAGCATTTATCAGGGAGCGACCGGGTCTTTATCAATTAATGAACAGGGTCAGATTGAACGTGACATGCCATGGGCCCAGTTCAAACAAGGAGAGCTAGAGCTCATTCAATAATCGATGTTTGCCAGGGAGAAAGGCCAACAAATAGAAAAACAGGTGGCGAAACACCTGCAGAAACAGGGAATGCGTCTCATCACACGGAATTATCAGTGCCGAGGTGGTGAAATAGACCTGATTATGCAGGATCGAGAAACACTCGTTTTTATCGAAGTGAGATACCGACAATCTGCTCGTTTCGGTTCAGCTTTAGAAAGCGTGAATAAAACCAAACAGTCACGTATTATTCACACCGCTGAACATTACTTACAGCAAAGTCGTGATGGCTATCAAGCCTGTCGGTTTGATGTCGTCGCAGTAAGTCCAGCTAAAACAGGCTATCAATTTGACTGGGTAAAAAATGCTTTCCAGTCTGCTTACTAAACGACTCACAACGCTGTATCAACATGCTATTACGCTTTAGAATTTGAAGGATTCTACCATGTCTAAAATAAACAAAATTGCCTGCTTATTATTACCTGTATTGCTGCTGCAGGGCTGCGCCACAGCAGTTGTGACAGGTGCCGCTACCGGTGCATCTGTTGCTTATGATCGCCGCACGACGGGCACCGTCATTGACGATCAGGGTATTGAGTTTAAAGCCTCTTACGCTCTCTACAATAATAAAGAAATTTATGATCAGAGCCACATTAATGTCACCAGTTACAACGGCGTGGTATTGCTGACAGGTGAAACCCCAAGTGAATCGCTAAAACAACAAGTGACGGCAGAAGTCAAAAAAATTACCAAAGTTCGTCGTATTCATAACGAGCTAGCCATTGCTGCTCCGAGTGCTTTACCATCACGCAGCAGTGATGCGTGGATCACCTCTAAAATCAAAGCTAAATTGACGACTGATGAACAGGCAGATCCATTCCACGTCAAAGTGGTCACCGAACGTGGCGTGGTTTACTTGATGGGACTTCTCAGCAGAGCTGAAGCTGATCACGCGGTAAGTATTGTGAAAAACTCAGCGGGTGTTCAACGCGTAGTGAAAATTTTTGAATACAACGACTAAGTTAATTCATTACAGCTAAAAAAAGGGCTCCATGCGGAGCCCTTTTTCGTTAAAACGGTTTCACTACGACCAAAATAATCACAGCAATCAAGACTAAAACCGGCAACTCATTAAACCAGCGATAAAAAGTATGGTTACGCTGATTATTGTCCGCCGCGAACTGTTTCAATATGCGTCCACACACACCATGATAGGCAAACAGCAGTATTACCAACGTTAATTTGGCGTGCAACCAATGCATCGTGGCAATTTGATCTAAGGAATAAAAACTCAATAACCAGCCACCAAAGATAAGTGTGAGAATAGCACTGGGCGTCATAATGCCACGATACAGTTTCCGCTCCATCACCTTAAAACGAGCGTTACCTGCTTCGTCCTCACATATCGCGTGGTACACAAACAGCCGCGGCAAGTAAAACATCGCCGAAAACCATGTCACAATAAAAATCAGATGGAACGCTTTAACCCACAGCATTGTCTATTCCTGCCTATCAAAACAGTGATAGTATCAAAGCATGCTACAAAGGAGTGGTAGAAATGACTGAAGAAAGACGTCGATTCAGCCGAATACCGTTTGATGCCATGGCACATATCAACACAGAAGATGGTGATTTATATGTAAATTGTCAGGTTTTAGATGTGTCTTTGAAAGGACTATTAATAGAAAAACCAGGCCAGTGGCAGGCAGAGATGTATCAGCCCTGCCACATCGACTTATTATTACAGCAGGGCGAAATAGTCATCGAAATGAACACGCATGTAGCCCACATTGATGCCGCTACGATTGGTTTTGAATGTGAACATATCGACCTGGATAGCATTACCCACTTAAAACGCTTGGTAGAGCTTAATTTAGGTGATGTCGGCCTTTTACATCGCGAATTGGCGACCTTATTAGAGTCACATTAAATCGCAGCTTCTCGCAACGCTGAAATGACCTCTGATAAATGTTTCACTGCGGTCACTTTCATGCCTTTCAATGGCTTTCTAGGTGCATTAGCCGCCGGCACAATGGCGTGACTAAAGCCATGTTTACTGGCATCACGAATACGTTCTTCGCCTGCCTGCACAGGTCTGATTTCACCGGTTAACCCTACCTCACCAAATAACACCCAGTCACGCGGTAACGCTTTATTTCTCAAACTCGAAATAATCGCCGCCAAAACGGCTAGATCCGCTGTAGGCCGCCACATGAATTGCGATCTCTCGCCACATGAATTGCGATCTGTAGTTTAATCGTCAGTTGGCGAAACTACTCCTCGCTTAACCAAACGTCTCAGCAAAATCCTAGCGACTTGGTCTGGCTTCATACCTCCAAGAGTGGTGAACTCGACCTCTGGCTTATGAGGGTCACCTAGATCACCATAAACCCGAACCACACCACCAACTTCATGGTACTCAGACTCATAGAGCTTCCCTTCGACCTCAACAGAAACAAAACCAGACATAACAAACTCCAAACTAACTATAGGTAATTAATGATCTATTTAAGCTGCTTTATATAAGAAGTAAATGCAGAAGATTCATCATAACTGCCACCTAAACGATCAAGTGGTTTTAAGTTCTCTCTAGTGAGAAACACTCTGGCAAAGAGAATGATTTGTGTGGCTTTACTGACTAAAGAGTCAACCTCTCTAACCCACTTCGCCCATTTCTCTAAATCTTGATAACTGAGCTGATTTATATCGGCATCTCTCAATTGATTGAGATTGCTTTCAAGCTGAATAACCACCAACTCTCTGATGTCGTTCTCATCATACAAAGCCTCTAAGCCAGCAATTTCAGCAACAGGACGTTCAACATAATGAGGCCTTTCAAGGGTTACATTTTGAGCAGCCTCAATAGCTTCAACCTCTTGCACAGTAGCTTTCACGGTAATTATAAGTTGATTACTCCGTGTCTTGATCATGCTAGACAAGGCTTTAGATATGGTAGGAAATTTATTCTGTTTAAACGGGCTAAGTTTAGAATTAGCCCAATTGGCACCTTTTTCCTGAGCCTTTAGTTCCGAAACCTGTTGTTGAACAGAATCAATATCAAACTCTCTTAATGTGGCACGGTTTTCAGATTCAGTAACAAAACGGTCGAAGCGTTTCGATAGAGTGTTGAATTCAACACCGAAGTAACTGGCACCACATAACTGGCCGATGTTAGTGGTATAGCCATCTTCAGTTGAGACAATATAGCCTTTGTTATGAGGCGAATGACAAGTTGATAAACCACAACGAATTTTTTCAGTAAAAGTATAATTACCTAGAATCTCCTTTAATTTATGGTCTGATGGATCGAGGTTTTCCTCAAAACCAGCTAAGTCTTGAATATCTCCCCATGAATCAACACGGATTAAGCCTTTCTCGGTATTTAGTGTAATCATCGCTTAAGAATGTGACTCCATTTGTTAATTATCACCAATTCCATATTAGCAGCTCACGGGATGCTTTTTTATTGTGATTTCCACCTACCGTGTAATTGATATTTAAAGGCTTATTTGAGAGGCCTTTAAAGACCTTTTTAATAGTGTCGTGGTCGTTGATGCTGATGAGCATTTTGCCTTGGATAGTTTGGGCCAGTTCTGCCATGGTTTCGTATTGTTCTAAACCAAAGTCTTGACCGTAACCTGCGGTTTCATAGTACGGTGGATCCAGATAGAACAGTGTGCCTGGTCGATCATATTTCTGAATGCAGCGCTGCCAGTCTAGGTTCTCGACGTTGGTTCTGGCCAGGCGAAGGTGAGCGGCGCTCAGATCCTCCTCGATGCGGAGTAGATTGAGCCGTGGCGGACTGGTAGTGGCGGTGCCATAGCTCTGGCCGTCGACCTTGCCACCGAAGGCAAGCTTTTGCAGATAGTAGAACCTGGCTGCACGCTGGATATCGGTGAGCGTTTCGGGTGTTTTGGCTTTTTCCCATTCAAACAGTTGTCTGCTGGATAAGGCCCACTTGAACTGCCGGACGAATTCTTCAAGGTGGTGCTGAACAACCCGGTAAAGGTTGGTCAGCTCACCATTGATGTCATTAAGCACTTCGACTTTGGATGGTTCCTTTTTGTAAAAGAGCGCTGCGCCACCAGCAAAGACTTCGACGTAGCATTGATGTTCCGGAAACAGGGGCAGGATGTCTTTTGCGAGTCGGGTTTTACCGCCCATCCACGGGATAATTGGTTTGGCCATGTTTTTCCTCTATTGGTCTGGCACTCGCTGGTGCTGGATTAAGAGGCTCAATGGCCTTCAGGTTGTTGAGTGTCTTACATCGCGGACACTTGATTTCGATTTGTACGTATTCAGCTTTAGCCAGTAACCGGCTGCAGCCACCACATCTAACTTCTTTCATGTGAGCCTCTATCTGTTTGTGCTAGGCTGGCCCGGCTGCGTCGACGCGGCGGGATGGCCTTGGTTGGCTCACAGGGTATGTGCCTGTGGGTTGACGGCTCGGCAGTGTTGGCGCACTGCCGAGTCGCTGTCTCTTCCTTTACTTCAGTATTTGGTCTAGCGATTTGTATTGGCCATCTTCAAAATGAAAACGGCCAAAGAAGCGAACCAGACCATAGAACCCAACAGCTTCTATAGCTGCTGGCAATTGTAATGACCAATGCAGCCGCTTGACATCTCGCAGCATGGCTTTAAAAAAGCCTCGGTCAGCTGAGAGACGATCCTTATCACCACCACCACGTTGGTAGTTAAAATCGTGATGACGGCAACTCGCCTCGAAGAACCAGCCAAATAACAGCTTAGCAACTGGTTCGGGTAGCCAGTCAGGGCCACAGCCATTTCCAAAACTGATTTTTTGTTCCGGTGTCAGGTCTGACCAGGATATTTTTGATTGCTTAGGCATTAGCTGTAATCCACAACAATCGCGTCAATATCAGCTTGAATCACATCCGGCTGCTGCTCATCTTCGTGCTGTGTTTGAAGTGCATAGAGCAAGTCTTCATAGTCCTGCTTTTTTCCAATAGCTGGGCCAGCCACACTTTTATAATTGGACGCATTGCTAATGATTCGTCCGACTAGGGTTGCTTTATCAACGCTGGCTCTCTCTGCAACAATGAAGTCAATCAGTGGCGTCGGCGCGGCATTGTCCGACTGCCAAGCTATTGCTTCTGGCTCTTGCGTTGGGAAGCTAGCAATTTCTTCAGCCGTATAAAGACTCGTGACTGGAGCCATGGCTAGTTTGAATTTCTGAACAATCTCAGAATGCTTATTAGCAAGCCGATCATCGATTATTAGTTTTGAATCTATGACAGATTGAATTTCTGACTCATCAATTTCAGTCATGCCAGACTTAATTAAATGATCTTGTGAGCCATCGGATTCAAATGCAAAGACATTATTATTTTCGTCTTTAAAATATTTCATTATCTAAGCTCCCACCAAACATCAAATCCCGAAAGAACTCCAGCTCCGGCTTGATATGTGCTACCGTTCGGAATAATCAAATTAACGTATTGTTCATCAGAATCACCTGCGATAGTGCAGATAACTTCACCGTCAACAAGGAAATTACGAGGCCCACTGCCAGCGCTTAGAACTATCGCCAGTTGAATAGATCTACCAGTAGTGTTTGTATAAGTAACACCCTCTGAACGACTGACAAAAACGTCTTGCCAGACCTGCCCCTCGCCAATAGCCATCGTTTTGATTTTGGCATCAAGCTTGTCGGGGCTGATAATACTCTCAGTCGTATCGGTTCCCGTATTCCATGTCGTCTGATCCTGAATAGGCGTACCGGCAATCGGGTCAATATCAACAAACATCACGGTGGCTGATTTAGCCAGACCGACGACCACCTTTTCGGATGGCGCAGTTGCAGTAATTTCCCCCTCCGTACTGCCAGACAGATAATACTTGTCACCCACCGTCAGGCCGGAGAACAGCGCCGAACGACCAAACGCTTCGACCAGGCTGTTGGTGACATCCGCAAAGCCGACCATCTTCTGTTTGTCGGTACCGTCGGCAATGGCACGGTCATAGCGGCTGTTGGCAGTGTCCCAGTACACGGCATCGCCATCGGCTACTGATGGACCAAAGGTGACATCTTCCAGCCGTACAACGTGGTTGGTGGCTGAGACCAGCTTGACGATGGCTTTCTGCAGCAGGTTTAAATCACCATCATCAGGTGTGAGGCCTGCATTAGTGATGACGTTGCGTAGTGACTCGCCCATTTTGTAGAACCAATGCGCGCCGGGCCATGTCGCTGGTGTACCGGATGTAGGATCACCATTTGTTGGATAACCAACTGACGGTACTGCTGGGGCATCAGGAGGTGATGCTGAAGCATCCGCTTCATAATTACGTGGTTCCATTATTATCCTCCGTAGGAAAAAATGAGTGTGGTGTGATCGGGTTTTAATCTATGGAGTGTGCATTCGAGGCGCTTATTGCCCCATGATGCTAATGGCTCATCGACGCGGCCATTCACTCTCCAATAGCTAATCGTTTCTTCAGGCGCATTGACCTGCCATGCAAACTGCCAAGACTGCCCATAAAGCGGTTTATTGACTCGGTCTGCGACTGTCCAGCGCGAAAACTCGGTGATAGTGACTTGATAGCCAATCGATTCTGCAATGGCTATAAAATACGGGATGCTTTGCCCCCCTTTATTGGTCACTTTGGCGTATAGGCTAGCCAGTCGCTGCTGAAGGGTTTGCACGTCATCTACGCACGGATCGGGCAGCGCGTAAGCGGCTTCCCACTCATTAAGCATTTCATAGGTGGTACGCGGGTCTGCTTCGTCTAACAGGTCATCTTCACGGGCGTGAAGGATGGCAAGCTCTTCAGCGGTTGATTCGAACAAGCCGATAAAGTCAGGATCGTGTTGCAGATCGTCCCAAAGCAGGCCGCGAGGCATTAAGGCCATCAGCATAGTGAGGTATTGCTGGGTTTTTATTGCCATGTGATATCACCTGGCACGAGAATTTGGCCTAGCGTTAGCGTGACGTCTTCTGTCGGGCTAACTAAAACATGATCGGTCTCACCAGCAGCGATACTAATCGCTTCTCGGATATGGCTGACTTTGATAGTGCCTTTGCCATTACCATCTTCTGGAATCGCTTCTCGCGAAAGTAAGTCGGCTATTTCGGATTCAACGGCTGCTTTGACAACCGTGGTATTCGGTGTCAACGCGATAGTTAAATCTAAAGCGACAGGGATGGGGGCAACAACATAGATCCCGGCTGTAACAGGGTGCTGTTCAAAAATATAGTCATACACCGCTTCCACTTCAGTCGCATCAGGGATGATGCTGTCATCGTTATCTCTCACGAAACGAACGGTGACAGTGCCTTCACCCATCTCACCCGGATATTGCCATGCACGGGTAACACCTGGCACTTGTTTTGACCATCTAATGTAGTCATGTGCCGCGCCACCTTGAGCCGGTTGCTGGATGTTTTCGATATGACGTTGACGCCAACTTTCAAGCTGCTCGATGTCGGTACCATTGTTAATACCGTCTGCGTCAACGATGGCTTGGCCATTAATACCGGCAAGGGTATCGACAAAGGTTAAGGCAACGCCAGCGATGGCATTGGCTTCAGCGCCTGGCAAAACGGCTGTGACTGAAATAACGGCTTCACCACCGACAATAGTGACTTCATCATCGACTGTGTATTCAACCGCATCAGCACGTTTTAGAGTTTTACCGGCTTCGATAACAGCGCCATTGGTGCCGGTGACTTCACATTGGCCGATCGCGTATTCGAATGGGTTTCGCTCGGTGCCTTCAATTGATGCGAGACGACCAAAGTGCGCTTCATCGGCGCTATCAGGCAATAACTGCTTCGCTTTATAGGCTTGATAGCCATACATCTCATGCATGCCACCCGCCATGACCGTGGCAAAGATATTAAACGGTGAACGGCGCAGACGTGGCTGACCATCGGTTCTGCTATCAATATTCGCCGTTAAACGGGCATGTAATTCTGCCAATGAAGGACGTTTAAACGCCATTGAAAGCCTCCCAGGCATAATTGAAATTTAAAAGCTGGCCGTCTGCTGTTTCGATGTCGATATCTAAGGCTAACCATTCAGCGCGTGGGTAACTGGCTGTGACTTGCACGGAATCAACCACTTCATCATCAATGAGATGCTGCAAGGCTTCATCGGCATAGTCTTCAGCGGCTTTTCGCACAGGCTCGGTTTGCTTTTCACGTTGTAACAACCAAAGCCGTGAGCCGATCAAGTCACCAGAAACAGACGCCAAGGCATCGCCCCACCAGCCACGTTTATCATTGGTGCCATCGGGGATGACGTCATCTGAGTCGGCTTGTCTGTCAGTGAAAAGCGCCACGATGACGGCTGTTTCCAGTATCGCGACGTAGGTAATTTTTAATGGATCGGTTTCCAGCACAAAGCGTGGACGACCATTTTTATTCACCATTTTGATAACAAAATCCATCATGGTGTCATACTCTGATTAGGGTTACTGGTGGTGCCGCCACTATCGCCATTATGATTGTGGCCGTTATAAGTAGAACGCATGCTCGCCATGGTCAGACCATCGCTATCGACGTGATCGATAATGTCGCCGGTGACGTTCAGTTGGCCTTCGATACGAAAAACCGGCACTTTGGCCGTGATTTGTGTGTTGGCAATCAACTCCATCAGGCCACCCTGCTTGAGGTGAACGAGTTGTCCTTGACTATCGTAGAGTGCAACTTCGCCCGGCTTGAGACTGACTTGACGATAGCGCTTATCATCCATCTTGATGCAAACATAGCCATTGGTTTTACCGCCAATAGCCGCGACGACACCTTTTGCTCCGGGTAGTGGCACGGATGTTATGCCGTAATCTTGAATGCGAGGCACCTCAATCACCTCACCAGATAAGGTTTCGATCTGCACCATTTGAATCGGTGGTGCGTCATTGACTTTAAGCAAGGCACCGACACGTAGCATTTGTTGCAGGCCACGTTTTAATGGTGACAGTAATTTCTGTAAGCGACGCATTACCAGACACCGCCTTCATCGTTTGGCTCTGGCAGGGCTTGTAGTTCAAACGCTTCAGGCAAACCAAGGATCAGCTCAGCGCGCAGCCCTTTATCATCAACTATATAGGTGATGCCTACGATCAATAGGTCACGATTGACATTCAGGTAGTGGTCTTTCACTGCGATAAGGCAATTGGGTTCGATCAATTCATCGTCTAAATACCAGCTCAGCATCGTGTAATTAAATGTCTGAGCTTTCGCTGCAGAAATATTTCTATGCCATGTGGCTCTGGCTTTGCAGCCAGCGGCATCTAAGGCATCTTCAGCTAGAATAATTTTAGGTCGATGACGAGTAACGGCTTTATCTGCCACGGTAGCTGACACCGATACCGTATCTATCCAGGCACTGCTGGTTTGGCCTTTAACCGTGTAGTGACTAAAGCGTTCGCGTGATGAGCGTTTACGACTACCGGCTTTAATGTTGACACCGGTTTCTAAACTGCCTTTCAGGCGTCGGGTTCCGGAACGTGTGATTTTTAGGCCACCCAAACCATCAGACACTAGCAGTACTGCTCTGATTTTAGCGACGGTATCGAGCACTTCAAAGGTGCTTTCACCTTCATCTGATTTCATTGTGGCAAACGGTTTGCTGGTATCAACCGTTGAGGACACCGGAATACCGTATGGCTCACAGAGTACTGACGCACCCTCTAATTGGTTACGACCAGCCCACTGAAACGATGGCGCGCTACAATCAACCAGGTCACCGGTTGCATCACGCCCTGCTACTTGAATGCCATTAGTGCTGTCATCATAGCTATGATCAACTTCATCAATATAGCCAGTGATGACCGTGTGATCATCAATCGTCACCTTGCAGGAATCGCCATCGTTAATAGGGCGTGGCGCGCTGTTTTCAGACCATTTATCAGTCAGCTTGAGATTAAACTCATTCGCAATTTGAACAATTGAACGATTGATCCGAACCTCTTCCCAGCCATACCAGTCCAGACCATTCACTTTCAAGGCGACATCATGCATCCAACACCTCCAAAGTCTGACCACCGGGTACAAATCCGGGGTGACCGATGTTATTGCGAGAGACGATATCGGTTGCACGATCAGCGTCTTGGTAGAGCTGATGCGCAATCACTAATGAGGGCAATGTCGCTTGTGGTGTATAGCGACGAACTTGCTTGAGGTTGGCGGCACGTTCTGTCAGGTCTTGAACCATGGAAGCCCGTAAATCTTGCAGTGCGATATAGGTCTCATCGTCTGCCGCTTGCATTTGCTCATCTAATACCTCAGACAGTTCATCACGTGCGGCAATCGCATCTTGAGCCGAGTCATAATCACGGGTACTAGCCACTCTGGCCGCTTCAATTTGTGATGATTGTTGTACCAGGTTAATGATTGCCTGCTGATTTGAGGCTTGCTGAACACGACTTGGCGTGGTGGTTGGCACGGCGGCTGATTCGCTACCAAAGCTGAACAGTTTACGAAACTGAGTCATGGCAGAAAGACTGCCGACACTGCCAATCACCTGCCCCGCTAAGGCATCGGGCAAACCAACAAAATCGGCAATGGTGGCATCGATAACACCTAATCCGGAAAAGCGTGACTCGATATCGGATAAGACGGTTTTCGCCTGTTCTTTCACCCAACCTGGAAAGCCGGTAACGCTGTATGCCGATGTAAATTGTTGCTTCACTACAGCTTGTGCGTTTTTGGCCGCTGCATTGACGCGTTGTTGCGTGTCAACTTTTGATGTTGGCTTGGCGCGTGACTCAGCTTTGTAAAAAGTCAGAGTAAATCGGGCAATACCACCTTCTTTATTGGTTTCACGCAAACTGCTGGGGCCAGCCTGCACACGGACACGTCCGAGGTAACGATGAACTAAGGTGCCAGAGCCTTTTTTGTTTAAAGCCTCAATCAGTTTGTCACGCTGCTGCCTGTAATCTTCACCCACTACAAAAGCAGGAAAGGAGTACACAGCATCTTTGCCGCCTAAGTCTTCGGCATAGGCATCATCTTTAAAGGGATAATCATGCAACTGGACACGGCGACCAAATTCGAGCGTATGGTCATCAACATAAAACTCAACGCCACGGAATGAGGATTGTTGAAGTTGCTCGCGCCATGTCAATACTTGTTCGGCCATTACAGATTCCCCACTGTAGGGCCAGTATCGACATTAATATCCATGTCATCGCTTTGGATATTTTTGACCTGGACACGCTTATCGGTGACTTCAATTTGCAGTTGGCTGCGTTTTTCCGCACTTAATGCGGCCTGAGCATTATCATTACCAAACAAAGCCAAGGCTTTAGCAATCGAACGGCCTAATGCGTCAGCAAACTCAGTGCCTTCTAATGCATTATCATAAATAACCTTACCGGCTCCGTAACCTGCCAAACCAGCAGCGCCAACTGCTAAACCAGCAGTACCCATCGCTCCGGCACCCATCGCTGCTATTGTTTTCATATTTGGCGCTGCTCTAAGCATTTGCCTACGATTAGGTTTTTTTACTTTTGGTTTCTTTTTTGGATCCATACCCGTTGGATCCATGCCGCCGCGCATATTGACAACATAAACAGGCGTTACCCCATCCATCCCGCCTAGTGCACCACCCATGGCGGATTTAGCTTTGCTGCCTTTAACAAAGTCGGAGATACCCTTGCCACCTTTATAGAGTTTCCTCGCTAGGATAGCTGTGCCACCGACTGCAACCAGACCTGCTGCACCTTTGATGAGCATATCCAGTGTTTCTTTATCAATGTCATTGATCGTGTCCGCCAATGATTGAATGTAGGTAGTCAGGTTTGAGTCAGCAAATTGTTGCCAGGCAGTGTAGAGGTTTCGCATAGCGCCTGCGGCATCATTTGCTGCTCTGGTCGAGTCTTCTAATGTGGTGGTGCCATCAGCGTGGACATTCATGAATTTATCTAAGCTTTCCAGCCCACCAGTGCGCTGGAACTCGGCAGTGGAAGAATTGAATGCACGCATGGCTTCTGCATCAAACACGGTGCTTAACAGTGTTTTTTTGCCTTGTGTTTTTTTGATAATGTCGACCATGATTTCATTGATTGGTCGCAACACTTCTTCGCCACGACTTAAAGCTTCAGCATCAAATATTTTGATGCCGCCGCTTTTGAGCATGTCTATTTTCTTAGCATCACTCAGTGTCCGCATTAAGGCTTCAAAAGCCGTCGCTGCCATCTCTGATGAGCCGGTACCCTGACGGATAACCTGCAATGCCGCACCCATCTCACGAATAGCAGGAATACCTTGCCGCCCCATCGAGGTGTAAGCGGTGACAACACGAGGGCCTAATGCCGCAATATTTTGCAAGGTGAACGCGCCTTCTTTACCTTGCACATTGAGTGTGTCGAGTGCCGTAAGCACGTCTTTTTCCAAGACGATGCCCATTTTCTGGAACTCACCTAGCACTTCACCAATCGATGTGCCTTCTGCACCGGTTGCCTGGATGGCTAAACCAATGTTGCGGATATTGGCTTCAGCAAAGTCCAGGTCACCGGTTTTCTCGACAATAGATTCAATCGCGCTGGTGATTTGACTTGGGTCAACTCTGATGTCGGGTGATTGTGCCGTTTCATAGATTTTCTTTTTCAGTTCATCGATTGCTTCAGCACCGATATTGGCTTGAATGCCTAGCCGAGTGAAGCGACGCTCAAGCGAGACTAAAAACTTGGCTGTTCCGGCACCAGCGGCACCGGTCAATAGTGCGGTGTAACGATTGCCTAACTTATCAAGCCCGTTACCAAAGCTGCTGACACTTCTACGCAACACGCCCATTTGACGTTGGCCTGTTTTGCTAAAGCGTTTCCAACGGTCTTCATTAACACGCATCTGGCGGCCGAAGTTACCTCCGGCGTTGATGTTGATGCTGGTTGTTAAGTCGTTTTGGCTCATCGTTTCATTAGCTGCGTATAAAAGAGTCTTAAAGGTCTATTTAATGTGTAGTTAAGAGGCGTCTGGCTGTACTGGCTGAACTTAATCGTCTGCCAGTTCAGGTTCTCCGCCAGACGCATCATGCTTCCCCCGCTGCATGACAGACTCCAGCACTGCCTGGTCTAATCGTTCTGCATGAAACTGAAGCAGCTCAAAATCTTCACGGTGAAATTTACGCAGGTCATCAATATCAACAATGCCGTCATAATCACCAATAGATTCAATCTGCTTCGCCAAGGTATGAAGCCCCATCAATGTCGGACTGACAGCAAACACATAGCCATCATCTGATGCCGTGACACGTTCAGACGCTAGCCCCGCATCAATGATGTCTCCAGGGGTTAACTCTCGCAGCAAGACTGTAGTGTGGGTTTTATCGCCCATTTTGACGCCGTGTTCGAGTGAAATTGTTATCGTGGCCATGCGTTTATACCTTCTCCGCCATATCGCCTGACATCTCGACATCCGCACTGGTCATGCCATGCTCAATCACATTCACAGTGAAGGCGTTACGCATTAAATAACGTTGGCCGGTATCAGTGATAAACGTGACGGTTTTGTTTTTCCACTTATTCACCTCTGTCACGTCAACCGTTGACGTGAGCAGGATTTTAAACTTCAGGTTCGGTGGTGAATCTGATTCGGTGAAATAGGTTTTGCCACCATGGCTCGACGGTTCTCTTGAAACACCACCCGGATCTAACGTGGCTTCGTTTTCTGACTCAATAACACCGCCGTCAATTCTGACTTTTACTTTTCCTGTGACTTGTTCGCTCATTGCTTACTCCTAAATTTAACGACGATATTCAGTGTGCACAGCCGTGACACGTAGGTTATTGATGAGTTTTGGTGAGTCATACATATCCAGACGGTCTGGATCGTCATCATGAATTTCAGCGATGATTGTGGCTTTATAACCTTCATAATCCTGGCACCAGCCGCGATCCATAAAGACGGTATACAAGGCTAAAAACTCATCTTCCATGGCATTAGGCGTCACCACCGCCTGACCGGCTGGAATATCAAAATCATCATCCGCCAGCTTGTGACGCGGGAATTTTTGAGACACCATTGCCCGTTGCTCAAAGCGGATGCGTTCTAATGTTTCTGCCGTGTTGATGTTGAGATAACTGTCATCAGCAAAGCCGGACGCATTGGTTTGATACATACTGATTTGACGTTCAATTCGTACCAATCCACCACGATCAACACTGTAAGTAGCAATACCATCGAACAGCAGCTGATTACGCTCGGTACCATCCCAACGCAGTTCTTTTTTCGGTGGCTTAATACCAGGCAATGCCAGCGTTCTTAGCTGACGTGCCGGGTCAATTTGCAAGGAAGCGGCAGCGACAACACAATTGACGCCAGCCCATAGATAAGGCGGAGTCGGTGAGTCATTGGTACCCATGCAGGTGACGTGTGGGCCATTTCGTCCACTGCCAAAAGTCCCGGTTTCTGAGTGGGTGCCTTTAAACGCAGTAAATGCCCGAAAGCCGATGGCACGCATTGGCCCCCAGCGACTTTCTGCTTCGGCTTCTAGCACCACTAAGTTGGCTGTATCGGTATAAGGCACTGCAAGCCAGTTGTACCATTCATCACCAATAGCAGTGAACACATCAGTAAGATCAGGATTACCGGTACCGCCAGACATGGCCACAAAGGTGAGGCCGACACCATCAGGCAAGGCTTCATCGTAGAAATTGAGTCGCATATCAATATCGTTGCCGGTTTCACCTTTCCACTTACAAGTGATATCGACCTCAGTCGACTCTGCACCATTAACTTCGGCTGTTACCGGTAAGGTCGTCTCTGCCGTAATGGCTGCAACGATAGCGCTGGCAATATCTTCATCCGTGTCAGCAGCGTCAACACCAATGAGTAAGCGATAGCCTGCGATGTAAAGAAAGACTGTGCCTCCTCGCGTGGCCGGGCCAGTAACGGTGATTGACCCGGTTGCTTGTTCACCGCCTGATGCATCATCTAAAGCCAAGAACCACTTTTCAGTAAACTGATCGGCATTGATTTGTGCCTTGCCCATTTCAGCCAACATAGAGCCTCGACCAAAATACGCTTCCAATTCTTCAGGGCTATTGGCACGAACTGCTTGCCCCGCTGGAATCGTGCCGGTTGACAGTCGCTGACCGATAACCAGCATTTTAAAATCAATATTGGCATTACCTGCCAACCGATTACTGAACTCAATGGCTGTAAACGGTAGACGTAATTTTTCAGGAATCGTATCAAAAGAAATAGCCATGCTTATGCATCCTTATCAGTTGAATCTGTGGGTTTGGCAGCAACGGCTTTTTTGGCATCCGTTTTAGCCTTGGCCAACGCTTTTTTAATGTCGGCGTCACTGGTTAGCTCAATCGCATCACCGTCTTTTATCCGCTTCAGGTAATACACTTCACGTGGCACGTATTCACCGTGCTGATTTAACAGACCGCCGCGTAGCTTTCGCACATTGACAGCCTGCTTGGCGGGTTTGATAAAAATTCGGTCTGGCATGGTTTATTGCTCCAATGTTATGTGGTCAATAGCGTCGGGTTCGTCGTCGCCGTCGACCAATGAATGTTCAGCATGAAAGGTGACAAAATCAGCCAACGTTGATGGGTCAAAGTCATTAGGAAATGGCATATTTGGCAACTCAAAAGTGACGGCATACATCGTGGCTTTGAAGCTTTGCTCCAGCTGCATTGAAAACAGATTCCTGACATTCTTCAGCGCCAGTGAACCGACCCCTGCAATCGTCGATTCATGCAGCTTAGGAATCAGTGCCGCTAAAATGTCATAAGCACCAATGGTGGTTGTGTCACCTCGACGCCGGGCGCTGTGGTTACCAACGTGACGGGTGATGACATACACATCAAAACGGCCATTGAGGCTACCGCGTGAGTTGCCTTGACCACCGAGAAACGTGGTGTAAACGCCCGGCGTTCTGTTTGAGGCAACCAACTGTTTCAGTACTGCCAAGTTCAACGCGCTGGGTAACACTTCAGCAGCGCTTAATGTATTGCCAAATAACGCCTGTGCTTTTTCAATGATGTGATCTTCAACGGTGCTAATGCTGTTCATATAAAGCTCTTATCTTTACGGTTAAAGACATTGCCACCGGTGTTGATTTTCACTGTGTTTTGGCTGAGAGGTTTGGCACCTTCTGTACTGATACCAATGCTCAATTCGCCACGGGCGATGCTTTTGAGTGACTTGACTGCTTCGTTGTACCGGTCTTTTACTTCATCGGGCGCTAGATTTTCGTACAAGTAATAGCGTGTAATTTCGCAAGCAATACGCACCAATGACCTTGGCAGCGGGTCAATCGGCAGGCTGTAACGGCCACCCAGATAACCATCAATCATGCTGTCTGAGTCGGCAATGGCTAAATTAATGACGTCCGTGTCCAGCTGACCCGTGTTTTGCTTATCCGTAAGCTGGATCAGTTCATCCTCTCCATATCGGGTGACCAGGTCTTGTTGTGTGCAGTAAGGCATCGTTGAGATATCCGCTTATAGCTCGACAACGCTGAACATCGGATCGGCTTCCAGGATGGCGACCTCTTCTTCGCTCAGCTCGACATCATCACTGCCTGACCAGGCACGACCTAAACGACGAAACCCATCCCGCATCACGGTCACACGGTAGTGTGGTAAAGCGTTCTGTTTGGTGCTTGGTTTAGAATCAGGGTCACTGTCGGTTGTAGTGGTTGTTGTGGTTGTGCTGTTTTTGTCTGAGTCACCGCCACCCCCATTATCATCAGCTTCTGAATTCGTTTTAGACTGAGCCTGCTTTTCGTCCTGAATGACTTTCCAGGCTTCATCACGCTCTTTGGCTGTAATGCTGTCCAGACCATCAAACTTTTTCAGTTCTTCGACGGTAGGCTTTTTGTCGAATGCCTTCTCACGTAGCAGTTGTAGTAAGTTTTCCATCATGCGTTCCTTATCTTGGTTATCAGGGCGGAAAACCGCCCTGATAAAGTTGTCTTAAAGGCTGATTAACTACGCGCCGCCGGTGGAACCGACAGACAGTTGCCAGAAGCCATACACGCCAGTCGCTCGCGCTTCGGCACCAAACTTGTATTCACGCTTATTGAATACATCATCGTTTTCCATATCCGTCTGGCTGACGAAGACAGGCTTCTTACGCATCTGGATAATGAAAGGCTTCACAGCGTTGCGGGTGTGGTGGAGGAACCAGACAGTATCAGACGTTAACCCCGGATTGACTTCAATTTTGGCTGTGCCTTTGTAGGGGTTCGGGCTGTCATCGTCGAGCTTGTCGGCTTCGACCAATTTACGTGCGACAGCTTCCAAAGCCGGTGGCACTTCGAGCAAGTCGGGTACCAGACGCAATGGCATGCCTTCGTCATCGGTGAACTTCATCATTGCAGTACGTGCCGCACCGTAAGACGCCGCTGCAGCCGCTGATGTTGCCGCGCTCAATGCCACTGTCAGTTTGTTCGATACCGAATCTTCATTCACTTCATGATCGGTGTCATAGAAGTACTGACCATCAAGACCTTCATTAATAAAGGCGTTGTTTTTCAGATCGTCCAAGATGATGTCGTGCAGTTCACCCGCTGAGTCACCCGCCATATTGGCTTGGGTGTTGTAGATACCCAAGGTGTCATCTTCGATATCGTTACGATCAACCGCGATGGTCGTTTCCCAATCTTCATTGGTGGCAGTGTATTTACCGGCTTTCAAGGCTTTGACATGCTTTTCACCCACCCATTTACGCATTTTCGGGAAACGTTCTAACCAGGCGTAGTCTTCGGTCTTGGTGCTAGACATGACCTCCATCGCAGTCAGTTGCCAGTTACTGGTTCGGGCTTTGAGTGCGTTATGGAAGACGGTTTTCAGGCCAATAAAAATATCTTGAATAGCCTGTTTGTTAATGATGATGCCGCCAAACGCCAGCATTGGCATTGCATCACCCATCATGGCCGTATTCAATGAGGCAGGGCCGGTCATTAGGCTGGCTGGCAATGACCAGTCAGCCGCCATCGCGGAGGTCATCATTACGAGAGCGCCGACGATGGCCATCGGCAAGAGAATCAGTTTTTTCATGGTGTCATCCTTATTAATTAGCTAAACCAGTGAAGTCTTAGTCGAATTTGACCCAGACGCCGTCAACATCAACGTCGACAATCTTGCCTGCAGCACTACGGGAGCCGGTGTCGTCAGTGTTAGCCACTGTCTGGTCATCGACGATGTAAGCGGTGGCTTCGATATCGGTGCGGTCAATCGAGCCATCGTTTGCAAACAAGAACGTGCCTTTGCGTACATCAATGGCTTTATCACCGGCAGAGCCAGCACCGTTATCAACGTGCTGGTCTGCACGGCCTACGGCTTTCAAACCGGTTGCCGTTGAACCAGCCTCAGCATTGCCAGATGAATCAAGCACAACAATAGAGCCAGCAAAGATGACACTTGATGCCGCCACTGGATGGTTGTGAACTTCACCTAACCGTTGCGGGGTATTACGGTCTTTGGTTAATGCGGCCATTACTTATCTCCTTTGAGTGATTTGGCGTATTCGGCTGGCTCGACACCCAATTGCGTACAAACCGCCAACTGCGCATCAGACAGAACGGGGTTGCCGTCGTCATCGACTTGCTGTGTGGTGGTTTGTTTACCTGTCAGGGCGGCAATGGGGGCGGCTGATTTAAGGTAGGACTTCAGCACATCAACCGGCTGGTCTTTAGCCCACAGCTCCATGGCGGGAGTGAGCTTGCCATCTGCTTTGGCTGCGGCAATCATGGCGTCCTTGTCATTGCCATCCAGGCGCGCTGTCAGAGCAGCAATTTCTTCGCCTTGCTCTTTAATAACAGCCATAGCGGTGTCGGGGGTAGCCGCAGTGGCAGCAGCAACAGCTTCATCAGCGCTATCGGCTTTTTTCTTTAGCTCACCGAGAGCATTGCTAACCGCTGTCAGCGCAGCAAGCCCTGAAGTGTCTTTCAGCTCCAATGTGGTTGCCATGTTGGTAACCTGCTTATTCATAGCAGTCAGAGCTGCAGTCACCGCTGATTCATCGGCATCAGCTGCAAGGCCAAATAATTGGCGTAACAGCTTTAAAGTCTCCTCGTTCATAGAAGCGTCCTCTTGTTTTGGTTGCGGGAGAAGGGAAGCCGCTGCCAATACATCATCCATTCCATCAATGGCTGGGTTATTGGTTAACGCGACATGAAGTAAATCCAAGACATGACCTGTTTTGGGGTCATAGGTGAAAACGGGTGAAATATATTTATATTCTTTGTTGGTGATGAAGCCGTTGGCTTTTGGTGTCCATTCAGGACTAGACAACATGAGACCTTTATCAGGCACCCAACTCAACGCGGCAGGCTTACCCCAACCGGCAGCGGGTGCAGGCTGACCATTTTTAGCAGCCAACAAAGTTTGGTGTTCGTAATCGAAAACGATGTCGTTCTTGCGTGATTGAACGCGATTAATAAGTGCAGCTGCAGAAACATCATCAAGATACCAAGGGCCACTCCCTGCCATCGCACCGCGAGGGGCATCGAACTTGCCAGCAGGAAATAACTGGACGGCACCATCAGTGCCGACCAGTAGTGAGCAGATTGCAAGCGCTACGTTATGCATAGCGACCTTGAGGGAATGATGTCATGGCGAGTCTCCTGTTCGTCGTTTATTTCAAGAACAGGTGCCACTCTACGAATGCGGGGCAAAAAAAATGCCCTGAAACAGTTCAGGGCATTAAATATTTGTTGTTATTGAAGATACCGTCTACGCATAAAAACGGCAACAATCAGAAGTTAAGATGCAACCGCTTGACCTATGCAATTAGCTTCAGCATCCAGCATTGTCCATTTACTACGTACACTTTTTGACGTGACAGCATTATCAATCTTGCGATTTTTTAGAATTAGGAGCAATGCCGTCATATATAGTACCGCCCTTAAAAAGAGTGAACCTCTGACAATGTGATAAAAGACAGTAAGGTGCATTTCTTTTTGGGCTTTTAATATCAGTTTCTTTTGATGCTCTGACTCTGTTTTTAAGAAAGCATCCTCCCAACGCTCTTGATAACGTTTTAACTGAGGACTATTTTTAATATCATTCCGGCCCAAAAATAACGTCAGGATAAAATGCATCGCACTTAACTGATGGGTGTATCTAATCACCCCATTCAAAGTCGTGCGTGTAATGCAATACAATTCATTATCAAAATCAATTTCTCCCGCTTCAGCGGCATTGAATAATTGATCACGTATATCAAAAAGGCGCTGACGAGTAGAGTCGTTCAAATAGCTTCTATACTCAACAAACCAGGCGTACCAAATCCCAATAAATAACGCGATCAGTAATATTGAATCATTCAATTGTGAATCCATCACACATCCTCCGGTCTTGTTTCGCCTCTTGGCGTTAAGTCACTAGATGTTCTCTTACTGTCCACTTCTTTTTCATACATCTCTTTATATGGTTGATAGCGTTCAACCACATTTTTTCTATGTCTTGACTGACCTCTACCATATAAAATCCCGAACACACCAAAGAGACCACCGAGCAAGCCAACTAGATAACTACTCTCTTCAGCTGACTTTTCATCCTTGTTAATTTCAGCGTGGATTTTCGCGTTAATGCCAATATCAGCTTTTGTTGTTTTACCAGCCCATGAAATTGCAACTGGCGATAAAAGATATAGCCCTAAAACCAATGCTGACCCAGCAATAAACCACCTTATAGTTTTTGACCACTCAGCAGCTCGCATTGTTGCGATACTTCCCCGAAGCGATGCATTTTCAACGAGTAAGTCTGTTCTTGATTGATATTTGTCTGCCATCAGGCACAAAAAAACCCGACACCAATCAAACCATCAGCATCAGGGTTACTCCCTATTAGTAGTTATCCATAATAAGGCATATTGTCACAGTTTTACATATCCAAGCAATAGCAACACTATTAAAGACCGCTTAACCCCGTTTAAATTCCCGCACAATCGTTTAATACTTTTATATTCCAATACTGACCGCACATCAACAGTTAAAACAGCTTAGAACGGCACACAGAGATTCAACGTAGTGCATCTTGAAAGTGTTCGTAAAGGGTATCAATTATCATTTGTTCATCGTCTTCTGACACACCCAAGTAGGGCCTGGCGGGAATACCTCGGTCTTCATCACCGAACTGATGGGTCGCGCCCTGGATAAGGTTGGTACCCATTTCCATACTCTGGCTGCTGGTGTTATAGGCTAGCGTGTCACGCATGAATCCTTCTAGCACCAGCACCTTGTCGGCGTTTTTCTTTTTACGTGCCTGATATTTCGGATCGAGTGGCTCCCATGGGTTACTTTCAGGATCGACTTGCTGATCCCATCGATCATGGGTGCTGTTAAGTAAACCTTCACCGATATCGATAAAGGCGGGTTCCAAGTCTTCACCGGCATCGACCAGGGCGCGTAGCCGGGCGGCGATGGCTTTATCCGGGAAGCTATAGTCGATACTGATTGATGCGCCTGCCATTATTCACCTATACTATGTTTATCGGTTGCGATGCTGGCGCGTACGCCCATAGCATCAAAAACCCGCCAACCTGGTGCGTCAGGAAAAGTGGCCCCATCATTCTTCATCCCCATACACCAGATACCCCTTACGCTGACTGTTCAGGTAATTACGGCGTGATGTCGGGATAAACGTCCAGCTTTCCAGTAACCCCTTTCTCACATTGGCCACCGCGACCAGGTACCGGCCTTTACCGATATCGTAGGCTTTGACAATGCGAGAGCGCAGCACCACTTTGCCAGTGCCGTTGTGTTGCTGGAACGATAACCAGACTTCATAAGGATTGGTCAGCAAGTCGTCCAGTAACGGCAGGAACTCAGCACGGGCGGGATCAATATGTTCTGATAATGCCTTGCTGTTGAGCAGAAACGGTAAGCCTCCGGGGGTGTAGAGTTTCTCTTCACCCACTTGTTTTTGCAGCTGCTCATATACTTCTGCTTTTTTATTTAAGCGTGATCCCAACTTCACCGGCGACTTGGTGAAAGGTATCTGTTGTTCTCTGCCAGCTTCAGCCCAGCCTTGTGGTGTGAGCGTTGTCCACTGAGTGCGTGTTTTTGTGTATTGCGCCATCACATCATCAGCCAGCTGCTCACCAAAAGCGGCTCTGCCTGGATTATAGGCGAAGCCCGGATCAACACCTTTGGGTACGCTTACGGTACGAGGCGACGGGCCTCGGACACCGACCACTTTATCTTCCAGTTCTACTGCAGGAGCGTTATCCGGGCCAGTTTTACCGAGCTTATCCATATCGCGTTTGCTGAGTGTTCTGACCCGACACTTGCAACCCCAGCCGTTCTGGGGGTAATGGGTCTGCCAGAATGGGTCGTCGGCATCAAGGATTAATCCGTCCCAGGCTACATGCTCTGGCCGTGGATGCTCGACAGCATCATTGTGTATGTACTGCCAGAATGGTCGAGTGTGTTTGACTTGCTGCATCTGGGCATATCGACCAGCGTTATGGCTTTGATACAGATTGGTCTCGTAGATAACCCGGCTGCGCCAGTTGCGACCACCGTTATAGCCCCAGCCGTGCTTGCTGACTATCTGATCAAAGTCTTTGCGAAAGTCCTTCAGGCTCATGCCTTCAGTAATCACTTTGTCCATTGATGAACGAAAATCGTTAAGCAGGTCTTCTTTCATCGCCCCGGCAATGACAAAGGCACGGGCATGCTGGCCCTCATAGATATCTGTCCAGGATGCCGTCGGCAGGTTCAGCTTGTCACGAAACGCATCAACCGCTTTATTGAAAGGCATGGAGCCGTAATTGATGTTCATTTAGCCAGCTTCATGCAATTTTTGCTTCAGCAGATAACCTTCCAGTTGCCAGATTTTATTTTTGGCATTCTCATAGGCTATCTTCTCACCTATTTCAGCGTCGAAGTTTTCTGGACTAGCGCAAGCTGATTCACCTGTTACAGTAAAGCCATTTTGTAAAGTTAAGCAGCAGACAGTTAATTGGCTTCCTTCAAATACGTGATACTGCTCTGACTTGATTACAGCCTGAAGCATATCTGGAGTTAACCTTGGAGCGTTAAGTTCTTTCTTTTGAATTTCATTTTCTATTTCAGTCATTTTCAGACACCTCATAACGCCCAGCCAGCTCAGCGGTGGCCAGCGCCATTTGAATCACGTCAGCAAGTTCTTCCGGGTCAAGAAAACCGAATGCTTCGACCAGGCGATCCTGAAAGTCTTCTAGCGTGCCACCGTTATCATCCACTTCCTCTAATAAGGATTTAATACGGTTATAAAGGTCGTCTAACGGTGACTGTGCTTGTGTTGCCAGTTGATTCACAACACCATCTAACTCTGTTTCATTATCACCGGCTTTGGCTGCAGCGGTAGCGGCGGCATTCGGGCGTGCAGCATCATTTTGTTCAGGGGTGTTAGTTGGAACCGGTTCATAGCCTTCACCATAGATCTCCGTCAGTTTTTCTTGGTTAAGCCGGTAGCCCATATCGAACAAAAGCTTATCGCGTTCGGCGCGTTCGTTAAGTTCTTCACCTTCCTCAGAGATGAACTTGATACGTGGGCCACGGCGTGGATCGGCACCGGGAATATTGAGTGCAACCATTGGCCAAAGTAGGTCACGGTTTAAGGTGCCAGCAATTTGCCGCACGTCACTGACCAGCAGATCATGACGCACTTCATTATGGATATCACCCAGGTTAGAACCCAGACCGGTATTTTGTGCCGTACTGGTTAAGGTGCCACCGAGAATCGCTTTAGACTGAACCGACTCGCACCAGTTGATCATAAACTGGTATGGGTCGCTGGCTCCCTTGGCGGCCTCTTTAAAATCGACATCCATACCATCGGGCATGATGCCTGCAGCACTGTGGCCGATACCAATGACGGCGCGAAGCAAGGTATTTTTTTCTTCATCACTGGCACCGCTGGGGTAAGTGCCGAGTCGCATTGGTATGCCATAGACTTCCAGAAACTCGGCCAGATCCCGAATGCTGTAGTTTTTAAACAGGTATGGCCATGCGAGGATACGATGCAAACCGCCACGGGCAATGCTGCCAGACTTGGCTTTATGAACATGCGTTACCCAGCCAAACGGCCACAATTCATCACCTCTGCCACCACTGTTACGCAGCAGAATCTTTTTGCGATCATTTTCATCGATGGTAAATAGGCGTGCTGATTGATGCTCTAGCGTTGGTAACAGCGTTTTACCCAGCTTATGCCAACCGAGTTCCAGCATCGAATAGCCTTTGCCAATCGCATCACCGATATCGAAAAGGTGATCTTCGAAGTCTTCCATGTCAAGCAGCCACTCTTTGACCTCTTCGGCAAGCGCTTCTTCTTTTTTATCGGCATTACGCGGTGCGACCACATCCCAATCGACACCCATCAACGCCCGTTTTCGCTTACTCATTTCCGCAAAGACATGGGCATCTTTTTCTTCCATATCTTCAAACAGGTCGGCCTGTTCGACCAGATTGCCTTGTTCAGCTGCTTGCAGAATGCTGGCTAACTTGCGTGGTGTTAAACCACCTGAAGGATGGTTCTCAAACTCTTTACTGATAAAGCCGAGCTTGGATGTTTGCTCTTCACTCAGTGCTTCTCGCACCTGTACTGGCTTACCAGCGGCATCTACGATTTGACTTGTTCTTACTTGTTCCATTGTTACCATCCACCGCCTTTTTGCATCAGGCTGCTGTAGTCGTTGTCGGGGTTGTCGCGTTCGGTTTTGCTGGGGGCTGCTGTCCACTCAATCGGTGAAGCCAAATCAAAGCTGGCAGCATGCGCCATGACCAAACTAATCGCTGCGTCACCGTGTCGGCTTTTGGCAGCATCGGTTTTACCATCGGGCAATTTCGGTACACCTTTAATCACTTGCAGCGCACCGATATCGTCTGCGACATCGGCATCACGCGGGATAAGAATGGTGTCGTCCTCAAACGCAGCTTTGAACTTGGGCATATTATCCAGGTACCAGCTTTGGCTAAGCATCACTTCTTCGACCACATTGACGCCATAGCGGTACTTGGCTTGCTCTGCCAGATACTGACCATTACCACGGGCATCCAGCTTGGCCGCACTGAATCGAGGCAAACGATCACAGATATAAAACAGCACCTGCTCTTGCTGCTTGAACGGCACGTTGTGCAGTTCAACCATAAATGGCACTACGCGCCTGAGCTGCTGACTGATGGTCATCGGTGTCAGCACGGTTAAGTCACCGGAGCGACCAAAATCTTCGCCTAAAACGTGGCGTAAATTGGGATTTAACTGGTCTAAAAGCGGCTTTAAATTAACCTCACACCAGGCCAGCATTTCTGCCTGGCGAAGATGCTCTGGCCACAGGTTGAACTCGGCGGTACCGGAATAGCGCAGCACCGGCACATCATGCATGCGGGACTCACGTAGGGCGCGGCTGATATAGGTGCCACCGCCTTGTTTGGGGACGCAGTCATATTCTTCTTCGGCATCTTCGGTACTGGCAGTATTTTTACGAAGCCCAGCTTTCCATTCGTCTTCGCCTTCTTGTGTCCATTGAATTTTCTGAATTTGGCAGATGCGTTTATAGAGACCCATTTCACACGCATCATCCAGTGTGATTCGATGAACGCTGTAATCTTTTTTTCCAGATCGACTGTCTTCGATGAGTTCATTGAACAGGTTTTCTACGCCATTATGCGTAGAGATGATTCGAATTTTGCTGCCCCACATCGTCAGAGCTAACGCAGCTTTTAAAAGCTCATCAAGTGCATCATGGAATGCCGCCTCATCAATGCAGACATTACCCTGACGACCACGCATATTGCTGGGTCGTGAGCTGAGTGCCTGAATCTTAAAGCCGCTGGCAAAGCGAATAGTGAAGGTGAGAATATCTTTGTCTTCATCTTCAAAGATTTCCTCTTCAATGGCTGAGGCAGCCTTATTGAATGACTTAGCCCACATCGAACAAGCATCAATAAACTCTACGGCCATCTCTTTATTAGAACCAACGTAGTAGCAGTTGGTACCGCCCGCAGCCTTTGACGATGAGGCGGCTAATACTTGATCGGCTGCTTCAGCCCAAGTTAAACCTGTACGTCGTGACTTTTCAGCAAGCTTAAGAATACTGTCATCTGCCATCCAGTTCTTTTGATATGGCAGCAGGACATCATTCGGATCGTAATCTTTGTATATGGCTAAAGCAGCGCCCATCGCTTAACCCAGCCCCAGTATTTCTGTCTTGATTGAATCAATTGCTTTTTGGCTCATGCCTTGGCTGACCATAGACTTTTCAGCTGTCGCTGCAGCTTCGTTAGCGGCTTCGGCTCTGATGGCTTTCTCTCGCTCTTCATTCATATTGGCCGCTGACTCCAGTCGCTGAACAGCGAGTGCCAATTGAGCCAGCATTTTTGGCTCTACAGGGGTATCACCTTCAGCCATATGCATTGCTGAATCAAACGCCATCGTGCGGATGATTTCATTGACTAACTTACCAACCTGGCCTTGCGGTGCAGCGCCCAGCTTGCCGATCCACATGCTGGCCAGTTCGCGTGATTGCTGTAGTTTGGCTCCGACATCTTTCATCTTGACGGCATATCGATTGACCGCAGACTTGCTGACGCGATCATCAGTGCCGAGCTGTTCAAGGATGGCATTGATTTGTGCTGTGGCATCCAGTTGTGAGACTCGCGGATCTCGCAACAGGGTTTGCAGCTGCTCCAGAATATCGGCTGGCAATTGCTCAATGGATGAGGCGCGAGCCATTATTCAGTCGTCTCTACGCTGATGGTGATGGGTGAATAAGAATGTGACATCCCAACACCAAAGAAATAACCAGCGGCAATGATGTAGCAAAAAATAACCACACTCTTTAACACTTCTTTGCCGAAGCTCTTTATATCTTGCTGTAACAGCCAGTTCTTTAATTTTCTAATCATGGTCGCGCTCTCCCAATACCATCAATTCGGCTCCGCCCCAGCGCAACATCGACGCCACGCTGAGTCACCTTGGCAATCAACAATTCACCAACCGTTGTAATCGCCAGCAGACCTTGCTCTTCCAGCCAGCGCAATTCGGTACGAACACGATCAGCAGACACATCATGACCAACACTGGCCAAAATCATTTGCAAGATGTTTTCGTTATGCGAGTAGCCAGGGTCTTGCTCCAATGCCTGCAATAAGGCAAGACGAATAGATTCTGTGAGTATTTGATTAAAGCTCACCGCTTATCTCCTCGTAACAGATAGTCATTGATTAGCGTTAGCTGGGTTGTCATGGCTTTCAAAGAGCCAGTCATTTCGCTGATGTTTTCACTCATTCCATTCATGCGATTGTAGATATTGCTAAGGTCGGTATGCGTTGGTGCACCATTCATTCGCTCTTCAACGATATCCATTCGGCTAACTACTTTAACTATCTGCTGGCTCACTTCTTTAATCTCTGTTTTATTCACGCGATGGCGATTGATTAGCCAGGTGTAAACCCAATTACCTGCAAACAAAAAAGCCAGAAACACATCAAACCAAAACCTGTATGCGGTGTAATCTAATTCCATTTATCGCTCCCGCTTAGCCTTAATGTTTTGACAGTCCACACAGCGCACCGCGTCTGGTCTTGCTTCCAGTCTTTTATTTGGAATCGGCTCACCACAATCCAAGCAATAGCGAATACCGTTTTCTTCATCAGGTTGTTCTGTTTCTCTGCTACTTCGAAGCACCGTCTGAATCGCGATATCCCTGTCTTTTTGTTCGCGCTCCTGGGCGCGGTCGAACACGTCCACCATGCTTATTTACTTTCCTTGTTACGGCTTAAAAGAGTAGATAGATTCTGAAATACGCCCGGAGGTGGCGTTTGTCCGGCTGACACTTGTTTATCATCAGAACGCTTTTTCACTGAGACACCCAGCACAGCAAGCGCGATTGCCCACATACCAGATAGGTTGACCATGGCATTGATAACAGCAGGAGCGTCATTCGGTGAAATAACGATCACAATGCCCAAAGCAGACATTTGTACAAACCATGTCACGGCAATGGTGTAACCGAAGAAAGGTCTCCAGCGACGGACGAATGAATCGCCAGAGGTGTACTCGGTTCGCATGGTGGCGTTGATGGTGGCCAACTGCTTGTTCTCGGCTTCTAGTTCGGCGAGAACGATAACGTTCATTTCTTTTTGCAGTTTTAGTTGAAGCTCTGGATCATGCTTTATTTTGGCTAAGGCTTCATCAGCGTTACCTGCGCCCGTTACTGCATTGGCTGCTTTAACAACCTTATCAGCGACGTTACCAGCCCTATCCCCCATTAAAAGCCGGGTTAGCCCCGGCACGAATTGCGCTAATCCTAAAGCAATGCTAATCGGCTCCATGAGTCACCTCTGTATTGATAAATTGCTGCAACACAAACAGACGGCGCATCCAGCCCATAATGAAGCGTTCTTGTGATGGGTTTTCAACGGCGAGGTCATGATAGAAGTCAGCCCGATAGGCAAGGCTGAGAGTGAGCTTGTTAGTAAGGTAGTCTTCGTTATTAGCGAAACGTCTGATAGCGCCAAGCGTTTCATCACCGATCACACCATCTACTTCCACGCGATAAGCGCATTGAAGGAATTTGATTGCTGTTTTGGGCCGGTGGTTTACTACCGAGTCAAACAAGAAACAACCAATGACTGGTGGCAAATCGCCACAGCCATAGGCTTGCCAGTAGTCACGGAAATAGAGTGCAATGGCATCATCTAATGTCAGCAGTCTGATATTAAGATGGGGGTATTGACGCTTGCTGATGCCGTAGTTGGTTTCGCCACCGGCATCGTTTGGATCATCCACATAGCCGCCTTCAATCTTCAAGACATGATTGACTGCTTTGAGGAAAAGTTCTGGGTAGGTTTTGTTTGTGTCCATGGGTTGCATGATGCTTTCTGGCACAAACAAAAACGCCCTGAATGAGTTCAGGGCGCTGGGGTGTTACTACAATTTAGTTAAGCAGGTTTTAGAAGTCTGGGCAATCTTGAGTTATTTTTTTCAGACTGGCTGGAAGTTATAACCAAGCTGGAAATTTACCTATAAGATTCATTGGACTTGGTCTTTCAGCTGACACCGTTGAACCCAACCGTTTGACATTGCATCCATATCTACTTTTTCAAAACTCTGCCCGGAACGGGCTGCAAATCTCTCAGCTGCCATTCGGTAGCTATTATTTACCCAGTTACTACGCGACTCATACTGCTCATCATTCAATGTACTGGGGCTGCCATAAATGCGATTCGCTGCCAAACTCACCATACCCTGAGCAGTGAAAGCATCACACCATGGCTGGAAGAGTGAGTCATCGGCTGCAAAAACTGATGAAGAAAGTAGTAGCGCATAGATACAAAAAGCGAGTTTTTTCATTTTTAAGTTCCTTTTATCAACAACCGATACAACCGCTACAACTTAGCAGATAGGTTGTTCGCGTTGTAGTGGTTGTTAAACCAAACTATAGGTGTAAGCACCTTTTATTTTCTCAGATTGCCAGTGAATACGGTCAAAGCGATCTAGTCTATCACGGGCGGTTTTATCATCTTTTTTGTGACCGCAGGCGTCCAGTAGCTTGGTTTTATTCAAACTACCTTGCTCCTTCAGCACGGTTTTTACCTTGTCGATAAACGCTCTTTCTTCATCGTTGAGTGTGACTTCGTCGAGATCCAGTTCGGTTAAAAACAGATCTGCCACTTCTATTCTTAGTGCGATATTGGCAATGGCAGCACGTTCTTTTTTAACTTCGAGCAGCCAGCGAATTTCACCTTCGGGCGAGTCCGCTTTGATAAGACGGTACATATTATCGACGCTGTTACGTAGGTTGTTTGATCCTTGATAGTTGCTGCCGTTCTTGGTGGAGTGATGCAACACAATAATGGTGGCACCGGCGTCACGTATCTTTTTCAGCTTGTTGCCGATCCGCATGGCTGTCAGGTCATTATTGATATCACCAAAGTCTCTGAGACTGTCCAGCATCAGCAGCATGTTTTTAAACGCGTTGCCATAGGCTCTGTTTTCAAGCTCATCCAGCAGTTCGAGTGGCTCACCATTGAACTTACTGCGGTGCGAGTAGGTTAGATTCGGGCAGGCTTCGATCAGTTTATGTTCGATGCCACGCTCTTTCAGCACACTGATGGGGTTATCGACATCGATGTACAGCACATTCATCGCGCCTTGCTCACTACCACTGTTGTGTTCAGTGGCATATTTTGCCAGCCCGAAAAGCAACCAGCTTTTACCCATGCCGCCATCGGCATAGATCATAGTGATTTGTTTTTTAGGCAAAAAATTAGGGTATAAAAACTCAACACTATCGTTGAAGTCATCAGTTGTGAGTGGATTGATAAAATCGAACATTAAAAGAGATCCTGTTGTTTGTCATTTTCAAGTTGACGCTGTTTAGCCTGGCGTTTGTAGACAGCGCGTTCAGTAATTTTTTGTGTCCGGGCGACTTCTGCTTTGGTAAAGCCTTGATCAAGCAGACGGCTTGTCTCTGCCAGATCCACTTGGTATAGCCTTGCTTGAAGCTTGGGGATGGCGATTTTCTCATTACGGAAGGTATGCACGAACTGTTTGTATTGATCTGGACTAAGCACTTGCTTTAGGTCACCTTGCCCCGGCACTCGAATAGTGACACCACCGAACTGTTTCACCAGACGCAACAGTCCATCAAGACCGATCACATCGGCTATCTCTCTGGCTACAGGTGGTAAATAATCAGGTAAATTCACTGGCTCGGTACCTTGCTTATGGCAGCGCTACTTGAGTGGCACGTTCAAACGCGACTTTGTCATTAAGGTGATCGACGATGGCATTGAGTAGCGGCACATTACGACGCCACTTGCTGGCATTCGCACGGCCTGCTACCAGCTTCTCGACATAGCTTTCGCTCAGGTTCATGGCATCCAGTAGGTACTCAACGGTTTGCAGCAGGCTGCGTTTTTTCTGTTCCTGATATAACGCGGCAATGATCGCTTCAAACTGCTGACGCTTGTGCACCCACTCCAGACGTTCAATACCAGGACGGCCTGTTGTTGCATGGCCTTTACCACCGGTGACGTGCCAGGCTATGGTTTCAGCGTATTCCCAACTGAGTTGCATATCGGTCAGTAAGGCTTCAATTTTTGCCATATACGGGCTGCGATTGAATGGCTTTCTGCCTGCGCGTTTAGGTGGTTTAATCGCTTTGGCATCACGTAGCAAATTGACTAAATGTTTCAATTCTTTGTCCGTCATCTTGCTGCACGAACGTTCACCGGTATGGTCTCCTTGCCATGTGCGACGAGCTTCTTCGTCCTTAAACAAGCGGCTAGCGCCGATATGAACAAGCTGGATTAGCTTTTGTCTTGAACTCATAGCTGCCCCACGATTTGTAGATAACGGCCAACAAACATTAAAAACGCTGTGCTGGGAGACACTGGTTCAATGGCTTTTTTTAATGGCTCAATATCTTTAATTAACGGCCATTCATCATCGTGTGGTGCCATCAAGTCACGCTGCTCTGTGGCTAACAAGACCAAGTCTGCGTGCTTCACTTCTGCAGGCATCTCAGCGTCTAACCCAAAACGGCCTAACACGGCTTTTTCAACACGCTTCTCTATTTCACGATAATCGGGCAAGAGGTTTTTCAGTGGTCTGGCCACATCACCAACAAACGCCTCTGCGGCATCATGCAGCAGTCCGTGCAAAGCCATTTCAGGCGGTACAATTTCAGACACATAAACCGAATGTTGGGCTACGCTGTAGAACTTATTAGTGTGGCCAGCGAAGCGGCAAATGTTTGATAGGCCATGAGCGGCAACGTAAATGTCGAACTCAGACTCTTCAGGACACATAAAGTTAAAGTATTCACCACTGATAGTGAGTATGTCTGGTCGCATCTCGCTTGCTTCTTTCATGTTCATTATTTGGATTCCTCTAACGATCCCCAGCTCCATGCAATGGAGTTATGGCCACAATGTTTACAGCGGAGGATATGAATGTTTTCCGGTGTAACCTCTTTTGCTGTTTTGTACTTGTGACCAGATATATACCGACCACGACTAAGCGACCGCCAGATGCAACGTGCAAAACAGATTGGGTTCCTTAATTCATCCATATCATCTCCCGGATTTTTCACTGCCTTAACCCCAACGAAGGGGCTAAGTAATCCGTCTCGTGGATCAGTCGGCGTTGCCCGGCGGGGAGAAAGGTTATAAAACCCACCGTCTCAGCTGCAGTCTGTTAGTTTTTTGCTGGCACCACCTGTCTGCTGACGCGCCGTTGGTTAAGCGGATTTAGGCTGAATATCGATGACGCGATACTTCAACTGTCGTTGAACCCCATCACGGGGACTGGTGACGGTTGGTCGCTCACCAACTTTTATGTCTGATACAAACGTGCCACTCCAGATACCAGCCTGAAATGGTCTTGAATCAACAACGACGCCATCTTCATCGATGTCCCACTCCAGAAAGTCCTGGCCCCTGTCTTCGAATACAATCATTTCCATAGAAGACCTCACAGAGCAGCCATATCGAGAGCCAGATTCTGAAACTTGCTCTCGGTGGTCGGGCGGTAATAGAAACGCACATAGGCGCTGGAGCCAGTGATTTGCATCGAATCTTTCAGCGCCTCCATGGCTTGCTTCCATTTGTGATCGTCAATCTCCAGCCGCAGCAGTCCGAGGATTCGGGCAGCACTAAGCTGGCCTTCAGTGTTGGTTTTGAAGGCGTGATCGACCAGGGCTTTGATATTGTCGTTGCTGCCTTCTGACCATTCTTGAATGCATTCATCAATCAGGGATTTAGCTGCTTCAGCACGCTCATCGAAGTGCAACAGCTCGGCCATTTGAATGCGAATCTGGCGTTTACCGTCATAGCTGGTGAGGCTGATATTGCCTTTTTTGCCACCGAGCTTGGCATCGTATTTTTCTGCAACAAGCTCGACGAAGGCATAAACGTCATTCATCGCCTGAGCTTTGAAGGCGACCATCTGCTCTCGCAGCAACTCGGCCTTACCAAACAGTTCTTCGATAAGATCATCACGATCCAGATCGATTTGTTTGATTTTGCTAATGGGTACAAGGTGACCTTGTGCGTTCACCTTGTGTTGCTCTGTATTGATAGCTGTATTCATGGGTTACTCCTGTTTAAGCCACAACTTTCCACTGCACCTGGCAGCCGCTGACTTCTGTGGCGTAGGTTTCGAGACGACGTAGGCCGGTTTTAATGCGGGTTTTTGTGCCGCCCTTAAGTCCACCTGGACTGTCGTTGTAGCCGACGATGGTGATGGTCGGCTTTCTGGCTTCACCGATGTTGATATCGGTAATGGTGAGGCCACGTCGTGCTAGTTCTGCTAAGCAGTGGCGAACGTCTTCTACTTTTTTGCTGATGATGTCGTTACCCAAATTCTTGTTCATGATTAGGCTCCAATTTTGCTGTGTTCACAGCCGCCACGGCAGGCTCTATAAAGTTGAATGCGTGTCGGGTTTGTTGCTGCATACGGGCGGCTTTGGTATTCAATGCATTGGTCGCTGGGGATAGCACCAACCACCGGGCATTGCACACTGCCGGACATAAACTTGCCTTCAATGAGTGCTTGCAGTCGGTCAGTTCTGCCGGGGTATTTACTCTTGATGACCTGGTTAATCACGGTTGGTGAAGGAAAGCCATCATTCTGTCTGAGAACAGCGGCCACCTTGGCTTGTGATGTTTTCTCACATTCGGTTTTGAGTACTTGTTTCCAGTCGCTCATTTGTTGTCATCCTTTTCTTTCTGAATGCGGTTATAAATTTCTTCACGATGAACAGAGACATCTTTTGGGGCTTCAACCCCGATCCGGACTTGATTACCTTTGGTACCAAGCACATTCACGACAACGTCATCACCGATAATCAGGGCTTCGCCCACACGTCTTGTTAAAATCAGCATTACTCACCTTCCTTTAATGAAATGGGTAACTTGCCAAGCAGTGACAAACTAATCTTCACGCCTAAATGAACGCCTTTGAGCACCTCCGGATCGGTTATTTCAATCTCTTCACCGATTTTGATAGAGGCACCTTTTTGATCCACTATCAGCTGCAATTCATCAACTCGTTTCTGGTGCCATGCCATTAATTGTTGAATTACGTCTACTGTCGCTTCATCCATTACTCACCATCCTTTGGCCATACGACCTTGTTTAAATTGGGATCAAAGACTTGTTTAATGCGTTGAATCATCGGCGGCTTTGGACCGGTATTCATCGCGGGTAATAGTTTGTATCGCGCCAGACCACCACCATGGTTGGCTGGGATTATCTCTTTGAGATAATTCGCCTTAGCCAGAAAGGTGATGTAATCCTTGGCAGTGTTCGGTTCGATAGGTGTTTCTTCCGTAGAGGCTGATGCCACCAAATCACGCCAACTGAAATCACTCAGAATTCGCATGGTTCGCCACATCTGTTCACGGCTCTCGCCACCAGTGACGTGGTCACCTTTGCGGTTGACGCGAGGTGCATTCACACCGACATCACGAGTCAGCCTCCAGACAATGGCACCGCCCATGCGCTTGGTGGTGCGTTCCAGATAGCCAGCACCTTCCAGCCCTATCACGTAGGTTCTGGCTGTTCGGCGATTCACTTCATTCAGCTGTTTGTGATCACTGGTGTGTGCTTCCAGGTCAAGTAAAGAAAACACTTTCAATTCACGTATGGCTTGCCAGCAGGCATCTCTACCTGACAGCTTGCCGTTTGCTCTTGTGATATGAACAGGCTGTGTCATTTAACCTTCCTCCTGGGTGCGTCGCCGGTATAGAGGGGACGGTTACCCCAGAGTTTGACGTCGATTTGGTCGGTACCAGCTGAGTAGGCGGCTTGCTGAACTTGGTTGAGATTGACGCAGATTCGACGGGCGACGCCCATGCTTTCACGCTGGATGCGTTCGAGCAGGTCATCAGCAATGGTGATGTCCGGGCAGTAAAGTTGGGACAGTTGTCGTGTGTCTTCCAGATCGGCAGGTTGAGCGCCTTGCCAAGCCAGCATTCGATTGTGGAACCGTTCCCACTTGAGCAGCTTGGTCGGGAGCTTCTCTTCACCGATCAGCAGGATGGCAGCGTTTGATCCTTCATAAATGTCACGCACTACTTCGACGGCTTTCTTTTCGACGATGTGATCCATCTCATCGATGATGAGCGGCAGACCACTCAGCGCCAGCTGCTGACTGATTTGCTCGACCATGTCATAGTTGGTCTTATCTGGCTGGATGCCCATTTCTTTGAGAATGGAAAGGAGCAGCGCTTTTTTTGTCCAGGTGCTTTTGCATTCAACGTAGTAAGCGCGGTATTTATTCGCTGCATAAGCTGCAGCAAACGATTTACCCCAGCCACTCGGGCCAAAGAAAGTGACCATACCTGGTAGATGTGCTGGGCGATTCATCGCTTGTTCCAGCAATCGTGTACAGAGCATGACGTTTTTCAGTGGTGCCGTGGTGACAGAGGCTTCGACTCTGTCTCCCAAGTTGACCACGTTTTGATTTGTTGTCATTATTTACCTCATCACGTTTTACTTACCCGCCTGCCAGCGGGTTTGTTTTTTTATGCCTCGACAGTTTCGTCGAAGCTCTCAAAGTCAGCGCTGAACTCGCTCATAAAGCGGAACTCATCGCCTTTCTGGTACATCGCCCAGAATTTCTGATCAGCTGCTGAGAGTTGACTCCCTTCTCGCAACCGACGGTCTAAATTGACCCAACGCTTGTAGCGCGCTCTGGGGTCATCATTTCTTATGATTTGTGCTGCAGGCTCTTGTGGCTGTTGGAACTCGGCTTGGAATGTAGCCAGATCCTGTTTTTGTTCGTCAGTTAGTTGTGGCTGCGGTATGTGTCGGCCTAGTTCTGGCGCTGGGCGAAGTGGTCTGACCACTTTCGGGTTGGCGACTTCAGGCTGTGGCTGCAAAGGCAGGCGACTTGCCACTTCCATTGCATCCATCGCGACTTCGGCTTTCGCTGCCAGCTTGGTGGCCTTGATAAAGCGAGTGCGATGCTTGTTGAAGCTTCGAGCCGCTTCAGTATCACCAAACCCAGTAGCTTCAATACATTGCGCCTCACCGATATAGCGATTATCTAAGGTGTAGGCATAGACGATTTCATGCAGCGCTTGAGGGTCAAAACGAACGGTAATCTTCTGGCCTGCAAAGTCGAGCAACGCTGGCGCGTGGTAGCGGTTTTTGCCTTGTCCTGTGGCTGATCCGGCATCAAGATTAAATGATCCATCTTTCTGCACTTTGATGGCTTCAGCCATCAGCAGCCACATGCGACGTTGTTCTTGGTTAGCTGTTTTGATAACGGCGGTTTGATAGCTTTCGGTGAAAGCTTGATCAAAACTTTTTGTGCCGTTGCAGATTTCAGTGCGTCGAGCCGGTTTGGCATTCCAAGCAATGATTTCTTGTTCCAGTACTGCTAGGAACGTTTCAATGGGTACCGCTTTTTTGGCGTAGTTTTCTGGCTTGGCCATTGGGTTTGGGCCGGTATAGGCACCTTCAAACTTAGGATGCTTGTCCAGATATTCACCAAGACCACCAACACCAAAGGCACGTTCGACAGGTTTAGCCTGACCGTGTCCTTTGCCGCCAATCACTGATGTCCAGTGCACTTTGATACCGAGCGTAGGGAATAGGCCGAGTGGATCATCTTCTTTTACGGTGAAGCGATAGCGGTTTTTAACGCCACCGGTCATCCATTTATTGGCTGCAGCGCGGGTGTTATCAATAGTGACGTGTTCGGGTATGCCGAACTGATCCACAACATCGCCAAAACTGGCTCGGATTGAGTCGGTGTTTTCTGATTCATCGACGCGGTAAGCCAGTATTTTGCGGCTGTAGACGTCCTGCCAGAACCACGTTTTCATGCGCGTTACATCGCCATTTGGCAATAGAACAAACACGTTGTGTTGGTAGCCATCACCATTGATCCACTCAAGCGCATGTAGCTCTTGGACTGTTCGCTGTTGGGCAGGAAACAGTTTGATCAAACCGGCTTCACCTTCACGTAGATAAACGCGGGTTGCCAGCGGTATGGCTTTGATGCGACGTTCCAGTGTTTTTTTGCTGGGGATTTTCCAGCCTTGTTCGGCTGCAGTACGTTGTAGTCGGTAGTAACAGGCTTCGAACTCTGGCTGCTCCAGGCGAAGGTAATCGGCTTTGTAAAATTCCCAAGCCTCAGTATCCATATCTGCTGTGACCGTTCGGCCAACAAAGCCGGGTACCAGCGCGGCTAACCAGTCTTGACGAGCATAGAATTTCACCCCTTTCTTGCTCTTGGTACCGTGATACCAGCCTTGCATGGTGCGTTCACTAATGTCGTTTTGATCAGCCACCAGTAAGAAGGCATTCTTAAGTGTGGCGCCACCGTTTTCTGTCAGAGCCATGACCTGCAAAAGCAGGTTGAGTTTGTTCTGAGCTGCGTCCTTTTGTTTTTGTGGCTTGTTGTCATAGTGCTGCCATAATGCTTGAGGATCGTAGCTAAATTCAGTGCTTTCCGAGCTGCTCTTAACTGGGGTCGGCAGGTGTTGTTTTATCAACGCGGCCTGAGTTTCTACTGGCAGGCTGGAAAGGTGGTATTCATTTGCTGATCCACCTCTTACTTTTACTTGCCTTGTATTCCAGCCTTGTTTTGAGGCCTGCTGATTAACGCCACGCTTGTACTTTGGAAGACCTGGTTTGTTTGCTAATTCAGTTGCTGTGAACCATTCCCTGTTTTGTTCAGTCATCTTCACCGCCCTCAAAATCTAGACCTGGCTGACTCTGAGAGATAACATTTTCTCTGTGGTATGCCACGCCAGCTAACAGTCGAGTGAGCGCTGAAGTAAGGATATCTACCGACTCACCCTCACGATAAAACTTGATTAGCAAACTCATTGCATCTGCAGAAAGCTGCTGTAGTTCGGCTAAACCTAGTTCATCCACTTTTTTCCCTGTGGGGATTTGAATCATCAGCTTGTTACTTCGGTAACCCAGATATTGGGTGACATAATCCATCTCACAGATATGCTCATATGCCGGGATAAAACTGACTGGCATATCACCAGTAGAGAGCCATTTGTATAAGCGGTCTTCACTGACAGCCATCAGTTCAGCGATAGCTGGAACAGTTAGCCTTTTGAACTGTCTGGCGTACTCTTTATTAAGCCGCAGCGCGTCTTTTATATTGTTCGGCTGGATGCGTTTCCAAGCCACCTTACTTTTTGGAATTCTCATCACAACACCACTTCCAAATTTATTGATTGTTGCGGCAGTACTGCACGGGATAGGCTGGTTCTGCGTTTTAACCAAACAGGAGATAACAAAGTGAAAACAACCAGACCAGCACCCGTCAGTGCCGCGTATTTACACGGGCAGAATGATGGATTCATCATCATTTCATCGACCATGCTTTTATCCGAGCTATCAGCTTTTTTAAAAGCATTGAAAGTTGACAAATCGGACATACGTGAACCGGACAATTCAGAGGAACTTCCACAACTCGCTGAGACTGTTGCTTGGCAAGTTGTTGAAAACGTATTGCCGCCTTCATCCGCGACGCTTTGTAAGCAGATTGGCGATCTGGATCACCAAACCCAGGAGAAACTGGCATTCCGTCTTTATCAACTAAAAAGTTTGATTGCGACGTTGAAGCGCACTCATCCAGCCGATACTTACCTTGTGCCGCCGAACTGGAATCGCCGTTGGTTTGAACTGCTTTGTGGGCGCGTGCTTTTTGCGGATGTAAGTGCTCTTGATGCGGATAGTTATCAACCATGATTAGGCGCTCTCAGCAAGACCGGCTTCTGCCAGACGCGCTTTTGCTTGATCAATTTTGGCTTGGCGATCAGTTTTTACATCAGACTGATAGCGGGGAATATCCGGAAAAACTGCTGCAATATCTTTCTCGATTAGCACGGATATTGATCGTGCAACTCTTAAACTTTCCGCTCGTCTTGCACAAACATTCATTACATGCTGATGAGTGCAACCAATTACTTCACCAGCGACTAACCAAGAAAGACCTTTGGCTTTCAATGCTTGATGTATTTGCTTGTAGTTCATTGTTACAATCCGTAATTAAATATATAAGCGTTTACATAAATGCAAACAAAACATAACACCTGCAAAAATTATGTACACATAAAATAACATTGTCAAGGGCTTGTAATGGAATCATTAGTTTACATTGGCGGCAGAATACTAGAGGAGCGTAAGCGTCTACGCTTAACCCAGCAGGATGTTGCTGACTTTGTTGGAATCACAAGGCAGTCACAAGCCAAATATGAAAAAGGTGAACGTAGCCCTGATGCTATTTATTTAGAAAAAATATTAGGGCTTGGGTTTAATTCGTATTACGTGCTGACGGGGAACGAAACCTTTCCAACTCGATCCCACTTAGATGTTGATGATAATTCATCATCAACACATAGAAATTCAAACGAATCAGAAACTTATGAAAAGCGGGATCGAAAATCTAAAGTGGGGCAAGTCGATCCCACTTCCAACGAAGAAGTGGGATCGAGCATCAAAGACTATTCAGCAGGAACTGGTAGCATTATGGAAACATTCGCCCACATCCCACTGTTTGATGTAAAAGCATCAGCTGGCAACGGTTATGTCATTCACGAGGAAGAGGAAACTGATGCACTTATATTCAAAAAAGAATGGATATATAACGAGCTACACAGCAGCCCAGCTAATTTATATCTGATTTATGTAGAAGGTGAGAGCATGGAGCCTGCATTGCGTCCAGGCGACGTTATACTCGTTGATCACACTGACAACGTTGCTAAACGTGACGGCATCTATGTAATCAGAATGGGTGAGTCATTACTAGTTAAACGGCTACAGCGCCTACCAAGTCAGCGGTTAAAGGTTACCAGTGATAATCCAGCTTATGAGCCTTTTGAGATATCACTGGATTTTGATTTGCAGAACGAGCTTTCGATTATTGGGCGAGTTGTTTGGAGTGGTCGTCGTCACTAATGAGCTTGATCGCAATTCATGTGTCTAAATGTTTACTATATTTAAAATGATCGCGATCCATAATTAATTATTAAATAAGCTTTAAATGTTACTCAAACCCTCATTATTAAAAGCTTCTTCCCATTTAAAACCATTAAATCCCGTTATATCCCGTCTTACTTAATCCATCTGTC
>NZ_GG657899.1:113909-600827 GCF_000156355.1 Methylophaga thiooxydans DMS010 | reverse complement strand
GAAAAACGACTAGTTTACAGCATCTTTAAGTGCTTTGCCAGCCTTAAATGCAGGGATTTTTGCAGCAGCGATTTTGATTTCTTCGCCGGTGCGTGGGTTGCGACCAGTACGTGCAGCACGTTCGCGTACAGAGAATGTACCAAAACCCACTAAAGTGACTTGATCACCTTTGCTCAGAGCTTTAGTTACAGCTGAAGTGACACCATCAACAGCTTGTGCGGCTTTTGCTTTTGAAATATCTGCAGCTGCAGCGACTGCATCAATTAGTTCATATTTATTCACAGCTTGATTCCTCATATCGTTATAAGTAGTTATATCGTCCAAGTCCCAATAGCCACATAGTTTCCAGACACTGGCTTTATTGGTCTTGTGTATCTAACTACAGCAAAATCGGCGTGTCAAGACGGATAGTTTGTGTTGTCGGCAATAAGTTCCGGCACAAGATGAATAGCTGATGTTCTGTGCTTGACAATCATGCCTTCGCGAGGAATATTGTCATGTTTGCTGTTTCTGGATGTACGCTCGGGTCAACGCAACAAAGCTTTCAACAGAAACGGTTTCTGGTCGCTGGGTAGGATCAATTCCTACCTGTTCAAAAACCTCAGTAGTTATCATATTTTTCAGTGTGTTAGCAATCGTTTTTCGGCGTTGGCTGAATGCTGTCGTGACCAGTTTACCCATCACATCCAAATCCACTTCACCGCCAACTCGTTGCTTCAATGGCTGCAGATAAATAATCGCAGATTCAACTTTTGGTGCCGGCTCAAAAGCTTCAGGCGGCACTGTAAATAATAACTCGGCTTGGCACTGGTGCTGCATCATAATACTGAGGCGGCCGTATTGCTTGTTGCCAGGCTGCGCACATATGCGCTCTACAACCTCGCGCTGCAACATAAAACACATGTCTTCGATGCAGTCGCCTTGGCCTAGTAAGTGGAATAGCAAGGGCGTGGTGATATTGTAAGGAAGGTTACCAATGACGCGTAATGGTTCGCCATCTTTTTGTAGACTGCGATAATCAAACCGCAATGCATCTGCCTCGTGAATGTTTAGCTGTTCATCGTTCAATTGCTTTCTGAGCAATGGTATCAAGTCACGGTCAAGCTCAATTACATCTAACCAATCACAGCGTGATAATAACGGCTTGGTCAGTGCCCCACGGCCTGGTCCAATTTCAACCAGATGTTGGCCTTTAGCTGGACTAATGGCTTCTACTATCGCTTCTATGATGCCCTCATCATGTAAGAAATTTTGGCCAAAACGTTTACGTGCTCGTGGGTATTGAGTTTGTGTCATGATGGATGTTGACTGTTCGCCATAGTGATTGCCATATCGATGGCTGCCTGAAGACTGGTTGCTTTCGCTGCGCCGGTAGCAGCAAGATCCAATGCGGTACCATGATCGACTGATGTGCGAATAAATGGCAGACCCAAAGTGATGTTGACGGCTTTACCAAAACCATGATGCTTGAGAACTGGTAGTCCTTGGTCATGAAACATTGCTAGCACAGCATCATAATCTCTTAGTTTATCTTGATTGAAAATCGTATCAGCAGGCCAAGCGCCAGTAATGGTGGCATCGTCAGATTGCATGGCATCAATGACTGGCTGAATCACCGTAATTTCTTCTTTGCCAAGGTGACCACCTTCACCAGCATGAGGGTTCAAGCCACAAACGGCGATACGTGGTTTATCAATACCAAACTGCTTTCTGAGACTGTTGAGCGTTATCGACAATACCTTATTCAGCGAGTCTTGGGTGATCGCATCAGCAACATCACGAAGAGGTAAATGGGTTGTCGCTAAAGCCACTCTGAGTTGCTCGGTCGCTAACATCATGACGACCTTATCTACCCCGGCGCCTTCTGCAAAGAATTCTGTATGACCGCTGAACTCAACGCCTGCATCGTTGATCACGCCTTTATGCACTGGCGCTGTCACAACAGCTGAAAAAGTATTATTCAGACAGCCATCCAGTGCCATTTGTAAGCTCTGAATCACATAAAGTCCATTAGCGCGATTCAGTTGCCCGGCTGCCACTGGCTCGGCGAGATTAACAGGCAAATAAAATAACTCACCTTGTTCAGCAAGTTGTGGCGGTTGTGACAAATCAACTTCAATTAAACGTAGTTGAATATTGAGTTGTTTCGCACGCTCACGAAGCAAGTCCGGGTCAGCAATAACAACCAGTTGAACCTGTTGCTGTTGCTGGGCTATTTGAATACAAAGATCAGGACCAATACCGGCCGGTTCACCGGCTGTTAACGCAATGCGTTTAATTGGTGTCAAGATTCTCGATACTCCACATACGCTTCATCGCGCATGGCACGTAGCCAGCTTTCAAGTTCTTCATCAATTTTACGTTGACGAATCTGCTCGCGTGCTTTGTTACGTTTGAATTCATCAGCCATATTTTGTTCACGACGATCGTAAACTTTAATTAAATGCCAGCCAAAACGGCTTTCGAATACATCGCTCATTTCGCCGATGGCTAAGGCATTCATTTTTTCTTCAAACTCCGGCACCATCACGCCAGGACTTGTCCAGCCTAAGCTACCGCCATCAATAGCAGAACCGGTATCATCTGAATGCGCGCGTGCCAGCTCTGCGAAATTTTCTCCTTTCGCGATGCGCTGACGTAATTGTTGTAAACGCTCTTCAGCTTGTTCCGCAGACGTCAGCTCATTCGCCCTGATTAAGATGTGACTAGCAAGCGTTTGTTTAACCAGATGTAATTCCTGACTTTTTTTGTCCTTAACCCGAACCAGGTGAAAACCACTGCCGCTTCGTAGCGCTTGACTCACCTCACCGACTTCCAAATCAGGTACTACCTCAGCAAATAGTGATGGGAGTTCACCATGTTTCCGCCATCCCAACTCGCCGCCTTCTAAGGCATTTTGACCATCCGAATAACCCGCAGCAACCTCAGAAAACTCGCCGCCTTCATCTAGTAATGCTTGTACTTTTTGCAACTGTTGTTCAGCTTCTTGCACTTGTTCCGGTGACGCCGCCTCAGGCATGCTGACTAGAATATGCTGGAGTTGATACTCAACCTCCCCACCCTCTTGAATCGTTTGTGTGGTGAGAAAGTTATCGACTTCACGTTCTGACACGACAACGCGATCTTCTACCTGGCTTTTACGTAAGCGAGTAATGATCATTTCTTCACGAATCGTGTTACGAAAGTTTGAGAAATTGTAGCCATCGTCTTCCAGAACATCACGAAACTGACGAAGGTTCATATTATTGTTATTCGCAATTTGCTTGAGTGCTGCATTTAAAGCATCGTCACCAACACGAACACCGACCTGTTCAGCACGTTGTAACTGCAAGCGCTGCATGATGAGTCTTTCTAACACTTGCTTGTTGAGCACCTCGCTAGGAGGAATTGCTGCATCTCTCTGTCTAAGCTGCTGACGCACAGTTTGCTGCATTTCCATCAGCTCACTTTCCAGAATGACTTCATCATTAACCACCGCAGTAATGCGATCGAGAGGCTGTGCCAAGACATTAGTGGTAAGCAGCAAAGCTGCCATCAGATACTTAATCATTGAAACGTTTTACTCCAAAATTCACGCAGGCATTATAAAGCAACAGCGCAATGACTGCGCGTCGCGTCGTTAGACAATCACATTATGATCGCGTTCAGTCCGCTTGATAGCCTCTGATACTTTGCTCTAGCAGGCTGTCAGATTTTTTACCAAAACTGCCCAGACCTTTTAATTCTATCTGCAAATAAATAGACAAGTTGCGATCTTGCTCTTGCGTATCGACGTTACTGTAAATGCTGCCTTCATTCACGTAATTGCGAATAGCCAACCTTGTTGCCCAGCAGCAACTATCGTATTCGACACCAAATAAGCCTTCTAAGGTTCTACCGGTATTAATAGAGCGATAATAACGACCAAACACACTCCATTGCTGATTTATGGGTAGGTGCGCTGATACATCAAGATGCTCCAAGCCTTCTTGCACGTTGGTAGCGGCATTTTCACGACGATAACGGTGTGAAATATTGAAAATAGTGCCATTCTCAGCTCGGTAACGTAGACCTACCGATGATAGGTTTGATTCATTAACATCGGGATCCCATTGCACTTCACCGTTAACCGACCATTCATCGTTTATGTAGGCAACGGCTTCTGCAATCATGTCAGACTCACGATCTTCTTGTACCGAAGCGCCAGGCAGAAAGACCTCACGATCGCTGAAATACTGAATTTGTCCTAATGTGAAACTCAGGGTTTCCTTACCTGTTTGTTCATCAATAATACGACTTGTCACGGCCAGTGACAGTTGGTTCGCATCGCCGACCCGATCACGTCCGATAAAACGATCGTAAGAAAACAAACGAATCATATTAAACGTTGATAATGCTGTATCAAAGTCAGGAATATCAGATTGTTCACGATGAGGAATATAGAGATAAAAAGCACGCGGTTCAATGGTTTGGATGTAGTTATCGCCCCAAATATCGATTTCTCGGTCAAAAAAGACACCGGTATCAAAACTGGCAATCGGTAAGGTCCGCGTGGCGCTATCATCGAAACTGTCGGTGCGATCGTTTTTTAAATCATAACGGGTGTGATTCAAGGCCACACGTGGCGTTGCAAAAAATGCTGCGGTTCCCATCGGTAAGCTGACAGCAGGTTCAAAATCAATACGCTGACCTTCTACCTTGTCTTTGTGATCAAACTCAACAAACTCAGCATCTAGCTCATAACTCAAACCCAACGCTTGATCAGGTAAATGCCCGCGTAACAAAAACTGTGGCAAACGTTTGTACTGTTCATTGACATCACGCAAGGTCTGATAGCCTTGCACACGAGCCGTAAAATCCCAGACATCGCCACGGTAACCTGTCTCTGCCAGTCGATTTAAATGCGTACGGCTCGATAAACTCAAGCCGGAGCCGAAGTCAGAAAAATAATCATCATCCGAGACATACCCATAATCGACTTCGGCACGCCAGCCATTATCGAACTGGCTTAGGTTTTGCCAGGTGAATAACTTTCTATCTTCATTGTAATAAGGATTGGGCTCATCGCCATCTTTACGCAAATCGTCAGAGCCGAGAAAAGAGGCTTCTATTTCGCCCTCACTGTATTCGGACAAATAGCGGAACTGACCACTTAGCATCAAACCACGATCGCTCATGTAACGAGGTGTGATGGTGGCATCCATATCCGGTGCAATATTCCAATAATACGGCGTTGCGAGATCAAAGCCGGTTTCAGAGCTGGTACCAATCGTTGGTGCTAACAGACCTGATTTTCGCTCGTCATTAAGTGGAAAATTGATATATGGCGTGTAGAAGATAGGCCAACCGCCCATACGCACAACCACATTGCTTGCTTCACCCACTGCCGTTTCATGATTGAGGTGGACTTTATTGGCTTTTAACTGCCAAACATTACTGCCCTCTGGACAGGTTGTATAGGTAGCGTCTTTCAGGTTGGTAGTGGCTTTGCCTTTACGAAAAACATGGGCGGCTTCACCCCGGGCATGCATCTGTCGAATGCGGTATTCAGCATTAAGCATAAGACCTTCATCGTTATTTAAAGACCACTCTGCTTGTTCTGAATCAATAATAATTTCACTATCACGTAACCTGACATCGCCACTAGCGGTCACATCACCGCTGGTTCTGTTGTAGGTAGCGCGGTCGGAGCTAAGTTGTTGGCCAGCACGTGTAATATCAACATCGCCTGAGAAAACCGAGGTACCGGTCTGAAGCAATTGCACATGGTTTGCTTTGACATCAACTTCGCTTTGTTCGGGATCCGCAGTCGAAACCGGCATAAAAAGATTTTCGTAGCCAAAATGGCATGTCAGGCCTTGCTCTTGTTCGGCAAAAACGCCCCCAGCAAAACAGGACATTAAGATAGTGGATAAAACCTTTACTCTGCGCATGTTCAACCTCAAGCTGCTGACCCAGCCATGATCGATGTCCTGACCGATAAAAAATAATCATCAATTTATCGCATATATAAGGTCTCGCGGCAACTTAGACAGCATTTCCGACACCTCACAATTCGACTTATCCACGGCACGTCAATAGCTTAGCTATCAGCCGAGACAGACCTGCTAATCAGAAGCAACGTTGCTTTCCGTAAGTAAAACGCAACAACTGAAATTTATTTGTTACGATGTGTTGACACTTCGAGCATCAGTACCTATGATATGCGCTTCCTTTCGGGGGCTATAGCTCAGCTGGGAGAGCGCTTGCATGGCATGCAAGAGGTCGGCGGTTCGATCCCGCCTAGCTCCACCAAATACCGAAAGAAACAGTTTTAGGTCCCCATCGTCTAGAGGCCTAGGACACCGCCCTTTCACGGCGGTAACGGGGGTTCGAACCCCCCTGGGGACGCCATACATAAAACGGGTCTGACAACAGGCCCGTTTTAGTTTTAGAACAAGAAAAAAACCGAATTTAAAGTCACTGGGTCCCCATCGTCTAGAGGCCTAGGACACCGCCCTTTCACGGCGGTAACGGGGGTTCGAACCCCCCTGGGGACGCCATCTACACTAAATAGCGCTTTTATAGCGCTATTTTTTTATCTATCTCACCCGACTATTCATCAGCCAAGCTAAACCGGCAAAGACCATAGTTGGAAACGCCGAAGCCAGCCAAGGTAACAAACCAAATACCAAGCCCATATGCTGGAAACTCTGATTGAATAGATGAAACCCTATTCCCAGTAATGTCCCAGCTAAAACTCGACCACCTATCGGCGTGCTGCGTAAAGGGCCAAAAACAAAAGGCACAGCTAATAAAACCATCACTGCCGTACTTAACGGCATCATCATTTTGCTCCAAAAAGCAAGCTCGTACTGAGCAACGGATTGATGGTTTCTTTTGAGGTATTGCACATACTCCAATAAGTCCCAGACCGGTAAAAACTCAGGCGGCACAACAACGATATTCACCATGCCCGGGTTCAATTGTGACTTCCAACGCGCATGAGCCACAGAGCTTACCTCTACGCCCTTTTCATCTATCGTACTCTGTACGACATCTGAGAGAATCCAGCTATCTTGCTGATACTCGGCTGCAACTGCCTGCGTCAGAATGCGCAAGCGGTGCTTGTCATCAAACTCATAAATCGCAACGTTAGAAAAGCTGCCATCGGCGTTAATGCGCTCAATATGATTAAAGTGATTACCATCTCGCGTCCAAAACCCATATTCCGAGCGAGAGCCAACCGTCCCGGTTTGTGAAACAGACTGCATTTGACGTGCTTTTTGCTCAGCAATAGGTCTAAAAACTTCCCCCATTACTAACGCCACAACCACTAATAAACCGGCGACGATCAATACCGCTTTATTAATGTCTTTAATCGACACACCTGCTGCACGCATGGCGACCAGTTCACTTTGACTGGCCAAATTACCTAAGCCAATCACACTGCCCATCAAAGCAGCGACGGGCAGCAACTCATAGATTCGCTTGGGCATAGTCAGAGCGAGATAGCTGAGAATATCTAGAATCTGATAATTACCTTTACCCAAATCATCAAGCTCAGTGATGAAGTCCATAAACGTGTACAAACCAAGCAAAACCAGCAACACCAATAAGGTGCTGGCAATGATGTTTTTAGCAATGTAGCGTTGAAGAATTTTCATTTGTTGCTGAGTCTATATTTGTATTGTGATATCAGACGCCGTAATTTTTGACGATTAAGCAAGATCAACAAGACTCCCAGCATCAGTACATGTACCCAGATGCCGCCAAACCAAGTCGGCAAATCGCCTTTCGCTACCCAAGCACGGTTAACCCCAAGCAGGTTACTGTAGACAATATAGAGCAGGACGGCGGGGACAAACCCTGCATAACGCCCCTGCCGCGGCCCTGCATTTGCCAGTGGCATCGCCATTAGACATAACAGTAAAGTCATTAATGCCGCCGATGTCCGCCACTGCACCTCGGCAATATCTCGTGCCGAACCACGTTCTAATAATTCGCCTGTCGGCATGGCTTTATGACGCTCTCTTACCTCACCGGCATCACCTTTTTCAACTAACAAGCTGTGTGAAGCAAATTGCGCAATGGTAAAGTCTTGATCACCTGCATTACCTTCGTAGCGATAGCCTTTTTCCAACACCAAAAACTTATTGCCTGTCACCGCATCAATTTCAAAATGCCCGGTTTCTGAACGGAAAATCAATGGCTTATCTTTACCCTCAATTTCAATAAAGACATTTTCCATAAACTGCTTATTTGCACTCAGGCCTTCTGAATAAAACGTCCAGTCACCGTCCCCGCTTTCTTTGAAACTGCCGGCAATCAGGCCTGTTGTATTTGCCGACATCTTGGCCCTTGTCTGCAACTCATAGCGATCCGACATAACGTCTGGTACAACAAATAACGACAGCACAGCAACCATCAGCGCAATCGTGCCTGAAAACAGCATGACATTTCGCATTACACGTGACGTGGAGATCCCACAGGCTGCCATCACCGTCAGTTCGTTATCAGAACTCATTCGTCCCAATGTCAGCATGACCGCCAAAAAAGCACCAATGGGAAGAAGTATGGATAATGCGCCTAAAGAGCTTAAGCCCAACAAACTGAAAATAACGTCTGCGGGCATATTACCGACAGCCGCATCAGCAAGGTAACGCGCAAACCGTGTCGAAATATAGATCAACCACAAAACGCCTGTTACAGCGAAGAGGTTAACAATGAACTCCTTAAGCATGTAGCGGTCAACAACTGCCAGCCAGGAGGAAAACAAATTAGAAACGTTGCGCATCAATGAAGAGTCTTGGTTAGAATAAAGCAGTTATTTCTGACACACTAAAAAGAACAAGTCTAAACCAAATTATCCATACAGGAGAAATCCATGCAGTATTTTGTCACAACAGATGCTCTGGCGAGCCTAGAGACTGATTGCCTTGCTGTCGCAATCTACGATGGCGGAGAGCTTAGTCCGTCTGCTGCTCAACTTGATGAAGACAGTCAAGGCGCGGTTCAGCGAGTTATCGATAGCGGCGATATGACTGGTAAGCGTGGACAAACGCTATTCATTCATCACCCGAGCGGCATAAAAGCAACTCGCCTTCTGTTGGTTGGGTTTGGTAAAAAAGGCAAGACGACAGAGAATGATTTTAATGCCGCTACCACAACGATGGCGCAAGTGCTGAATGACAGTGGCGCGCAATCTGTTGTTTGCACCTTTGCCGAAGTCGAGCTCTCAAACCGTAACGCCGCTTGGAAAGTACGCCAAACAGCCTGCAACACTGAGTCAGCGCTTTATAAATACACACAAACCAAAAGCGACAACAAACCGCTTGAAAAACCACTGCAACAACTCAGCTTCGCAGCGGATGATGCTGATACCGCTGCATTTGGACAAGCTTTGGCTCAGGGTTCAGCCATTGGTAAAGGTATGAACCTAGCAAAAGAACTGGGCAATTTGCCGGGTAACATCTGCACACCTACATATTTGGCAGAACAAGCGGTCAAACTCGGACAGCAGTTCGATTCGGTAAAAACCACCGTATTAGAAGAAGCGGACATGGAAGAACTGGGCATGGGCTCATTTTTGTCTGTTTCTCGAGGCAGTCGCCAACCCGCAAAACTTATCACTATGGAATATAACGGTGCCGGTGATGCTCGTCCTGTTGTTTTAGTCGGTAAAGGCCTAACATTTGATGCCGGTGGTATTTCACTCAAGCCATCTCAAGGCATGGATGAAATGAAATACGATATGTGTGGTTCGGCCAGTGTTTTAGGTACGATCCAGACCATTGCTGAATTGGGCCTGCCGATCAATGTGGTTGGCGTGGTACCTAGCTCGGAAAATCTACCTGATGGTGATGCCAACAAACCAGGTGATGTCGTTACCAGCATGGCCGGTAAAACCATCGAAATTCTCAACACGGATGCTGAAGGTCGCCTGATCCTGTGTGATGCTTTGACCTACAGTGAACGTTTCAACCCTGACATTGTGATTGATATAGCCACCTTAACCGGTGCCATCATTGTCGCTCTGGGTAGTGTTACCACGGGCGTGATGGCAAACGATCAAACACTGGCTGACGATTTAATCAAAGCCGGTAATGATAGCTACGATCGTACTTGGCAGTTACCCATCTGGGATGACTACCAACAACAGCTCGATAGCAACTTTGCTGATATCGCTAATGTTGGCGGCAAAGAAGCCGGTAGTGTTACTGCTGCGTGTTTTCTTTCACGGTTTACTGAAAAATTCACCTGGGCACATCTGGATATTGCCGGCACCGCATGGAACAGTGGCAAAGCTAAAGGCGCAACCGGAAGACCAGTGCCGTTATTAGTGCAATATCTGCTTAACCGCATTGAAGCCAACAGCTGATATGACCCGAGTCAGTTTTTACATACTGAAATCGACACAGTTTGAGAAACGGCAGGCATTCGCCTGCCGTTTAGCTGAAAAGGCTTATCATCAAGGGCATCAGGTATATATCCATACCGATAACGCCGAGCAAAGTGCAGCGCTTGATGAAGCGTTATGGGCAATTCGTCCTGAGAGCTTCGTACCTCATGAAGTTATCAACACGGATGCCGACAATCAAAGTCCCGTGTTAATCGGACATAAGGATAGTACCCCACCACGGTTGATGGATGTCTTAATCAACCTTACCGAACAACAGCCACTTTTTTTCAGTCAATTCGATCGCGTGGCCGAAGTCATTGATGATAACGATGATGTAAAGCAGGCGGGGCGTCAGCGCTTTCAGTTTTATAAGCAACGCGGTTACGAGCTCGATACGTTCCACGTCTAAGGCATTCCGCTCAACGTTATTGTTAAAAACTAATTTCCCTTTGCACTGAACAGGATGGACCGCAACAGGTATAATGCCCTGCTTGTTTAGACGACTTTGACCTAAAAAAGATTTCCATGGAAAAAACATACAGCCCAGACGCAATTGAACAACGTTGGTACCAGAAATGGGAACAGGATGGTGAGTTCCAACCGTCAGGTGAAGGCACGCCCTACTCCATCATGCTACCGCCTCCAAATGTCACCGGTAGTTTACACATGGGGCACGGTTTCAATAACACCATTATGGATACCCTCACCCGCTACCATCGGATGAAGGGCGACAATACCCTGTGGCAACCGGGCACTGATCATGCCGGTATCGCTACACAGATGGTAGTAGAGCGTCAGGTCAATGCCGAAGGCAAAACGCGTCACGAGGTGGGCCGTGAAGATTTCACCAAACGCATCTGGAAATGGAAAGAAGAGTCCGGCGGTAATATCACCCGCCAGTTGCGCCGTCTTGGTTCCTCACTGGACTGGTCACGTAACCGCTTCACCATGGATGACGACCTTTCAGAAGCCGTTAAACATGTGTTCGTTAAACTGCATAAAGAAGGCCTGATTTATCGCGGCAAGCGTCTGGTTAACTGGGACCCCAAACTACACACAGCCATTTCTGATCTGGAAGTGGAAAACCGTGACCAGAAAGGTCATATGTGGCACTTGCGTTACCCACTGGCAGACGGACTCACTACCAGTGAAGGCAAGGACTTCATTGTGGTGGCTACCACCCGACCAGAAACCATGCTGGGTGATACCGGTGTGGCAGTTAACCCAGAAGATCCACGTTATAAAAACCTGATTGGTAAAGAGATTCTTCTACCCTTGGTGGATCGCCGTATCCCTATCGTCGCTGATGAACACGCAGATATGGAAAAAGGCACGGGTGCGGTCAAAGTAACCCCTGCACATGACTTTAACGACTATGAAGTCGGTAAACGTTGTGGCCTGCCGATGATTAATATCTTTACCCTGAATGGCGACGTCCGTGACCTGCCACAGGTATTTAACACTGATGGCAGTAGCAATACGGATATTAAAGCTACAATTCCAGAAGCCTACCGTGGCTTGGAGCGCTTTGCTGCCCGTAAGGCCATCGTCGCTGATTTTGACGCGGCTAGTTTATTACAAGAAATCAAAGATCATGAGCTGACCGTACCTTATGGCGATCGTGGTGGTGTAGTCATCGAGCCTATGCTGACCGACCAGTGGTACGTTGATGCCAAAACGTTGGCCAAACCGGCAATTGAAGCAGTTGAAACCGGTAAGGTCCAATTTGTCCCCAAATCATACGAAAACATGTATTTTAGCTGGATGCGAGACATCCAAGACTGGTGTATATCGCGCCAACTCTGGTGGGGACATCGCATTCCAGCCTGGTACGACGAACAAGGCAATGTCTATGTCGGTCATGATGAAGAAAGCGTTCGAGCTGAACACAGTCTAGCTGCCGATCTGAAACTTACACAGGATGAGGACGTATTAGATACCTGGTTCTCTTCTGCACTGTGGCCGTTCTCAACCCTAGGTTGGCCTAAACAGGACGATGCCGTTAAAACCTGGTATCCCGGTAATGTACTGGTGACCGGTTTTGACATCATCTTTTTCTGGGTCGCCAGAATGATGATGATGGGCATCCATTTCCTCGATGATGTGCCCTTTAAAGAAGTCTACATTCATGGTCTGGTGCGTGATTCGCACGGCCATAAGATGTCTAAATCTAAAGGCAACGTGCTTGATCCTATCGATATTATTGATGGTATCGATCTGGAAACACTAGTTCAGAAACGCACCTCGGGCATGATGCGGCCGCAGCTCGCAGAGAAAATTGAAAAAGCGACACGCAAAGAATTCCCGGAAGGCATTGAGCCTCATGGTACTGACGCATTGCGCTTTACCTTTGCCTCATTGGCTTCCACCGGCCGTGATATCAACTTTGATATGAACCGTATCGCCGGTTACCGTAATTTCTGTAACAAATTATGGAATGCAGCCCGTTACGTGTTGATGAATACCGAAGGTCAAGATACGGGTGTTGAGAATGACGATGTCGAATTAAGTTTGGCTGACCGCTGGATTATTTCTCAGTTACAAACCACGGAACAGAACGTCACCAAAGCCATCGACGGATACCGTTTTGATCATGCGACACAAAGTATCTATGAGTTTATCTGGAATAATTATTGTGATTGGTACCTAGAGCTATCCAAACCTGTCCTTACCAGTGATTCAGCCACAGAAGCAGCAAAACGAGGTACGCGTCGCACCTTAGTGCGTGTTTTGGAAGCCACGCTTCGTATGGCGCATCCATTTATGCCATTTATCACTGAAGAAATCTGGCAAACGATTGCCCCGTTGGCAGGTAAATCAGGCAATACCATAATGCGCCAACCCTATCCTGTTGCCGATGCGAACAAGATTGATGAAGCCGCGGTGACAGAAATGGAATGGGTCATGCAGTTCGTCACAGGCGTGCGCTCAATTCGCTCGCAAATGAATATCGCACCGAAAAAAGCATTACCGGTGTTACTCAAAGATGCTTCAAGCGCCGATGAGTCAATATTGGACAATAACCAACAATTTTTAAGCCGTCTGGCTAATCTTGAAACGATCGAACTACTCAAAGGTGATGCACCTGCAGCAGCAACTGCATTGGTAGGCAAAATGGAAATCTTAATTCCGTTGGAAGGTTTGATTGATAAAGATGCTGAGATTTCTCGCCTGACAAAAGAAATGGCGAAATTAGAAAAAGTCATCAAGCAGTCTTCAGGCAAGCTGGCTAACGAAAACTATGTGGCTAAAGCGCCAGCAGAAGTTGTCGCGAAAGAAAAAGATAAACTGGCTGAAATGCAGCAAGCTTATCAGCAATTTGAGCAACAGCTAAAAGCTCTCAGCTAGACACTTTAAGCATAAAAAAAGCCGCTGTAATCAGCGGCTTTTTTATGTATGTGAAAAAAGTCTATTTATTCTTTTTCCATACCAATTTCGTACAGTTCGATATTGGCTTCTTCGATTTCGCCGGTAGCGGCATCAACATCGACTTTTACTTCATAACCGTGAATGCTTTGAATATCAAATTCATAGGTAGCATCGCCATCAAAGCCCAGCTCCATTTCTGATGAAACTACTTCACCAGGGTGGAAAGTCAAAGCGACTTCTTTTGCTTCAGCTTGTGAAATTTTAGCCAGCTTTTTGAATGTTGCATCATCTGCAGCCACTTCACGTTCGATTTCTGTTACGAAACCTTCTTCTGCATTACACTCGACATTATAGACTGAGCCATCGGCATCAGCTTCAATATCAAATTCATAAACAGGATCATCACCTTCCATCTTAAGTTCGACTTTGCGCGCATTACCAGGAATGGTATCTAACGCTGCATCAAGACAGGTTTCGATTTTGACAATATCCCAGCTACGAATATCATCCAGATCGTAATTATCATGATCGGCAAAAGCAGTTGAAGACAGGGCTAAAGCGATTGTTGCAGGAATAATCTTAAGGAAATGTTTTGTCATATTAAGCTCCATTTAAAGAAGTTGAGATCTAAAAAGACCAGTCTCTACCCACAAGAGCAATGATCAAACTTGTGAACAAAGTATAACACTCATCGTTATATTTAGGAATTTCTCCTATAGGCTAACAATGCTTAATGATGATAAACAGGGAAGTTTTTCCTAAACGCTACGCCGCCGATAATCTCGATAACGTGGTTGCCAAAAATGCTCTGCAATATTGGCTCGTAATACTGACTCAGACGTTTCAATGGCTAATCCCGCTTTTTGTGCAGACTTCGCAACATAAAAAGCAATTTCTTTGCTTAATGCTGTTATTGATTCCAGCGGTGGTAGCAAAGCAGCCTCCTCACTGTTTAATAATGGCGAATGTGCTGCCAGTACCTCACTCGCGACCATCATCATTTCATTTGTTACTCGTGTGATGCCCGCTGCCACAACGGCAAGGCCAATTCCCGGGAAAATATAGCTATTATTACATTGGGAAATAACATATTCCTGACCATTAAACTGCACCGGTTTAAATGGACTACCAGTTGCAATTAAAGCCTGTCCTTGTGTCCACTCAATCAGATCCTGTGGTAATGCCTCTACCTGTTTGGAGGGGTTGCTCAAAGGGAATATAATTGGATGGTGACAATAAGCATGCATGGTTTTAACCACGTTTTCACTAAACAGCCCTGCTTGCCCCGATACGCCAATCAAAACGGTCGGCTTTGCCAGCTCTACAACCTGCTGAAGACTGATTGTTTCTGGAGTCTCAGTTCCTGTCGGTAGCTTTTGAGCCAGTCGTTTTTGGAAATCATACAACCCCGTCATTGAGGTGGTCAGCAAACCTTGTCTATCGACCATAAAAATACGTGCTCTTGCCTGAGCTTCAGTCAAACCTTCCACACACATTTGGCGAACCATTTGTTCAGCAATGCCACAGCCTGCTGAACCCGCACCGGCAAAGACCACAGTCTGCTGCGATAATTGCTCGTTTTTAACCTTACAAGCAGCAATCAGGGAGCCCACAGAAACCGCTGCTGTACCTTGAATATCATCATTAAAACAGCAAACCTCGTCCTGATAGCGCTCAAGTAGCGGTAGCGCTTTTTGTTGTTCGAAATCCTCAAACTGTAATAGAACACCGGGCCAGCGTTTTTCCATCGCGCGAACAAATAACTCAATAAAGTCATCGTATTCTTCACTGCTAATTCTCGGATGTTTCCAACCCATATACATCGGGTTATTAAGTAACGTTTCGTTGTCTGTACCCACATCCAACATAATCGGTAAGGTATATGCCGGACTGATGCCAGCACAGGCGGTATAAAGGGACAGCTTACCAATCGGGATTCCCATACCACCAGCGCCCTGATCACCTAAGCCGAGAATACGACTGCCATCCGTCACTACGATTACTTTGACATGTTGCTTTGTCGCATTATGCAAAATTTCATCAATATGATGCCGCTCGGGATAAGCAATAAACAAACCTCTGGCGCGACGATAGATTTGAGAAAACCGTTCACAGGCTTCCCCTACCGTCGGGGTATAAATGATAGGCATCATTTCTGCCAAATATTGTTGCAGTAAATAATAGAACAGGGTTTCGTTGGTATCTTGAATCGTGCGGAGATAGATATGCTTGTTAATAGGCTCATCAAAGCTGCAATACTGAAGGTATGCGCGCTCAGCCTGCTCTTCAATTGTCTCAAACCGGTGTGGTATCAGTCCGATCAGATTAAAGTCATGGCGTTCTTGTTCAGAAAAAGCCGTCCCTTTGTTCAGTATCGGCACTGAGGTCAACGTTGGACCAGTGAAGGGAATATAAATTGGGTCTTGTGAAACATCAGCGTTCATCTGCAGCAGTCCTAATCCTATGGGCGTCTGACTTCAGTATAAACCTGAGTACCCGCTTCATTTCAAGCGGTTTATAAACAAAAGCCTGGCATGAATAAATTCAAACCAGGCTATCAGGTTTATTTTTCTTTAAGTGTTGTGAACTCTAATTCTTAATCCCCACGGACTACGGCTTAATAATGCCCAAAACAACGGCGATATTGGCGAGTTCTGCTGCGGTGCTCACTTTGAGCTTACTTTTTATTTGAGTGTTGTAGTTTGCTACGGTTTTATAGCCTAAGTGCAAATCTGTCGCCACTGCATGAGCAGTCATTCCTCTCGCTAAGCGACAAAAAACATCAAATTCACGAGGTGATAATAAATCTACTACCTCGCGATAATGATCAATATCGACATAACGAACATCATCCTTTTCGGGTAGCAACTTCTGCTCAATGTATTGCTTGCCACCGGCAACCGTTTTTACCGCTTCAGCCAGCACTTCTGCTGCACTGTTTTTACTGACATACCCTTTCGCACCTGCCTGCATTGCTCGTTCTACATAAATAGACTCATCATGAATACTGTAAACCAGCACTACTGCATCAGCATCTTGCCTGTGAAGTCTGCGAATAGTCTCTAACCCACCAATACCCGGCATGGATAAATCCATCACCACCACATCAGGTTGCAGTCGTTCATATTCCTGGCCAACAAGCTCTCCTCGATTCACGTCCATAATGTCACCAATAAACGCCTGCGTAGACAGCAACATTCTGAAACCCGCGCGGACAACTTCATGGTCATCCACCAGAAGAACACTTATTTTGTTATCAATCATTCACTCTCTCAATAAAAGGCATCCAAGCCCTTACTCTTACACCCAGGTTACCATTAGACTCAAATACAAACTGACCACCCATGCTTTCTACCCGTTCGCGCATACCTAAGACACCAAACCCTTCGCCTTCTGTTGAGCCACCGATGCCATTATCTTCCACACGAATAACAACTTGATTCCGGCCTTTTATAAGATGTCGTCTAACCACAACCATAGCCTGTGTTGCTTCGGAGTGACGTACTACATTAGTCAGACACTCCTGCACCACACGATAAACATGAATAGCCACTTCCTCATTAAGCCAATCGACCGCCTCGTCGTAATTTAACTCAATTTTGAGTGTCGGATGACGACGCTGCCACTCACTAACCAAATCAGTTAATGTCGCAGCAAGACCAAGGTCCGCCAGACTCAAGGGATGTAACGTTCGCATCATCGATCTGACAACGACGGACAAGTGATTACAGATACCAATAATCGAGTCAGAAATTTCGTTAATTTTAGCTTGTGGTTGCTTCGTTGCCACCGCCATTGCTTTAACCGCGGTCAATGACTGCCCCATTTCATCATGTAATTCTCGCGACATAGTCTGACGTTCATTTTCCTGAATATGCATGGTGTGTCTGGCTAATGCCTGATTATTCTGGCGAGCGGTATCCAAGGCTTCTGAGAGATTATTCACTTCCGCTGCAATGGCATCAAATTCGCTGATTTTAAAGCGTGGTAACTTCTTGCCATATTCACCGCTTTCAACTCGCCTTAGCCCAGTGAGAATAGCGTGGACCGTTCTCAACATAGAATGAAAGACGATATTAATCGCGATAAAAATCACCATCATCATCAAAACGATCGACCAAAAAAATGCCAGTGACTCACTCCACGCCTCAGCGACCTCATCAATTGGATCAGCGCGTATTAAAAGCGTTTTAGTTGAACCATTTAAAAGACGGATATCATAACTGGCAGAGGGGTAATCGCTGGTCACAGCCATTTTAAACCAGACAGGAGGCTCTTCTTGTTCCGACAAATCATTACCGGAAAGCCATTCGCTTTCCGAACCATCATCATTGACCAAACTGATATGAATGTGTCGGGTTTTTTGAATGGCACTTAACTGCCGCATCCAGTGATCTTCAATTACCATGCGGTTATCGGGGTAACTAAAACTCAGTTCGAGCATCTCAAGCGCAAGATTAAAGGAAGAGTTAATTTCCTTTTGTACTGACTGTCGGGCTTGCCAGATGGCCATGACACCACCGATAATTAAGATCAATACAACAGACAGCACAATCCGTGCATTGATTAAGCCTCGAAGACTCATCGCTCTTTACCTAAAACCATTAATAGCAGTAATTTCATCATCAAATGGTTTATCTGAGACAAGATAGATAATTGTCGTTGCATCATCATCACCCACAGGTGCCAGTCGACCTGACTCCATGGCTACCGTCAGCCAGTTACCATTGATATTTTCTTTTTCGAGTTCTAGCACTTTGTCAGAGCGATTGAACAATGATACAGCCGTGACGTAGACATTCTGATGCCGCCAACTTTCAATCGGAACCGTCTTGATTGCCGGCTCATCAAATAAGCCCGCCGCAATCGGAATCACTCTGACAGATTCATATGCACTTGCCTCTGAGCGTTGTAACTCAGGCGTTCTAACAGTCTGAGCAGCAAAATTCGTCATATTCTGAAACACTTTGGATTCAAATGCTTGGGGAATATAGGTACTTTCCTCTGCTTCCTCATCAACATTTATGAATTTGTTCTTAAATGTCTCTGTTCTTGATTGTTTCTGATTATAATCACGATAAAAACGATTATCCGTCTGACGTAACTTTTCACTCTCCTCAGGTACATTCATCACCCGTGGAGTAATCAGAAGTACAGTTTCTGTTTCTTGCTCACTTTCAGTGGTAGATCGAAAGATACGACCCAACACAGGAATTTCGCTTAAAACCGGCACCTTACGTTCATTCTTATTTTTGCTGGTTCTGATAAGGCCACCAACTGCCACTGTCAGGCCATCCTTAGCCATGACAGTCCCCGTCAGACGTGCTGTATCAACTGTATCAACAGGCAAATTCTGTACTGTGCCATTGCCATCTGTTATTGGCACAGAACCACCGCCAGGGTTTACTGTAGAATTTTCCTGTTCAATAAGTAACTCAACCGTCTCATCGCCATTGATTCGAGGTGTAATACGTAAAGTGATACCAATATCTTCACGGTTAACAATGGCTTGTACATAGGAAGGCTGAATCACAACACCATTATCAATAATAGCCGGGAAAAACTCGAAGCCATCTGTAAGCAAAGTTTCTGCACCGATAAACAATTCTGCCTGCCGATGATTGGATGCCACAATCATTGGGTTGGATAGCACTCGAACACGATTATTTTCTTCAAGAAACTCTAGGTTAGCTCTGAGTCGACTGTTGAGGAACTCATAGACAAACGTCCCACTATTTAACAAGGCATTATTGCCTAGCAATGCGGGTTGTTGAGACTGATTCCCTCCGCTTGGTTGTAACTCAAAGTTAAAAATAGAATTAAAATCTTCACCCAAAATAACGCTGAGTATGCGCATCTCTAACATTACTTGAGGTACAGGTATATCCATTGAATGGATAAGCTGTCTGATGTTTGAAAGTACAGACTTATCATCTGAACGAACAACCAGCATATTATGCTCATTATTCACCGTCACATAGATAGGCTGAGATTGTATCGTTGCTTCTTGTAGAGCTTCTTGGCTGACGTTTCGCTGTCCGGTTTGTTCCAAAGCTGAAGCAATTCTCTCAATCTGATCAACCGTCAGCTCATCACCATCTAATTGAGAACCGGATTGGGGCAAGTTGCCCTGACCAAACCTGTTGCTACTATTCCTACTACCACTCGAACGGTTTGATCGCCCTGAACTTCGAACACTGCTGTTATTGCCTCTAACACCGCCTACATTGTTTGACCCAGAGAATCCACTTGCCCCCGTGTTAGACCCATTACCAAAAGTATTAGATGCTGGAGGTAAGCCATATGAAAGCACAACGCGTTCTCCAAACAGATCTTCAATGGCTTGGGCAATGATTAAAACATTGGCATTGAGTAAGCGGAAGATCTCAATATTTTCACTTTCCCGAACAATCAGGTCTTTACTGTATTGTTCACGCGTCATTAAGCGATACGTATCCGTATCTTCATCAAACCGATACCACAAATCGCTAATGCGACTGATCGATTTCACTGCATCCAGAATGGTGACGTTTTTAAGATGAATCGTAACTTGCTTTTGAGCTGCTTCCGGTGTCGCAATAATATTTTGCTGACTCAATTCAGATAATGTTCGAACCACATCACTGAGGCGACTATCCGTAAATTCGACTTCTTTTATCCGTATCGTCTGATCTGTTCTGGGTATTCTTGGGCGTGCTGATATCGGTTGCACTTGTTCCGCGATATAAGGCTGATTGATAACCGACTGATTTTTCACATCAGCCGAAACCAATCCGCTAACCATCAGTGGCAATAAAACAATATTGATTTTTTTTAGTTTCATAAATCTCATCTTAAAACCCGAATCCGGCCCAGAGTGCCTGTTTCAATCGTGACGCTGAGGCGTGAAATCTCAGAAATTCGAATAGCGTTGGCAGGTTGTCTGGGGTCGATATTTATCTCATCGCCTTCACGAACCATATAAACCCCACTCCCCGTAATTTCTAACAGCGCTAACTGCTCCTGTGCCCCTTCAGGTGTGACAAAACCTCTGAGCCGCATCTGGGGTATTTTGATATCAACATCATCGAGAGCAGGCCGAAAACCAAACGCCTCAGAATCAATATTGGCCACCGTCCCAGCTTGCTCATACATCAAGGCACTGGGCGTGAATGGATCACGGATGAATGTTCTATCCGCACTATTGGCCTGAGACAGTTCATTGGCAGAAACCACGGTGATGACAGGTAATAGCAAACTTGCCATCATTATTTTTATAAAAAATTTCATTATGCTTTCCTGCTAATTATCCTGCGAGGGCAAATAACGCCTGAAAAAAGGCATAGTAAACAAACCCAACCATGCCACCAATCACCAGAATCATGGCTGGCTCGATCATAGCTGAAAGTCGTTTGATACCTATTTCAAGTAAGTTTTGATAATAAATGCCCAACTCCTGTTGAATTCGATCCAGGGAACCGGTTCTCTCCCCAATAGCGATCATATGTGTTACCAGCGACGGCATCTGTGGATGCTGAATACTACTGGCAAGATCACGACCAGACATGACGCTATTAGACGCCTGCTTTAGCTTGTCCGAATAAATCTTGTTCGCTATCAGGTCTGCCGTTATTTTCAATGTGTCAAAAATGGTAATACCGCTTCGCATCAGTATAGAAGAAGCCCAATTCAGTTGAGCCATAGAACCAAAAATGATCAGCTTTCCAAACACAGGCACGCTAAGGAGAACACGATCAATCCAGCGGCGACCTTTATAAGTCCTGTAGGTAATAAAGATGAGGATGATGATAGCAATGCTGACACCAATGATAGTGAGCCCATTTTCTCTGAGAAAGGCAGCACCATCGATCAGTGCCTGGGTGGACTCTGGTAAACGCTTGCCGCGTCCTTGAATAAACTGTGCAAATTTAGGAATGATCATCGTAACCATAAATACTGCAACACCAAGCGCAGCCAGTACCACAACCACTGGATAAATCATGGCATTAATCATTTGTTTACGTAGTTGCGATTTCTTCTCTAGATGAACCGCCAACCGCTCCATAATGAGGTCCAGTTCACCGGTACTTTCACCGGCCACAACCAGATTTATGGTGATATCAGGAAATACATCCGGATGTTTACCCAGTGCCGAAGACAGAGATTGTCCGGCTTCTATATCGCGATGCATTTTTTTCAATGCCAGGTGCAACCGTGGGCTACTCACCTGCGTTGCTGCAAGTTGTAGGCACTCAGCCAACGGCAGGCCAGCTCTGAGCATGAAGGCCATTTGTCTGTAAAAGAAAATAAGGGCATCCGTGGAAACGGAACGCTGGGTCGCGTACCAGTCTCTGAAACTTTCTTCACCCAGAAAACCACTCTGGCGCCTTTCTTTGATATCAAGAACACGCAGACCTTCGGTACGTAATGCTTGGGCAACAGCATTGGCATTGTCAGCCTGAAGTTTCCCTGTAAGCTCTTCACCGGTTCGACTCAGTGCCTGATAAGCAAACATGGGCATCTCAGCTTACCTCCACTGTGTCATGACGTTTAAACACGGCAACATCACGAACCTCATCCAGGGTGGTGAGCCCTCTTAATACTTTTTCGCAGCCGTCTTCCCACATAAATTTCAGTGCTTTACCTGCATTCGCCTCTAAGGTTTCCTCATCAGCGCCTTTTGACACCATTCTGGCGAGCCGCTCATTGAACCATAAGGTTTCGAACAGACCAAGACGACCTCTGAAGCCTTGGCCCTGACAAACTGCGCAGCCTTGAGGTTCAAAAATTTCAACCTCGTCTTCTACCCCTAGTAATATGCGCTCATCCTCATTAGCTGGTCTTGGCTTAGCACAATGGCGACAGAGTCGTCTGACAAGTCGCTGGGCAATCACCGCTGTCATGGTGGAACCAATCAGAAAGGGTTCACAACCAATATCCACCAAACGAGTCACAGCACTGACGGCATTGTTGGTATGTAAGGTAGAAAATACGAGGTGGCCGGTCATCGCCGCTTTAACCGCAACATCAGCTGTTTCGGAATCACGAATCTCACCCACCATGAGGACATCCGGGTCATGTCGAAGCAAAGAACGTAAAGCATCGGCAAAATTGATTTTAGGGCCGGTCTGTATTTGTGAAATCCCATCGATAACATATTCGATTGGGTTTTCGACCGTCATGATATTGATATCAGGATGGTTAATTTCTTGCAGTGCCGCACACAAGGTTGTCGATTTACCGCTTCCGGTCGGGCCGGTGAGCAAAATCATGCCGTAAGGTTTGCGGATGGCCTGCTTGAACTCGACAAGATCACTTTCCAGAAAGCCGAGATCAGTCAGGGTCAAACTACTACTCTCACTGCCTAATAGACGCATGGTGATCCGTTCACCAAGTCGTGTAGGCGCAGTGGCTACACGGATGTTGAACTCCATATCAACCGGTGCAGCAAGGTGATAGGAAAAACCGCCATCCTGAGGCATCCGCTGTTCAGAAATATCCAGGCCTGACAATACTTTCACCCTGGAAATCAAGCCTGCCGCCACAGTCTGATCGGCGTCCAGCGGATAATCCGTCAACTTACCGTCAACCCTGAAACGGATTCGCAGTCCCTCCTCCTCAATCATCAAATGTACATCTGAAGACCGGTTAAGATAGGCGTCTCTGAGAACCTGGTCCAAGACAGCCACCAAGTCCGTCTCTGGGGCACTGCTCTCACTGGCCTGAGCCACGGCCGTATTGGCTAGAACTTTTTTTACAACCAGACGGATACGTTCAGGATCACTCATCGTGACCGGCAGATCATCACCGACCAGTCGCAGTGCAGAATCAATAGATACCCGATCAGTTGGATCACTGATGACCAGCATATCTTCACCTGCCGAAGTCATGACAAGCATTTGCTTGCGGTTGATCAGACTTGATGGCAGTTTTTTAGTCAGCACTGCGTTCAATTTCGTGTCACTCAGGTCAACAAATTGAATACCTTGATCTTCAGCCAATGCCCGATGCATCGCCGATACAGGCAAACGATAATGTGCCAGTAATTTTGACAATAAAGGCACACGTTCTTTTCTAGCAATCAGACGCAACTGTTCGAGGGTCGATTCTTCAATCAGTCCCGTTTCTACCCCTGCCCTTATTAGTTGTTCATCTCTGACAGCCATGGAGAACCTTTAAAGCGCTAAAATCATTTCAGTCTTAAGCATTTGCGAACTGCCCCTGAATGGCGATATTTCTAGTTTCTCGATATTCAGTCGAATTACCGTGACTTGATAAGGAAGCTCATCGAGACCATGAATGAACCGCCTCAAAGCAAGATAGCTGCCATCGACTTCTAGGCGTTGCAGAGGGCGCTGAAACATCGAGCCGGGAGACATACGAGTAATCCAACCCGTGGTGACGGGTGGAATAATTTCGTTGTCATCATTTCCACGCCGGTTGTTGTTTTTGAGTGGCTGCGGGCGCAGTGCCTCATTAACTCTAATCCTAATGCCACTATCACGTGCCAGTTCAGAAATCTTAACCTTCAATTCCTGTGAATCGACCGGAGCCAGCTGTTGTTCAATCTGCACGGCACTCTCGCGAATTGCATCGAGGGCTTTTTGCTGATCCTCCAACTCCCGTTTGATTTCATCTATCCCTTCTTGTGGTTGAGTTGGAATGTCCATCTTAGCTAGGCGGTTCAGTGTCGCTTCTTTCTGCTGCTCAAGACGTTGTATGTTCTCCAGTCGAGGCTCAAAACGCAGAAGACCATAACCACTAAGTACAATGACCAACAGTATAATGCCGGCAAGAGCGCGTTCCCGATTATTGAGCTGTTTCAATTTCATGCTTGTTTATCCTCAACTTCAGATTGGGGAATCACACGCACCAAACTTAATGAGACCGAGTAGCCCGCCAGGTTCATCGGGCCGGCTTTTTCTATCACCTGAATATCTCTCACTTCCATATCCCATGCAGCAATAGAAAGCTTCATATTCTGCACAAACTCCTGAGCTGCACTCTCTGTGAGCGCCCAGGCATCAATATTGAAATTATCGGTTTCCACAATCCCTGGCTTGTTGAGCGGCGTAGCAGCAGGCTGTACAGTAGCACGGCGGCCCATTTCATCGACACGACTAACAATAATCTGTTTGTTGATATTGTTCTGCAGCACACCCAAAATGGCTTGAACCAGAAGCGCTCTTTCTGGGAGCGACTGACCAAAAAACTCAAGCCTGGCTTCCATCCGGCGTTGGCTTTCTTTTTGTTCTTCCAGTTCGGCTTTTTGCTTATCAATTGCTCCACGTTGCTTTTTGATGCGATCCACCGCCGCATCCAGAACCGCAGCGCGCTCATCGATCTCCGTTTTTTCTTTGTTGATAGCCGCGTATTGGACCGACATAGTGACTTCAGAAATAACGATCAGGACTAGCATCGCGGCCACTAAGGCGACGGCTTGTGTTTCTGTGCGATGCCAGGTTGGTGGCAAAGGACCGCCCGGCCTCACGGAACTGATTTTTCTAGCCCCTTTCATACCAAAAAAGAGTCGTCCAGCTGCAAACATGCCCGGAGACAACCCATCTCTCTCATCGAACATAACAAGATCTGGCTCACTAGCCAGTGCTGAGCCCAAACTACCGCGAAGACTGGGCAAGCTCTCTGGGGGCGCAGCCAGCACTATACCGGGATGCTGAGTATTCTCAGCATGAAAAACCTCTAGGCAGGCATCCAGCATAGAGGCACTGCGGTTGACGTAATGCTGAACGGAAACAATATGATCCCGTTTCAGGTGGGAGGAAGTGGTGATGAACTCGGTAGTTTCCAGTAAGACAAGATGTTTTTCTGCGCGATCTATCAACGCTACACTGTTACCTGTCAGCGGCATTAACCCCTCCAGTTGTAGCTTGTAGTCCTGACAGAGCTCATGCCACTTACTGACAACAGATTGGTGAGTCGCTGTGCTCAGCCAGTTCCACACACCAGGAGCATCATCAACTTCTCCCTGTGCCGACCACCCACACTGGACCTCATCATCTTCTCCCCGAAGCCAGTCCTGAACCACAAAAAGTGACTGCGCCTGTTCACGTGTCACATAGCCAAATTCTAAGGCAACTTCACCAAACCGCCGACTGCGTTCGCCTTTATTAGCTTCCTGTTTCAGCTGTTTCTGCGCCTGATTAATCTCCAGTACCTGTTCTGGTGACAGCATGCCATGAGACTCCATCAACTGTCCCAGCGTCCACTGCAACTGATGTTGCATTAAAAGCGGTTCAACTTCCCAGCGAATCAACTCATGCATTTGATTGATAGGCTTGGGCTTTTTGGGAGATACAGGCAGTTCAACCAAGGCAGACATCACTGAAGGTGTCAGTACGATGACATGCTTTCCCTGCCAGCCTTGGGTTCTTAGAGAGCTCAGAATCTGGCTGAAAGCGACAGCCGGATCGATACTGTCTGAACTTGCTGTCGCCTGAACCTGGAGCTTTTTGCCCGCCTTGTTGAATACCGCAGCCTGCATCGACAGGCCTGACCATTCACAGATCATGACGTTATTCGGCCGTATTGCACTTAATTTATCGGTCAATTGCTTAAACTTCATCATGGTTCAATATTCCAGCGGATTGGTCCGAATTGCTGCCTGGGCAGGACCATTACCGTGTAAGGTGAGCTTGTCATTTCAGGGCAGCTTGCAGGCGATGTTGCCGTGCTGTCGTCACAGCGAGTACTGACGATGTAATAACCTGCAGGTAATTTATCTGAAAACGCAGTTGAGGATGAGACAGCGACAGTATATTCATATATACCCCGTGCAGGAATACTTGAACCCGGGGGGCTAAAAGTAAAATCACTCGTATAGGCATTGGGATCACCACTGCTTTTTGCCAACGTAACTGTCCAGTCAAGACTGTTATCAAGATTTGATATGGCACTTGCCGCTGAGGTATTAACAAATCGAATGTTGAAGCTACTGGGAGCGAGCCAATCATCTGCCACAATCAAATCATCATTTCCTAGGGACGGATAATCGTCGGCGGTGGTGCTGAGATCATAGCCTTCGCTGTAGAGATAAAATATTTCTGCAGGTGGGTTAATCGGAGCAGTAATGGGCGCCGAATATTCGGTACCTGATTCAGCTAGAGTGACGACCCAGCCATAATTGGGATCAGTCGGGTTGTTGCCATTCTGATAACCATCTCTGAAACGTCGAACACCATCTTGCTCTGGATTAATCTGAATATATGGACCATACCAGCCTGTGCGGACACCGCTTGCTGTGACAGTGGGCTTCAGTAATTCCAGCGATGCATCACAGGGCGACGTGTAAAAGCCGGGAGAGCTGGCACTCTGAGTGAGATCAAAGGGCGATGCTACAAGCTCTGCCAGACAATAGGGCAACCTGCCGTTATCGACAGCAAATCCGGCCAATTCGGGCTGTCCGTTAACGACCCGTTCAGTGCTTCGAATAATGGCATCACGGATTATTGTCTGCCGGCGTTGAGTCTCATTAAAGTAGGCTTCATCCTGCTGACCTTCGGTAAATAACAACCCCGCAGAGGCCAATAGGCCAATCAAAAACAGAACCAGAACCAGTTCAAGCAGGGTAAAACCATTTTGATGAACGTGATTGAAATGTCGCATGCGATTCCTTTCAATCAGCGCATCAGGCAAAGGATAAGGTCATCGCCTTCAGCAATGCAGGGGTCATTACCAGACACCGGGTTGGCATCGTAGTCAGGATCAATTTCACCATCAGGACCGGGGCTGATAATCCGGGCAGTATCGGCTGGCAGGATATGGTCAGCTGCAACAAACCCGACATCTGATGGCGTCAGGCATTCATACAAATCACCGGTAGCGTCATAGTCATCACCACCACTATTAATTAGACAACGATAACGGGCACCATAGATCAATTCCGGGTCCAGTAGGATATACGCATTACCCCAGCTGTCAGTCAGCCCTTCTTGGCTGATATATGCGCCATTCCAGCCTTGCTGCGTGCTACCGTTCCAAAGCAGAAAATCAAACTCGGCAATATCGTAGGGAAATTGATTAAGCATCACCAGCGCGTTGGAAGCAATGGTCTCACCAGCACTGTTGTTGTAGTTTTCTTGGCACCAGTCCTGCCACGCGATGGCATCTGCCGGGAGGGGGGTAAGATCAAACCCGACAGTAAAATCGTTGTAATTTTCATGAGCGTTAACGTCGTTAACGGTATTTGGACTGAAATCACCCTGACGATAAACCATGCAGGGCAGCTCACGATTGTCACGACGAAACTGTAATAAGGCCTTTTGCAGCTCTGCCATTTCCAATCGTGTGACATTCTGCCGCGCCTGATCTTCATTGCCACTAAAAGCATTGATGGCCGCAATACTGACGATACCCAGCAAAACGATAACTAGCAGAATTTCGACCAGCGTAAAACCGGCCTGACGATTATTTGAAAAATAAGCTTTGTTTGGTCGGTCAAACAATAAAAACCACATTTACTTGTTCCCGATTGATTTATCTCACGCTCAATTTAGCGGCCCTTTTACACGCTGCATGGCATCCTGTTCATACAAAACGTTCTGGCAATAAAAGTTATTGACGCAACGTTCTGAGATAAAGAAAGGGCGGGCAAAGCCCGCCCCTCTTATTAGCACTTATCTCAAGTGAGATTATTGCTGTGCTTCAGACACCAGTTGGTCGATGTTTTTACCGTCTGTAGATACGATAGCGATTAAACGAAGGGTATCATTCCATTCCATCGCGTCATCATCCAAGTTGTACTCACCCGCTTGGAACAAACCAATATAACGTGAGTAATGGATTTCTGGATTCACTTCAGTATCTTCATCACCAGTGTTACGAACGTAAGTCGGTGATTGAGCAATAGCAACATTACTGAAAGTGGTAGATGCTGCAGCATCGCCACCGAAACCCAAAGCAATCAGAACATGACATTCATCACCTTCTAAAGCATCACCATATTGGTTTTGTAGGTTATTACCTGACACTTGCACAGTCGTATCGAAAGCAGCGTTAGGATATGTGCCTATAGCAGCTGCTGCGTTTGTCCCTTGGCAGTTGTCGTTTGGGACAACCGCAAAAGCTGTTGGCAAATCACCATCCTCTATTTCGACCTCAGCAGCATCACCACTACTTTCATTATGGAAACGGTTTGGTGCTTGATCCCCAGTTGGTTCGCCACCAGCGTTCACAACTTGTAGCTCTTCAATACCTGACTCTTCCATCATATCTATGATTGCAGAACCAGCACTTGTAACAGTTGATGGGTTCCAGGCTGCCAAATAAGTGGTCATTGCTGAAGAATCAAAAGTCAATCGATCGCCATCGGCATCAAGTAGATTATCCCACTGATTTGGGTAAACGTTTTCTACCGCACGGTAAGTACGAATCGCACGGTCGATAGTGGCAGCCGTATTACCGGCAGATGCGGCTTCAGCAGACGCACCGACATCTTCATAGGCAATCAACGCACCGGTTGCCAGAATCGCAATCAGGGTGATAACAACCAGCAGTTCGAGCAGGGTGAAACCTTTTTCTTTACCTTGCAGCTTCTGGCCTTTAGCACGCAATTTTTCATCTTTGATCACAGACAAATCCGCTCTGCGGAATTTGCTGATTGTCGCTTTCATTTCTTGTATGTTCATTATATCTCTCTCAGGTTTGCGCCTCAGCCACCCCTTGCGGCCTGTTGGTCAACAGTTAATAAATCAAATTGAGATGTGACCCGCTCACACTCTTTGCCATCATTCAGGTTAAGTCTTCTCTTTAGGAAGTTGCTCCCTGCTCACCCGGACAGTCAATGACATAGCGGTACTGTTTACCGCAATGCAAAATGACTTCTTTTTGACGGCGTTTAAGAATACGAACCTCAACACGAATATCGCCATAACCATCATGCGCCAGGATGTCGTCAACTAGTTCCAGCAGTTTGGCTTTAGCAGGCTGTTGAGCTGTGTCGACTTTGGCATTCATGAACTGATAATCTCCGATTGAAATTCTTAGGCTTGATATTAGGCCAATCAGGAAAGCTTCCCTATAGGAATAATTCCTGAAGTTGTAAACACCACTTTTCCGGCAGCATATAGAGCTAATTCCCAATTAACATAGGGTGATATCCCTACTCTCCAGTTACAGTGATACCGAGTTAAACGTTGCATTTGTATCTACTTAGCTGGCTTGTGGGGATCCTGAAGAATAATCAGTATCGGCAAGAGCGCGTTCTGCTGCTTTTTTACGACCTGAGCCAAAACATAACGATGATAAGTCTCCCGGTACTCAGGGAACTGCTTGATCGCCATGCGGATCATCTGCTGCGCTTCCACAGGTTTATTATTCATTGCTAACAGATAAGCATGTGTGTAGGTCTCCACTTGACCCGGCCAGTTCTCAATCACTTGCTGACTGATGGTGAGCTTATCTTTAATTAAGCCAGGTTGATTTGGCAGGACCCGGACCAGAAAATTGTCCGCGATCGGAGTAAATACTGAGGTTTCCCTGAGCTGATAGAGCTTTTCAAGGTTTTTATCAATTTCCGACTGCGGCAAACCTTGCTCACGTAATGAGGTGAGCGTTGTTTCCAACTGATGGTAGCTGGTCTGCAAGCTCCCCAACGACCAGGCCGCAAAGATAAAGATCACCAGAAAGAAAGCTGGTGCCAAGTTAAACCTGACCTGAAGCGGTCGCTCGGAACCGAGACCCAACAGCAGACTGGTTATCGCCAGAAAGGTCATGTACCACAACGGGTACTCCAGCATGCTATGAATACCGATTACCGACAGCAGCGCCAGTAGCCACCAGCGTTCGGCATTCATTTGGCTCAGAAACTGCTCTCTGAACCAGTAGAGAATACCGGCAGTGAGAATCAATGCGCCTACAATCCCGGTTTCTGCCAGCAGTTGTAGAATCAGATTATGGGCATGGTGCCAGAGTCCTTTCAAGGAAGGATACGATTCGGTAATGGAAAAGTTATACCAGGAGAACTCTGCCCAGCCGGCGCCGAGCCACGGGTGTTGTTTGAATAAAAGCCAGGCTTGTTCAACTAGGATTAAACGGCTCGACTCGGTGCCCATGGTCTGCACCAACCGTTCTGCCGGCATTTTTGCTGGTTCCAGAAAGCCGAGCAGCGGAACGATGAACTGAGCTGCGATAAAAGCCGGAATCAACCAGAGCAGCATGATCGGTTTTATCGCTGTAGTCTGGTTTTGTGAAAAAGTTCTGGCCAGTAACCAACCGCCTATAGAGAGTAATACGACATAAAGGATAGCCATCCGCTGCCCACCCTGGGCAAAGCCTATCAGAATTAAGGCGCTGATCAGGAGAGTCATCACGGTGTTGATTCGGCCGGTAAGCCTAAGGTAAAGCAGTGAAGCCAGACCCAGAGCGAGGTAGTTGGAAAAATGATTAACCTGTCCGATATTGCCGGATTTTCCGGCCAGTATCCATTTGGCAAAAACACTTTCTTCCGGCAGGATTTTGCCGATCGGCAGCAGGATCATGATGGTCGTTGCACCAATCACAAATGCCCAGGCAATGGCCGGTACGATGCTTTCAAGTGACAGAGAATGCTTCAGGTTGGCGGCAAGAACTATCAGTAATGCTGCAAGCCCGAGATAAAGCATGGCGACAAATTGATTCTGCCAGTAGTCCGGCCCCCCCAGCGTAACTTGTAAACCCAGAACTACAATTAAGGCCAGTGGTACAAATGTCACTAAGGGTATTTGAAGCTTTTCTTGTCTGTAACCAATTAAAAACAGGCTGGCAAACACGGCCAGTAATGCAGCAAGCCACTCGTTGTAGAAACTGGCTATCGGTGGCATGTGATAAGGGGACAAAAACGGGAGAACACACATCAACGTCAGCATAAAGATGCTAAAACTGGCAAGAACTGAACGAGGTTTACCGGTATTGGATTCTGCTGCCGTCATGGACTGATTCCCGCTGGGTAGTTTGAAAATCAGTCAATATTAGTGAGACAGCAACAAACTGACACTAGGAAAAAATCCTATTCTGTCATTACCTACTGACATATAGCTTATTTAGGTAATGAACGATGGTTTACAAAGCGAGGTAATCTTCCAGAACAAAACTTAAGGAATTATTCCTATAGCGCTTAGGATTTTATAACCAAATAATAGCATTGAGATTTTTTAAATCTCGTTATTACTCGACTGTCATTGCGACAGCCCCTTAGAGGTCGAATTCTGGACTCTCACTGTGGGTGGTATTCACCCACAGTTATTTTTTTAGAACATCCCGAGCTGTAACTGCGCCGCTTCAGACATCATGTCTTTGGTCCACTGCGGATCCCAGACTAGCTCTACATGGGCTTTTTTAACGCCTTCAACAGACATCACCCGTGATTCCACATCACCGGGGAATGATTGGGCTACCGGACAACCAGGTGCTGTTAATGTCATATCGATACTGACATTACCTGAGTTGCTGACATCCACTTTATAGATAAGCCCAAGTTCGTAAATGTTGATCGGAATCTCAGGGTCATAGATGGTTTTTAATACCTCGATGACCTCTTCTTTGAGCTGCTCTGGGCTGATTGTGTATTGGTCATTCATATAGTCTTGCCCTGCTTACTCTGTTGTAATTGAAATATCATGATCATTATCGACTGCGGCATGCACTGTGTGCCATGACAAGGTGGCGCATTTTACCCGAGCTGGAAACTCTTTAACGCCACCTAATACTTCCAGTTTACCTGCTAATTCGCCGCCCTCTTCTTCGCCTGTCAAAGCCCGATGCACATTGTCATAAAGCGTTTGTGCTTCTTCTAATGTTTTCCCTTTCAGGGTTTCAGTCATCAATGAAGCTGAGGCAACAGAGATGGCGCAGCCACTACCCTGAAAGCTGACGTCTTCAATAATTTCACCGTTTAACTTGACGTAAACCACCAACGCATCACCACACAATGGGTTATTCCCATGAGCCATATGGTTAGCATCAGTAATTTCTCTAAAGTTACGCGGGTTCTTTTTGTGATCCATGATCACTTGTTGATAGAGATCTCTCAAATCACTCATCAGGCAAACAGCTCCTGGGTTGTTTTGATGGCATTCACTAAGGCATCAATTTCAGCTTCGGTGTTATAGAAAGCAAACGAAGCGCGTGCCGTTGCTGCAATACCAAAGAATTGCATCACAGGTTGCGCACAGTGGTGTCCGGCGCGAATCGCTACACCTTGCTGATCAAAAATAGTACCGACATCATGCGGGTGCACATCTTCAATCATAAATGACAACACACTGGCTTTTTGTTTTGCCGTACCGATAATGCGTACACCCTTTATTTGTTGCAGACGCTGCGTTGCGATGTCTAATAAGGCATGCTCATGGGCAGCAATATTATCGATGCCGAGATCCTGCATATAATCAATTGCTGCACCTAAACCAACAGCACCAGCAATATGAGGTGTGCCTGCCTCGAATTTGTACGGCAAGGCGTTATATTCGGTGTGGTCAAAGCTGACTGACAAAATCATATCGCCACCGCCCTGCCATGGTGGCATCGCTTCTAACAACGCTTGTTTGCCATAAAGAGCACCAATGCCGGTGGGAGCAAACATTTTGTGCCCGGAGAACACATAAAAGTCACAGTCGAGTTCTTGTACATCCACTTTCATATGCGGCACGGCTTGTGCGCCATCCACCAAAACCGGAATCGATTTTGCCCTCGCTTTGGCAATCATCTCTTTTAATGGGTTAATGGTGCCCAGAGCGTTTGAAACCTGACCGATCGCCAAAATTTTAGTGCGTGAATTAAGCAAGTCGTCTAAACCACTCAAGTCCAACTCACCTGTGACCGTCATCGGAATGACTTTCAGTTTGGCACCCGTTTGCTCACACAACATCTGCCAAGGAACGATATTGGCGTGATGTTCAATATGACTGATCAGAATTTCATCACCGGCTTCGATGTTAGGGCGAACAAAGCTCTGTGCGACCAAATTAATGGCTTCTGTTGCGCCACGTACAAAGATAATTTCTTTATCCGATTGTGCATTCAAAAAACCACGCACTTTGTTACGTGCACCTTCATAGGCATCTGTTGCACGTTGACTTAATTGATGCACACCACGGTGAACATTGGCATTATCATGGCGATAAAATTGGTTAACTGCTTCAATCACCTGAACGGGTTTCTGACTACTGGCGGCATTATCTAAATACGCTAAGGTATGGCCGTTCACTTTCTGATCCAAGATCGGAAAGTCACGTCTAACCGCTGCAATATCTAATGCAGATAAGCTATCTGTTGCCACTTTTAGTTCTGTTTGGCTCATAGATTACGCACCTCTTGGTAATCGATGTTCTATAACGTTAGACAGCGCTTGACGAACAGGTTCAGCTTTAATGCGTTGTAATACTTCCACCGCAAAGGCATAGGTCAATAAGCTACGAGCGCTGACTTCATCAAGACCACGCGCACGCAGGAAAAACAATTGCGTTTCATCAAGCTGACCAACTGTGCTGCCATGACCGCATTTCACGTCATCAGCATAGATTTCCATTTCTGGTTTGGTATCAATTTCACAGGTGCGAGATAACAGCAAATTACGGTTGCTTTGGTTGGCATCCGTTTTTTGTGCATCTTTGTGCACAATCACTTTGCCGTTAAAGACAGCGTGGCTTTCGCCATCCATCACACCTTTATAGACTTCTTCACTGGTTGTATGAGGGACAGCGTGATCGATCCGAGTGTGATTATCCACATGCTGATCACCATCCAGCAGGTATAAACCATCCAATGTGACGTGAGACTCTTCACCCAACAATTGGCTATGAATATCATTACGAGCCAGCTTGCCGCCAAGTGAAATATTGTTGGTATTCCACTCACTGTTTGCCGCTTGCTTCGATGCCAACGTCGCGATGTGATAATGCTTGAGCGACTCGTGTTGAAGCTTAAAGTGATGCAGTTTAGCTTTATCAGCCAAAGCCACCTCAGTGACAACATTCGTGAAACCGACATTGTCTTGCAGACTCACGTAGTGCTCGATCAGCGTGATTTCACTATTTTTTTCAAGCTGTACAAGGTGACGTAAATGCGTCGCTAAGTTGTCCGTTTCACCGCTATTAATAACCAATATTTCTACTGGTTTTTCAATTTTGCTATCGGCAGCGACATGCAGATACGCACCTTCTTGCATCAAGAAAGTATTGAGCGCATTCAAGCCAGGTTTTTCTACATCAATATGTGCATTCAGCAGGTTTTCAGCTTTATCCAGAGACGTTGACAGTGGTGACAGCGTCAAACCTGTTTCTAGATTATCTAACTGAGACAGCTCTGCACTGAATTGACCATCTACGATGACTAAGCGATGTGCCTGCTCGATAAGCGCAACATTTGCAGATTGTGCTTTAGTTACCGAACTGGGCTTCGCATCATGGGTAAAGCTTTCCTGACTTAATTGCCACAGCGATGTGTACTTCCAGTCTTCAACTTTTTTTGCTGGCAGACCCTGACGTTCAAACTGACCACGTGCTTGCTGTCGCAAAGATTGCAACCAGTCGAGCTGTGCGCCGGGCAAAGTGCTGTTGGCAGCGACCTCGCTGAATGGCGTTGTGATTTCAGTTAATTGTTTCATGCTGTTTGACCTTCCGGTGCATCGTGGATCCAGCTATAACCTGATTTTTCCAGTTCTTTCGCCAGTTCTTTATCACCAGACTTAACAATTTTGCCTTCTGACAGAACGTGTACAAAATCTGGCACGATATGATCCAGCAAACGCTGATAGTGGGTAATCATTACGATTGAGCGATCTTCAGCACGCAGTGCGTTAACGCCTTCCGCGACTGTTTTCAAAGCATCGATATCTAGACCGGAGTCAGTTTCATCTAAAATCGCCAATGCCGGCTCTAATACCGCCATTTGCAGGATTTCATTACGTTTCTTTTCACCGCCAGAAAAGCCTTCATTCACATTACGGTGTAAGAACTGCTCATCCATTTTGACCAGTTTCATGCGGTCACGTACCAAGGTCAGAAAGTCGATAGCATCCACTTCTTCTAGGCCTTGGTATTTACGCACTGCGTTCAAGGCGGCTTTGAGCAGATAAATGTTGCTCACACCCGGAATCTCGACAGGATATTGGAACGCAAGGAAAACACCGCGCTGAGCACGTTCTTCTGGCTCAAGTTCTAACAGGTTTTGACCTTTATAGATGACTTCGCCTTGTGTCACTTCATAGCCATCACGGCCGGCCAACACATTTGATAAAGTACTTTTGCCTGCACCGTTAGGTCCCATGATGGCATGCACTTCACCAGGATTAACTGTCATATTGATGCCGCGAAGAATTTCTTTGCCATCTACGCTGGCATGGAGGTTTTTAATTTCTAACATCTTCACTCTCTAAATTTCTGAATAATCTTTGGGGTTCTTATCAAATGGGCTTAACCCACAGAACCTTCTAATGACAAACCAAGCAGGTTTTGTGCTTCAACCGCGAATTCCATCGGTAGCTCACGAATAACCTGTTTACAGAAGCCGTTTACAATCATTGATACCGCATCTTCCGTATCCAGACCGCGCTGTTTGCAGTAGAACAATTGGTCTTCACTGATTTTCGATGTGGATGCCTCATGCTCGACTTTGGCTGTCGGATTTTTTACTTCGATGTACGGGAAGGTATGTGCACCGCAAGTATCGCCCATCAACAACGAATCACATTCTGTGTAGTTACGTGCATTGTCCGCATTAGGTCCAACACGTACCAAACCACGGTAGGCATTTTGTGAACGACCAGCAGAGATACCTTTAGAAATAATGGTCGAGCTGGTGTTTTTACCCAGATGAATCATCTTGGTACCGGTATCAGCCTGCTGCATATTATTAGTAACAGCCACTGAGTAGAACTCGCCGATTGAGTTATCACCCTGCAATACTACACTTGGGTATTTCCATGTAATGGCAGAACCCGTTTCAACTTGTGTCCATGACACTTTAGAAGACTCACCTCGGCATGCCGCACGTTTGGTCACGAAGTTATAAATACCGCCTTTACCGTTTTCGTCACCGGGGTACCAGTTCTGAACCGTTGAATATTTAATCTCAGCGCGATCCATAGCAACCAACTCGACTACCGCCGCATGCAATTGGTTTTCATCACGCATAGGGGCTGTACAGCCTTCCAGGTAGCTGACATAAGCATCATCATCAGCGATGATCAATGTCCGTTCGAACTGTCCCGTATTGGCCGCGTTGATACGGAAATAAGTCGACAATTCCATTGGGCAACGTACGCCTTTAGGAATGTAGACAAATGAACCGTCAGTAAACACAGCAGAGTTTAGTGCCGCATAAAAGTTGTCTTTGTGTGGCACCACACTGCCGATGTATTTTTTGACCAACTCAGGATGCTCTTGGATGGCTTCAGAAATCGGCATAAATAAAATGCCTTCTTCAGCCAACTTGTCCTTGAAGGTGTTTGATACTGAAACACTATCGAAGACCGCATCGACCGCAACCCCGGCTAAGCGAGCTCTTTCATCGAGCGGTACGCCGAGTTTTTCATACGTCTTCAGTAGTTCAGGGTCGACCTCATCAAGACTTTTCGGGCCATCTGTTTTTTTCTTTGGCGCTGAGTAGTAACTCACTTCTTGATAATCAATTTCTGGATAGTGAACATGGGCCCATTCAGGCGTATCCATCGTTAACCAGTGACGATACGCTTTGAGACGCCATTCCAGCATCCACTCAGGTTCATTTTTGATCATTGAGATTTGTCTGACTACATCTTCACTCAAACCAGGCGGTAAGCTGTCTACCTCAATATCAGTGACAAATCCGGCCTTGTATTCTTTTTGTGTAATCGACTCAAGTTGTTGACTTTGATCAGTCATGGAACTCACCATCCTGTATTGTTGCTGTACTCATCTTAGTAACCGATGAATAAAATTTTATCGGGCTAGTGCCCGCTTCATTTTGCGGTGCCAGCATATCTGCCAGCTTGACTTCATCCAGCGCATGGAAAACCGCATTGTTGATTCGTGTCCAGTTAGTTTGGACTGCGCAGTGCGTTTCTTGTTCACAGTGACTTTCGTCACTTACACACTCGGTTAAGGCAATTGGGCCTTCAATCGCAGTAATTATCTCAGCGACTGATATCTTGTCTGGCGAATTGTTGAGGCTGTAACCGCCCATCACACCACGTTCAGATTTCAGCAAACCACCATGCGAAAGCGATTTGAGTACCTTTCTTACCGTCGGTAATGGCACTTTGACTGCCTCAGCAATGGTATGTGCGCTGTGCTGTACATCACGATTGGCTGCGAGATAACTCATCAGCACAATCCCATAGTCAGTTAATTTTCCCATGCGCAGCATATCTGCCCTCCTAATTGGTACTATTATAGTATCAATTAAACGAATAACCAAGTGATTCGCTCAGTTATTGTGAAGGGCTCCGTGAAAAATCCTGTGAATTCGGGTATGGTGATGAACTTTAAACCCTATCTATTGTACTAAATTCAGCGAAACAACTTGAATATTAATCAAACTTTGAGAGCCTATTAATGAATTTAAAGACACTTATTTTTTTACCCTTTTTATTTGGAGCAAACGTAATGGCTGATGATCACGCCGCCACTTTAGACACAGAAAAACAAAAACTAAGTTACATCTTTGGCATTCAAGTCGGACAAAACATGATGCAAGAAGGTGTTGAACTTGACCTTGATGCATTCAAAGCCGGCGTGGCAGATATGATGGCGGGTAAACAGCCACAGTTAGATCAAGCATCAGCTGAAAAAGTGATTCAAGAATTCCAAGCCAAAAAAGCACAAGAAATGGCTAAAGACATGAATGAAAAGCAAACAGAAGCCAAAGCATTCATGACAGCTAACGCGGAAAAAGACGGTGTCGTAACCACAGATAGCGGTCTGCAGTACGAAATCATTGAAGCTGGTGATGGCGCAACGCCAACTGAAAGTGACAAAGTTATCGCCCACTACAAAGGTACACTGCTTGACGGTACTGTTTTTGATAGCTCATACGACCGTGGTGAACCAGCAACATTCCCTGTCAACGGTGTTATCCAAGGCTGGCAGGAAACCTTGCAAATGATGAAAGAAGGCGGCAAATGGCGCATTGTGGTTCCAGCTAACTTAGCTTATGGCCCACGTGGTGCTGGTCAGCTTATCGGTCCAAATGAAACATTGATTTTCGATATCGAATTGATTGCAATCACGCAGTAATTGCTGAGTACGCAATAACAAAAAAGCCGCCTAAGGGCGGCTTTTTTTATGCACGATTATCTAATAATTGCTTGAGATAGTCCCATTCAAAGAAGGGGCCGGGATCCGTTTTCCTACCAGGTGCAATATGTTCATGACCTGCAATGCGTTGAAAGTTTAATTCAGGATAAGTTTTACATAAGCTTTCAATGACTGTCGCTAATGTTTGATATTGCACATCTTCAAATGGCTTATCGTCACAGCCTTCAAGCTCAATGCCAACGGTAAAATCATTACAGCGTTCTCGTCCCTGCCACTGTGACTCACCAGCATGCCAGGCACGCCGATGGAAAGGCACAAACTGAACTAACTCGCCGTTACGTCGAATCAACAAGTGAGAAGACACCTTGAGTCCACTGAGCTGTTCAAAATAGGGGTGTAAACCACAATTCAATTGGTTTAGAAATAAATCATCAATGAACGTTGCCCCGAACTCACTAGGCGGCAAGCTGATATTGTGAACAACAATACCACTGATATCCTCAGCATCAGGTCGTTCATCATGATTTGGCGATATCTTGATCTCGGCAGCGTCAATCAAGCCTGTATCTTTGTTTATATTCACTGTTTAGCCCATTCAAATAGCATTAAATGAAAACACACGTTACCCTATAGCGTTTTAGCAATAAGTTTAAGCCGATGGCCATCGAAAATCCCATACCCACTGCCTTTATCGAGTCTCAAGTCAAGCTTGCCTTGCTTGAAGATATTGGTCAACAAGACCTGACCGCTGATTTGATCCCCGTTGATGCGATGGTAACGGCTACGTTAATAACACGGGAGAATGCCACGCTTTGTGGTAAAAATTGGTTTGCCTCAGTCTTTGCACAGCTTGATAAAAATATTGTCATTGAATGGCATGCTGAAGACGGTGACAAACTCGCTGCCAACAGCACCATCTGTACGTTAAAAGGTCCAGCGCGGGCTATATTGACTGGTGAGCGTACTGCAATGAACTTTCTACAGACCCTATCAGCTACCGCGACTCGTGCCAGCCAATACGCCAGTGCTGTCTCAGGCTTGCCCGTGAGAGTACTCGATACACGCAAAACCCTACCCGGTTGGCGCATAGCACAAAAATATGCCGTGCGTTGTGGGGGCTGCTTTAATCATCGCTTTGGCTTATACGACGGTGTTCTTATAAAAGAAAATCATATCAATGCTGCCGGCTCAATTGCTGCTGCCGTTAGTCAGGCAAAAGCATTGCATCCGAACATCAGCGTTGAAGTAGAAGTTGAAAATAACAAGGAATTAGAACAGGCGCTATCTGCCAAAGCAGACATCATCTTATTAGATAATTTTGATATCGAACAACTCCACCAAGCGGTAAGCATCAATAACGGTCAAGCCCTTTTGGAAGCGTCGGGTAACGTCAATCTGAAGACGATTCGAGACATCGCCGAGACAGGTGTAGATCGTATCTCTGTGGGTGCATTAACAAAAGACATTAACGCTATCGATTTATCTCTTCGCTTTAAATAAAAAAAAGACACGGGGGTCAGTCATCCTGACAACCACCGTGTCTGAGAGTAAAACGTTACTCGAGACCGATTTGCCAGATCTCGCTATTGATCTCCACTACCTCACCCGTCGTGGCATCGATTTCAATCTTAATTTCGCCATCATTGTTCGTATCAATATCGAACTCGTATGATACGCGTCCATCAGACTCCAGTTCGTATTCGACCTCTACGATTTCACCAGGAAATTTAGCTAAGGCAATCTCGCGCGCTTCATTTTCGCTCAATTTAACTTTTGCTTTAAACTCAGGATCGTTTGCATAGGCGACTTCCCTTTCAATTTCAACAATATCGCCGGTATTTTTCAGGCATTCAACATCCCAGTTAAAACCATCTCGACCGCGAATATCAAACTCATAAACATGGCGTTTATCTTCAATCTTATATTCGACTTTTACGATCTGACCAGGTCGTTTATCCAAGGCTGCGGTGAGACAGCGATCAAAATCTTGTATTGTTGTTTCTGCTAAAACAGTGCCAGAAGCTGCCAGCAAAGTCGCGAATAAAAATAGGCTTCTCATTCATATTCCTAAAACAAAATGGGCCACATCAAGTGATGCAGCCCATTATGGTTTTTAATCGTTCAACACAAATTACAAGGTCAGTTTGAAACCAACCCACCCTGCACGTGGTGCGCCTGCACCGACAAAGCGAGGATCTTCAAAATCAAACCCAGGCGCTTCATCTGGTTCACCATAAAGTCCAAACGTTTCATACTCACTGTCGAACAAGTTATCGACCTTAGCAAAAAACTGGAAATTGTCAGTGACTTTGTAACGACCATGTAAGTTAACCACTTTGTAGTGACTAATTTTCTTATCAACATTTGCTTCATCGCCGCGGAAGTATTGACTAGAGTGATACGAAGCTGTGAAACCCAGCGCCAGTTTCTGCGTGAACGCATAGTCTGCACCTATCTTGATATTATGTGCCGGTATACCCGGTAGGCGATCGCCTTTATCAACATTGAAAGTGACAACTTCATCATCAACTTCACGTGCATAGCTGAACTCATCTTCAAACGCGGCACGCACGTAGGAGTAGTTTGCAAACCAGTTGAGTTTATCCACTTTACCATCAGCGCCTAATTCAATACCCGCACGTGACGTTTTATCGATGTTATCGAAAATACCCACATTCAAACGTGGATCAGACGGATCTTCTTCTGTTGCTGGAAAGAAAAATAAGTCATCTTCCAACTCAGTGTAGAAAACGCCAGCATTCCAATTCACATTCCCACTCTGTCCACGGAAACCAGCTTCAATCGTTCTAGCAACAATGTCATCTAAAGGCGGATCGGCTAAGAATGAATTTGGTAATGCACAAGGGTTATCTGGATCGGCACAAGTTAACTCAGAAGGCGTCGGCGCACGATTAGATTCACTGTAGTTCGCATACCCAGTCAAATTATCTCTAAAGGCATAGGTAGCACCAACAGATGGGTTAAAGCGACTAAAGACATTATCGCCACCACCTTCTGCTAAATCAGTCTCACCACCTTCACTAGTACCTGAAATATCAATATCGATTCGGTTGTATCGCCCTGCAAGCGTTACAGCAAGGCGGTCTGTTAATGAGTGCGTATTACTGAAGAACAGACTAAAGGTTTCAGTATCAATATCACCATCTACAACCGTTTCATCAATAATAAAACCAGTTCCATCCGTTCCGCGTGAAGAAGTGAAACGTGCAATTTCTGATTGAGAGCTATAGTCGACTTTTGATTTGTCATAACTCGCCCCAACAATCAATTGATTCTGGCGGCCAAACAGATCATCAAGGAAAGTGGTCTGCAAACCAAAACCAAAACTATCTTGTTCTGTCTCACTGGTGTTATTTAAAGCGACATCATCTCCATCAGAAAAACCTAATGCTGCAGCATCGTTAGTAATAATTTCATCATCACCATCAAAGACACCATCAACACCATCTTCGTCTTCACCGAGGTCATTACCAATCACTGATAACTCAGAACCATCGCCATTAAAGGTAGTACGGTCACTGCGTCGATAATAGGTGTTGGCTGACAACATGGTAGTGTCATCCAACCAATGCGAGCCATTCAGCGTGAACATACGCAATTCGTTTTGCGTGTTATCCGGGTGCGTGAATACAGCTTCACGATCCATTGCGACGAGTTCAACTGGCGATGCACCATTACCATTCAGATCACTATCAACTGCAGTGATACCGAAATCAAGCGTAGAGTCTTCGTTGGCATAGCTCAATTTAGAGAAGAACTGCTCAACACGCGAGGGTGAAAAGTCGCGCCAGCCATCTTCTTTAGTGATCGAACCTGTTACATAATAAGCAAGATTACCATCGCTACCACCACTTTCGATGGTGCCGGAATCACGCCCAAACGATCCCGTATACGCTTCCAGACTGTGGCCTGCATGCGTGAAACCATTTTTGGTTTGAATCGATAGCGCGCCACCCAAGGTATTAAGACCAAACATCGGGTTTGAGCCGGGAATCAGGTTCATGCCGGCAATGGCTGATTCAGGAATTAATTCGAAGTTAATCGCATCACCAAACGGTTCATTGATGCGGATTCCATCCATATAAACTGATAAACCTTGTGAGTTACCCACTAAAGGTGAAGCAGTAAAGCCGCGGAATTTCAAATCCGGCTGGAATGGGTTGTTTTGCGCCTGGTTCAAACTCACGCTACCAAGCGTTTTATTCATGAAGTCTGAGATATCCAAACCTTGAACACGTTCGATATCTTCATCATTTGCTGACTGAACGTTAGCCGGAATTTCGTCTTCCGGCAGACCAACACCATGTATGGGTGTGGTGCCGATAACTTCAATATTATCTAGCTCTAAATCGTCAGCAGCGAAAGCTGTGCCAGACAGCAACGCCGAAGCTAGCATCAGGCTCAGCGCCCTTTTTTTGTGAGGTACTTGCATTACTTATTACTCTCCCGAAAGTACTTTTTATAATTATGGTTGAAAACCATTAAAATACTATGCACAGAGAGTGCCAATGAAGGATTTTATTTAAATACAATCAACTATAAGAATATCAAACCAAACACTGCTACAGGATGGTTAATATCAACCATCATGACTGGCTGTTATAAACCAGGCTTAAACCACGCAAGGTTGTTATGTAGCTTCGTCACTTCACCAATAATCACTAAGGTTGGTGCTGCCGGTTGTTCTTTCTCAGCTAAAGCCGGTAACGCTGAAATAGTGCTAACCCAGACTTTTTGATTTTCTGTAGTGCCTTGCTGTACTAGCGCTGCTGGCATATCGGCCGACATCCCATGAGCCAATAATTGTTTACTCAGTTGCGGTAAACCTGCAAGACCCATATAGACAACCACGGTTTGTCTGGGCTGAACAAGACTTGCCCAGTTTAACTCCAACTCACCTTCTTTCAGTTGACCCGTCACGAAAACACAGCTTTGAGCATAATCTCGATGTGTTAACGGTATACCTGCATAGCTTGCACAACCTGATGCAGCAGTTATACCCGGCACAACTTGAAACGGAATTTTTTCATCGGCCAAGGTATCAATTTCTTCACCACCGCGACCGAAGATAAAGGGATCGCCACCTTTGAGCCGCAAAACACGCTTGCCCTGTTGCGCATGCTCTAACAGCAGTTGGTTGATTTCTTCCTGCCGGACCGCATGCCATGCACGTTGCTTACCCACATAGATCAATTCAGCTTCTTTACGAACCAAAGACAAGATTTCTTTGCTTACCAATCGGTCGTAAAACACCACATCTGCCTGCTGCATTAAACGCAGGGCTTTAAACGTTAATAATTCAGGATCGCCCGGGCCGGCGCCGACTAGGTAGACTTCCCCGCGCTCTAAAGACTCATTACTGGGATCGGCAAGCTTGTTTAATAAGGTTTTCTCGGCAAGTTCATCACGCCCAGCCAACATGTGATCAGCTACAGGGCCTTCCAAAACAGATTCCCAAAAGCGGCGACGCTGACTCAACTTGCTGAATTTTTGCTTGACCGCATCACGGTAGCGTCCTACCAGTTGCCCTAAATGGCTATAACTGGGAGGAATCAATGTTTCAAGTCTGGCTCTGAGGTTTCTTGCCAGAATGGGTGAATCACCACCACTTGATACCGCGACAATAATGGGTGAACGATCAAGAATTGAAGCAAGAATAAAATCACATGTATCTGGATTATCTGCGACATTCACCAGAATATTTTTGGCTTGTGCAGCCAAATGAACTTCAGCGTTGACAGCTTCATCATCTGTTGCCGCTAGAATTAAACGCTGCTGAGTCACCTGTGACTTGTCAAAGCGTGCTTCGACCCACGTCAAATCGCCATTATCAACTAGCTTCCGGGTTGTTGCAGAGAGTGCTGGGGCAACAACAGTCACCTTTGCCTGAGCTTTAAGTAATAAACCTGCTTTACGGGCCGCAATATCGCCGCCGCCAACAACAAGACAGTCTTGCTGCTTTAAATCTATAAATATCGGTAGGTATTCCATGCTTTCTTATTTTGTTAGTGGCAATGCCAAGCCTTGTAGGGTATAGCCGTCATTGAGATTTTGAACAAACGCAACAACAGTGAGATCTTGCTGCTTCCAGTCTTCTGCCAACGCAATATCTGTCTCAATGTGTGTACGTCCATTGGCATCAAGATCAAACGGCCCTAACCAGCGTCGCACCAGATTTTGGTGGTTAAACGTAGCGCCTATATTATCACCGCCCTTAATTTCGCTGATGATATTGTTTTCTGTCAGAGCAAGATAGAATTTGGCATATTGGCGATTATCATCACCCGTTACATCAACATTCGCAGTAATTCTGAGTTGTTCGTGTTTTTTCTCAGCGTGTAGTTTTATCTCTGCCTCTGCATCGAAGTCGTTAATAAACTCGATGGCCTCAATACCATGATCACGCCAGTTATAAACGACTTCACCACTGATAAAAAATTCAGGCGTAAACACTGTCTGGTATAAATTGAGTCGTGCCAACTGTTTTTGCCGTTCTGAAAATACAGGTTTGGCAAATTTGTCCACCCAGTTTTTTTTATCATCCAGATAATCAACATGAAACCCCAACACAATCATGTGTTCATCAGTTATGTCTTGCTCGGGTAATTGATGTAGCCAACGCTCTGCTGCAGGACATAAACCACAGCCTTCTGCGGTGAATAATTCAATAACCGCTTTTTGTTTTTCACCACTTTCCGCCTGCCACTGTTGTGCATATGCCGTGATTGGCAGCATTATCAACAGGCACATGAACGCTAGACTTTTTTTCAACATCATTCAGCTCTCTTTTTCAGCTTTCTCTATTGAGAGAGCTGACATTGATCCAGAGTTCCGCTCACTTGCATCAGTGATAATGGCTAACTCACGCAGTACTGCGGTGGCATAGGAACCTGCAGGCAGGAAAAATGAAAGGTGGAGATTAGTGTCTTCAAACGCCCACTCAAGCTGTTCAGGATGAAGGCGCAGGGCGCGACGTTCTTGTTTCAACCCTACCCGCTCCAACCCCTGCTGCCAATCTGTCCAGTCATTAAGCACAGCCGTTTCCAGATCTAGGCTTGCTGAATGCGTCAAAGCTTGTCCCCTGCCCCACAAAGGTCCGGTTGGATGAATATCAAATTGTTCTAAACGTGATTGAATTGAGTCATCATTATCATCCGCCTCAAAATAGCTAGCACGGGTACCAGCCAGTTGCATCACATCGCCCGAAAGTTGCTTTGTCCAGTTATTTTGCATAATCCTCTCGGAAAGCACTAAATTGAATAACCAGGAACGTGCTGCGGACAACACAATACTTCGCTGCTGACGCTGCTTCGGTTTTTTACCTTCAACCATCCAGCGCTGAGCTTTGTCTAAATTACCGTAATGATGACCAAAACGTTGTTCAGCAAAATAGTTAGGCACACCGGCACGTTTGACTGTATCGAGGCTTTGTTCCCAAATTGCTCTATCGCCCTCAATATCACGAAGTGTCAGGTGAAAATAATTACCCGTTAATACACCGCGTTTAAGCTTTTTATTATGGCGTGTCACACGTTTGATACGGCAGTTATCAGCATCAAACAAAGTCCAGTCAGGTTCGTCATAGCCTTCAAGGTTAATACTGAACCATTGCGTTGTGACAGCATGCCGATCTTTCATACCAGCATAACCAATTGCAACATCTGCTACACCTGCAAATCGCGCGAGTTGTTTTGCTAACCAATCAGAATTACTACCCACTTTTTCTATCAGCAACATTACGTGTCCGCCCTGACCTTGCGGCTCGAACGGGATACACTCATCTACTTGAAAATCAGCGGCTTGCTGACGTATTTTTGCACGACATAGCAGCGCATCAGGGTTAGCATGTGCCAGTATTGAAAAATCAAACTGACGCATATTAATCAGCCTGAAAAATTAAGGTGACAGCATGCGCAGCAATACCTTCTTTTCGTCCTGCAAACCCTAACTTTTCGGTTGTGGTTGCCTTGATATTGATAGCCGTGTCAGCGATAGCGAGGTCTTCAGCAAGTACACTTCGCATTGCTGGAATGTAAGGCGCAAGTTTTGGAGCCTGAGCAATCACAGTGGCATCTATATTGCCGACTTTCCAACCAAGATCAGTGAGATCGGATATGACGCGTCTTAATAACACTCGACTATCGATATTTTTGAAGGCTGCATCTGTGTCAGGAAAGTGATGGCCAATATCCCATAAGCCAGCCGCACCCAATAAAGCATCACAGACCGCATGAATCAGCACATCACCGTCAGAGTGTGCCTCAAGACCATGACTATGCGGTATCGTCATGCCACCAATAATTAATGGGCGATTTTCAATAAAGCGATGCACATCATAGCCATGTCCAATACGCATCATTTATCTCCAGCCTGCTGTTGCAAATATAATTGAGCCAACGCTAAATCTTGTGGCATCGTAATTTTAATATTATCGCTATGACCTTCAACTATCATCGGTTCCCATCCTGCCTGCTCCATAGCACTGGCCTCATCCGTCACCGTCAAACCGTCTTTAGCTGCCGTGAATAATGCTGTTTTGAGTTTATTCAACCTGAACATCTGCGGTGTCACCGCGCGCCACAAACCCTTTCTGCAGACGGTTTCTTGAATAAGGTGATTGGCGTCAACGCGTTTCACTGTATCGGTGACAGGTATACCTAAAATACCGCCGACATGATGCGTCAACAAGCTCTGCAACATACGATCAATATCTTCATGACGAAGACAAGGCCTCGCCGCATCATGGACTAATACCCATGGATCACTATCATGCTGCTCGGCCAATAAGGTCAGCGCATTTAAAACGGAATCCGAACGCGCTTTGCCGCCCTCTGCAATGAGCAATTGGCAAGGTAAGTCGATGTTTAGTGTTGTCCACCAAGGATCATCTTTCGCCAACGCCACAACGATTCCTTCAATATCAGGATGATAGGCTAGACGTTCTAAGGTGTGTTGAAGTACTGGTTTGTTAGCTAAGGGAAGGTACTGCTTTGGAATATCAGCCTGCATACGACTGCCGATGCCAGCCGCTGGCACCACAGCCCAGACTTTTTCAGTCTTGCTCATCAGTCTCTTCAATGACGTGGAAAAAGGTTTCACCGGGTTTAACCATACCCAGTTCACTTCGGGCGCGTTCTTCTAGGGCATCTAAACCGCTTTTCAGATCTTGCACTTCTGCGGCTAAAACCTGATTGCGTTCAATGAGTTTTTCATTATCGATTTTTTGCTTCTCTACTTGATGATGTAAACGAAGCAAAGAAGGTAGCCCGTCATGACTCAACCATAGTCGGTATTGCAACAATATCAGCAACACGGTTAACACAATCATGACGGGTTTAATCATAAAGCAGTAATTACTTCAGATTGAATGCCTTCATACCCGGATAGCTAGCCGCATTGCCCAGCTCAGCTTCAATACGCAGCAACTGGTTATATTTTGCAACACGGTCAGAACGAGATAATGAACCGGTTTTAATCTGCCCTGCGTTAGTCGCAACCGCCAAATCAGCAATTGTAGTGTCTTCGGTTTCACCACTACGGTGAGACACAACAGCTGTGTAGCCGTTTGCTTTAGCAAGGTTGATTGCATCCAAGGTTTCAGACAGCGTTCCAATTTGGTTGACTTTGATCAGGATAGAATTACCGACACCCTTATCAATACCTTGTTGTAAGATTTTCGGGTTGGTGACAAACAAGTCATCACCGACCAGCTGTACTTTGTCACCGATCTTATCGGTCAACAATTTCCAGCCATCCCAATCGTTTTCGTCCATACCGTCTTCAATACTGATAATGGGGAAACGTTCAACCCAATCTGCCAATAAATCAGCAAATTCTGCCGAACTTAAAGAACGGTTTTCTGAAGCCAAAACGTACTGACCATCTTTGTAGAATTCAGAACTTGCCGCATCTAAAGCCAGCATAATATCTTTACCAGGCTCATAGCCGGCATTTTTAATCGCTTCAAGAATGACGTCAATCGCCGCTTCATTAGAGGGTAAATCTGGTGCAAAGCCACCTTCATCACCGACAGCGGTATTCAAACCACGACTGTTTAATACTTTTTTCAGTTCATGAAAGACTTCAGCACCATAACGAACGGCTTCACTAATATTTGCTGCACCTACGGGCATAATCATGAATTCTTGCAAGTCGACACTGTTATCGGCGTGTGAACCACCATTAATGATGTTCATCATTGGCACAGGCATGACTGTATCGCCATCTGTTGCTAAAAATTTGTATAGTGGTTTTTTAGCATCGGCGGCGGCCGCACGTGCCGTTGCCATAGAAATAGCCAGTAAAGCATTGGCTCCAAGGCGACTTTTGTTCTCTGTGCCGTCTGTTGCAATTAATTTATTGTCGAGAGCGCGTTGGTCAGTTGCTTCCATCCCTAATACTGCTTCACGCAATTCGCCATTTACTGCCGCGACAGCATTCAATACGCCTTTACCTAAATAACGCTGTTTATCACCATCACGCAATTCAACGGCTTCACGCTCGCCAGTTGACGCACCTGATGGTACGGCTGCACGGCCAATTGCACCACTTTCAAGCACCACATCTGCTTCAACAGTAGGATTACCGCGTGAATCCAAAATTTCTCGTGCTCTTACATCAATGATTTTGCTCAATGCTCTGCTCCCGTATAAATATCTAAACTGTTACTACAGACTCAACGACCGGCTAACAGCTCGTCTTCGATAAAGTCTTGTTGTTTTACTGTTGTGTCGATTGCCTGCAAGGTTTCAAGCAAGGCTGACATTTTGTGTAATGGCCAGGAATTTGGGCCATCACTTAATGCTTTTTCTGGCTCAGGGTGGGTTTCCATAAACACACCTGCAACGCCTGTTGCTACCGCTGCACGAGCAAGTACCGGTACAAACTCACGTTGACCGCCTGATGCACCGCCCTGACCACCGGGTTGTTGGACTGAGTGCGTTGCATCAAATACCACCGGGCAATCCATGTGCCGCATCTGTGGCAGGCCACGCATATCTGAAATCAATGTGTTGTAACCAAATGACGTGCCGCGTTCACACAACATAATTTGTTGATTACCCGTTGATTTCGCTTTATCCGCGACGTGCTGCATGTCCCAAGGTGCCAAAAACTGACCCTTTTTGATGTTGACCGGTAAGCCCTGGCTTGCCACATTGACGATGAAATTTGTTTGACGACACAAAAAAGCCGGGGTTTGCAAAACATCGACCACGCTGGCTACTTCTGCTAAAGGCGTATCTTCGTGTACGTCAGTAAGCACAGGCAAGTTGAACTCTTTTTTCACTTTTTCAAGAATCGCTAAACCGGCTTCAACGCCAGGGCCACGATAACTTTTAGTTGACGTCCGGTTTGCCTTGTCAAAAGATGATTTATAGATCAGAGAAATACCGAGCTTATCGGTAATTTCTTTTAACTGACCAGCCACATCCATCGTCATCTGTTCGCTTTCGATCACACAGGTACCGGCAATCAGAAACAGTGGTTGCTTGCCGCCCACTTCATGTCCACAAAGGTTCATTAGGCTTTGCCTCCTTGATCACGATTGTTTTTGGCTGCAGTAATAAAGCCTTCAAACAAGGGATGACCATGGCGTGGCGTTGAAGTAAATTCAGGATGGAACTGACATGCAACAAACCACTGGTGTTCTGGAATTTCGATCATCTCTGCCAAGCTCTGATCTTGTGACATACCTGAAAAAACCAGCCCGGCCTGTTCCAGTTTTTCCATGTAGTTATTATTGAATTCATAGCGGTGACGATGACGCTCAATAATTTCATCCGCGCCATAGATTTTTTGCGCCAGGCTGCCCGGTTTTAATTGGCAAGGGTAACCGCCCAAACGCATCGTTCCACCTAAGTCAGAGTCATGGTCACGCTGTTCGACGCTGCCATCTTCTTTTTGCCACTCGGTAATCAAGCCAATCACCGGATCTGGTGTATTAAGATCAAACTCGGTGCTGTATGCCTCAGGCATGTTCGCTTTGTGGCGAGCGTACTCGATTACAGCGACCTGCATACCCAAACAGATACCCAGGTAAGGAATATTGTTTTCGCGGGCAAAGCGGGCAGTGGCAATCATGCCTTCAACACCTCGCTCACCAAAACCACCCGGCACCAGAATCGCATCCATATTATTTATGCAGTCAGTGCCCTGCTGTTCTACCTGCTCAGAATCGACATAGTGCACATTCACTTTGGTACGAGTGTGAATACCGGCATGGATCAACGACTCAGAAAGCGACTTATAGGCTTCTGTCAGATCCATATACTTACCCACCATAGCAATATTTACTTCGCCCAGTGGATTACTCAGATTTTCATATACCTGCTGCCATTGACTCAGATCCGCTGGTTTAGCATCAAGTCCCAGTTGTTTAACAACGATGTCGTCCAGACCTTGGCGATGCAATTCCATCGGAATTTTGTAGATACTATCGACATCAACACAAGAGACGACAGATTTTTCAGGCACATTGGTAAACAAGGCGATCTTGCGACGCTCAGACTCAGGTAAAGGTCTATCCATACGACAGACCAACACATCAGGTTGAATACCAATCGTCCGTAGCTCTTTCACTGAGTGCTGCGTCGGTTTGGTTTTGATTTCCCCCGCTGAAGCGATATAAGGAACCAGCGTCAGATGGAGGAATAAAGCACGTTCACGCCCCAGTTCTGTTGCCATTTGACGAATGGTCTCCAGAAACGGCAATGACTCGATATCACCTACGGTGCCACCGATTTCGATCAATGCGACATCGGCGTCATCCGCACCTTCAAAAATACAGCGTTTAATTTCATCGGTGATATGCGGAATTACCTGAACCGTATTACCCAAATATTCACCGCGACGCTCTTTGCGAATGACATTCTCGTAAATCTGGCCGGTAGTGTGATTGTTGCGGCTCGTCATATCCGCATCAATAAAACGCTCGTAGTGACCCAAGTCGAGATCGGTTTCAGCACCGTCTTCAGTCACAAATACCTCACCATGCTGAAGTGGGCTCATGGTGCCCGGATCAACATTGATGTATGGATCTAGCTTGACCAGTGTGACTTTCAGGCCTCGAGCTTCAAGAATAGCAGCCAGTGATGCCGCTGCGATTCCCTTACCAAGAGACGAAACAACACCACCAGTGACAAAAATAAATTTAGTCATATTATGGAGAAATCATTAAAAACGACGCGGCCAGAATAGCTGCGCTCAAAATACGGTATAAATTATCAGAATTGACCTTTTCGCTCAATGAAAATATGGTTTATTCGACCGGTTCGAGATACGGTAACCAGCCTTTCTCACCTATATCAGCGGCGTAGTGCTCAGCATAGCCATAGCCCACCACAGCAACCAACTCCTGCTCCACGAAAAGTAGCGGGATAAATTGTCGTTGCCAAGGAGGTACACCCCACTCCTGAAAAAGTTGTTTTAGCGCTTTATGCTGAGAATGTCCCTGCAACCTGATCTTCTCACCACCCTGGCGAAATTTAAGCTGTAACGGCCCTTTGGCAACATGACTTTTCAACCCCTGCCCTGACACAACTTGCCATTTCAGCCAACGTCCATCCGTCAACTCAAGTTCGCTAGCCCCCTCGATGTGTTGCTCGGTCAACTCAGTGTTGGTCGTTTTCACAGCTTGAATAATCAGTTGATCTCGATAACGCCTGATTTCAGCGCCAGGCCAGTGAACATGGGGTGACTTATCTTCAGCAGCTGAACACACTTCATCGATGACACGTTGCAACACAACAGTTGACGGTAGGTTCAGGTCACATTGCTCAATCGAAAATCGCAGTAAATTACGTTGTCTGGGCTCAGATAGCCCAGTTAAAGCAGATATAGACAGAATGTTAGGCGGTTCAATACAAACGCGTTGTGCGTCCAACTGAGCAAGTTCTTGCAGTAACACGGTTGCTTCCCGACAGTGATCGGCAGTTCGGCTCATTGTTTTAGCGACAGCTGGCCAGCGGCTTTCTAAGTTGGGAAACACCTGATGGCGTAGGTAATTGCGATTTAGCGTTAAATCTGCATTGCTAGGGTCTTCAATCCAGCTCAACTGGTGAAGCTGAGCATAATCTAGAATATCGGCTTTACTAAGCCCTAACAGCGGACGAAGAATCGTCATTCCTTTCATCGTAGATTCACGGCCCATAGCACTCAAACCACTGGGGCCAGAACCGCGGAGCAATTGCAACATCAGGGTTTCAGCCTGATCCTGTTGATGTTGAGCTGTGACTAAGACTTCATTTTCGAATAACGCTGACGAAAAGGCTTGATAACGTGCCTGCCGTGCAGCAGCCTCCAGCCCTAAATTATCGATATTTTCAACTGTGACTGTCAGAGATTCAAATTTGATATCTATGGATTTCGAAACAGAGGCACAGTGATCACGCCATTTGTCTGATTCTGCGTGTAAGCCATGATCAACGTAAATAGCGCGTATCGATGTAAGCTGAGGATGCTGTGTATTCGCCAACAGATGCAATAACACATGTGAATCAACGCCGCCGCTGTAAGCAATGCAAACAGGGCGGCCCGCGACCAGTTTGATCAGATCGACAATGATTTGCTGGGGGTTAAAAGCCACCCCCAGGATTATCCCTCAAATTCGCCGTAGCTCAGCAGGCGTTGCTGACGGCGTTTAATCAGGTTATCGCTGGAAACGGCTTCCAACTCTTTAATTTTTGCTTCAATCGCTTTTTTGACATTTTCTGCCATAACATCAACATCACGATGCGCCCCACCCAGCGGTTCCGGCACAATTTCATCGATAAGTTTGAGTTCTTTCAAACGACCTGAAGTGACCCCTAAGGTCGCCGCAGCATCAGAGGCTTTCTCAGCACTTTTCCACAAAATAGATGCACAGCCTTCCGGTGAAATCACAGAGTAGATACTGTATTCCAGCATCATTAAATGATCTGCAACGCCCACAGCTAAGGCACCACCGGAGCCACCTTCACCGATAACGGTACTGATGATTGGTGTTTTCAGCTGTGCCATTTCAAACAGATTGCGAGCAATCGCTTCACTCTGACCACGCTCTTCAGCACCAATACCCGGATAGGCACCCGGTGTATCGATAAAGGTAATCACTGGCAAACCAAATCGTTCTGCCATTTTCATAATTCGCAATGCTTTGCGATAGCCTTCCGGGCGCGGCATGCCAAAATTACGTGCTACTTTTTCTTTAGTATCACGTCCTTTCTGATGGCCAATAACAGCAACCGGACGTCCATTTAGTCGACCCAAGCCTGTTACCAAAGCGGCATCGTCACCATAAGTACGGTCGCCATGCAGCTCTTCAAAGTCAGTAATAATAAGATTGATGTAATCCAGCGTATAAGGTCGCTGAGGGTGACGAGCCATTTGCGTAACCTGCCACGGTGTTAACGACGAAAAAATGGACTTGGTCAGCGAGGCGCTTTTTTCCTTTAACTTTTGAATTTCCTCAGTGATGTTGAGATCACTATCGTTGCTCATATAACGCAACTCATCAATCTTGGCTTCCAGCTCGGCGATAGGCTGTTCGTAGTCAAGGAAATTTAACTGCATCAGGTTTACCTTAAATTCAAATTTGTCGGATTATACACGTTGCCGCTTGGCAAAACTCAATTGAGGATTAATTCATCGTCAGTATCGTTGTCCATCGCCCCTTCACCAAGACGAATAGCGAGACTCAAATCATTACGTGAATCAGCATTGCGTAATGCTTCTTCTTCACTGATTTTACCGGCTTTTAACAGCGTCAGTAAGGCTTGATCAAACGTAATCGTACCGGGGTCATTGGTTTCTTTCATGGCATCTTTGATGCCGCCAATTTCACCTTTGTTGATGAGTTCTGCGATATAGGGTGAATTCAACATAATCTCCACCGCCGGGACTCGAGCAGTGCCATCTACCGTAGGGAGCAGTCGCTGTGAAACAATGGCTCGTAAATTCAGAGACAAATCCATCAATAATTGGCGGTGTAAGGTTTCAGGGAAAAAGTTAACGATACGGTCTAGAGCTTGGTTAGCATTGTTGGAGTGTAAAGTGGCCAAACACAAGTGACCAGTCTCAGCGTAATTGATGGCATGTTTCATCGTTTCCATATCGCGCACCTCACCGATAAGAATCACATCGGGCGCTTCACGCAAAGCGTTTTTGAGCGCATTCTCGTATGAGAGCGTATCAATGCCAACCTCACGCTGCTGAACAATAGAGCGCTCATGTTGATGGACAAATTCCAATGGGTCTTCAATCGTCAAAATATGTGAACTGGAGTGACGGTTACGATGGCCTATCATGGAAGCCAATGTGGTTGATTTACCAGAACCTGTGGCTCCCACAACCAGAATCAATCCACGTTTTTCTTCAATGACATCACCTAAGACAGGTGGCAGATTCATTTCTTCAAAGCGCGGTATGACAGTTTTGATATAACGAATGACAATCGAGCATTCGCCTCGCTGACGAAAGATATTAACCCGGAAACGGCCAACACCTTTCAAAGGCACGGCAAAGTTCATCTCCATGGTGTGTTCAAACTCAGCGATCTGTTCGTCATTCATCAACGAATATGCCATTTCTTTGACATCGCCCGGTGCTAACTTCTGACTACCAACGGGACGGATCACCCCTTGAATCTTGATATGAGGTTCTGTCCCTGTACAAAAGAACATGTCTGAAGCTTCTTTATCAGCCATCAGCCTGAGATAAGGTGTCATGTCCACGTGGTGATCCTCTCCATGTTGTACTTAAACCATTAAACTAATCGTACACGATACCGGTAAACCAATGAAATAACTTTAGGTATTCGCTCGGATAATCTAAGTTTTCGTGTTATTCCATCTTCATTCTTAATTAAGATTTATAACGTATTGTGACCGAAGCGCTGGCAGGAATTGAAAGCAATTGATTAATTAAGGTATCGCTAGGCGTTACCTGCCACTCATCACCAAGATTGATCCGGGCTTTTGCCGTCTGGTTTTGATAGTTTAACTCCAGCCCCAATGCGCCACCTCGAAACGGACTTAAGGTTGTTTTGAGTTGCTCAACCCACTGCTGTGCCTGCTCGCTGTTTTCAAGATTAATCTGTAACGCTTGTCCAAAGGCTTCGCGAGCCCCAGTGATGTCAAAGACTTTTTCTGCTGTACCCGCCAAGCCACCGGTAAAGTTATCCTGACCAATTTTTCCCTGAATAACGACCAATTTATCAGGCTGAATAAAGCTCTGATACTGGTCATACACATCGGCAAATACACGCACTTCCAACCTGGCACTTTGATCATCAAGCGTAATAAACGCCATACGACCACCATTTTTTGATTTCATTGTGCGAATAGCCACAATTAAACCGGCCGTCAGCATCGGTTTTTCATTTCGCTGATAACCTTTCGACTCTGGGGCGTCCAGCTCATTGATTTTCTTTGGAATAAACTCAGCAAGTTCAGCTTCATAACGATCAATCGGGTGACCACTCAAATATAGACCAAGGGTTTCTTTTTCCGACTGTAATAACTGTTGTTCTGCCCACTCAGCTGCTATCTCCAGCGGCTCATCATCGGCAGAGTCAGAGTCTGGTGTTAGTCCAAACAGATCATTTTGACCGCTATCTTTATCACGTCGATGTTGATCAGCAATTTGCATTGCTTTGCTCAGACTTGCTTCCAGGCTAGCGCGATGTCCACCTAATGAGTCCAATGCACCGGCTTTAACCAAAGACTCCATCACACGACGGTTGATTTTGCGCATATCAACACGACGACAAAAATCATATAACGATTCGAATGCTTCGCCTTGCTCGCGTTCTGACACGATGCCGGCCAAGGCTGATTCACCGACACCTTTTATCGCGCCCAGACCATAGCGAATCGTGGTGCCATCTTCGACAGTAAATTTAATTTTGCTGTGATTCACATCAGGTGGCTGTACGGTCAGCTTCATGTCGCGACATTCATCAATCAAGCCAACGACTTTATCGGTATTATCCATATCAGCTGACAACACCGCTGCCATGAAAGCAGAAGGATAATGCGCTTTAAGCCATGCCGTTTGATAGGCCACTAAAGCATAGGCAGCGGAGTGAGATTTATTAAAGCCGTATTCCGCAAACTTCTCCATCAAGTCGAAAATGGGGCCCGCTTCTTTTTCCCCAATATCTCTACCGGCAGCCCCCTCCAAGAAGATTTGACGTTGTTTAGCCATTTCTTCGGGCTTTTTCTTACCCATCGCACGACGCAACATATCCGCGCCACCCAGACTGTAACCAGCCAGAATCTGGGCAATCTGCATGACCTGTTCCTGATAAACAATAACCCCGTAGGTTGGGCTTAACACAGGCTCTAGGTCTTGGTGTGGGTAATCCACTTTGGCGCGACCATGCTTACGGTTAACAAAGTCATCAACCATGCCTGACTGCAAAGGGCCGGGCCGGAACAAAGCCACCAAGGCGATGATATCTTCAAAATTATCCGGTTGAAGACGTTTCACCAACTCTTTCATGCCGCGTGATTCAAGCTGGAAAACGGCTGTTGTCTCGCAGCGCTTTAACAAGTCAAAGGTCGGCTTATCATCTAAAGGAAGATTAGTGATATCAATCTTGTCCGCCTCTTCGGCGGGTAATAAGGTTCTGACGTTATTCATCGCCCAATCAATGACCGTCAGTGTTTTTAGACCTAAAAAGTCAAATTTAACCAGGCCAACACTTTCAACATCATCTTTATCAAATTGTGACACCAGCCCAGCGCCATTATGTTCACAATATAGCGGCGTATATTCGGTTAATACCTTGGGCGCGATAACCACACCACCGGCGTGTTTACCAACATTTCGGGTCAAGCCTTCCAGTTGCAACGCCAAGTCAATCAGCGTTTTGACCTCTTCTTCCTTGTTATAACGCTCTTTCAATAAGGGCTCTTGTTCCAAGGCCTTAGTCAAAGTCATTTTGAGTTCAAACGGTACGAGCTTAGCTAGTTGATCGACAAAGCCGTATGGATGCCCTAACACCCGCCCCACATCTCGCAGCACGGCCTTTGCCGCCATGGTACCGAAGGTAATGATCTGGGATACATGATCACGGCCATAATGTTGTGATACATAATCGATAACGCGATCACGACCATCCATACAAAAGTCGACGTCGAAGTCAGGCAACGATACCCGTTCTGGATTCAGAAAACGTTCAAACAGCAGATCATATTCAAGCGGATCCAAATCCGTAATTTTGAGGGCATAAGCCACTAATGACCCGGCACCAGAACCCCGCCCTGGGCCAACTGGCACGGCATTATTTTTTGCCCATTGAATAAAGTCAGCAACAATCAAAAAGTAGCCAGGAAAGCCCATCGAATTAATGACATCTAACTCGATTTGTAGGCGCTCTTCATAACGATCTTTATTGGCCTCACGCTGAGTGGAATCAGGAAACAAGACCTCTAAACGCTCTGCCAAACCTTTGAATGATTCTTCGGAAAAAAACTCATCAATGGTCATGCCTTCCGGCACAGGAAAATCAGGCAAATAATGCTCACCCAGTGAGAGTTGCAAATTACAGCGTTTGGCGATTTCGACCGTATTTTCAATCGCTTCAGGAATATCATCGAACAAGGCGATCATATCCTCAGCGCTTCGCAGATACTGATGTTCAGAATAGTGTCTGGGCCTACGCGGATCATCCAACTGACGACCATCATGGATGCAGACTTTTGCTTCATGGGCTTCAAAATGTTGCGGTTGCAAAAAACGTACGTCATTTGATGCCACAACGGGGATTTGTCTATCACCTGCCAAGGCCACCGCTAATCTCAAAAAGCGTTCTTCATCCTCACGCCCTGTTCGAATCAACTCCAGATAGAAGCGGTCTGGAAATAATTGTTGCCAAAAGTTTAATTGCTGATCGATTTCATCCTTTTGATGATTCAACAAGGCCTTGCCTAACACGCCTTCACGACCACCTGATAAGCAAATCAGACCATCACTTTGACCTTCCAACCAGTCAGCTTCAATCATTGGCACGCCGAGCTGCTGGCCTTCCATATAGGCTCTGGACAACAGTCGCGACAGATTATGAAACCCTTCCAGATTCATACATAACAACACAAAACGTGTGCTGCTTTTAGCATCAGACGGATCTTTTAAACGCAGATCAGCACCCAAAATGGGTTTCACCCCGGCTTGCATGGCCGCGTTAAACAACTTCACAGCTGCAAATAAATTATGCTGATCGGTAATCGCAACCGCGGGCATTCCCGCTTCTGCCACAGCTTTGACAAGGGGTTTGACCCTGACTAAGCCATCTATCAGCGAATAGTCAGTGTGAAGATGTAAGTGAACAAACTGCTTGGACATGAATTAGGATTGACCTGTTTAACAACGATAGCTTATCGGGGAAACTCAACGGGACCGGGAATCTCATCGCCCAGTGTCTGACTGACTATTGCCTCAGCCTCTTGCTGTCCGCGTGAAAACGCATCTTGTTGTGACATACCGGGCTTAAACGCCTGTGCTGAAGGTGATGAAACATCACCACGCTTGAGATAGAGGGTTTGTGTTGGGTAAGCAAACTCAATCTCTAATTGGCGTGCTAAACGCAATATATCCAATAAGAACCGATGTCTCTCCCGCAGCTCCGTATTCCAGTCTGGCGTTGCCCAAAAGACATACACCAGAATATCTAACGATGCAGCCCCATATTCATTGAAATACACCTGATACATATCTTTACGCATGTACGGATGCATTTGAATAATCTTACGGATACCCTCACAAAAAGCTTCAATTCGTTCAGGCGGCGTATCGTAGGTGACCGCCAACATGCTTTTCATTCTGCGGTAACGACGTGCACCCATATTATCAATTTTGGTCGTCGTTAGAATCGAGTTTGGCATGGTCACTAATGAATTATAAAACGTCCGAACCCGAGTACTACGAAAACCTACTTCTTCGACCATGCCCTCAATGTCGCCGATAACAACCCAATCACCAATACTAAACGGGCGATCCAACAACACAGTGACGGAACCAAAAAAGTTACCTAACAGATCTTTAGCCGCTAAGGCGAATGCCAGACCACCGAGACCTAGCCCAGCCAATAAGCTTGTCACATCAATATTCAGATTATCTGCTGCAAATACAATCCCGATGACGACCACAAACACTTTCAGGCTCTTACTAATCATGGGAACCAGTAGATCATCAAATTTATTGCTGGTTCGCAGCGCTTTATTGGTCCATAACGCGTCAAAAATATCGACGACGCGAAACGCACTCCATATGCCGGATAGTGATACAAGCAACTTCACCGCCACCAGCAGGATTAATAAGGCGGTATCAGGCAAACCCAGCATGTTCAAGCCAGACCACCAAATCAACGCCATCGCCATCAAACCTAATGGTCTTAATACCGTACTATCAAGCGTTTCGAATGAGGGATGATTTTTTTGCCAGCGGCCCACATTAAACTTTAAAACCCAGGCTAAAACTTTATCCGCAATCGACCCCAGCACAATAATGAAAAACAGGCCCAACCATTGCCAATACTCAAGGATAAAGCCATGTTTCAAAAAAGCAGGCATCTGCGAACGCAACTGCACACTCGCTGGCAGAGATACCGCGGAGTCACCATTGGTATCAATGGTGTGGTTGTCCGTTAACGCCTGAAAAATATCTGGCACGTTATCGACCGTTTTACTGCTAAACAACCAGTTCTTCTGTTCATTCGCCTTGAGGACAATATTGCCTTCATCGCTGCGTAATAAAACATAGCTGGTCTTGAGCGTTTCAGCTGGAATATCGTCGATGTTAGGTATATCGGACAGTTGAAGAATGGTGAACAGTAAACGGGCTGTTTCTTCGCCACGTTCATCACGAATTAATTGACTGACAGCAGACAAATCCAAGGTTTCAACAGCCAATGATAATGAATCACGTTCTCCGGTAGTAACCTTGCTCATGGCATTGATAAATTGTTTTACAGTCGCTTGTGGACTTCGCAATTTCCCACTTTGACTGCTGCTTTCAACCGACTGTGACGGCTCTGCCGTGTTTTTACTATCCGCTGCAACGGTAGAGTAAACTCCCGCATGCGTTACGCTGGTCAGTAATAAGCTAAAGAGCAAAACACCTAGTCTCATCATGCCAAATTTAACTCCATTTCAGGATCTGGCGCATAGGCGGCAATCGTCTCGCTGGCCTGTTTCCATTCAGCTGTTGCCAGTAAGTCATCACGACTCATGCTGTGGCGACCGTGTAAGCGAACTAAGCGTGCATGACGCAGAGGATCAGGCTTGATCTGCAAACCGTCGATGACATTTTCAACGCTACCCGGATTGTTACACACCAGCACCATGTCACAGCCAGCCTCTAATGCGGCTTCGGCGCGTTCCAGTGGTCCGCCGATAAAGGCTGCCCCTTCCATACTCAAATCATCACTGAGTATTGCTCCTTGGAAGCCAAACCGTTCTCGCAAAATATCTTGCAGCCAAAAACGTGAAAAACCGGCTGGCATTGCATCATTTTTTTCGTACACGATGTGCGCTGGCATAATGCCTGCCAATTCTTTCTGACACAGTTGTCTGAATGGCAACATATCAGCCTGTAACATGTCTTCCAGATATCGATTATCTACTGGTAAACCGATGTGTGAGTCGACTTCGACAGCACCATGACCAGGAAAATGTTTACCCACGGCAGACATCCACGCTTTTTTCATACCATGAATATAGGCACGAGCGATGTCTGTTACCGCTTTAGGGTCACGGTGAAACGCCCTATCACCGATGACTTGGCTGACGCCGTAATTGAGGTCCAAAACGGGAGCAAAGCTAAAGTCAATGCCGACAGCACGCAGTTCAGCAGCCATCAGCCAGCCTGTTTGTTCCGCTTTTTGCAGCGCCGCCTGGGGGTGTTGCATATAGTCTTTACCAATCGCTGCAACAGGAGGAAGTCGGGTAAAGTCTTGACGGAAACGCTGGACTCGTCCCCCTTCGTGATCAACAGAAATCAGTAAATGGGGGTCGCGTAATTGATGAATCTCACTACATAAACGCGTGATTTGTTCCGCGGAGTCAAAATTGCGGCTGAACAGAATTACCCCGCCCACCAATGGGTGCTGCAGAATTTCCCGCTCTTCGGGGCTCAGTGTCGTACCGAGTAAGTCGACCATTAACGGGCCTAACGTCATAGCTTTGAAACCTATTCATGGATCCAGACTTTCAGGCCAGGTTTTACCTGTTCAAATAAAGTCAGTAGATCCCTGTTATGCATTCGGATACAACCATGTGACAAGGCTTGCCCCATCGGCAGGGCATCCGGACAGCCATGGATGTATATGTAACGACGCATTGTATCAACATTTCCTAATCGGTTTTTACCGAGTTCGAGACCGCTTAGCCAGAGAATACGCGTTAGAATCCAGTCTCTATCGGGAAATGTCTTACCTAAATCAGGTGTATAGCGCTCTCCAGTAGGTCGTCTGCCAACAAAAACCGTATTTACGGGTTGGCCTTGACCAATACAGGCGCGGATCTGATGCCAACCGCGCGGCGTGCCACCACTGCCCTCTTTTTCGCCAGGCCCGTTCAGTGCGGTAGATACCGCTGCACTGAACACTAGCTTATCGTGATGCCAGAGTTGGCAGTGTTGCGCTGAGATAGAAATATCTAACCACGTGGTCGGCATGGTTTTCGCCATAACGTTTTTTTACCTTTTGTATTGGTTAGCACATTAACAAAGCTGACTCTTCGATGTGACGCTTCCGTTACTTGTGTCTAATTTGATAAGCCAGCCTGACACCCCACCAAGTATAAAGGTAAGACAGTGTCAGTAAAAAAAGGGCGACTAAGGCGAGCCATAAAAACCAGTCAGTTCGATACTGGTGAGGTAGTGTCTCCTCTACAAGCAAGGTTTGATATTGCTGCTCGTCGATTTCATTAATGGCGGCAGAAAACTCTTCTAATGAGCCGGCCTCAAAGGCTTGGTAAGGCACGTTCAAGGTTTTAAAAAAAGCATGAATCTTACGCTCGGGCATATCCAGCCACAACAAACTATCGTTGTCTGAGCTATCTAAAGTCATTCCTCGCATGGACCGTAAATATATCCAATACAAACTGAGCTTCATGTCTGGATAAGTTCGCGCTAAATAACGCTTCTGCTCATCCGTAAAAACCTGTCCACCATCCGAAATCAGCAATATATTGCGCGAGCCGCGGTAGTCTTCCCGCTGATACATATCAGCCGCTAATTTTAATGCAGAAAAAATATTCGTTTTAGATAAGCCTTTTCCCAAGCCCCCCGCTTCCACCGTTGCCAACACGGCTGCCTTGTTATAGGTCAAGCGTAAAATTTCAGTGGGTTTATCACTAAACAAAACATAACCAAACCGATCATCAGGTCGCCGCTTCACAAACTCGACCAGATAATCACGTGAGACTTTTCGTTTACTGCGTATGAGTTCTTTCTCGACGGGAAGGCTATTTAACGGACGACGCGCAAATATATCGTCCATACTGCGGCTTCGATCCAAAAGCACAATAAACTCTGCACCCTGACGGTAACGTTCAACCGTCTTTTCTGGTGTAAACGGTCCCGCCAAGGTCATCAGAAGTGCCATGATGACGCAGCTGGCGAGACCTTTATGAGTAATACTGAGTAGCGTAGAAAAGCGGTCGACGGGTAAGAGTTTATCCCACACCACTTTCTTTTCAGTGTTGTGGCTCAACCACGGGAGTATTGCCAAAGGCAACAGCAAAAGCAGGTAAGGTGAGGCCCAGCTCAGCCCCAACATAAAACTAATATCGGGCTATCATTCAGCCACAATGAACAAGGCTTGGCGGCCGCCTTAATCATCCGTCTTTGCAATCCAACCGTAAGGCAGGTAGACAAGTAAGATAAGAATCAATGCCAACCCCGACAACCAGGCATATAAATCATAATCGACGGTTAACTCTCGGGTTTGCGATGCTTCACGAATTTGATCGACTAATTGTGCCGGCTTCGTGGGTGAAGCCACATAATCAAAACCGACCCGATTCGCTAATGTTTCCAAATGTGCTTTTTTCTGCGATGACAAATGCTCTGTGCGAGGACTATTGGTATTAATTGTAGTATCAGCTTGCATCGACGCATAGACATCCTGATGCATCACATCATTGACAGCCCAGACCCCTTCAACCTCACCGGCTTCATTGGTTTTCGGGATCGGTAATAAATCATCGCCCCCCACCCCAACTAATAAACCACGAATCTCACCGGGTGTCCCGGCAAACTTGGGAAATAATGACTCATGAATAGGCGGTGACTCATGACCATCGGTGAGCATCACAATAGTCGGCTGTGGATCGATCTCTTTCGCCTGACGGATGGCAGTATAGGCTGCTTTTGATACCTCACTGGAACGTGCCCATGCCATGTGTGGCTCGAACTGCTCAAGCATTTGTCTTAAATCATGGTAGCTGGAACAGACCTCGACCGGATTCATCAAAATCAAACTTCTAGCTTCACTGAAGATTGCCAGCCCAGCGTGTGCACCACACGGCATTTCCAACATGGCTCTACGAGTGAAATCTTTCGCCCAAGTCAGGCGGCTTACTTTTTCACCATCGTGCTCCACATCCTGCACATTCATACTGTCCGTAATATCGAGCACAAACAGTGTGTCCATGATTTTAACATCGCGCGGTACCTGCGGCAGCCATAATGCCGCCATAATAAGTATCAGTGCTGATGCCATGATGACTGCTGTCAGCAAAATACGTTTCTGATAGCTCAAAATCATGGTAAATCTACCTTAAAGCCCTTACTTTCAATCGAGCGTCGGCTACTGATGACATTTTTTTCGAAATCATCATTATTAGCCGGATCCTCAGAAACAACACGTAACGCTATTTCAAGGTTATATCGTGCATCCCACATATCAGGTCGAAGCGAGAGAGCACTGCGATAATCTTGCTTGGCCAGCTCCACTAATGGTATCTGCCGACCATCAGAAGCGGTCATGGATAAGGCTTCACGTAAGTTGATATTACCACGGTTGTAATAAGCTGCTGGCAATAGAGAGGCATCATGCGTGCCCAACACCTGGGTCCACTTATCTAAAGCCAAATCATGCTCACCGAGCCGTTCAAGTTGAATGGCATTTGCAAACTGGGCTCTCGAATCGCTTGGAACCTCATCAAAAGCGGTGGGATCTTCGATATAGGCATCTACCTGATGTTTTTGCCACAGCATCACAGCTGTTACGATAACCAAAACCGCACTACCCACAATTGTCAGGTTAAGCAACCAGTGCGCACTTACTAAAAATTTATTCATGGGCTTTTTTCACTCCCCAGAAGGTATAAAGGTGGGATGTGGCCAATAACAGCATCGCCAACATCGCAATCCATAACAACAGATCTGATTTAGGTTCATGTGGCAGCGTTTCTTCAACAATTAAAGTTTGATACTGCTGCCTGTCAATTTCAGCCATCGCTTCGGCAAATGCTTCTAATGAGCCGGCTTCGAAGGCACGGTAAGGCACACCTATCGTCTGGAAAAACTTATGTAATTTTCGTTCAGGTATATCAGCCCACAATAAGTTGTCATCTTCCCCCTCATCCAGACTCATTTCCTGGTTGGACTTTAAGTAAATCCAGTAAATACTCAGGTTCATTTCTTTATAGAGTCGGCTGATTTGTTCTTTGGCTTCAGCACTTAATTGCTGACCACCATCAGACACCAACAACACGATTCTTGAGCCACGATAGGTTTGTCCTTCAAACATACCGGCACTACTGACTAAAGCTTCTGCCATATTGGTATCAGACAAGCCTTTGCCTAAGGCATTGGCATTAATCGTTGCCAGAATCGATTCTTTATCATAGGTCAGTGGTAGTAAATTGATGGCTTTAGTACTGAAAAATACAAACCCAAACCGGTCATCCGGGCGGTTTTTCACAAACTCAGTGAGGTAATCACGCGCCACACTTCGTTTAGAGTTATCACCACCGACACTGACGGCAGCAGCCTGTGTTTTTACTGCAAAAGGCGCGTCCATACTGCGACTGCGATCAAGTAGCAATACAATCTCAGCCCCCTCTCCTAGCCGCTCTACTTTTTGCTCAGGCACATTCGGCCCAGCTAAGGCTAAAAGGAGCATCATAATCACTAAAGAAGACAACAGTTTCAGCGCAAGACTAATCACATTAGACAGTGGATCAGCAGGTACTAAATTAACCCAAGCTACCGTTTTATCGAGATTATGGTTAAACCATGGCAGCAACGCTAAAGGCAATAATGCCAACACCCATGGCTGAAACCATTCGAGACCGAATATCGTCATGCGACTCGCTCCTGAGCACGACAGTTTTTAGCAAGCTCTAGAATCTGATAAAAGTCTTTTTGCTCACCACCTTTAGCACTAAAGAAATGTGCAGCAGATTGTTGATAAAAACTTTCAATATCCTTTTGCATCGGCATCAACCAAGGACAGCATTCCCACAGTTGGTCTAAATGACTATTAATGACCACTCTACCCGCACTGCGGTTAAATGCATGGTGCAGACTACGACTCGCTTTATCCGCATCTTTACGGCCAAGCAGACGCATTTTATTCAACTCAAACATGGCCTCAGCAAATGGCAATCGCTGACGCGGGCGCAGACCAAAATGCCAAATCAGCCAAATCAATGTGGCGAATAACAAAACCGCTAACGCAACCCATAAACGAACTTGCAGAAAGTTATCGCTCTGAGTTTTCAGATTAATATCACCGCGCGGCACCAGATTACCCTGGGTGTCCTGCTGTTCAAGAAAAGAACCGATTTGCATCGGCACTGACGGCACGGTGATAAATTCGCCATCTTGAGTACGTAATTGAATTTCAGGTGTGGCAACTTGCCGGTTTTCAGCAGGCACATTCACCAATTGAAAATGGAGCTTCATTTGACGCTCTGATAACTCACTGTCGTGTAAAAACAACCAGTGCCCATAGCGTTTATCGTGCGAAGGCAGGCTATGAGTATCGAGCTCAGATACGGCAACAGGTAACTCTACCGTGGCAGTAATGTGATCACCAATTAATAAACCCCAACTGCGATCCAAAGTAACTTTGGTATCTGCAGCAGTAGCCGACATCGTATATAAAAAAGTTAAGAACAGGGCTATAAAGCGCATCGTTGCATCCCTATGATTTTTTCATGGCATAAAAGTATTCAGTCAACTGCTGTGGGGTAATATCACCCTCAACAAACAATGGCCTGATGCGATATCGCATAAAACACTCAGTCAGCTGTGCAAAATGGTCATCCATTCGCTGCTGCCAGCGCTTCTTCATACCCGGCCGCATCCACACACTGTGGCGTTGACCTGTTTCGGCATCACGCGTTTCTGCCCAACCAGCATGGGATGGGAAGTGATCGACATCATCATGACGCCAGACTATCGGTATCACGGTGTAGTGCGACAGCTTTCGCAAACTGCGTTCTACCAGACTCAGGTCATAACAAAAGTCGGATGCCAGAAACACCATCGCCCGTTTGTTACTGATTAAGTCTGCAGCCTGAAATAAGCCATCAGCCCCTGGTGCTTCAGGCGCTTTCGCATTCATTATCTTTTCTGCAGCAAACGCCGGCATACTGCGCTGGGTGGTAGGCATAATGCTGACATCCTGACGCCAGACAGAATCAAATGCCGCCATCGCAAACCTATCACCTCGACCAATCCCACTATGCGCAATCATATGTGCCAGCTTGGCCAGTCTTTCATGGTTAACACTGGCAACTGACATCGATTTACTGATATCGGCAAGTAACCATAAGGTAATCGACGCACGCTGCTGATAACGCTTAACCAGCCAACGCTGGCTTTCCTGCTGACTGATATCTGCCGCCTGACTTCTCAAACTGGCACGAATATCCAAACGTCTCGGATCGGGGTAATCAAACAAGTCGGCAAAACCGGCAAAGCGATCTCCACTCCCTAACGCCGTGCCACTATGCGCGCCAGGTACATGTCCGAACACTTTCTCCGGGAAACGATAATTAAACTCCTGCGGTTGCAGGTTTTTGATTGCCATAATAATTAAGGTGTTGCGATATGATCGCGAAGTGCACGCACGAACAAAGGCATGATTTGTTCACGACGACCTTCGTAGACCGGAGACAAAAATACACGGTGTGTCATTGTCGGTAACAGCACGGTATGGACATCATCTGGCAAAACATGGTCACGACCCTCTAACCACGCCGCTACTTTGGCAGCTCTGACCATAGATGACATGCCACGGACGCTGGCGCCAGCGACCACCAGATCTTCCACGTAAATGTCTTCCAACTCGATGCCAAGCTTATGTGGCTCCCAACTGGCATCCCATAAGCGCACCACATAATTTTCTATCTCAGGAGAAACAAAGATAGATTGCTGAATTTCACGATCTAATTGATTCAGATCACGGTAATCCAATAAGGGTTCACTAATTGTTGATAACAAGGCATCAACATCATGGAAAGCAGGATCAAAAATCAGTTTACGACGGTTTTCATCATCGGTCGGACGGCTGATATTAATCTCAAACAAAAACCGGTCGCGTGCTGCGGCACTTAATTCGAACGTTTCTTCTTTTTCAACCGCGTTTCTATCGGCAAACACCACCATATGAGGAAAGCGATATTCCTCACCAAAGGCATCGACACTTCTTTCTGCCATCGCTCTTAACAGCAGTGATTGAACCTGAGGACGGGCACGGTTAATCTCATTAAAGAAGAACACCGCCGTTTCTTCGCCCTGAGCAATCAGTGGCCCCGGATCGATGACCGGTTTGCCTTCAGCATTAACCCATGCACTGTAAAGTAAGTCATTGGGCATCAAGTCAACACTACCTTCGATACGACCGAATACCCCGCCTAATGCTTTAGAAAATGCTCTAAGCAAGGTGGTTTTACCGACACCGACACCACCTTCCAACAGTACATGTCCGCGAGCATGCAAGGCAATCAAAATCAGACGTACTGCCTGTTGCTGACCGACAACGACTTTATTCACTACATTTTCTAACTCCAACGCATGGTCACGCGCCGTCTGTAAAAGCTGAGATTCAGCCATATTCTCTCTCCTCGTTATATTTTTTTTGCTGGACTACTCTACCAAGCATACTTAAAAAAAGTCATCCCAATCCAGACAAACCCGACTGTGGTTATAGCAAAACTCACCGCAGAAAAAATTTTCCAGATAGTTTTATCCCAAAATTCCATATCAAACGCACCGATAATAAAAATCGTGGGATTGGTGAAACCACCAATTGCCATACACCAGCATGCTGCCGTCGGTAACGCTAAACTAGCCCCCTTGGCTGCCCCATAGAATGCCAAGCTGAACAGTGCCATCAGGGCATAATCAACGTGGCCTCGGATCATCGTTTTATAATCAATAATAAAATCATCCACGCCCGGCACTGGAAACCATTTAGCAAAGGTCATCAACCACGCAGATAGAATTAATGCAGCGATCATCGCAACAGCGCCTAGTAATAATACGTCCATCTTTGCTCCTCGTTCTGTGTTTTTAGCCGGTGTTAATTAAACCCTGCTTCAAGCTGAACCACATCAGATATCTACCCCAGAACAACGGGCAAATTGCCCGAGCATGGTTATTCGCTTTCAACACACTGTCTAAATGCCTAAACTAGATTTAACTTTCACCCAGTGACATACCAATGAACCTGCAAGCACAACTATTAGCCAGAATTTTATTGATTGCTGTTATCTGCCTCAGCACCAGTGCCTGGTATGTGCTGTACCAGACCAACCAGCAATCGATACTTGAGGCAGAGCAAACCGCAAAACGTATTGAGCGCCAGACACGTCAACAACTGCTGGATATGTTTCAACGTTATGACTTTTCCAGTCCATTCCCTGATGTCAATTTGTGGCGAGGTATCGGCGGCGTGCCGGGGTCTTGTACTCAGTTTCTGTCTCGAACTCAAAGCCGCCAGCGTAGCTTGTGTAATGATGTCACAGAACCAGAAAAAAAATACCCATCCTGGTTTGCCAGCTTTTATAAGCAGTTCTTCACCCCGGATCAGGAAGTAAGAAAAACAGTCAATTTCAATGCGATTAAATACGGCACGATACTGGTCAGCCTAAACACCCATATAGAAACAGCCCGTGCCTGGAGCAATCTGCGTGCAGTGATCGGCGTGATGACTGTGACGATTCTAGCTTTATGTACATTGGTGTTTTTTACTATTGGCCGCATGTTGAAACCTGCCCACCATATCGTTAAAGGGCTGGAAAGAATGCGTGAAGGCGAATTAAGTCTGCGCTTACCAGCCTTTGATATCGTTGAGTGGAAACGCACCAGTGAAGCCATCAATGCCCTTGTCAGCTCACAAGAAGCGACACTGGCAGAAAATCAACGGCTAGCGCTTAAATTAATGAATGCCCAAGAAGAAGAACATCGCTATATCTCGCGTGAACTGCATGATGAGTTTGGTCAATGTCTGGCTGGGATTAATGCAGTTACAACTTCTATCGCTCAAACCGCTAAAAAGGAATGCCCTGCACTGTTAGATGAGGTCAACTCTATCAGTCATATCACCGCGCATATGATGACGGCTTTACGTAATCTACTGACACGTCTGCGTCCGGCAGACGTCGATGATTTAGGGCTAAGCAGCAGCTTGCAGCAATTGATAAGAAGCTGGAATAAGCGCAGTGGTGACCAGACCCAATATCAGATTCATATAGATAACCGCGTCGATAATTTGCCGGAACCATTACCGGTTAACCTTTACCGTATTGTGCAGGAATGTCTGACGAATATTGCTAAACATGCCAGAGCAAGCAAAGCGGATATTAAACTGACATATGCTAAGGCCGATGAGATCACCTTAATTATCCGCGACGATGGTATTGCCGAAGCTGACTCCTTTACAAATACGATGGGCATTGGCCTGCTGGGTATTCATGAGCGCGTCACCGCCTTAGGGGGCCAGTTCACTCTGCACACCGAACAAACAGGCGGACTGGTTGTTGCCATTCGTTTGCCTGTCTCTAACACCCCATTTGAGAACAGCAATAATGACTAATGTAATCACTATCATGCTGGTTGATGACCATGCCATTGTCAGGGAAGGTTACCGTTCCTTACTACAAAAACAGGATAACCTTGAAGTGATAGCCGAAGCTTGTGATGGTACTGAGGCCTACAGCCAATATAAAAAATATCAACCCGATATAGTAGTAATGGATATTTCATTGCCGGGACAAAGTGGTTTGAAAGCCATTGAGCGTATTCGTCAGTTTGATGCTAAAGCCAAAATCTTGGTTTTCAGCATGCACCAGAACCCCAGTTTTGCATTGCAGGCAACACGTGCTGGTGCCTTAGGCTACATCACAAAAAGCAGCGATCCCGAGGATCTTATTCGCGCTATCGCTGAAGTGGCCAAAAACAAACACACATTGAGCGCGGATATTGCCCAAGCTTTAGCAATGGAGAAGTTAGGTCAGGAACAGTCCGCCCTCGATGAACTGACTGTCAGGGAATTTGAAATATTACGTTTATTGGTTGATGCTAAATCGAATCAGGACATTGCTGAATTGCTCAATATCAGCCCTAAAACAGTGTCTAACTCACACTACATCATTAAAAAGAAATTAGGCGTCAGCAGTGATATTGAACTTACCCGCCTTGCCATAAAAATGAACCTCGTCAACCTGTTGGATCTGGTCGACGAGGCACATGAAGACAATTCTCAATAAACCGGCTTATGCCGCTTTCGTGTCTTTCTCATCAAACTCATTTCGAATGATGTAATCAAAGGCACCTAATGCAGCACGCGCACCATCCCCCATCGCCATAATGATTTGCTTGTATGGGATGGTTGTCACGTCACCAGCCGCAAACACACCGGGTAGTGAAGTTTGGCCGTGGTTATCAATTTCAATTTCACCAAACTTGCTCAAATCAATAGTATCTTGCAACCAATCAGTGTTGGGCAATAAACCGATCTGAACAAATACGGCATTCAATGAAACAGTGTGTTTCTGCTCGGTGGCACGGTCAACATAAATCAAGCCATTAACTTTACCATCAGCGCCGGTAATCTCTGTGGTTTGAGCTCCTGTGATCACTTCAACATTATCAAGCGAGAACAGTTTCTTCTGTAACACCGCATCGGCACGCAACTCACCGTTGAACTCAATCAAGGTAACGTGACCGACGATCCCCGCCAAATCAATTGCTGCCTCAACCCCCGAGTTACCACCACCGATAACCGCTACCGGTTTACCTTTAAATAACGGTCCATCACAGTGTGGGCAGTAAGCGACGCCATGACCGCGGTACTCTCGTTCACCGGGTACACCCAGCTCACGCCAGCGCGCACCAGTCGCCAGGATTACTGTTTTACTGCTTAAAATCGCACCACTTTCAAGTTCGACTTCGACCATCTTGTCTTTCTTGCTCAGGGCTTTAGCTCGCTGCAAATTCATCACGTCAACCTCGTACTCTTTGACGTGTTCTTCCAGAGCGGCGACCAGTTTCGGTCCTTCTGTCTCTTTAACAGAGATAAAGTTTTCAATCGCCATCGTGTCCATCACCTGACCACCAAAACGTTCTGCCACGATACCGGTTCGAATACCTTTGCGTGACGCATAGATAGAAGCTGACGCACCGGCAGGACCACCACCAATGATTAAGACATCAAAGTCATCTTTTTGATTGATCTTTTCTGCTTCTCGTTTTACTGCTCCGGTGTCGAGTTTGGCAATAATTTCTGGCAAAGTCATACGCCCCTGACCGAAGTTTTCACCATTGAGGTAAACCGTTGGCACCGCCATGATCTGACGTTTATCCACTTCCTCCTGATACAGGGCACCATCAATCATGGTGTGACTGATATTAGGGTTGTGCACAGCCATTACATTCAGTGATTGCACTACTTCCGGACAGTTTTGGCATGACAATGAAATATACGTTTCGAAGTGATATTCACCTTCCAGACTTTTTATCTGCTCAATCACTTCTTCATCTAATCGTGTTGGATGCCCGCCTGTGTGAAGCAAAGCCAAAACCAGTGAAGTAAATTCATGCCCCATTGGAATACCTGCGAAACGAATTTTCTCGTCGCCTTGTGGCTGCTTGATTTGGAAAGACGGTTTACGCGGATCGCTGTCGGCATCTTCAATAAAGTTGATTTGAGATGACATGTCAGCAATTTCCTGCAATAAGTCGCGCATTTCTTTGGCTTTGGCACTGTCATCCAACGCAGCAATCAGCTCGATTGGGCGTTTGATGTTGTCCAGATAGCCTTTTAATTGAGTGCCGATGTTTGCATCCAACATAATAAATACCTGTTATTAATTAACTATGGTTAATGCTGTCCGGGCATGATTGCCCGGACAGACTTGTGGCAATTTAGATTTTGCCAACCAGATCCAATGAAGGAGACAGAGTCTCTTCACCTGGCTGCCATGAAGCAGGACATACTTCACCGTCGTGAGTCGCGACGTATTGTGCTGCTTGTACTCTACGTACCAGATCTTTCGCACTACGACCGATACCCAGATCGTTGATTTCTGCTGCTTTGATAACACCTTCTGGGTTAACAATAAATGTACCGCGCAGAGCCAGACCTTCTTCTTCGATCATCACTTCAAAGTTACGGCTGATTCGGCCTGTCGCATCACCCAGCATAGGGAATTTGATTTTCTTGATGGTGTCAGACGCATCATGCCAAGCTTTGTGTGTGAAGTGCGTGTCTGTAGAAACAGAGTAAACTTCAACACCCATTTCTTGCAGTTGTTCGTAATGATCTGCCACATCACCCAGTTCTGTTGGGCAAACAAACGTAAAGTCTGCTGGGTAGAATACGAACACAGCCCATTTACCTTTCAAATCTTCGCTTGAAACATCGACGAATTCGCCGTTGTGGTATGCCGTTGTTTTGAATGGTTTGATTTCTGTATTAATCAGTGTAGACATTATTAGCTCCTTTAATTGGGATACGTGTCGTAATTGACAGTGTGCATTGTAGTCGAGCCTTATGGATAGGTACAACGACTTAATTCTATTGTTATGATTGGTAAAAGCGATTGGGTAAATACAGCTATAAAAAAAGCCCTTGAAGTCAAAGCTTCAAGGGCTTTTTTTTTGAAGTAATGTAATCTTAACGGTTGCAGATATACATAGTTACTTCAAAACCGAAACGCATATCTGAATATTCTGGTTTAGTCCACATGATAAAAATCCTCGTAATTTTGTTTACGTCATCTGAACAATTTCCGATGACGTAACGACATCCTAATCAATTCAAGCAAACAAAAGAATCAGTCCTTTCCGCTAATACACTCAGGATTTTTCTGACTACTTAGTTCAAGAGCGCCGTTTAATTTCAACTAACATACGGCCAATTGCAGAGGTCAATAAACGCAGATCGGTCTCGTTGATTATATATGGCGGCATAATGTAGATCATGGTTCTGAACGGTCTAATCCAGACCCCTTGCTCCACAATGAACTCTGGCAACCAATCCATACAATCATCCAAAGGTTGATTGAGCTCAACCACGCCAATTGCCCCCTTGACTCTGACCTCTTTCACTATCTCATGCTGCTCATACGGTCTCAGCTCAGCTTCTAACTGTTGTGCAATATTGGCAACATTGTTCTGCCAATCAGATTCCATTAATAAATCGATACTTTCGACTGCAACCCGGCAGGCTAATGGGTTCGCCATAAAGGTAGGCCCGTGCATCAATACACCATTTCCATCCGCGGCAATGCCATCCGCAACCTTTTGATTACAGAGAGTGGCAGCCAAGGTCATGTAACCACCCGTTAATGCTTTTCCAAGACATAAAATATCCGGTACGATGCCTGCCTGTTGGTAAGCAAACAAACTACCGGTACGACCAAAGCCTGTGGCAATCTCATCAAAGATGAGTAATACGCCATACTGATCACACAATGCACGCACCTGTCGTAAATACTCAGGGCAATACATTCGCATACCACCTGCACCCTGTACCAACGGTTCAAGAATGACAGCAGCCAGCTCGTGATGGTGTTCATCTATTAATGACCTGAACTCAGCAATATCAGTATCTTGCCAATCTTCATCACGCTGGCACTCAGGTGCTGGGGCAAATAGGTGTTTCGGCAACACGTTGTCAAACATGGAGTGCATACCATTAACCGGATCACAGGCCGACATGGCGCCAAAGGTATCGCCATGGTAACCATTACGAACCGTCAGCAAACGTTGTTTGTGTGTGTTTCCTTGAGCAAACCAGTGTTGAATCGCCATCTTGATGGCTACTTCCACTGACACTGAGCCCGAATCAGCCAAAAACACATACTGCAAACTGTCATCGGTAATTTCAATCAGCCTTTTCGCCAGATTAATAGCTGGTTCGTGGGTTAGGCCACCAAACATCACGTGAGACATTTTATCGAGTTGCTCTCGGGCAGCCTGGTTCAATCTGGGATGGTTGTAGCCATGAATCGTGGACCACCAAGATGACATACCATCTACTATTTGGCGGCCATCGGCTAATGTAAGGCGAACCCCGCTAGCAGAATCGACCTCATGTAAAACCGGCGGATGAGCAACACTGGTGTAGGGATGCCAGATATGGGCAGCATCAAATTCTAAATTGGTAGATTTTTTCATGCGCCGATCATAGCAGTAGTCGCTGATTTACCCAATCAGATGAAAGCTGGCAACAATATCTAGCCTGCTATAAGCTAACAGATAAGCAAGCAAGGAAAGGCATCATAAATGGGCCAAGAAATTGCAGGTGCAAACTTTGTCAGCAAGGACTTTGCTCGGTTTCGCAAGCATTTAGCTGATGAAACACAGCGACTTGAACAACGCTTTGCCAATACGCTTCAGCAGCAGGATATTCGCTACGCGGGCTTGGAATTAGAAGCTTGGTTGATCGACCAAACCATGTACCCTGCCCCCATCAACGATGCATTCCTGTCTATTCTGCATGACCCGATGGCCAATGCCGAGCTTGCAAAATTCAATATTGAGTTCAATACCGAACCACTGCCACTGACCCATGATTGTTTGAGTCGTCTCCACAGGCAATTACAAAATGCATGGTCCAACGCAAGTCAGCAGGCTCAGAAACTCGATAGCGAACTACTCATGACGGGGATCTTAGCTACCCTGGAGCAACATGATCTGAATCCACTTAATATGTCGGATATGAATCGCTACCGCGCTTTGAATGAACAAATTCTGGCATCACGCGGCCAACCCGTAAGATTAGACATCACTGGCGAAGACCACTTAAAACTCTCGCACAATGACGTCATGCTGGAGTCCGCCGCCACATCATTACAGTTACACACCCAAATTCCACTCACGATTGCACACCATTTTTATAATGCCTCGATCATGGCTTCAGCCGCTGTGGTTGCAGTTTCAGCGAATTCACCGTTCTTATTTGGTCATAGTTTATGGCAGGAAACACGGATCCCGTTGTTTGAGCAGGCTATCGAATCGGGTGGCTTTGATGGTGCGTCTCACGGGCCTGTCAAACGTGTCAGTTTCGGCAGCGATTACGCACGGCATTCCATTTTTGAATGTTTTCAGGAAAATCTGGATCATTTTCCCGTTTTACTTCCCGTTGATCTGGGTGAAGCGACTGATGCACTCGAATACCTCAGGTTACACAATGGCACCATTTGGCGCTGGAACCGTCCGATCGTCGGTTTTAGTGGTGATAAGCCGCACGTCAGAGTAGAACATCGCACTCCGGCGGCCGGCCCCACTGTGAGCGATATGATGGCCAACGCGGCCTTTTATTACGGTCTGAGTCACGCTTTTTGTGATCGCTTGATCGCTCGTGGTGTTGAGCTATCATTTGCAGATGCACGCGATAACTTTTATAAAGCCGCTCGCTATGGCCTCGACGCACATATTGTCGATTTAAATGGTCAGCATCAACGCATACAAAAATATATCTTAGATGAATTACTGCCTCTGGCTGCACAGGGGTTGGATAAGTTGAATATCGAAGACGCAGAGAAACAACATTATCTCAGTATCATCGAAACCAGAGTAGAAAAGCACCAAACGGGGAGTGATTGGCAGCGAGCCTTTATCAACAAGCATGGTAAAGATTTCCAAAAACTGACACGGCAGTATTTGTTTCATCAACAACAAGGTGAGGTGGTGAGCGAATGGCCCATTTAAAGACTGAACTCTTACAACAACGTGATCAATTACCTGAAAGGTTGCTTGATATATCTGCTCAAGATCTACACCAGGTACTGCCTCAACCCACCTTGTTGCACCTTAAAGGCAAGCAAAGCAACACCTTGTTTATATCCGTCATGCTGCATGGTAACGAAACTACCGGCCTCTATGCAGTGCAGACCTTATTGAAAAAATATCAATCCAAGTTATTGCCTCGTAACGTATCAATCTTTTTTGGCAATGTGCAGGCTGCGCGTGAAGGCCAACGCCGCCTTGATGGTCAGGCAGACTACAACCGCATCTGGCCTGGCACAGAGTTCGACGCCTGCGATGAAACGAGAATGGCACAAAAAGTGGTTGATGTGATGGCACAACGCAATTTATTCGCCAGTGTCGATATTCACAATAACACTGGCCTCAACCCTCATTATGGCTGTATCAATCGCCTCGATCCGGCCTACCAGCAACTGGCTACTTTATTTGCCCGTTTTGTGGTCTACTTCACGCGACCTAAGGGTGTGCAATCAGCCGCATTTGCCGAGTTATGTCCTGCTGTTACCTTGGAGTGTGGCCGCCCCGATCAAACCTATGGCGTGAAGCATGCAGCCGACTTTATTGATAGTTGTTTAAATCTGGCGGAGTTACCCCAAACACCTGTTCACCCACAGGATATTGATCTGTTTCATACAGTGGCGCAGGTAAAAATCAAGAAACACGTTGCTTTCAGCTTTGAAGATGTCAACGTGCCGTTGTTACTGGATCGCGATCTGGAAAAAATGAATTTCTTTGAAGTCCCGGCTGGTACTGCCATCGGCAAATTCGATCAGACAACACCTTTTCCACTGGAAGCTCGTGATGAGCATGGTGATGATGTCAGTGAGCGTTTTTTTGAACTACGTAATCAAGAACTGTTATTTAAACGTCCTACCATGCCGTCAATGATGACACTGAACGAGCGCGTGATTAAACAAGATTGTTTGTGCTATCTGATGGAAAGACTGCAGGGCTGAGCAGCCCTGCAGGATCGACTTATTTGGTCACGCTAAAACTTTCGCCACAGCCACACTCCGAAGTGACATTCGGGTTTCTAAATTTAAAACTCTGGTTCAAGCCTTCTTTAACAAAGTCCAATTCCATGCCTTCCAGCAGTGGCATTGCTTCTTCATTAACAACAACCTTCACATCACTCTGTTCCAGTATCACATCGCCATTACCCAACTCATCGGCGTAGTCCAAGGCATAGCTGTAACCAGAACAGCCACTTTTGACCACACCAATACGCAGACCAATGCCTGACTCGCGTTTAGTCATCATATCGCGTACGCGATTAATTGCTGATTCAGTTAATGTAATCATGTTTCACCTATTCATTAAATGGTTAAAGCGTTCTGCCTCTTTGGCTAACGCCGTGGCCAGTTGTTCTACTTGTTCGACAGTATTTTGCAGCGAAAAGCTCACGCGTACAGCACCTAATGCCGTCAAATCATCAATTTCCATTGCTTTTAAAACGTGGCTAGGCGTTTGTCTGCCGGTGCCACACGCCGAGCCACTCGACACGGCAAAACCTTGTTTATCTAACGCCATCAACATCGTATCGGAATCAAAGCCCTGCAAAGCAAAAAATACGGTATTCGGTAAACGTTGGCTTTGTTCTGCAAAGATGGTGACACCCGGAATGTCATGTAAACGCTTTTCCAACGCCTCGCGCAACTGCTGGCAATGTTGCTGATACTCAGCGAGATGCGATGTGACATACTCAGCGGCAGCACCGAACCCGACTATCGCCGCGACATTTTCGGTCCCACTACGTTTATCATCTTCTTGCCCGCCACCTAAAATGTAGCTGGGCCACTCCAAATCAGGCGAGACAATCAAAGCACCGATGCCCTTGGGGCCACCAAACTTATGCGCCGACAAAGTCATCATATCGACTCCTGAGGCGTTAAAGTCGAGCTCTAACTTTCCTGCAGCCTGCACCGCATCGCATAAAAAAGGAACGCCTTTTTGCTTACATATTGATGCGAGCGTGGGAATATCCTGTATCACACCGGTTTCGTTATTCGCCCACATCACCGACACCAGACGCGTCGTATCATCGATCATGTCAGTAAGCGTGTCAGCTTCGACAATGCCTGCTGGGTTCACTGGAATCAGTTCAAATTCAAAACCATGACGTGTTAAACGCTGAGCAGGTTCAAGCATGGCTGGATGTTCAATGGCGCTAACCAGCACTTTGCCATCGTGAAATAGCTCTGCAACGCCTGCTATTGCCTGGTTATTAGCCTCTGTACCACCACTGGTAAATATCACCTGTGAAGGATCAGCATTGACTAAATTGGCTACCTGTTGGCGTGCTTTGTCTAAGGCCGAATGAGCAAAACGGCCAAACCGGTGACTGCTGGATGGATTGCCCTGCTGTTGTTGCAAGTAAGGCAACATCGCATCAAGCACGCCTTCTGCAAGGCCTGCCCCGGCATTATTGTCGAGATAGGTAAAAGCCAATTGAAACCCCGCCTAAACGACGTCGAACTGAATAACGTGCTCGCCGCTATTTTTGTGTTCGTAGCTACTCACGACTTCTGCCAAGGTGATGCCATCCAGATAAACGCGAATTTGATCACTTAGGCTTTGCCATAACTCATGACTCAGACACTTTTCGTCACCATGGCAGTTTTTGCGCCCTTCACACTGCGTACTGTCTACTTTTTCGTCAACCGCAGAAATCACATCAAGGACCGTAATATCCTCCGCTGAACGACTCAGTCGATAACCGCCACCGGGACCACGTGAGCTACTCACCAGCCCTTGTTTACGCAGCCGAGCAAATAATTGCTCAAGATAAGATAAGGAAATACCCTGCCTTTCTGAGATGTCCGCTAAGGTAATCGCACCTAAACCGTAATTCAGGCTGAGATCAAGCATCGCGGTGACCGCGTAGCGCCCTTTCGTGGTTAAACGCATGAGTTAATCCAGATAAAATTCAACCTGAATAAGTTTACATGCCTGACTATTTTAGTCAACTTTTTGACTCGTCATTTTCCTCGGACAATTCACAGTCTTTAAGCTCAGGCATTTCAACGCCTTCAGGCAGTTCACCGCCTAAGCGCTGTATGGTCTGACACATCACATCAACGCGTTTATCCATAGCGTGAATGTGCTCGATCAAACCATGAATCGCATTCGCTACCGGATCCACCGATTTACTCGACGTACCGTAGGCATCAAATCCGACTGACTGCGCCAGTTTTTGCTGCTGCTTTTGATCTTCAGTCAAATTCGTTTTCACTACGCGTCCCGGCACGCCAACAACGGTATCACCCGCCACGACATCTTTCACCACAACGGCATTGGAACCGACACGTGCACCATCGTGCAATACGATAGGACCCAGCACTTTTGCTCCCGCGCCGACGACAATATTGTTGCCTAAGGTAGGATGACGTTTACCTTCTTTCCAAGACGTCCCCCCCAGCGTGACACCGTGATACAGCGTGCAGTCATCGCCTATTTCAGCGGTTTCCCCTATTACCACGCCCATGCCATGGTCTATAAAGAACCGACGGCCAATTTTGGCACCGGGATGAATTTCAATGCCGGTAATCCAACGTGCAACGGTAGAAATGAACTTAGCCAGCCATTTCCAGTTACAACGCCACAACCAATGATTAAAACGATGAAGCTGCACCGCATGAACGCCAGGATAGGTGGTGACAATTTCAAACACGTTTCGTGCAGCCGGGTCTCTATCAAAGACGCAATTGATATCTTCCTTGAATCGTGCCCAGCGGCTAATATTTTCAGTCATTACTACTCCTTCGCTTTAGTCTCAGCGGCGCGCAAAATGCCATGCATAATGTGCAGTTCATTCTTATCTAGATCCGCCCGATTAAACAAACGCTTGATGCGGCGCATGAGATGACGCGGGTTTTCAGGATCCAGAAAACCGATGGTGGTAAGAGATCGCTCAAAATGGTCGTATAAATGAGCAAGATCATCGTTGGTAATGGCTTCTCGCTGTTCGCCAATTCTGCCGAAATCAATCTGTGGTTGAAAGCTCATCTTCAACTCATAGGCCAAAACCTGCACCGCAGCGGCCAGATTTAATGAACTATAATCTGGATTGGCTGGAATGTTTATCAAATATTGGCAGCGATCCAATTCTTCGTTCGACAACCCTGAGTGTTCTCTTCCGAATACAATAGCTATGTGGGTATTGTCATCGAACTTTTCAAGTTGCTCGACAGCCTGTCGCGGGTTCACAACTGGAACTGGCAAGTGACGCAAGCGTGCACTCATAGCAAAAGCATGGTGGCAACCAACTAAAGCCTCGTCGAGACTATCATGAACCTGCGCGGTGTGAAGGATATCGTCAGCACCGGAAGCACGTGCTGTGGCTTCTGCACTTGGATAGAGCTTTGGCGATACCAGATGCAGATTTGATAAGCCCATCGTTTTCATGGCTCGCGCCGCCGCGCCAATATTTCCCGGGTGCGTGGTGCCCACTAAAACAAAACGGATGTTATCCATTGATGTCATCGGTATTCCTTGTAATAAACATGGCATCGCCATAGCTGAAAAAACGGTAACGTTGTTCTACGGCATGCTGATAAGCATTCAATATATGAGAACGACTAGCAAATGCTGACACCAACATTAATAACGTCGACTCAGATAGATGAAAATTTGTCACCATCGCATCAACACTTTTGAATTGATAGCCCGGATAAATAAAAATGTCCGTTTCGCCTTCAAATGGTGAAATTTCACCCGATTGTGAAGCGCTTTCTAAGGCCCTGACACTGGTCGTTCCGACGGCAATCACTCGACCACCACGGGCTCGGGCAGCTTTAACCTGCTGACAAACTTGCTCACTCACCTCAATGACTTCGCTGTGCATTTGATGGGAACGAATATCATCGACACGAACGGGTTGAAATGTTCCAGCGCCTACATGCAAAGTGAGCTCAGCGGTTTCAATGCCCATTTCTTTAATTTGCGCCAATAAGGCTTGATCAAAGTGTAAGCCAGCCGTTGGCGCAGCAACAGCGCCCACATGTTGTGCATAAACCGTCTGATAACGTTCCAGATCCGCTTTATCAACATCACGTTCAATATAAGGTGGCAATGGCATGCGGCCATAAGATTCCAACGCATCCACCACCGAGTCAGTATTCAAAAATCGTAGTTCAAACAAGGCATCATGGCGAGCAAGTACTTCAACCTCAAGCGAGCCTTCTAGCTGTAGACGCCTCCCCTGACTAGGTGATTTACTGCTTCGAACATGAGCTAAAACACGCTCGTGATCTAAAACACGCTCCACTAATACCTCTACTTTACCACCAGTCTCTTTGTGGCCAAGTAATCTGGCTGGAATGACTTTCGTGTTGTTAAAGACAAGCAAGTCTTTCGAATCTAACTGATTTAAAAGATCGGTAAAGTTTAAATCCTGCACTTGACCTGTATTGCCATCCAGCGCCAATAAGCGGCTGGCAGTACGATCAGTTGAGGGATATTGGGCGATCAGCTCTTCAGGCAGATCAAATCGGAAATCGCTGGTTTTCATGAGCGCGATAATAGCAAAAACTCTGTCTATAAAGCAGATGTTTTCGTTGAATCGGCACAATAAGAAAATGAATTTATCAACGAATTTAACAAAGAATCAGTCGCTTAGAGACAAATCCCGCTGAATAATAAAATTCAGGCTTCCAATCAGTCTTAACGGGCGTTATAATCTCGCTCTTAAGGTTGCCGGGGTGGCGGAACTGGTAGACGCGCCGGATTCAAAATCCGGTTTCTTCGGAAGTGCGAGTTCGATTCTCGCCCTCGGTACCAACCTTAACTTTCCTCAGAAAAAATTCACCACACTTAATTAATGTTGTCTCGCTCATTCGCGTTGTTTGCAATATACCTTACAGCGAATGACGTTAACGACAATTTTGTGTGAATTGAATTGCTTCCAGCAAACTCGTTGGGCTGAATGGCTTGATAAAATAGGCATCGGCACCGGCATCATCGCCTGCTTGAATATCCTTTTTTTGACCTTTTGCACTTAACAGAATCACTTTAGTAGCCGCTGTCGCGGGATTACTTTTTATTTGGCGGCAAACCTCAATGCCATCTATTTTACCGGGCATCATAATATCCAGAATAATCACATCTGGCTGAGTTTCAGCGACGAGTTGCAAGGCACCTTCACCGCTGTCCGTTTCAAACAGTTGGTAATCACTGTGTTCAAGCGTCATCTTTATTAAGGTACGTAATTCAGCATGATCATCAACAATCAATAGTTTTTGCCTTTTAGCCATACCCCCTCACTTTTATATCCGCTTCAAAAGTTGGTATCCACAACGTCACTTGCGTGCCTTGGTTGGGCTGACTGGTAATATCAAGATGGCCACTGTGTAATGCCAAAATTTCGCAAGTAAGTGCCATGCCAAGGCCTGTTCCCGGAACCGAGCCGGCATTATCGGCACGGTAAAATTTTTCGCCTACACGCGACAACTGCGTTTGATTCATACCGATACCTTGATCAGTTATACGGATGCCGAACCAGCTAAGCCCATCAATTTCTTGATTGATAACGACTGTGTCCACGATGACAATACCGTTCTGTTTAGAATATTTATACGCATTAGATAAAATATTCATCACAGCCTGTTCTAGCTTGTGCTCATCAAATTCAATAATCGGCCACGCACAGTTATCTGGCTCAAATATCAACTCACAGTGGCTACTCGTAGCCGCAATGTAATCACAACAGTCTTTTACGAGTTGTTGAACATTACCGTGATTCAGCTCCAATACAGCATTACTACGCGCCTCAATTTTCGCTATATCTAATAAATCATCCACTAAATGCTTGAGGTTTTGAGCTTGGCGGTTAATGGTGTCAGCAACGAACTTTGTTTTTTCTTCAGGGTATTCATTTACCATTAATAATTCACTGTACCCCATGACACTTGCGAGCGGTGTCCTTAACTCGTGAGCAGCAGTGGTAAGGAATTCACTTTTCATTCTATCGATTTCACTTTCGTGGGTAATATCTCGCAGATAAAACACTTCTGAAAAAGCATCCCCAGCATTGGTATTTACACGCTTTTTAATACATTTCAGTACCTTAAAATCTGGCAAATGAACACGAAACTCAGTTAGCTGCAATAAGTCCTCTAGAGATTCAACTGCTTCATGACTTTTTTTATCTATGGTACGGAGTAATAATTGTTCAAACTCATTTAATGTCTGACCTATCAGGTGTTTTACATGTGAGCCAAACATGGCGTGTAATGCAGGGTTGGTGTAGGTGATTAAATGTTGAGCTGACACAATTAAAATGCCATCGGGACTTAAATTAAGTGCCTCATACTTTTCTTTAATTTGGTGCATCATGTTTTTAAAAGCACGACCCGTTCTGGCAATTTCGTCATGACCATCAAGTGGCAACGTCACCCGTGCATCACCCCGCGCGATGCGGTTTGAGGCATGTTCAAGTAATCGTATTTTATTAGACACTTGTTCAGCTAACAGCCATGTCAACAACAAACCAATTGAGGTCATCACCACAGCTGTCATCACCAACTTCTGATTAGCATCCATCAACAGGGCTCGTTGTTGATTGATAGAAAAGCTAACCTGCACCTTGCCTACTGCCGTGTTTTCCACTTGAAAAATATATTCCACATCATAGTAACCATCGGTCGCTGCCAGTAACTGTTTATCTAATTGGAATTGACGCTGTGGGTATGTGTCTCGATGTACCTCAAGAATCGCTTGGTCATAAGAGAAAACACGAATAAAGGCGACATCTTGAAGCTGTAAAAGTGATCGTGTGACCTCATCAATAGCGACCAGATTATCAGTCAGAATTAGTGGTTTTATGCTTGTTCTAATGACTTCACTAAGATTTTCAGTATGGGTATAAAACTGTTTACTTAGCGAGGCAGTCATAATCTTCTGACTAGTTAAAAAAAGCACGAGCAGAAAGGGAATAAAAATCAATGCAATCAACGCGAGTAATTTATTTCGAAACGAGCCATGAAAGTAGCTAATTAGTTGACGCATGCCACATCCATTTGTGCCATGATTTCGTTGTTCGAAGGGGCTTTACTATCAGCCAAACGTTGGGCTGATGCTACCGATGCTAATTTTGCTTGCTGTGTACGCAGTGAAGCCACTGATGCTGGAAACAAAAACGTGAATCTAGTTCGATAAAGACTAAATAGGTCGTTTTTTGTGTTGTACCCGTGAAGAATATCCATATCCATATCCCTATCATCCATATCGCCTGAGCCCGTTGAATCATAGTACGTTTTCGCTTTTTTTCAAAAACTGATGATTATCTCGCGAACGGTAACCCTGCTTTTACGTTACCGACTGCTCCTAACGGAGAATGACATTTATAATTCGAGCAAGACTTTGTTAGCCACTATTTGCTTGCGATGTAATCATTGACCAGACGCTGAATTCGAGCGAAAGAAATCGGTTTTTCCTCAACAACCACATTCTCTGGCAATTCGAATTGATGATAGATTTCGTCTTTATTTAAGCCGGTTACCACCACAATCTGGCAATGCGCCATGTCCGGGTTTTGTTGAATACATTTGATCATGTGGCTGCCATCCATTCGAGGCATTTTTAGATCAGTAATCACAATTTCAGGTTTTATAGCACCGATTTGCAGTAACGCTTCATACCCATCACTAGCAAGAAATACTTGTGTTCTGGGCGTTTGCCAGCTATCAATCTGCATCTGATAAAGTTTGAGCAAATCTTTATCATCATCAACCAGCATGATACGTAAGCTACCATCCAATGTTTCCGGCCTAGGCGCTGACTCAGTGGAGTTAGCTGTTTCTGTGTTCTTTGGTAAATTTTTACCAAGCTTTACTGCTAAACGTTCGATCTCTCGCGCAGGAATACGGCGATGCCCACCCAGCGTCTTAGTCACTTCAATCAGGTGACTATCCGCCCACATTTGAATGGTGCGAGGGGTAACCCCAAAAATCTTAGCCGCCTGCGTCGTTGTATAAAGCTTTTCATCCATAAAATCACGGCTCTTTTGAATTTAAGTTTTGCGCGGCATAATAACCTCAATCCATCTAACCCGCTAAAGGGGGTATTCGTCGCACATCAAGTTTAAGCTATAGTGAAAATAAATTTCTGTTTTTTATATATATTTTAGAATGTACGTCATTTTACCATACAAGATTTTTCACTATATCTAAGTTGATGATGACGGGCAAAATGGAGTTTCCTCAAATTTTATAAAAAACAACTGCTCAATATTACTGGTAGCTGGCTGACGATGCTGTGACTTCCATCAGATATATTAACCGCGTAAGCTTGGAGGAAGGTACGTTGTCTAACAATGGGAGTGTGAAATGGAATCAAGCTTTCACTCACTGGAAAACCTTTTTCTTCAATTAGGCTTGGATAATAGCAACGCGTCGATCGATGCGTTCGTTCAGAAAAATAAGCTTGCTCACGATGAAAAGTTGCAAGATGCCAGTTTCTGGACATCAGCCCAATCTGCATTTATCCAGGAATGTCTTAGCGAAGACTCTGACTGGGCTGAAGTGGTCGATCAACTCAACCTTATGCTTCATGACTAACTCTAGCCACATCAGCCAACATGCTAAGTGGGGTAAACAAACAACCATTGCCTTAAAACATTTCCGGGTTGGCACAGAAACATTCCCAGCAGAACTCCTTCATGCATACGGCATGGTCAAATACTGCGCTGCGGCCGTTAATCAGCAGCAAGACTTAATAAGCTCAGATATTGCCAGCGCCATCATGACGGCAGCTCAAGCATTAATAAAGGGCGAATTAGATCAGCATTTCCCGCTATCTGTCTGGCAGTCAGGCTCTGGCACGCAAACAAATATGAACGTGAATGAAGTATTAGCGAATATCGCTAATCATAACCTCGCAAGCTCGAATAGCGTTCATGCTAATGACCATTGCAATCGTAGCCAATCAACCAATGATAGCTTTCCTACGGCTTTGCATATTGCCTGCACACTGCTCATCACAAGAGAGTTACTCCCTGCACTTGAACGCTTAGCGCAACGTTTCTCAGAAAAAGCCGATACATGGCATTCGCTGCTCAAAAGTGGTCGAACGCATCTGCAAGATGCCACCCCCATCACACTGGGACAAGAGTTTTCAGCCTTTGCCTTTCAGATCAAACAAGCCACAACGTCGATCAAACAACAACTCACCGTCATATCTGAATTGACCATAGGCGGAACAGCTGTGGGAACCGGCGTTAACACCGTCTCAGGTTTCAGCGAAGCATTTTGTCAGCAACTCAATGACCTGACTGGCTTGCAGTTTCAACCTACGCAAAATCATTTCGCAAGCCAAGCTTCGCATGATGCCGTCGTTCAATTATCAGGCAGCCTGAACACACTGGCGACGGCACTCAATAAAATAGCGAGTGACATACGGCTGCTGGCTTCTGGACCACGATGTGGGTTAGCTGAGCTCCATTTACCGGCTAATGAACCCGGCTCATCAATCATGCCGGGAAAAGTAAACCCGTCACAATGTGAAATGTTGAATATGGTGTGTGCTCAAGTAATGGGAAACCACACAACGATTACTGTAGCCGGGGCTCAAGGGCAGTTACAACTAAACACTTTCAAGCCCGTTATGGCTTATAACATTCTGCAATCATTACGGCTTTTAACGGATGCAATTGTCAGTTTTGATACGTTTTGTGTACAAGGTATTCAAGCCAATACGCCACAGCTTGCCGCGATGATGGATAAAAGCCTGATGCTGGTAACCGTACTAACACCACTTATCGGCTATGATAAAGCCGCTGAGATCGTCAAAATAGCAGCTCAAAATAACACGACATTGCGTGAAGAAGTGCTCAACGCTGGTTTACTGACACAAAACGAATTTGATCAACTGATTCGCCCAGAACAGATGGTGTCCCCCAAAACACCAGAGTAATTATGTTTTATCTGTAGCTTTTTTCAAGGTATCCAAAATATCTAAGGGTAAAGGAAACACAATCGTGGACGATTTATCGCCCGCAATTTCTGTTAAGGTTTGCAGATAACGTAGTTGTATCGCCTGCGGTTGTTTCGCCAATATCTCAGCCGCCGCGAGTAATTTTTCAGACGCTTGCAATTCACCTTCAGCATGAATCACTTTGGCACGCCGATTACGCTCAGCCTCGGCCTGTTTAGCAATCGCCCGAATCATGCTCTCATCCAGATCCACATGTTTAATTTCAACATTAGCGACTTTAATCCCCCAGGCATCTGTCTGAGAATCAAGAATGGCCTGAATATCATTATTTAGTTGATCACGCTCGGACAACATTTCGTCCAACTCATGTTGCCCCAATACTGATCGCAAAGTGGTCTGAGCAAGTTGGCTCGTTGCATCGTAATAGTGCTCAACCTGAATAATCGCCTTTTGTGGATCCACAACACGAAAATACACCACGGCATTGACATGAACCGACACATTGTCTTGTGAAATCACATCTTGCGTGGGCACATCCATCACGATAGTTCTTAGATCAACTCGCACAATCTGCTGGATAAACGGAATGATGATGATAAAGCCGGGCCCTTTCACTTTATAGAAGCGCCCCAATAAAAACACGACGCCGCGCTCATATTCACGCAGGATTCTTACCGCACTGAATATCAATAGCAATACGGCAACCACAATCACCCCCAAAACTTGTAATGTCATGATTTGTGCTCCTGTGTTGAAGTGGGTGTCACTTCCAGTATTAAGCCGTGCATATTGAGCACTTCAGCACGATCACCTTTCTTTAAGTGTTGCTTACTTCGCGCTGTCCACTGCTCACCATGTACCCATACCCTACCCTGTCCAATAATGTCATCGACAGCAACACAAGTAGCGCCGATCATCTGCTCCTGTCCTGTCGTTACCTGTTGCTTCCTATTACGAAGCACCATTCCCAGAGCCATCAGGAAAAAAGCGACGGTTGATACCGTAAAGCCAGCGATAACGCCCAGGTTTATGCCATAACCTGGCAACTCAACATCAATTAACATCACAGATCCAACAGCAAAGGCCGCCACACCACCTAACCCCAATACACCAAAACTCGGCTGAAAAGCCTCTGCCACCATCAAGGCAATGCCTAATAAGATCAGCGCTAACCCCGCATAATTAATGGGCAAAATTTGCAAAGAGAATAAGGCCAGTAGCAGACAAATCGAACCGATCGTTCCCGGCACAATTGACCCGGGATTAGCAAATTCAAAAATCAAACCATAAATCCCGATCATCATCAGAATATAAGCAATATTAGGGTTGGTAATGACTGCCAGCACTTTATTACGCCAGTCGGGCAATACTTCAATTAACGTCAACGATTGCGTATTTAAAACACGATCAGCTCCTAAAACAGACACCGTACGACCATCTATCTGTTCTAATAAATCACGCTGGTTGTTAGCAACAATATCAATCACTTTTAACTCTAACGCAGCCTCAGCAGTGAGACTGGCAGCATCTCTGACGGCTTTCTCAGCCCAATCTTTATTTCGGTTGTGTAAATCGGCTAATCCTTTGATATAGGCCACCGCATCATTGACCACTTTCCGTGTCATAGCATCATCTGAACGGGTGGTATTTGGCTCGGTCTCTTTGTTTGTTTTTTCCTGTGGTGATTTATCTTCATCGGAGATAAAAGAGGGTTTTAATTGCACCGGCGTGGCAGCACCTAGGTTTGTCGCTGGTGTCATCGCCGCAATATGGCTGGCATAAAGCAAATAGGTTCCGGCACTGGCAGCTCTTGCACCGCCAGGTGTGACATACATGACAATAGGAACAGGAGAAGCGATGATTTGCTTAATCATCCCGCGCATTGATACATCCAGTCCGCCGGGGGTATCCAAACGCACCAAAAACAATGCTGCATTGGCATCGATCGCCTTTTCGAGTGAACGGGTAAAATAATCAGCGGTCGCCGGACTGATAATGCCGTCAATGTCGATGATATAAGCTTGCTCTGAGTCAGCTGCGGCGATATTAACCGGTAAGCAACAGACCCAAACAAAACTGAACAACGCGAACAGCATGTGTTTCATTTTCCGGCTCCTTTTTGCAGTACCGGTACTTCTCGTTCAGCGTACTGAACGGTATATGTCAGCGCGGTTACGTTTACTCAGAACAATTTGCCAAAGCTGACCTTGGCGGGCTTTAAAAAAGCCGGCACAGCTATGTAGATAGTATTTCCACATTCGATAAAATCGCTCGTCATACTGAGCTGAAATCGTTGGCCAGGAGGCCTCAAAATTTTTCCACCATGCCATCAAAGTCAGATAATAGTCATGACCAAAGTTGTGCCAATCTTCAATGATAAGTCGCTGATTTAGTACAGAACTTATCTGTTCTGCTGACGGTAAATCCCCATTCGGGAAAATATACTTATCAATCCAGGGATCAACTCGGTGAATCGTTTTGTATATACCTATAGTATGTAACAGGAATAAGCCATCGCTTTTCATCAAACGATTCACGGTATCAAAGTAAACGGGATAATTTTTTTCTCCGACATGCTCGAACATACCGACTGAAACGATTTTGTCGTACTCACCGTCAAGATCACGATAATCCACCAGCGCAATCTCAACCGGAAGTCCTGCACAGCGTTCCTGAGCCAGTTTTTGTTGCTGTTTTGAGATGGTAATACCGAGCACTTCGACACCATAGTGTTTGGCAGCATAGTGCGCTAGGCCTCCCCAGCCACAGCCAATCTCGAGTAATTTTTCGCCGGGTTTAAGTTGAAGTTTACGGCAAATCATATCGAGCTTATTGATTTGTGCCTGTTGCAAATCCTCGGCTTGATACCAATAACCGCAAGAATAGCTCATCGTCGGATCCAGCATCGCTTCAAAAACATCGTTACCGATATCGTAATGCTGTTCACCGACTTGAAATGCCCGTTTGCTGGACTGCAGATTGAAAAGACGATGGCGCATGATTTGCACCATGAGATGAAAGCGGCCCCAGCCAGCGAGTTTTTCTTCAATATTGATACTAAGCAGACGATGGAATAGCTGATCCAGATACAGGCAATCCCACAGACCATCCATATAACTTTCGCCAAAACCCAGCGAGCCCTGAGTCAAAATACGTTGATAGACTTCATCGGAATGAACTTGGATGTCCCAGGGTGCATCGCCGTTAAACGTCACGCCTGCCTGTTGAGCTAGTTTAGCAAGCACGCCTGGAGGCTCAAGCGAGGTGGCTGTTGATGAGCCTGAACCGCTGTATGTATGCTCTAGTTTTTGCTGGTATTGCCTGAATCTAGCCATGCCGTATCCCATCCCATAGAGAATAGCCTGATTAAATTACATAAACCTGCTTGAGTATAACGCTACCGCGATCTTGGGGAGATTACAATCGAAACCGCCGATAGTGACGTTATTTGAGTGTTTTGAGGAAAAGATAAAGCCCCGAAAATACGGTATTTTCGGGGCTTTTGTATCTTATTCGGCTTCTTTAACGATCTGAGCCTGATGATAGTTTTGCAGGCCCATTTTTTCTATCAGGCCAAGTTGCGTTTCAAGCCAGTCTACATGCTCTTCTTCAGAGTTCAGAATGTATTGAAAGAGATCTCTTGAACCAAAGTCACTAATAGACTCAGCATACTGAATGCCCGTTTTAAGATCAGGAATCGCATCCAACTCTAGCGCCAAGTCGGCTTCGAGCATTTCTTTGACATTTTCACCGATTCGCAAGGCACCTAAATCCTGAAGATTAGGTAAGCCTTCCAAAAACAAAATGCGTTCAGTCAGCTTGTCTGCATGTTTCATTTCATCGATCGACTCATGATATTCATGCTCATACAAATTGGTTAGTCCCCAATCTTGATACATTTTGGCATGCAAGAAGTACTGATTAATGGCGACAAGCTCATTCCCCAACACTTTATTTAACAACTCAATTACTTTTTTATCGCCTTTCATGGCTCTACCTCTTGTCAATCATTAACATCGTCTACGATTATCGTTTTTTTATACAAAATGTCAAAGCTAAGCACTTGATATAAAAATAAAATCGCAATTATTCTTATCTAGATTGGTATGCCTGAAATAGCACATTTGTCATTATTGAGACGGGTCAAAACAATCAGAAATTGATTTATTTTTTAGAAATGAAAAACTTAGGCCATTTCTTCAAAATGACAAGAAAGCTGTTTGGGTATCAGAATCTGGAAAATGAGAGGTGGGAATGCGAAATCTAAGATGCGACGACACTGCCAGGGCGACTGATGCTTGCGCAAATTAAGGAAGGATTAAGAGTACACCGCTTCTGACATGCAGGGTGCAAGCGCAGCCAATTCAGCTTGCTCCCGTTCGTGCAGCATACGGTTAACTTTAAACTGACACTTACCACAACAATCGGATGCACCGGTATCCTGGCGTACCGCTTCAACAGTTCGCGCACCGTCATCTATAGAGGTGTGAATCATCTCTGAGTTAACATTGTTGCAGACACAAACGATCATAGTTTCACCCGGTTATCTCAATCTTGTTCTAAATGATAATGATTGTTATTTATTAAGTCAACAACTTTATTAATGAAAAATTGATAGATTCACAATGTCATCACAACGGCATACGGTATGCTTTAATCTAAGATATAAAGTCAGGGTAGGAATAGCATGAAAATCAATCCAGCAACGGTACTTATTGTAGAAGATCATCAGGATCTTGCCGCCAATATTGGCGATTTTCTTGAAGCCGGTGGCATGACGGTTGATTTTGCTGCCGATGGTATAACCGCATTGCAGTTATGCAGCCAAAACCGGTTTGATGCGATTGTGTTAGATATTATGATGCCAGGAATTGACGGCTATGAGGTCTGCCTGCGAATCCGTAATGAGTTACAGCAAGATATGCCCATCATTATGCTCACCGCTCGCGATACCCTTGATGACAAACTAACTGGCTTTGAACAAGGTGCCGATGATTATTTAATTAAACCATTTGAAATGAAAGAACTGGAAGCACGCCTCATTTCACATATTCGACGCCACCGTGGTGATATGGATACCAAATCACTCACTATCGCCGATATGGTTTTTGAGCCCAAGACGATGCGGGTGACGCGGTCTGGGGAAGCCATTAAATTATCACCCATTATGCTACAAATTCTGCGTATTTTGATGCGTGAGTCGCCAAACCTTGTGTCACGAGAAAAACTTGAAGCTGAAATTTGGGGTGAAGATACGCCTGACAGCGATACCTTACGAAGTCATTTGTATAACTTACGCAAACTTATAGACAAACCCTACCAACAACACTTACTGCATACGATCCCCGGCATTGGCTACAAACTCTGCGAGGAAAAAGATTTGTAATCAGTCTTTACTGATTTGTGATTTCGGAAAATGCACACTCACTTCAGTACCAGAACCTAATTCACTGGAAATACTTAAGTGCCAGTTATAGCGGTTACACAGGCGCTTGACGATAGTCATGCCCAAACCGTATCCATCTGCTTGGTTTTGCTTTTCACCACGGTAAAACGGCTTAAACACTTGTTTGACCTGTTGCTTATCCATTCCAACGCCACTGTCTCTGACAGAAAACCCCTGCTGCCATATTTTTACCGTTATAGTGCCCTTCGGCGTGTAATTGAAAGCGTTGCGGATTAAGTTTCCTACTAATATATGTACTACTCTCTCGGGCGCATCAAGTTCCAATTTTGCCGTTTCTTCTATCTGCACCACCAGCGACTTGTCCTGAAACAATAGCTTTAAGGTATCGATTTCTTCTGTCACTAGCGCATTGAGCTGTACCCGGCTTGTCGGTAACACCTGCTCTTGTTCTCTGGCCAGTATCAACAGGGTTTCAATCAGGGCTTCCATATCATAGAGCGTGCGATAGATTCGGCTTATGGTTTTGTCTTCTTCGACTTGGTAGCGTCGTTCGAGTAACTCCATCGCACTGCGAAGCACAGCAATCGGGGTACGTAGTTCGTGGCTGGCATCTCGCGTAAATAAGCGTTCACGCTCAATAAACAGTTCCAGCCGGTCGGTAAACTGGTCCAATGCCTTCACCAGACTACTGACTTCTTCATCAGGTGACTCACGTAGTTCATGTAAATCCAGATCAGTTAGATGACCTTCTTTAACTTCAGCCTCTTCCACCGCTTTAGCTAGTTTAACAATGGGGGAAACCGCTTTATGCGATTGACGATAAGCAAACCACGCCAATAAATACAGCACCACCAAAACGGCAGCCAATGGCAAAATACCAAACACTAACGCAAGTCGGGACACCTTGACTTCATCAAAAATGAGATAGAGTCTTTGACTCCCCTTATCTTCAACATAAACGATTGGGGTTCCACCATTTAATTTTGCTCGTTGCAAGCCGGGTTCGAGAGTCTGCAAACTTTCAGGCAAATGTTGGGTCTGACCATTCATCGCTAGATACGCTTTCAAGTTCATCGTATTTGGAAGCGGAAAGTCGGGTTGTTGCTCACGCACAGACCAAAAATGGCTGGCCTCTCCCTCCAAAGCTGCACGCACCAGAATATCTTCAACCGTGGTTTTAGCTGCATAAATACCAGCAATAGTGACTACACTAATTAAAGCCACCTGGATCAGGAAAACTTTAATCAGCTTGGCATGAAGATTTGTTTTGGTTTTAGCCATTAACCTGCCATTTTCTTAGTGAATAAGTAATGACCGACTAGCCATTCATTGCCATCTCGATAACCAAACAACTCGGCGCAGGCCATGAAAAACAGTCGCCAGCGTTGTAGCCACTTTTTAGCTTCTTCTTCACCGTAAACATCACTAAAGAGCTTTACAATCTCATCGTGATGTTTATCCGTGTTATCAAGCCACGCTTCAGCGGTTTTCTGATAGTGCTTACCATTCACCAGCCATTGGCGTTCTATCTGCATCGTTTGCTGAAAATGCAATAACGTATCAGCTGATGGCATTAATCCGCCGGTAAAAAAATAGCGTCCCATCCAGTTGTCATCGCCCTCAGTTTCGAAAGGATAAACAACATGACGGTGGCAAAATATATGGACAAAGAGTTTACCGTCCTGACTAAGCCACTGACCTATTTTATCGAACAGCCGCTGATAATTACGCATGTGTTCAAACATCTCAACTGACACAATGCGATCAAATTGTTCATCCAACTCAAGCTCATTCACATCACACGTTATGATGCGGACGTTACTCAGCCCACGTGCTTTTAACTGTTTATCGATGTGAAGTCGTTGCGATTGTGAGTTCGAAACCGCAGTGATATGTGCATAAGGTAGTTTTTCAGCCATATGCAGCGTCAGCGAACCCCAGCCACAGCCGAGTTCCAGAATATCCTGTCCATTGGCTAGGTCTGCACGTTTGAGATAAAGATCCAGCATCGCGCGTTCTGCATCATCCAAAGTCAGGCAAGCGTCATCCCATAAACAACCGCTGTATTTGAGATGTTTGCCTAACACTTTTTCATAAAACGCTGCGGGTACCTCATAGTGCTGTTGGTTAGCTGCCTCTGTTTCAACAGCTATCGGACTTTGCCGAAGCATATCAATACAGTCATTTTTCCTCAGGCTGGCCGCTTCTGGGTCGTAGGCCATTTCATCCTGTAGCCTTTTTTTCAAAAGCTGCCTGATACCAACCCGGATCAAAGGATCCGGTACGATTTTTTTCTCCGCAAAATCAATCATTCGCATGTTTTTTCCTCCACGGAATAAACGCACTCGTGGTACGTTGATAACGACGGTAAGCATCGCCTCTGCTGCGTATTGCTTGTTGCTCGGTATAAGGAATGCCCGTGAATAAATACAAAAAAGCCAACATGACTACAGGAGCTAACCACAGCCAGCCCCCTCCCAGTAGTCCTAGGCCAAGAATGGGGTAAGCAAACCAATGCAGCCACTCAAAGAAATAGTTGGGATGACGTGAATAAAACCATAAGCCTTTTTCACAGACCTGTCCTTTGTTATCAGGATTTTCTCTAAATGACTGCAACTGCTTGTCTGCAATATAGACACCGGTACTGGCAAACAAGACCAATACCAGCGCCACAAAGATAGTGATAGGGTTGGCTTGCTCAGCTTGGCTCAACCACCACACAGGTAGCGTGAATGTCCAAGCGAGAACTGCTTGAAACTGGAAAAAGAAAAAATGATTTCGATGTGTTTTTTCACCCCAGTATTGTCGCAAATACCGGTAACGGCCATCTTCATCCTCAGCAAATACGCGACCACTTAAATGCACACACAAGCGTAAATACCAGATCCCCATTATCCCCGCAGCGACTATTCTCAAGAGTACATCGCCGTCGGCTTGCCAGGCGTAATAAACAGGTATCAAACTCATCAGAGCAGCCCATAGCACATCGACCACGCCGGCATTATCCGTTTTGCCCTCATACAGCCAGCCCAGGAACATCACTATCACCGCGAACATATAGCTAGTAATGAGCATAGATTGTCTCCTTATCAGCCTGCTGCCAACGCTCAGCGAAAGCCATAAACATAGGTACAACGATTGACCAGCTCAATGCTAATGCCACTAACGCCGGAACAAACTCAAGCAAAAACACAGCCCCTAATTTACTGCCGGCATAATAGGACAATGGTGCTGCAACGAGGGTACACATCACGATCAGACCGTAGCGTTTTTTAAGCCAGTTTAATGAGTGGTTAAGGGTAAGCATAAAATTCAGCCACAACGCCCCAATCCATATCGGCGGCAAACCAGTCTGTGGATCAGCGGCATAAGCTATCCAGCCTAGGTGTAACCAGACAGTATCTAACAACATGCCGACCACGAGACCGCTCACCAAAAGCTTTGCATCAGCCCAGCGACAATGACTAAAAGTTAATTGCAACAAGGCAAAGGTAATGACTGCAGCAAGCGCATAAAGGCTGCTGCCCTTGGCCGCAGTGAGAACAGTGATGAACCAGACTAACTGGAATGCAAGGAAATTCAGAATATTAGCCATTGCGTGGTATCCACTGCGCTCTACGATTAGCTGTTTTACTGAATAATAAATGTACATCGCTAATGCTGCGTTCGATAAAGCCCCCTTCGCAGTAGCACAGGTAAAACTCCCACATACGGATAAACTGTTCATCGTAGCCCAGCGCCCTGACCTGCTCGATGTGTTGAAAAAAGCGTTGACGCCAAATATTCAATGTTTTGGCATAACTGGGGCCGATATCTTCAAGATTGCTTAATTTAAGTTCGGCTCTGCCAGCGGCTTCGACTAGAACACTAACGCTGGGAATAAAACTGCCAGGGAAAATATAACGCTTAATGAAATCAACGCTGTTTATAGCTTGATGATAACGATGGTCTTCCAGCGTAATCGCTTGAATGATGGCTAAACCATCGGACTTTAATAGGTCATGACAGCACTGAAAGTAGTCATCAATAAAGTGATGCCCTACCGCCTCTACCATTTCGATAGAAATCAATTTGTCGTATTGCCCCGTCAGATCACGATAATCCTCTAGCAATACCGTCACTTTATCTTCTAAATCAAGTTCGCTGACGCGTTTGTTGGCGAGATCGTACTGCTCACGTGAAATCGTCGTCGTGGTCACGCGACAGCCATAGTGCAACGCAGCAAATACGGCACAGCCTCCCCAGCCAGTGCCAATTTCAAGCAAATGATCTTCAGGCTGCAAATCGAGTTTGTCACATAAACGGCTTAGTTTATTGAATTGGGCTTGTTCCAGTGTCTCGCTTGCATCAAAAAACAACGCCGAGGAGTACATCATATGATCTCGGTCCAGAAACAACTCAAACAGCTCGTTACCCAAATCATAGTGTGCCGCGATATTGTCACGGCTACCTTCTCGGGTATTTTTACGCAGCCAATGCACTCCCTGCATCATCCACCCCGTGAACCGCGCCAGCCCCTTTTCCATATCATCGACCAGGTGGCGATTTCTCACCAATAGTCGTACCAACTTAGTGAGATCATCCGTTTTCCACTCACCAGAGATATAAGATTCAGCAGCGCCGACTGAGCCCCCTAAAACAGCCGCTTCAAAAAAATGGGCATCGTTAACATGTATACAGGCCTGTAGGTCGGCACCTTCTTGACCGAGGTGAATGACTTCATCTGCGGTATAAATCGTTAAATGACCATCCGTTAAATCAGCAAGCTGCTTTAACAACAAAAATTTACAGAGCCGACTAAACCGACTTGGTTTGGTTTTATCTGCTGAAATAACTGCTATCTTGGAATTCATGACTTTTCCCTGTTTTGGGTTTTGTCGGTCTGACTAACAGCATCTGGGTGGGTATAGAAAGGTACCCGCTTTAGCCACAACTTCATCGCTTGCCAATAAATACGACCTACAATTCGTAGAGTTTGTATGGGGTAGCGTTTGGGTAAATCAGCCATACTTGCCTTGGTAAGTGGCTGAGGCCGGAGTGTCATATCAACATGAAACTGTTCCTCAGCGTGGCGAAATAATGTCATGTGAACGGTCAGTTGATCGTCGGTAAGATGAAACCGCCAGTCATACTGCATATCCATTGGCATAAAAGGCGAAATATGAAAAGACTTATCAAACTGGGCGCGAACTTCGTTCATTGAAGACTCTGCCCTTAAGACATAGCAATGGCATTCATTCCATGGGGTGTTATTGATATCTGCTAGCAGATAAGCCAGCTGATTTTTTTCGTTATAGCAGAAATAAAAACTAACCGGATTAAAGACAAATCCCAGATAACGCGGCTGAGTCAGCAGAAACACCTTACCGGCAAAGTGTTGTCCCGTAGTTTTGAAGATCTGCGCTTGCACCGCTGTTTTCAGATCACCCCTGTTACGCCCCAAATAATCTTTGCGGAAAAAACTGATGAGATTAAATTTTTCCAAAGACCACCAGCGGGATTGTTTGAAGCTATCCGCTAGCTGGTCAAGATCCATCATCACCATCGATAAGGTGTATGTAAATTGATGTTGGATGGGTAGTAATCTTTTGTGACTAACGTGGCCACGGTAGATTGCCGACTTAAGCATGTGATGCCCTCTCAGCAACCTGTTCGACCACATTCAGTGCGCTTGTTACGCCATCTTCGTGAAATCCCCAGCCCCAGTAGGCACCACAAAAGTAAGTATGCTGCTGCCCTGAAATTTCACCCCAGCGTTGTTGTGATTGTATGGTCTTTTCGTTAAACACCGGATGGCTATAGTGCCGTTCCAGAAAGACCTTGTCGGGATCCACACGCTCTGCTGAGTTTAGCGAAACAATAAACTCAACCGGTGCATTCAAGCCCTGTAATGTATTCATATGATAAGACACCGTGCAGTGCTGGCTCAGTGCTTTCCCGACATGAACGTTCCAACTGGCCCATGCCTTGTGATCGACAGGTAACACCGTCTCATCTGCATGAAGTTGCATATGGTTATCTTGATAGGCGATGCCCCCCAAAACTTCCAGTTCAGCTTGGCTTGGCTCTGAGAGCATGCCTAAGGCCTGGTGCGAATGGCAGGCTAGCACCACCGCATCAAAGGCGAGTTGTTCACCGGCAACACGCAGCGAAACACCGTTATAAACTCGATTGATGTACTGAACCGGACTGGATGTCAGCACGTTTGCCGGGAGCTTTTCTAATAATTTTTCAACATAACGACGAGATCCACCTTTAACAACCCGCCACTGTGGCCTGCCGGCAATAGACAGCATTTTGTGATTGGCCATAAACGCCACCAGAAAACGGGCTGGCATGGTCATTAAACTGGCACTTGGTCCTGACCACAAAGCACACGCCATCGGTAGCAGATGATCATTGATAAAAATGTCGCTGTAATGATGTTTTTTCAGGTATTGCTCTAGAGTTTCTTGATTGTCCTGCTCCGTCAGCAAAGCAGGTGCCTGTCGGTAGAAGCGCACAAGATCACTCAACATCTGGTAAAAACGTGGATTAAACAGATTCCTGCGCTGGCAAAACAGTTTGTTCAAATTGGTGGCATTGTATTCCAGCCCAGAATCGCTGTTAGTGACACTAAAACTCATTTCTGTCGCCACTGAGTCGACATCTAATTGCTTGAGCAGAGCACTAAAGTTTGGGTAATTGTGTTCATTGAAAACAATAAAGCCGGTATCGACTGCCCAACTTTTCCCAAGCACATTTATCTCGTGGGTGTCGGTGTGTCCGCCGATATAGTCATTGGCTTCAAAAACGGTTACATCGTGCTGCTTGGATAAATACCAAGCGGCGGTCAGTCCCGATATACCGGCCCCCACTACAGCGATTCTCATTAAACGACGTCCTTGCTCAGGTGATTTCTATCTCGTTTAGCAACAGGGATTGTCCGCATGTCCCAGATTAATCCGAGCTTATTCATTATTGATAAAATATAGTAACTAATATCTACTTCCCACCAATAAAAACCTTGTCTGGCCGATGCCGCATGGTAGTGGTGATTGTTGTGCCAGCCTTCCCCCAAAGTGAGTAATGCCAGCCAGAAATTATTACGGCTGTGATCGGGTGTGTAGTAACGTCTTGAACCCATTTTGTGTGCTAGTGAGTTAATAAGCAAAGTCGCATGAAGCAACACAATGGTAGATATACAATAGCCCCAGACAACTAATTGCCAACCGTTTGTCTGCATTGATGGAAACCAAGCTGCCATCATCTCGCCCAGCACATAAAGACTGACAGCAAGAAGAATTGGTACAGCAATATCAAACCTATCAAGCCAGCGTAACTCAGGATAGGTCGCCAGTTCAGGCACCATTGCATAATCAGTATTGAAATGCTGTTTGTTGAGAAACCAGCCTATATGACTCCACCAGAAACCTTGCTTGGGTGAATGCGGGTCATCCGGCTGATCAGCAAACCGATGATGTTTACGATGATGTGCAGCCCACCATAGCGGGCCACGTTGGGTTGCACTGGCACCTATCACAGCGAACGTGAGTTGAACCACACGTGATGTTTTGAATGATTTATGTGCGAAAAAACGATGGTAAAAAGCAGTAATGGCAAACATTCTCAGCAAATACAACGCCACTGCGACTGTGACGGCAAACACTGAAACACCCACCCAAATCACTGCCAGACTGCCTAAATGCAAGGCGATGAAAGGTATGATCCGCATCCAGTCGATATCACGACTACCCGACTCATTGGAATCGGTTCGCTGTTTACTATCAAACCAGTGACGTATTGCTCGCATAAGTTACTCTCATTAGATACTCATCAAGCCTAGACAGGAAATTGTGAATTTGTTGTGAAAGAAGCTATAGCAACACTTCACTGCAATTTCACAGTGTTGCATATTCACTATGTAGCGAACACAAATGGTCGAATTGGAGCCGTGATGATAAAACAACTAAGCCTATTAATCGCCATAACATGCTACTCATTTTCAGCTTCTGCTGAAGGCTTTCCTGAATCTATTTCTATGGATGGAAAACAGTTACAACAATGTAGCAAAACGGCCATCAAGGTACTCAAGTTCATTGATGTCGGGCAAGCCGCTTTGTTCACATCAGATTGTGGCAAATTACCCAACTTAACTTCGAGCCTACAGCTCTCCTTTATTTACCATCGTGATTTTGATGCGGACGACTTTGTCGAAGCATCAGAGACCCTGTTGCAACGAAACCTCACTGCTAGTCAGTATGCAGAAATCCAAAACGAATTAAACGTGTTTAACCAATCATACCAGTCTGTGGTTGAAGGTGATCGTTATGACATTAGATTGAATCAGCAAGGGTTGTTTTTGATAAAAAATGGCACGCCGCTTAGCCATAGCACGTCTCAATTATTAGGTAAGCATTACTATCAGATCTGGTTCGGTGCTAAGCCTTTCAATCAAAACCTGAAACAGGCGCTGCTTCAAACTGAATAGATTCAGCTTGAATGTTTAAAATAACGTTGGGCCTCAGCATTAACCTTCGGTGCCAGCAATATCGCTGCTGTCATGGTCGGGATTGCCATCAGTGCATACATTGAATCAATCAAGCTCATAACCACCTGCAAAGAAGCAATTGCCCCCAATACGACTAAGAGAATATAAATCCAGATGTAGCGGTCCTGATTTTCGGCACCAATCAAGAAGCCCAGACATTTACTGCCGTAGTACCAGAATGTAAACACGGTACTCATACTCAACAGCCCCACAATTAGCACTAATATCCAGCTACTACCCTGAGGAAACAGCAATTTAAATGCTTCGGCCGTGAGTGTAATGCCATCATAGTCAGTGTTTTGCCAAACACCACTGATAAGAATCACTAAGGCGGTGCAGGTGCAGACAATTAAAGTATCAATCACAGGCCCCAGCATCGCGACCATACCTTCGCGTACCGGTTCTTTGGTTTTGGCTGCACCATGCGCCATCGCTTCTGTGCCAATACCAGCTTCATTTGAAAAGGCGGCACGTCGGATACCAGTCACAATCACAGCCCCAACGACACCGCCTGCTACAGCCTGACCACTAAAAGCATCAACTATAATTAGCTGCAATGCTGCCGGTACAGCATCAATGTGTTGAATGATCACCGTGAATGTTAGTAGCAGGTATGCCAGCACCATTGTTGGCACCAGCCAGGCGCTAACAAAACCCAGTCGAGGTAACTTACCTAAGCCCACAACAAGCACCAGACCAGCTAAAACAATGCCGACACCTAAGTCGAAATGAAAATGATCGACCTCAGTTGTCATTCCCGCTGGAATCGCAATAATATCGCGTATTACCTGCACTAACTGATTCACCTGAAAGATAGGCATGGTGCCCAACAAGCCGGCAACAGCGAAAAAATATGCAAACGGCCGCCATCGGCGAGTCATGCCTTCCCGAATCACATACATTGGACCGCCTTGCCATTGGCCACGACTATCCCTGCCTCGGTACATCACTGCCAACGTGCAAGTGTAAAACTTCGTGGCAATGCCGAGAAACGCGCTCACCCACATCCAGAAAATGGCGCCCGGGCCCCCCATCGCAATAGCTAAGGCTACACCCGATACATTGCCCATGCCGAGTGTTCCGGAAAGCGCGGTACTCAATGCTTGAAAATGGGATAGCTGGCCAGGATCATCCTTATCTTTATGCCGAAATAACAGTGCAATACTGAGTCCAAGGTGACGATAAGGTAAAAGACGGGAATAGAATAAAAAAAACAGGCCACCGCCGACCAGCAAGAAGACCAGAGGCAATCCCCATAAAAATCCGACCAGTTGTTGCAAAAAATGCTCAATCTGGGCTTGCATCAAGATCTATCTAGCAGTGGCAGGTTCACGTTGTCTTTGTTGCCACCACATGGTCAGTAATAGCAGCAATAGGCCTGAAACAATGCCAGGCAAGCCTTCATAGACTGCATTATGCCAGCCAGCAAAGCGCCAGCCCAAAGCGACGGCTAACCCTGCCAACATCGCAATAATGCTGAGTTTCTGGCTGGGTTTATAGCCCAGAGATAACACCATGAGTAAGGGTGCAAAAGCACTCGCCAAGCCAGACCAGGCAAAGATCACCAAACTGAACACGCTCTCCGTGCTGGTTAACGCCCATAGCAATGCAACAAACACAATAACGACAGTGGTGAGTTTTAGAATTAGGGTGTTTTCGATTTCGTGCGGTAAGAGATCATGTGTGACAGCTGCTGAACAATTTAAGACAAGCGAGTCTGCTGTCGACATGGTGGCAGCGAAAATTCCTGCCAGCACCATGCCCACTAACACCGGTGGTAGTAATTCAACCGCCATCGTCGGCAAAGCTAGCTCAGCATCGAATGAGGATGGGTCCCCAAGATAAACACGAGACAACATGCCAACCCCCGTTGCCATGCAATAAAACGCGACAAACCACACGTAATACCACACGCGAGCCTGTCGCATACGACCGCTTTTATTCAATGCCATAAAGCGAACCATAACGTGCGGTTGTCCAATGACAGAAAAGCCAGCAAACATCCAGCCTAGGGCGAACATCACACCACCCGCGAGCCCAGGGAAAATAAGATCATCAGGAAATAGATTGAGAAAGCCATCAACATCGCGCATTTGACTGATTGCGCCATCCAACCCGCCTAGCGACATCGTTGCAACAACCAACATTAAAGCCATAGCCACAATCATCACTACCGATTGCGCGGCATCCGTCCAAATGGAGGCACGAATCCCGCCTGCGAAGCAGTACAAGGTCACCATCACCGCCCCCATCAGGGCACCGGCGTAGTGAGGCCAATCCAATAAGACCTGCAATGCCTTACTGCCAGCAACCAATTGTGCACCGGCATACGCCAGCAAAAATATAAGGGAAATAAGCGCAATTAAACGCTGGAGGGCTTTATCGTTTTGTCCGAACCAGTTACTAAGCACTCCGGCATAGCTGGCTTCTGCCGTGTCTTGTGTGGCTTTGCGTAAACGGGAATGAATAAAGGTAGACGCCATAAAGTCACCTAAAATCCAGGCCACCATCAACCACACAGCAGCAAGGCCCGTAGCATAGGTGTAGCCAATCACCCCGATAAACATATAGCCACTGTTGTTGGTGGCTACCGCCGATAGCCCCACCAGACCGGGCGAAATATCACTGCTGGCTAGGTAATAGTCTTTCTTGGTGCCACGGCTTCGTAAAACCGAACTCACACCGATAATGACAAAGATCGCAAGAAAACCAAGAAAGCTCCAGACCATTATTATTTCCTTATTTGACGCTCGGTACTGAAAACAAACTTAGTTATCACTGCTGGGTTTAAGCAGCTCTTCCAGTCCGGGATAACTTTGCAATGCAGCTAATGCCGGATCATTCCCACATTGGTCACGGTAGGCATCACTGTGGCCGATTGCCTTTTGTAAGAAGTGTACGGCCTCATCAAACTGTTCCATTGCCGTATGAGCACAAGCCAGTTGATAGAAAGCATGACCATTTTCTGGATCAGACTCTAAGGCTTGATGACACAGATTCGCAGCCCATTGCGGCTCATCCAGCTCTAGAACGGCATCAGCCTTATAGGTTAAGGCTTCAACATCGTAGGGCCTAATTGCCATGATTTGGTCATACACCGCAATTTTACTGGCCGGGTTTGTTTCTTGTCCGGCACGCAACCAGAGTGATTGAGCCTCTTGTGTGCGCTCAATCTTCTCGCGGTTTTCTTCAATTTGCTGTGTTTCCAAGCTCAATTGCTGTTCGATCGCACGTAAGCGTTGTTCATACTCGCTTACCAGACTGTTAATTTCCTGATCCGCTAAGGTGTGCACACGTTCTTTAATTTCACGGATTGAAGACCAACCTACCAGCACCAAAATCGACGATGCGGCAGCGATTAAATAGAAAAAGTAAGTAACGGTGTCGGTTGCATAAGTAACCGCTTTATCCACCGCTGAATACTCTCTATCGACAGACATTTGAATTAACTCAGCCCGCTGCGCCGCCATGTCGGTACGTAATTGTTTGAGTTCATCCAGCACATAGCGCTCAATAAACGGCGTATACAACGGTTTTTCTAACTGTTCCAGTGTTTGATTAATTTGCGCTTCATTACTCGTTTCAGCTGCAAGCAACTGAAACGGCAATAAAAAGATAATAACTAATGCTAGGAAGCGAGACATATGGCTTTACCGTGATCATGAATTTCGACCAGTACACTATGCAGACTTTTTATTGCATCATCATAATCATTTTCATCGATGATGAATTGCATATCGACTTGACGCATAGATTGGTGCATCGCCAACACACTAATATTTTGCTTGGCCAATGCCCCCACGGTTTTTGCCAAAATGCCCGGTATTTTCATATCACTACCGATAGCTGAAACAATAGCAACTTTCTGCTGATTAATTTCGGCATCGGTAAATTTCTGTTCCAAGGCATTACGAATACGCTTGATGGTTTTCAAGTTAGTGGACAGGTAATGTGTGATCGTATTGGCATTAATATCTTTGGATACGATGTGCGCTCTGAAGCGACGTATCGTTGCTAGGATTTCACGATCATACTCATCGATGTTGCCTGCCATGTCCTGATCAAATAACTCAAAGGCATAAACGCCTTTACAGCCCGCAATGATCTCAACACAAGGATCGGTACTGACATAATCACCGGTGATGAGTGTACCTGCGTGTTCCGGCTCAAACGTGTTGCGTACGCGAAGTGGAATCTCATTTCGACGCATGCCTTTCGCCGCTTTCGGGTGAATTGCTTCCATCCCCAAATTAGCCAGTTGATCAGCAACATCGTAGTTAGTACGACCAATCGGCACGGCATTATCTTCCCCTACTAAACGGGGATCGGCGCTGCTTAAATGAAATTCTTTATGAATGATTGCTTCGTTTGCTTTTGTCAGCACAGCGATCCGACTAAAGGTCATTTCACTATAGCCACGATCAAACATCGACATTAAGCCATCATCACTATGTGCATAACCGGTACAGATAGGTAACTGTTTGTCGAGATCAATCTCACGGAATGCATATTCGATGCGCTCATCCAACGGCAAATGGTTATCCGTTTTCCACCCTGTCAAATCGACAAAGCAGGCATTGATGCCATCACGCTGCAATAACTGTGTTGTGTTCCAGGCGCTGTGTGCTTCACCAATACAGGCCAGCATTTCACGCACCGTTTCCAAGTGCATATCTAACTCAAAGTGACCGTGTTGGCAGAGTCGCTGCAAATCAGTCAGACAACGTTCTGCGTCATCCAGTCGCTCACCAATGAAGTTATTAGCGCGTTCTAGATTTTCCTTTTTGGTGTAAAAGGTTTTGTTGATATCAAAGATTTTTTGCTTTAATTCGTGCAGGGCATCTTTCCAGCTATCATCTTCATGACCACTGGCAAAAAGACCAAACACGCCAGGCTGGCCTGTCTTTTTGTGTTCAAGCAACATATCTGTAATGCCGCCGTAAGCAGACACGACAAATATGCGATTGTAGAGCGAGTCGTTATGAACGGGTTTCAGAATGATATTATCGCGGACTGCGACGTAGTCGCTCATAGACGTGCCGCCGATTTTTTCTACCGTATGAAAACTCATTGTATTGTCTCTGTATATCCTTTTTTAGGGGTTGCAGTTTGGGCAACCAATTCGACCACGTTTCTGCAGTCGACGAAAACAGGGCTCGACCCTGTGGCCAAAATCCCAGAGCGCATTAAAGCGCCTGGGATAGACCTTAACTTGTTTAACTGCTGATGGTGTCAGCTTCTAACTCGTAAGAACCATCTTTGTTATGTACTTCCGTACCATGCAAAGGTGGGTTGAAAACACACGCCAGCTTTAACTCTTTAAACGCACGCAGCATGTGACGATCATGCTTGTCCAAGTTATATAAAGTGCCTGGTGTAATGGAATATTTTTTACCGTCTTCAAGTGATTCAATTTCACCTTCACCACTGATGCAATAAACTGATTCCAAATGATTCTGATAGTGCATACGGAAATCTGCACCTTCGTAAATCGTTGTGACATGGAATGAATATCCCATATTGTCGTCTTTCAGCAGCAGGCGGGTGCTATCCCAGTTACCGTTAGGATCATAAATCTTACGGTCGGTTTGTTCTGCTTCCTGAAGTTGTCTGACGATCATTGTAATTCCTCTATTCTAAAACTGATAAAGATTGGGGTGAAGTAAAACAATCGGCAGATAGTCACTGCCGATTGTTTGTGACTTGACTGTTATGGACGCGCCATTTTGTCAACTTCGTCGCTGACCGAATAGTCGCCTTCAAAGTAATCTTTTTCTTCCGGAATATCGCCTGCTTTAGCACAGACTTCTTTGATCGACTCTTCCAGAATGTTGATACCTTTTTCCAGGTTTTCTTGTGTAATGGTCAATGGACACAAGAACTTAACAACGTGGTCTTCGGTACCACTGGTTTCGATAATCAACCCTTTTGTGAACGCATTGTGCGTAATTTTTCCTGCAATATCACCGCTTACACAGTTGATACCACGGAACATACCGCGACCATGCGAGTTAAAGTTACCTTCACCATATTTTTCGACAATTTTGTCGACACGTTGGGCAATATAATCGCCTTTGGCTTGTACTTCTTTGGCAAACTTATCATCTTTCCAATAGTTGTCGATCGCTGCCTTAGCCGTGATAAAGGCAGGATTGTTACCACGGAAAGTACCGTTATGTTCACCCGGCTTCCATTGATCCAATTCCGGTTTCATCAACAGGATGGCAAAAGGTAGACCGTAACCACTTAAAGATTTAGAAACGGTAACGATATCTGGGTAAATACCAGCTTCTTCAAAGCTAAAGAAGGTACCGGTACGACCACAACCAGCTTGTATATCATCGATGATCAGTAACACGTCGTGTTTTTTGCACACATCAGACAAGCTCTTGAGCCATGTCATAGAGCAGGCGTTAATACCACCTTCACCCTGTACAGTTTCAACAATCACAGCTGCGGGTTTATCAACACCACTGCTTGAATCTGACAGTACCTTGTCTAGGTAATTAGTGGTGTCCACTTCATCACCTAAGTAACCATCGTAAGGCATGCGGGTAGCACCACTCAGGCTCACACCTGCACCACCACGGTGATGACCATTACCGGTAATCGCCAATGAACCCAAGGTTTGACCATGCCAGCCGTTGGTGAACGAAATCACATTCTCACGTCCGGTGTATTTACGTGCTGTTTTTAGCGCTGCTTCTACTGCGTTGGTTCCAGTAGGACCAGTAAACATCACAATGTAATCCAAATCACGTGGCTTCAGAATATATTCGTTGAAGCTTTCCAGAAACTCACCTTTAGCACGAGTGTGCAGGTCTAAGCCCTGTGTAATACCATCATCTTCAATATATTTAAGCAGTTCTTTTTTGAATAGCTCGTTATTGTGACCATAGTTGAGCGAACCGGCGCCGGCTAGAAAGTCAAGATAGACGTTACCTTCCTCATCGTAGACGTGCTCATCTTTAGCACGGTTAAAGATACGGGGAAATGAGCGCGCATATGAGCGTACTTCCGATTCAATTTCCTCAAAAATTTTCATGGTATTGGTGTCTCCTGATAAATGTTTATTCGGTTCGAGTTAGTGTGTGAACTAACTGTTGATAGGACCGATTTTGACCAGCATTTCCGTTTCGTGCTGGCCGGCAAAATGTTGCTGACGATCAAACATGACTGAGTGATTCAATTGGGCACTCAATTTATTCGCCAGGCTCTCAAATAACGCCCATGACGCTCGATTATCGGGGGTGATGGTCGTTTCAATATACTTTACTTGCTGACACGCTGGGCGCTGCAAAATGTCACGAAGCATGCGACTTGCAAGGCCTTGCCCGCGCGCTTTCTCTCCTACTGCGACCTGCCATATAAATAAGGTATCAGGCTGCTTGGGTAATACATAACCGGATATGAATCCGACAATGTCTTCATCCAACTCGGCGGCTACCGAGGTATCTGAGAAATGACTGCTTTGAAGCAAATTGCAGTACATAGAGTTGGTATCCAACGGCGGGCATTGGGCGATTAGTTCGTACACTGCTGCGCCATCTTCTGCTGTGGGTGCCCGCAGAATAATCGGGGCAGCATCGGCTTGTGCAAGGTTCATATTATAAATAGCTCTATTATTTATATGTCTAATTAATTAAATTTGGATTGTTGACGAATAACAGCAGTTAATTCAATAATTCACGTTGTTTTTCAGTTAATTATCTAATTTAATGCTTGATTTGTTTAGACGTCTAAATATATAGTACACTAAATAAATATAAAGTCCAGTCTCCGTTCACCATCCTAAGTTGCATAGATGTCAGAACAATTACACAGAGAACAATGGCTTTGTTTTCAGGTTGAAAACGAAATGTATGCTCACCCTGCGCATCAAGTCAGAGAGATTCTCAGCTATATAAAGCCCGTCCCCGTACCCGGTTCATTGGCTTGTATTGAGGGGGTGCTGAACATCAGAGGCGAGATCGTCACCATCGCTTCATGCCGACACTTATTGGGCATGACTCGTTATGCAGCAAGTGAGCACATCATCATCGTGGAAACTGTTGTTGGCTTATTTGGTATTAGTGTCGATGAAGTAGACAAGATCAAATTACTGAACAAAGAAGAGATGGAACTAACACAAGCATCGAGTGATTACAGCCCCGTCAAAGCGACGATTAACGACCAACAACAGTTGTTGATCCTGACCGACTTTGATCGTTGCGTTAAAGAATTGGAAAATTATGAGTAAAACTATCGGTTTAAATTTAGACGCGGTTTATAATCTGAACCTAAACGACGCTCAGAAGGATCAGCTATTGAACCATATTGAAGAAGTGTTAATCGCGCTACGACGCGTGATTAGAGCCACCGACCTGCACTCTAAATACTTGGCTAAAACAACCAGCCTCACCGCACCACAAATTTTGTTACTGCAAATTTTACGTGATAAAGGCCAGATTACTATTGGTGAATTGGCGCAAGAACTTAGTCTCAGCCAAGCAACGGTGACAACGATTCTTGACCGGCTGGAAAAGCGTCAGCTTGTTTATCGCCAACGTTCAGAAACAGATAAGAGAAAGGTTCACGCATTTCTCACTGATGCGGCGATGGAAATTCTGAAAAACGCACCGATCCCACTGCAAGAACAGTTTACCCGTCAGTTTGGTGATCTGCAGGAGTGGGAACAAACCATGATCATTTCGTCATTAAAGCGCGTGGCACAAATGATGGATGCACAACATATTGATGCTGCCCCGGTGCTGGATATTGGTGTACTGGACAGACAAGATACCGTCATCGAAAAGCCACACGCATTTGAAGAAGACAAAAAGAAACGTTAGCAACTCAACATTTTAGCTTGTTCTTGTGTTTCGACGCCTTCAGCAATGTTTCTTAAATCAAGGTTTTCGGCTAATTGCACTATCGTTTGTGCATTAGTCGCATCTTGACTATTCAGAGCAAAATTTCATCAACAAACGGCTTATCGAATTTTAAATGTATCCAGTGGAAATGTCTTAAGGTAACTCAAGGGTGTTAGCCCTCCCCTTTCAGAGGCTATCATGGTGCAGGATTGGCATAGCGTTGATGAATATCAGCTATGCCCGACAGCACCTCATCACTCAATTCTAGCTCAATACTGGCTATGTTCGTTTTTAGCTGTGCCAGACTCGTGGCACCAATAATGTTAGCAGCCAGAAAAGGTCTGGTATTAACAAAAGCTAATGCCATTTGTGCGGGATCAAGTTGCTGCTGTTGGGCTAATTCAACATAGGCTGTTGTTGCTGCAACCGCTTGTTCATTACTGTAACGCTTGTAATGGGGCCAACGCGTAATTCTCGCCCCTGCCGGTTCAGCATTATTTAAGTACTTTCCTGTTAATACGCCAAACCCAAGTGGTGAATAAGCCAGCAAGCCAATATTTTCTCTATGACTTATTTCAGCACACCCGACTTCATAACTACGATTAAGCAAACTGTACGGGTTTTGAACACTCACAATAGACGGCAAGTTGTAACTTTTGGCAGCGTTAAGAAACTGCATTATGCCCCAGGGCGTTTCATTAGACAGGCCGATATAGCGAATTTTTCCTGCATTGACCTGTTGCTCCAATGCTTTGAGCGTTTCATGAATAGGTGTCAGATCGGCTTCGTTAGGATCTGCCTCATAGCCTAACTGACCAAAATAATTTGTTTCACGCTCTGGCCAGTGAAGTTGATATAGGTCGAGGTAATCAGTCTGTAATCTCTTAAGGCTCGCATCCAAAGCCTGTTGGATTGTTTTTGCATCAAAACGTGTTTGTCCGCCTCGGATATGAGCAACCCAATCTGGGCCGGGGCCAGCGATTTTACTGGCCAGCACAATATCATCACGTCGCCCCCGTTTTGTCAGCCAGCTTCCAATCACTGATTCAGTAGCGCCGTAGGTTTCTGCTTTTGGAGGAATGGCATAGAGCTCAGCCGTATCAATAAAATTCACCCCTTGATCAACCGCAAAATCTAATTGCTGATGACCTTCCTGCTCGGTGTTTTGTTCACCATACGTCATGGTACCCAGACAAATTCGACTGACCCGCAAATCGCTTTTCCCCAACGTGTTGTATTGCATAAACCCTGTGCCTTATATAAAAAAAGCCCCGCTCTGTATCAGAGCGGGGCTATTAACTTAACAATAGTCTGTTTGACGGTGCAATCCTGATTTACTTAGGCCCCATAAAGATACTTTCATAGACAGTGGAGATCTCCGGGTTATTGATCACATTCGCCTTGAACTCAATCGACGTTAAGGCTTTGTTAATATCCTCTGCATGAACGCGTACCAACGCCGTCAACGGCACGACTTTACCCGGTTCCACGGTGATTTGGTCATTCATTCCATGCAAGGTCGCGCCCTCAAGACCACTCAACTGATAACGCACTTCTATCGCTTGCTGGGTTTTATTCAGTAGCTTCAGCGTGTATTTGTTTTGTATCGACCCATCACTGAGTTTAACGAACAATGGCTGACGGTTATGGATAACTTTAAATTCGGTCGGTGACAGGGTGGCAAAACCATACATTATCCCAGCCAAGGCGGTGAGTAAGATAACGCTGTAAATAATCACGCGCGGCCGTTTGTATAAGGGTAAGACGTTGGCATCGTGGTGCAGTTCCTTATACGAGGCATAACGGATAAGTCCGCGTGGCTGGTCGGTTTTGTCCATGATGCTGTCACAGGCATCAATACACATGCCACAGGTAATACAGCCTTCTTGTTGGCCTTTACGGATATCTATACCGGTCGGACAGACAGCCACGCAGACTTTGCAGTCAATGCAGCTGCCTTTGCTGGTATCCACCTGGCCTTTTTTGAGTTTACCGCGAGGTTCGCCACGTTCAGCATCATAGGCGGGTAAGACGGTGTCCTGGTCATACATGACGCCTTGCAGACGAGCATAAGGGCATAGCCAGAAGCAGACTTGTTCACGCATAAAGCCGGCAAAGACATAGGTGAATATGCCAAAGGTGGCCATGGATATCCATACAGGCAACGGGGCTTGTAAGGTGAAGATGTCACCCCACAGTGCGAAGGCGTCGGTAAACCAGGCAGCAAAGGAGATACCGGTGAGTAAGGCGATGGCTATCCATAGGCTATGTTTGGCACTAACACGCCAGAGTTTGTCGATACTCCACGGGGCTTGTTTGAATTTATGGGCTTTTTGCGGGGTGTCGCCTTCAAACCTGGTTTCAATATAGGTGTAGATATCGGTCCAGACGGTCTGGAAGCAAAAGTAGCCACAAAACACGCGTCCGGCGACACTGGTCACCGCGGCCAGTAAGATAGCAAAAAACAGCAGTGTTAACGATAGCATCCAGATGTCTTGGGGAAAGACGGTGAGTTCGAACAGGTTGAATTGGCGATTGGGAATATCAAACAAGATGGCTTGCTGGCCATCCCAACGCAGATAAGGACCGATAAAGAAGATCGACCAAATCGACATGCCAAGCCATTTCAGATTCCTAAAGCGGCCTTTCAGACGCTTGGCTACGACCTTTTCGCCACCCGCATTAATGTGCCAGTCGGAGACTTCGTCGTAAATTTGTGAGACGTCTTGGACGTCATGCATATCATTAAGAGCCATAAGTTACCTGCTTACATTCTTTAATATCAATCATTTTTAAACCACCGCTCTGGTTAAACGCTGCGTTTGTGAAAGTAATCGTGTCAAAATCGTCAGCGCCTCGGTAAGCGAATCTAAGTCTGTAGCGAGCCCTAATGAGACTCTAACAGCATCGATTGGTTTATTTGTAATGGCAAAGCTGCTGCTAGGCACAATCGTGACCCCCATCTTCTCCGCATGAGAAGCAAAGTCGGCTGCCAGCCAATTATTCGGTAATGCCAACCATAAATGGTGACCATCGGGATCCGCCTGATAAGTCCAGTCCTTCAATATCGTCGCAGCAAGCTGTTGCCTTGCATTATTTTCCTGACGAATAGCCTGTGCAATATCATCTAGCGTGCCGTCGTAAATCCAGCGGGTCACTAAGGCACACATTAATGGCGGTGCCATCAACTGCGTCGCACGAATGACGTCTGCAAGTTTTTCAATATCATCAGCATTGGGAGTAATGATGAAAGCCACCCTGAGGGCTGGGGTTGCACACTTTGAGAGTGTTGCAATGTGCCACGTCAGTTCAGGTAACAGCGAGGCAAATGCCTCAATCGGCTTCGTTTGTAGCGTTGAATAAGGATCATCTTCAATAATCGCCACCTTATAGCGTCTGGCAATCTCAACGATTTTCTTCCTTCTCGCTAGCGGAATCGTAGCGGTCGTTGGGTTATCCAAAGCTGGGATGACATATAAAGCCTTTATCGATTTTTTTTGACAACTTTGCTCGAACGCATCAGGAATAATCCCCTGCTCATCCGTAGCAATCGCTTGTAGTTGACAGCCTAATTGTTGCGAAACGGCATTCAAACCCGGGTAGGTGTATTCAGCTGTTGCTAAGTATTCACCTTGTTTTAGCAAGTGATGACAAATGGCATACAAGGCACTTTGTGCGCCACCAGTGATCAGAACACGATCAGCATGGATGTTGACTACTTTTGCCTGCAACCAATGTGCAGCCGCTTCACGGTCAACGGGGTTACCCGCACTGTCTTGATAATGCAATTGAAGCATACGGCGTTGATCCGCAATGAGTCCGGCGATGCCCTCGGGGATCCGCTGCTGAAGATTGGCTGAAACAGGTTGGGGTGGATTATTCATACTTAAATCCAACAAAGCCTGTTTATCTGAAATTAGCTTTTTCTCAACCGCACCACGAATAAAACTGCCGCGACCTTTATTGCCCTCAACTAAACCGCGTCGACGAGCCTCATTAAAAGCTCGAGTCACTGTTGTCAGATCAACCCGCAACGCCTCAGCAATAGCCCGTTGGGATGGTAAACGGTCACCAGGTTTAACGCGGCCAGCATATATATCAGACTCCAACGCCTGAACGATGCCAAGGTACTTTCTGCTTGCTTCGTCATGTAGATGTGGTTGCCATAGAGCCATAATTAGTTCTTGTATGCGTTATATATACATACAAACTATCAGGGTCTTAGGGTCATCACAAGTGATAATTTATCTCGCTCCACACAAACGGCATGACACCAACTAACTTTTTGTTTTTATATTCATAAGCACAGTCACACATCATTATATTGCGCTAACATCAAGACACAAAAACCGCATTGTATGGCTATTACTTGAAGACATAAAAAAAGGATGACACCAAAGTGCCATCCTTTCCTCCTCAACTAAGAGGATTCGCGCAGATAGATGCTGACGAACAGGTCAATGACCGCCAGCACAATGTATGACTCCATGCAGATAGCAGCTATCCATTGGAATAATTACTCAATCATTGTTTAGTGATTTATAAAGTGCAACTGAGAACAATGCGAAAGGTTGAATGACTTGGGATGTGACTAAATAGAATAAAAAAACCAGCTCACCGGGAATGAGCTGGTTTAGGGTGGAGTGAACCATGAATCATATAGTTCAGCTCAAGCTTAATAATTTAAACGAGAAATTTCTGTGAAATTATTAGCGTAAATCAAAAAGCAGAATAATTGGTCGGGACAGAAGGATTTGAACCTTCGACCCCTTGCACCCCATGCAAGTGCGCTACCAGGCTGCGCCATGCCCCGACTGATTAAAACTGGTTGGAATATCGCCAACGAGGGCGACATATTAGCAGGAACCAATACTAAAGAATAGAGAGGTTCCTGCTAAATGAGCGATATTGTTTTTATTTTGATGCGTCCATCTCAGACAGCGATTGCCATGTGCTGACAACAGTATCTGGGTTGAGCGAGATACTGCTGATACCACGTTGTAACAACCACTCAGCCAGATCGGGATGATCTGATGGCCCTTGGCCGCAAATACCCACATATTTACCGGCATCACGACATGCTGTAATGGCCATATCCAACATAGCCAATACCGCGGGGTTACGTTCATCAAATGATTCTGCAACCAGCGCTGAGTCACGATCCAGCCCCAGCGTTAGCTGAGTCATATCGTTTGAACCGATAGAAAAGCCATCGAAATATTCGAGGAATTCTTTCGCCAATACCGCATTGGATGGCAGTTCACACATCATGATCAAACGCAGACCGTTTTTACCACGTTCCAAGCCGTTCTCTTTCATCAATCTGACAACAGATTCAGCTTCAGTCGTGGTACGAACAAATGGAATCATCAATTCAACGTTGGTCAGCCCCATCTCATCACGAACTCGCTTCATCGCTTCTACTTCTAACTTAAAGCAATCTGCAAAATCTTCTGAGCTGTAACGTGATGCACCACGGAAACCAATCATCGGGTTTTCTTCATGGGGTTCAAACAATGGGCCACCGATCAGGTTGGCGTACTCGTTTGATTTAAAGTCTGACATGCGCACGATAACCGTTTCCGGGTAGAACGCGGCGGCGATTGTTGAAACACCTTCCGCAATACGGCTGATATAAAATTCAACGGGATCGCCATACGCTGTAGTACGTTCTTTAATCGCTTGTTTGACGTCACCTTCCATTTTATCAGCGTTCATCAGTGCTTTTGGATGAATACCGATCATGTTGTTGATGATAAATTCCAGACGCGCCAGACCGACACCTTTGTTAGGTAGCTGCGCAAAGCTAAATGCACGATCCGGGTTACCCACATTCATCATGATTTTGACGGGTAACTCTGGCATGTTATCGAGTTCTTCAACGCGGTGATCGAACTCTAACAAACCAGCATAGATATTACCTTCGTCACCTTCTGCACAAGAAACGGTAACGTTAGAACCCTCAGCCACTTTCTCTGTTGCATCACCACAGCCAACAACAGCCGGAATACCTAATTCACGAGCGATAATCGCAGCATGACAGGTACGACCACCACGGTTAGTGATAATCGCCGAGGCGCGTTTCATAATCGGTTCCCAATCAGGATCCGTCATATCTGTTAGCAATACGTCACCGGCTTCAAATTTATCCATTTGATCCAGGCTATTGAGTAAGCGCACTTTACCTTGGCCAATTTTGCTGCCGATTGCACGCCCTACTGCCAGCAAGTCACCTTGTTGGTTGAGTACGAAAGATTCACGCACGTTTTTCTTAGTGCGGCTTTGTACGGTTTCAGGACGCGCCTGAACAATGTAGATACGGCCATCATTACCATCTTTTGCCCACTCGACATCCATTGGACGACCGTAGTGTTCTTCAATAGTCACGACCATTTTAGACAAGGCTTCGACTTCTTCATCGCTCATGCAGAAAAATAAGCGCTGCTCTTCGTCAACATCGATAGTTTTAACTGGGTTAGAAGCTTCGCCCGAGTAAACCATCTTGATCGCTTTTTGGCCGACAGTGCGACGCAATACGGCTGGACGGCCATCTGCTAATGTTTTTTTGTGAACGTAGAATTCGTCAGGGTTGACCGCGCCTTGCACAACCATTTCACCCAAACCGTAACTACCCGTTACAAATACGACGTCGCGGAAACCGCTTTCTGTATCCAATGAGAAGGCAACACCGGCACAGGCGATATCTGAACGTACCATTTTCTGTACGCCCGCTGACAACGCGACTTCACTATGATCAAAACCCTGATGATCACGATAGGCAATGGCACGGTCATTAAATAATGACGCAAACACTTCACGAATTTGTTTTTTGATATTGGCAAGGCCTGAAACATTGAGGAATGTTTCCTGCTGACCAGCAAATGACGCATCTGGTAAATCTTCTGCCGTTGCTGATGAACGCACTGCATAGGTGGTTTCTGGACCGTATTCTTTTTCAAGCGCGGTGTAAGCTTCATCGATCGCTTTTTCCATCGCTTCTGGATACGGGATAGTCATAATCCAATCACGGATTTCCTGACCTGTTTTTTGCAGTTCAGTCACGTCATCGACATCAAGCTCACGTAACCTTTCGTTAATTTTATCCTGCAAACCGTCGTGCGCTAGGAACTCTCTGTAGGCATCTGAAGTTGTGGCAAAGCCGCTAGGGACAGCTACACCCAAAGGCGCCAGATTTTGTAGCATTTCACCTAAAGAGGCGTTTTTGCCACCGACTCTGGGGACATCTTCCATGCACAGCTCATCCAGAGAGATAACATATTCCGACATAGTTATTACTACCTTGCTTTTATAAATTTATTAAATATTAAAGTGGACTCACGAACACGCTCACGAGCAAGACCCAGCGTACGCACAACCCGACTCGATATTTCTTCAATCGACGTATCGGTGGTATCAAATACCGTAATTCCAGCTTTCTCAAACATTGATTTAGCTTGCTCCAGCTCTGACTGACATATTTCAAGTGATGAATAGTCACTATCAGGTCGGCGCTGTCTGCGAATACGACTCAAGGGGACGGGCTTTATTGTCAAACCCACCAATTTTTCTAAATTGTCTGTTAAACATTTAGGTAATGTTTCAGACACCAAATCTTCCGGTGTCAGTGGATAATTAGCCACTTTCAACGAAAAGTTCATCGCCAGATATAAACTGGTTGGTGTCTTACCACAGCGTGATACACCGGCCAAAATGACCTCTGCATCATCGTAGTGATCGGGACGAACACCATCATCATGAGTCAAAGCAAAATCAATCGCATCAAGGCGTCTCTGGTACGTCGTATCACTGAACGAAATACGAGACACCCCTTGTTTGTGCGAGGATTCTACACCAAAAAAGCTCTCAAGGGAGCCTATAAAGCTGTGGAAGAGGCTGATTACGCAGGCATTGGCACTTTCAATGATGTATTGTTCGTCATCATTGACCAGAGTGCTGAACACGACAGGCTTTAGGTTTGACTCCAGACTGGTGTGATTAATTTGTTCACGCGCATGTAATGCTTTTTCTGTAGTATCGACAAAGGCGAGTGTTATCGTTTCAAACTCAAGATCGGGAAATTGCGCGAGAAGACACTTCCCATACGACTCCGCTGTCAGCCCTGTGCGATCAGAGACAAAAAATACTTTTCGGATCTGCTCGGATTTCTTATTTTCATGTTGCGTCATGGGCTAATCATGTCCTGAAAAGCCGTCAATGATCAACATAAATTTTATGAGTTTGATCGTTCTATCGCAATATTCGGACTCACCTCTCGCCGTAAAATCTTGCCATTTTTGGTGCGTGGAAAATCGTTAGCAATGTAGATCACTTTGGGCGATTTATATGCCGCCAAATGTTGCTTACCAAATTGCTGCAACTCATCTGCTGTGATTGTTTTCCCATCTTGCAAAATGACATAAGCCACAACCAGAATTTTATCTTTATCGATTTCTTCACCGACAGCAGCACAATCGGCTACAGCATCATGCGATTTAAACACTCGCTCGATTTCATAGGGTGAAACACGGTAGCCAAAGCTCTTGATAATGTCATCTTTGCGGCCTAAAAACCAAAGATAACCATCCTTATCGTAACGAGCATAGTCCCCGGTTAAAAACCAGCCATTGCGTTTCAATTTGGCGGTTTCCTCAGGCAGATTCCAGTACTCGATAAACAGCCCCGGATCGTCATCGGGAACACAAATCATGCCCTCCTCTCCGACTGGCACAGGTTTTAATGAGTCCGGCTCCAAAAGCTGGATATCATGGCCTGGTTGAGGGAAGCCCGCCGAGCCGGGTCTGATAGGTCGCCTTTTGGTTTCACATAAATAGTAGGAAAACTCAGACATACCCACGGCTTCGTAAATATCTACAGTAAAACGCTGTCGCCACTGCGTCAGCACTTCATCTGATAAATGTTCTCCCGCGCTCATACAATGCCGTAAGCTAGGCACATCCTTTTTAGAAAAATCGGTTTTTTGTAGGACCTGTCTATATATAGTGGGAACACCAATAAAGATGGTTGCGTTGTGTTTGGCTATTAAACGTGGCCACAAAGTGGCGTCGTTCTTACCCTCATGGACGATGACCGTTTTCCCCAGATAGAGCGGATCCATCAGCCCCGAGCCTAAAACATAAGTCCAGTTAAATTTACCAGAATGCAGAATCCGGTCTTGCTTATCCTCAGAAAAATCAAACCAGTAAGTCGATGCCGGTGTGCGACCTATCATCGCTCTGTGTGCATGTAACACACCTTTGGGATATCCCGTCGTACCCGAGGTATAAACAAGATAGGCTGGATCATCAGCCAAGGTTTGTTTGGGCGGCAACCAGGTGTCAATCTGGTCAACGCTGTTGGCTAAATCTGAAACAGTGATTCCTGCCACATCGTTATCGACATCTCCCAGCCCTGACAACAACACCAATTTTATTTTTTCGCAGTCACTAATCTCTGTTTTCAATTGCTGCCAAAAACGCTTATCCACCACCAGTACTTCTGCAGCAGAATCTTTCACCAAATACAGTACTTCTTCAACGGTAAGTAATGTTGATGTGGGAACCGAAATAGCGCCCAGTTTCATTGCCCCCAGAAATGCAGTGGGATAATCCAGACTATTTGGCAGCCGAATCAACACCCGATCACCAGATTCAATACCGGCATTTCTCAACACTTGAGCAAACTGATTGGTACGTCGAGACAGTTGAGCAAAGCTGATTTCATCGGTACCCAATTCATCGTCTTCAACGATCATCGCGGTATTTTTACCGGTAAGCGTACCCAAGTGACTATCGGTACACGCCACACCAATATTAAAGTGCGTTGGCACTTGCCAGTGCCATTGAGGGAAAGCTGGTAGGTTTTTCATAAAATGGCTCCATATGGCCAGTTCTCACGAATAACTTGGGTAGGCATCAGTCGCAGCACTTTCATCGCAAAGTTGCGATCATCATCGTCCAAGGCTCTCAGTGCATTGGCTCTGAGTAGGGTTTGTAACGCTTTACCAAACATCGGTGGATCAAGCATTTCACCTTCAAACTTGATGGCACCACCCAACAAAGCATCCGCCTCAATGGCGGCTTTGAGAATGCTGATCTTTTGATTGATTTCTGTTGGTGACGGGGTATATGCCACTTTGCATAAATGAATATGGCCGGGGTGGATAACCTGTTTACCGGTCAAGCCCATCGCGGTTTCTTCGCAGGCGTGTTTATAGACAATGCGTGATTCATCTTCACCATGCAGATCCAGCCAACGGCGAACATCATTCGGTTCAACAAACTTTTCCGGCATACTTGATGAGCCGATCAAGGTTTCCACACCACCAATAACGCCTTTACCCGCGATACGCGCTTCGAACATGATCTGGTAAAGAAAGTGTTTCAGCTCATCAGTCCAATGCTCAGGCGTAATGTGAATCCCCATCGCTTTTGAAAAGTCATGAATGCCAAATACCACGTGCTTGACCGTGTTGTATTGCATTAATTCTGGTGCAATTTTGAGGGATTTAGGATGCTCAATAATAGGCTGAATCGTGATCTTGTCATTGATGCTGACCAACAAATTCGATAAGTCGCGTACCTCAGCTGCGCCATAGGCTTCGCCGGCTTTTGCCAGCATCACCACATCAATGCAGTCCCCCATATCCCTTACCAGGTCCATATCCTGTTCATATTCGTAAGTACGGAATGGATTTACGCGTACTGCAATCGTGACGTTTTTATTATGTTGGCGTAAGCCATGCAGCTCTTGTCGAAGTAAGGTTCGACTCATTTCTTTCTGTCGACAGCCATCTTCCAAGTCAAAAATAAGCGTATGCGCATGCGTTTCATAAGCATGTTTTTTCATGCGTGATGATGCGGCTTCCAGATCTTCATAAATACCCAGCGAAGGAGCATATTTCACTGGTGGGTAATACAACTGAATGCCCGGCCAGAAATCACCTAACACACTGCTATTAAAGACCCGACAGAAATCGACATCGGCATAAGGTTCGGCATACTGATTGTTGGGATATTCCATCACTTTCCCCTTTTCATGTTACTAACGCTATTCCTACTCGGCCTCTAACCTAACTTTTTATCTTGCTCAGCTTGTTCCGCTAAACTCGCTTGAAATACAGCATCAGAAACGTGTTTAAGTAAACGGGGATCGAACGGTTTAGGAATGATGTAGTCTTTACCAAACTGCATTTCAGTGACATCGTAGGCTTCCATCACTGAGCTGGGTACAGGCTCTCGGGCCAGCTCTGCCAGTGCGTGTGCTGCTGCGATTTGCATGGTTTGACTTACTTGCGGTGCTTTAGCATCTAAAGCGCCACGAAATAAATAGGGAAAGCAGAGGGCATTATTGACCTGATTTGGAAAGTCAGAGCGACCGGTTGCCATCACTAAGTCATCACGCAGCTGGGTTGCAACTGATGGCAAGATTTCAGGATCCGGATTCGCCAACGCAAACACCACCGGATTCGCAGCCATCTTCATTAGTAACTCAGCGGGTAAGGCATTGGCCGCAGAAACACCGATAAAAACATCGGCATTATCCATCGCATCGGCCAGAGTTCTATCAGCCGTTTCACGTACCAAGTCCTGCATGTCCTCATTAATATCGTCACGTTGCTTATGCAATACACCGGCTTTATTCACCATGGTGATGTCAGTTGCACCCATCGCTTTCAATAAACGCGCCGTCGCCATACCGGCAGCACCAGCGCCCAGAAAGACGATTTTAGCTCTCGCTAGTCGCTTATTTTGTAATTCCAAGGCATTGATTAATGCAGCACAGATGACCACAGCGGTGCCGTGTTGATCATCATGAAACACAGGAATAGAGAGTCGCTCACGCAGTTCACGTTCAATCCGAAAACAATGGGGAGCAGCAATATCCTCAAGGTTTATGCCGCCAAATGTCGGTGCAATATTGACCACCGTTTCGATAAAGCTCTCAACGCTCGGCGCTGTCACTTCAATATCAAACACATCAATATCAGCAAAGCGTTTAAATAACACAGCTTTACCTTCCATGACCGGCTTACTCGCTAACGCGCCGACATTACCCAAGCCCAGAACAGCAGTTCCATCTGTAATAACCGCCACCAGATTGCCTTTATTGGTATAGCGATATGCCGTCTCCGGATCGCGGTCAATTTCGCGTACAGGCTCCGCAACACCCGGCGTATAAGCTAATGACAATTCAGCCGCAGTAAAACATGGCTTACTTGATTCAACACTGAGCTTACCGGGACGAGGAAACTCGTGATAATCAAGCGCTTGTTGTTTTAATGTCGGCTGCTTGTCATTCATGGGTTACTCCAATTCGTTCAGATAATGATGATTGTCGGTCACGCAAAGACCAACACGCCATTCCATGGGTTTATCACCATAGGTATAAGCCACGCGCTCTATGCGCAGCAATGGAAAGCCTGGTTTTACATTCAACAACGCGGCTTGTTCGGGCGAAGCAGATACCGCAGTTAGTTTCTCTTCAGCTCGCACCATAGGAATGCCATATAAGGTTTCATACATACTGTAGAGAGAGCCGTTGTGTTCGCTGATCTTCGGCGCAGTAAGACCACGGAAAAATTTTGACTGCACGATGATGTAATCAAGGATTTTGGGTTGTTTGGAGAAGGTGAGTAAGCGTTTTATCTCGATCACTGCTGTACCGTTTTTCAAACCCGTCAACTGGCTGATCTCGGCACTGGCTTTTAGACGCTTACAATCGAGCATCGTATTTTCTAACTTTTCTTTATGACCGTCTTGAGAGTTCAGGCGTAAGAATCGTAATTTACTCTGCTCTTCTTTATGCGTGGCGACAAACGTGCCCTTCCCTTGGCGACGAATTAAAATATTTTCCATCGCTAATGCATCAATCGCTTTGCGCACAGTCCCCTGACTCACATTAAAACGAGCTGCTAGCTCCATTTCACTGGGGATACTCTCGCCCGGCTTCCATTCACCAGCAATCAGGCTTTGCGTCAGAAACACCTTTATTTGCTCATAAAGCGGTTTGAATACGGGTGCCGATACAGTTTTACTCATCTTATTTCCTGTTAATAATTCAGTTTCTATGTGCATAGCCTACCAAACCACTCTTATATAAGACATATAAAATTCAATACTTATAACAAGTAAAACCTAACTTTTTCTTCTTCTCTCTTGTTTTCAGCTCGTTCTAAATATTTTTCTATATAACTGAAAACACTGTGATATCTAATCTATACCAGTTAAAAAAAGATGTCCAGTGTTTTATATCTTATATAAGACATAAGATAAATATTGACACTTTAAAAAGGAGTGGCATAGAATCTAATCAAGGTCAGTGCGCTAACACTGATAAAAAGATGAGGAGCCGCATGAATAATTATTACCGGCCACGCCGTTCAATGTTATATGTACCGGGATGTAACCCGCATTACTTGGAAAAGGCCCGCAGCCTTCAGGTTGATTCCATTATTTTGGATCTCGGCGCCCCGATCCTGTTGTCGGCGAAAGAATCATCTCGTGACAATGTGGTTAATGCCCTGAAACAGGGGGGCTATGGCAATAGAGAGGTCGTTGTACGTGTTAATGACCTCGACTCAGACTGGGGCTATGACGATATTAACGCTGTCGCCAATCTGGGGGCTGACGCTATTTTGCTATCTAATATAGAGAACGATACAGATGTATTTGCCGGTATCAAAGCTCTGGAACAAGCTGGCGATCACACCACGCCAATCATGGTGATGATCGAGAGTCCACTGGCTGTTTTACACGCAGAAGAGATAGCAAAATCTTCCGATCGTATCGCTTGTATGGTCATGGCAACCTCAGATTTAATCTCCGATCTCCACGCCAGACCCACGCTTGAACGTACCGCTATTCGCACGAGTCTGTCATGGGTAGTTCTGGCAGCACGTGCGTATGGCCGTGCCGTTATTGATGGTATCCACAGCGATCTGAAAGATATGCAGGCATTTGAATATGCCTGTCGGATTGGTCGTGATATGGGGTTTGACGGCAAATCACTGGTCCACCCTTTCCAGCTTCCTTACGCCAATGACGCTTATACGCCAAAACCGGCTGAAGTCGAAAACGCCAAAGAAATTATCGAAGCACTCACTGCCGCGAATGCCGCAGGACGAGGAACCGTTTTGGTTAATGGCAAACTGGTAGAGCACCACCATGTGACTGCAGCCAAACGGTTCCTCGAGCTCAGCCAGATGATTACTGATTTGGAGTTGGATAATGAGTAAAACGCCATTCAATCAAGGTCGCTTCTTTGAAGACTTCAAACTCGGCGAGACTATTATTCATGCAACCCCCCGTACTGTCACTGAGGGTGATGCTGCACTCTATATCGCTTTAACGGGCTCACGACATATTGCACACTGTGCTAAACCCGTTGCACATGCTTTAGGGTTTGCTGATAAAACAATTGATGATTTGCTGACATTTCATATTGCCTTTGGCAAAAGCGTGCCCGATATTTCCGTCAATGCAGTTGCGAACTTAGGCTATGCCGAAATCAAATTCAGTCATCCGGTTTATACGGGTGATACCTTGACCACACAAACTGAAGTGATTGGTCTGAAACAAACATCGAGTGGTAAAAATGGCATTGTTTATGTGCGTTCTACCAGCTTTAATCAGAACCACAAAGCCGTTCTATCCTGGGTGCGTTGGGTCATGGTCCACAAGAAAGATTTAAATGTCACCACACCAGAAACACACATTCCATCACTCGACAACGTAGTAGCGGTTGAAGATTTAATCATTCCAGCTGATCTCGATGCTAATAGCTTTGATACGGCGGTGACTGGCTCTCAACGGCTATGGGACGATTTTAAAGTAGGTGAAAGGCTCAATCATCCTGCGGGTATGACCGTGGATGATAGTGACCATACCTTAGCCACCAAACTGTATCAGAATAACGCCAAGCTACACTTTGACGACCTATCCATGCAATCCAGCGCATTTGGTAGACGGTTGATGTATGGCGGCCATGTTATTTCAATCTGTCGTGCATTGAGTTACGACGGTCTTGAGAATGCGCTATTTATCGCTGCTATCAACGCCGGGACACACGCCAACCCCAGCTTTGGTGGTGATACTTTTTATACCTGGACAGAAGTCTTGGAAAAATGGGAAATCCCTGGCCGTGAAGACATCGGCGCACTTCGTTTGCGAATGGTCGGCTTGAAAAATCAAACCGCTGACAGTCTCGAATCTACTTATATCGAGGAAGATGGCAAACAACGCTATCACGCCAATGTCGTGCTCGACCTCGACTACACCGTATTAATGCCGCGCAAGTCAAAATAAAAGAGAAAAGCCAATGAATAACACCAATATGACGCACCCAAGCCAGGCTTTATTTGAAGGTGAAGAAGCCTTTCCCATTATTCCCAGTTGTGAGCATTTTGCAGGCAACGAAAAGCTCATCACCAAGGCGCTCTCATTCCAAGACACGATTGGACCGGTATTTGATATCACCTGCGACTGCGAAGATGGTGCTGCAGCTGGCACTGAGAAAGAGCACGCCGAAATGATCGTGCGCGTGCTTAATTCTGAAGCCAATAAACACAACATGGCTGGCGCACGTATCCATGATTACACACATGATGCATGGAAACAGGATGTGGATATTCTGGTTGCTGGTGCCGGTAATGTGTTGACTTATATCACCATCCCCAAAGCAACCAGCGTGGCTCAGGTGACTGAAATGATTGGCTACATCAAAAAAGTGGCGCAACAGAACCGGATTGAACGTGACATCCCCATCCATGTATTAATTGAGACGCATGGTGCTTTACGTGATGTGTATGAGATTGCCGCACTCGATTGGGTACAGGTGCTGGACTTTGGTCTGATGGATTTTGTCAGTGCCCACCATGGTGCTATTGCTGCCTCAGCCATGCGCAGCCCCGGTCAGTTTGATCACCGCCTGCTTGCTCGTGCCAAATCTGAAGTCGTGGCTGCGGCCTTAGCCAATGGCGTCGTACCTGCTCACAACGTGACACTCGATTTAAAAAACCAAGAAACGACCCGATCGGATGCTTCAAGAGCCAGACATGAATTTGGTTTTTTAAGAATGTGGAGCATTTACCCCACTCAAATATCAGCCATTGTAGATGCCATGAAGCCCGATTATAGCGAAGTGGTTGTAGCTGCCAATATTTTAATCGCAGCACAACAGGCCGACTGGGGCCCAATTCAATACGAAGGTGAGTTACATGATCGCGCCACCTACCGTTATTTTTGGGCATTACTACAACGTGCCAAACAAACCGGTGTAGAACTTCCCGTTGACGCTGAAAACGCATTTTTCTAAAAGGATTCGCCATGAGTTTACCTTCAGCAGGTGCCCGCTTTAGACAAGCTGTAATCGATGAGCAACCCTTACAAGTCATGGGCGCGATTAATGCCTACCATGCCCGCCTGGCAGACAGTGTCGGTTATAAAGCCCTTTACGTATCCGGTGGCGGTGTTGCCGCAGGTTCGCTGGGCGTACCAGACTTGGGTATCACCACCATGGAAGACGTTATTACCGACGTTGAACGCATTAGCAATGTCACTGAGTTACCGGTGTTGGTCGATATCGATACTGGATTTGGTGGCGCCTTTAATATTGCTCGCACGATCAAAGCGATGATTCGCGCCGGTGCCGGGGCGGTACACATCGAAGATCAAGTTCAAGCCAAACGTTGTGGTCATCGCCCCAATAAAGCCATTGTCAGTCAGACTGAAATGGTGGATCGCATCAAAGCCGCGGTGGATGCCAAAACGGATCCTGACTTTGTGATTATGGCCCGCACCGATGCCTTAGCAGTTGAAGGCCTGCAATCAGCGATTGATCGTGCTTGCGCTTGTGTGGAAGCCGGTGCCGATATGATTTTCCCGGAAGCAATTACCGATTTGTCGATGTACAAACAATTTGCCAAAGCCGTAAACAAACCTGTTTTAGCCAACATTACCGAATTTGGCAGTACCCCATTATTTACTGTCGATGAGCTTGCTGATCACGATGTCAGCTTGGTGCTATACCCCCTATCTGCTTTCAGGGCAATGAATCAGGCAGCACTCAATGTTTATCAATCGATACGTGAACACGGCACGCAACAACACGTTGTCGATTCAATGCAAACACGTAACGAACTCTATGACTATCTTGATTACCACGCTTACGAACAAAAGCTGGATCAATTATTCAACAACGAAAAAGACCATAAATGATAACGAAACATTAGCAAGCAGTAGACTCTGCTGGGAGAACAGCATGACTCAAGTTCAAAAAAAGAAAAAAGGCGTTGCTTTGGCAGGAATTTCTGCTGGCACAACCGCCGTTTGTACCGTAGGCCACAGTGGTAACGATCTCCACTACCGCGGCTATGACATTCTTGATTTAGCAGCTAAATCTAACTTTGAAGAAGTCGCTTATTTGCTCATTCATGGTCAACTACCGAATCAGCAGCAACTCGACACGTATAAAGCTAAGCTGAGACAACTTCGGCACATTCCTGATGCCTTAAAGCTGGTACTGGAACAATTACCAGCAACGGCTCACCCGATGGATGTAATGCGAACCGCCTGTTCCATGTTAGGCACGCTAGAACCGGAAGCCGCGGATCATGCTGCACAAGGCGCACGTGATATTGCTGATCGTATGATCGCGTGTTTCGGCTCAGCATTGCTCTACTGGCACCATTTCAGCTTAAACGGCACACGCATTGAACTGGAGACCGATGATGATTCCATTGCAGCCCACTTTCTCCACTTGTTGCATGGCAAACCACCTTCGGCATTACACACCGCAGCAATGAATGAATCACTGGTACTTTATGCTGAACATGAATTTAATGCCTCTACTTTCACCGCTCGTGTGGTTGCCGGTACGCTAGCTGATATTTACTCCTCGATCACCGGTGCGATAGGTGCCCTCAGTGGCCCCAAGCACGGTGGTGCTAATGAAGCCGCGATGGAAATCATACAACGCTATCAATCAGCCGATGATGCCGAAGCTGACATCATGCAGCGCATGGCTAATAAAGAAATCATCATCGGCTTTGGCCATCCGGTTTATACCATTTCCGATCCAAGGAATGTCGCCATCAAAGAAGTATCCAGACGCTTATGTGAAGATGGCAATAATATGAACTTATTTAAAATCTCTGAGCGCATCGAACAAGTGATGTGGCGTGAGAAAAATATGTTCCCAAACCTCGACTGGTACAGTGCATCCAGCTATCACATGATGGGCATTCCCACCAGTTTCTTTACCCCTATATTTGTTATTTCCCGTATTACCGGCTGGGCAGCACACGTCATCGAACAACGTATCGATAACAAGATTATCCGCCCCAATGCTGAATATACCGGGCCAGAAGATCGCCCTTACGTTGCTATTGATGAGCGTGACTGATCTTCAATTTATTGTTTAAAGGAAACCTTATGTCATCTGCTATTTCTAATGTGCGTCCTGATCCCGATCAGGTGCTGGTTGATATCGCCGAGTATGTGTCAGATCACCTGATTACCAGTCAAGAAGCATTAAATACCGCACGCTATTGTCTGATGGATACACTGGGCTGTGGTTTCGAAGCCCTTTCATATCCGGCGTGTACCAAGCTTTTAGGCCCTGTCGTGCCAGGCACAATCGTACCCAATGGCAGCAAAGTTCCTGGCACGCAGTTTCAGCTTGATCCTATTTTGGCCGCTTTTAATATCGGTACCATGGTGCGCTGGCTGGACTTCAATGACACCTGGCTTGCTGCTGAGTGGGGACATCCTTCAGATAATCTTGGTGGCATTCTGGCAACCGCTGATTATTTGTCACGAACGCGTAAAGACAGTGACCCCGTTATCACCATGCGTGATGTCTTGATTGCGATGATAAAAGCCCATGAGATTCAAGGCGTTTTAGCATTAGAAAACAGCTTCAACCGTGTAGGACTGGATCACGTGGTGTTAGTGAAAGTTGCTTCCACGGCAGTTGTGACTGGCTTATTGGGTGGGAGTAAAGAAGACATTATCAACGCCGTATCCAATGCCTGGGTCGATGGGCAAAGCTTACGCACCTATCGTCATAGCCCCAACACGGGGTCACGTAAATCATGGGCGGCGGGTGATGCGACGAGTCGTGCTGTACGTTTAGCGATGATGACCATGAAAGGTGAGATGGGCTACCCCACTGCTCTAAGCGCCAAAGGCTGGGGATTCTATGATGTGTTATTCAAAGGCCAACCCTTTCAATTTCAACGCCAATACAGCAGTTATGTAATGGAAAATATATTGTTTAAAATTTCATTTCCGGCTGAGTTCCATGCTCAAACAGCAGTTGAATCTGCTTTTCAGCTGCATCCTCAGGTAAAAGATAAGATCGATACTGTCGACAAAATCGCCGCCATCGATAAGATCGTGATTACAACACATGAATCCGCTATCCGAATTATTGATAAACAAGGGCCATTAGATAATCCTGCCGATCGGGATCACTGCATTCAATATATGACCGCAGTTGGTCTACTTAAAGGCTCACTGACAGCAGCAGACTATGAAGATAATGTTGCTGCCGACCCACGAATTGATGCGTTGCGAGATAAGATGCAGTGCGTTGAAAAACCTGACTATACCCAAGATTACCTCAACCCTGAAAAACGCTCCATTGCCAATGCAATTCAGCTGTTCTTCAACGATGGTTCGAGCAGTGACAATATTGCTGTTGAATATCCGATAGGCCATCGTCGACGTCGAAATGAAGGTATTCCAGAGCTGATTAAAAAGTTCGAAATCAACTTGGCACGCCGCTTTCCAGCCAAACAACAACACACAATCCTGAGCGTTTGCATGGACGAAGCCAAACTATCAGCCATGCCTGTAGATGAGTTTGTTGACATGTTGCAGATCTAACCTTGCACCATGTCAATGTGATTTAACAAAAACAGAAGTATTTGGGATTGCCAGTCATGCTCTGGCGTATTAGCATCAGCTTATGTTGATGCTAATACGAGCATGAAGGTGCTCTCTTTTACCCGCCCCATATTCTGGTTTTGTATTGCTGTTATCACTATCACTACAAGTTCTATTTTGATGAGTGCTTGGTGGGTAGGTAAGCAATATAGCCACGAAGTTGCCCAAGCTCAGATCACACGTGCTGATTACTATCTGCAAGGTTTTCTTGCCGCTCAACAAGCTGAACAAATGACCTCAGTCACGGGTATTCTCTCGGACTATGGTTTTAAACGCACCATCGCTGATGACGATCCCGCCACCATCGCCAGTATGCTTGAGAATCATGCACAGCGTGTTGACCTTGATTTATTGTTGGTGTTTGACCGTAATGGCAAACCTTTAGCTGATTACAGCAATTTGATTCCCGCTAAAGAAGCATCAAAAATCTTCTCCATCATGATGAAAAAGCCGACCGAACCGAGAGTGATGGCATTGACCAATGGTTTTTACCGTTTATATCAATCCCCCATTAAAGCGCCTCACATTATCGGCTATGCTATCGCTGGCAAAGTTATCAATAAAGATCGGCTGGAACATATCAAGTTAATCACCGGGCTCGATCTTACTCTGCACTCAAAAGATAAAGGTTATTTGCTCAGTACATCCAACATTGCCAATCAAGTCATTAATGACTCTCCAACACAAAAACCTTCTGCACCTTTCTGGAAACGGCAACAGCTGATTAACAAGCAGATCGATATCGAATCACCACCGCCTTATGATGTAAAACTTTTTATGTCAGCAGACTTAACAGAATTTCACAGCAGATTCGATTGTTTCGGTCAGACGCTCGTCGGCGTGACTTTGTTACTCGTCGTATTTATCTTTCTGCTCAGCATGGTCTTATCCCGACGCATGTTTATGCCCTTGCAACGTCTGCATAAGAAACTGTTACGCCGAGCCAGTTATGATCATCTAACAGGCATACATAATCGTATTACCGCCAATGAACTTGGCTACCGCATGCTCATCGAGTGTTACCGAACTGAAAAACCATTACTTGTCGCCTTGCTTGATATCGATCATTTCAAAGACATTAATGACAATTATGGTCATAGTGCTGGTGACACCATTCTGATAGAAGTGGCAAATCGGTTAAAACGTGCTTTGAGGCAATATGATGTGATTGGTCGCTTTGGTGGTGAAGAGTTTATTATTTCCTGCTCGATGTCACGCGAGGTTGGTCATGAAACCTTAATACGTCTTAAAAAGACTATCTCTGAAAAGCCTTTTAGGTATAAAGACAAGCTGATCCCGCTAACAATAAGCATCGGTGCTTGCTTCATTGATTTTAATCAGTACGCCAGGCTATTAACACCAGAAGAACTTGTCGAGTGGGCCGATCAAGCCTTGTATGCGTCCAAAGACAATGGACGTAATCAAATCACCATCAACCATTACAAAAATGGCACACTTAACGCTGAAACAATTCTTTAACGATAGATAATATCTTTCCTCATTGGCGCTAGGCGAGCCAATAATTGATTTTGAATATGATGTGGCACATCGGCCTCATACATCGCTTCAATCAACAAATCCACCATATGATTAAAATCACGTTCATTAATGGTCATGCCATCATGAATTAACTGCATGGTATCGCCGGTATAGGTACAGGGACCATCGCTAATGTCACACAAATGCCAAGCAAGGTGTTCTTTAAATCGCGTCACATTGGCCTCGGCAAAATAATGAAAGATTTGCTCATCATGACCAATATTTTGCACTAAATTAGTGACGATTTTTTCTACTCCAGGCTCACCACCCAGTTTGTTGTATAAGGTTCTTTCTGTTGATGTGGCACAAGCTGTTAACAACAGCAACGCAGCACAATAGGAAAAGCATTTTTTCAACATTAGTAATTGCCCACCATAGAGAAGTAGAGCCCATCCTGATCATCAATGCCAGCAATTTCACCTAAATCAAGCCAGCCTGCCGTGAGGCTGACATATTTGTTAGGTACCCAGGCAACAAAAAGACTTTTCCAGTCATTCTCTTTTAAGCTCAGATTGTCAGGCTTTTCACGATATTCAACCCCCACGGCTAGGTGACGGCCAAATAGCAGTGCCGTTGATGCTTCCAGCATCAGCTCATGATCATGGTCTTCCGAGCCGAAACCCAGCAAGCCAATTTGATTTGCTTCGGTATAACGACCGGTGACGTTCCATAACCAATTAAGACCACCAACGGCTCCTAGATGTAATTTACTGGCTGCTAAATAGTAGTCTGTACCGCTGTCTTTTTCAGCGCCCAGTAAGTTAGCTACCAAGGCGTCATCCAGTTGCTTGTATTGAATACCAAGGCTGACTTGAGGCCAACGACTATATACCAAGTCGCCATAAAGCCGTATTTTCCCACCCAACACCCGTTGCCGAATTCGTAAGTCCAATGCCTCAACATCAAACTCTTGTTCTGCTATCGACAGTTCAAGTCGGTCGTACAGATTGAGCTGTGCACCACAGACATCTAGCTTAAAATCATCCACGTTGCCATGACTACAAAAGGCATTAATAGCAATCTCATCACGACTGGCATAGCCTGCTAACTGCGCCCAAGGCACAAGACCGCCACCGGCTGCCCCCTCAATCTGAGAGACACCGGGTGTGGCAATGAGTTTACCGTCAGCCGCATTAACCGCGCTGGTCGTAACCAACGCTGCCAGTAATAGTATTGTTTTCAACATGATCTTTATGCCACTCACTCACAGCCTCTGCTGCGATAGGTTTACTAAAATAATAGCCCTGAAGCTGATCACAGTGATACTGCTTAAGGATTTCGAGACTCGCCTCGTTTTCAACACCTTCAGCCACAACTTCAAATCCAAGGCCATGAGCTAATTCGATGGTTGATTTAACAATTAATTGATCTTTGGGTGACTCATCTAAGTGCATAATGAAGCTTTTATCTAGCTTAATTTCATCGACGGGTAATCCCTTAAGTTTCGACAGCGAAGACTGTCCAATACCATAGTCATCAATTGCGATAACAAAGCCCATTCTACTAAGACTACGCAATGACATCACCACAGATGCCTCATCGTGCATGATGTCTCTCTCTGTAATCTCTATCGTAATATAACTCGGAGAAACGCCAACGCCGGCACATGTTTCGCTGATAAATGTTTCGAAATGTGAACTCGCCAAATCCTGCGCTGATACATTAATTGCGGCACCGATGAATAAGCCATCTGAGTGCCATTGTCGTACCTGCTCCAAAACGCCTCTAACCACCCAGTTTGTCAAATCGACAATCAATGACGCCTCTTCAGCCAAGTTTACAAATACTTCTGGCGAAATAAAGGTGTTGTCTTCGCGTCTCCAGCGAATTAACGCTTCCGTTTTTATATACTGTTTATCATTGATTGAGAGTTTTGGTTGGTACACCAAAAAAAGCTCGCCTTTACCGCCCTCAAGCAACACTTTCCGAAGTGACTCTATCATTGATATCCGTTGTAAGTGCGCTTCATCTTCTCCCGTTTCATAGTAATGAATACGTTGTTTTCCATTTCTGGCGGCATCAAGTGCGATTGAGGTTCGTCGAAGCATTTTTGATGAATGCACACCATGTTCAGGATATAACGTAATGCCTGCATTCAAATCGAGTTTGATATTCAAATCAAGGACAACAAAATCATTTTCTAATTCTGTCAGAAACATCTCCACAACTTGATTAGGGCTATGACCAGAAAGCGGACTAAGTATGACAAAAAATTCGACGCCTTCCATGCGTGCAGCCAATTGGATATCAACGGTTTTGATACTTTTAAGCCTTGCTGAAATCATCCTCAAACATGCATTGGCAATATCTGAACCTAATCGATCATTGATTTGCCTGAAGTTATGTATATTGAAAGCAACTAAAAGTAATTCTTGGTTAGGCTTAAGATAGTTTTGTAATTGTTTTTGTAAGGTATGGCTATTCATCAATCCTGTCAGAATATCGTGTGTCGCTTGATAACTGATCTCATCCTCACGTTGCTTTATCTGCCACCCCATCTCCCGAAAAGACTTTTGCAGATTGAGAATTTCTTCACCACCACGTAACTCAATATTTTTGAGGTAATCGCCTTTTGCATAATATTCCGCTAATTGACCTAACTTGGATAATGGGACAGTCAGGGTTTTAGCAAACACAATACTTAAAATGCTCGCAATAATAGCAGCGATAATTGCTAACAATGTGTTGTGAAATACTATCTCGTCGTATTGTTTGTATAACGGTTTCAGGCTACTGATTAACAACACAAAAACAGGGGCGTTGTTAGCCGAGCGAAGTTCAATTTTTTCAGTCAGAAATGCTGGTCTGTCTATAAATAGCCACGGCGAGCTTTGAGCTTGTAAAGCATCATGAAAAGCCTTGTAACTCGTCATTCTAAATGTACTACTCAATAAATGCGTGTCGCCCTGATAAAAACTAATATCAAGGCCTGTTAAGGACTTTAGTTCCTTGACCGTATCCTGCTCAATCTCAAAACCAATAACACTATATGCAATCACATGCGGCGCTTTGACCGGCAGTAGAATCAATTGATAGACATGCTCTCCAACAGTCGCAAAAAAACTTTTTGCTGGATTCTCAATAAGCCTTTGAACCGAATCCTTAGTCAGTTTCTCTGTAAGCCCCTCTCCCATTTGACTGGATACGGTGACGTTGCCAGACATATCGGTCAACAACATCATATCTGCTTGAATTCGTTCGCTATGATTGTGCAAAACACTATTGATGGTTTGCATATCGGATGTTGCTACCGCACGAAGAAAACCAAAGTCAGCGGTTAAAACATTTGCTGCTGTTACGAGCAGTCTTTCCTGAGATGACAAATACTGTTCAAGCACCTGCTTAGCATTGGAAGTCTGTTGATTTAGCTGCTGTTGGTTATAGCGGTTGCTGCCATACCACGAGCTTATCTGCACGGCGATGGTGGTGGACATGACCAGAACAACACACAGCAGAAAAATCTTGTTTCGTAATTTAATCCTGTTGAGAAAGTCCACCAAAGGTATCCTCAAAGCTATTTCTTGGTGCTGGTGGGATGATGTCAATTTTAATCAGATAGCGACCGTTCTCATCCTGCTTTAAAGTATCCAGCTCTATGTTCATTAATGTTTCAGGACCGGCTACGTTGTTGGCATGCCAAACATTGATCTGTTTGATTGCTTGCTCACTCTGTATCGATATATCACCCCTATCTCCTGTCATCACTGACTGAGTAGATTTTGAAACAAAGATATAGCCAATCATCGAGTCATGGATATTACAGCCCAGTACAACGACGCCATGTTCGGGAAATTGAATGGGGGATTCCGGTGTATCAGCATAGAGTTTCAACTCAAACATCTTGGCCTTTGAAAACGAGTAAACATGGTGGCGAATATTGTCGCTGTTGGGAAAATCAACAAGTTGCCCAGTTTCTATAAGGATTTGCTGAGGTATAAATTGTTTATCAATCTGATCGATGATAGCAACGTCAGCAGTAGCATTCGTAACTGCCGCTAAGTCAGGCTCAATAATGACATCAGCTAATGGCAGCCCCTTATTATCGGTGACGTAGAAGGTGTAATCATTTTGTGCGTAGGCTGAAACAGCTAGAAAATAGCTCAAACAAAAAACGAACTTCAGATAAAAATAGCTATGTCGCATGCTGCATCCATTTGTTGGTGTTGTCTGCTAACCAAGTTAATACTATGCATCATAACGGGTTGATGCAAACACCATTGTATTTAATTGCCTGACTTGACTACTCAGCAAAAAAACAACTCGATACGGTCAAAAAAAATAAGGTTTTTTTTGAGGAAAAAAAAATAAGGTTTTTTTTGAGGAAAAAAAAAGCCGCCACATAATCATGTAACGGCTTTTTCATTGATATCTTTAAACTGATCAATTAAGCAGCGTACGTAAATCCTCGAGCTCTTTTAGTAATTCGCGAACCAGGTCTTTTTGATCACTCGATGTGACAGTTGCTGCTTTCACATCCCCTGTTGTGCCAAGTTGCTGTCTGGCACCACCTATCGTAAAGCCCTGCTCATAGAGCAAGCCACGAATCTCACGAATCAAAACGACGTCATGACGCTGATAGTAGCGGCGGTTACCACGACGTTTGACCGGCTTAAGTTGTGAGAACTCTTGCTCCCAATAGCGTAAAACGTGCGGTTTAACGCCGCACAACTCGCTCACTTCACCAATTGTGAAGTAACGTTTCCCCGGAATAGGCGGTAATTCGTTGTTGTTACTCGCTTCCAGCATAATTGTCCACCCTTGCTTTCAGTTTTTGTCCGGGTCTGAAAGTCACCACGCGACGTGCCGAGATGGGAATTTCTTCACCGGTTTTGGGGTTACGACCAGGCCGTTCACTTTTATCTCTCAATTCGAAATTACCGAATCCCGATAATTTCACTTGCTCACCATTTTCCAATGCAGAGCGAATTTCCTCAAAGAACATCTCAACAAGCTCTTTTGCTTCACGTTTGTTAAAACCCAGCTCGTCGTACAATTGTTCCGTCATATCGGCCTTAGTCAGTGCCATGTGTACCTCAAATTCTTCTTTTATTATTAACAGCTTATGATCTTATCGCCGCACCAACAGATTGTTCCAGCGTTTCTGTCACAGTTTTTATCAGAGCATCAACTTCTTCGTCAGTGAGCGTACGCTCAGCATGTTGAAGGTGGAATGCCACAGCCAAACTCTTCTTGCCGTGCTCGACTCCATCTCCACTATAGACGTCAAATAGTTGAAATGACTTAAGAATATCAGAATCGTTCTTGCTCAGGCAATGCTCAATTTGACCTGCTGTCACAGAATTGTCAACTAATAAAGCTAAATCACGGCGAATTGCCGGGAATTTAGATAATGCTTCAAACTCAGGTACTTGTGCAGCTAGTACCGCAGACAGACCTAACTCGAAGACATAAACTTTACCGTTAAGATCTAACGACTTATTCAATTTCGGGTGAATGGCTCCCAACCAACCAATAGCATCACCATTCTTATAAACGCGGGCAGTCTGGCCCGGGTGAAGCGCTGGGTGAGTGTCAGCCTCAAAGCGAACGTCTCCCCCCGCTATGCTCAGTAAGGCTTCAACATCAGCTTTGGCATCAAAGAAATCCACTTCACGTTGTTTTTGTGACCATTGTTCAGGATAACGATCACCATAAATCAGGCCACCGATTTGACGGTGCTGTTCTATGTTTTCAAGGTTGCCTTTGAACACGCGTCCAACTTCAAATAAACGAACGCGTTCATGTTGGCGGTTAGCATTATAAACCAATGCTTGAACCAACCCCGGCCAGAGCGATGTGCGCATCACCGATAAATCAGCTGAAATCGGATTAGCCAATTTAATCGGGTCCAACTCATTTTCCGCAAGTAATTGCTGCATTTTGGGTTCAACAAAACTATACGTCACCGCTTCATAATAGCCGCGATCGATTAAGACGTTTTGCAGGCGTTCTAACTGAGTCGCTTTTTCAGTAATGTTAGTCGTCAGTACCGTGCCTTGTGGGCGTGTTTTGGGTAACTTGTCATAGCCATACAGGCGACCTAATTCTTCTATCAGATCAACTTCGATGGCCAGATCAAACCGGAAACTGGGTACGGTCACTTGCCAACCATCACTCACGCGGTTCAAGACTAAACCCAGACGGCTTAATTGCTCTTCAACCTGTGCTTCATCCAAATTGATGCCAAGAACGCGTGCAATACGGGCTTCACGAAGATGAATAGATGCCGGCTGTGGTAGCGTCGACTCACTGGACTTTTCTGTTACAGCACCAGCTTTACCACCCACAATATCCAGTAATAATGCGGTTGCTCTTTCAATAGCAAGTTTTGCCAACGCAGTATCGACACCACGTTCGAAACGATGTGATGAATCTGTATGCAAACCATAGCTTCTTGCTTTACCTGCAATCGCTTCTGGTGCAAAGAACGCCGCTTCCAAGAACAGCTTGGTGGTAGAAGCCGTCACACTAGAGTCCAGCCCCCCCATGACGCCAGCTAAGGCTAATGGACCGTTATCGTCAGCAATAAGTAAGGTATCAGACTGCAACTCAATCTCTTGAGCGTCTAACAAGGTGAGCTTTTCACCGGATCTTGCATGACGAACCGTGAGCTGACCTTGTAACTTATCCAGATCAAACGCATGCATGGGCTGACCCAGTTCCAACATCACGTAGTTAGTCACATCGACCACAGGCCCCAAACTACGAAGACCACTACGACGCAACTTTTCATACATCCACAATGGCGTTTCAGCTTGTGGATTAATATCGTCAATGACACGGCCTAAATAACGCGGACAGGCATCGTGAGCTTCAACTACTACAGGAAAGACGCTATCTGTTGACGCAGCAACATCAGTGTTATTCACAGCACACACATCGGTCGATGTTAAAACGCCGACTTCTCGAGCAACACCGGCGACACCAAGACAATCACTCCGATTAGGCGTTAAATCAATATCGATCGCAACATCATCCAGATCGAGATAGTCACGAATATCAATACCAACGGGAGCAGTATCAGCCAATTCCATTAAGCCATCGGCACTGTCTGTCAGGCCGAGCTCTTTTGATGAGCACAACATGCCAAACGAAGGCACGCCACGTAATTTGGCTTGCTTGATTTTAAAGTTTCCTGGCAAGACTGCACCAATCACAGCAACCGGAATTTTTAAGCCTTCCCGAACATTACTGGCACCACAAACGATTTCCAATAATTCATCAGCACCAACGTCAACTTTGGTCAAACGCAGCTTATCTGCATCAGGATGTGGCTCAACGGTTTTAACTTGGCCGATTAAGACACCGTTAAATTCACCAGCGACTGGTTCAACGGCATCAACTTCTAGTCCGGCATTCGTTAGTTTTTCAACCAATTCATCAGTGGATAAGGAAGGATTAACCCATTCACGTAACCATTTTTCACTAAACTTCATTGTTTCTTATCCCGCCGATTAACTAAACTGCTTCAGGAAACGTAGATCGTTATCAAAGAAAAGACGTAAGTCGTTAACGCCGTATCGCAACATCGCCATTCGTTCGACACCTAAACCAAACGCGAAGCCGAGATATTTTTCACTATCAATATTGACGTGCTTAAACACATTCGGGTGAACCATGCCGCAGCCGAGAATTTCAATCCAACCCGTATGGCTACAGACACGACAACCTTCACCACCACAGATCACACATTCAATATCGGCTTCTGCCGACGGTTCAGTGAATGGGAAATATGAAGGACGGAAACGCACTTTCAAGGGCTTTTCAAAGAAGGCTTGCAAGAAGTCTGACAACACGCCTTTCAGATCAGTGAAGCTGATGTTTTCATCAACCATCAGGCCTTCCACCTGGTGGAACATCGGCGTATGAGTCAGATCTGAATCACAGCGATAGACACGACCGGGGGCAATAAGACGTAAAGGTGGCTGTTCCTCTTCCATCACTCGAATTTGAACCGGTGAGGTATGCGTGCGCAATAATTTATCGGCATCAAAATAAAACGTATCGTGCATCGCACGCGCCGGATGATGTTCAGGGATATTAAGCGCAGTGAAATTATGATGACCGTCTTCTATTTCCGGTCCTTCGGCGACATCAAAGCCTATATCACGGAAATAACGTTCAATTCGCTGAAGGGTACGGGTGACAGGATGCAGACCACCTACATCACTATTACGACCCGGTAAGGTCACATCAACGGTTTCAGCTTTTAGCGCCGCTTCCATAGCGGCATCAGCAAGCGTTTTGGTGCGTGACTCAACCAGTCCCGCCACTTCCTGTTTTGCCAAATTGACTGACTTACCAATGACCGGACGCTCTTCAACACCGACATTGCCGAGCTGTTTGAGGTAGGCAGTAATTTTGCCTTTTTTACCCAAGTATTCAACGCGCACAGTGTCTAAGGCGCGATTATCCTGTGCAGCGGCGACAGCTTGTTTTGCAGTCGCAACAATATCTTCAAGAGCCTGCAACTGTGATGCCAGTTCAGCCATATAACCCCCGTCTGAGGAACAACATCAGAAACAAAAAAGGGCCGTGGTGGCGGCCCTTTTTCGACTTAATAACAGCAAAATAGCTATTATCGCTTTTAAAAGCGATATTACTCAGCCAATGCTGCTTTAGCTTTTTCCGCAATGGCTGCGAATGCCGCTTCATCGTGTACAGCAATATCTGCCAGTACTTTACGATCGATTTCGATTGACGCTTTTTTCAGGCCATCGATCAGGCGGCTGTATGACAAACCACATTCACGAGCTGCCGCGTTGATACGGGCAATCCACAAAGTGCGGAAGTTACGTTTTTTCTGACGACGATCACGATAGGCATATTGGCCAGCTTTGGTGACAGCTTGAACCGCTACACGATAGACGTTTTTACGTCGACCGTAATAACCTTTCGCTTGATCAAGAACTTTTTTATGACGTGCGTGCGCTGTTACGCCGCGTTTTACTCTAGGCATCGGAAATTCCCCTTAATTACAGATTAGGCAGCATTTTACGCACTGACATGTGATCTGCTTTACAGATTGTCAGCGTAGAACGCAGTTGACGCTTACGTTTAGTGCTTTTCTTGGTCAGGATGTGACTAGTGAAAGCTTGTGAGCGCTTGAATTTACCGCTGCCGGTACGTTTAAAACGTTTTGCAGCACCGCTATGGTTTTTTAATTTAGGCATTATTTAATCAACTCCGCATTGATTTATTATGTAAGTTTATTTTTTACTATTTGGGGCCAAAACCATAATCATTTGACGCCCCTCTTTCTTAGGCCGTTGCTCAACGCTTGACAGTTCATCGAGATCTGCCGCCACTCTTTCAAGTAACTTAAGACCCAAATCCTGATGCGCCATTTCACGGCCACGAAATCGGAGACTGACTTTAGTTTTGTTCCCGCTTTCTAGGAAACGTATCAGGTTGCGTAGTTTTACCTGATAATCCCCTTCTTCTGTGCCAGGTCGGAATTTAACTTCCTTAACCTGTATTTGTTTTTGTTTTTTCTTAGCCTGCGCTTTCTGCTTGCTCTCTTCAAACAAAAACTTGCCGTAATCCATGATACGGCAAACCGGTGGTTTCGCCTGTGGGGCAATTTCCACCAAATCTAATTCTGCTTCCTCAGCTTTTTGAATTGCATCCTTTAACGGAACAATACCGAGTTGCTCACCATCAGCAGCAGTTAATCGAACTTCTTTGGCTGTGATTTCACCATTCAGCCGTTTTTGATCTGTAGCGATGTTCTAATCCTCTAAAATAATTCGACCGCGGCGAGCGACGTCTTTCTCAAGCAAGCCGACAAAGTCCTCAAGTTGCATTGCACCTAGGTCTTCGCCCTTACGAGTACGTACTGCCACGGCGTTATCCTGTGCTTCGCGTTCACCAACAACTATCAAATATGGGACGCGGCGCAATGTATGCTCGCGTATTTTAAAGCCAATCTTCTCGTTTCTCAAGTCCGTATCGACTCTAAATCCTTGTTTCTGCAAATCCTTGGCAACTTTCTGCACATATTCGGACTGCTTATCACTGATTCCCATCACCATCACTTGCTTAGGTGCAAGCCATGTTGGAAAGGCTCCAGCATACTCCTCAATAAGGATACCGATGAAACGTTCCAGTGACCCTAAAATGGCACGATGAAGCATGACGGGAACTTGCTTACTATTATCATCCGCGACAAAGTGCGCATCAAGGCGACCCGGCATCGAGAAGTCAACCTGAATGGTGCCGCACTGCCAAACACGGCTCAGGCAATCTTTCAGTGAAAACTCAATTTTCGGGCCATAAAACGCCCCTTCACCCGGCTGTAATTCCCAGTCAAGATCCGCTGCATTTAATGCATCTTCCAGCGCTTTTTCAGCCTTATCCCAGACCTCATCACTACCGACACGATTCTCAGGGCGAGTCGATAATTTAACGATAATTTCGTTAAATCCAAAGTCTGCATAGACCTCATGCAGTAATTCGATAAATGTTGCCACTTCTGACTGAATTTGATCTTCTGTACAGAAAATATGCGCATCATCTTGGGTAAATCCGCGTAAACGCATCAAACCATGTAATGTGCCTGACGGTTCATTGCGGTGACAAGAGCCAAACTCGGCCATACGCAATGGTAAGTCACGGTAACTCTTCAAACCTTGGTTAAAGATTTGAATGTGGCACGGACAGTTCATCGGTTTAACCGCATAGTCACGATTTTCCGAGTGTGTACTGAAAATCATGTCACCAAACTTATCCCAGTGACCTGACTTTTCCCATAGAGTGCGATCCACAACCTGCGGCGTGCGCACTTCCTGATAGTCGTTATCACGCAACACATCACGGATGTAGTTTTCCACGACACGGTAAATCTGCCAGCCATTGTCATGCCAGAAGATCATGCCTGCTGCTTCTTCCTGTAAGTGGAACAAGTCTAAATTCTTCGCGATTTTACGATGATCGCGTTTCTCTGCTTCTTCGAGACGATGTAGATATTGTTTCAGTGCTTTTTTGTCTTGCCAGGCTGTGCCGTAAACCCGCTGCAGCATTTCATTGTCTGAATTACCGCGCCAGTAGGCTCCCGCCAACTTCATTAACTTAAAGGCTTTGAGTTTGCCTGTATTAGGTACGTGAGGTCCACGACATAAATCAACGAAGTCGCCTTGACGATACACAGACAAGATTTCATCTTTAGGAATATCTTCAAGGATTTCTGCCTTGTAGATTTCACCCATGTCACGAAACATTTCAATACCGGCATCACGAGTAATTTCTTCACGTGCAACCGGTAGATCTTGTTTCACGATCTCTTCCATGCGTTTTTGGATCTTATTCAGATCGTCTGGCGTGAAAGCTTCCGGATATGAGAAATCATAGTAAAAGCCGTCATCAATAACCGGACCTATGGTCACTTGCGCCTCTGGGTAAAGTTGCTTCACCGCTTGCGCCATTAAATGTGAGGTGGAATGACGAATGATATCCAGACCTTCTTCATCACGCTCAGTCACAATCGCTACGTCAGCGTCTTGTTCTACAACATGAGAGGTATCAACCAATGTGCCATTGACTTTGCCTGCCAGCGCAGCACGCGCTAAACCGGTGCCAATATCAGCAGCAATATCATGAATAGTAACGGGGTTATCGAACTGGCGTTGACTGCCATCAGGAAGGGTAACTGAAATCATGGTATGTCCTTGGTTGTGACCGATACAAAGGGCCTTAAAAACCAAAAAAGCACCCATAGGTGCTTAATTTTGGTAGGCACGAGTGGATTCGAACCACCGACCCCCACCATGTCAAGGTGGTGCTCTAACCAACTGAGCTACGCGCCTGCCGTGAAGCTGCGAAATTATACGCAGCTAGCGATAGATTGCAAGCATTTTAAACCGCAACAGGCCCCAATGCGACGCTGCGAAGATGCTCCAGCTCATCACGCAGCTTGGCAGCTTCTTCAAACTCAAGGTTTTGCGCAGCTTTGTACATGGATTGTTCAATCTTCTGAATCCGCTTGGCCAGTTGTTGTGGCGTCAGCGCAGCATACTCAGCTTGCTCTTCTGCCACCTTGGCATAATCACTGTCTTTTTTGTCTTTCGCATCGTCCATACCCGCACGAATCGCTTTTTTAATACCTTGCGGTGTAATACCGTGCTCTTCGTTATGGGCGAGCTGTTTTTCACGTCGACGCTCTGTTTCATCCATTGCCCGCTGCATGGAGCCGGTAATCTCGTCCGCATAGAGAATGGCTCTACCGTTTAAGTTACGCGCAGCACGGCCGATAGTTTGAATCAGCGATCGATCACTACGCAGGAACCCTTCTTTGTCGGCATCGAGAATCGCCACCAGCGAGACTTCGGGAATATCCAGCCCCTCGCGTAGTAAGTTGATACCAATCAAGACATCAAACTCCCCCAGACGCAGATCCCGAAGAATTTCCACCCTTTCCACAGTATCAATATCAGAATGCAGATAACGCACTTTGACATTATGCTCACGCAGATAATCGGTTAAATCTTCAGACATTCGCTTAGTTAACGTCGTCACCAGAACACGTTCGTTGACCGCGGTACGCTTATGAATTTCAGATAATAAGTCATCAACCTGTGTGCCCACTGGACGAATTTCGACCTGAGGATCAACCAGACCGGTGGGACGTACCACCTGTTCCACAATAGTGCTGGAGTGTTCATTTTCATACTTGCTGGGTGTTGCCGAAACAAAAATGGTTTGCGGTGCCAGCTTTTCCCACTCTTCAAACATCAGCGGTCGATTATCCAATGCTGACGGCAGGCGGAAGCCATAATTGACCAGCGTTTCTTTACGAGAACGATCACCTTTATACATAGCCCCAATTTGCGGCACCATGACGTGACTTTCATCAATGACTAAAATCGCGTCATTTGGCAGGTAATCAAACAGCGTCGGTGGCGCTTCACCGGGACCGCGACCGGACAAGTGACGAGAATAGTTTTCGATGCCGTTGCAATAGCCAAGCTCTAACAACATTTCGATATCAAACCGTGTTCGTTGCTCCAGTCGCTGTGCCTCGACCAACTTGTCATGTGAATTTAGATGCTCCAGCCTTTCGCGCAATTCTTCTTTGATGGCATCGACGGCTTTCAACAGATTGTCACGTGGCGTGACATAGTGGGTTTTGGGGTAAATGGTGATGCGACTCAAACGCTGCAAGACTTCACCCGTTAAGGGATCGAAATAACTGATCTGTTCGATTTCATCATCAAATAACTCGACTCTGACCGCATCACGTTCCGATTCAGCCGGGAATATATCAATTACTTCGCCTCGAACACGATAGGTGCCTCGATGTAGTTCGATATCATTGCGTGTGTATTGCAGCTCTGTCAGGCGACGTAAGATGTTGCGTTGGCTTATCACATCGCCTTGAACCAAATGTAGCACCATTTCCAGGTACGCATCTTTTTCACCCAAACCATATATGCACGAAACACTGGACACAATAATCGCATCACGCCGTTCCAACATAGCCTTGGTCGCTGATAAGCGCATTTGTTCAATCTGTTCGTTAACTGATGCGTCCTTATCTATAAACGTATCCGATGAGGGAACATAAGCTTCTGGCTGGTAATAGTCGTAATAGGAAACAAAATACTCCACCGAATTATTGGGGAAGAATTCTTTCATTTCGCTGTAAAGTTGTGCCGCCAGTGTTTTGTTGGGTGCCAAGACCATCATCGGTCTGCCCACTGCTTGCGCAACATTGGCGATGGTGAATGTCTTACCGGATCCGGTTACCCCCAGCAGGGTTTGCCACATTTCGCCGTTCTCAAGTCCCTCGATCAACGTCTCAATCGCGGCTGGCTGATCACCGGCAGGAGAAAAATCACTGACTAACTGAAATTGTTTACTCATACGTCTTTAGCATCGTTTAGGTTTGGCGTATATTACTGAGTTGTTTATTAATTTACTGAGTTAATGAAGGAAAGATTTTGACTATCAAGCTCTCCCAACGCGTTCAAAACATCAAACCATCTCCCACTTTAGCAATCACTGCTCGTGCAGCGGCATTAAGAGCCGAAGGAAAAGATGTGATTGGTCTGGGTGCGGGCGAACCCGATTTCGATACCCCTGAACACATTAAACAAGCTGCCATTGAAGCAATCAATAGCGGCAAAACTAAATACACTCCAGTTGATGGTACACCCGATTTGAAACAGGCCATCATCAAAAAGTTCTCACGTGATAATGGTCTCGACTACGAAGCCAATCAAATTCTGGTATCTGTGGGTGGCAAACAAAGCTTCTTCAATCTGGCTCAAGCTTATATTCAAGCGGGTGATGAAGTCATTATCCCTGCACCGTATTGGGTATCATACCCCGATATGACCTTACTTGCTGATGGTAAGCCAGTCATTATCGAAGCCGGACAGGAAAATCAATTCAAAATCACACCAGCACAGCTAGAAGCTGCAATTACTGACAAAACCCGTTTATTTGTCATTAACAGCCCATCTAACCCGACGGGCATGGCATATAGCATGGATGAATTGAAAGCACTTGGCGAGGTCTTGCGTAAACACCCGGACATCCTGATTGCTACCGATGATATGTACGAACATATTTATTGGGCTGATGAACCTTTCTGCAATATTCTCAACGCTAACCCTGATTTCTATGACAGAACTTTAGTCATGAACGGTGTTTCAAAAGCTTATTCAATGACCGGCTGGCGTATTGGTTATGCCGCAGGCCCCGCGGATCTGATTGCATCGATGAAAAAAGTGCAATCACAAAGTACCTCTAACCCGGCCTCTATCTCGCAAGCAGCGGCTGTTGAGGCGTTAAACGGCGATCAAACCTGCATACAATCGATGTTAGCTGAATTTAAAAAGCGTCATGACTTCGTGGTGTCGACACTAAATGACATGTCAGGCATCGACTCATTGGAAACAGATGGCACGTTCTACGTGTTCCCCAATATTGCTGGCGTATTGGAACGCAAGCCTGAATTGAAAGACGATATGGACTTTGCTGAAGCATTGCTCGTTGAAAAAGGCGTGGCTGTAGTACCGGGAACTGCGTTCGGTTTGAAAAACCACGTTCGTCTATCGATTGCCACCAGTGAAGATAATCTGCGTAACGCACTGAATCGCATCGCAGAATTTATTGCCTAGGAAATTAATGCATTTCGAGGCTTGACCTGTCCGGTTCAAGCCTCTATCATACGCATCTTTCTGTTCCCCGATAGCTCAGTTGGTAGAGCAAATGACTGTTAATCATTGGGTCGCTGGTTCGAGTCCAGCTCGGGGAGCCAAAATATAATAAGGGGTTAGCTTATAAAGCTAAGCCCTTTTTTATTGCCCGTCTAAAACTCCTGCAATTATTTTTCCGGATTGATCGCCTACCGTGATATCACTGGATTGCGTTCCACTTTTGAAGATATGAACAGTTCGCCGTATGGCAGATGCGCCGTCAGTCACCTTCAGGTGTCAGCCGCCGTTATAAGCTGATGAACCATGCAAGCCGGGGCTTTCTCGTGTGACACCTCGCGGCCACCACACTGATCGCTAATTAGGCGTCACCCATCACTGGACTCCCCTAGGTATCGTAGACAATTTCCTGCAACTGTGGAGTTTCAACCGTTTTTAAACCGTCCGTCGAAACTGGGTAGAACCTGAACTATGCACGTATAGCCCATGCTTCTCTGCATCAAATGAGCATGGCTTAATGGATAAAGGGTGAATGGGCTAGTAAGTCAGTAAGTGTTCGGCAGGGTTCAGCGTTTTAAAAAAAGTCGATATCCTGCTACTGACGCTCTGAGATTTTTCTTTAACCGGCCTGTTGTTTGTCTCATCACTCAACAAACCATCAACGTAACTTTGTAATAAGTCATCGTTATTTTTTAAGATATAGTCCTGTTCAATTTTTTTGATTTCCCGGCTATCGTATAGGTGCATTGACCGGTTTTTGATATAGCCCTGATCGTCAATTTTCAGATACCAAACCTTAATGCCACGCAGTATTTCAGTTCCATCTTTCTCAACGATGATCTGTGCCTCAAAAACTTGAATATCTTGGTTGGCATAGTTCGGCATTGCCTGCTGCTTTGTGAACAGACACCTGAAATAGCCATTAGGTACCATTTTGGTTTTCATACTTTCTTGAGTAAAGAGATATGTACGGTAGGTAATATGCATGGATGATTGTTCCTAAGTGCGGAGGCTTTTAGTAAAAAGTTTCTAAATTACGAAGCTCGCCTTATCACATGCTAAGACGTGAACGGTGCGTATCGTTTTGTTGAGACTTGCTCATCAATTCTTCAAGTAACCCTTTATAAGCGACTACGCCATGACTTTCAGCGTCAAATTGGCTTGGCGTGACACCTTGCTTACTGGCGTCTCGGAATCTGGTATCGACTGGAATAAAAGACGGCCATGCATTTAGATGATAGTCACTGCGTAATGTCTGCAGAGTTAGCACAGAAGCTTTTGTTCGTTGGTCGTAGAGTGTGGGGATAACCGTGTAATCAAGTTCTTTATTTAAAGACTTTGTCACCATTGAGACGGTTCGCAACATTCGTTCCAAGCTTTTAAGTGCCAAAAACTCTGTCTGGACTGGCACCAGTAAATGATCACAAGCTGCTATTGCGTTAATCATTAACGTGCCTAGAACAGGTGGGCTATCAATAAGCACATAATCAAAGTCATTCCAAACCTTTGAAATTGCCTTGGTCATTTTTAAGCCCATACCAGCTTGTGAGCCACTTCTTTCTATAGTGGCCAGACCAACACTGGCAGGTAACAAAGACAAATTTGGATCGTTTGTTTTTTTTACTACTGCCTGCACATCGGAGCGTGTGACATTTTCTGCACGGAGTAAATTGGTTACGCTGGCCTCAATGCTTTCCGGGTTATAACCAAAGTAAGTGGTCATCGATCCTTGAGGGTCGATATCTATGACGAGTACCCGATGACCTTTATCTGCTAATAGACCGCCAAGACTGATAGTCGTTGTGGTTTTTACTACGCCACCTTTTTGATTAGCAACCGCCCATACTTCCATAGCCAACTATCCTTCAATACCCAAACGCCTCAATGTGTAGAAATTAAACAAGTTTTTTTTGCTTAGTTGCAACTGAAATTCAATTTATTTATTAGGTATAATCTATAACAAATTGATTTTAATGATATTAATTTATTTTTCTGGCACTTGCTTTGATGTAGATATCAGATTACATGGTGGGAGATAGTGATGGTAGGAGGACTTAGGCAAATTGCTAAAGGTAATAAGGCAGTCCATTAGATGGCTGAAAGGGTTCCAACAATTTAGTGGCAATCCAATGTGCACTTATTTGGGTTTCCCACAAAGTCATGTACACATAGCTTAGACCGCATAGCCTTTTTCAAATTTACCGGACTAATTCCGCCTAATGTTAAATGACGACGTTTTGGGTTATAAAAACACTCGCGGTAATCGAATACATCTAGAGCTAAATTAAAGACACTCGTCACTTACCACTTTACAAAAACTGGAAAAAACGCCGGTTTGCCTGTAAATTTGTGACAAAAATCACAAAAAAATGGAATTAATGTGTCTAAGCAACTCATTAGCTTTTTACTATTCTGCCTCATTTCACCATTTAGCTATTCAGCATCAACTTCAGACCAGCTAAACAGAGCCAATCAAGAAGCCGACAGAATTCAGCGTGATCAACAACGCCGTATTGAACAGGACAGGTTAGAGTTTGAAAGAAGCCGTCCCAAAAGCAATATAGAAATCACCTCACCTGACCTCGATAAAAAAGCCGCTGACACTGAGATGTGTCGCGATGTCACCACCATTATTTACGAAGGTGCCCCCCTTCTCCCTGACTCACAACGTCAAACACTGAATCACCCTTTTCTTAATACCTGCATGAGCGTGACAGATATTGAGCTGTTACTTGCTGAGGTCACCAAGTTTTATATTGATCATGGCTACATCACGACCCGTGCTTATATCGAACCGCAAAGCCTTGCTTCTGGCACACTTAAAATCATTGTTATCGAAGGCAAAATAGAAAAGTTAATGCTTGATAACAATACACTGGGTGCCAGGAACATTAACCTAGCTACAGCACTGCCCGCTTCATCTGGCGATGTTTTGAACCTCCGTGATATCGAGCAAGGTCTGGATCAAATTAACCGTTTACGTTCAAACAATGCAGTGATGGAGATTTTGCCTGGAGAGACGCCAGGAAATAGTGTCGTTCTGATAAAAAATGCCCCATCTAAACGTTATTTCCTCAATACCACCTATGACAACCTTGGCACCACAACAACCGGTGAGGAACAACTTGGCCTCAACCTGGCATTGGAAAACATCCTAGGATTAAATGAGCTTTTCAGTTACACCCACCGCCGCACTACCGAAGGAAATTTCGGTAAACAGCATAGTCGTTCAAACTCACTTTACCTGAGTGTTCCATACCACTACTGGACCTTTTCTCTATCGCACAACTGGTCTGACTATGCCACCACCTTAGCGCTTCCCGGTGGAGAGTTAATCGCCTCCGGTGATTCCGAAAACACCTCTTTTATAGCTGATTATCTCGCCTATCGCGATGCCATTAATAGAGTCAGTATATCTGCTGCCATAACAGCAAAATCTACAGATAACTTTCTTGCTGGGCAGTTACTTGAAGTTAGCAGTCGACGCTTATCATTGTTTGATCTAGGAGCGAGTTGGAGTACACGTTTTTTAGGCGGCGCCCTAACCCTGCAACTCAATCATATCTGGGGTATCAAGGCCTTCAATGCACTAGAGGATGAAGCCAACCTGCCGGACGAAGCACCCCGTGCACAATTTCAAAAGTGGACAAGCAATATTTACTGGACCAAACCGTTTCAAGTCGGCAATAAAAATGCCGTATTCAGCAGTAGTTTTTCTGGGCAACATGGTGTTGATGTGTTGTATGGCTCAGAACAAATTTCAATCGGTGGCCCATTTAGCGTCCGTGGTTACAGAGATACCTCAATGGCTGGCGACCATGGCTTTTTCTGGCGTAACGAACTCGGACTTCCGTCACAAAAAATCATCATGGATCAGGTCGTTTTCTTGAAACCCTATATTGCATATGACATGGGTGCGATCCGAAAAAGAAATGCATTTGATGGTGGCCGGATAACGGGTGTGGTGGCAGGCATCACCGCAGCCTCTAAAAATATTGATATTGATTTATCAGGTGTTCAGCCGGTGACTTATAGCAGTGGACTCAAAGATGAAGGTTTCCAAATGTACTTTAAAGTCACATTAAAAATTTAAGCTTAAACAAGGATTGTAATATGAAACGTGCATCACTCAACCACGTCTATAAGCTTATCTGGAATGAACAGCTGAGTGCTTTTGTTGCCGTCTCTGAACTGGCTGGCGCAAGGGGGAAATCTGCCCGCCTACGTCATGCCCTTGTGAGCGCCAGTTTACTGAGTTTTAGTGCTGTTTTACACGCCGGTGGTGTTGTGGTTGCACCCGGTTCGGGCTCCACTGATGTTTACAATGCTCCTAATGGCGTGCCAGTCGTTGATATTAATAAAGCGAATACAGCGGGTTTATCACATAACAAATTTACTGACTACAACGTCAATGCCAATGGTCTTATTCTAAATAATGCCAACAGCAGTCAAATCACCAGACAGTCTCAATTAGCCGGGCAAATTCTTTCGAATACCAACCTTAGCAGTGAAGCCCGCGTTATTCTCAATGAAGTTGTTGCGCCCAACCGTAGTACCCTTGCCGGTTATACCGAAGTTGTGGGACGTCAGGCTGATGTCATTGTCGCCAATCCCTACGGCATTACCTGTAACGGGTGCGGCTTTATCAATACCGACCGTGTCACCTTAACCACGGGTCAGCCTAATATTAACGGCTCGGGACAATTGAGCGGTTTTACCGTTAATCAGGGCGACATTTTGTTTGATGGCTCTGGTCTGGATGCTACTGCACAAAGTTATTTCAATATTGTTTCCCGAAGTGCCACAATCAATGCTCAAATTAATGCTAAAGATCTGAGCATCACAAGCGGTGCCAATGAGTGGGACTATGCATCAGGTTCGGCATCATCAATTGATGCCGTTGAAGTGGCCCCCTCCTATGCGGTTGATTCAACCGCCTTGGGAGGTATGTATGCCAACCGAATACATATCAAAGCCACCGACGCAGGTGTCGGTGTCCGCATGCGAGGTGATATGGCGGCAACGGCTTCCAGCTTCACGATGGATGTAGCCGGCAATATTGTCATGACAAATACCGTGTCGGCTGAAACCAGTCTCACTATCAATTCCGACAGTGCCGAACTTCAGGCGATTGCACTCAATGATGCCAATATCTCAGCCCGATCCGATATCACCCTCACTGCCGACAACGGTACTATCGAACTGGAAGGCGGTTCTCTCTATGCTGAGCAGAACCTTACTATCAGCGCCGCCAAACTGAACGACAGTAAAACCAATACCGTCGCGGATGATAACAATGTTCGCTTCGCCCAGCACACACTGACGCATTCGCTAAGTGGCACCATGACTAGCGGTGGTACCGTTTGGACCTCGGCTGGTGATATCAACAGCACCGCTGGCAGTTATGTGTTTGCTGCAGATTCATCAACAATTCAAGCTAGCGACAGCGTTAGCCTCACTGCCACTAGTGGTGATATCAGCCTCGACGATACGGTCGTCACAGCTACAAACATTAACCTCACCAGCCAGACCGGTAATATCAGCACCAGTAATGGCGCTTCACAGGGTATTCAGTCGGATGGCGGCACTCTGTCTTTAAACGCTGCAGGCACTGTCACCAATAACGGCAAAATCATCGCCGATAATGGTCAAATCAGCATCACCGCCGGCGCACTCGACAATCAGGGCACAGTAAGGGCAGATACCGGCATTCAGGCGACTTTAGGTAGCCTGACTAATGGTCGTAGCGGGAACTTTAATGCCTTTATTTATGCAGGTACCCAAGCAGCTAATTCCAGCCTGTTAAGTAGCAGCGGCGCAGTTAATAACTATGGTCATATCCACTCCGATGGCACCCTAACTGTCAGCGGTAATAGCCTGTTTAACAGTACTACAGGGGCTTTATCCTCCAATAATGTGCTTAATCTGACGGCCAACAATGCCGACATCAGTAACTACGGTGCTATTTTCGCCAACAATGCCCTTGCATTAAACGCCAGCAATGGTGCCGTGATAAACAGGCCAGCCACTGGGGAAATCTATAGTTACGGGACACTGAATATTAATGCAGGTAGTTTCTATAACTACCACATCATTAATTCCTCCGGTGTGAGTAACATCAATACCTCTTCGGTGTTCTGGAACGGTGTCAGCACAGACTTGAGTAATTATAAAGCCCTCAATTTGTGTCAGGTGGTTGGGGCTCTGACTGACTGCAGATGGTCAGCCAACCGGGATCCGGATCAGCCGGAAACATTCTACATCCGTAAAGCCAGTGATGAGCGCAATCAATTTCGTGTAACGACCACCTTTTACAGGGTGCAGGAATATTTCACGATTGATACCAGTTTCTTCAAGCCACAGTTGATATCCGGCAGTAACCTCACTATCAATTACGGCGCTGGTAGTTTCACTAATAATGCCGGTTTAATCTCCACAGCTGGCAATTTACATGTCACGGGTTCGGGCACATTCACTAATCAGGAATTATTCATCGAGGATCTGGAGTACACGGGTAAACGACTGTTTGAACAATATCCGGGCGGCACCAATTACTGGTATCCAGTCAACTATGCTCAATGGAGCAATCCGCCCGGAAGTCGGGTTCAAGCCTATCTAGGTGACGGTACTCCGTATACCATTCCCGACTTTGATGGCTCTAATCGACGCAACTGGGTTTTTAACAATGTTTGGACTGAAGCGGCGTCCGATGCTGATGCCGAGCAGAACTCAGTCAAAGTCCGCACTGGGAGCTTTGGCGTAATCCAGCGCGTGAATGCCGGTATCTATGTGGGTGGCACTCTCTCCGGTCGCGTCGGGCCGGCAAACAACCTCGGTGCACCGTCCGCAGCTAGCCCCAGCAATGTGACAGCACCCAACACAGGCACCTTTACAGCACCATTACCGACCAATCCTAATGGCGTATTTGTCGTCTCTCAGAATCCACAATCCGGTTACCTGGTTGAGACGAATCCACGTTTCGTCAATGGTAATGCATTGGGTTCTGATTTTCTTCTGGACCGACTGGGTCTGGACGTCGATCAAATCGGCCTACGCTTGGGCGATGCGGCTTATGAAAACTTTCTGATCCGCCAGCAGCTGATCAACGAGACCGGCAACAATATCGTCAATGGTTACAGCTCAGAAATCGCCATGATTGGTGATATGTACGAATCAGCCGCAACACAACAAAGTCAGCTCGGCTTAGTCTTTGGCGAAGCGCTGACAGGCGAACAAGTAGCGAACCTGGATAGCGATATTGTGTGGATGGTTGAAACTGAGATCAACGGTCAGAAAGCTCTAAAGCCTGTCGTGTATTTATCTCAGACAACCAAGGATGCCGTGCTGAATGGTGCAACGATTACCGCCCAAAATATCGATCTTGAAGTCGAAAGTCTCGATAACATCGGTGGTTCTATCAATGCTGATGAAAGCCTCAAACTGACCAGTGAAGGTGATATCAACAACCGTAGTGGCAATATCTCCGGCACAGATGTTGAACTGACTTCGACACAAGGCAGTATCAATAATGAAACTCTCGCGGTCACCCGCGGCGATAATATGAACGCCTCGACCGAGATTGGTAAAACTGCAGGGATCACTGCCAGTGGTGATTTGAGCCTGAATGCGGCCAGAGACATCACGATAACGGGTGCAGAAGTTAAAGCCGGTGGTGATGCCAGCCTGTCTGCCGGAAACGATATCACGGTTGACACCATTGTCGATAAAACTACGCGCTCATCAAGCACCTTTTACAGCACAGGCGGTTTTGCCAAGGGCAGCAACACACTAATCACCACTACCACAACAACGGAAACCAATATCGGCTCCCAAGTCAGCAGTGGTGGCGACCTCAACCTGTCGAGCGGTAACAATACAACCATTGCAGGCAGTCAAGCTAATGTCGGTGGCGATCTGAACGTTAATGCCGGTGGTAACTTCAATGTACTGGCGCGCCAAGATAAAGAAATCACTCAGACTGAAATCACAAAGTCCGGTATGGGTGTCGGTGGCGGGCTTTATGGCAAACAGAAAACCACCATCGATACCTTTAAAGGCACGAATGTCGGCTCCGATATTCAGGTTGGCGGCAACCTATCTGTTGATGCCGGTAACAACATGGTGCAGCAAGGTTCAGATATGACCGTTGCAGGCAGCGGTGATATCAATACTGGGAATGATGTGTTGATTCTGGATGGTTTGGACGAAGAATGGTCACGTTCAGTCACCGTTACCTCAACCATGTTCTCTTTTGATAAGGCCGGTTCATCAAACAGCGGTAGTCAGACAAGCAGTGATTCAGACGGTGGCGTCAAAACGGCCAATGCTGGTGCTAGCGGCAATGCCGGCGCAACAGGTGGTGCAGAGTTTAATGTCGCTAAAACGACCGTTGATGTAATTGAACAAGGCAAGAAAACCAGTGTCGCCTCCAATCTCAGCTTTGGTGAAGGCGTCAGCGTTAATGCCGGTGGCGATGTCGTTCTACAAGGCTCCAACCTAAACGCCGGTGATGACGTGACTCTAAATGCCGAGAATGTTGAAGTACTGGCAGGCCGCAATGAGTCTTTCGTTTCCCGCACCACCACCACATCCAAGGCAGGTGTATTCCTCGATGGTGATGTCTCGGCAATGGGCAATGCCATGGCTCAGGCCACGGGGATGTCAGCCAATGCAAAAGCCGGTTCTGAAGGCAAAGGCGAGGCCAACGGTGTCGCCACGTTTGGTAATCGTGAAGAAGTGAGTCAGCAAACCACTCAGACGCTGACCCATACCAAATCAAACCTGAAAGCTGGGGGCAACCTGACTATCAACGCGGAGAAAGATGCCGTGTTCCAGGGCGCTGACGTGGAAGCGGGAAATAACATTGATATTGATGCTACCAATATCATTAATATCGCCGCCGAAGATAAAACCGTGACGACGTCATCATATAGCCAGACCACAACAGGCACTTATGTTGACGGAAACCTCGGGTTGGGCGCCGGCTTGGGCGCGCTAGCCAGCCCCACTTCGGGTGGTGCCAAGGCTGAGGCGACTGCTCAGGGCAGTTCTTCTGCCGGTCTTCGTCGTGCAACCAATAGCACGTATCAGGAGCAAGGTAGTACCACTAACCAAGTTAATACCTTTAAGGCCGGTGGCAACATCAACCGCAATGCAGATGAAACCCTTCTGGATCAAGGCACACAACTAGAAGCCGGTAATAATATCGTACAGTCTGCGAATAAGATCATTGAACAGGCTGTGACCGATAAAGAGTGGTCAATCTCCACCTCAGAGTCGACTGACGCACGCGTTGGCGCCTATGTCGGCGGTGAGGGTAAAGTGGGGAGTGGCGCCCAGAAAAGCACTATCGGCAAGAGTGCTGGTAATGATGGCGAACGTGATGCCTCTGCCGGCGCCCGGGCACAACTGAAAATGGCTGAAACCAGTGAATTCAGCAGCAGCGAAAAGGCTGTTACCAGTAGCTACAAAGCGGGCGGCTCGATCACCTCAACCAGTCAAGAAGAAACCGTATTGATCGGCACTCAAATGGAAGCTGGCGAAAATATTACGCTCAATGCCAAATCACTCGACTACCAGGCGGCTCGTGATACCAAAACCGACACCAAGGGCAGCGTTCAACTCGAAGCCGAAGGTAAAGCTGCAATGATCGGCGGCGTCGGTGGCATTCTTAGTGGCAAATATGCCGATGGCGATGAGAGCAAATTTGAATCCAACGCGGTGGTGGGTGGCCTCAAATCTGGCGGCAACCTTACAATTAACACCACCGATGATGCCACATTTGAAGGCGTACAAATGGAGGCCGGTCAGAATGTCACTATTGGCTCAGAAAAAGGCAATGTTAACTTCAATTCAGCCAAAGATATCAAAACAGAAAATAAAGACGCCCGCAGCATTGAAGTTGAACTAGCCGCCAGCAAAAAAGATGGTGCCAGTGGTAAATTCAAAGGCAGTATAGAAACCGGTGAAAAACTAGACGTCACCAATACGGGTACGAGCATTAAGTCCGGTAATAATATTTCTATCACCTCAGGCAATGACGTCAACTTTGAAGGTAGTCAGATAGAGGCTGGAAATAATATTGATGTCACCGCCGAGAACAATATCAATCTTCTGGAAGCGCGTGATATTAGCCAAGAAAATAGTCGCTCTGTCAGCGTTGAAGCTTCAGCTAGCAAAACGGATCAGGAAGGTACCGTCAACCTCGGTTTGACAGATATTGATCAGCAGCAAGGCCAAGTCACGCAAATCAAGTCAGGCGGTAACACCAGTCTTAATGCTGACACCATTGTTAATCAGGAAACCAAACTGGATGAAGATGCTTCACTCAATGGTAAGGTGATTAATATTGCGAAGACCGATGTAGATAAAGGCTATGTGGTAGAAGTGGATGCTGGTGCCGAGAAACATAAAGACGGTGGTGATAATGATAGCTCAACACAGTCAGCCAACACGGATGATAGCAATAAGGGAACATCACAAACTCAGGATGATACCGCTACGAATACTCAGGTTACAGTCAATAACCCAGCTGTAACAGACAATCAACGAAGCATCAGTCTGCCGGATAACCGTGATACCAGCCAGTCTCTTGAGCTAACCAGTGACAATGGTCAACCCGCACCTGATTGGGTCAAAGTCGACGCTACCACCGGTGAAATCAACGCCACGCCGCCGACTGACTTTACCGGCAAGCTGGATGTCGTTGTAAAAATTCCACTTAATGATGGCACGTTCATGGAGAAAACCATTTCTATTGAACAATAGGTCGTCTCAATAACTAACATGCCATTAAGCGATTATGGGAAGTCTTGATTCGCGCTTTGTGGGATAAGGGTCAGCCTTAGCTTAAAAAGATAAGCCATAAGGTAATAACATAATCACGTTTTAACATATGCTAAAATTATGGTTTAGAGTCAAACCAAGCAATAATCAGATAGCATCACAAAATTTGATTATTTAACGCCGATTCGCTGAATTCTCACGATTATCAAAAATCCTGAAAAGTCACCTTTTCAGGATTTTTGTATTTAATTTACTTGATGCGACTGTGCTTATTTTGACCTCCGTATTCCACATCTCCGAGAATAATTCATCATGGCTAACGATAGTTTCCGTTCCCTTCAGTTAAGTAAAGCGCAGCTAGATGCACTTGATTCGCTCGGCTATGAGAGCATGACCGCAATACAGGCGCAGAGCCTGCCAGAAATTCTGAAAGGAAACGATCTTATTGCCCAAGCCAAAACCGGTAGCGGCAAAACGGCAGCGTTTGGGATAGGGCTATTGCAGAAACTTAACCCACGCTTTTTCGGCGCTCAGGCATTAGTGCTTTGCCCCACCCGTGAACTGGCTGAACAGGTCGGTAAGGAAATTCGTAAACTTGCGCGTTTTATGCCGAATATCAAACTGGTGATGTTGTGTGGTGGTAAGCCGATTGGTCCCCAAATAGGCTCATTGGAACACGGTGCACATATCGTTGTAGGAACACCGGGGCGTGTGCAGGATCACCTTCGTAAAAACACGCTAAAGCTAGATGGTCTCACCACCTTAGTGCTTGATGAAGCGGATCGTATGCTGGACATGGGGTTTGCTGACGCCATGCAAGCGATTATTGGGCAAACCCCCAAAAACCGACAAACCTTATTATTCTCTGCGACCTACCCTGACACCATTCAACACATGAGTCGTCAGATTCAACGTAACCCGGTTACCGTCACAGTTGAAGCCGAGCACAACAAAGAAGTCATCCAACAAGTTTTCTACGAAGTCAGTAAACACGATCGCAATACAGCCCTACTGAGCTTATTCGCACATTACCAACCGGAAACCTGTGTTGTTTTCTGTCATACCAAAAAGCAGTGTGACGACGTTGCTGACTTCTTAAACAATGAGCAAATTGATGCATTAGCGATTCATGGTGATTTAGACCAACGTGATCGCGATCAGGTCTTGGTTCGCTTTGCCAATAACAGTTGTCCAGTCTTAGTCGCCACCGATGTCGCCGCACGTGGGCTTGATATCAAAGCCTTACAAATGGTGATTAACTATGAGTTGCCACGTGATCCTGAAGTCTACGTTCATCGCATTGGTCGTACAGGTCGTGCCGGCCAAACCGGTTTGGCAATGAGTATCGTCACACCGAATGAGACACCACGGATTCTAGCCATTGAAGAATACTCAAATCGCCCCTGCCCTTGCGATGAACTAACGTTACTCAATAACAATGTTGATTTTTCGCTACAGGCACCAATGGCAACGATACAGATTGATGCCGGTAGAAAAGGCAAATTACGACCCGGTGATATTTTAGGCGCATTGACTGGTGATGCCGGTTTGAAAGGCTCGCAGATCGGTAAGATTGATATCTTTGATATGTCGAGCTATGTAGCAATTGAAAAGAGCGCGATAAGACAAGCGTTGAGTTATTTTTCACAAGGAAAAATTAAAGGGCGAAATGTCCGTGCAAGAAAACTAAAATAAGTTTTCAATAGTACTTGCTCTAAAACCTGTTTCTTTTTATGATGAATTTACGTTTTTTTGAACGGGTGTCGCGCTAGTTTCAAAAGCGTTGTGTTATTAATATCAAACAAGGATGTTATCGATGTTACCCACACCAATTTACAACATTATGCCAATTTTCTATCTGGGCTCAGGCTTCACGCTACCATTCTCCATTGATAATGCTTTTGCCTTTATCTCTGGCATCGCATTTGGTACTGCCGCCATCCTCATCATGCGAGCCCGAAACTGGATATAAATACTATTATCAATACGCTACGTTGTTGGTGAAGAAATTAATCTAACGGCAAATTGCGGAGTCTAGTAGTACCTCGCACCGTTCTTCTCAAGCACATAAGTTCGCCAAATCGCATACTTCAGCGCTTATCTGGCGACGTGTTTGTCACGCCAATCTGAACGTTTACGCCAAAAACCATCATGGTGTTTTTCAAAATACGCTTGCGCATGCGTTTCAGCGTATTTGCCGGAAAAATGCAATTCAGTTGACGGTGTAGATTTCATAGCAGCCTCGCTGGTTAAGCAACGAGGCTAGGTTAGCGATTCAACATTAAGAAAAACTTAACATCGTCACTGTTTATGAGATGTTTCAGAATACTGCAATGCCCGCACTATCAAGTATGAGTCATCGTTAACGGGCATTTAGCGTCATCGTGGCGAGGCTTAGGGTAATGACCAGACTTTGATAGCATCACCACTTTTATACCCAAATAGTTTGTTACCGCCACTGACAACTGCGATGTACTGTTTGCCATCCACCTCATAACTGATGGGTGGAGCATTAACACCCGCTTCTGACGAACCGGACCAGACTTTATCGCCAGAGGCGGCATCCAGTGCAAATAACTCACCACTGCCCTCACCACTAAAAACCAAGCCCGAATCCGTACTCAATACACCGCCTAATAAGGGATTTGGTGTTTTATGCTGCCAGACAAGGTTACCGGTATCGAGATTGATGGCGCTCAACAGGCCATAGCGCTCATCGGTATCAAGCGGTGCCATTGATGAGTACTTTAACCCGGCTTTGCCATGCTTCTCCGGTAACTGATGCAGACTGTAATTAACAGGCCAATGAATACCTGCTATATACACCTGTCTCCGCTTGGCATCTAAAGCAACAGGTGACCAGTTTGAACCGCCAAGCACGCCCGGATAAATGACGGTGCCCGCTTCAGATGGCGGCTGAAACAAATTCTGCTGCGGCACATAAGCATCGCTTTTGAATAATAGTTTTCCGGTTTCACGATTAATGACATAAAACCAGCCGGTTTTGCCTGCCTGCCCTACTGCAGCCACGGTTTTACCGTCTTGATGCACATCAAACAGTACTGGTGGGCTCGCGACATCGTAGCCCCACATATCATGAGGCACCTGTTGGAAGTGCCATTTTATTTTGCCGGTATTGGCATCCAGAGCCACCAGCGAAGAGGTATAAAGATTATCACCGGGACGTGACGATCCTTCCATTTGTGGTGAAGGATTACCCGTGCCAAAAAATAAAGTATCCGTGTCATGATCGATGGCTGGCGTGCTCCAGGCAGAGCCACCACCATAACGCCAAGCATCAGCGTACTGCTCAGCAGATGCTTTTTCGGCTTCAATATCGCGCGGCAACAGTTCACCATCTGGCGTGGTGGCTAAATAATCACCTTCCCAACCTTGCTCCGGAATGGTGTCAAACTGCCAGCGTTGCTCACCGGTTTCAACATCATAAGCAGCAAGAAAACCGCGACGCCCATATTTTCCGGCAATACCAACCACAGCGCCCAATGGCGCATCTGGGTCTGGTGAGTCTAAGTGCAAGCCATAGCCGACACCAGTGATACCGATAATCACATTACCGTTGTAAACCATCGGTGCCATATTTAAACCAACACCTGAGGTGCCTGAGACCTCACCTTCTGTGCCACCGGCTAAGGAAGCAACATCTTCTTGTATACCACTGTCACCTTGCGTGACATCTTTGTCCCAGGCTTTTTTCCCAGTATTCACATCCAAGGCAATTAAACGCCCATCTACGGTGCCCATAAAAACATGATCATCTGTTACTGCAACACCGCGATTAGCAGGGCCACAACACATTTCCCGCGATTCAATCCGATCATGCTGGTAACGCCATATCAACTCACCACTCTTCGCGCTCAACGCCACCACATCATTGAATGGTAACGACACGTACATCACCCCCGATCTCACAATCGGCGTTGCTTGAAATGTCGCTTTATTACCGGTGTTAAATTGCCAAGCCGGCGCCAGGTTTTGAATGTTATCGGGTGTAATTTGCGTTAATGGTGAATGCCGTTGATGTAAGTTATTACCACCAAATACGGACCATTCTCTATCATCCGCCAGCACGACAGTGGAGTGTGTGAACAATAAACAGGCTATGGCTACATACTTATTCATCATGTTCTCTTTTTATATTTGATAGATGATTGCTGACAACAACTATACAACTTAAGCTCCCAAAATAACTGTTCAAATCATTCAAACCTCTCAGATAAGGCAATACCTGCTCTAATACAATAGGACGACTGTATTATCTGTAGCTGATATATTTTCTGGCAGATTAAAACAAACATTATGTAAGGAGTTTAAATGGAGACACTGCCTGAAGAGCATGCGATTTTACGCATTATGGCGCGACCCAACGATGTCAATGTAGCGGGTGATATTTTTGGTGGCTGGTTAATGTCGCAATGTGATATTGCTGGAGGCATCATTGCCAGCCGCAAAGCTGGTGGTCGTGTGGTTACTGTCGCGGTAAAAGATTTCCAGTTTCTTGCCCCAGTGTTAGTTAGTGACATTGTCAGTATTTATGCACACGACGTTCAAATTGGCACCACATCGGTCACCATCGGTATTGAGGTATTCAGTGAACGTCGGCAGGCAGGTCAAGAACAGATCATCAAAGTGGCTACAGCACTGATTGTTTATGTGCATATCGACGATCATCGTCAGCCAACGCCGATTAGTGCGTCATAACCCCATAATAGTGCGATGTGACGTGCTCCCTAAAAGCGACAAGATGTTGATTTGAAGTAAAAAATACCTCAGGTGTTATACTCTTCGTTATAAGGATTGTTCCAATTTACGCAGGTAGTCGCCCGAATAGGAGTATCGTGCAATGAACGATTGGTTATACCTTCTTCTTATCCCGCTATTTTTACTGGCAATATGGTTTTGGCCAGAGCAGAAAAGTCGTTCTGCAATGCGTCGAAGCCAGGACGCTATTGATGATGAAACGGGACCTAACCGCTATCATGCTGTCACTATTCAACCTTGTTCTCATGCATGTGATGCCGTTATTCAACTTAGCAGTAAACGATTTCTTGCCAATGAAGTGACGTCTTTACCCGTTGCCGGTTGTGATGCGTCCAGGTGTCAATGTACATATAAGCATTACGCTGATCGACGTATTGGCGATGATCGCAGGCACACCCGTGTTGCTCAAGAACACATTTACGCCAGACACGAACACAGAAAAGGCGAAGACAGAAGGCAGCAGCACGTTTTTCAATAAGCGTGTAGAAACAGGATAGTGACAGGTTTTTCTGACCTGACAAAGTTTGCTGTGTCTCACTCTCAGCGATAACTGCGGTGCGGCGAGCCTGCCGAATAAAAACATTCTAATGACACGGTGAAACCGTATTCCATATACCGAATTAAGTTAGTGCAACGCCATAAAATAACGCACTACGTTTGTGCAAAACACGTCCGTGCCTCACACACATAAAAGATCAAGCCATTGTTTTTTATACTATTTTCATTGTTGGCATAGCTGATGCAATAACCGTAATACAAACAATCTTTTCAGCTGCATGTTGTTTGTAATTTCTCTCTTGTCTACGTGCTGACTTTGGGGTGAACTTATGTTCACCCCTTTTTTTTGCCTGCAACCTTAAAGACCGTCTAGCATGTAAGTATCGTTCGTAATCTAATTCTGGTCTGATATGCATCGACACAGCATTGAGAAATGGCAGCAAGATCACGATTTTGTCATCACTAACAAACGGGGTGAAACTCGAACACGTTATGTGTTGTTACTAACAACCGTGACGATGATTGCAGAACTGATCGCAGGCACCCTGTTCGGCTCAATGGCTCTTCTGGCCGACGGCTGGCATATGGCTACGCATGTAGCTGCTTTTTTGATTACTTTGTATGCCTACCGGTATGCAAATAAGCATGCCAACAACCCAGCGTTTGCATTTGGTACTGGTAAAGTCAGTGTTCTAGGTAGCTTCACCAGTGCGATAGCATTAGGTGTGGTGGCGCTGATGATGGCGCTCGAGTCTGTCGAACGCCTTTTCTCTCCACAGCCGATTCAATTCAATGCTGCTATTGCTGTCGCTATACTTGGCTTAACTGTCAACCTGGTCAGTGCCTTACTGCTAAAAGATCACCACCATCATAGTCACGACCAGCAGCAACATCATCTGGACCACAACCTAAAAGCCGCCTACCTACATGTTTTAGCTGATGCTTTGACATCAATATTGGCTATTGCGGCATTAGTTGCTGCCAAATATGCAGGTCTGCTGTGGTTAGATCCCATTATGGGTATTGTTGGTGCGGTAATTATCAGCGTGTGGGCGATCAGTCTTATCAAAGAAACTAGTCCGGTTTTATTAGATGGGAGTATCGATAAAGCCTACCTAGAGGCAATTCAAGGCCGAATCGAACAAGATGCGGATAACCGTATTGCTGACTTTCATATCTGGCATATCAGCGCCCATCACTATGCCGCTGTCATTACTATTGTCAGTGATATGCCAAAATCAACAGCCTATTACAAAAACCTGCTGGCTGATTTTGATCGCCTGTCTCACCTGACAATCGAGGTTCATCGTTGTCAGGATAAAGACTGTCTTCATTCATAAACCACTTTTTGGTGGACTTTCCATATTCTTTAAATGTCGAAATGTTAGTGAATTACAAGTGAGCGGTACGAATATTGCGTTGACCTGTTTATTCTAACTGAAGACAACAAAGAGACACGGATATGCTGGACATTGATATCAGCGGTTTTCTCAAACAGCATCAGCTACCACAGACGTATCAGGCAATCGCTGATCAGTGGTTTAGTGGTCTGGCAGAGGATATATTTTTGCACCATAAAGGTGCATGTAAGCCAATTATTGTCGGTATCAATGGTGCACAGGGATCGGGGAAAAGTACCCTCGCCGCACTATTGGTCTATGTATTGGAGCAGCACTTTAACTGCAAAGCACTGTCGCTATCACTCGACGACTTTTACTTTACCCGCCAAGAGCGTCTGAAGCTCGCTGAAGGCATTCATCCTCTGCTTGCTACCCGAGGCGTTCCAGGTACTCATGATATTGCTATTGCACGAAAAACACTGAGCGATCTTACCCAACAACTGCCGGTAAGCATTCCACGTTTCAACAAAGCCACTGATGATCGCTTTCCCGAGAGTCACTTTGAAACAGTGGACGACGCGGTTGATATCATCATTTTTGAAGGCTGGTGTTTGGGGGCTCAGGCACAACAAGAGGACGCGTTAACTGAACCGTTGAATGATCTTGAATCCAAAGAAGATCAGGATGGCAGCTGGCGTCGTTATGTGAACGAGCAACTGGCGATGTTCTAACCTTCGTTATTTGAGTTGATAGATATCTGGGTCATGCTCAAAGCCCCCTCCTTTGACTGTGTATTTAATTGGCGACTGGAACAAGAAAATAAACTCTACGATAGTCTGACTGATAATACCCAAGGGCAGCTGATGGACAAGCAGGCCTTGTCTCGATTCATCAAACACTACCAGCGTATTACTCAAAGCTGCCTGACAAGCTTGCCAGATCACGTTCACTATCTGTACGAACTAGCACCAGACAGGCAAATCATTAAGCTCACAACACACAAAGCGGAACAAAAAAACGCACCAAAGGGACAATGGCTGGTCTTTACTGATATGGATGGCAGTTTGTTAGACCATCACAACTATCACTTCGATGATGCTGTTCCGACATTGGCTCATTTGGAACAGCAAAACATCCCCGTGATTCCCGTTACCAGTAAAACTCAAGCAGAAGTCGAACTACTGCGAGATAGCCTTAAGAACACTCACCCTTTTATTGTTGAAAATGGCGCTGCTGTTTTTATCCCTGTCGGTTATTTTGATGCGCAACCGGAAGATACGATTATCAAAGATGCCTATTGGGTCAAAGAATTCTGCGAGCCCCGTCAATTGTGGCAGTCACTCATTGAGCAGGTTCGTCCCCAATATCAAGACCAATTCGAAACATTTGCAGATGCCGGCATCGACGGCATCATCGCTATGACAGGTCTTAATGTCCACGCTGCTGCGCGTGCAGCACGGCGCCAATACGGTGAACCCGTTTGCTGGCATGGTAACGGTAATATCAAGCAACAGTTTATTGAGGACTTAAAACAACTTGGCGCACAGATTTTAGAAGGCGGACGTTTTATTCATGTGTCCGGGCAGTGCGATAAAGGACGCGCGTTGGAGTGGCTGACACAGGTTTACCAAGACAATAGCCAAGAATCACGGCTACACACTCTGGCTATTGGTGATAGTCAGAACGATCTAGCGATGCTTGAGCAGGCTGATTATGCATTGATTATTCGCTCACCAGTGCATGCTTTACCGCCCGTTGAACGCCAGCACAATCTCTATATTTCCACACACACCGGACCCAAAGGCTGGGCAGAAGGTGTGAATAAAATCATCGATGCAACGTTGCATTCCGATTCATCTAACTTACCCCGAGGCAATCATGGCTGATTTCTACCAGAATGGGATTATTACCACTTTACATAACCTGACCGATCGACACTTGGCTGATCTGGAAAGCGACCTGCTACAATTCAGCAAACAAAGACCGATGGGATTATTGTTGCCATCCTTGTTTTCAGAACTTGAAGGTGAAGCGCTACCCAATATTGTCCAGCATCTGAAAGCGGTGCCTTATCTGTCAGAAATTGTTATTGGCCTGGATCGCGCCAGCGAAGAACAATATCGCCATGCATTGAAGTTTTTTTCTACGTTACCGCAACATCACCGCGTTTTATGGAATGATGGACCCCGCCTGAAAGCGATAGATGCTGAACTTCAAGCTTTAGGTCTGGCACCGAGAGAAATGGGCAAAGGTCGTAATGTCTGGTATTGCATGGGCTATATTTTGGCCTCAGGAAAAGCTGAATCAATTGCCTTGCACGACTGCGATATTGTGACCTATAACAGTGAGTTGTTAGCAAGACTCATCTATCCTGTTGCTAATCCAATGTTCAACTATGAGTTTTGTAAGGGCTATTACGCACGTGTTGCCGGTGGCAAACTCAATGGTCGTGTGAGTCGTTTATTAGTGACGCCATTAATCCGAGCCTTGAAGTCAGTTGTCGATAATCACCAGTATCTGGATTATATGGACAGTTTCCGCTACCCATTGGCTGGCGAATTTTCGTTCCGACGTGATGTATTAACCGATCTGCGTATCCCTAGCGATTGGGGACTTGAAATCGGTGTTTTATCAGAAATGCACCGCAACTATGCTAACAACCGCCTGTGTCAGGTTGATGTGGCTGATGTGTACGATCACAAACACCAAGAGCTGTCATTAGATGATCAACAAGCCGGCCTCTCCAAAATGTCGATTGATATTGCTAAGTCGCTGTTCCGCAAGCTGGCAACCAAAGGCACGACGTTCTCAACCGAATCGTTCCGTACACTGAAAGCAAGTTATTATCGTATTGCCCTCGACTTCGTTGAAACCTATCGTAATGATGCGGCGATGAATGGCCTCAAATTTGATATCCATCAAGAAGAAGAATCGGTGGAAATGTTTGCCAAAAATATTATGGATGCAGGCCAAATGTTCTTAGAAAACCCCATGGAAACGCCATTTACGCCTAGCTGGAGCCGCGTGCAAAGCGCCCTGCCTGACATTTTTGAACGCCTTTATGAAGCCGTTGAAGCTGACTATCAGGAATTTTCTGCTTAAGGATCCCCTTTATGACGCCTAATGACATGCAGCTGAAACAACTCAATGAGACGGTTTTGTATCACCTTCAGGCTATTTACTCTGACGTATCACCTGAAAAACCATTACAACAACTCGCTGATGAAATCATCAGCATTATGCGTCTCGATGACACGTTTCATGAAGTGATCCCACATAAAAATAACTGGGATCAGCACGATATGGTGTTAATCACCTATGGCAACAGTGTTCAGCGGCAAAATGAAGCGCCGCTGAAAACCTTGCATCATTTTTTAAATGAGCATATTCGGGATTTTATTAACAGTGTACATATCTTGCCCTTTTTCCCTTTTTGTTCCGATGATGGTTTTGCCGTCATGGATTATTACGAGGTGAATGAGAAACTGGGTGACTGGAAGGATATTGAGCATATTGCCCAGGATTACCGATTGATGGCCGATCTGGTCATCAATCATGGTTCCAGCAGTAGTGAGTGGTTTAACAATTTTGTTAAAGGTGAGGGACCGGGACATGACTTTTTTTTCACTGCTCCTCAAAATGCCCCTGTAAGCCAAGTTGTCAGACCTCGTACCAGTCCACTCTTAAGAGAAACAGAAACCGAAGATGGCACCAAGTATGTCTGGTGCACTTTTAGTCATACACAAGTGGATTTTGATTTCCGTAACCCCGACGTGTTGAAAGAGTTCATTAATATCGTGCGCTTTTACCTCGACAAAGGCATACGCATTTTCAGGCTTGATGCCGTTGCCTTTCTCTGGAAAAGAGCAGGCAGTAATTGCTTAAACTTACCCGAAACGCACGAAGTGGTGCGACTCATGCGTAGCCTGATTCAACATGCCCAGCCTGATGCCGTCATCATTACCGAAACCAATATTCCTAACCGTGAAAACTTGAGCTATTTTGGTAATGCCAACGAAGCACACTGCATCTATAACTTCTCATTGCCTCCTCTCCTTGTTAATACCATGGTCACCGGAAACTGCACCTATTTAAAACAATGGTTGATGAGCATGCCTCCCGCCCAGAACGGGACGGCTTATTTTAATTTCATTGCCTCACACGATGGTATCGGGCTTCGACCTGCTGAGGGCTTGTTATCCGAAGCTGAAATTGCCTCACTCATCAATACCATGCAACATTTCGGTGGCCAGATTTCATGGCGCGCAGGTGATAACGGCGTCAAAAAACCCTACGAAATCAATATCTCATTATTTGATGCTTTACAGGGCACCACACAAGGCAAGGATGACTGGAATATCGACCGATTTATCTGTGCTCATGCGATCATGTTGGCATTGGAAGGTATTCCCGGCATCTATATACACAGTCTTTTTGCCACCAGTAATGATCTTGAAAAACGGGCAAGAACCGAACAAAACCGTGGCATCAATCGCCATGAATGGGATTACGACACATTACAAAACAAACTCGCTGATCCGGATACGCAACATCACAAAGTATCCAGTCTGCTGAAAAAATTGATTCATCTGCGCCAGCAGCAACGTGCCTTTCATCCCAATGCGACTCAATTCACATTGCACATGGGGGAACACTTGTTTGGCTTCTGGCGTCAGAGCATGGATAGAAGACAGAGTATCTTCTGTATCTACAATGTCAGTGACACGCCCCAGCCTCTGAGGATTGCAGAGCTAAATCTAGTCGTCACTGACCGTTGGTGGGACTTGATAAGTGGCCATATTTTCGATGAATCTGCTGAAACGGTCAGCGTAGCCCCTTATCAAGTCTTGTGGATTACTAATGGTTAACCCAATCTGTCATAGTAGCTTCATAATGCGCTGTTACAGTTTGGCTAAAAAAGGAAAGATAAATGCAAAACGCTAAACCCATTCGTAAATGCCTGTTTCCTGTAGCAGGTTACGGAACACGCTTCTTGCCAGCGACCAAGGCAATGCCTAAAGAAATGCTACCCATCGTCAACAAGCCGTTGATTCAATACGGTGTTGAAGAAGCAATTGAAGCAGGCGTCAGTGAAGCAGGCTTTATTACCGGCCGCGGTAAACGTGCCATTGCCGATCATTTCGACACCAGCTACGAACTCGAAGAAGAAATCCGTGGTTCCAGCAAAGAAAACCTGCTGGATGACATTCGTAAAGTCATGGATGATTGTGACTTTATCTTTATTCGTCAACGCGCCATGTTAGGTTTAGGTCATGCCATTTTGACAGGCGAACCCATCATTGGTGACGAACCATTTGCGGTTATTTTGGCTGATGACTTATGCTCTCACCCAGAACACACTGACAGTAAACGTGCGCTAGGCCAGCTTGTTGAAATGTATGAGCGTTATAACTGTAGTGTCATTGCGATTGAAGAGGTCCCGGGCGACAACATCAGCAGCTATGGTGTGATTTCAGGTAATGAAATTGAAGATGGCGTCTACGAAATCACCGACATGGTAGAAAAGCCCAAACCGGAGGATGCACCCAGCCGGCTCGGTATTATTGGGCGTTATGTACTGACACCTGATATTTTCGACTATATCCGCAACACTGAACCGGGTACCAATGGTGAAGTTCAGATCACCGATGCCATTCGTGCTTTAGCCCAAGAAAAACGTGTTTTAGCGGTCAAATTCAAAGGCCAGCGATTTGACTGTGGCAGTATTGATGGTTTTGTTGAAGCCACCAATTATTACTATCAACGCGATCATAAAAACAAGTAGAATTGTATTGTCGGGTCGCAAACGGCCCGACTGTTTTTAGTTCAATGAAGCGGCTATGGATACAAAAACAAACAACAGCCAGTGTCACGATGGCGTACTTATCGACCAAGCCACTCTTCTGGAAACCTTAATTAAGCAATGGCATAAGGCGGTCGATGAAGATTTTGCCATTACCGTCTTCATCATTGATGTCGATAAGTTTTCCCGCATGGAAAACAAGTCAGCCTGTTTTGACCAAATTCTGGATGCGATTCGGAGTCAGTTCCAGCGTGAAACCGACTTTATTGCTCGCTTTAACCGCAAACAAGTGATGGCTATTTCATCACACATGAACTATCGCCAATCAACTCAATTGGCAACACGGTTACACAAAGCGATTGCGTCGTTAAAACTGTTTCATCCACAATCACCTACCGGACGCTATGCCACCGTCAGTATTGGTCACAGCACATATGCTCCAGAGCCCAATGATTGTTATGGTGTTCTGGATATGCTGGCAACGGTGATCAAATTTGTCCGTGATGCTAAATATGAAGGTGGCAACCAATCAAAATCCCGACTGCATAGCCGGGTACTGAAATAAAACAAGCCTACTTGTCCTTGCCCTCGCACGTGTTTGCTTGATTGATCACCCAATGAACAAAATATGGTTTTTCGCTCGGTGGCAAAGACCTGCTTATTTTTATTCACTCAGGTTTTTGCTACATTAAGGCAACCAAACATTAGCCTGTCATCCTATGAAACCAATCCATCCCTTCTTTTTTTCAGCCGTTTTTTTCATTGTCAGTTTCTCCAACTTTGCATATGCAAATACGGGCTTGGAAATAGATAACCCGACTTCCATCAATATCGTCTATACCATCGAACCAGATGATATTAGTTTGCAAGATGTACAAAAACGCATTGAAAATCTGGCTTGTCATGCTGGCATCAGTCTCAGTTCGAGAGACGATGCACAATTATTTGTAAGAGTAGAAAAGCACGCTGATGCCTACCTTTTGTATCTAGATTTCAACCGACAACTTTTCTATTTTGCCAACGGTTATAAGCATTCAACAAAAGGCTTTGTCTGGGGTCGCTATGCAAATAATATCGATAGCCAAGAGGAATTGTTCGAAGATCTCGTGTTCTTTGCCGAAGAGTTTTTTTCTGATTACCAACAAGCCAACACGCTGAATTAAGTGACCGACCTCATGAGGAACACGCACCATGTTTGAGTTTGTTGTCGGTATTTTTGTTTCCCCCTTTATCGCCTACGTTGTCTATGTCTACGCCGTCATTGGCAGTCGCATGTTCAAGGCGGTATTTGGCGAGAACAGAGAATCATTATTTAAACGTGTGCAGAGCGCGACCTTAGCCGTTGTTATAGCAATAGTGCCAATGCTACTGGTCATTCCCTTATTTCAGCACACAGCGCTTGCCAGCGGCCTGTGCATCGGTTGTGTCTTTGTCTTTCTGTTTACACGAAAACCACGTTCGTCCGAATAACACCGTCGTTTCGCATTCGCTGTTGATAAGCATTCTGTAACAAGAAATGGGGAATGGGGGCTGAGGTCGGAATCGAACCGGTGTTAATGAGTCTAGAATAGATTATTATCCGTATGAAATTACAATGCCAAAAATTGCTCTCATTAGTGATTTGCATAATGAGTTGTTGAGAGATTCAGGCAACGCCATCCCTGGCATTGAGTTAAACCGAAAAGTCGACGCTCCCGTCATCGCTGGAGACATAGGTGCTCATCATTATGGACTTCATATGTCACTTCACCCATAGGAGTAGCGAGCCTAGCTGTAAGCCCTGCGCCAGCAAAAGCTCAGGAATGCTAACACTCAGACCTTAAAACGAGACAGTTTTTCTTGTAGCCTGCTGGCAGCCTGGTCCAGCTCATTACTGACACCGCGAAGTTGTTGCGCCCCTTTTGAGGTCTGATGCACCAGACGTGAAACTTCTGAAAGGTTATGATTGACTTCTTCGCACACCGCATTTTGCTGTTCCGTAGCAGATGCAATCTGCAAGGTCATATCAGTAACTTCTTCAATGGCAAGGTTAATGTCATTCAACACCGTTTCTTCCTGTTGTGCCAGCCCTACTGTTTCTAAAGCCTGCTGGCCGCTGAGCCTTATCATATCTGAGGCCTGCTGATTTCTCTGCTGCAAGGTAGTCATCTTGTCATAAATTTCAACAGTGGCTTGCTGGGTCTGACCAGCCAATATCCTAATTTGCTCTGCCTCTGATGCATAACCGGTTTTATTTTTACTGGTGGTCACGGCATCATCAGTAATGTTAGCCGCCAGATTTTTGATCTCTTTGGCGCTCCCCTCTATCACCGACAAAATATGCACTATGTCACGGCTATCTTTGTCCAGTTCCTGAAGAACAGCTTCGGACTGACGAACTGACTCACTGACATGGTTAATCGATGCGCCTTTTTTCTGCACCACTTCGACCCCTTTCGTTGCCGCATCGTTGGCGTGCTGAGAAAATTTCGATGTTCGCTCGGCATTGGTGGCAATTTGCTCCGCTGCAGCAGCCATTTCGCTCATAGCCAGCACCATATCCTCGATCAGACTTTCCAGCTCCAACATCTGAATACTGGTTTCCACACTGATTTTTCTCCCGTCGGCTGATAAGGAGCTGACATTACTGGCTACCGGTAGCAATTGCAGCACTAGGTTGTGCAGCTTATTGATAAAGGTATTAAGAAGGCCTGACAGTTTACCCGTCTCATCACGGTAGCTAATATTCAGCCGCTGCGTCAGATCGCCCTCCCCCTCGGCAATTGAAGCCACCAGCTCAGTCATTTCAGTCACAGGTCGGATGCTTTTGCGAGCGACTAACCATATCGTAACCACACCAAGTAATGAGAGAAATATCCCCAGTACTGTGGTTGCACTTATAAACTGCTTTTGTGCGGCCTCAAGAAACTGCTTTTGCAGGGCCACATCTGCCATCACGATTTCTTCGGGCACTTCTAGGTATGCAACCCAACGTTGCTGATTGCCCGGTAAATGAAACGGCTTAAGCACAATGAATCGCTGTTTGGAATTAATGATCTTAGTCTCACCACTGACTGCCGCTTCTTTGAGGTTTTCACTAATCGACTTTTCCAACACACTCAGATTCTGGCCAATCAACTCGGTATGCTGGCTGTGACCGGAAATAATACCTCTGGGACTGACCAGTAAAATACGTCCTTGACCTTTATAGAGTCCCGCATCTACATCACTAATCACTGATTGCAAAAAACTGGCCGAAATATCCACACCAGCGATTCCAATAAACTGTCCCTCCTGTTTGATGGGGGCCACCAGACTGCTGAGCAAGACCTGTTCATCTTCTACCGGGTAGAGGTATGGATCAATAACGCAGCTTTCGCCACTTTCTTTAGAGCAGAGGTAATATTCCCCCCCCCTGATACCATTCTGATCAAGGCTGGTATCTTCCAGCCCTTCAAGTAAAGCCACCTGAAAACCGTTATTATCTCTGGTCACATAGGGCATGAATCGTCCAGTGGCATCACTGCCATGAGCCTGCTTTTCGAGCTCATCGGCGTCATCAAACATATCGGGTTCAAAAGCCACATAGGTGGCGAGAAAGTCGGGATGGTCCGTCAACGTCTGCGCCAGCATACGAATGGCCAAATCTCGCTTGTCTAGATTGCTTTTTGTATCAGCAACGGCCTCAATTGCTGAGGCAGTAGCTTGTATTGCATACATTGCAGAATGTAACGGCATAGATAATGTTACTGCGGTATCGTTGGCCAGCACACGAAGGTAATCTTCAACTTGGCTACGAGTGACGTCATAACTCTGACTAGAAAGAGTCTGCTTGATCCTATCAAACTGCCATACCCCCACGAAAACCGCCATCAACACAACGCTGAGAAGGCCTAGTCCAGCCCAGATGCTGAAGCGTTGTTGAATGGAAAAATTCATTCTTTACTCCCGAGTTGTTGTTCACCGGACTCTGTTTGATGGAAGAGCATGCGTGAGGAGGTTCTGATGATTGTGGCAAATCTGTCACATTTTTCTTGCAGGGTAGTTATCATATTTTCACGATAGGAAATTTTAATATCTCATTCTAAGTTCAAATGCCACACAACCATTTTTGATACAGTCACCGTCTGTTTACTGCATCACCGAGTGCATATCATGCCACTCCAAACTATCCTCCGCCACTGGCTGAAAGCGATGGAAAGACTATCCCGTAGAGGCACAGCAAAACACTGGTGATAACCAAGAGAACAACATAGTGGCGCTAATCGGCATACTGGTCGGCAGCGATGAAAGTCAGCTCTGGTAAAGCATATAGGGTGATGAAATGATAAAGGTGGTCAGCATCAGCATGTTCAATTGTCGCTCCTTGACTGTTCTTCATTCATGACGTGTTTGAAGCCTCTACTGCGCCGCCTAGCTTACGTCGTTTTTGGACGGAAACCACCACCTGAGCAACAAATCAGTGCCACATAACCCCATTAATGCGTCTCATTGATTTGATGTAAAAGACTGGACATCTGATATGGTCATCTGAGCGAAGTTTCAGTGGTGTGACCGTGCAAGAGTTTCGCTCGGGGTTTCACCGAATAGCTCTCGGTAATAACGGGCGAACAAGCTCATATGCCAGAAGCCCCAATGTGAGGCGACACAGGCAATACTATTTAGCTGCTTAGACTTGTATTGAAGTTCGGCTCTGATTTTGTGCAAGCGAATATTACGCATATAGGCAACCGGGGTGATACCAAGCACTTGCTGAAACGCATGGTTCAATGTCCGGCGACTAATATTCAGTGCGGTGCAAATCTCGCCAATAGTAATGGGATCACAATGTTGTGTGAGCGTCATCTCACGCACACTTTTAACGATATAACGATGAACCCGGTTTTCATGATGTCGACTATTATTGTTGCTTGCCGCGGTCAGCGCTTGCATGCAAATACTAAATACATTGTCTTCAAAGTGGCGCCAACTGTTTGGGTGGCTGACACCCTCTTCGATATTTTTAGCCAAGTGTTCAGTGCCAATGTACAAAGTTGCCATAAGGCGGCTTTGTATATCGGGTGGTAGCTTTTCTACGGGATTTACCTTGCTCATAAGAGGACGAAGATCTACCTTTTCAACTCTTTCAGCATATTCTTCAAGTCGTTGTTCAGAAATAACGGCTGCGGTGATTTCTGATGAATGAGAAGTCTTAAATAAAAGTTCCTCATTTTTATCCAAGCAGAACAACGAGTTTTTAGTTAACTTGCTGCCACACCATAAGGCATCACCCTCAACGATGGTTGGTAAACCAATGACATAACTATTAGGTGGAGCGCTGGCGAGTTCATCCACAGAACGATTCATGGCTTCGCGAAAAACCTGCATGTCCTGAGAAGCAACACTGGTCACTGTGCCTGAAAATTCACCCTTATCCAATTGAGTGTAATCCTGAGACCACATAGGCAATGCCGCCGCCTGCTCTAGCACATCTGGTAACTTAGAGCATACTGCTTTTATTTCTAATTTATCTGGGCCGTTATCTAACCATATCTTTTCTTTATTCACGCCTCTCTCCTTCACAACCAGACTGTGCATTTGATCGGAGTTTATTGTTTTTATTAGAAAAGACCCGATATTTCTGTCTTATTATTTTTAACAGACCGACAGTCTGGATTACTACCATAATAAGCCTTGTCTTCGATAGCCATAGTAAAAATCGGCAACACATGTATGGGTAGTAGATTTTCTTTAGTGGGAGCGCATATAGACTTTTGCAATTATAATCAGGCATACATCGTCGAGAGCAGAGCGGTCGCGGGCTAGATGCCATCAGTTTTTCTGAGTCAAAATCATGCTATGCACAAATCACCATTGTTTTATCGGCAATTGCGGTCGGAATCACAGCAGCCATCCTGTTAAATACATAAATGTCGGCTACATTGACTAGTGGTTTTGATGTTTCATGGTGGCTTATTTTCTATCTGCTCAGCGTGAGGTTATTCCAGCCTAAGCCTATTGAGACCAGTAGGTAAATATTCTTTGGGTCCAACTCCATGCTGGACGTCTACCTTAATGACTCACGCCATCTTTCTGGGTGTAAGAAACAAAACTGAAGGCAATAAAACGCTGTTTAACGAACCGAGAAATTCGTTAATGATTATTATGGAGTTATAGGAAAATAAATGGAGGCTGAGGTCGGAATCGAACCGGCGTTAACGGAGTTGCAGTCCGCTGCATGACCACTCTGCCACTCAGCCTTTGAGGGCATCTTAAACTAAAAAGCCGCAGTAGTAACTTTGACTGACCGCGGCTTTTTATTATTCTTGGAGCGGGAAACGAGATTCGAACTCGCGACCCCAACCTTGGCAAGGTTGTGCTCTACCAGCTGAGCTATTCCCGCTTAGGAAGTGGTGCATTATAGGCACTTAAAACTTAATGTCAACCCTTATCACGCAACAATGGCCAAGCAGCTTGCAGATAGTGAAACATGGACAGCAAAGTGAGCCACGCCGCCACATAGAGCAGTGCCACCCCAATTTCAAATATTGGTAATCCTAATAAGGGTTTATAGAAAATTAGGCAGCCGATGGCGATCATCTGAAAGGTCGTTTTCCACTTGCCCATATTGGAAACTTTTACGAGGTTTCTGGCATTCAATTCAGCCATCCATTCGCGTAATGCGGAAACAATTAATTCACGAGAAATAATTAAAATCACGGGGATTAAAATAATCCAGGTCGGTGATTTGAATAAAATCATGATTAAGGCAACAACGACAATCAGCTTGTCGGCTACCGGATCGATGAATGCACCAAAAGGTGAGGTTTGATTCCACTTTCTGGCGAGATAGCCATCCAACCAATCCGTCACAGCAGCAATAACAAACACCATCGTTGCCCAGACAGTGGCTGATTCATGCGGTAGAAGGAATAGTATGACTAATACAGGTATCAGAAAGATACGTAACAAACTCAGAATATTGGGCAAATTTAGCATGTCGGTCACTTGAAAATTAAAATCGCCGTTATGTTAGCACTAACAAAGACTTATTTGTCGCCGTGGAACACATCATAGATTTTCTGAGCCAGCGACTTACTAATGCCCTCAACCTTGCTTAGGTCCTCGACTCCAGCACGCTGAACCTCTTGCAGGCCACCAAATTGTTGTAATAACTTCTGACGCCGTTTTGGTCCCAATCCCTCGATGTGTTCCAATGTTGATGTCTTTCGCGCCTTGGCTCGGCGCTGTCTGTGCCCAGTAATAGCAAAACGGTGCGCTTCATCACGCACTTGCTGGAGTAGATGTAAAGCCGGTGAGTCAGCGGATAAGGTGACCTCTCCTGCTCGTCCGACCAAAAACAAGCTTTCTTCCCCCGGCTTGCGCTCAGGACCTTTGGCAATCCCCAATATCGGTAAGTCACTCAGGTTCAATTCTGCCAGTACTTCTTGCGCTTCTTTTATCTGGCCTTTACCACCATCAATAAGCAATAAGTCTGGGCGTTTGCCTTCGCCTTTCTGTAAGCGGGTAAAACGACGCGACAGGGCTTGGTTCATGGCTGCATAATCGTCGCCGCCGGTAATGCCTTCTATATTAAACTTCCGGTAATCCGCTTTGATAGCCCCTTCCAAACCAAACACAACGCAGGACGCGACGGTTCTCTCACCACGGGTATGGCTGATATCGAAACATTCAATCCGTTTGGGAAGTTCGTCCAGTTCTAACGCATCCTGCAACACTTCAAACCGTTGCAATAAATTAGAACGGCTACTTAAGCGTTGAGCGAGACTGATATCGGCATTAGTCTTCGCCATTTGCATCCAACGAACGCCTTGTCCACGTTTAGGTTGTCTGAGACTGACTTTATGACCGGACTCAGTCTGCAAAACGTCTTGTAGCAGACTGATATCGTCAGCCTGATGGCTCAATAAAATTTCACTGGGTACATTCTTGCCCAGATAATATTGAGGAATGAAGGCGGCCAATAATTCCTCGGGCGAGCTGTCAGCCGAACCTTTAGGAAAATAACTCTTACTCCCCAAGTTTCGACCGCCTCGAATAAAGCAAACTTCGACCACCGCCATGCCATCTTTGACAATCGCCGCCAGCACATCAAATTCGCCTTGCTCAGAACTCACATATTGCCGTTCTTGCACACGTCGTAACGCAATCACCTTGTCTCGAATGGCTGCGGCTTGTTCAAAATCAAGCCGTTGTGAAGCGGCTTCCATATCCGCACTGAGATCATCCATCACCTGCTGGTTTTTGCCTTCCAGAAACAGGATGGTGTGTTCCACATCTTTTTTGTAGTCTTCTTCAGAAACCAAACCAACACATGGCGCGGTACAACGCTTGATTTGGTATTGCAGGCAGGGCCGTGAGCGATTGTAATAATAACTGTCTTCGCACTGACGAACAGGGAAGAGTTTTTGCAGCAAATTCAGACTTTCTCTGACAGCACCAGCACTCGGATATGGACCAAAATACTTCCCCACTTTTCGCTTGGCACCACGATGCACACTCAAACGAGGAAAGGTATCGCCGGAAATAAACAAGTAAGGGTAGCTTTTATCATCACGCAACAGGATGTTGTAGCGTGGCATCAACTCTTTGATGAGATTATTCTCAAGAATTAATGCTTCATTTTCAGTGTGCGTAACCGTGGTTTCAATGGCCGCAATCTGAGCCACCATCACCTGTGTTTTGGCAGTCAGACCCGTTTTTCTAAAATAACTTGATACCCGTTTTTTTAGGTTTTTAGCCTTACCGACATAAATAACAGTGCCGGTGTGATCGAGCATTCGATAAACACCAGGCCGTCCTGTCAGATTTTTCAAAAAAGCGGCTGAGTCAAATGCATTTGTTTCTGTTTTTGTTTCTGCTTCAGCCATAAGTCATGGTACTAATCATCATTGTCAATCGGTCTATATTGGCGTTTGTAACACTTATGAGCCTGAATAAAGCTATTAGCCGATAGTCCTAATAAGATCACGCCACCAATAATGGCAGGAATGTCTTCGTGGAAAAAATATAACATAGCCAATGCGACAATTAACTCGCATGACCCAATCACTTTTAACAACACGACATTCTCTGTTCGTTTTACCATTTTATTCTCCTGCACCTTTGTCAGTATAGCTAACTTGCTTTTCACCTATAAAAAGCAGGGGTTAATGTAGCCTTGTTTTCAAGTTGCTGACAAGGCTTTCGCTTTTTATGTGAAAATATGACTTTTTTTCGACAATAATCGAATCGTGCCTAAACAACAGCCAAATTTGCTTCAACCATCGCTTCCTGCCAACGCTAAAACGGCCTTATACGCCGGTCAGCTGTACGGTAGTGCACAGGGGTTACTTCTTGCCCGCGCCGCGCAACAGCATGACGGGCCTTTACTGGTCGTTACCGATGACATGGCAACCGCGCATCGACTGGAATTAGAGGCAAAATTCTACCTCGGTAACAATCCCCGTCCTATCCTGCATTTTCCTGACTGGGAAACGCTGCCGTACGATACCTTCTCGCCGCATCAGGATATTGTTTCAGAACGATTGGAAACCCTGCATCAACTGCCTTTATTCAAACAGGGCATCCTGTTCGTCCCCATTGCCACCTTAATGCAACGCATCGCACCGCGCGCATACCTTGAGGGCAATACCCTGATGCTTGAGGTTGGCGATCAGTTCGATATTGAGCAGTGGCGCATGCGACTTGAAAAAGCTGGCTACCGCAATGTATCCCAAGTCATGGAGCATGGTGAGTTTACCGTACGTGGTGCCATTATCGATCTCTACCCAATGGGTAGCAAACTGCCTTATCGGATTGATTTGTTTGATGATGAAATTGATACCCTGCGAACATTTGATCCCGAAACGCAGCGTTCAATTGAAAACATCGACACTATCCGCTTACTGCCTGCGCGTGAATTTCCGATGTCGGAAGATGGCATTCAATTATTTCGTCAGCAGTTTCGCCGTCACTTCGAAGGCGATCCGCAACGCAGCTTTATTTATCGTGAAGTCAGTGAAGGCAACGTGCCGGGTGGTATTGAATATTACCTACCCCTGTTTTTTGAAGAAACCAGCACCCTGCTCGACTATCTGCCAGATAATACGCTGATCGTAAATGTTGCCGATCCCCTTCATGGCGCTGAAGCCTTCTGGCAGGAAATCAGCGATCGCTTTCGCCAACATCGCGTTGATATTGAGCGTCCGCTGCTAGAGCCACAACAGGTTTTTGTCCCCGTTGATGATTTATTTGGTCGGTTTAAACACTACCAACGCTTGCAACTGCAAACGTTCGAGCATGAAACAAAAGCGGGTCATCAAAACTACACCAGTTTGATACCGCCACAACTGACAATGAATGCGCGCAAAGATAAGCCTTGTGAAGCCTTGCAGCAATTTATCGAGCAGTTTGATGGCCGTGTTTTGTTTGCCGCCGAAAGCGCCGGACGCCGTGAAACATTGCTGGATTTATTGCGACAGCAAGCGATTCAACTGACTACCGTAAAAAACTGGGATGAATTTGTTGATAGCGACACGAAGCTAGCGGTGACCGTCGCCCCATTAGAACAAGGCCTGATTCTGCCCATGCAGAATATGGCTGTGATTGCCGAACCGCAACTCTTCGGTCAGCAGGTAATGCAGCGACGTCGTCGTAGCCGCAAAAAGCGTGACACCGATGCCATTATTCGAAATTTGGCTGAGTTATCGGTGGGTGATGCCGTTGTTCATGAAGATCATGGGGTGGGCCGTTATCTCGGTTTACAGACTTTAGATATCGGTGATGTCACAGCGGAATACGTCACCTTGGAATATGCCAAAGGCGATAAACTTTATGTGCCCGTGGCCTCTCTCGACCTAATTAGCCGTTACGCCGGTGCTGCTCCCGAACTGGCGCCACTGCATAAATTAGGCACCAGTCAGTGGGATAAAGCCCGTAAGCGCGCTGCCGAAAAAGCCCGTGATGTAGCAGCCGAATTATTGGATATTTACGCTCGCAGAGCAGCGAATAAGAAAACGCCGATGGCAACACCCGGTGAGGATTATGCCGCGTTTGCTGCTGCATTCCCGTTTGAACCCACCCCCGATCAGCAAGATGCCATCGATGCCGTCACCAAAGACATGCTTTCTGAGCATCCTATGGATAGACTCGTCTGTGGCGATGTCGGCTTTGGTAAAACTGAAGTTGCCATGCGCGCCGCGTTCCTTGCCGTTCACTCCGGTAAGCAGGTGTTAGTGTTAGTGCCCACAACGTTACTTGCCCAGCAACACTATGAAAATTTCAAAGATCGCTTTGCTGACTGGCCGGTAAGAGTAGAAGTCTTATCCCGGTTTCGTTCCAAAAAAGAACTCGATAGAGTGAAGTCAGGCATCAGTGAAGGTCAGGCCGATATCATTATTGGCACCCATAAATTGCTGCAACAAGATATCGAACCCAAACGTCTGGGTTTATTTGTACTCGATGAAGAACATCGTTTTGGTGTCACACAAAAAGAACAAATCAAAAAATACCGCAGTCAGATTGATGTCTTAACACTCACAGCCACGCCGATTCCTCGTACATTGAATATGTCGATTTCAGGTATTCGCGACTTATCGATCATTGCGACAGCTCCAGCCCGACGTTTAGCAATCAAAACATTTGTTATGCAGTGGGAAGCGGAAAAAATCCGTGAAGGCATGCTGCGTGAAATCAAACGTGGTGGCCAGGTCTACTTCCTGCACAACAAAGTAGAAGATATCGAGCGTGTCGCCAGAGAGATTGAAGCCATCATGCCGGAAGCGAAAGTCGCTGTCGCACACGGTCAGATGCGTGAACGTGAACTTGAGCAAGTCATGCTTGATTTCTACCATCAGCGATTTAATGTGCTGGTTTGTACCACTATTATCGAAACCGGTATCGATGTGCCCTCAGCCAACACTATCTTTATTGATCGTGCTGATAAATTGGGTTTAGCACAGCTTTACCAAATTCGTGGTCGGGTTGGCCGCTCTCACCATCGTGCCTATGCTTATCTGATTACACCGCCACAAAAAGTGATGACCAAAGATGCGGTCAAGCGACTTGAAGCGATTGAATCTATCGAAGATCTGGGCGCGGGCTTCACTCTGGCAACCCATGATATGGAAATTCGTGGCGCGGGTGAGTTGCTTGGTGATGAACAAAGCGGCCAAATGCATGAGATTGGTTTCAATCTTTATAATGAGTTACTGGAACGTGCTGTAAAAGCCATGAAGTCTGGCAAAGAACCAAGCCTGACTAATCAGGACAGGCACTTTGTGGAAATTGATTTACATGTTCCGGCTTTAATTCCATCTGATTACCTGCCTGATGTACATACGCGTTTGGTGCTCTACAAACGCATCGCGGCGGCAGCCGATAATGACGCCTTGCATGAATTACAGGTTGAAATGATCGACCGGTTTGGTTTGTTGCCAGAGCAAGTCAAAACCTTGTTTGCCATCCATGAAATTCGCTTTAAAGCCAAAGCTGTCGGCATTCGCAAGATTGATGTTTATGATGCCGGTGGCCGTTTAATATTCGAGCAAGAGCCTAATATCGATCCCATGACCATTATCAACCTTATCCAAAAACAGCCCAAGCGGTTCAAGCTGGATGGTCAAGACAAGTTGCGGTTTGTTGATGATATGCCAGAGGCTGAGGAACGCATTGTGGTACTGGATAAATTGCTGGATGCCCTACTTGGCAAATAGTCATGGCTGATTTACAAGATCGTAACTTTGACGACTTGATTGATCGCTTTGAGACTCGCATCTATGACACGGCCAAAGGTGGCTGGCGTTTGCAGTTATTACAGGAAGATCTGGCCCAATTTACACAGTGCGCCCCACTCACTATCTGGGATGCAGGGTGTGGTCAGGCACAAATCAGCCTGTGGTTAGCGCAACAAGGTCACCAACTGACATTGTGTGATCTTTCCTCAAAGATGTTGGAAAAAGCTCAGGCTAACTTTGAACAGCATGGTGAGTCTGCCAGCTTTCATCATCAGTCGGCGCAGTCGCTTGCAATTCAAACACCAGCCTTTGACGTCGTTTTATGCCATGCTGTCATCGAATGGCTGGCTGCCCCGCTTCCATCTTTATTAACGCTGGCTCAAAAGGTCGAGTATGGCGGTTATTTATCCTTGCTGTTTTATAACCGCAACGCTATGGTTTATAACAATGTCTTGAAAGGCGGCTGGCGATTAAAGCACATTTTAGAAGACAGTTATTTGGGCAAAGGTAACAAACTCACGCCACCTAACCCACAGTTTCCTCATGATGTGATTGCGGCATTAACTGAATTCGGCTTTACCGTCTGTAAACATACTGGCATTCGTGTGTTTAACGATTACATGACCAAGCAAGCACATGACAACAGCAACGACGCTGAACTGTTTGCTTTGGAAAGGCAGTATTGCCGCATGCCTACTTATCGCGATATGGGCAGATATATCCACCTATTGCTACGTCGCAGCAAAGGTAATGACACCTGAACCAGATACTAAAAGTATGGCAATACGAAACTTCTAATCAAGCCACATCTTTATTCTTAATCTCTCTGCTACAATAAGCAGTTGGTTTTGGACTGTTTCAAACTCAATTTCCACGACAGGAATCACATGGTTAAAACTTTTGTCCCTCTTCTGATGATTTCAAGCATTCTGCTAAGCGGCTGTATTAACAGAACACCGCCGACACCTACCGTTAGCCCAGCTCAGTTAACTAACGCTTTAACCGAAACGGAATTAAGATTAGCTGAACAAATGGAACAACAATGCCAGGGCTGGCAAGATCAACAGCAAACGAATCTCGATCAGTATCAGCTAGTACAAAAAGGCCAGCGACAACTGGATCAGAGACTCGAGCAGATCGAAAATAAACTGGACACACCACCGGTTCAACCCGCTGTCATTACTGCTAAAAAGCCCAGCCAATGCCCGCAACCTGTTGCAGTCACTGACAGCAAAAACCTCGGCAACAAGATTGTTGTTGGTAAAGATGAGTGGTTATGGATTGAGTCGGTGAACCGTGTGTACGAAGCACGCATCGATACCGGCGCAAAAACCTCTTCGATTAGTGCCTTAGACATTACGCCTTTTGAGAAGGATGGCAAACGCTGGGTGCGTTTCCGCTTAGCCCCGGACGATAGTGATGATAGCTTTGAGATTGAAGCGCCGCTCGTACGTTATGTCAAAATTAGGCAGGCTTCTAGTAATGAACTGGATCGCCGTCCGGTTGCCTCACTCACAGTACGGCTGGGGAAAATGACTGAGGTCGCAGAGTTTACACTGACTGACCGCACTCAAATGAGTTATCCCATTTTGCTTGGCCGTGAGTTTCTGCGGGATGTCGCTATTGTGGATGTTGCCAGAGAAAATATTCAACCCAAACCTGCAATCGTTGAAGGCCAGCCGCAATTAGAAGCAGTCAGTAAAACGAAGAAACAATAAAGGACTCAGTAATGGCATCACGCAAACCTTTTTACCTGTTGGTGGGCTTGCTTATTATTGCCGGTGTCAGCCTCACTCTGCACCGTCACTACACGTATGACATTCCCTGGTTACCAGGCGAAACACGCCAAACATGGTCCATCGAAGCCAAAGTGGAGTTTGACGCGACCGGTGAAGAAATTTTGGCTTCATTAGCAATCCCCAACACTCAGCCTGGTTTCACACAACTGAATCAACAAACCGCCAGCCCAGGCTATGGTTTGGCTTTTTCTGAACGTGAAACAGGTGGCGATCGCGCCGAATGGTCAGTTCGCAACGCATCGGGCGAACAAGCGCTCTACTATAAAGTCGATATGTTGCTTGATCCCTACGCCGCACCACCACAAACAAGCAAACCACCGAAGTTGAAGGTTCATATTGAAAAAGAACCCTATGCGACAGCAGCGAATCAGTTATTAGATCGTGCTCAAGAGCGCTCCTCTAACCCATACACACTCGCCCGCGAATTGATCCAAGAGTTCAATATACAGTCTCAGAACGCGCAATTACTGGCACAGCTCAAGCCACAGCTGAACTGGATTGTGCAATTACTGCATCAGGCCGGAGTTCCTGCTCGAGAAGTACACGCCTTATATCTGGAAGATGGTCGGCGCAGACAAGAACTTGTGAATTACATTCAGGTATTTGATGGCGAAGATTACGAACTGTTTAATCCTGAAACCGGTGAACGCGGACGTCCTGAAAATCTATTGTTGTGGGAATACCACTCGGGCCCTGTTTTGGAAGTCGTCGGAGGCATTAATTCACACGTCACTTTTTCAATGATTGAGCAAGAGCAGCCATTTAGCGTCGCTTTAAACCAAAAATTTGCTGATAACGAATTGCTCAACTTCTCGTTATATACGCTGCCGCTTGAAGAACAAGCCCTGTTTAAAGGTATTTTACTGATACCGGTTGGCGTATTGATGGTGGTACTAATGCGTATTTTGGTCGGTCTAAAAACGTCTGGCACGTTCATGCCCGTTTTGATTGCCTTAGCGTTTATTCAAACCAGCTTGATAACCGGTTTGGTCGGCTTTTTATTGATTGTCGGCGCTGGCCTGGTGATTCGCTCCTATCTGTCCTATCTCAATCTGCTTTTGGTCGCCCGAATATCCGCTGTGATAATCATGGTCATCGGTATTATCGCCATCTTCTCAATCATTGCTTATAAGTTGGGCCTGACAGAGGGCATGAAAGTCACTTTCTTCCCGATGATTATTTTAGCCTGGACCATTGAACGCATGTCGATTTTGTGGGAAGAGGAAGGCCCCCATCAGGTCGTCATTCAAGGTGGTGGGTCACTCTTGGTTGCCGTGCTGGCCTATCTTGCGATGAATAATGAGTTGATCCGTCACCTGACCTTTAACTTCCTCGGTATTCAGTTAATTTTGATGGCTTTGGTACTTATGGCAGGTAATTACACCGGTTATCGTCTACTTGAGCTAAAACGCTTTAAACCGATGGTTGAGGATAAATAATGAGCGGTCCTCTGATTAACTGGCTACGGGATGTCAAACACCGTTATGTTCATCCCAGTCGATTAGCCAGCAAGGGCGTTTTGGGCATGAATCGACGTAATATTTCATATATCAGCCGTTATAACCCGCGTCATTTGTATCCATTGGTTGATGATAAATTGCAGACCAAACAAATCGCTTTGGATCATGGCGTTACCGCACCTGACTTGATTGGTGTCATCCGCGAGCAACATGAAGTGGGCGACTTAAGTGAGTTAATTGCGACCTACCCCGGCTTTTGTATCAAACCGGCTCATGGCTCGGGTGGTAAAGGTATTTTAGTTATCACGCGTAATGATGAAAACGGCTACCACAAAGCCAATGGGCAAACGGTCAGTTTAAGCGACCTGGAAAGACATGTTTCAAACATTCTGGCGGGATTATTCTCATTAGGTGGTCGCGCTGATGTCGCCATCATTGAAGCCCTCATTGAGTTTGATGACTGTTTTACTGGCTTCACTTATGAAGGTGTTCCGGATACACGTGTCATTGTATTCAAGGGATTTCCAGTGATGGCAATGATGCGCTTATCAACGTCTGATTCCAATGGCAAAGCGAACCTGCATCAAGGCGCTGTAGGCGTTGGTCTTAATATTGGTGATGGCAGTGCTTTGCGTGCAGTACAATTTGACCGTCGAATCTTATTACATCCAGACACAGGCACCAATCTGCACAGCCTGAAAGTCCCACATTGGGAGCAATTATTAGCTCTCGCCGTGTCATGCTACGAAATGTCAGGCTTAGGTTATTTAGGCACTGACATCGTATTGGATCGCCATAAAGGGCCGATGTTACTAGAGCTTAATGCTCGACCGGGCCTAAGCATCCAAGTCGCCAATGGCGAAGGATTATTACCCCGGTTACGCCAAGTTGAAGCCTTAGGCCATAAACATAAAATGACCGCTCAACAGCGTGTTGATTTTGCTCGCGAGCATTTTTCACGGAAACTATAATCACTGCTAAACTGCCGCTAACAGTTTAAGGCTGATTATCAAGGAGTACATGATGCAGGAAAAAGGATCTCTGAATGCCCTTGTTCTGGGTATTTCATTATTTCTGGGTTTAAGTAGCCTTGGTTTTTTGTTGGCAAATGCTGCCATCAGTTATAAAGAATTCGAGCGCAGCGTCACCGTAAAAGGCTTATCAGAACAAGAATTTATGGCCGACATTGTCATTTGGCCTATTCAATTCACTTTGGCAGATAATTCGCTGCAAACACTCTATTCTGATATTGATAACAACACGCAGACCATTATTCAGTTTCTGACTGAACAAGGTATCGAACGTGATGATATCTCACTCACTTCGCCCGCCATCACCGATAAATCGGCACAGCAATATGGCGGCAATCAACGTGCCGAGTTTCGATACACAGGGATGCAAACAGTCACCGTTTATTCCGAGGAAATTGAAACCGTCAGACAGGTCATGAGTAAACTGTCAGAGCTAGGCAAAGAAGGTATTGTATTAACTGGAAATAACTACCAGTCACAGACAGAGTATTTATTCACTCGTCTCAATGAAATCAAACCTGCGATGATTGAAGAAGCCACGCGCAAGGCGCGCGAAGTTGCAGAAAAGTTTGCTGATGACTCTGACAGTAGTTTGGGCAAAATACGCCGCGCCTCACAGGGTCAATTCAGCATCAGTCCTCGTGATAAAAACAATCCACATATAAAAAAGATCCGCGTCGTGTCGACCATCGAATATTATTTATCTGATTAAGATCACGTTACATCAGACCATACTGCAAACTCATTGCCGCTTGGCTCTGTAAAATGAAACCGGCGACCGCCAGGAAAACTGAAAATGGGCTTAACGATGTTGCCGCCAGCATCACTAACTTTCGCCTGTGTTGCTTCTAAATTATTGCTGTAAAAGACCAGCAAAGCGGCTCCGTTAGCGGTATTGGAACAGCTATCAGCCTGAAAAAAGCCCCCATCCAAACCTTGCCCGGAAAAGGCTGTGTACTCAGCCCCATAGTCGACAAACGACCAATCAAATGCGGCAGCAAAAAAGGCCTTGGTAGCGGCTAAATCAGCTGCAGGAAACTCAACATAGTTCAGTTTTTCATGTTCGCTCATCTATCTGGGTTCCTTAAATAAACAGCCAAGCGCCGAGACTCTGTAAAGCCTAACATTTCTAGTCTTATCCCGGTTTATAGTCAGCCTCAGGCCATATTTCATTAATCTCATCGGCTTGATGCTGTGCAGCGAATTTCTCCCACACAATGCCATTAATATCCACATCCTGTGTAAATGCTTCAGCCGAAGACTCTTCCCAACCTAAATGTCGTAAAGTGCCAGGAGCACAACTAGCGTCTTGGCGTACCGATAGATTCAGCGACTCAGTTCGCCACAAAGCATATTCACCCGCAATTGAAGAGCACGGACGAACGCCTAAGCGAATGGAATAATCTTCGATGGATTCATCGATCTTGTTGGTGGCGATCGCAATATGCAGTTTCCGCATTGTGTTACCTATGGCCGAGTAATTAAGCTATTCGAACAACCTGTCCTTTACGTGCAGACTGCAGGGCGGCATTGATGGCAGCACAATTTCCACGAGCGTCCGCCATAGATAAAAACGGTGCTTTACCTGACAGAACACAGTCAGAGAAATGCTCAATTTCGCGGTTAAAGTGATTCGCTGCAGGTAATGAAACCGTCTCTTCTTCACCCGCATCCGTCCAGTAGCTTACCAAGGCAGGTTCCGTATCAGGTTGCCAAACGGTGTGACATTTAATGCCGCCCAAGGTGCCGATAATTTGGTATTCACTACGACGAGAATGCTCAAAGCTCATTTCAAAGTGAGCGTAACGACCATTATCAAAATCAAAAATACCACTCAGGCTGACGTCAGCACCATGTTCATTCAATTTCGCCAAGGCTGTCACCGCAACGGGTTCATGATCAAACCATAAACGGGCAGTATGAACCGCATAAGGACCAATATCCCACATCGCCCCACCACCGTGGGCAATATCCCGGTTAATCCGATATAAACGAGCAGGTTTCATGGGAAACGCAAAGGCTGTTTTAACCGTACGAACTTCACCAATTTTGCCTGAGTCGAGAAGTTCTTTAACGTAATCATGCTGAGTGTGAAAGCGATACATAAAGCCTTCCATCACCGTTACATTATTCGCTTTGGCAGCTGCTTCAATGGCGTCAATATCCGCCACTGTCAGCGCCATCGGTTTTTCAATTAAAACATGCTTACCATGGTTAATCGCTTTTAATGCCCACTCAGCATGCTCTTCATTCGCCATCGGCAAGTAAATAGCATCGACACCACTGTGACTCAATAAGGCCTCTGGATCGTCCAACGTTTCCACATCGGTTTGATCAGGTGCATGCTTTTGCAAGGTTTCTGCAGCAGCACCAGCACGGCGACTGGCAATCGCGACCAAACGCGCATTGGGCGCTTCGACAATTGCTGGCAATAATTTGTCATTGACACGTGCGGCACCAAGAATACCCCAGCGCAGTTGTTGTTCAGCCATGAAAAAAGTCCTTTATTTGTAAAACAAATGATGTCCGCCATGATAACGGCTGAGGCAGTGAAAACCAAACTCATAAAACCCCGGCGCTTGTGGCGTTTTTATCTTCACGTTAATGGCTTATGCTAAGCTGCCTAATCTCTCAATCAGCAACAAAAGGAGTCGTCATGACTATTGAAGTTGGCCAATCCCTCCCAGCTGGCAAGCTAACCGAATCAACTGAATTTGACCCGGAAAACGGGTGCCCTATGAACCCTCAGCCGATGGATGTTGGCGAGCAAGTTAAAGCCAAGACCATCGTCATTTTTGGCGTACCCGGTGCTTATACACCTTTATGTTCAGCCCAACACTTACCGGGCTTTGTCGAACATGCTGACGCAATCAAAGCGGCCGGTGCCGATGAGATTTGGTGCATGGCGGTAAATGATGCGTTTGTGATGGCCTCATGGGGTCGTGAAAATCAAGCCACAGGCAAAGTTCGCATGATGGCCGATGGCAGCGCAGAGTATGCTAAAGCCCTTGGTCTGGATCGCGATCTCACAGGCGGTGGTATGGGTGTACGTTGTTACCGTTTTGCGATGATTGTCAAAGACGGTACGGTGACTTACCTTGGTGTCGAGGGTTCTGGCGAGTTTGGTAAATCCAAAGCCGAAACCATTTTAGAGCAACTAAAAGCCTAAACGCAGTGGCAAGGCAGCCGGCGTCGCCGGCTGCCTAACGCCAATGTTCCTCGACTTCCTGTTCTCCACCAATAAAGACGGCAGAAGCTAAGTCACTGAAAATGCCGTGTTCAACCACGCCAGCAATGGTATCCAGCAGCATCGTCAGTTCAAGGCTGTCAATATGCTCAAAGCTCATATCCAAAACCAAGCTGCCGTGAGCGGTAAACGCGACATTGTCCCCCGCCGCGTTCATTCTCAATTCACCAACCCCACCGTGCTGTTTAAGTTGCGCTAAAACCAGCTTCCATGCCTCGGGTAACACCTCAACAGGTACCGGGAAATTTTGACCGATATGCTCAACCAGTTTGCTTTCATCCACTAACACATAAAATTGATCGGCAGCCGAAGCCAATAGTTTTTCTCTGACAAGGTCTTGCCCCCTGCCTTTGAGTAAGGTGAGATCCGGTGTCACCTCATCGGCACCATCCACATACATATCCAGATAATCAAGCGAATCAATCGAGACAACCGGTAATCCCGCCTCTTTTGCCTTGACGGCACTTATCGCTGAACTGCTGACCGTGGTCACTTTAAGGTGTTCGTTACGATTGCGTTTTGCCAGTGCCTCAATAAATAAATTTGCAGTCGAACCGGTTCCCAAACCAACGATCATGTCTGCTTCTACAAGGTTCGCGGCATGTACTGCTACACGCTGTTTTGGGTTCATGATGTTTTGCGCTGTCATTGACAACCTCCTTGCGCCTATTGGCAAAATATGGGCTCAGCTTAACACTCAGGCTGGCATTGTCCAGCTATACTGCCTATGACAACAGGAAAGCGACTATGGCTCAATTTGAAGACATTATTCAAGCAATAGAGACAGCGACAGACTCGTCCTTGTCCAAGGCCTCTATCAGTAGTATCGGTGGCGGTTGTATTAACGCCGCCTACCGGCTTGATAGTGATGATCAATCCTACTTCATTAAAGTGAATAGCCCACATCTGGCTGACATGTTTGAAGCTGAGGCTCAAGGGTTGCAGGAGATGTACGCTATTAATGCTGTTCGTGTTCCTGAGGTCATTTGTTATGGCGTTGCCGATGGCCATAGCTATCTGGCGTTGGAACATATTTCACTGAGCAGCTTGCGAGGCCATGCATCCACCATGCTGGGGCAACAACTAGCCGCCTTACATCAAAAGCCGCAACCCTATTTTGGTTGGCACATGGATAACACCATTGGTAGCACACCACAGATTAATAACCGTCAACACGATTGGTTGACGTTTTGGCAACAGGAAAGACTCGGCAAGCAACTTGAGTTTGCAGCCAAAAATGGCTTTGGTGGTCGTCTGCAGTCACAGGGTGAAAAACTATTGGTAAGTCTGAGTAGTTTGCTAGACGGTCATGAGCCGCATCCTTCTCTTTTGCATGGGGATTTATGGGGCGGTAATGCCTCTGCAGATGAGTTGGGTAACCCGGTCATCTTTGATCCCGCTTGTTATTATGGTGATCGTGAAGCCGATCTGGCTATGACGGAATTATTCGGTGGTTTTGGCGGTGATTTTTTTGCTGCCTATAACGATATCTACCCTGTCAATGAGGGTTATCAGATGCGTAAAACACTCTATAATCTGTACCACATTATTAATCATCTCAATCTGTTCGGCGCTGGCTATCTGGGTCAGGCTGAAGCTATGATTGATCGTTTACTAGCACAAGCATAAAAGAGGAAAAATGAGCCAAATCAAAGTCTTGTTTGTTTGCATGGGCAATATCTGTCGCTCACCTACCGCGGAAGGTGTGTTTACCAATCTAGTTGAAAAAAATGGGAGTCGTGACCGCTTTTTAATCGATTCAGCTGGCACGCATGCTTATCACGTTGGAGAACAACCGGATAAGCGTGCTCAGCAAACGGCGAAACAACGCGGCATTGATTTATCATTCATTCGCGCACGCAAGTTTGCTCACGCTGACTTTGAAGAATTTGACTACATTCTGGCCATGGATCAGGACAATTATCAGATACTTACTGATGCCTGTCCGAGCGAACACTTAGCGAAAGTGAAGATGTTTCTGGAGTATGCGCCTATGCGTGAAGAGCGCGATGTGCCTGATCCTTACTATGGTGGGCAAAATGGGTTTAATCATGTTTTCGATTTAGTAGAGGATGCCTCATTGGGTTTCTACAACAGCGTTACTAATAAATAAGTACTTTGTTTTAGGTAGTTGCTTTGATTTTCTGGCGGCGTATGATTGCACGCTGATCTGAAACTCAACAAGGATTTGCAACGTGAACGCTTCATCCAAAGGCCATACTGCCGTCACTGCCGCGCTGTTTGGCCTGATTCTCTCCTTTATACCCCAACTTGCTTTTGCAGCAGATAACGTCAAATTCTTAGATCTCACTGCTCATTGGGTGGGCTATACCGCGATAGCGTTATTCGTCTTTGCTTATGCCTTGGTGGTGGTGGAAGAAGAAATTCACATGCGTAAATCCAAGCCCGTGATGGTGGCTGCTGGCATCATCTGGGCACTCATTGCATTCGTTTACGCCCAACAACCTGACTCAGAATATCACCACACCGCTGAAATCATGATTCGGCATAACCTGCTGGAATATGCCGAGTTATTCTTATTCTTGTTAGCAGCGATGACCTACATCGCCACCATGGGGGAACGTGGTGTATTTGATGCTCTTCGCTCATGGCTCATTAACAAAGGCTTCTCACTCAGAACCATTTTCTGGTTAACCGGCTTACTCGCTTTCTTTATTTCACCGGTTGCAGACAACTTAACCACTGCCCTTCTGATGGCTACAGTGGTGATGGCTGTGGGTGGGTCAAACATCAAATTTGTTTCGCTGGCTTGTATCAATATTGTCGTTGCAGCTAATGCCGGAGGGGCTTTCAGTCCATTTGGTGATATCACCACATTAATGGTCTGGCAAAAAGGTGTGGTGGATTTCCATGAATTCTTTGCCCTCTTCATTCCTTCCGTCGTCAATTGGTTTGTACCCGCCTTTATAATGTCGTTGGCAATGAAGAATGCAACACCTGAAGCAAATCAAGATAAAGCGGAATTAAAGCAAGGCGCCTTTGTTGTTATCGGTCTGTTCTTGCTGACCATTGCTATGGCGGTATGTGCGCATAACTTCCTGCATTTGCCACCCGTTGTTGGCATGATGACGGGGCTTGGTTTCTTGAAAATTTATGGTTATGTGTTGAAGCTGCGTGAATCGCGCATTCTAATGAAATTGGAACAAGTCGGTTCAGACAGAAAACCGTTTAATATTTTTCAACAAATTGAGCGTGCAGAATGGGACACATTGATGTTCTTCTATGGCATCATTCTGTGTGTCGGTGGTCTTGGCACAATTGGTTATCTGGCACTGGGGTCAGAACTGATGTATGGCGACTTAGGTCCGACCACAGCGAATATTCTGATCGGTATAATTTCTGCAGTGGTAGATAACATCCCTGTCATGTTCGCTGTCTTATCTATGATGCCTGATATGAGCCATGGTCAATGGTTATTAGTCACACTCACAGCGGGTGTGGGCGGCTCTTTATTGTCGATTGGCTCTGCGGCTGGTGTTGCCGTGATGGGACAGGCGCGCGGTATCTATACCTTCTTTACCCACCTGAAGTGGGCCTGGGCAATTGCCTTAGGCTACGCAGCGAGTATTTGGGTTCACTTATGGCTTAATGCCTCACTGTTTGAACAGGTTGTTCATTAAAGTTGAAGTAAAGGAACGGCCAGATGGCCGTTCCACTGCCGGATTTAGTCGTACAGTCGCAATATCATCTCAGCAATACAAGCTGGTCGTTTGCTGTTTTCGATTTCAATTGTCACTTCTCTGACCAACTCGAGTCCGCGCCGCAGTGATTTGATGTCAATGATACGGGTTCTGGCACGTATTCGCCTCCCCGCTTTGACTGGCGCTGGAAAAATCACTTTATTCATTCCGTAATTTACGACGAGCCGTGCTTCAGGGTAATCATTTTTTTCCGGGTTTACGGTATCTGTGAGTTGTGGAATCAGTGATAAGGTCAAAAAACCATGAGCAATAGTTTGCTTAAACGGTGACTCCAGTGCTGCCTTTTCAGGATTTGTGTGAATCCATTGATGGTCACCGGTGACTTCAGCAAATTGGTCGATCTTATGCTGGTCAACCTCAACCCACTCACCGACAAAGCTCTCTTCTCCCAGACTGGCTAGTAAGCGCTGGTGCAAGTCGATGAATTTGTCACTAAGTGCCTTGTGTTCAGTGATGGGCTGTTGTGCTTCCACCTCATCAAAGAAATGAAAATACTGTGTCCACGGCAAGGACATATTACGGATGTCTGTCACTTTTTTATTAATCGTTTCTGGCCAGGTTTTCAGAGTTGACTCCACTCTGTGCTTGAGTTCCGTATTGATGGACTCAAGCTTTTCTTGGCCATGCTTAAGAGATTCTACCAACCGCATCATATGATCCTTCCCCTTGTCGATGACAATATTCTGACGTAATCCGTCGTCAGAGTTCATAAAGCATGGAATATGCAATGATAGATGAACAAATATCACTCACAAGAGTCTGTGTATGAACCGTTTTCCAGTACAGCCAGAGATAGCGCAAAACTGGCGCAACAGGTACAATTTAACGTTTAAAATTTTTGGTTACACCTTACCATGCTTTACAGCACAGACGATCTGCGAATTACTGGCATACAGGAAGTTATTCCGCCGGCGCAACTACACGAAGAACTTCCCATCACCGACCAAGCTTCGGAGACGGTATTCAATGCGCGTAATTCAACGCAGAAAATTCTGCACAAGAAAGACGACAGACTGATTGTCATTGTCGGCCCTTGCTCAATTCATGATCCCGATGCTGCACGTGAGTATGCCACACGACTTAAGCCATTGAAGGAAGAATTAAGTGATGAGCTTCACATCATCATGCGCGTCTATTTTGAAAAACCGCGTTCGGTCGTTGGCTGGAAAGGATTAATCAATGATCCCTACCTCGATGGTAGTTTTAAGATTAACGATGGCTTGCTCATTGCCCGCCGCTTGATGCTTGATCTCGCGGAAATGGGTGTGCCGTCAGCGACAGAATACTTAGACCTTATCAGCCCGCAATACATCGCTGATTTAGTGGCATGGGGCGCAATTGGTGCCCGTACAACTGAGAGTCAGGCGCATCGTGAGTTAGCGTCGGGCCTGTCCTGCCCGGTCGGTTTTAAAAATGCTACCGACGGCGGTTTACAAATCGCTGTTGATGCCTGTCTGTCTGCCTCAAAGCCACATCACTTTATGTCGGTGACTAAAGAAGGCCGTTCGGCAATTTTCTCTACAACAGGCAATCCAGACTGTCATGTCATCTTACGCGGTGGCCGTGAACCGAACTTTGATGCGGCTAGTGTCGGGGCGGCAGCAGAAGTAATTGGTCGTTCAGGCCAAGATGTCAGAATGATGATTGATTGCAGTCATGCAAACAGTGGTAAAAACCATGTACAACAAGAAACTGTCTGTCGTGATGTTGCTTCACAAGTAGCCTCAGGTGACAAACGCATTATCGGATTAATGCTGGAAAGCAATTTGGTCGAAGGTCGCCAGAATGCCGAACCAGGCAAAAAATTAACCTACGGCCAAAGCATTACTGATGCCTGTATGGCTTGGGATAATACTGATAGTTTATTGCGTGAACTGGCACAATCAGTCAAGCAGCGTCGTCAAAAAGATTAATCTGCTGTAGTCAGGATATTTCGCGCCGCCGTTGTTGTCGACAACACCACTGGCTAAGTCCTTCTTGAACAAGCGTTAATATCCATTTCAACGCTTCGAAAACTTGCCTTTTTAAGCTATAATTAGCGATTAACGATTTGCAGCTGAGTCGCTCTCATGCTCAAATGTCAACTAATTCCTGAGAAAATCAGTAGGTTATTTAATGGCAGATTATGCCCTGATATTGATAAGCACGATTTTTGTAAACAACATAGTTCTAGTGAAATTCTTAGGGCTGTGTCCGTTTATGGGTGTTTCCCGTAAGTTGGAAACCGCTATGGGGATGGCGCTTGCCACCACATTTGTGCTGACTTTATCCTCTATCAGCAGTTATCTGATCAATGCGTACCTATTGGCGCCCTTTAATATCGAATTTCTGCGTACCATCAGCTTTATTTTTGTGATCGCGGTCGTTGTGCAATTTACAGAAATGGTTGTGCATAAAACCAGTCCATTGTTGTATCAAGTGTTGGGTATTTTCTTACCTCTTATTACGACTAACTGCGCCGTATTGGGTGTTGCGTTGTTGAATGTGCAGGAACAGCATGGCTTCATCGAGTCGGCTTTATATGGTTTTGGTGCGGCGATTGGCTTTTCAATGGTGTTGGTTATTTTTGCTGGAATGCGAGAACGTCTCGCTGCTGCCGATGTACCCGTGCCATTCCAAGGTGCGGCGATTGGCTTAATTACTGCCGGATTAATGTCGATGGCCTTTATGGGCTTTACCGGATTGGTCAAGGTATAAGCCCATGTTGACAGCAATAATAGCGATAACGCTACTGGCGTTAGTAATGGGTTTGATACTGGGATTTGCTTCAATCAAATTTAAGGTTGAAGGCGACCCCATCGTTGATCAGATCGATAAAATTCTGCCTCAAACGCAATGTGGCCAATGTAGTTTTGCCGGCTGCCGTCCTTACGCAGAGGCAATTGCCGCAGGTGAAGTGGATATTAACCGTTGTCCACCAGGTGGCGAATCCACAATTCAGGCTTTGGCGGATCTACTTGATGTCGAACCCAAACCTCTCGATGAAGAATGTGGCGTCGAAAAGCCCAAAACACTTGCCGTTATCGACGAAGATCGTTGCATTGGTTGCACTTTATGTATTCAAGCTTGCCCGGTGGATGCCATTTTAGGCGCTGCTAAACATATGCACACTGTCATTGCGGATGAATGCACAGGCTGTGAGTTATGTGTCGAACCTTGCCCGGTAGATTGTATTGATATGGTGGAAGTTGCTCAGAATCCAAATACGTGGCGTTGGCCCGACCCTTCTCACGTTCAGTTGGAACGTGGAGGTCGCTCATGAGTAAACCATTAGGTTCATTTCCAGGTGGTCTGAAACTTAACGGTCACAAGAAACGATCAACACAATCCCCCATTCGCAAAACGCCACTGGCGAAAACGTTGATTTTGCCGTTACAACAACATATCGGTGCCGCCGCTGTGCCGATTGTTGAGGTCGGTGATAAGGTTTTAAAAGGACAACGTATTGCCCGAGCAGAGGGCCATGTTTCAGTATGTCTGCATGCGCCGAGCTCAGGCACCATCAAAGCAATTGATGAGCAAGCGATTCCGCACCCTTCTGGTTTAAATGCGCCATGCATCACAATCGAAACCGATGGTGAAGATCAGTGGCTGGAACGTCAGCCCGTCAAAAATTTCCGCGATATGTCTGCTCATGAAATTCGTCAGATCATCCGTGACGCCGGCATTGTCGGTTTAGGTGGCGCCGGATTCCCAAGCTTTATTAAGCTGAATCCTGGTGTACATCATGATGTCGAGACCTTGCTGCTGAATGGTGCCGAGTGTGAACCTTACATCACCTGTGACGATATGTTGCTACGTGAAAGAGCTGAAGGCATTCTCGATGGTGTAGAAATCATGCAGCATGCATTGCGTGCACGTAACGTCATTCTTGCCATTGAAGATAATAAGCCGGAAGGCGTTTCAGCAATGGAACTGGCGCTAGCCGCACGTCCACAACTGCAGAACACCAGTATCATGGTGATTCCGACCCGTTACCCGACGGGTGGTGAGAAGCAACTTATTCAAGTGGTGACCGGTAAACAGGTGCCATCAAATGGTTTGCCGATTGATATCGGCATTGTCAGCCATAATATGGGGACTGCTTATGCGGTGGGTCGAGCGATTAATCATGGCGAACCGCTGATCTCACGTATCGTCACGGTTACCGGCACGGATGTGACCCATGCCGGTAACTTCGAAACATTATTTGGCACACCTATTTCCGAGTTACTGGCATTTGCTGAAACCAAGCGTCAGCCTGATGAGCCTTTTATTTTGGGTGGTCCGATGATGGGCTTTAACTTGTCGGGTGATAATTTGCCTGTCACCAAAACAGCGAACTGTATCTTGGTAGGCGTGGATGATGCCGCTCCAGCCAGTGAACCGCTGCCCTGTATCCGTTGTGGCGACTGTGCCACTGCCTGCCCTGCCAGCTTGTTACCGCAGCAATTATATTGGCATTCACGTGCCAAAGATTTTGACCAAACGCGGGACTACAACCTCTTCGATTGTATTGAATGTGGCTGCTGTGATTACGTCTGTCCGAGTAAGATTCCACTGGTGTCGTATTTCCGTTTTGCCAAAACCGAAATCATGAATCAGGAGCGTGAGCATCAAAAATCGGATCTGGCACGCGAACGTTTTGAAACCCGCCTAGCCAGACTTGAACGAGAAAAACAGGAAAAAGAAGAGCGTCAACGCCAGCGTAAAGCGGCTCTGGCAGCTTCTAAAGCTAAAAAAGAAAAACAAGAACAAGCCGCTGCCGAGGCTGATACAACAGCCACGGAAAACAAGGAGAACTAAATCCATGGGTATATTCCGGATAAGCCCACCATTTTTAGCAGGGGCTAACCGCGTCACGTTGCAAATGTTGCAAGTGCTGCTGGCAATGATTCCAGCCGTATTCGCCATGGTCTATTTTTTTGGTCCGGCAGTATTGATTAACATCACGTTAGCGCTAGCCGTCGCCCTGGCGAGTGAAGCGGTCATGCTGAAAATTCGCAAGCGCCCGGTTAAGCCGTTTATAACAGATGGCAGTGCAGCCGTTACCGCGATATTACTGGCGGTCGCGATACCACCTCTAGCACCATGGTGGCTGACAACCATTGGGGTAATGTTTGCTATCGTGTTTGCCAAGCACCTCTATGGTGGTTTGGGCTATAACCCGTTTAACCCCGCTATGGTCGGATATGTCTTGCTATTAGTGTCGTTCCCTTTGGAAATGACAACCTGGCTGCCAGTCATCTCGCTCAGTGAGAACCCTGTTGATTTCATGAGCGCGTTTCAACTGATTTTTCATGGTGAAACGTCATCAGGCCTAGCCATGGATACGGTTTCCGGTGCGACGCCATTGGATGCAATGAAAACCCAGATCGGGCAACAAATTCTGCCTGAATATATTGTTAACCAAAACCTGTTTGGTATTTTTGGTGGGCTTGGCTGGGAATGGATTAATGTCTGGTTTGCTGTCGGCGGTCTATATCTTATCTATCGCCGTGTTATTAATTGGCACGTACCACTTGCAATGCTGGCTACCATTTTTGTATTTAGCAGTATCACAGCTATTTTTGCCCCTGAAACAACTGGCTCTCCCCTGTTTCATTTAGTCAGCGGCGGCACCATGATCGGCGCTTTCTTTATTGCCACCGATCCGGTATCCGGTTCAACCACCGTGAAAGGCCGCATCGTATTTGGTGCGGGTGTGGGCGCTTTAACCTATATTATTCGAATTTGGGGCGGCTACCCTGATGGTGTGGCTTTCGCTGTATTGCTAATGAATATGGCGGTGCCACTGATTGATTATTACACCCAACCCAAGGTGTATGGAGCAGTCAAATAATGGCAGAGCTAAATAAACACATTCTACGTGTGGGCCTGTTATTAGGTTTGTTTGCTATCGTGGCCACGACTTTAGTTGCGTTTACTGAAGAAAACACGCGCGATCAAATCCAGGAAAACCAGCGTCAGGCATTACTTGATGGCATCAATGCCTTGATTCCACATGAGCAATACGACAATGCAATTTTAACGGATACCGTGACGTTGCCTGCCACGAAAAACTTGGGAACTGAGACGCCAACACGTGTGTTTCGTGCTCGCTCTAAAGGCGATCCAGTTGCCGCGGTATTCACTGTAGTGGCACCCAACGGCTACTCAGGAAAAATTAAAATGTTAGTTGGTATTTATCATAACGGTACGCTGGCTGGTGTTCGTGTTATCAATCACAAAGAAACACCGGGCTTGGGTGACAAAATTGATGAAAAACGATCGGACTGGATTTTACAGTTCGAAGGCTTGTCGCTGGATAAACCGATTTCAGCTAAATGGAAGGTGAAAAAAGATGGGGGTGAATTTGATCAGTTCACGGGAGCCACCATTACACCACGCGCTGTTGTCGGTGCGGTGAAACAATCATTGGAATATTTTCGTGCGCATCGTGACGCGTTATTTGCCGTCACCGAGGATAAAAAATGAACGCGTATAAACAAATCATTCAAGAAGGACTATGGAAAAACAACCCGGCTTTAGTACAGCTGTTAGGTTTGTGCCCACTGTTAGCGGTAACCAATACTGTGATTAATGGTCTTGGTTTAGGCTTAGCGACGATCATAACTCTGGTCGCTTCTAATGGTCTTATCTCATTATTGCGTAATCAAATTCCAGATGAAGCACGATTGCCGGTATTCGTCATGATTATCGCCTCGATAGTCACCATTATCGAATTATCAATGAACGCTTGGTTTCACGAGCTGTATCTGATCCTGGGTATTTTCATCCCACTGATCGTAACTAACTGCTCCATTATCGCCCGTGCCGAAGCCTTTGCTGCGCGTAATTCGGTTGGCCCTTCCCTGCTCGATGGTCTGATGATGGGAATTGGTTTTACGGCGGTTTTGGTGGTGTTGGGTGGCATGCGAGAATTGATTGGTCAGGGCACATTGCTGTCACAAGCGTACCTGATGTTTGGCGAGGCGGCACGAGGCCTTACCATTACCGTTATTGAGGATTACCGTGGTTTCTTATTGGCCCTATTACCACCAGGCGCATTTATTGGCTTGGGTCTGATTGTAGCGTTGAAAAACGTTATTGATGTCAAACTGGAAAATCGTCAAGTCAAAGCCGCACCTATTGATGCAGAAGCTGAAACAGCGGCTGGGTAGACCATGAATCAACGGCAGCGACAGGAGTTTTTTGCTACCTTACGGGCACAGAACCCGGCTCCCACGACAGAGCTCAACTACACCAGCCCGTTTGAACTGCTGATCGCTGTTATCCTATCAGCACAAGCCACCGATGTTGGCGTTAACAAAGCAACGGATAAACTTTATCCCGTCGCGAATACGCCTGAAGCTATTTATCAGCTTGGTGTCGACGGTCTGAAGCAGTACATCAAAACCATCGGTTTGTTTAATAGCAAAGCTGAAAATGTTATCAAAACCTGTCGTCAGCTAATCGAGCAACATAATGGTGAAGTGCCAGCTGATCGTGCCGCACTTGAGGCTTTACCGGGTGTCGGTCGTAAAACAGCCAACGTGGTACTGAATACCGTCTTCAAACAACCGGTGATGGCGGTTGATACCCATATTTTCCGACTATCAAACCGGACCGGTCTAGCTAAGGGGAAAACAGTCAGGGCAGTTGAAGATAAATTAATGAAAGTCGTACCTGCCGAATTCATGCTTGATGCCCATCACTGGCTTATCCTACATGGACGTTATGTTTGCACGGCTCGTAAACCCAAATGTGAAGAATGCTGCGTCACACATTTGTGTGATTATTTTCGTGATCAAACACGTCGTATCTCGCACTCTGCTTAATTATGTTTAGTCAAAACCGGGATCAACTTCGCCAGTTTTATCACACTGTATGGCTAAAAATGCAGTCACCCCAAACTCTGTCAGCTTTAGAGCAAAGCGTTGCACAGGTGCTTCAGATGCATCCTGAATATCATGCTGTATTTGAAAAGAAAACACACCTTGAGCAGGAATATTTCGTTGAGTCAGGTGACACCAATCCATACCTGCACATGGGTTTACATTTATCACTGCACGAACAAATCAGTACTGATCGCCCTGCAGGTATTCGGGACGTGTATCAGCAATTGCTGCAAAAAGTTGGTGATAGCCACAAAGCTGAACATGAAATGATGGAAGCTTTGGCAGAGGCCTTATGGCAGGCACAGCGTGACAATCAACCACCTTCAGAAACACGCTACCTAGAAGCATTACAGGCCTTGCTCAATTGATTGAGTGATAATCACTGTTTTTCAGTACCTATTTATCATTGCACTCAGCATGTCAATTATCGTTCGTGTTCAGCTGTCTTTATTAGCAGCACTCAATATACATCTTGCTAAGCAAGCTAGAAAACCCAGGCCAGTGAGTCTAATTCACATCTTAGTCAATTCACCATGAAGTCGTCATGCTAAAGACAAGAACACCGTGTCATTCTCTGTTACTGGCATTTGTTCAACCCTTTATTTATGATGGTTACCCCGTTTGCAGTGAGAAAGATAATGAGCCAAGAAATGACCTGCCTGGGTTTCCAGTCGAACGATACAAAGCCCGTCAAATTCACTTTACCGATACCTGCCGTCAGTGGTCGTGATCTTCTCATTAAAATTGATGCTATCGCAGTAAACCCAGTTGATACCAAGGTTAAATCAGGCATTCAGGGTCAGCTTGAGTCCCCTAAGGTTATCGGTTGGGATGCCAGCGGAACAGTGATTGCTGCGGGTGATGATTGTGAGTTAATTAAAGTAGGTGACAAGGTCTTTTATGCCGGAGATATCAGCCGTCCGGGTTGTTATGCCAGTCACCACGTCGTCGACGAGCGCATTGTTGGCTTTGCGCCAAAATCATTAAGCGCTGTGCAAGCGGCTGCAATGCCATTGACCAGTATTACGGCTTGGGAAGCGTTATTTTCCAGAATGCGAATTCATCCCAATATCGATAAAGGCAAAACGTTGCTCATCGTGGGCGCCGCTGGTGGTGTCGGCTCAATTGCAATTCAGCTTGCAAAGCAAATCGCCGAACTCAATGTGGTCGCAACTGCTTCACGTGATGAGTCGATCACATGGTGCAGAGAACTCGGTGCCGACCATGTCATCAACCATTATCAATTAAATACAGAGTATGCCTCGCTGGGTATCAATCCTCCGGACTATATTTTGTGCCTGGGCGACACGGATCCGTACTTTGAACAACTGGCAGAATTAATCGCGCCACAGGGGCTTATTTGCTATGTCGCGACCAGCCAGAAAAATCACAATATCGATCTATTAAAAACAAAAAGCGCGGGCATCGTATGGGAGTTTATGTTCACCCGTCCGATGTATGAAACCGCCGATATAACCGCGCAACATCAACTGCTTAACCGCATTGCAGAAATGCTTGATGACGATATGCTTCGCTGCACCATGCAACAAAATCTCGGACCGATGAGCGAAGAAACCATTACCCTAGCTCATCAAATGCTAGTGTCTGGTAAGACATTAGGTAAGATTAGCTTGGAAGCGATTGACACCGAGTAGCGACAAATAACACTGCTAAGTCGTGGCATGCCATGGGCGATAACCGTATAATTAGCGCAATTCTTAAATGACGCTGAGGTTCAATGATGAATAGCAACACATCAGGTAGATTTTTTGTAGGCAGTCTGGTTACGTTTGCCCTTTTGTTTGGTTTAGTTTTGATCATTTTCAATAGCATGCAAGATGTTGCTAAGAATGTGACAGAGCCGGAAAAAATGGACGCAGAAACTGTCGAGTCACGCATTAAGCCTGTTGCTGAAGTCACCGTTGGTGAACCACCCGTTGTTGAAGCGCCAGTCGTCACAGAAACCGCTGACACTGCCGGTGGGGTTGGCGAGCAACTCGTCACCCAAGTCTGTGCGGCCTGTCATGGTGCTGGCTTGATGCAGTCACCCAAATTAGGCAACGTCAGCGACTGGGCACCACGCATTGAGAAAGGGATTGAAACGCTTTATAAGCATGCGATTGAAGGCTTTAACATGATGCCTGCAAAAGGTGGTCGTGCTGATTTGAGTGATGATGATATTAAAGCCGCTGTTGATTACATGGTGCAACAAGCACAATAAGTTACTGTATTTCTTAAGTTATCCAAAATGGAACTGTCCCGCCCGTGACAGTTCCATTTATTTTCAGACAAGCGCGCTTACCTTAATCGAGAATGATGACTAAATTTGATGAATCTGTTCGCCTTTAACTTACCGCTTATTGCACTGATTCCATTCCTTGGTGCGCCACTTGCAGCCTATGCCGCTAAATTTAGCCGACAGGCATCTGCATGGGTGGCAGCGTTAGTAACATTGCTATCTCTGGCATTGCTTGGCCCCATCATTCACCTGCCATTTGATAACCAAACGCTTATTCAAAGTTGGTCATGGTTACCCAGTTTGGGGCTGGACTTTGCATTCAGGCTTGATGGGCTAGCTTTATTATTCACCCTGCTTATTCTACTGATTGGCTTATTAGTCATTTTGTATGCCCGTTATTACTTGTCAGCAAAAGATTCCATGGGGCGCTTCTTCGCCTATTTGTTGATGTTTATGGGTTCCATGCTCGGCATTGTTTTGTCTGAAAACTTAATCCAGTTGGTCGTATTCTGGGAGCTAACCTCCCTGACTTCTTTCTTATTAATTAGTTATTGGCAACATCAACAAGATGCACGTGACGGTGCCAGAATGGCATTAGCCATCACCGGGGCTGGTGGTTTAGCTATGCTAGCGGGTGTGTTGTTAATTGGTCATATCGTGGGCAGTTTCAATCTGACTGAGGTACTAGCTGCAGGTGATCAAATTCGCCAGCATGATTGGTACTTACCCGCTTTGGTCTTAATTTTATTAGGTGTCTTTACCAAATCAGCACAGTTCCCCTTCCACTTTTGGTTACCACATGCCATGGCGGCACCGACACCAGTGTCAGCTTATTTACACTCTGCCACCATGGTAAAAGCCGGTATTTTCATGTTGGCGCGCTTGTTCCCGGCATTATCCGGCACCGAAGCCTGGGGCTGGTTAGTGGGTGGTGCGGGTATGATTACGATGGTACTTGGTGCTTATACCGCCTTATTCAAGCACGACCTGAAAGGTCTGCTGGCCTACTCCACCATCAGTCACCTGGGCTTAATCACTTTATTATTTGGTTTCAGTACGCAATTAGCGGCTGTTGCCGCAATATTCCACATCATTAATCATGCGACCTTTAAGGCTTCATTATTTATGGTGGCAGGGATTATTGATCACGAGTGTGGCACTCGCGATATGCGACAAGTCAACGGCTTGCTGAAATATATGCCTCATACCGCTGTATTGGCGATGATTGCTGCCTCGGCCATGGCTGGTGTACCACTGCTCAATGGCTTTTTAAGTAAGGAAATGTTCTTTGAACAAGCTGTCACTGCGACCGATGGTAATAGCTTTATGTGGGCTATTCCGGTGTTGGTTACCATAGGCGCAATTTTCTCTGTCGCCTATTCTCTTCGCTTTATTCACGACGTATTCTTTAATGGCGAACCGGTAGGTTTGACCAAAACACCCCATGAACCACCCAGGTTTATGAAAATACCTGTCGATATTCTGGTGATGTTATGTCTGGGCGTCGGTATTGCCCCAATGATACTCGTCGCTCCGATTCTGTCCGTTGCCGTCGCAGCCAGTCTGCAAACAACACCGCCAGAGTTCAGTCTTGCTATCTGGCATGGCCTGAACCTGCCGCTTATCATGAGTTTTATCGCCATGGGAATTGGCGCAGTAGTTTATTTTAACCGGCATAAATTATTCCGCTGGCATGATGAAACCTTGCCTCGCATTGATGCAAGAACATTATTTAATATGTTCTTACACGGCTTACTGGTCTTTGCTGGAAAAGTCAGCCGCTTATTCGATCAAGGCTCCTTACAAAATGCGGTGAGTTGGGTTTTGGTGACTGCTGTTGTCGCATTGGTGTTCGGCTTTAGTCAGTTTGATAGCCCTCTTCTCGGCGACAGATCGCTACTAAGCGTAGATTTACTGACACTGGCCATGGCAAGTGTCTTAATTGTGGCCAGTATCATCACCGCTTATATGCACAAACGACGTTTAGTGGCATTGATTATCGTTGGTGTAATTGGTTTGATTGTGTCATTGGGCTTCGTCAAATTCTCAGCCCCCGATCTGGCCTTAACCCAGCTTTCAGTAGAAGTCGTCACAATTGTTTTATTGCTACTGGCTTTATTCTTTTTGCCTCAACATACGCCACAGGAGCGTAGTCGCAAGCGTTTAACACGTGACTTAATACTCTCTGTCACCGCTGGTGTCAGTGTGATGATGCTGGCAATGGCAGTATTAAGCCGTGACTACGCGCCGATTTCTGACTTCTTTATTGAAAATAGTAAACCGGGTGGTGGTGGCACCAACGTCGTGAATGTCATTTTGGTTGATTTCCGTGGTTTTGACACCTTGGGTGAGATCGTTGTGCTTGCATTGGCAGGCTTAGGTATTTTTGCGCTATTACAAAACCTGCGCCTACCAGCACCAATGCGGGATATTGATGGACGTGAGTGGAATCATGATCCGCATCCTCCTATCATGCAAACCTTAACCCGCTTACTTTTCCCTTTAATGTTGCTGGTTGCTGTGTTTATTTTCCTGCGTGGACATAACTTACCCGGTGGAGGCTTTATCGCTGGTTTGATCGCAGCGGTTGCCTTGATTTCTCAATATCTGGCGAATGGTATTGATTGGACCAATGCTCGCATCAAAACCGATATGCATGTTGTCATCGGTTTGGGTCTGATGGCAGCTGTCATTACCGGCATCGTTGCAATGATGTTGTCATATCCCTTCTTAACATCCGCATTCACCTATGTGAAATGGCCTATTGTCGGTAAATTCGAAATTGCCAGTGCCATGGCGTTTGACCTGGGTGTCTTCCTTGTTGTGATTGGCGCCACCGTATTGATTCTGGTGGAACTGGGCAAACTCAGCCACGCATCGCATCAGGTATTCGAACAGGAGCGTTCATAAATGGAGTGGTTAGTGTCTCTGGTCATCGGTGTAATGACTGCCAGTGGCGTCTATTTAGTGTTACGCGCTAGGACGTTTCCCTTAGTCTTAGGGCTCACCTTGTTGTCTTATGCCGTCAATGTCTTTCTTTTTGCTATGGGCAGATTACAAGTCGGCCAGGCAGCAATCATCAGACCTGAAGCAACGGCGTATACAGATCCTTTACCACAAGCGTTGGTTTTGACAGCCATCGTCATTGCTTTTGGTATGACAGCATTTTTGATTGTACTGGCGCTAAAAGCTCGTAGCGAGCTGGGTAATGATCATGTTGATGGCCTGATTTATGTTGCCGAGGAACAAGCAAACAACAAAAATGAGTCAAAATCGGGAGCAAGCTCATGACATCACAGCTTGCCATCCTTCCCATTCTATTGCCCCTAGTGGCAGGTTTTTTACTACTTTTTGCACGTCGCGGTGGCCTGGGATTACAGCGTGTCATCAGTTTAGCGCTTACCGCAGCATTGTTACTGCTCACAATCTTCACCTTGCAATCTGCCACTGAAGGTGACTATCACGTTTACCTGCTTGGTAACTGGTCAGCCCCTTTCGGTATTGTATTGGTTTTGGATCAGCTTGCTGCATTAATGTTGCTACTGACGTCGCTTTTGGCCTTGTTTGCTTTGGTTTATGCAATCGGTCAACGCCTCGACGAAAAAGGTCAGCATTTCCATGTGCTTTATCAGCTTCAGTTATTTGGTCTCAATGGCGCATTTTTAACCGGTGATCTGTTCAATTTATTTGTCTTTTTTGAAGTACTGTTGCTCGCCTCGTATGGGCTGTTACTGCATGGCGGCGGCCGTTTCAGGACCAAAGGCGGTCTGCACTATGTCGTCATTAATCTGGTTGGTTCAGCGTTATTCTTATTTGCAGTGGGGACACTGTATGGCATCTTGGGCACACTGAATATTGCTGATCTTGCTCATAAGATGGGATCTGTCAGTACCGATGATCAAGGCATTGTCTCTGCGGCAGCATTATTACTACTGGTCGTGTTTGGCATTAAAGCGGCCATTTTCCCACTGTATCTCTGGTTACCCGGTGCTTATGCCCACACATCAGCCGCTGTTGCCGCCTTGTTTGCGATTATGACCAAAGTGGGGATTTATGCCATCATCCGTGTTCATGGCACCTTGTTTAACGAACAAGCAGGCTTTTTGACAGACTTGCATACTGACATTGTTCTGGTGTTGGGCATGATCACTCTCTTATTAGCTGCCCTTGGCGTTACCGCTGCACGCGCCCTGAAAGAGCAAGTGGCTTACCTCATTCTAGCCTCTGTCGCGACACTATTAATCGGTATCGGTATCAATACAGAACAAGCATTATCAGCTAGCTTATATTATCTCATTCACTCAACCCTGATTGGTGCAGCCTTATTCTTGCTAGCCGATGTCATTGCTGAAGCGCGTGGCAGCTATGCCGATCGCTTGCGCTCTGCACCAGCCATGCCCTCAGCTATCGTCATTGGTAGTCTGTTCTTATTTGCAGCTGTAGCCATTGCCGGTATGCCACCGCTATCAGGCTTTTTCGGTAAAGTGTTATTGCTTGATGCCGCTTTAGCTCATGAGTATGTACTCTGGATTTATCTCGCCATTCTAATAGCCAGCTTGCTATTAGTTATTGCCATGGCACGTTCGGGATCTATTTTGTTCTATCAGATTGACTCGGAAGGCGATCATGATGGGCAGCAGGTGAGGAAAACCGGATTCAGCATGATGCTGCTGTTGCTTATGTTAAGCCCTGTTCTGGTTGTTCTGGCGGGACCGGTGACACAACTGACCGAAAGCATTGCCTCACAACTCAACAACAGCGGTGATTACATTAACGCCGTTTTAAGCCAACCCGCTAGCATGGGGGCACAATAGCATGATGAAATCCATCTTTCCCCATCCTTTACTCAGTGTCGCTCTTTGGCTTATCTGGTTGCTTTTAAATAATACCGTGGCCTTGGGGCATGTGGTGCTTGGTGCACTCCTGGCTATATTTATCCCATGGTTCAGTGCTGGCTTCTGGCAAGAAAAAGTGACCATTAGACGCCCCTGGCTACTGGTTAAATATGTGTTTGTGGTGATTTATCAAATATTAGTCGCCAATATGATGGTGGCACGTTTGATCCTGACGAATCAGGAAAAATTACATCCGGGATTTTTATCTGTGCCTCTGGAATTGACCTCGCCTTTAGCTATTAGTCTGCTGGCTAATACCATTTCATTAACACCCGGCACCGTTAGCTGTGATCTGTCAGAAGATCAAAAAAGCTTATTAATTCACGCTTTGCATATCGAAGATGCCGATGCCATCATCACAGAAATCAAGCAACTGTTTGAAAAACCATTGAAGGAGATCTTCAACTGATGTTGGATACTGCGATTGTTATTGCCTTTGTAATGGTCTGCCTGGCACTGCTATTGAGTCTGTATCGCTTATTGGTCGGTCCCGATGTCCCTGACCGGATTCTCGCCCTGGACACACTCTATATTAACTCTATAGCTCTGCTTATCCTGCTGGGGATTTCGTTGAAAAGTGTGCTCTATTATGAGTCTGCTTTATTGATCGCCTTAATGGGCTTTATGGGAACGCTGGCGTTGAGCAAATACTTGCTGCGCGGCGATATCATGGAATAAACACGATGCTTGATATCATTCTTTCCATATTGATTATTGTCGGTGCTTTTTTCACCCTTGTCGGCTCAGTGGGCTTATTCAAACTGCGTGATTTTTATATGCGTCTGCACGGGCCCACTAAAGCCAGTACGCTTGGTGTAGGGGCGATATTAATCGCATCCGCCATACATTTTAGTGTAAAAACCGGTGACATCAGTCTGCATGAAGTACTGGTAACATTATTTTTGTTTATCACCGCACCAGTCAGCGCGCATCTGATGGCAAAAGCCGCCTTACATATCAAAGTCAGACAAGACAAACGTACCTTGAATAAATCGGATCAGGACTAAATCTTGCAAATTTGGGTTGATGCTGATGCCTGTCCTGTGACCATCAGAGAAATTCTCTTTCGTGCTGCCCGCCGTACCGGCATTGAACTAACTTTTATTGCCAACCACCCACTCAAAATGCCTGCTGATAGCAACATTAGTTTTATGCAGGTCGCCTCTGGTTTCGATATCGCTGATGACGAAATTGCAGAGCGCGTAAAAGCTAATGATTTGGTGATCAGTGCTGATATTCCACTCGCTAATGCCGTCATCGATAAAGGCGCATTATGTCTCAGTCCTCGCGGTGAGCTTTTAGATAAAAGTAATATTGCGGCACGTCTGAGTATGCGTGATTTTATGGATACATTACGTTCGAGTGGTGTTGAAACGGGTGGTCATAAAGCCTTTCATCAGCGCGACCGCATGGAGTTTGCCAACCAACTCGATAAAATTCTGCAGCAGGCCGGGATAAAGTAATCAAATCAAGGAACATAGTTCCTGTGAAAAGGTCGTAAAGAAGAATTTTTTTCGTCAATCAAGGAGACTTTCCATGCTGCATGACTCGCACCACCGCTACGGCCTGATCACTCGTTTTTTCCACTGGTTTATGGCTGTGCTGGTGTTACAACAGTTTTTCAAATTTGGTGACTACATCAACGATGGTGAACACTGGCTGGGTGATACATTTGGCCCCTATCACACATCGATCGGTGCCTTGATCATGCTGCTGGCGATTGCTCGTCTGTTGTGGACCAAGAAACAAAAATCACAACGTCCACAAACCCCAGGCGTGCTGGGTAAAATTGCCAAGGGCAGCCACCACATCATGTATACCTGCATGCTGGTAATGCCACCACTTGGCGTGCTTTATATTTATGGTAAGGGCTATCCAGTGAAACTGTTCGGCATGACTCTGCTCGATAAGCCTGTAGAAAAAACAGAGTGGATGGTGTCGTTAGGCAATTTCCACGCGGTCTTAGCCTTAGTACTCGTGGCACTCGTCTTTGCACATCTTTCCGGTGCCATGTATCACCACTTTATCCGTCGTGATGAAACTCTCAAACGCATGGTTTAATCAGGGACTTGAAACAAAAAAGCCGCTAACGAAATAGCGGCTTTTTTTTGGTTTTCAACTGAGCGTTGTTTAGAGCTTATATTCGATACCGACATAAGCCGACAAGGGTGCTCCCGGGCTAAGAATGGCATCTGTTTCGGCAGCGACAGCACGCACGCTATGACTGGCGATATAGTCACGCTCAAACAGATTACGCACTTCGGCAAACACCTTGAAGTTCTGATTTGACCAGCCACTCTTCAAGCCAAACAATGTGTATGAGTTCACCTCGTAGCTGTTTACAAAGTCTGCATATCGTTCAGAAACATAGTCTACGGTAGGACCAAAATAGAAACCGTTAGTATGTCGATAGAGGACTTCGCCTTTCATTGTAAACTTAGGTGCGCCCGGCAAGGTGTTATCACCGAGTGAGTCGTCATCATCAAAACGGAAACGATTCCAACTCAGGCTTACCAATGGTGTCACACGATGGTGAAGGTTTTCACTCAAAGCAATATCCGCGCTTAGTAATGCCTCAATACCTGTATGAATCGTATCCTCTGCATTACTGGTAATGAAATTGCCAGGTGCTGCAGGGTCTTCCACAGAAAGAATTTCATTATCCAGTTGCGCATAATAAGCCGAAATATCCCAGCCCCACTGGCTGTGATTGCCCATTTGCATATGTCCTCTTGACCCGACTTCAAGCACTTCGCCTTCCATAGCATCCAGCGTATCCACACCATCTTCAAGTTGATATGTTGTTGGCGGTTCATACAAACGACTTACATTGGTATACAAGCTGGTATTCTGATTCAATTGATAAATCATGCCCAGACGTGGGTTAATGCTATTGTAATCATCTTCAGCTTGCGTAACAGCACCCGAGGAATAAGACGTTGCCCGTACTTCACGGTTAGCTTTAACAGCTTGAGCTCCGGCTATAAACGTCCAGTCATCGGCAAACTGCCAACGATCTAGCACCACCAGTTCCAAGGTGTCAGCATCATTATCATTCACCTGTTGTTTGTTGGCTTTAGCCCCGCCTGACTGGAAGTAGTTTCCGCCATCAACCCAGGTAACACCATAGTTCATACCAATCAGCCAGTCGTGATTACCGACTTTGTGATGATAGCGAGCCATGGTACCCAAATTGCGCTGACGGTTATCAATTAACAGACTGAAAAACTGACCAGCGACAATGGGATGAAACAACTCTTGCTCTTCATAGGAAACGCCGAACTCGAAACGACGATTGTTATCAATATCCCAAATGGTTTTATTGGCCAGACGCCAGCTATCAACATCTAACTGGAAGTGTCCCGCATCCCTGCCATTATTAGTGCCAGCCTGATCCCGATCGTCACGTACTTGAGCACGACTTAAGCTACCAGCCAGTTCTTCATCACTATTTAGCTTGGTGAAGTAAAAACGGGTGGAAATATTCTCACTCAGACGCAAACCACCATTGGCATAAATACCTGTACGCGAGTGTTTTGAGTGATCGCGATAACCATCCCATTGTTTATTTTCAATCGTCACCAGCCCATCAACGTTTTCGCCAAACACCTTAGCGGCAGTCATTCGAGTCAAGCGCTCACCGTGGCTGCCACCAGACACTGATAAACTCAATGGTGATACGTCGTAGGCAGTCTGGGAAATAAAGTTAACTGCGCCGCCCAAAGTACTGGCACCATATTTCATGGCATTAGCGCCACGTGCAAAAACCGCATATTTAGCACTCAGCGGGTCGATAAAACGATTATGGTTATTACCATCAGCTGCCGTGACAGGTAGGCCATCCTGCAAAAGTTTGACACCATTGGTGTCGTAGCCTGTCGCATCCAGATTCGAACCACGGCTGGACAGAAAAATACTGTCAGTCCCCGTCGGGCTAGCCGCCCAAACGCCCGGAACATAACGAAAGGCATCTTCAAGGCTGGAGACTTGCCCTTCGGTAAGAGCATCAATATCAATCAGGCTGACACCACCCGGTGTCTGACGAATTTCCTGCTTTTCGGCTTCCAGTCCCACATTACCCGGTGCAATACTGCTGCCTATTACCTCAAGTTGTTGTAATTCGAGCGTACCGTGTTCTGCATACGCATTACTGACGCTCACTGAAAGGCAAGCTAAAACCAGCGTTTTCAGGGGTGTTTTTAAATTATTATCGCTCATACTCTCTTCCAGTTTTTGTAATGAATTATTTGCTTAATGCATTTAAGCTGGAAGTCTAAAGAGGTCTGAATTGATAAAAATAGGGCATTTCACACAGGCTAGGTGAAATCCCTCAAAACTAGTACAAATACCTACTATTAACGGTCATATTTAGTGATGATGGCCACCCGTACCATCAATAACTCGAACTACCGGTGCAGGGTACTCAAGTTTAGAACCGCCATGTCCGGTGTGCCCGTTATGGCCGGCGTGTTCGCCATGCTGCTGATGAGGTGACGGTTTGCTATCAGGTGTTTGATTCCAGTGACGCTCACCCACCACGCACTCCTGTTTGACTGGAAAGTAAAGTCGAGTACCTGTGCCAACACCAATCTGACCACGAAAAATGAATTCATCAAAGTGATCACTTTCTAGCGTATTGCCATACCAACTGATTTGGGTGACATCCTCAGTCACAGTTTTATGATTGGATAAATACGGCTTCGTCAGTTCTGAGCGGACAACATCCAATTTCCAGCCAGGTTTAGGCATTGGCTTGGCATCTCGCACACCGTAAGGGATATCTATCGTCACTTTGGTCGTCGCTGAGCCATCACAACCATGACTTATCGATATCACACCTTTATAGAAACTGCCGCTTTCGGCGTCTTTCTGCTCAATCACTGCATGGGCATTTGCCACAACTGGCAATGCCAGCATCAACAGGGGGAAAATCTTATTCATGATATTTTCTCTTTTTAAACCTTGTCGTGAAGCATTTACCCCAGCTAAAGGGTGTCTTGCTGCATGAAAATAATTACCATTTTTCTTCTGGACATCGCACCATGCCTCAAGTACCCGCTTTAAGCATGCCACGAATATTAGACAAATGCGCTTTGCCCCGCTCTTTTCGCTCTTCCGGATCAGCCTGAGTTTTTTCCGACATCCAAATCAAATCTTCGGATGGGAGTTCACGTAAGAAACGGCTCTCTTCACAGTCCATTTTCTCACCATAGCGTTTACGGGTATTGGCCATCGTCATCACCAAACTACGCTGTGCCCTTGTTATTCCTACATAGGTCAATCGACGTTCTTCTTCAATAGAGTCTTCTTCAATACTGTTGCGGTGCGGCAGAATCTCTTCTTCCATTCCGATCATAAATACGTGTGGAAACTCTAGTCCTTTCGCCGCATGTAAGGTCATTAAATGCACTGCATCGGCCTGATTTTCATCTTCCTGTCGGTCCAGAATATCCATCAGAGTCAATCGCGCGGCAATGTCGCCAATACTTTTTTGTTCGGTATCATTTTCGATGATGCGTTCAATCCAACTGAGCAGTTCCAACACATTATCCATCCGGCGTTCTGCTTTGTTTGGATCACCACTGGTTTCTTCCAGCCAGCCGCGGTATTCAGTTTCCTCAATCAAATCCCGAATTGCACTCATCAAGTCGCCGCGTTTCGCACGATCAGCAATATCCACCAGCCAGTTAGCAAAATGTTCTAAATTCAGCATCGCTTTTGCTGATAATTGCTCTGCCAAACCAAACTCAAAACAAGCACCAAACAGACTGGTTTGACGTTCAGTCGCATAATTACCCAATGTCTGCAAAGTCGTGGAGCCTATGCCACGTCGCGGTGTGTTGATAACACGCAAAAACGCATTATCATCATCTTGATTAGCCAGCAGGCGCAGATAAGCCATTATGTCTTTCACTTCGATACGCGAGAAAAACGAGGTGCCACCGGTGAGGAAGTACGGCACATTATGCTCTCGCAAGACCCTTTCAATCGGTCGTGATTGGTGATTACTGCGATACAAAATCGCATAATCTTTAAAACTCGCCTGATGTTTTAGCTTGTGATACAAAAGCTCGGAGACAACTTTTTCAGACTCATGGTCGTCATCACGACAGCCAATCACTCGGATTGGATCGCCCTCTCCCATCGCACTCCAAAGTTGCTTTTCAAACACATGCGGATTATTTCTGATAAGCGTATTGGCAACACGAAGAATGCGTCCCATTGAACGATAGTTCTGCTCCAGTTTAATCAACTTCAATCGAGGATAATCCGTTTGTAACTGCGCCAGATTTTCAGGTCGCGCGCCGCGCCAGGAATAAACCGACTGATCGTCGTCGCCGACCACCGTGAAGGCTTCACGAATACCGACCAGCTGTTTGACCAGCTCATACTGACAACCGTTGGTATCCTGATATTCGTCCACCAGCAGGTAATGAATACGCGCTTGCCACTTTTGCAACACTTCACGGTGCTCACGAAACAAGATCACCGGTTTTAATATCAAGTCATCAAAGTCGACCGCATTATAGGCTTTAAGGGCCTCAACATAACGAGGGTAAACTTTGGCAGCAGACATCTGTGTCCCTGCTTCGGCAATCTGCATTGCCTTATCAGGCAAGATAAGCTGGTTTTTCCATTCAGAAATTTGCCACTGCACCTGTTCTGCATGTTCACTGTCAGCGGCAAAGTCACGCCCCATCAGATCACGCAATACAGCCAAGCTGTCTTGTGCATCAAAAATCGAAAAACCACTGCGAAATCCAAGGTGCTTATATTCACGACGCAGAATATTCAAACCCAAAGTGTGAAACGTCGATACCATCAAACCCCGTGCAGAGGCATTTTCGCGGGTCGCCATCAACTCTGATACCCGGCTTTTCATTTCACGTGCCGCTTTGTTGGTAAAGGTCACCGCAGCAATATTACGGGCATTAATACCGCACTGCTCTATCAGGTAAGCAATTTTACGGGTGATAACACGCGTTTTACCACTGCCTGCACCAGCAAGTACTAATAAAGGTCCATCAATATGACGCACAGCTTCCCGCTGCTCTGGATTTAGATCATTCACAGGCCTTTTTTGTCCATACGTCGATACCCAATTGCCTCACTGAGATGTTCAGTAAGAATGTCACGACTCCCCGCCAAGTCGGCGATGGTGCGAGCGACTTTAAGAATCCGATGATACGCCCGTGCAGACAGGCCAAGGCGGGTTGTCGCCTTTTCTAGCAACTGATAATCACTGTCTTTCAAGGAAAAATAAACCTCTCTTTTCTTTATGTTGTAGTACATGTTCGTCTTGTCAGCCAATTTGCTCATTAAAGGTGCTAACAAATCAATGGCAACCAACATGGTGCCTCAGCTACACAACTATGGTAAGAGTTCATCGCCTTTACCAGTTGAAACTGTGCGACAAGCTCTGTCTGATTCATAGCGCGAAAAATAGTGATCTTGCCAGATTCTATCGGTTCGCGCAGCACTTCCAATTCGCCTAAGTCAAATTCGAGCAACTCACCCAGAAGTAACATCGTATTATGCGCAAGTTGTGGCTTATCGTAGTCATTGTTACCCCCCATCCAATCGATGGCAAACATCCTGCACGTATCGATATCCATTTACCTTGTTGAAGAGCGCCCTTCTGGTTCGGTTCAAAATTTATCTAAGAGCTGATAGGCTTTGTTTTTATTATCCACAGATCATGGCAGGGAGCCAGCAGCCACAGAATTAACGTTTTTCTCTGTAGCTTCTGAAATACAAGGACATAGGATGAAGAAAACACTGATCACCCTCGCACTGCTCGCAAGTACAGCGACTGCCGCAGCCTCTTCGGCTGATACCACCGCATCAACGAATAAGTGGAATCCACGCATTGACTTTGAAGGCAAGCTTGGAAATGACCGTAGCATCGCTGAAGCCGATCTGCTCATCCCTTTATGGCAAAACAACGATAGTCTGCTGTTTGCCAATATCCGTGGTCGTCTGGATAACGATGATAGTTATGAAGGCAATATTGGCCTCGCGCTCAGACACATGCTCGACAATGGCTGGAACCTCGGTGGTTATGGCTATTTTGATCGTCGTAAAAGTCCCTATGATAATTTTTTCAACCAAGTAACCTTGGGGGTAGAAGCACTGTCGCTCAACTGGGATTTGCGTGCTAATACTTATATTCCAGTTGGTGAATCCAGCTACGCTGAAGATAGTCTTGACACTGTGGACTTTTCTGGCACTACGATCACTTATCGCGCCGGGGAGGAACGCTCCATGCGCGGCTACGATGCTGAGGTCGGTTGGCGGATCCCTGTATTCTCCCCGGAAGCTGATAAGCAACTGCGTATCTACGCTGGTGGTTATCGCTTTACCGATAGCAAGGCCGATACCATTCAGGGTCCACGTGCTCGGTTGGAAATGAAATTCAATGAATTACCTTTTTTATCGAGAAGTTCGCGTCTGTCACTGGGGCTGGAATATCAGCATGACGATCCCCGTGGCAGCCAAAGCTTCGCCGTATTACGACTAAGCATTCCATTAGGTGGGTCGAAAGCTAAAGCTGGCCGCCGCCTGACGCCAATGGAACAACGCATGACCGACCCTATTGTTCGCGACGTCGATATTGTAAGCCAAAGCGGGAGCTATGGCTCGGCAGAAAAAATTACTGAAACAGCCGATGGCGACGCTATTACACTGCTAGATAGCAGCAGCATCACCAATAGTACTGATTTTGTAGCCGCCATCAATGCCGCAGGAACCAACTCAACCGTCATATTAAATGGCCATTATACGAATATCGATGATGTCTCGACTCTACAGAATGGTCAGACCATTTTGGGGTCAGCGCATCTTAACGTTAAAACCCCTTCTGGTAGAGCAGTAACGATTGCCACGCCATCGGCAAGTATTATGGGCGAAGGTAGTAATGGCGGTGCAGGTGGCGCCAGACGTTTCTTTAATATGGCGGATAACAGCAGCCTTATCGGGGTTAAGGCATATATTAATCGAGCAAGTTCAATGTCGATAGCCAAAATTGAGGGGAAACAAAATGTCCAAATTCTGAATAATACATTCAGAAGCACGAGTAGCGCTACGGCGAATGGTTTACAGATTGAAGACTCCCATAATGTCACCATACATAACAACAATTTCGACATCGTCGCCAATGGAAGTGGTGGTCAGGTCGTAAGTTTTATTGGTACTAACTCCAATATCGACTTTTCGAATAACACCATGGTTTTACGAGGAACTACTTCAGATATTAACCAAAATACTTACTTTTTTGCTGGCGGTGTGACGATCAATAATCTATCAGGCACGGGCAATACAGCCAATATCGCCCGCTGTTACAGCGTGAGCACCTTTACCATTACAGGATCAATTGAAACCAATGGAAATAGTTACTGCCCACCATAAGCTAACTAACGTCGTTGCTGGACAGTAACACGCCATTAGTCAGGCCTTGTCTTAGTAGGTCAGTCCTTTTTGATCCATACGTCGGTAACCAATTGCTTCACTAAGATGTTCAGTCCTGATATCACGACTGCCCGCCAAGTCGGCAATGGTGCGAGCGACTTTAAGAATCCGATGATACGCCCGTGCAGACAGGCCAAGGCGGGTTATCGCCTTTTCTAGCAACTGATAATCACTGTCTTTCAAGGAACAATAAACCTCTATTTCTTTGTGTTGCAATACATTATTCGCTTTGCCTTGCCGCGCAATTTGCTTATTGCGTGCACGAACCACACGGCTGCGAACCTGCTCTGATGTTTCAGCACTGCTATCAAGGCTTGAGCCGCGTAGCAGAGTTTTATCTACTGGCGGCACTTCCACCAGCATATCGATTCGGTCCATCAATGGCCCCGATACTTTGCCACGATAACGACGCACTTGTTCTTCCGTACAATGGCATCGCGATTCACCTAGATATCCGCAAGGGCAAGGATTCATCGCCGCCACCAGTTGAAACTGTGCGGGAAATTCCGCCTGATTCGCAGCGCGAGAAACGGTGATCTTGCCAGATTCTATCGGTTCACGCAGTACTTCCAACACCCGTCGGTCAAATTCGGGCAATTCATCCAGAAATAGCACCCCATGATGCGCAAGTGAGATTTCGCCGGGACGCGGTTGACTGCCTCCCCCGACTAAAGCTACCGCCGAAGCGGTATGGTGTGGCGCCCGAAAAGGACGCTGTTGCCACTGCGCTACATCAAAGCCTTTGGATGCCACCGAATGTATCGTCGCAGCCTCGACAGCTTCTTGTTCCGTCATTTCAGCGAGAATGCCAGGCAAGCGACTGGCCAACATGGTTTTACCTGTGCCCGGCGGACCAGACAATAACAAACTGTGATTACCCGCCGCTGCAATTTCCAATGCTCGCCGTGCGTGGCCTTGACCACGCACGTCAATCAAATCTGGGTAGTCAGGCTGATAGTCTTTTTGCTCGGCTATCAACCCAGTTAATCGTACCTGCCCATGCAAATGTGAGCACACTGCAAGCAGGCTATCTGCACCAAAGCTCTCAGCCTGTTCAATTAAGGATGCTTCAGCGGCGTTATCGGCAGGAAGAATCAATATTTTCTTGTCTTTGCCAGCCGCCAGAGCGGTTGGCAAAACGCCCCGTACCGGCCGACATTCGCCGGTTAAACTAAGCTCACCGATAAACTCTTTATCACTCAAAGCAGACAGCGGAAGCTGTCCGGATGCAGCCAAAATACCCAATGCAATAGGTAAGTCGAAACGTCCTCCTTCTTTGGGTAAGTCAGCAGGCGCCAAATTTATCGTGATACGTTGTTGCGGAAACGTAAAGTGCGAGTTGAGTAATGCCGATCGCACTCTATCCTTACTCTCTTTAACAGCAGTTTCTGCCATACCTACTATTGATAAACTCGGCAAGCCATTGGAGAGGTGAACTTCAACGGTGACGGCCTGAGCTTCAACACCGGTCATGGCCCGGCTATGTATTGTTGCAAGCGTCATTATCCATCCTTGGAGAAAAAACTAGCATGTCATTCTAGCTGATAAGGCTTTTGAGTGTAATGAAACTATTCACGTTTCAGATTGACGTAAACCGTGTTGCTAACGTTATTTTTTAATAGCTAAACGCTTGTGTTACTTTATGTAGCGCGCAATCAATCTCAAAATCATTCTCGGAGACTCTATGAACAAGCCCAGCTTGAGGACGCTTTTTTTATTAATTTCAAGCACTTTCACCACTTCCATAATGGCCGATCAGGTGGTTCTGGACGATGGCAGTTTGCTCAAAGGCACACTGAAAGAGGTCGCAAATGGTCAGCTCGTTATCAATACGGCATTTGCAGATGATGTCACCATCGATTACAGCCGTGTTAGCAAACTGACAACGGATGAGAAGTTCCTGATTGAATTAAACAGCCGGGATCGAATTGTGGGTCAATTGAGTGTTAATGCCAACGGTCAACACACTCTGACCAATACAGCATTTGGTACTGTAAACGTCGATCCAGCTAACATCAGAAGCGTCTGGGCAACCGATGCGCACAAGCCACAGGTTGCGGCAGTTGAACAAGAATATCAACAGCAAATCGACGATATAAAAGTCTCAAACGAGCAAGAAAAAGAAGCCCTTAAAGCAGATTATGACCAAGCCCTGGCGGCCATCAGATTGGAACGCGACAAGTTACGTGACCCATGGAGTGGCAGCCTTGCCTTTGGTGTCGCGGGTGCCAGTGGCAATACCAAACGCTTCGGCGCCCAGGGTCGCGGTGAACTACACCGTGAAACAGACATGGAACGCATGGATATGTACCTTGAAGTCAACTATCAAAAAGAAGACGGTGAACAAACCGTCAATGAAAAGTTGGCGGGTGTAGCACTGGAAAGAGATATCACTGAAATGTGGTTTGCTCGTGGTACAGCTGATTTTGAGATTGATGATTTTGAAGAACTTGATCTTCGTGCCATCGCAACCGCCAGCTTGGGTCGTTTCTTCATTCGCGAAGATGACCTTAAGTTTAAAGGCTTCGCCGGTGTCGGTTACCGTTTTGAAAGTTACTCTGATGGCTCAACAGAAAAAGACCCAACGGGTGTACTCGGCTACGATGTGAAATATCGCATGAATAGCCACCTAAAACTGTTCCACGATTTTACTTACTACCCATCATTCAGCAGCCCGGGTAAAAACTATCTGGTTGTGACCAACTTTGGTGGTGAAATGCCTTTAGCTCAGGATAACTGGAAACTCCGTGCCAGTGTTCGCAGTCAGTACAACAGCATGCCAGCACCTGATGCAGAAAAAACCGATACAAGCTATCAAATGAACTTGGTTTACGATTGGGAGTAACACACCAATCTACAAAGAAAAGGCGCCACAAGGCGCCTTTTTTATAACTATCGTTACAAGCTATTTTGCAGCTAGAATAACTCGTTAAATCAACACAACAGTGAACAAACAGACAAAATCATTCAAGGAAAACATTAGCGATGAAAAAAGCGTTCTCAATCCTTTCGCTTATCCTGCCTTTATTTCTGACCGCCTGCGGTTCAGATGAATTTAAAGGCCGATATACCGATCAAGAAGGACTTAAAAGTTATGAATTTTTACCGGACGGAGAACTCCGTATCGTTAGCGATAAAAATGAAACGTTTGGCCGCTATGAATATGAGTCAAACGACAAAAAAATCACGCTGATGTCTGAACAGAACACACCAAGCGGAACCGTTACAGTCAATGAAGACGGCAGCCTGCAACTCGATGCGACAACGCTCACACGCTCTGTCGACACAGCAATGTTGGCAAATTCAACCTGGATTGGTAATGAAGGCCAATACACCTTTACCCTGACGTTTACGCCAACGGAAAAAGGTCTGGAAACCTACTCTGAGTTAGTCACCTACTACGATGACGACATGACCTATGTTTACCAAACTGACGATAGTATTACCAAGCTCAGCGGTAATCAGTTGTTTCTGGATAATACGGTTTATAGCGTATCGGATGTCAGTGACACCAGCTTAAAACTATCTATTGGTAACCAAAGTATGGTGATTCATAAACACCCCAAAGATACTCGCATTGAATTCCGTGATGGTTACAGCAATGTTGATGATGAATAACGCACATGGCTAAAAACAAAAAAGGCGCCTGAGGCGCCTTTTTTTTATAACTCAATTCTCTGCTTAATCCAGATAGGTACAGCAGTAATCAACGAGTTCGATAATTTTGATATCAAACGATGATTCAGCAGGCACGTTGAATGATTCGCCTGCTTGAATATCATGCCACTGGCTATCGCCTTTGAGGCAATAGCTTAATTTACCGGCCATGATTTCCATTAACTCAGCTTTTTCAGTGCCAAAGGTATAATCACCCGGCATCATAATACCCAATGTTTTGTAGCTACCATCAGCAAATGTCACTTTGCGACTGGTCACCTTGCCATCAAAATAGACGTTTGCTTCACGGGTGACCGTGACATTATCAAATTCAGACATAAAGATTCTCTTAGTTATTTTGTTCCAGTTCTGTCACGCGTTTTTCCAGCGCTTCCAGCTTCTCACGAGTGCGTTGCAACACTTGAGTTTGCACATCATATTCTTCACGCGTGACCAAATCCAGCTTATTAAAGGTAGCGGTTAATGCAGCACGAATATTTTTCTCTGCATCCTCCTGCATCTGCACCAGACCGGGTGGTAAGGCATTAGTGATACTTTGTACCACTTCCTCAATTTTTTTAGTATCAATCATCTTCTATCCCTTCAGGTTTCAACATCTTTATTCTACGGGTTTAATAGACAGACTCAATGCGCTATTTACTGCCGAGCAAAGAACCTAACAAGCCTCTCACTAATTTGCCGCCAATCTGTGTGCCGATAGAACGCAACGTACTTTTGGCGAAGGCTTCAAACATCGACTGTCTTTGTCGTGTTGCTGGTTTTTTCTTGGTTTTAGTTGAGACTTGCTTTGTCGCTTGTTTTTCCATTTGTTCAGCGCGTTCCATTAACACTTCGTGCGCCGACTCACGATCCAGTATTTTTTCGTAAACACCGGCAACCAGCGACTCGTTTAATAGGCTTTGTCGTTGAGAATCTGTAATGGGGCCAATTTGACTCTGTGGTGGTTTGATTAAGGTCTGCTGTACAACCTGGGGCCGCCCTTTTTCATCCAAGGTGGAGACTAATGCCTCACCCACGCCCAATTCTGTTAATTTCTCTCGGGTATCAAACGCCGGATTATCACGAAAGGTTTCTGCCGCTGCTTTTAACGCTTTCTGATCCTTGGCTGTGTAAGCTCGCAAGGCATGCTGAATGCGATTACCTAACTGACCTAATACCGTGTCCGGAATGTCAGTTGGATTTTGCGTCACAAAATATACGCCTACACCTTTGGAACGGATTAGCCTGACCACCTGCTCAATTTTATCCAATAGCACCTTCGGTGCATCATCAAAAATAAGATGCGCTTCATCAAAAAATAAGACTAACTTTGGCTTTTCAGGATCACCAACTTCAGGCAACTGCTCGAATAGCTCAGCCATTAGCCACAATAAAAAAGCACTATATAGCTGTGACGATTGCATCAAATCATCGGCTGCCAGCAGATTGATAACGCCGCGTCCATTGGCGTCGGTTTGCATCAAATCATCTAAATTCAATACCGGCTCACCAAATAACTCGCTGGCGCCTTGCTCTTCCAACGATAATAAACGCCGCTGAATTGCGCCCACGCTGGCAGCAGAGATGTTGCCATATAGCGTACGAAATTCAGCCGCATTTTCAGCAACAAACTGCAACATGGCACGTAGATCTTTTAAATCCAACACTAACCAGCCATTATCGTCAGCCACTCGAAACACCAACGTTAAAATGCCTTGCTGGGTATCATTCAAATTCAGTAATCTTGAAAGCAGCAATGGTCCCATATCGGAGATAGTGGTTCGCAAGGGGTGACCATTTTGACCAAACACATCCCAGCAGGTCACCGGAAAACCGGTAAAACTGAACGCATCCAGTTTCATTATCTCGACACGTTCCGTAATCTTAGGATGCGTTTTCCCTGCCTGACTCACGCCAGACAAATCACCTTTAATATCGGCTGCAAATACAGGCACCCCGATGTTACTAAAACTCTCCGCCAGTCCCTGCAAAGTCACGGTTTTACCGGTTCCCGTTGCGCCGGCAATCAAACCATGTCGATTTGCCATTTCGGGTAACATCGTCACGGCTTGCTCTGCTTGTCCTATAAATATCGGTGCCACCATGCCTCATCCTCTCCGTTCTTGACTCCACACTTTTGCCGATACTGCTTCGTCATTAAAGCACAACACGGGAACGCAGACTAAAACAGATTGTCTTCAGATAAGAGCCTGCTAGACTAGAGCTTAAATTAAACACAACGGAATGACACATGACTGCTACAACTATTTGGACAATCTTTGTTCTCGCCGTAATCTTTGCTGCTTTAATCGGCTTTGCTATCGGACGCCGACAATCGCCGGGCGGCACAGCGCAACTAAAAGACATTCAGGATCAACACGAGACGGAGCTCGCTCAAAAACAATTAGAGCTAGAAGCCTACCAGCAGAAAGTGCATGATCATTACGACAAAACCGCCACTGTATTTAAAAACATGGCAGGGTCATATAAAGAATTGTTTGATCATTTATCTGTTGGCTATGAACAGTTAGGTAATTTATCTGATCAACGCATTTTGCCTGAACGGGCTGGTGCATTATTAGATGGACCTGAACCGCATAAAAAAGAAAATGATTTTATGAATCCACATGATCGGGATGAAGATGCTTTAACGCGTTAAACGTATTTATCCAGCAAATGCTTGTTCCAACATTAATCACCATTTAAAAACGTCAGACAGCTTAATTCTGCATTGAAAGTTAACGCTGACCAAGTGATGCTAGATTTTGCTACTGCATCAAGCACTAGGTTGATTAAACTCGTTTGTTCTAACCATATCAACTTGGAGAACATATGCGTTTATATCTTCTGCCCCTGGCTTTCATTTCATCAATGGCCAGTGCAAACACTTGTGAAGTAGCTATTTCAGCTGGTGATTCATGGTCTTATAGTACAAAGACAATTAGTGTCCCATCTGATTGTGAAGAGTTCACTGTCAACTTCGAACACACAGGCAAATTGTCTAAAGAAGGGCTCGGCCATAACTGGGTTCTGGCTAAGACAGCTGATGTCAATGCGATTGCTCAAGATGGTGGCACGCAAGGCCTTGAAAACGACTTCCTGAAACAGGACGATGATCGTGTTATTGCTCACACCCCAATCATTGGTGGTGGCGAAAACACCTCAACAACCTTTAACACCAGTGCATTAGACGCTAAAGAAAACTATACCTTCTTCTGCTCATTCCCTGGTCACACATTTATGATGCGTGGCACCCTGAAAGTAGAAAACTAATTCCTGTTTTACCCCTGGATAAGGGTGTGGTGGTCCGCCACCCACCTTTATCTTTTTTTGCTTATCCTTCCTTAGTTCCCGACCTTTCTGGTCATCGTTCCCATCAGATTGAGCTTACAACGTGCCTATATGAGCGTGCAGTCATCGGATGCAATCGAAAGGCGAAACGGACTGCATCTGCGTGCAGAAAACGGAGCCGGCAGCTGGCAAGGTAAACAATCTCTCAGCTTGAACAGCCAATGATATGAGATCTTTCAGTAAGTGTTATTGTGCTTGATCCAACCAGACACGATGGCGCATTGTTGCGATGCTTTTCTGTTTTCCTTGCCTACTTCCCGGCCTTTCGAGTCACCATTCCCACTAAATCCAGCTTCATCGACAGCGTGCCTTCATGACACTCATCCAGGCAGGCACCACAACGGGTACAATCGCCCGAAGTAACGGATTGCGCCTGTTTGGAGACAACCGGTGCCAGTACATGTGGCTCAGGACAAACAGTGACGCAACGAGAACAACCAACGGTATCGCAGCTTTCGGTAGGTGTCGCCGTGACTTTGAGCCGTCCATAGCGTCCTAATAGACCATAGAACGCCCCTACCGGACATAAATGTCCGCACCAGGCGCGGCGACTGACCAATAAATCAAACAGAAATAAGGCACCGAGTAACATAGCGCCACTAAAGGAAAACCACACCAATTCACGCTGGAATCGCGTGATGGGATTAATCATCTCCCATGCCAGCGTACCGCCAAGAAACGATAGTGCTAAGGCTAAAGCCAACACCCAATAACGCAGGCTCCGCGATAAACTCATATTGCCTTTTATATGTAAGCGCTTGCGTAACCAGTAGGCTAAATCGGTGATCAGGTTGATCGGACACACCCAGCTGCAATAGAGTCGTCCGGCTAAAAAAGCATAAAAGCCGCCGACAATAAGGGCTCCGATTAAAGCTGGCAACGCAATCGTAGAGCCTGCAAAAAACGTCTGCAACAGAATGAAGGGATCGGTCAGTTTCAGCTCACCGAACCACAGACTTGAAGCCAAATTACCTTCTGCAATCTTGCCATAGCCGGGGATTGCCACAATAAAGGCTAAAAGAATGACAATTTGAACCGTCCGGCGAGTCAACAACCAACGATGCCGATAAAGGCCTCGACCTAAACGCAGCATACTTAACTCCTTCCGACTGAGTTCCTGCCTGATAGGCCTAAGCCCAGTTCACGTGGTAATACGCGAATAGCTGCTTCGGACAAGACGCAATGTTTTTCACAGGTGCCGCACCCTGTGCAGGTATCAGAGTGAACGGTAGGTATAAGCAACCTACCCTTTTCTGACTGAATAGGCTCAAGTGTTATTGCTTCATCGCGAATCGGGCAAACTCGCCAGCAAATGCTACAGGTCATACCTTTGTAATTGAGACAGGTTTCATGGTCGACCAGAACGGCAACGCCCATATCGGCTTTTTTGATATCTGTCATATGACGATCAAGTGCGCCGGTAGGACAGGCCTTTGCACAGGGGATATCCTTACACATGCGGCACGGTTCTTCCCTTGCCACAAAATAGGGTGTGCCCTGAGGCGCGGGATCAGCCCAGCTGGCGAGTTTGAGAATGTCGTAAGGACAGTCTTCAACACACAATCCGCAGCGTACGCAAGCCGAATCAAAGTCCAGATCGGGCAAGGCACCGGGCGGTCTTAGCGCTTCTGCGGCGCGTGATGGTCGTGACAAAATCATCGATTGGCCAACGATGGTACCAACCAGTACCACGCCAAATCGCTTGAATACATTGCGGAAAGTTTCCCGTTTTGCCGGGTCTTCCAGCTTGCCAATATTGTGCTGTTTATCTTCTGCCATACACACGCTCCCGCAGACTCACTGCTAGATGCTAGGGAGAAACCGTCATCTCAGCTCTGATGATCGGATGAATCCAGCACTGCAGCCTATAATCACCAGCTGCAGGAATAGTCCAGGTGAAGGTTTCTCCCGGAAGTTGCACATCTAAATTCACCACCGTACCGTCGGGATGAGTGATATAAATACTGTGTGCAACATCAGATTTGTTCGTGATAGCCAATGTGTCATTTACCCTCGGGGTAAACGTCCAGTCTTCAAAATCGTGGTGGGTCAGTGACAAATTGTGAACCACAGGCTCTGACTCCCCCACCTGCTCGGCACTGCCTGCTGTCGAAATGAGCGTGGCGATGATGAGCGTCATGCCCATCAACCAACGTTTCCATTCTCTACTCACGTCAGCTACTCCTTGGGTAATACAGGTGGCTCAATGGCTAATGGGCCACCATCCAGCGTTTTGAGAAAGGCAATCAGATCCGCTCGTTGCTGATCAGTCAGCTCGAATGGTTTCATCTCTTTTGACAGGCTGGCACGCTGAATGCCGCCCTCTTCATAGTGTTTAACCACTTCTTCCAGATCGGTCATTGAGCCATCATGCATAAAAGGACCGTTTTCAGGCAGATCACGTAACGTTGGTGTTTTAAAGGCATGCTGCATAATCGTTACCTCCACCGGTATCACTTTGCCACGCCCCTGATCCGGGCTATCCAGACCGATATCATGGAAGCTGTCATCAGTGAAACGCCATGATTTATGACAGGCAGCGCACTGTGCTTTACCGTTAAACACATCAAAACCACGTTGTGCACTGCTACTGATGGCCTGTTCATCACCATCCACCCATCGGTCGAAGCTTGAAATATTGGACACCAGCGTGCGTTGAAAAGTGGCAAGCGCCATCGCAATGCGTTGTGTGGTGATGTCAGCATCGCCGTATGCATCTTCAAACAGAGGCTGATAACCTTTGATTTCACCCAGTCGCTGAACCAACTCTTTCATGTTGTAGTTCATTTCATGCGGCGTGGTGATAGGAAGCACCGCTTGTGCTTCCAGTGAGTTGGCACGGCCATCCCACATTAATGCTTTAAGCCAGGCACTGTTCATGACAGTAGGCGATCGTCTCGGCTGCTCGAGTTCTTCAGAACCCAGCGGCACAACCCGGCCATCGCTCCAGCGGTGATCCGGTGAGTGGCAGGTCGCACAAGACATGCCTTTTTCTCGAGACAAACGCGGGTCAAAAAACAGGGCTTTCCCCAGCGTTGTTTTTTCTATAGTCAGCGGATTCGATGCCGGAGCCGGAATGGCTTCGGGACGTTGATAGTCACTCCGCTTAATCGTGTCGTCTGCCAAACTGGCATGCACGGAAAATACCGTGCATGCCAACATGACAAGGCTTCTAATCTTCATGATATATGAATGCCTCAGTCCCACTTAGCTGGCTTTACCAACTACTGGTGAGATGGTGCAGTGATAAGTCATATCATCATTTTCTGCACCGAAACACCATACGATGTCGTTAGAGAACTCTGGACGATAAACAGGCAACTCACCTTCTGTGTTCAGACACGCACATTGACCACAGGTTTGTTTACCACAGCAGTCACGGTAAGCGATCAGATAGGTTTGCTGATCACCCGGGTTATAACAGCTCGCCACCCAAGAACTTGGTGACAGACTCGTTCCCGGTGGGCACGACGTTAGCGTACCACCACAGCAGTCACAGACGTTACCGTCGATAGAACAGTGACGCCAGTAGTCACACGATTGTGGATCCTGATCCTGTGGTACCCAGCCTTCTCTGGCCAGATCCAGGTTACTTGCATCCGCAGCATGTGCTTCTTTCAGGCGTCCACGACGGTCAACTGGAAGCAATGGCAACAAGGTTGCACCGACCAGGATGCCCCCTAGTTTGCCAACAAAACCACGACGACCGGTTTTGTTAGCCGTGCGACGGCTTAGTTTTTCAATAGCTGCGTCAAATCCTAATTTCTTTTTCATTTGCCTTCTCCGTTATAGTTTTATAGGTCTAATATCACGTTAATGATTAGTGCAGTTGTTCAGCTACTTTCACTTCCTTAGCAGTAGAACTGTCTTTCAGATAGCTCTGCAGAGAAGCGTGACCAAGACGAATCGTTTCAAACAGGCTTTCAACGTGTTCACGGGTGTTGCACAGACCTTTGCCTTTAATGACACCATCAGCATCAAGCAAAACACCGTAAGGCACTTTAGAAACCTGATAGCGCATACCAATTTCTGGCGAGTTAATGTAGAGCTCACCTTTCAATGGGTGGTTGCTCAAGAACTCACGGTGCTCTGCGGCTGTACCATCACTAATCAAAATGACATCAGCACCTTCAGATGCCGCCACATCACGAATAATCGGTAGCAACTTCGCACAAACAGGACAAGAAGGACCGGTGAACATCAACAGGCTTGGGCGACCAGCAGTGATAGCGCGGCCAACCAATACATCTTTTTCATCGGTGAAGGTTTTAACATTGAACACCGGTGATTTATCACCGATATCAGGACCATGATCGACCATCATCGCACCCAGTGGCGCTGAACGTTCATGGAGCAGACCAATTTGTCGGATTACACCGACCATAAGTGCTGCCAGCGCCAGAAAAGCGGCCCATAGCAGCACATTTGAAGCAATAAGAATATCGAAACTCATTGTAATTTTTCCTTACTAAAAATTAGGTTCTTGATTCGCGGGAGTTTGGCAGTCCCACCATCACATCAGCTGCTACATAGAGCATGGCCAGCATTGATGCCGCAGCAACAGCGATCAGCCAAGATGCGAGGGAAACACTGGCTATTTCCAGCGAACTTAAAGCGATGAATGTGCTGACACCGGCAAGAAAGAGTGCACGCAGGACATGAAACATGCCGATACGGCTCTTGCTGGTCGGACGACGCACGCAACCACAGTCGATGTGAGTTCGGCCTCTGCCAACATTGATTGCCAATGCCAGCGCGAACATCACAAACAGCCCTACTGCTACCCAGGCTGCCATTTCACGAACAGGCGGCACCATCAATGCGGCAGCACATGCCAGTTCAACCCAAGGCAAAAGCTTGGCTACCGGAGCCACCAAAAAACCTGGCAGCAAACGGTAGTTGTCGACAACACCCTGGAACTCGTCAAGGCTACGCAGCTTGGAAATAGCTGCCACCGCCAGTACCAGCCCCACAAAAAGTGTGGCTAATACTGACAGGGCAGGATCGTTAATAATCCAGTTCATGACTTACTCACTATCCTGAGGCAGGGTCAGAATGTGCGGATAGCGGCCAAGTCCTGCCGTTTCACCGATTTTCTTACCTGTCTTAGCATCAAAGGTGTACAACGTTTGTTCATTAGCTGACACAGCGAACAGATACGGTTTGTCATCCTGACTCACTGCAATCGAATCAATTTCGTGCTTCAGCTCAAACTTACGCAAACGTTCACCGGTGTTAGCGTCAACGACAAACACATAACGGCTTGGGGTTTTGTGTGTCCATTTGCCACGTTTGTCAGCCAGCAAATACAGTTCATTACTGTCGTTGTGAATGGTGACTAACTGCCAACCACCCGGACGCCATTTTTCTGCTTTCTCTTCTTTAGTGAAAACATCGATAGGATCCATGAACTCAGCACCGTCAGCAGTCAGTTTTGCCTGATAGATACGGCCTTCATAGTCTGGCCATGCCAGACGGTTAGTCACATCTGAGTAATAAGGTTCGTTCACCAGATAGCTGTCTTCCGGATGGAAAACTTTGCTATGAGTCTGAGTAGCGTTACCCTCATCGTCATAGTTGATTTTCAGCATTGAACCGTCACGGCAGTGCATATACACGTTCTGTTCAGGTGCAGGGAACAGGTGGTAACAGTCCGGTGTATCCATCATTTTGACGAACTTGTTCGCTTCCAGATCAACCAGACCGACAGCCGGTATGGGTGAGAACTGTTGGAACATCATATGTTTGTCGTCGGTACTCAACGTCGCCATATGGGTAAAGACAGCGGTCAGAAAACGACCCTCAGGGATGTCGATATCAGCAGTCACTTTATGCGTCTGAGTATCAAATACCTCAATATAGTCATCACGGTTACCACGAGCTATGCGGTCATACCAGGTGTTGGCAATGGCCATAAAGTTACCTTTATCACCGACCAAAACATGAGGCAGTTTACCGGCATCAGACATACCCAGGATTTTGTTGTTGTTACCGTCGATAGTGAAGACCTGTGAGGTCATCTGGAAATGGCCCGGGTCGGTGACATAAACACGCTTTGAGTCACTTGCTGGCGCCACTTCAAGCGTCATTTCTTCGATGGCAATATCTGCTAATGCTGGATAAGCAGCTGTCATTAATGCTGCTGCGGCAATCCCGCCTACCAGGCCTTGTTGCCTCAGCTTCGATTTAAGATTAAAAATAGTCATATCTCCTCCAAAATTATTATTTGGTTTATAACGAGTTAAGGTTCGTATCTCGCTTATGTTTACAGCGTCAGCATGGTTAATGCTGCTGCGCCGATTGACAGCAGAAGGAACCCATCCAGTTCAACTGCTCGCTCTTGCCATTTCGCCAGCCAGGCCTGAACAGACTGGTTAGTAATTGGCAAAAAATTCACCGCAACGGGCAGACAACGCCCGATGTTGAAGATGGCGATGATCGTGATGGCCGTAGTGACATCCGCACTCAGCAAAGCAGCACCGGTCACGATATAAAGAATCGGTGTCTGCACATATGTCAGATAGTTCATGCCCAGCGCGTAGCCATACAAAAGGCCAATCGTGGACGAACGGAACCGCAGGCGTGCGTCGTGAGGAACCTGTGCCCGACGTTGTGGATAAGGCATTTTCAAAAAGCCGAATTGGTGTGCGCCATAGCCCATCGCTAGCAACGCCAGACCAATGACCATGTGACTGAACGCCAGTTGTTCAAACATAAATGCACCGACCAGACCTAAACCGCCACCCAGAATCAGGGCGCCAAAGGCATAACCGATTGCATGCGTAATAAAGGTAGGTGTCCAGCGAGTCACTGATTTCAGCGAATATTTACCAGCAGGTCTAAGCAGACTTAAACTTGAGTAGCCACAAGGTGACCACGTTGAGAGGAGTCCCCCAACAAACGTTAATATGATGAATAACCACGTCATTGCGCTTGCTGTCATTGCACCCTGAGCGCTCATTAACGCCCCACCAGAGACACCCACGATAATCGCTGATAACATCAACGCAAGGCGACCTTTTGATGATGTGGTTTCCGAGAAACTTACAGCATCAGGTACACAGGTTGCTTGCTCGGTATTCTGTGATGGTTGACGGAAACTACCTGCATCGGCTTCTATACTCATCTCTCCTCCTAATGACGTTCGTCATTTCTTGTTAGTTGTAATAAAACGGAAACAACTATAGCCAGCTAGGAATTCCTGCCGTAGCAAAAACTGGCATATCAAGTCGATGAGGCCCTTATCGAGGCCATACCTTGCCGATTCTTGCTATTCAAAAAGCGTCAGAGAAGCCGATTAACGCTAAAAACGACATCTATCAAAAGACACCAGTCGGATAAGGTTTAAAAAATAGTTTTAATATCAATCACTAACTACTCCCTAAGAAGCATAGCCAAAGAAAATCCAGCATGAGAGTATCTCGAGCGTAAAGTTCACGGTGGTGGAATAAACAGATTTTGTTTATAGGCATTTCAGGCTGAGTCACAGTGCAAAGTGACGGCTGATAAAAAGACTCACAGATAAGAGCCTCTCCAAAACGTGGCCTCAGCCACTGCCACGCATAGCAAAACAGCACGCCTTGAAATGTTGCCGATTTCTACTATTACTGGTGTCTTAAATGTTTACTATTGTGCCCACAAGAAGTCAGCCTCATTTTTAGCCGCTAAATCAACTACTAATAAGAAGTGGCATTGTTATTTCGCACAGATAAAAAAGCTAAAAGCGAAATTAGGATGAGAAGGGAGAGATACAGTGAAAGATGAGAAATTATGGTTTGACCATCCGCAGGATAGTGTTGAAATAACAACTGTGCGTCAACGAACAGAAGACGTCCTGGAGCACGCCATCACACTACCTTTTTGGTCACAAGACTACACCCAGTTAGATAAAGGCCACTTTTCCGGCATGGTCACCAGTGTTGCCAGTAAAGGTGTACAGCTGTTTCGCGAAGCGATGAACCGTTCTGTTGATGAACTCGCTAGCGCACCACAAGATAGTTATGTCATTGGTTTGCCAACCATTATTGAAGGTAAATCATTATGGCGCGGTGGCCAGCTAAGCAAAAACACGCTAATCACGCTGGATAAGAATGCCGAACTATTATTTCGTACCTCGCACTCCTCAGAAATCACTGCCGCAGTGATATCTGAACAACGGTTGGAAGACTATGCCGCTAACGTTGAGCAGATAGACATCAATGATCTGATGAAAAAAGTAAATCCGGTCGAAGTCATTCCTCATGCCGTAAAAAGTCGTTTGTTATCGGCCTTATTTATTGGCACAGAACATCTCTCAAAAAACCTAAATGACAGCATGGATCACCATCAGGTATGGCGTCATGTAGAAGACAGTGTCTTAGATAGTTGTTTACAAGCTTTGATGGCTGCCAGCGAAAATCATAGCCGCCATAACGAGCACCGTGTTCACCGGTATATCGTCAATTGTGTGCGAGATATAACGTTATCACGTCACTGCGAGGTGCTGACCATTGGTGACCTTTGTACAACACTCAATGTCAGTCGCCGTACCCTCAATCACGCATTCAAACAGGTTCTAGGCATTACACCAGTCGCTTACATGAGAAATGTTCGCTTACACAGAATTAGAGCAGAACTGAAGTTTTCGCCAAAACAAGTCACCAGCATTGCGAATGTAGCCACACGATGGGGCTTTTGGCATATGAGCCTTTTCTCACGCTATTACCGAGAACTATTTGGAGAATCCTCGAGCATGACCTTAGAACTCGCTCGCGGTCAATAAGCTAAATGGAAACGTCTCACCGCATACTTTTATTTTTGACACACATTAGGAGAATTACAAATGGGCTCATTTAGTATCTGGCACTGGTTGATCGTACTGGCTGTCGTAGCACTCGTGTTTGGCACAAAAAAACTACGTAACCTCGGTGGTGATCTGGGCGGTGCGGTCAAAGGTTTCAAAGATGCGATGCATGACGAGCATGCAGATGGATTGATTGAAAATGCATTGACCGAAACAAGCGACGTCAATAATAAAACTAAGCACAAGCAATAACTGGTTCATGAACCAGTCTTAATCATGTTCAATATTGCCTTCCCTGAACTTATCGTTATCGGTGTTATCGCACTGATAGTAATTGGGCCAGACAAACTCCCCAAGCTGGCTCAAACAGCAGGTGTACTCATGGGGCGCATGCAGCGTTATATGAGTAGCATAAAGAGTGATATCGACAATGAGCTGAAAAACCAAGATCTACAAAAGCTGCATGACGAGTTAAAACAACATAATAGCGGCCTGAATGATGAATTGCGACGCGGCATGCAGCCCGTTGAGAACGTCATTCGTCGGCCACCTCAGTCCGATCAAACCGATCAAACCGATCAAACCGATCAAACCGATCAAACCGATAGTCATGATGAATCCATTACGACTAATCCAGATGTAACTGAGCCAAGCACAGGGAAACCAGTCGATTGAACACCAAAGACACTTTTTTCTCCCACTTGTTGGAGCTGCGTAACCGGCTGCTGAAAATCATTGCTGGCTTAGTCGTTGTCATGTTGGCACTTATGCCATTCGCTAACGACATCTATATTTTTCTGGCAACGCCATTAATGCAGTCGTTACCCGAAGGTGGGCAGATGATTGCCACCGAGGTGACCACACCATTCTTTGTCCCACTGAAAGTCGTCTTGCTGGCCGCATTTATCATTTCTGCGCCACACACGCTTTATCAGCTGTGGGCTTTTATCGCGCCAGGTCTGTATTCCAATGAAAAACACCTCATTGCACCGCTGGTTATTACCAGCGTCATACTCTTTCTTTGCGGTATGGCCTTTGCGTATTTTTTAGTCTTTCCAGTCGTTTTTGGGTTTATAACCAGCACGACACCTGATGGTGTTGCCGTCATGACCGATATTGGCAAATACCTTGATTTCATCATTGGGTTATTTATTGCGTTCAGCCTCGCCTTCGAAACACCCGTTGCTGTTGTACTGATGGTCACTGCCGGTATAGTCAGCATCACTGATCTGCGTGAAGCACGATCTTATGTGATTGTTGGTGCGTTCGTCATCGGTGCCATCATCACACCACCCGATATCATTTCACAATTTATGCTCGCCATTCCGATGTGGCTGCTCTATGAAGCCGGTATTGTGGTAGCTGGAATGATGCAAAAGCAGGTACAACAATATGAAAATTAACAGCTTATAATCAGTCTGTCTTTAGAGCAGGCATAAAAAAAGGCAAGTCCCGAAAGACTTGCCTTTTAAATAGCGTGAGCTATTGTTTATACGGCAACAATATTCTCTGCTTGTGGTCCTTTCTGACCAGTTGTCACAGTAAACTCAACTTTTTGACCTTCCATCAGCGTTTTAAAACCTGAGCTTACAATAGCACTGAAATGGGCAAAAACATCTGGGCCAGATGCTTGCTCGATAAAACCAAAACCTTTCGCTTCATTGAACCACTTAACGGTTCCTGTTGTTGTATTAGACATAATAAAATCCTGTAAATTAATAAGATAACGCCTTCAAGAGGCTTGAATTGCATGGAAATTTAGACTGGAACTTAAAAACTGCAGGACGAGGTATTACGAATAAAACGGCGAAATGTAGGATGTAAATCAGAAAATTGTTTCTTAGCAATGGATACGGTATAGGGTTTGATGATGCTTGTCGAACTTTATTTTTTAATTGCTTGCTCTGTCAGCACAACTTCAGCGTAATTGTTCGCAGGTATATTGCTGATTATTTAATGAAAATAAGGTCATAACCTGTCATCAGTCGCCATGACTGCTTTTATCATGATTAACAAAGATTAGCTCAGAAGTATCAAACCCTCGCTCTTGTGACATCGTGATGAAGTTATCTATTACACCTTGCTCCACGTCAGGCGTTCGAGATAAAAGCCATAGATACGACGTATCCGGCCCTGAAATAAAAGCATAATCGTAATTGTGTTGTTCCAACTCAAACACAACATACGAACTATAAAAGGGTCCAAAAAAAGACACCTTAAGATAAGCCTCGTCCTTGTCATTCACAAAATAGGCTTTTCCTTCTGCGGTTTTCCATTGCCTTTCTTCAACTGAATAACCACGGTTTACCACTGCTATACCGCCATCATCACGTATTGTGTATTCAGCAGAAACGTTGTTAAGACCGCGCTCAAAAGAATGGTCCAACCGTGCTATTTCGTACCATTTGCCGAGATAGCGTTCGACTTCAAAGTTTTTCACGGGTGTCACAGTCTCAGGCATACCAAAGCATGCCGCCAGCATGAATGACATGACTGTTATCAGTAATATTTTTAACTCTTTCATGAGTAGTATTGTATTACTTTATGGGTAAACTTTTGTCGCCATTCACCCTCGCCTTGCGGCTTCAATCGCGGCGATATCAATCTTTGTCATCGTCATCATTGCATCAAACACGCGCTTGGCGGCCGCCTCATCTGGGTCACTAATGCCCTGCGTCAGTACCAAAGGCGTAATTTGCCATGAGATACCCCACTTGTCTCTGCACCAACCGCAAACATTTTCCTCGCCACCGTGATCAATAATCGCGTTCCAGTACTGATCAGTTTCTGCTTGGTCCTCGGTTGTCACCTGAAAAGAAAATGCTTCGTTATGCTTCACGCCAGGTCCACCGTTCAGTCCCAGACATGGAATACCCATTACCGTAAACCATACGGTTAACACATCGCCTTTCTTACCTGAAGGGTAGTCTCCCGGTGCGTGCTCTATCTCTCCCACCGATGAGTCAGGAAAGGTGTCAGCGTAAAACCGAGCTGCCTCCTCGGCATCACCATCAAACCATAGACAGATAGTATTTTTAGCTGGTATCACCATAGCTTTCCTCCTTTTTTAGAAGTCACTTGAGCAGTGTCGAGTTTGCTTTAACGTTCTAACGAAATCACAATGTGATCACAAAGAATTGATTCGTTATTTATTTGTAAACTAGTCTGACAGACATTAGCAGAATCAAGATGTCATATAACTTGGTTTCCTTAGTTTGCTAGTGCTTTAGATATATAGTTGAATGGGATTTCCATACATAAAGGTGAATTCATGGATACCATAAGCGTAAACCAGTTTCGGAACAACTTGAAAGGCTATTTAGAACAAGTATTTAGGAAGAATAAGCCTTTGAAAGTCAATCTCAGATCTGGAGGTGCCTTTGTAGTACTGAGCGCAGATGATTGGGAGCGCGAACAAGAAACGTTGTTCGTTCTACAAAATCGCGATCTGATGCAGCAAATTGCAGCCTCTATTGAAACTCACAACCGTAAACCAAGCAAAGCAGGTGGATGAACTCACCGGTCTTTGAAGAGAGACTTAGGATGCTTACAAAACGATACTCCACAAAACTAAAAGTTTGGAAATTAAGGAGTCGTGATTTATTTCAAGCGTTCTGCCCCTTTGATTTTCCTTCCTCTGATTTCTAACGCCATGGCTTTGCGGCGTGCCGGAGCGCCAGCGTAGGTGCGTCCGACAACAGCCACTTGTTAAGTCTTCTTTTTATTAAGCATAAAAGCAACCAAGCCGTGTAAGCTGCCTGCTTGCAATAGTACTTTTGATAATGCACCCATAAATCGATCTGAAGACGCATAAAAGTCCTCTGCGGCACCGAATACCTCCTTGGCATTCAAGCTTTCGATAGTTTCTACTTGAGCCAATGCATTGGCATCTCGATGAGCAATAACAGAATTCCTAGGCTGATGAAGTATTTTCGCTGCTTTATGCTGTGCCTTCTTCAGCGTCCTCAGTGATTCGAATAACTCTTTCTGTACTTCTTCGGGTACCGAAGAGCGAGATAGCAAGGTCTTGAGATTCTTTCCTGCCACTTTACCCATGTCCCATTCATAAATGGTGAGCAGAATAATCCTCAGTGACAACTTCCTCTTCCATTCATCAGGATGAGTTAGAGCATCAATTTTGACAGCCTGAATATCGTTCTCGGCCAACAGGTAAAACAGCCCCATATTCATGAGCGCCTGTGTGCACTCGTTCCCCTTACTGTTTGCCCGCTCGGCCTCTCTCTTGAACGTCTCAAGAGTGGCCTTCAAAACTTTATTCTTCTTCCTTTCCCGGAAGGTCAAAACAACCCTAGAGTATCGCCGTGTTGCAGCTTCAACGGGAGGCCAGTACTTTCGCGTCCACTTTCGTCTGTAATAGCGGTTTATTACGTCAGGGGGAGCGTCAAATATGCTTCTGTACTTTGGCACAAGATCTCCAAAGGAGGCTTAACGCCTCAATAACCAGCGCAGCTTTGCTGCGTCCGGCGTCGAAGGCGCGAAGTTGATTGATTTGTTATGTAGCTTTAACAACACTTTCAATTGTACCCTTGCCTAAAAAACCATAATTCAATTCGACCCACTTAATGGATTGGCGATATCGCTTACCACTTTCCGACTGTTTTACAATGGTTTGGAAAGAATCGTTACTTAGTAATGCCTCATAAATAGAAGCATCGCTCAGAGATTTAGCTGTTGAAATAAAGTATGAATCGACTGCTCTGGCACATTTTATGAGCATGGTAATTAAGGTCGTAACATCTTTTAGTGTGAATTTTTTATTTTCGAAGTTATCCAAGGCAATATTCACATCAAAATGATGAAGATCATCGAATATTTGCTGTGATCTTTCCCTCAAATACTGCTTAGATGATTTCGAGATGCACGCATTTGACGAGCTTGCATGAACTACTTTATTTCGCCAGTGACAGAGTAACTCAGTCAAGATCATCCATTCTTTTTCAATATTTGGAATTCCTGTTAAGAAGTCTGAAACTCTATCCGCTTTCGAGATATTTTGTTTTGATGACTCATTAAAGTTTTTACCAGTCCCTGACCAAAAATTGTCCTTGCTTATCTTTGATAAGTATTCGAACAGGCTTTCGACCGAGTAGACAATCGAAGATTTTATTGCAAACCGCCTAGCATTAATGCTTGAGCTATCAACATTTCCGGGGTTCCAAGAAATATTCAATTCTTTTGGAGGGGTTGTTTCTTTTGTTAATTGCGAGAGAGAAACCGCGATCGTGTTCATACAGTGAACGCTATGTCCAATATCATCCAAGAATACTTTCAAATATTTTGTTTCAGACATAGAGAACCTATAGTGGTGGCATTGTCAGGATTCGAACCTGCATTTCCGGCTTTAAATAAAAACTTTTAGTAACCGATGTCTTACCGTTAGACGATGATACCAATTTTATTTTAATCTTATTTAAACGCTTGGCTAGAGGTTTTCTCTAGCTCAGGCTACATATCGAACGAATTTGCGGCTGGTTTTTAGCGCAGCGGAAAACCAGTCCGACAACATGCGTTTGTTAAGCATTTTGCGTGAAAGAGCGTTCAACTTCATAGCCTATCTCTGATCCCCGTTCGCCAAACATGCTGACATATTTCTTTAACTCGACTGTTCCTGCACCGCCAAAAACTAATTTATTAAGTGTAGCTCTTACACCAAATTGATTTTTTAGGTTCTCCAAGGGATTGCCCTGAGTGGCAATCTTGAAAATTCCCATTCCTGCTTCCATTGTTACAGGCTTGTTTTTAGATCCAAATCCAATCTTTTTATTTATATATTGGTTTACTGAGTCAAGCTGCTTTCTGAAACCTAAAAGGCTCTCTGTATCGTCTTCACCCATTGCATTCTGGAACATTTTCAACCAATCACGAAGTGATTGAAAATCAGCTCTCATTTGTAATGCAGTAGTAACCAATTGATCAGCAGAGTTAGCTTCTTGAATGACTCTAATAGGTAATGCTGGAATATTAATGTAAGCAGAAAATAATGAGTCATTGCCATAAATTTTCTTTGTTACCTTTACTTTCTGATCATCTAAAAACGTAGTCAGCTGATGAAGGGCGTCAGCTGCAGGAAGCATAAAACCTGAGTTTAAAAAAAGTCTCTTTCGCAATGGATGAGGCGTGTAACTTTTTTCATATACAAAACTTCTGGCGCACATTCCAGCGCCGCCCCATAAAGTTGCAGATAAAAGCGAGTCTGGTGTTTGTCTATTAGTATTCCAGCCATCCACATTCTTCTGATGAGAAAGCCGCAAAGATTCCGTAGAGCATATATGTTCAATGATCCGATCACGAGGGCCTGCAATTTTTTCAGCCTCAGATAAAAATGGATATGCTCGTACCACTCCGAGATTCTTTGCTTCTAATATCGGGCTATGAACTCTTTCCCATGAGTATGTGAATTTTTCCTCGACCAATATTTCGTCACGAAGAATTAGGTCTGAAATGAAGTCGAATAGCGCTTCTGTTTGAATGACGGCACTAGATACAGGCCGGTATGAATGTGCTTCACCATTAAAAACAATTTCACCTGCGACGTCATGCTCAAGCCCCTCAGTAAATAGAGTTGTTATATCCTGTAACGACCAGTTGTCTGAAACTACTCCTTGCGCCATTGTCTCTCCAAATGCTTAACAGTCCGTTAATGAGGCCATTGGTCTCATAATAATTATTCACGGGCGGCCTCTTAAGCACAATTCCCAGTAATAAAAAAATTAAATCTAGCAAAGACAAAATATAAACGAGCCAAAAAAGTGGCACTTTTATTTTTCAAGTTGCTGATTCAACCCACTCTCACGCTGATGACGTCGATGAATGGTATGCTTCAACACATTCTCCACAGCCAGAATAGTCAGAGTTTTTCTAGCCCGCGTTATTGCCGTGTAGAGCAGCTCACGACTTAATATCGGGCTGATTTCGTCGGGCAGCAAGATGCTCACCGCATCAAACTCTGAGCCCTGGCTTTTATGAACGGTCATGGCAAATACGGTTTCATGGGCAGGCAGTCGGTTGAGGCTAACCCAACGCAACGCTTCACCAAAATAAAAGCAGGCTTTGAGGTGACCATCTGCATCTCGCAGAATAATACCGATATCGCCGTTGAATAACTGCTGACGATAGTCATTCTGGGTAATCATGATCGGTCGACCTGAGTAGAATGTTTGATTGGTTCGCCAGCCTTTTTGTGCCAGAAAGCGTGACATCAGTCTATTCACAGACATTACCGACTGTGGCCCTTGCTTTAACGCTGCCAGCACGCGGAATTGATCAAAGGCCTGAATAATATCTTGCGGCGGGAGTCTATTCTCAACGGCATTGATAAAGGCGTTATAGCCAGTCGTCAGGACATTTAACAGACTGCGTTCATCTGTTCTAAACCAGATAGCCTCTGTTTGCTCATTCAGTAACTGTAGCGTTGTCTCAGCATCCGCGGCATTCACATGATCAGCCAATTGCCCAACCAGACTCTCTTTATCAAAGCGGTAACTATGTTGCAGTCGAACAAAGCTATCTATCAACAATGCTGTTTCGTTCTGATGGGTATTATCTTCTAACCCCAGTGCCGGAAATTGAGCAACAAAGTCAGCTGTAAACGTGCCTTGCTGACTTTCGCTCAGGTTGGCCAGCACCGCACCAGACTCAACCGAAGCCAGTTGCTGACTATCACCGAGCAAAATCAACCTTGCTTTGGCTGGCATAGCCCGCATTAATTTTGCCATTAAGCTGATATCAATCATTGAGGCTTCATCGATGATCAACACATCTAATGGTAAAGGTCGCTCAGCGTTATAACGACCTTGGTCATTATGCTCGGTAATGCCCAGCAGACGGTGCAGGGTTTTAACTTCTGCGGTTTGCTGTTGACTGATGGATTGTTGAAGCCGTGCGGCGGCTTTGCCAGTAGGTGCAGCAAGGCCAATTCGCAGGGAGTCAGATTGGTTTTGCAAACACTGCAAAATTTTCAGCACTATCGTAGTTTTGCCGGTACCGGGGCCACCGGATATGACCGCCAGATGACGACTTAACGCCATTGCCACTGCCACTTTTTGCCAATCAACCCCTGCAATCGGGTTATGCCAGTTGGCTAAGTCTTGCTGCAACTGCTCTAGGTTTACGTTATCGACGGCGTGTCGTCTTTGCATAATGGCGTGTGCGACATCTTGCTCATCACGCCAGAAACGATACAGGTATAACAGCCCACTCTCTGTCAGTATTAACGGTGTGTAATCACCCGGTTTACCCACACTTTTCGCTTCACGTAATTGCTGCTGCCAGTCAGTGGCATTGTTGGGCAAAAAAGCATTCAGCTGATGAATGATTTCAGGCGGGTTGGCAAGGTTTAAACACACATGGCCTTGTGACATAGCCTCTGTGAGTAAACCAGCAGTGAGACTCACCACGGTGCTTTTACCTGCTTCTTTGCGATCAATAAACGTCGCAAACTGACACGCAAGCCCACTAACCCCCTGTTGGTGCAACAGTTTAATGGCCTCAGTCATCGCCACTCTCCTGCTGCATACACGCATCCAGCGCATCAAGTAATGCCGCAGAAGGTTTATCAAAATAAACCCCCGCTTGGCCCCACTCAGCTTGCATGCCACGAATAAACAGATAATAAACGCCACCAAAGTGTTGCTCAGGATCGTAATCCGGCAGACGTATTTTTAAATAACGGTGCAAGGCCAAACTATATATAAGGTATTGCAGCGGATAACCATGCGTCACCATAGCTTCATCCAAGGCGACCTTATCGTAATCTTCCGCTTTATCTCCCAACCAGTTTGATTTGTAATCGGCAATATAAAAGCGACCTTCGAACTCAAAGATGAGATCAATAAAGCCTTTCATAAAACCCGTAACGTCATTGAAATTGAGTTGATTCAGCACTGTTTTCAACACCGGCATTTCAGTTACAAAACCAGTCAAGGTGGTTTTAAGTTTTTGTGCCTTTAGCTGGCTAACAGGGAAATAAAACGCCATTTCATCAAGCCGTTTGTCTTGGCTGATGCAGTTCAGCGTTAATGCACTCTCAGTACTCAACGGCGAGCTGACAACGGATGGCAACCAGTGCTCGACCACATCAGTCCAATCCGTATCAATGCCATACTGACTTAATGTTTTTTGAATCAACTGCTGCCATTCATCGCCCGTGGTTTGAAAGTCCCAATGCTCAAATAAACTATGTAAACAGGTACCCGCATTCGCCCCTTTGGGAAAACCAAAGCGATCATGTCGCGTTTCAACCGGGGTCTGCCACTCGCTGAGCACAGAGTCAGCATCATAATCCGGTTGCTCGACATGGTGGCCTCGCGTTAAGCCACTGAAACTGCTGATCTGCCACGGTGGCAGAATTCTGCCTTTAAACTCACGAGCAGATAAAGCTACTTCTGTCGCAGGTTTCACTGGAGCATTTTCAACCTCTTCATTCACAGTCTGAAGACGGATGAACTTGGGATGCTCAGCACTCAGCTCAGCAAGATCGCTGTGCATCTGAGCGGGGTTCAAGGTATCTAAGTCACGATGTAATAAACCAAACATTGCTGTGTCTTCACAGTTTTTGGCTGCGCCCCAAATAATGACACAGCGCTCTCTGGCGCGAGTTAATGCCACATAAAGCAGTCGCAGATCTTCAGCTCTGGACTCGGCTTCAGCAATCGGCTCTGCTTCACTAAAGCCGGGTTCACCAAACGCCACGCACGCTTGATTGGTTTCGTCTCGATGGAAAAACATCAGCTCGGGCTTTTGTTTAGGCTTTCCCTGATGCCAAAGAAAAGGACAAAACACGATCGGATATTCCAAACCTTTACTGGTGTGAATGGTAATGACTTTAACCAGCTGTTCATCACTTTCGAGACGAATTTGTGCCATATCCTGTGCCGCAGAACTGGCTTGTCGTTGGCCAGCTAACCACGTCAGAATCGCTTCTATTGTGCTATTGCGACGGCTGGCATATGCCTGTACCAGCTCAGCAAGGTGCATCAGGTTGGTTAACTGCCGCTCACCATCGGACTGTTGCAGTATCCGACGTTGAATATCAAGCTGCTCCATCAGGCGCCGAAACATAACGATAAAGCCATCCTGCTGCCAGCTATCATGCAGCGACTGAAATAAATCGGTTTGTTCTAACCACAGGCTGTCATCTTGTTGCAGTTGGTAAATGTCTAATGCTGTTTTAGCAAAAATCGGCGTGGCTAAGGCAGTTGCAATCAAGCTGTTATTGCCGGGTTTCGCTACCGCCAGTAACACCTGTTCTAGCATCACAGCCTGTTCTGACTTGAACACATTGTCACGCGACTGTTGCACACTGTTTATGCCGCGCTGGCGTAACGCTTGCTGGATGGCCGTTGCCTGCGAATGGCTTCGTACTAGAACAGCAATATCACCGCCATTTAATGCTCGGCTATCACCCTCTTTATCTGTCAGTGTCACCTCACCTTGTGAAGATTGCTGCATCAAGTCGGCAATTTGGCTTGCAGTACTGTTAGCGGCAGTCGTTAACATGTCGCCTTTATTAATGGCCTTGTCACCGTCATCTGCAACCCAGACAAATTCTAATGGTGGCAGCGCCTGTTTCGAAAGCGTTAACGCAGGCGTATCAGGTCGAGCAGCTTTCACCGGATAAAACGGAATATCGTCGTAAATAAACGGCTTTTCTACCTGCTCAAACAGGGTGTTAACTGCGCCCACCAATAAGGGATGAGAACGCCAGTTGGTATCCAGATTAAACTCGCGTTGCGAGGCTTGTTTGGCATCCAGGTAAGTAAAAATATCGGCACCACGGAAACTATAAATGGCCTGCTTTGGATCGCCTACAAAAAACACGGGGCTGCCTGAGTCGGCGAACACCGTTCTGAAACAATCATATTGAATCGGATCGGTATCTTGAAACTCATCAATCAAAGCCGCCTGAAACTGTTGGCGAATTTGTGCCACCAGCACATCACCTTGCTCACTGTGTAAGGCTTGTTGCAGATTGAGTAACAGATCATCAAATGCCTGAAGCTTCAATTTTTGTTTACGTTTGGGTAATTCCTGACGTAGATAATTCGCCAGCTGCATCCGAAGTTGTTGCAGCGCTATGTCACGACATTGATTAAGCTGTTGGTGAGACTGAAGAAACCGCTCAGCATGTGACCAAAAAGGATGATCCGGTAAGGTCTTTCCCTTCTTTAGTGCTGGCTCTAAACGCTCTCGGGTAAAGCGATCGAGTTGCTCAAAAACCTGCTGAGGCAAGGTCTCCTGCTGTAATAAGTTTTCCAGCATCAGCAGCCAGTTCGCTACCCAATCTGAGCGGTACTTATTGGCGAATAATAAGCTGTTGTCAGTCACTACCGCAATAATGTCTGCTTGGTAGTTAAGCCAGCATTGTTTGAGTGAAACAAAGTCTGCCTCTGCCTGAGACTGTGCCTTTTCAATATCCACTTCGGGTAATGGCAGGTAAGTCAGGTAGGGTTTACCGGGTAGATTGCCTACGGCTTTTAACAAGGTTTCCGGTGTTTGTTTTTGAGCGAGTAGAAATCGGGCAAAGTTAGCATCTGCAGCGCTGACATGACGACGCCAGAAGTCATCAACCACAGCCTGCTTTATCTCTTCTTCATCCGTGACCATTTCCACATCAAAGGCATGTCCGCTTTCAAACGCAAAGTCTTGTAGCGCTCGCTGACAAAAACCATGGATTGTAAAAATAGCGGCTTCGTCAAAACTCTGAATCGCCAATTTAAGTCGTTTAATAACTTTGTCATCGACCGCATCTAACTGACTCAGTTTTTGTCTTTCCTCGACCAGTCGTTTACGCAAGCGACCTCGAAGTTCTTCCGTCGCGGCGCGTGTGTAGGTAACAACGAGGATGTTTTTCACTTCCAACTGTTGTTCAGTGATTAAGCGACAATACAGCTCCGCCAGTGTAAACGTCTTACCCGTGCCAGCACTGGCTTCAATGAGGTTGACGCCTTTCAATTCAACGTTAGCAGCATCAAACAAACTCATAACTTGCCCTCTTGCAGATGCTGCTGCAACGGTTCATAAACTTGTATCGCCAGTTCAGCGAACTCATCATCTAATGGCGGTTGTGAATAGAGTCGGCGGTAATAGTTATCATCGCCTTCACCGGCAAAATCACCACTTGCCGACCATTTATCGTGTGCTTTTTTGAATTTTTGTTCGGGCTTCTTACCAAAATATGTTGCCGCAAAAGCCAAGCTTGCTTGATCAAAAAACTTCAATGGTAAATGACAGCCCTGCCAGTACAGTTTGAGTAGATTAGCCAGAATTTGAGTCGGCCCGGTGACAGGTAAAAACACATACTCGGCATCTTGCAATATCAAATGCGTCTGTAGAGTCACGCCCTCTGGCTTGAGAATATTCAGAATCAAATGATCAATCCAAGCTGCAATCAGATCTTTACCTTTCTTTTTTGCGAGTCGATATCGCAATAAGCCTTGCTGACTAAACTGAGGCAATTGCCCGTTGATCTGAAATCCATCGATATTCAAATCTATCGCTAATGTTATCCAACCCTGCTCAGGCAAAACCGGACGCAGCTTCTCAATAAAGTCATCGACCGTTTGTGACTCTTTTTCAAACCAGGCATCCCCTAACCGGCCTTGCGGTAACATACCGGTTGCCTGCACAACGGGCTTTAGCCCTTCATCACTATGCTGGCTGAGGCTTTCATCGACTATCCATTGGCGTAACTGCCAGCTTTCTAAGCCATCCAGAGCAAACGGTTCGCGGCTTTCTAACGCTTCTTCATCCAACTCCAGTCTAATGCCGAGACGTTCACGCAAAATAAACTTCGTGGGGTGTGCAAAAAAACGTATTAATTGATCGCGTGTGACTTGACGCCAACTATCATCAGCTTCAGGCAAGGGCGTCTCAAACCAGTTCGCTTGTTCCAGCATTTCCTGCGTTGGACAGTGCGAGGCATTAAAACTAAACAATTGGTCATTGTTACCATCAAAATAGCGTCTGCTAAACGCCTGTAATGGATGCTTGGTAATGATCTGTTCAAGAATCGTAGCAGTCGTCTCTGTTTCAAACCGTTCAGCTAATAAGTCCTGCAGGTCGCTCACTAACACCGAAGGTGGAATCTCACTATTATCCACCACACTGGCACCGACATAACTCATATAAAACGTCTGTTGTGCCGATAACAAAGCTTCTAAAAACAGATAACGATCATCATCACGCCGTGAGCGGTCACCTTCTCGGTGATCATGCGCTAGCAGATCAAAACTTACGCTAGGTTGTCGACGCGGGAACACCTCATCATTCATGCCGACCAGGCAAACCACATCAAATGGGATACTCCGCATCGGCACCATGCCGCAGAATGTAATGCCATGTCCGAGAAAGCGATGTGCATTATCGACCGGCTGCAGATGTGATTGCAGCCAGCTTAGAATCAGGTCTGCACCAATAGTTTGTTCGAAGTCGGCTTGTTTCGCACCGCTACTCAACCGTTCCAGTTGTGTTCGGATCGCGGTGATTTCCGTTTCAAACTGTGTTTCTTCCAGTCCTTCTGTGTTGAAAAAGGCATCCAGACACTGATTAAGCTGCTTTTGCCAATCAGCAATGGTATTTTGCCTCGCCAGTCTTTGCCGCCATGCATCCAGAGCATCGATAAAATCGCATAAAGCCGCCACAATATGTGCACGCTCACCACTGATACCATCCATCGCCAGTTGCCCGTCAAACAAACGCCATGGCTGGTCAGGTTCATTTAATGGCATCGCATAACCCAGCAGTAATCTGTCTAAGCCTGCCCGCCAGGTGTTGGACTCTGTATCGGGCAAATCCAAGGCCGCTTTGTCATTGGCATCCAATCCCCAGCGTGTGCGGGTTTGCTGACACCATTCACGAATCCAGTTCAATGCCGCATCATCCAGGCCAAATCGGCGTTGCACAGCAGGACATTCCAACATGGCCAATATTGATTCAACATCAAATCGGGACTGTGGCAACTGCAAAAAACTATAGAAAGTAGTAATCAGTAAACTTTCTTGCTGGCCGCTACTGTCAGCAATGCTAAAGGGAATAAATCGCGATTTGTCAGCGGTAGCAAAGACCGCCTCTATCCAAGGTGCATAAACATCAATATCCGGTGTCATCACCACAATATCGGTTGGTGTCAGCGTCGGGTTTTGTTCAAACATTGCCAATAACTGGTCGTGCAAGATTTCCATTTCCCGCATCGGGCTGTGGCAAACTTGGATTGAGATCGATGTATCATCCTTCACAGCAACGGAAGGCTGATCAGTCGCCATCTCGAAAATATCGCGTTTGAGCTGCGATAACATTGTCTCGCCAACCGGCTCAACAAAACAGCTGTCATCTAAATGCTGCGTTTCCTGCAATTGCCTGAAAAACGCCTGTCCCTGCTTACCAAGACTCGCTAGTAAAGGATGTCCCGGCTCAATTTCATCCTCATTGAAGTCGAGTAGCAATTGCTGTCGTTGCTGTTTTTTCGGATCAATAATATCGCCCCAATAATGCTCACTGGGTGATAAATAATAAAGCGTGATATCGACATATCGCGCTAGTAAATTAACAATCTCAAGATAAACCGGTGGCAGTGCTGATATGCCGAAAATACTGATTCTATTTGGCAGCCCCGGCGGTACAACATCAGAATGACTAAGCAAATCATGCAACTGCTGCAGTAAGCGGGCGCGATGCATGGGCTGCGGATCATCGGCTGTCAGCATTTGCCAAAGTTTGCCTTGCCAGCTGGTTGCCTGGCCTTGTTCCCATTGCTGAACCCAATCAGGCCGATACATCAGATACTGGTCAAAGGTATCCGCGATTTTTTCTGCTAACTCGTAGCGTTTCAGATCATCATCGTCACCACCCAAGTAGGCTGCCACAGCTTCAAAACCATCCAAGCTCGCAGCCTGCGGTAAGAGTTCAAATAAACGCCATGCCATAGGCTCTTTGGCATAGGGCGATTGTAATGGCACATCAGGCCAGAGTTGACGAAACAGTTGCCAGATATAGGCTGAAGGAAAAGGGAATTCAAGGTTGGCGGCTATTTGGTGAGTTTTAGCCAGTCGTAACGATAACCACCGAGATAACTCATTACTTTGAACAATAATGGTTTCTGGTTGCAGCGGTGGTAACGGCTCTGAAAGAAGGTGATCAGCAAGCCAGGCAGCAAGCTGCCCAGTATCATTACTGTATACAATCTTCAGCATCCGTGACTCCCTAACAGCAAATTTGTATTGCTGGTGTTATTTCAGTTTGTTTATACCCAGCAGCTTCAGCACCCAGTTTTCCAGCGCAGGTTCTGGTATGCCTTTTTTCATTTTGAATAAAAAATATTTCTCAAACGCCATTTTTCCCCATTGTACCCAACGTCCTTTTTTCATCCACGCCACATTGCGGGGCGGTAGCTGCGGAGCGGCGACAAAGGCGGCACCCGTATGCCCCAAATCGGCCAGACAAATCGCATTCAGGCTGGCTTGCGCTTTCAGCTCACGTCCTTCGATGCTGGCAGCAATATTCTCTACCGCCGTCTTGGTCATACTTTCGATCATATAACCTGTTTTAGGCGCACCGACCGGTAATGCAGTAGCTTCTACAGGTGGAATGGCGATGCATACACCTGTACCAAAAATATTTGGATATACAAGATTTCGCTGATATTCATCGACTTTGAGAAACCCTCTTGGGTTCACCGCATCCCCACCCAGGTTTGCGACACAATCTACCCCGGTAAAGGCAGGAATCATCATTGAATATTTAAACGGTAACTGATGCGTTTTGATCGTCTCGGCCTGATCGTCTACTTGCTCCACCAGCATTTTGCCGGATTCAACTGATTTCACCCGCGCTTGAGTGATCCACTTGATATCATTTTTACGAAACTCAGACTCGAATAAGGTCTTAGAGTCACCCACGCCCGCCAGTCCCATGTGACCAATATACGGCTCTGGAGTGACAAAGGTCATCGGCACCTGATGACGCACTTTAGCTTTGCGAAGCGCCCGGTTCATGATCATTGCAAACTCATAGGCGGGGCCAAAACATGACGCGCCCTGAACGGCACCGACAACAATGGGACCGGGATCCTTAATAAAATCTTGCCAGCTAACGTAGGCATCTTCAGCATGTCCGATCGTGCAAATAGATTCGGTAAAGCCCTTTGGCCCCAGCCCTTCAATTTCATCAAACGCTAGTTTTGGGCCTGTAGCTACAATCAGATAGTCGTACTCTAATGTCGACTCATCGCCCAAGGTTAGTTGATTATCCTGAGCATGAATCGTTTTTACACCACTGTCATAGAACTCAATCGCTTTAGCAGCGAGTGGCGGTAACAAATCAAAACTGATTTGCTGTCTTGTGCGCCAACCGACAGCAACCCACGGATTACTGGGGACAAAGTGAAAAATAGGCGTGTTAGATACCACGCTGACACGGTGTTGCCCGCCTAATGCCGCCTTTAATTCATATGCGGCAGGGAGTCCGGCGGTGCTGGCACCAATAATAACCACATGAGCCATAAAATTAGGATGTCCCGGCTATTGTCGAATAAAAATGCTCAAACTAGTACTTTATGCTGAGCTAAGCAAGCGAATACGCTTAATGCAATGTATCCGGGTCACCCTCAGTTGACACCGTATTCGTAAATAATTCGGTCACATCAACTCGGTCAAAGTGATAATGTTCATTACAAAATTCACAGGCAACTTCAATGCTGCCTTCGCTATCGATGATTTCTTCTGCTTCTGCTTGCCCCAGCATACCTATCGTCTCAGCCACGCGGGCACGTGAACAGGTGCAGGCAAACTTAAGTGGTGCGGGCTCATATAAACGCACTTGCTCTTCATGAAACAAGCGATGCAATAGGGTTTCAATTTCCAGGGTCAGTAACTCTTCATCGGTTATCGTGGCAGCAAGTTGACTGACGCGAGACCAATCTTCTTCCGCTTGTTCCTTCTGCGCTTCCTCGCTTGGAAGCTGCTGTAAAAACAAGCCAGCGACATTATGCTCATTGGCATATAACCAAATTTTGGTGGCTAATTGTTCTGACTGTTCAAAATAGGTTTCCAACGTTTCGGTAATGCTATTGCCTTGAAGACTGACCACACCTTGATAAGGTTGTTTTGCCCCTTCAGCTTCAATCGTGATGGCCAGTGTGCCGCCACCCGTCAAGTCGACTAAGCCAGCTTCATCCGATACCTCACCGTCCCACTGTGCAAAAGCCCGTAGGGTATTTTCACTGGTGCATTCCACCATCATCAGACTGACGGGGCCTTCTGAACGGATCTGTAAAACCAGTCTGCCACTGATTTTCACGGTAGCAGTTAACAAGGCCGCCGCGCCCATCATTTCCCCTAAAACACGGCGTATCGCAGTAGGATACTGGCGTCGGTTAAGTACTTCTTGCCAGCTTTCTTGCAAGCTAACCCATTCACCACGAATCGGCGCATTATCAAAAATAAAACGTTGTAAACAATCTGACTTCACGTCATTCCCACCTGAATTAGATAGCCCTTTTAAAAACAAAATGGCCGGACATAATATCCGGCCATTCTATCGCATTCTCTGGTTGAAACTAAGCGATCTTCAGTAACAGCTCGTTAATGCGTTTGACGTAGTTGGCCGGATCATCCAGTTGACCACCTTCTGCCAGCAAAGCCTGATCAAAGATGATCGATGTCCAATCCGTGAAGCGCGTTTCATCTGCCTCATCTTTGAGTTTCGCGACCATAGGATGCTCTGGGTTCAGCTCCAGAATAGGCTTGCTACCGGAGACTTCCTGCCCTGCCGCTTTGAGCATACGTTCAAGGTTAGCACTCATGTCATAATGATCAGCAACCAGACAGGCTGGTGAATCGGTCAGACGGTGTGTGATGCGAACATCTTTCACTTTCTCATCCAATGTTTTCTTGACACGCTCAACCAGGTCTTCGAAGTTTTTATCGATTTCTTCGTGTGCTTTCTTCTCTTCTTCGTCTTCCAACTCACCCAGATCCAAGTCACCTTTGGCAACGGATTGCATGTGTTTTCCATCAAACTCAGTCAATGATTGTGTCAGCCATTCATCAACACGGTCTGACAGCAAGAGGACTTCGATACCTTTCTTGCGGAAGACTTCCAGATGCGGACTATTTTTGGCCGCGGCGAAGCTTTCTGCTGTGATGTAGTAAATCTTATCTTGCTTATCTTTCATGCGGCTGACGTAATCTTCCAGCGACACGGTTTGCTCTTGGCTGCCCGTTTCAGTGCTGGCGAAACGCAGTAATTTTGCCAAGGCCTCTTTATTGGCGAAATCTTCGCCCGGGCCTTCTTTAATCACCTGACCGAACTCTTTCCAGAACTCAGCATATTGCTCAGGTTCATTTTTTGCCATCTTGTTCAGTTCGCTCAGCACTTTCTTCACTGAAGCGGCTCGAATCGTATCGATGGTTTTACTACTTTGCAGAATTTCACGCGATACGTTCAATGGCAGATCGTTGGTATCAATCACGCCACGAATGAAGCGCAGATAACGCGGCATCAACTGATCACTGTCTTCCATGATGAAAACACGTTTCACATACAGTTTAATGCCATGCATGCGATCGCGATCCCACAGATCAAATGGTGCTTTAGACGGGATGTACAACAATGAAGTGTATTCCAGATTACCTTCGACTTTGTTGTGGCTCCAGGTCATTGGATCCTGAAAGTCATGAGCAATCTGCTTATAAAACTCTTTATATTCGTCGTCTGAGATATCGTTCTTAGCCAGCGTCCACAATGCAGTCGCTTTATTGACTGTTTCATCACCTTGATCGGCTTCATCAATTTCACCGTCTTCATTCGGGACGGGTTCTTTCGCCATCAGAATTGGCAGATTGATATGATCTGAATATTTGCTGATGATGTTACGCAGACGCCAACCATTCAAGAACTCATCTTCACCATCACGCAGGTGCAGAATAATCTCAGTACCGCGTTCGGCTTTTTCGATAGTTTCAATGGTGAACTCACCTTCACCCGCTGACTCCCACTGCACACCGTATTCTGCACCTAATCCGGCACGACGGGTACGCAATGTCACTTTATCAGCAACGATAAAAGCAGAATAAAACCCAACACCAAACTGACCAATCAGTTGTGAATCTTTGGTTTGATCGCCGGTAAGACTATCGAAGAATTTGCGTGTACCGCTTCGTGCAATGGTACCGATATTATCGACAACCTCTTCACGATTCATACCAATACCGTTATCACTGATGGTGACAGTGCCGGCATCTTTATCGAACGCAACGCGAATATTTAATTCGCCATCTTCTTCATAAAGTGCATCATCTGATAATGCTTCAAAACGCAATTTATCCGCTGCATCGGCTGCGTTGGAAACTAATTCACGCAAAAAGATCTCTTTGTTTGAGTACAAAGAGTGAATCATCAGATTCAATAACTGTTTGACTTCAGTTTGGAAACCCAATGTTTCCTTGTGTGCATCAACGCTCATTGAAATAATGCCTCCATATGGCTGTTTGTGTAACTGGAAATGAAATGGGGACAGTGTTTTATAAAATCAAGAGTCAATCTATCGCTTTTTGAGCTTGGCTTTTTTCAACGCTCTCAACATAATAAAAAAGCAACAAACACAGTTCAGACTGCTGTAAGGTGATATCTATGATTGGAATTCATGTTTAATGTCACAAAACCAGCTCCGAATCCTTACCTATAACCTGCACAAAGGTTTCAACACCAGTAACCGCGAATTCACTTTGCACCCGATTCGTGATGCGTTGGTGGCAACCAATGCCGATATCATGTTGTTGCAGGAAATTCAGGGCGCACACAGCGAGCATGGCTTGACGCATCAGCACTGGCCTAAAGAACCCCACTTTGAATTTCTCGCTAGTGATGTCTGGCCTCACTATGCCTATGCTAAAAATGCGGTTTACAGTGTTGGCCACCATGGTAATGCTATCTTGAGCAAATACCCGTTACAAAGCTGGGAAAACATCAATGTATCCCCTTTCACATGGGCCAGTCGTAGTCTATTGCATGGTGAGATCAAATTGCCTTGGAGTGATGACGTCTTGCACATTATCTGTATTCACCTCGGCCTTATCGGCATGGAACGTCGGCGTCAGTTTGTGACTTTGTGCGAGCGTATTGATGCCCATGTGCCACACGATGCACCATTGATTGTGGCGGGTGACTTTAACGACTGGGCAGGCCAAGCTGAAAAACGGCTGTCACAGCACCTCAACCTGAAAGAGGCGTTTCGCACCTTACATAATCGCTACGCACGAACTTGGCCTTCGTGGATGCCGGTATTAAAAATGGATCGCATTTATTATCGCGGCATGGAACCGATCATCTGTGAGCGGCCACCGCATTCAACTTGGAATCGTTTATCCGATCACGCCCCCTTGCTTGCCTCCTTTGAACTGTAATGAAGGCAGCTTTCTTGTCAAAAAAGCAATGGCAAACATGGGCTGATTTGCTCACCAAACAAGCACACGCTCTATATTTCACATGGCACGATCCACGCAGCCCCAAACTGGTCAAAGTACTCGCTTTTGTAACGCTTGCTTATTTATTCAGCCCGATAGATTTAATTCCAGATGTTATCCCGATACTCGGTTTAGTCGATGATTTATTACTTATTCCGGCACTTTGCTGGTTGGTCATAAAATTGGTTCCAGACGCTATTTGGCAAGAGAACCTGAGCCGTGCTCAGTCACAAACGATTAAGCTTGAATTTGCCTGGATGCGAATGGTGATTATCGCAATCTGGTTATTGTTGGCAGGCCTGATAGGTATGAGTATTTGGTCTTTTTTCAGTTGATAAAGATCTGCAATTTTCGCTACAGCCTATGCTAGGCTATGCATCATCATTTATAGCTGACATAACTAGAATAAAGACGCATCGCAATTACCATCATTTCAATGAGGACAAACAATGTTTGACTGGATAGCAAGTCCTGAAGCGTGGATGGCATTCGGCACACTGCTGGCCCTAGAAATCGTGCTTGGTATTGATAATATTATCTTTATCTCAATTCTAGTCGGCCGCTTACCCGAGTCACAACGCAACAAAGCAAGAAACTTAGGCATTGGTTTTGCGATGTTAACCAGGTTGGGCTTACTGTTCAGTCTGGTTTGGGTCATGGGGCTGGTCGAGCCATTATTCACCGTGTTTTCAGAAGCCATTTCTGGTCGAGATATCATCCTCATTTTGGGCGGTTTATTTTTACTGGCTAAATCCACACATGAAATACATACCAGTCTAGAGTTGCATGAAGACACAACACAATCTGGCAGAGCCATGGGGTTTGCAGCCGTCATTTTACAAGTGGCCATTTTGGATATTGTCTTCTCTCTTGATTCCGTTATTACCGCTGTAGGGCTGGTACAAAACATCTCTATCATGGTGACGGCCATTATCATTTCCGTGATTGTTATGTTGCTGGCTGCAAAATCCATCAATGCATTTATTGATGAGCACCCCACCATTAAAATGCTGGCCTTATCTTTCTTGATTTTGATCGGTTGTGTGCTGGTTGCTGAAGGCTTTGATGTACATGTACCTAAAGGCTACATTTATTTTGCGATGGCATTCTCTGTTGTTGTTGAAATGTTGAACATAAAAATACGTGCTAGAAAGCAAACAAAATCTGTCACCTTAAATAAGCCAGTAAACTAACGTGGACCCAACGCAGATGGAGAAACCATGGATCTAAACCTGAAAGGAAAGAAGGCACTCGTTACAGGAAGCACTGCGGGCATTGGTTATGCCATTGCCAAAGCCCTGGCAGGTGAAGGGGCCGACGTTATCATCAATGGTCGTAAGCAGAGCTCAGTGGATGCCGTGTGCAAACAACTTACTCCCCTTGTGGAGGGGAAGCTTATCGGTTTTGCCGGTGATCTGTCGAAAGCAGACGAAGCGGAAAACCTGCATCAACAGCATCCTGATGTCGATATCTTAATCAATAACCTTGGCATTTTTGAGCCAGTCAGTTTTGAAAAAATCAGCGACGATGACTGGCGTCGTTTTTTTGAAATCAATGTCCTCAGCGGTGCCCGTTTATCGCGTCTTTATTTGCCTGCTATGAAGCAAAAAAACTGGGGGCGTATTATATTTATGTCGAGCGAAAGCGGCATTCAGATTCCTGCGGAAATGATTCATTACGGGATGACGAAATCTGCACAAATCGCAATTGCACGCGGTTTAGCTGAAGACGTTGCCGGCAGCAATATCACAGTGAATAGCGTACTTCCGGGGCCGACCAAGTCCCGTGGTGTCGTTGATTTTGTTGAAGATATGGCTGAGCAGCAAGGTCAAAGTTTTGACCAATTTGAACAAGACTTCTTCGAAAAAGTACGCCCCACTTCGTTGATCAAACGCTTTGCGACCACCGATGAAGTCGCCGCCATGGTCTGTTACCTTGCCAGCCCAGTGGCCTCAGCGACTACCGGAGCAGCGCTGCGCGTTGATGGTGGTGTGGTTAAAAGCGCGTTCTAACTTCAGCGAGTTATGGTCAGCGACTCTCGTCATTATGTTGGGCGTTATGCGCCCTCACCCACCGGACCACTGCATTTTGGTTCTCTTGTTGCAGCCGTAGCCAGCTACCTCGATGCACGAAGCCAGGCAGGCACGTGGCTGCTACGAATGGAAGATCTCGATAAACCACGTGAAATGCCCGGTGCAGCCGATGATATTTTGCGAACGCTGGCTGGATTTGGTTTTGAATGGGACGGTGAGGTTATCTATCAAAGCAAGCGCGATCAGATTTATCAGGCAGCATTGGATACGTTGATCAATATGGATCTGGTTTACCCCTGCAATTGCAGCCGCCGCGATGTTATTGCCATTGCCCATGCAGGTATTGAAGGACCGGTATACCCAGGCAGCTGCCGCTCTGGTATGAGCAAGCAACGCTCAACTAAAGCGTGGCGAGTCAAAGCCAATGCAGAACATGTCATCTTCAATGACTTTTTTCAGGGGAGTATCGATCATCACCTGAAAACAGATATCGGCGACTTTGTCATAAAACGGGCTGACGGCCTTTTCGCCTATCAACTTGCTGTCGTGGTGGATGATGCAGAACAGGGTATTACTCATGTCGTTCGGGGGGCCGATTTATTGAACTCGACCAGCCGACACGTATTACTGCAATATTTATTGTCTTTACACTCGCCTCACTATGCCCACATTCCCTTAGTAACAAATGCTCAGGGAGAAAAGTTAAGCAAACAAACAAATGCTGCTCCGGTAAATGTGGCAGATGCGGGGCATCACCTAGTGAAAGCCTTTCAGTTTCTGGGTATAGATACCCAACTTTACTCTTCTCGTGACTCATTAAATAATCTGTGGACACAGGCGCTGCAGGACTGGAATATGTCGCATATTCCACGTTAATACTTGTTTGTCACGCAAGCACTGTCGTAAATATTTAACATAACTCTCTCGCAAAAGTTCTAAACTTTTCCTTCATTTGGCCGATTCTATTGTTTAGAAAATAGCGCACAAGGTAAATACAATGCTGAAAGATCTCACAATAAAAAAGAAACTGTTCATACTCAGTGTTTTAGTGGCCAGTGCCCTACTCATCTTGTTCGCTATTCAGCTCTACTCCGTCAAAAAAGTTGGGCAGCTAGAAAAAATTTCGTTCCAGTCTTACCAGGCTGAAGCCGATATGCTGATGCTTCGTCGTCATGAGAAAGACTTTCTGGCACGTAACGACCTCAAATACCAAGTACGTTTCAATGAGCATCTTCAGTTAATGCTGGCAAACTTGTTTGAGTTAAGTGACAAACTGGAATCCACAAACGCCGACCAGTATCAACTGTCTCAACAAATTATCGACATCATTAATGAATACGGAACAGCATTTAACGAACTGGTTGAGTTACAACAACAGATCGGGCTGGATCACGAAACGGGCCTCAACGGCTCACTGCGTCAATCGGTTCATAAAGTCGAGGAAATTTTAGAAGCAGAGTCATCCGATACACTGCTTAAAGACATGTTGACCTTGCGTCGTAATGAAAAAGATTTCATGTTGCGTCTGGATGCCAAATATATCGATAAATTCAACACGAACATTCAACACTTTCGACAAGATTTAAACGCGAGTTTTATCTCATCTGACCGGAAAACAGCTATCCGCCAAGCACTCGCCAATTATGAAAAGGATTTCCTCGCTTTGACTCATGGCGTCGCCAATAAAGGCTTTAGTGCCAATGAAGGCAAGCTGGGTAAAATGCGTGGCATCATTCACCGCTCTGAAATGACATTGACTGATTTGCAAACGGCCATCAGAGTAGATATTCCTCAACAGGTACAAAGAATCCAGGTTTTTTCAGGTGTTCTCTCATTAATTTTATCTATTGTGATCGTCAGCTTCATTGTCCTTCTGGGCCGAGGCATTAACCGTTCAATTTCTGCACTTTATGAAACGATGATTGATGCCAATAAATCAAAAGATCTCACCGCTCGGGCAACGATTGATAGCGATGATGAAATTGGTCAGATGGCACAAGCCTACAACGATATGACGGCATCATTCCAAAAGCTGATTAATGAAGTGATCACCTCAGCCCATACCGTGAGTTCTGCCGCCGAAGAGCTTTCCATCATAACCGGTCAGACCAGCCAAGGAGTGATGAACCAGCAGACAAGTACTGAACAAGTCGCCACGGCAATGAATGAAATGACGGCAACCGTCCAAGAGGTCGCCAAAAATGCAGCAAATGCCGCCTTAACGTCTCAGGAAGCAGACAAGGAGACAGAGCACGGCAAACAAGTTGTAAGCCTGAGTGTCTCAGGCATTAAAGAGCTTGCTTCAATGGTTAAAACGAATGCGGCGGCGATAAGTGATTTGCAGATTGAAAGCGATAATATAGGCACCGTTCTGACTGTCATTCAGGGCATTGCCGAACAAACCAACTTACTTGCTCTCAATGCCGCTATTGAAGCTGCCCGTGCCGGTGAGTCAGGTCGCGGTTTTGCAGTGGTTGCCGATGAGGTTCGTACTCTGGCACAAAAAAGCCAGCAATCCACCGAAGAAATTAAAACCATCATTGAGCGTCTGCAAAGCGGGGCTAACAAATGCGTTGAAGGCATGCTGCAGGGACAAGACATGGCCACAGAAAGTGTTTCACAAGCCGAATCAGCAGGTCATTCACTAGCCATCATCACAGAGCGTGTAATGGCCATTCGCGATATGAATACCCACATTGCGACCGCTGCCGAAGAGCAATCTGCTGTGGCCGAAGACGTTAACCGTAATATCAGTCAGATCGCCTTGATTGCAGATGAAAATGCTACCAGCACATCGCAAACTACAGAAACTAGCCAATCACTTACCGAACTGGCGAATGACCTACAGAGGCTGGTCAATCAATTTAAAGTGTAAGTATAGCCAGACCTTCTCTGCGGCTACGGGTTAGTCAAGAAGTGGCATATTCAACTTAAATCATTCTATCGTTGCGTGCAGGGCTAGCCCTTAGTCCTGACCATAGCGCGTGTTTCAAGAATAGTATTCAAACGGCTAAAACAGCCATGATTGACCCAAAGCAGAAAGGACGTCATTGGCATCAAAAGCTCAATGACGTCCTTTCTTTATCAAAATGGGCGCCCTCTGCTATCTCTGTAACTCGAAAAAAAATCCAGTTCCAAGGTAGGCTGAGAAGAAAAGGTTAGTCTGCAGTTACATGACTATGATAACGACGACGGCCTTCTAGCTTACGCAGCAGGACATAGAAAATCGGGGTAAAGAACAGACCAAAGAAGGTCACACCTAACATGCCAGAAAAGACGGTGATACCTATATCATTTCGCATTTCTGAGCCAGCCCCCGTTGATAGCACCATTGGCACAACCCCCATAATGAAGGCAAAGGAGGTCATGAGAATTGGACGTAAACGCATACGGCTGGCTTTAATTGCTGCCTTGACCGTTTCCATGCCATTCATTTCCAGTTCGCGAGCAAACTCCACAATCAAAATCGCGTTTTTACTGGCAAGACCGGCGAGCACGAAGAAACTTATCTGAGTAAAGATATTACTATCACCATTAGTTACCCAAACGCCAAATACTGCTGCCAGAATCGATAACGGCACAATGGTAATGACCACCAGAGGTAAGATAAGGCTTTCATACTGAGCGGCTAACACTAAAAACACCAACAACAGGCATAAGGGGAAAATATACATGGCGGTATTGCCACTTAGCACCTGTTGATAGGTCAGATCAGTCCACTCAAACACCATGCCGGGCGGCAATGTATTTTCCAGAATCTCACTGATCGCATCCTGTGCCTGACCACTTGAATAGCCTGGTGCCGCATTACCATTCAAGTCAGCGGCGAGATAGCCGTTGTAATGAGCAGCACTCTCTGGTCCGTAGCTTTCTTTCATTTCGATCACACTACCCAGCGGTACCATTTCTCCTTGGGTGTTACGTACTTTCAGGTTTAAGGCATCATTCGCACTGTTACGATATTCAGAGTCCGCTTGCGCAATAACCTGATAGGTTCGACCAAACTGGTTAAAGTCGTTGATGTATAACGACCCCAGATATATCTGCATGGTGTCAAAGATTTCTTTTACATTAAGCCCCAGTTGTTTTGCTTTAGTGCGATCCAAATCAGCATATAACTGCGGAACATTGATTTTATAGTTCGAGTAAACACTGGTCAGCGCAGGACTCTGCCAGGCTTGCCCTTGTACCTGTTGAACAACTTCGTCTAGTCGCTCATAGCCCAAATCAGCACGATCTTCGATCTGTAACTTGAACCCGCCTGTTGTGCCCAAACCACGCACCGGTGGTGGTGGAAAAATAGCAATAAAGGCTTCTTCAATTTGTGCATATTTGGCTTGTAATTTACCGGCGATAGCATTGGCAGACAAAGACGGATCCTGACGTTTATCAAAAGCCTGCAGTGGTACAAAGACAATGCCGGCGCTTGGGCTGTTAGTAAACCCGTTTACAGACAAGCCCGGGAACTGAACTGCATTTTCCACACCCGGTTCTTCCAGCGCGATGCGTCCCATCTCACGAATAACGTCTTCAGTCCGCGCCAGTGATGCACCATCAGGCAATTGAGCAAAGCTAATCAGGTATTGCTTATCCTGTGCAGGGACAAAGCCTTTCGGTAACGTATTAAGCCCGTATACCGTAAAGCCCAACAAAATCGCATAGATAATAACGGTAATGGTTTTGTGTCTTAACAGACCGGTCACAGAGCCAGAATAGCCATGTGAGGCCTTCTTAAAGGTTTTGTTGAAGAGCTTGAAGAACCAGCCAAACAAGAAGTCGATGACTTTCGTCAATCTATCTTTCGGTGCATCGTGGCTACGCAATAAAAGCGCTGACAGTGCCGGACTCAAGGTCAAGGAATTGATAGCGGAAATCACTGTCGATATTGCAATGGTTAACGCAAACTGTTGATAAAATTGACCTGTCAGGCCACTGACAAAGGCAATCGGTACAAACACTGCGACCAGGGTCAACGATATCGCGATGATAGGTCCGCTTACCTCTCGCATCGCCTGATAGCTGGCTTCAAGAGGCGAAAGCCCAGACTCGATGTTTCGCTCGACGTTTTCTACTACCACGATGGCATCATCCACAACGATACCAATCGACAACACCAATCCAAACAACGACAAGGTATTAATTGAAAAGCCAAACACATGCATTAAGGCAAAGGTACCGATAATAGAAACTGGCACTGCTAATAATGGAATCAATGATGCACGCCATGTTTGCAGGAACACGACAACCACAATGACAACCAAGGCTAATGCTTCTAACAGCGTTTTGATAACCGCATTAATCGATTCTTTTACAAATACTGTCGGGTCATAAACAACCTCGTAATCAACGCCTTTGGGGAAGCGCTGTTGAAGCTCAGCCATGCTGGCGCGAACATTATCAGAAATTGAGATCGCGTTAGCCCCCGGGGACTGGAAAATTGGAATCGCAACAGCAGGCTGATTATTGAGCATTGAGTTAAGGCTGTGTTCAGCGGCTTCTAACTCGACTCTGGCAACATCTTTCAACCGTGTGATCTGACCCTGCTCACCGGCACGAATGATGATATTTTCAAACTCTTCCGGGCTTTCAAGACGACCTTTGGCATTGATCGGCAATTGCACATCAACCGGGTTGGTCATCGGCGCACCGCCAATCACACCGGCAGCTACCTGAACATTTTGCTCACGGATGGCAGCGACCACATCGGTTGCTGTTAACCCTCTTTCGGCAATTTTTTCAGGGTTCAACCATATCCGCATGGCGTAGTCGCCCGACCCGAATAAACGCACATTACCTACCCCTTCAACCTTGGCAAGCTCATCCTTCACATGCATTAGGGCATAGTTACGTAAGTACAACTCGTCGTAGCTATCATCGGGTGAAATAAGATGCACAACCATCGTCAGATCAGGTGAGCTTTTTACAACCGTTACACCAAGTTGACGGGTGACTTCAGGTAATCTTGGTGTTGCTTGGGTAACGCGGTTTTGCACCATTTGCTGAGCCAAATCGGGATCAGTCCCGATTTTGAATGTCACCGTCAGTGTCATTCGTCCATCAGATGTTGCTTGTGAAAACATGTACAACATATTTTCAACGCCGCTGAGTTGTTCTTCTAACGGCCGTGCAACTGTTTCAGCAATCACTTTGGGGTTAGCACCAGGAAATGATGCATTCACCACAACCGAAGGTGGTGCGACTTCGGGGTACTCCGAAATCGGCAGGTTGAACATGGACAATAAACCGGCAATAAAAATCAGCAAAGATATGACGCCAGCAAAAATGGGTCTATCCACAAAAAACTTGGAAATATTCATCGCGTTCCTTCGTTCAGAGAGCGGGGCTGATTAATGTAACTACGGCGCAGTCTTAGCGACTGATTGTGTGTCATCAAGTGGTTTAGGTGTCACTAAGGTGTCTGGACGAATATGTGACAAGCCGTTCACAACAACCTTATCTCCGGCTTGCAAGCCACTCGTCACCAAGCGCTGATCATTATGATGACCACCCAACATCACTTCGCGGTAGGTTGCCTTGTTGTCAGCATTCACAACATAAACAAACTTTTTGTCCTGATTCGTGCCAATGGCTAAGTCCGGTACGAGCAATGTCTCCTGCTCATTCGCAGCACCTAAGCGAACATTGGCATACATACCCGGTGTTAAGGCACCATCGGTATTTTCAAAGATTGCACGGGCTCGAATTGTGCCGCTGGACACATCGAGTTGATTATCAAAAGAATGGATTTCACCTTGATAAATCACACTATTATCAGCCGCTAGCGTCATTTCTACCGGCATTTTTTGATCACGTTGGCTATTTCGAACGAATTTGATGTAGGTTTGTTCATCAACATCAAACTCTGCATAAAGCCTATTATTCGCGACCAACGTTGTCAGAACCGGTGCATTTGGCGAAGTCTCGATAATGTTACCAACGGTTAGCTCTGCTCTACTCACACGTCCCGCAAACGGTGCACGAATATAGCAATAATTCAGATCTAATTTGGCTTGAGCAACAGCACTTTCTGCTTCGTTGATCGAAGCCGTTGCAACTTGGTATTCATTTTTGGCAGCATCAAATACGCTTTCAGAAACAAGTTTATTTTTGACCAGTCTCTGACTTCTATCTAACTCATCTTTTGCCAATTTGGCACGTGATTTCGCAGAGGTCAATTGTGCTTCAGCCCGTCTTAAAGCAGCTTGATAAGGGCGAGGATCAATCACAAACAGTAAATCATTTTTCTCAACGAGCTGACCATCATCAAACGCAACTTGTTGAAGCTCACCACCGACGAGCGGTTTGATTTCAGCTGTATCAACCGCACTCAAACGGCCTGAAAAATTAGTCCAGATACGCACAATCTCTGGCGTTAGACTGATGACTTCAACAACAGGCGGCGGCGGTGCTGCAGCAGTCGCTTTATCTTGCTGATTTTCAGCATTGGTCACGTATACAGCGCCAGCGGTTGCGCACAGTAGCAGCACTGTCGTGATTTTAAGCCAACTTCGGCTTTTAGTTTTTGCTGATGAATCAGACATGAATAATCTCCATCTGTCGGCAACGATATGACGACGAGTCCATGAGTAAAGACATCCCAGAGGGCAGGATCCAAAGAATCAAGCATACATACCGGTCGGTATGCACGTCAAGATAGAGAATAAAAAAAACCTTACCACCAACCTTATATCATTGAAAGATATCATTTTAAACAAAATAAAAAGCTACATCTACAGCATGCCAAAACCATCATAATAATGACAGAAACATGACACATTCCTTGCTATACAAACCGTATGGTTTATAATTATTTAATACTTACTTAATTGAGAAAATATGTCTGTTATCGAAACTCGAGAAAGACTGTTGGAAACGGCATTGGAGCTGATCTGGCAAAGCAACTACAGCAGTGTGGGTGTCAATGAAATTTGTAAAAAGGCCGGCGTGACTAAAGGTGCTTTTTATCATCATTTCAGCTCTAAAGCGAACCTGTTTTGTGATGCAACCAGTTATTACTGGCAGGTGATCAAAAAAGACCTCGACAGCATCTTTTCTCCTGTCAATACACCGCTTGAACAATTAGAAAATCTGATCCAGTTTCTATTCAACTCTAAACTCAGCGATGACAGCATTCAGGGATGTCCCTTCTTTAATGTGGGTGCTCAGATCGGTACAGATGATGAAAAAGTCATTGAAGCGTTGAAAAATCTCTCTCAAACTGCAATCACCTATAATCTGGCACTTATCAAAGCACTCAACACAGGCGGCTACCTAGATCGCGTCACGGATATGGAGCAACAAGCCAGGCTGATGTATCACTATATACACGGCGTAATGAGTTATGCTTATGTGCGACCCGATGTCAGCCTGGTAAAAAGAGATATGCCGGAAGGCTTATATCGTTTGCTGGGTGTCAAACCAGAGTTTTGGTTTACTACCTCACCAACATGGCCTGAAGCACCAATGTCCATCAAGAATCAGGCTTGAATCAGCCTTTCAGCAACCAACGCTCTCGCACCTGATACCTCACCCCTTTCTCGGTTGATATAGACTCAACTAAAGCAAAACTGTCGGCGTTGATCACAACGGGACTAAAGTTTAGTTCAGGTCGTTGCTTGGCTTTACGTGCAAGGGTGATATGTGCACGATAGGGGCGCTGCTCCACTCGAACCGGATACTCTGCCAGCATAGCAGTTAAGGCATTCACCAATTGATAGACGGCTTTGGGCTGTCGCTGGCAGGTTAAGCATACGATCTTTGGTTTAACCCAGTAATCGAGTTCATTGAACTCTAACGAGATCGGGGGTGCGATGATATCACCTGCTCGTTGTTGCACGGCTGTAGCAATGGCATCATCAACATTACCTAAGAACACCAGCGTGATATGCAGATTATCAGGAATGAGTTTTCGAATATCGGGAAAAAAGATTTGTTGGTTGATCTGAGCAATCTGCTGACGACTATTATTATCCGGCCACAATGCAAAAAATAAACGTTTCATCAGGAACAGCCACTTGCTCTAGGTCAAAAAACGACGGTTTTATCGCGTCCACTCTGTTTCGCTTGGTACAGCGCTGAATCGGCTCGTTGAATCATCGTCTCTATATCTTCACCAGCGCGATAATCTGTCACACCAAAACTAACAGTTACATCAATCTTATCAACGGTGAATGGAGTACGTCGAATCAATCGCCGCAAATGCTCTGCCAGTGTACGCGCACCATCCAGTGACGTTTCCGGGTTTAGAATTAGAAACTCTTCTCCACCCCAACGTGCCACTACATCTTGATCACGCACATGTTCGCGTAACAACATAGCAATTTGTTTTATCACGTCATCACCGACAACGTGACCATAGCTATCGTTAATTTGTTTGAAAAGATCGATATCTAACATGACGATAGTAAAGCCATGTTGGTAACGCTTATATCGTGTTAATTCTTGCTGAAATGCCTGATCGAGATAATAACGGTTATGTATACCCGTTAGATGATCGCGCTGTGATAGCTGTTCAAGCTTTTTATTCACACGCTGTAGCTCACGGTTATGTTGATTTACAAGTAAATAACGATAAAAAAACAACGCAACCACAACCGCAATCACAATTAACATTCGCCATAACCATGTGAGATCAACGTTTTGATGAAATGATAGTGACAACCAGTTATTCAGAATTTGTTGGCGTGTTTCTTCCGTTGTTACCGCAATGGCTTTATTGTAAATAGAGAGTAACAAGGGAAGATCGGATCGGATCCCCACAGACATGGCATAGCGCTGATCCAATATCCCATTGATTTTAATATGTGAAATACCATGTTTCAACGTTTGGTAGTTAATGCTGGGGACCGTGTCGATATAACCAAAAACAAGTCCAGTCTCGACCTGTTTAAGCCCCTCTGCAGCACTGTTAACCGTAGCTAAGCTAATGTCAGGATAAGCGTTTTGAACAATGTCGACTCCGGCATAACCTTCTACCATTACAAAGTGTTTATCTGTCACCTGTCGCAGGTTAATGATAAAGGTATTATCGGGTTGTGTTGCTACAGCAAAAGGGTAAAAGATAAACGGTTTTGTGAATGCTAAATAGCTACGACGACTGGGCGTATCTTGTGCACTGGATAACACATCGCACTGCTTGTTTTGCATCAATGTCAGTGCGTGTTGCCAGTCATCACTGGGTTGTAATTGTATCGGCGTGCCCAAAAGCTCAGACCAGTACTGATGAAAGTCTGACATGATGCCAATATAGCGACCATCCTGATCGATTGCTTCATAGGGTAACCAGTCGGGATCGGTACACACTCTGATGACGTCGAGACTGGCAAGAAATGCCTGCTCCTGCTCACTCAGCTTAAGCCGTTGATCAGCCGCCTGAGTGAAGCCAGAGCACAAGGATATAAAGGTCATCATCATGATGACTGTGAAGCGTAATATCGTCCTTGATAACATGTAAGTTGGCTTGTTATTTATTCATGATCACGGATAAAAACCCAGTCATTTTCTTTCGACATATCAGCACTGTATCGGTAACCATCACTATTGAAGTTTTTGATCGCTTCAGCATCCTTCAATTGATTATCGATAATATAGCGACTCATCAACCCCCGCGCTTTTTTTGCGTAGAAACTGATCATTTTATACTGGCCATTTTTCCAGTCTTTAAAAACTGGTGTAATGATCCGCGCTTTCAGCTTTTTAGCTTCAACGGCTTTAAAGTATTCGTTGGATGCCAGATTAATCAGAATGGCATCATTAATCGCCGACTCGTTTTCCAATGATTCACGTAATTGACTGCCCCAAAATTTATAGAGATCGTGACCGGCCTTATTCTTTAGTTTCGTTCCCATTTCGAGGCGATAAGGTTGAATAAGGTCTAACGGCTTTAGTACACCGTAAAGCCCAGACAAAATCCGTAAATGCGTTTGGGCATAATCGAACTGGGCTTCATTCATAGTCTCCGCGTCTAGCCCTGTATAAACATCACCTTTAAATGCCAGCACAGCCTGTTTTGCATTGTCGAGCGTAAAAGGGGGTTGCCATGACTCATATCGTGCCGCATTAAGCCCAGCGAGTTTATCACTGAGTTTCATCAAGCTGGCAATCTCTGCCGTGCTCATCTGTTTTAAGGCGTCAATCAATTGTGCCGAGGCTTCTAAGTAACGTGGTTGACTGAATGCGTCGGTTACTGGGGCTGTGTCAAAATCCAGCGTCTTTGCTGGTGAAATCACCATCAACATGTATCAATCCTAATTATTTATTTTCTAATGGTCGGGAGTATTACGTTTGTCGCCACCGGGCTGACCAGCATCCCCCATTTCTTCAACTGCATTTTGATAATCATCGTCATCATTGTCTTGCTTAGTGTCGACCTCGTCTTCCCAGCTATTAAACGGAAATGGACGGCGATCATCGCTGTAGGTCAAAAAAGCCACTATCCGGTATACATAAGTCGATAAATCATTGGCAAAATCACCAATATCCTCATTGGGCTTACCTGTTACCAGAGCAAAAAGCGCCTGGACGACAACAATAACCGCCACTAACATCATCACCAGATACAAGACAACAGCGAACAACACCATGTAAAGAATCCGCAGCCATTGACCTTTGCTGGATAGGTTCTGTTTTACTTGCTCATTTTTCACGTATTTACTCCTTGTATCCGTCACTATGATTACTTTACCACTAACCGATAAATAGTTGATAAAAACGGCTTTGACTAGAGCTTAAGACACAATTATGGGAAACTCTACCGATTGTGATTGAAAGACAGAAACAACGATGAATTTATCCATTCAGGGCTTTATCCATGGCATAGAGCTTTTTATTGAAAAAACAGGCCGTGCTATATCTTGGCTAGTTTTAGCATTAGTCATTTTAATCTGCTACGACGTCGCGATGCGCTATTTATTCCAGCAGGGGTCTGTTGCACTTCAGGAATTGGAATGGCACTTGTTTGCTCTGATATTTTTACTGGGCGGTGCCTACACGTTGAAACATGATGATCATGTTCGGGTCGATATTTTCTATCAAAGCCGTTATTTGTCTGATCATGGCCGAGCTTGGATATCGATTATCGGCACTGTTTTATTTCTTTTTCCATTTTGCCTGCTGATCTTTATCACGAGTTGGCCTTTTGTTGAAAATGCCTTTTTATACAATGAGGGCTCACCCGACCCCGGTGGTCTGCCCTATCGATATTTGCTAAAAAGTGCGATTTTGATTGGGTTTGCCATGCTCATGCTGCAAGGCATTGCTGAGATCTTAAAAAACGTACATATCTTGCGTCATAAGGAGAGCCATTAATGGAGTACTGGGCTCTGGCGATGTTTGCCGTATTATTTTTATTTCTGCTGGCAGGATACCCCGTTGCCTTTACATTAGGCGCTATAGCGCTTGGTTTTGGCAGTATCTTTTTAGGACTCGATTTCTTCAATCTTTTGCCCTTGAGAATTTGGGGCATCATGACTAACTTCACCTTACTCGCGGTGCCGTTATTTGTGTTTATGGGGGTGATACTGGAAAAGTCAGGCGTGGCTGAAGCTCTGCTTGATACCATGGGTCGCTTATTCGGCAAACTACGCGGTGGTCTGGCCATCTCAGTTGTGGTTGTTGGTGCCTTATTAGCCGCCACAACAGGCGTTGTTGGCGCTTCAGTTGTGACCATGGCAGTGATTGCTCTCCCCTGCATGCTTAAGCGGGGTTATGCCCCCTCTCTGGCCAGCGGCACTATTGCTGCTTCTGGTACGTTAGGTCAAATCATTCCACCCAGCATAATTCTTATCCTGCTTGGTGATGTTATTGGTGTGCCTGTAGGTGAATTATTTATTGCAGCCACGGTTCCTGGCGCGATGTTGATCAGCGGTTATATTCTCTATATTTCATGGACAGCCTGGCGGAAACCTGAACTGGCACCCGCCATGGATAATAACGAAGAGTTTGGCTCAGGACTGGCACTTGCCGTGTTTAAAAGCCTGCTGCCCCCCTTATTTTTAATCATTGCCGTTTTAGGTTCTATCTTCTTTGGTATCGCCTCACCCACAGAGTCAGCTGCGGTGGGTGCGCTTGGCGCCATGCTACTGGCATTACTACATAAACGCCTGAACCTGGTTAACCTGCAACAGGCTATGCAGAAAACAACTCGTCTCACCAGCATGGTCTTTATTATCTTTATTGGCGCTACTGCGTTTGGTTTAGTCTTCGTCGGCATGGGCGGTGATAAGCTGATTCTGGATATCTTCAGCAGTCTCCCAGGTGGTAAATGGACCTTCCTGATTCTGAGTATGCTGCTGATCTTTCTACTGGGTTTTTTCCTCGACTTTATCGAGATCTGTTTTATTGTCGTGCCGGTTATCGCTCCAGTTGCCATTCATATGGGGCTCGATCCCTTATGGTTTGCATTGCTGATAGCATTGAATCTACAAACCTCATTCCTGACACCACCATTTGGTTTCTCCCTGTTTTATCTCAAAGCCAGTGCACCACCCAGTTTGAAATTACAGGCAATATACTCGGGCATAATACCGTTTGTTATCATCCAAGTTATTGTGCTGGGCCTTCTGATTGCATTCCCTCAGATCAGCCTTTGGCTACCTGGTCTAATGCAAAATTAGCTATTAACAAGCCCACTAATTTTGTGGGCTTAATGACATCAATTGTTTAAATACTGTGATGACAAATCAACTATGGCTTTGCTTCACCTCGCCCATTAGTCGGCAAAAATTGAACCTCTTCACACAACAGCGAAAAGTCACAAAACTGTCATCATAGTTTCATATTTCTCGCCTATGTTGGCGGCATGGAAAATCCCCAAAATGATCAAGTTCGCGCTCAGCTGATTTCAACGCTTTGGTCGCTTAAATCAGCCATCACTCTTCACCCTGATGCCATTAAAGGGCTGGGTTATGTCCATTTCAACACACTCATCAAGGATGAGGATTATCGCCTGTCAATCCTCAATGCAGCGATTGAATCTCCAGTCGAAGAAGTGCGTAAAATTGGCCAGACAGCATTGGATATTCATATTCCCGGCCCGTTGTCGAAAAATCCTAGTGAAGCTACGACACAAAATTCAAGCTCTTCCTCTCATGCATCAGATCGAGAAAATAACGATTCCGCTAACCACAATCAATCCTCCCAACCGAGCAAACATCGTGCGTCGATTTGGCTGCGTTCTATCGTAATTTTTCTTCTATTCGGTGGGATGACCTCGGCAGCAATAAGTGGTTGGCTGTGGAACTCTGACATCAAAATTGTCGAAGGTTCGATCAACGAGTCTGTTAACTGGCAAGCTGATAAACATTACATTTTAAGCGGTCTTGTTTTTGTTGAGAGTGGTGCAACACTGTCTATCGAGGCCGGTACTAAAATTTCCGGTAGCCCGGGCTCTGCGTTGATTGTGACAAGAGATGCCAAAATTAATGCACAAGGCCGTAGCAATGCACCGATTGTGTTCACCTCTAAACAGGCTGAAGGTAAACGCCAGCGTGGTGACTGGGGTGGTCTCGTTTTACTCGGTAATGCACCGATTAACAAAGGTACGGCTCATATTGAAGGCATCAAAGCCGATGATCCCCGTGGTGGCTATGGTGGCATGGCGGATACCGACTCATGTGGTGTACTCAAGTATGTCAGAGTTGAATTTGCAGGCTATGAAATTTCACAGGATAACGAGCTAAATGGACTCACCTTAGGTGGTTGTGGCTCTGGGACGATCATCAATCATGTTCAGGTGCATATGGGACTGGATGATGGTGTCGAAGTTTTCGGCGGCACAGTCAATCTAAAGCACATTTTCATCAGTCATCCCGGCGATGATGGTCTCGACTGGGACCAAGGCTGGCAAGGTAAAGCACAATTTGTGATTGTTCACCAAGGGCCTGACGGTGGTGATAACGGTATTGAGGCAGATAACGATAAAAATAATCATCATGCTGCACCACGCTCTCAGCCTACACTGTCCAATATCTCACTCATCGGCTCTGGCCATAATGATATTGCCCAAAGAGGTCTGCTACTGCGTCGAGGTACTGCCGGTGATTTACGTAACTTTTTGATCACCGGTTTCACCACAGAGGCGTTGGATCTGGGCGATGAGTCCACTGCCGCCTTAGTAGTATCGAAGCAATTGACGGCTAATGGCTGGGTTATTCAACACGCTGAAAAGCATTACTTTAGCCAAGAGTTTGGCAGTAAAGATGATGATAATGGCTTCTCTGAACAAGCCTGGCTGAATAATGCGAATAACCTGCTCACGTCGCGCGAGCTACTCAACGCCAAAACATCAGTAGCCGGTGCTGTTCCTGATTTTGCCCCAAGAGCAGATTCAGCGGCTGCAAAAATATTCGTTCCGTTACCACAGGATGAGTTTTGGGATGAGGGAGCCAATTATACTGGCGCCATTCGTCCCGGTGAGCGAATCAGCTGGTTAGATGGATGGACAGCTTATCCAGTGCATTAAGGCGCTCCTTTACTACTGGCGCATCAATCCGTTATTTATCTCAGCTGTGCTCAAAACCAAAGCTGAGTACTTCGCTAAGTTGTGTTTTCCCACTAATAAGCATCAAAAGCCTGTCTAGGCCCATAGCAACACCGGTACAGGCAGGTAATCCCGCTTCCTGAGCTGCCAGCAGACGCTCATCAATTGGCATAACTGTTTTATTCTGTGATGAACGCAGTTGGTTGTCACGTTCGAAACGCTGCTTTAACTCGACAGGGTCCAGGCATTCATCATAGCCATTCGCTAATTCCAGCCCACCAGCATAGACTTCAAAGCGAGCGGCAACTTTTTGTTGATTTGGGTTTTGATACACATTAGCAAGCTGGGCTTGCGACGCTGGAAAATCAAACACAATAACCGGTGCATGATAATTAAGCAGCTGTGGCTCGATCACTTCACTCATTAACAGCTCAAGCCAACCATCATGATCCGTTTCCCAGTTATCCGGTAAGCTCGGAATATGCTTGAAAGCCAGCGATTTCAAAGTTTTTGTTTCTGCCAGCAGTGGATCACACTGCAGCGTATCGATGTAAAGCTGCTGATAAGAGATTTTGACTGCCGCAGGGAAACCGGCAAGTTGTTGCAGTAACGCATCAACCTCATACATTAAGCCAACGTAATCTAAAGCCGGACGATACCATTCCAGCATCGTAAACTCAGGTGAATGCAAACGGCCGAGTTCACCATTGCGAAAAACAGGAGCAATTTGATAAATATCACCACTTCCTGCGGCGAGTAGCCTTTTCATCGCAAACTCAGGTGAGGTTTGCAAATAATAATGCTGACCTGTCGGCGCATAGTCAGTTGAAAAACTATCCAGATAGGTGGCAGTGGGCGCTGCCTGAGACAATACCGGCGTTTGTACTTCCATAACATTGCGTTCAGCAAAAAAAAGACGGACATCAGCCAGAAGCTGAGCCCGTCTTTTTAATATTTCTAACTCAGATGAGGGCTGCCAGTTTATGCTGCTCACGAATTGAAATACCCTAACGCTTTTCGCCTGCTATCAGATAGTTTAGTCTTTAGCACGCTCTACGTATGAAGCTGAGCGTGTATCCACTTTCAGCACTTCACCGATTTCAATGAACAAAGGCACTCGTACAACAGCTCCTGTTTCCAGCGTTGCGGGTTTACCGCCACCACCTGAGGTATCACCACGAACACCAGGATCCGTTTCCGTCACAGTCAAATTCACAAAGTTAGGCGGCGTTACCAGCAAAGGAGAGCCATTCCATAGCGTAACCAAATAAGAATACTGCTCTTTCAGCCAATCTTTGCTTTCTGAGATGGCATTCGCATCAGCGGCATATTGCTCAAAGGTGTTTGGGTCCATAAAGTGCCAGAACTCACCGTCGTTATAGGAATATTCCAGATCGATTTCGATAACATCAGCACCTTCAACACTGTCGCCCGATTTGAACGTGCGCTCATTTACGCGACCTGTTTTCAGATTACGGAATTTAACACGGTTAAATGCTTGCCCTTTGCCGGGCTTTACGAATTCGTTCTCAATAATGCTGCACGGATCGCCATCGAGCATAAATTTGAGACCGGATTTAAATTCATTTGTACTATAACTTGCCATCTTAACCTCTTTTAGGGGACGATCGTCGTCTGCCTTTTCGGCTTCAATAAAAAGTAACTATGATAACGCATTCGCAGCCCCCTAAGTTAAAACAAAGCTGGCAACACGCCCTGTCAAACGCGATCAATAACGCTGATGATCTACTGGAAAAACTTGGTTTATCCGGTCATTTACAGGCAATTGATAAGGATAAAATTCGTCAGTTTCCACTACGTGTTCCACAAAGTTATGTCGATAAAATGCGCTATGGCGATGCGAATGACCCGCTGCTACGCCAAGTTTTCCCCTTAATCGATGAGGGCTATCCGGCAGAAGGTTATCTCACCGATCCAGTGGGTGATCATCTTGCAGTGACCTCGCCGGGTATTTTGCAAAAATATCAGGGACGAGCGCTGTTACTGACCACCGGTGCTTGTGCTATTCATTGTCGTTATTGTTTTCGTCGTCACTTTCCCTACTCGGACAGTAACCCACTGTCGAGCCAATGGCAGCAGAGTATTGAACAATTAGCATCAGATGAAACCATTAGTGAAGTGATTTTAAGTGGTGGCGACCCGCTTTCACTTCATGATGACAAACTAGCAAAACTGGTTGCCGATCTCGCAGAAATTCCACATTTAAAGCGCCTCAGAATCCATACACGCTTACCCATTGTATTGCCTGAACGTATCAATGACTCGCTGCTAAACTGGATACAGGCAACGCGATTTAAAGTCGTGGTGGTAATTCATGCCAACCACGCCAATGAAATTGATGCCCACGCCGAACAAGCATTAATAAGCTTGAAGCAGGCTGGCTGCCAGTTATTAAATCAGACCGTATTGCTGAGAGGGATTAATGACTCGGTTGAGTCGTTATCAGCGCTGAGTGAGCGACTGAATGACGTTGATGTGATGCCTTACTATCTGCATCTGCTGGATAAAGTCGCAGGCGCACAGCACTTCGATGTAAACCAAGTGCGCGCGGTTAAACTAGTCGACGATCTTAGAAAGGTTTTACCCGGCTACCTTGTGCCACGACTGGTTCGTGAGCAACAAGGTGAAGCCAGTAAAACAGTGATTCGATAAGGAATTAACGATCGTTGATTGGGGTGTAGTCACGCGCATCACTACCCACATAGATTTGAGTAGGACGGTAAATACGGTTATTGGCAATTTGTTCACGCCAGTGAGCTAGCCAACCTGCACTCCGGGCCACGGCAAACAGCGCAGTAAACTCATCTTCAGGGATGCCCATTTCGGTATACAAAATACCCGAGTAGAAATCCACGTTCGGGTAAACACCCTTGTGGCCCAGTCGATCCGCACAGACTTCTTCCAGCTTCAAGGCGGTCTCAAACATAGCGTCCAAGTGGCCACCACGCTGAGCAACCAATTCTTCAACCAGCTTGTGTAGAATCGTGGCGCGAGGATCTTTGACCTTGTACTCTCTATGGCCCATGCCCCAGATCACTTCTTTATTCTTGAGCTTATCATCCACCCACGCTTCTACCTTGTCGGGCGAACCAATTTCTTGCAACATCCCCACCACACGCTGGTTAGCACCGCCATGTAATGGACCAGACAATGTACCAATAGCTGCCGAGATGACGCTGTAGGGTGTTGCAAGTGTAGAGCCCGCTACCAATGCGGCAAACGTTGATGCGTTCAAGGTGTGCTCTGCATGTAAAATCAGGCACACGTCCATGATTTTAGCCATCAAGGGATCAGGCTCCTGACCGGTAAACATGTAGAGCAGATTTTCAGCAACGGACAGATCTGAGCGCGGCTGAACCGGATCCCAACCATTGCGGATGTGTTCCCACATCGCCACTAAAGGTGCCATCTGCGCAATAATGTTAACAGTCATATTACGCACATAATCCAAGTCTTCGCAGGCTTGTGCATCGGTAAGGCATTCCGTTCCCGGGTAGAACATACCCAAGCTGGACACAGCTGTTTGCAGCATATCCATAGGGTGACCGGTATGAGGGAAATGACGCATCATTTCACGAATGTGATACTTGGTGCGGTAGTTCTGACGAAGTTGTTGCTTGAAGTCGTCTAGTGCTTTTTGGTTAGGCAATTCACCATTGAGTAGCAGCAATGTAGTTTCTTCAAAGCTGCTGTTTTCAGCTAATGTTTCAAGAGAGTAGCCGCGATAACTCAGTATGCCTTTCTCACCATCAATATTTGAAATTGCTGACTTTGTTGCGGGGACGCCTTCCAGGCCGGGTAAAAAATCACTCATCTACAACCTCATAATTATCTTGATGGTGGAGATTATCGGAAAAGCAGGCATTATACTGCATTGCCACCACAGCGACATCCCGTATCTCAGATTAACTTGATTGGCCCGACGTTAGTCGAGAATATCGGACCAAATATTTTTGGCCCAGGCGTCGGCAAACCGCCCTTCTAACTCAGTGGCTGATACAGAGATACCGCCTCCCGGCATCACGGCCATATCACCGTCCTGTTTATTATATCTAAACACCGCAGCCACATGACCCGCCTTATCAGCATCAACAAAGCTATAACAGGTATTACCAAATACTGGCTCAGCTTCAACAGGCTGCTCAGTTAACAGCGCAATGACGGCTGCAGCACACACTTTTGCTTGTGAGTTAGCGATATGCCCCGACTTTGGCAACTTCGACGCCACTGCATCACCAATAACGTGCACACGTTTCACTTGGGTGGATTCATAAGTCTGGAAATCTACCGCGCACCAGCGCTTATCGACATTGATAACACCAGCAAGCTCTGCCACTTTACCGGCTCTCTGCGGGGGAATAATATTCAGTACATCCGCTTCAATAGTGTCGAATGCGCTTTCAACGGTCAAATTATTTACATCAATCGACTCCACCGCATTACTAGGATAGTAGTCAATAAGCCCGGGATAATCAGTTTCCCAAACACCAGAAAACAAGGCTCTCTTAGATATAATAGTGCCATTGGCATCAAGGATGATTAACTTCGCTTTAGGGTTATGCTGCTTCAAAAACAACGCAATCTGACAGGCTCGCTCATAGGGCCCGGGCGGACATCGAAACGGCGCAGCAGGGATAGTTATAACCACATTTCCGCCCTGACGCATGGCTTTGAGTTGATCATATAAAAGCTGAGTTTGAGGGCCCGCTTTCCAAGCATGTGGGATCTGGTTGTTTACGATATCTGCCGTCAGCATGGGCAAATCATCATAGATAAAATCTACGCCTGGTGCGACGATAAGCCGATCATAGGCAATCTCAGCACCATCATCTAAACGCACCAATTGTTTATCAGAATCAATCGCTGTCACGGTTGCCTGAACAGTTTTAACATCATGCCGGGAACTGAGCGCTTGGTAATCACTGGTAAGCTGCTGCAAAGTACGGTTACCACTCAGCACCAGGTTACTTTGTGGGCAGGATACAAACTGGGCATTTTTCTCAACCATCACCACATCAAGATTTGGTGCCCACATTTTCAGATATTTAGCCGCTGTCGCGCCAGCAAAACCACCGCCGATAACAACGACACGTTGTTGTCGACGATCAGGTGTGGAAACAGAAAAACCCAGTGACGGAAACATGGCAAACGATCCCGCTGCAGCAGCGGTTTTGATCAAATTTCGACGATTCAATGCCATGCTCTAACTCCGTTTAATCAGGACACATGCTCACCCTGAGCTTGCAAATCAGCGTGGTAAGAAGAGCGAACCATCGGACCACTGGCAACATGTTCAAAGCCCATCTCTTTACCGACACGCCCCAGTTCATCGAACTCTTCGGGTGTCACAAAACGTTCTACCGCTAAGTGATGGCGACTTGGTTGCAGATATTGACCTAAAGTCAGCATACGACAGCCGTGATCTCGCAAGTCTTGCATCACCTGCTTCACTTCATCTAGCGTTTCACCTAAGCCCAACATCAAACCAGATTTGGTGGGCACATCAGGATGCATCGTCTGAAAACGTTTGATCAAATCCAAAGACCATTGGTAATCAGAGCCCGGGCGTACTGCTTTGTATAGACGAGGAATGCTTTCCAAATTATGGTTGAAGATATCCGGTGGACTTTGCGTCAATATCTCTAACGCCACGTCCATACGACCACGAAAATCAGGCACTAGAATCTCAATATTGGTCTCAGGTGATTGCTGACGAATTTCGTCAATACAACGAATAAAATGTCTGGCACCACCATCACGCAGATCATCACGGTCAACCGAGGTGACAACCACATGCTTGAGTTTCATTGCCGAGATCGTTTTAGCTAAATGCGCGGGTTCATTTTCATCCAGCGGATCAGGGCGACCATGGGCAACATCACAAAATGGGCAGCGTCGTGTGCAAATATTCCCCATAATCAAGAATGTCGCTGTGCCATGCGCGAAGCATTCTCCTAAATTCGGGCAGGCTGCTTCTTCACACACCGTATGAAGTTGGTGCTCTCGTAACATATCTTTGATGTGTTGAACATTGGGATCACCATGTGATTTGGCACGAATCCACTCGGGTTTACGTTTCGGCTCTGTCGGCTCGATTTTTATTGGAATACGAGCAACTTTTGATTCGCCTTTTAATGCGCGAACATCACGTTTGCCCTGTACGTTTTCTGTCATTCTTATTTACCTGTTTGCATCTGCTGTTGAAACGCAGCAACAAATCGTTGTTTTGCCTCAGCCATATCGAGCTTAATATCAAGTGAGGTGAGGTCGATTACTTCCATTCCAGCCTGGCCGCATGGATTGATGTAGTGAAATGGTGTTAAATCCATATCAATATTAAAACTAACACCATGATAACAGGCGCCACGTTTTACACGTAAACCCAGCGATGCGATTTTACGTTCGTCGACATAAACACCGGGGGCATCCTGACGGGCATACGCATTGATATCAAAGTCAGCCAGCATCGCAATGATTGTTTGCTCAAGACGACCGACCAGTTCTCTGACACCGGACTTTTTGCGGCGCAAATCGATCAAGGTATAGGCGACCAACTGCCCAGGGCCATGATAAGTCACCTGTCCGCCTCTATCTGTATTTACAACAGGAATATCGTGCGGATTAACTAAATGTGCTGGATCACCATTTGCGCCTTGCGTAAAAACCGGCTGATGTTCTAGTAACCAGAGTTGATCATCGGTAGTGTCATCCCGCGTCAGTGTGAACTCACGCATATCTGCCACAACTGGTTCATATTCAACCAGTCCCAGATCCCGAATAATCATGATGTTAAAGCACGTACTTGATCAGTTCGTGGCTACTCAGTTCCTGATAGATCGCATCTAGTTGTGGTTTGCTGGTTGCGCGGATAGTCACCGTGATCGACGTAAACTTACCGCCTGAGCTTTGTTTTGTTGAAACAGCACCTTCGTTAATATCTTCAACATGGCGGCGCACAATTTCTACCACAACAGCATCCAGCTGTTCAGATGTCTCGCCCATTGCTTTAATGGCGTAATCGCAGGGAAATTCAAGTAGCGTCTCTTGCTCGTCTTGCTCACTCATACTTTTCCCTCCTGTTTATACCGCTGATACAGCGCATCAATCTGTTGCCAAATTGGGCCGGGCTTGCCAGTAGCAACAGGTTTATCATCCAGCGTCGTCACCGGCAGCACTTCACGGGTAGAACTACTGATCCAGATTTCTTCAGCGCGATGTAAATCTGCGTCTGACACAGCTTGTTCACGATAGTTGATACCGGCTTTATCAGCTAACTCCAACACCAGATCACGGGTAATGCCAGGCAGGACTTTTTCATCTTTTGGGGCAGTGTAAAGTACACCATCCAGCACCGCATAGCTGTTGCTGGCAGAGCCTTCTGTCATAAAGCCATCCCGAATCAGTAGCGCTTCCTGTGCACCCACATCCTGTGCTTTTTGCCGTAACAAACTATTGGGTAACAAAGTAATCGCTTTAATATCACATTGTGACCAACGTATATCCTCAACCGTAATCGCTTTAATACCATCTCTTTTATACGATTCGGGCAAAGGCTTGATGGGATTACTCATAACAAAGGCTGTTGGCTCAACGCCTTCTGGAAACACATGATCCCTTGGCGCAACACCGCGGGTAACCTGTAAATAAACGGCCTGATCGCCCTGTCCATTCTCCGTCACTAGCTGCGCGATAATGTCTGACCATTTATCGTCACTATATGAGTTTTTCATTCGCACGCCATCTAGGCTGCGTTGCAAGCGCTGCAAATGCTGTATCAGTCGAAACGGGCGTCCAGCATAGACTGGAATGACTTCATAAACACCATCACCCAATAAGAAACCACGATCGAATACTGACACGCGTGCTTGGTCGGCGTGCATAAAATCGCCATTGAGGAAAACTGTGTTCACGGCTAACCCCAGATCCAAAGCAACACTTCATCAATCAATCGACGCCACCAGCTGCCTTGTTCTACCGCATTAATCGCCACCAATGGTTGGGTTGCAATTACTTCATCACCAAGACGAATTTCAACTTCCCCCAGTTTCGCACCGACTTCAATCGGCGCAATGATAGGTTGCTCAAGATTCGTGCTGGCAACAAGGTTTTCGTATTGCCCTCTTGGTACAGTCACAGACAGATCTGTAGGCAATCCCAGTTCGACGATGTCTTGCTTACCTTTCCAAACCTTGCTTTCTGTTACGCCCACATTGGCTTGATACAGTTGGTGAGTCTCAAAGAAACGGAAGCCATAATTAAATAATTTCTGTGTTTCTTGGGCTCGAGCATTTTCACTGCGCGTACCCAACACCACCGAAATTAAACGCATGCCGCTGCGTTTAGCTGACGCCGCGAGACAATAGCCAGCTTCTTCCGTATGGCCGGTTTTTAGTCCATCAACGCTGTTATCACGCCATAAAAGCTTATTTCGGTTGTGCTGAGTAATATCGTTGTAGGTGTATTCTTTTTCTGAGTACCATTCATAATGCGCTGGAAAATCACGAATCAATGCCGCTGATAACACAGCTATGTCACGCGCAGTGGTGTAATGGTCAGGATCAGGTAAACCCGTAGCATTACGGTAATTAGTACCGTACATGCCGAGCTGTTGTGCATATTGATTCATCATCTGGGCAAAGGTTTCTTCACTACCCGCAATATGTTCTGCTAATGCTACCGCGGCATCATTACCAGACTGCACAATCATGCCGCGTAATAAAGCCTCAACAGATACCTTAGTGTTGACTTCAATAAAGCTGCGCGAGCCCACCATACGCCAGGCTTTTTCACTGATCAGTACCTCATCATCAAGCTGAATATTACCGGCATGTAACTCATGAGAGACTACATACGAAGTCATCAACTTGGTAATACTGGCAGGCGGTAAACGCTCATCCGCATTCTCTTCTGCCAAAACTCGACCGCTATCATAATCAGTCAACACATAGGCTTTTGCTGCAACATTGGGGGCCGATGGCTTAGGTGCTATCGCTCCTGCATGGGTTACAGTTAAAGGTAGAAAAAACAATAGAAATAAAACAACTTTCGTGTTTCTCAGCATGTTGAACTCTCAGGTAAAAAAAGGGTTATTCGATGACAATATGGCTATCGCGAAAGCCAATATCAAACAATTTTTCGGAAAGGTTATCACCATAGGCAACATCAGCTACAGGTCCCATTCTGACGCGATAGAGTGTCCCCTGCACTGCCTCGAAAGGCTCAATGATAATGTTATCTGTAAAATCCTGTTGCAGACGATTTTTGACTTGCTCAGCCCGACTTCGCGAGCTAAATGCGCCCACTTGAAGAAACATCAGCGCTGAGCCTACGGGCTTTTCCGGCGTGGTCTTTTCAGCCTCTGGTGACAAAGCTGTTTTCTGTAATTTACCCGGTGTGATCGTCCTAACTTCTACCAGTCCCGTTCCTTTGGCCACAATCCCTAATTTGGTAGCGGCGCTATAAGATAGGTCAATCAGACGGTTGCCATGAAAAGGACCACGGTCGTTGACTTTCACTATCACCTTACGACCATTTTCAAGGTTGGTGACCTCAGCATAACTCGGCAATGGCAACGTCTTATGTGCTGCCGTCATTTCGTACATGTCGTAGGTTTCACCACTTGATGTGCGACGTCCATGAAACTTGGTGCCATACCACGATGCAATGCCTTTTTCTCGATAGCCTTCAGCACTGGTCAATGTGTAGTAACGCTTACCAAAAACTTCATATTGTGCCGGGTTACCGTACTTGCTTCGAGGTTCATACTTAGGCACCGCATCTGGAATTTGGCTGACATCAGGTACTTTTGTTGGCGCACTGTCTTTTTCAGTGATGACACCGCCACACGATATCAAAAGCAGGTAGACCGCTATCAGGCCTGTTCTGCTTAGAAAAGAGGAATAGCTCATTACAACTCACCAAATTGTTGTCGAATCGCCTGCGCTAACTGCGTCACAGCCATGGCATACATACGACTGTGATTATAACGGGTAATAGCATAAAAATTCTGCCTACCAAGCCAGTATTCTTCCCCTTCTGGTTGCGTTAACGTGACGATAGATAGAACATCATTACCCGCTGGCAATTGCGCCAAGCTAAATCCTGCTACTGCCAGCTCTTCTCTGCTATAGCTTGGTTTCAAGGCATTATCGAGCATCTTTTCCGACAGTTCATTGTTCACTTCTGTGCGGTGCACAATGGATTGTCCAGGGACCCAGCCATGTACTTTTAGATAATTGGCAATACTGCCAATTGCATCAGTATGGTTGGTCCAGATATCACGACGGCCATCGCCATCAAAATCAACGGCATAAGCTCTGTAGCTGCTAGGCATAAACTGCCCTAAGCCCATTGCTCCGGCATATGAACCCACTGGTTCTAACTGCGACATTTGTTCTTCTCGCGTTAGAATCAGGAAATGTTCCAACTCACTACGGAAAAAAGGGCTGCGTGGTGGGTAACGAAACGCTAAGGTTGATAACGCATCAATAACACGATAGCCACCAACATTACCGCCATAACGTGTTTCCACCCCTAAAATGGCAACAATAATTTCAGCTGGGACGCCATAAGTCGCCTCGGCATGCGCCAATGCTTCTTTGTGCTCTTGCCAAAACGCTACGCCACCATTGATACGGGACTCGGTGATAAAAATATTACGGTAGTCGTACCATGGCTTACTTTTCTCAGCGGGACGTGAAATCGCTTTGAGAATGCTGTCTTTCACTTCAACGTCATCAAAAACAGCTTCCAACTCGTCACGATTAAAACCGTGTTCTGTCACCATTTCATCGATAAATACCGATAATTCAGGTAATTCGGCGTCTGCATGCACCGGCAAAACGACCATAAAAACAATGCTAATACTGAGTAAAATGTGCTTCACGGCGACATCATCCTTCGGTGAGTATGAATAGACATGAGAATACCGAAGCCTGCTAGCAAGGTCACCATTGAGGTACCACCATAGCTAATCAGGGGTAACGGCACCCCAACCACTGGTAACAATCCGGTTACCATTCCAACATTAACGAACACATAGACAAGGAAAGTAATTGAAATACTTCCCGCTAACAAGCGGGCAAAACTACTTTGCGCCTGACCGGCAATAAATAAGCCTCTCCCCGCTATCAAAAGAAACAGGAAAAGTAGTAACGCAACACCTACCAAGCCGAATTCTTCCGCAATTACCGCGAAGATAAAGTCGGTGGAACGCTCGGGCAAAAACTCAAGGTGCGATTGTGTGCCTTGCAACCATCCTTGACCGAAGGTACCGCCAGAACCAATCGCTATCTTTGATTGAATAATGTGGTATCCCGCGCCCAGCGGGTCAGTTTCGGGGTTTAAAAAAGTCAGTACCCGACGACGCTGGTAATCATGCATGAAATACCACAACACCGGGGCGGCGGCGGCACAGGTGCCTAAAAAGGTGAGAATAATACGCCAACGTATGCCGGATAGAAACAAAACAATTAAACCGGAGCTGGCGATCAGAATAGCGGTACCTAAATCGGGTTGTTTGGCAATCAGAAATGCTGGTAAACCAATAAGCATCAGTCCAAAGATTAAACGCCAAGCCGAAGGTGGCAAAGGACGCTCGGCTAAAAAGGCAGCGACAAGGATCGGTACAGCCAGCTTGATAATTTCAGACGGTTGAAAGCGGAAAAAACCTAAATCTAACCAACGCTGTGCGCCTTTCCCTTCATGACCAAAAAACAATACGGCAAGCAACAACACCAAACCAAACCCATACAGCCAATAAGCACTGTCACGCATACGATCGGGGTTGATTTGAGCAACGATTAACATCGCCATCAACGCCATGCCCATTCGAACAAGCTGTCTGACGATGAGCCCCATGTCTTGTCCACCCGCACTATAGAGCATCATCAAACCGATACCTAACAGCAACAATAACCCCATCATCAATGGCGCATCAATATGCAGGCGCTGCAGCAAATGACTCAATTGCCACGAATTGGCTTGTCTGTTCTCACTGATCAGGCTGCTCATCAATCTCTTCGATTATTCCAAAATGTTGTTTTATCATTTCGCGCGCAATAGGCGCTGCCGTTTTGCTGCCACTACCACCGTTTTCGACAACCACTGCGACAACAAACTCAGGTTTGTCAGCCGGCGCAAAGGCAATAAATAAAGCATGGTCATGTAGTTTGCGTTCTAGGGTCTCAGCATCATATTTTTCATCTTGGGCAATGCCAAATACCTGCGCTGTACCTGTTTTTCCTGCAATTTTGAATGGCATGCCTTCACCAACGTGTCGTGCAGTACCGCGTGCACCGTGAATGACTTCCACCATTGAGTCTATCACTGCCTCCCAATGCTGACTGTTTTCCATTGGTAGGCTGTGCACATTGTTGCTATTTCGCAGTTGCATGTCAGCATCACCCGCCGCTCGACTAGCTCGAACCACTTGCGGCGCAGTAGTGACACCACGCATTGCCAAAGTCGATGTGGCATGGGCTAATTGTATCGGTGTGGTCTGGTTAAAGCCCTGACCGATTCCAGAAATTAGTGTCTCACCTGGAAACCATGCCTGGTTACGACTACCGCGTTTCCATTCTTTTGATGGAGACAATCCTCTGCTTTCGCTCGGTATATCAACGCCTGTTCGATGCCCAAAGCCAAATAAATCCAGAAATTGATGCATGCGATCAATACCGAGCGCGTGAGCCAGATCATAGAAATAGACGTCACATGACTGGGCGACCGCATCTTTTAAATCAACGTGACCATGACCATAATGTTTCCAACAACGATAACGATGATCGTGGCCAGGCAAGGTGTACCAACCGGGACAGTACGTTTTCGAATGCTCTGTCACCACCCCTAACTCCAATCCCGCCAGCGCGACAAAAGGCTTTAAGGTTGAACCCGGAGGATAATGGCCACGCAAGGCACGATCAAATAATGGCCGATCTGGCGAATCTCTTAACGTACCGTACTCTTTAGTACTGATCCCTGATACAAAAGAATTCGGATCAAAGTCTGGTTTACTTACCATTGCCAACACCCCGCCAGTACGAGGGTCCATGGCGACAACCGAGCCGTTGTAATCACCTAATGCTTCTGAGGCAACACGTTGCAGGTTAATATCAACATGCAGAAAAAGATCATCGCCTGAATGAGAGGCAACTGACATCAATTCGCGAACAATTCGACCTTGAACATTTGTTTCAACTTGTCGATATCCCACGTCACCGTGTAAATCATCTTCGTATTCTTTTTCAACACCGGTTTTACCGATCTGCAGCGTCCCTTTGTAATTTTGCTGATCAATGATCTGCATATCCCGTTCATTGATACGGCCAACATAGCCGACTGCGTGAGCAAATAAATGTCCTTGGGGATAATGTCGGATCAGACGCCCTTCAATATCGACACCGGGGAAGCGATGACGGTTAGCAGAAAATCGAGCCACTTCCTGCTCCGTTAAACGTTGACGGATCACCACTTGCTGGAATCGGCGGTGTCGATTTAAGCGCTGCTGAAATTCACTGACATCGTCTGCCGTCAATGCCAACAAATCGCTTAACTCGTTTAAAGTCTGTTCGATATCAGGCACCTTCTCAGGCACCATTTCTAAACTGAAGGTAGGAATATTTTCAGCCAGTATCACACCGTTGCGGTCGTAGATGAGTCCACGCTGGGGTGGCAATGGCTCGATATCTACACGATTTCGGTTGGATAAGGAATCAAAGTGTTCGTATTCCAGGACTTGCAAGACGACCAGTCTGACAATCACCACAGCAAACACCAGCACTGACAAAACAGCTGCAAAAATTAGGCGGCCATTGATCAAACGGCTTTCGCGGAAATGATCTTTTAAGGTAAAGCGAGATGCCATCGTTTTAACTAACTTGAAAGGTTCGTCTGATTTTACGCAAGGTGGCAAACATCACGGGCCATAATAAGGTGCTCGTTAACACAGGCATCCAGATTAGCCATGTCGATTCGCTTTTAGATGTCACCACTGAAACCAGGTGCACCACAACCACAACCGACAAAATCGTGAGTGCTTGCTGCCATAAGGGATATTGACGTAATTGCAAATGAAAACGGGCAATCAGATACACCGCAAAAGCATAGCTAAACGCCATGATGCCAAGCGTGCCGCCCATGGTCACATCCATCAATAAGCCGACCAGCCACCCCACACCAATACTCACTCGGTGTGGTAGTGCCATTGCCCAATATACCAAGGTCAGCACAACCCATTCAGGCCTAAAATAACGTGCTGTCTCTGGCAGTGGCACCAGCATTAACAGCATTGCTACAATCAAGGTCAGTATGATGACCACACCATTACGAGATTCAGCTGTTGTCGCCATTAACCTGCTCCTCTTGTGGCTCTTCAACAGCGTTTTCCGACGCTTCAGGTTCTTCTATAGCGACAGGTTCTGCCTGAATTTTTTCACCCGGCAACACCAACATAACCTCACGACTGGTGGCTAAATTAGCCGCCGGCTCAACTTTAATGTCTGCAAAGGCTTTACCTTGAGGGAAATCCACGGCAATTACTTCACCAACAGGATAGCCAACCGGGAAACGTCCCCCTAAACCAGATGTGACTAATAAATCGCCCACCCTGATATCTGCATTATGCGGTAGAAAATCCATTTGTAGTTTTTCACCCAGACCACGCCCGGTGACAACAGCACGTAGACCGTTACGATTAATCTGTATCGGAATGCTATGACTCGGGTCGGTCAGTAACACCACTCGGCTTGATAACGGTGAGGTTTCAGTTACTTGCCCCATCACACCTTTAGCGTCGAGTACCGGCTGACCCACATAAACACCGTAATTTTTACCTTTATCAATCACTACTTGTTGTGAAAAGGGATCCAGATCCACCGTTAACAGTTCGGCAACTTGTACCCGCTCCTGCAAACGAAATGAAGAGCCCAGCAACTCTCGCAAGCGCATATTTTCACGCTCCAGAGCCTGCATTTTTTGCAAACGAATGTTCTGCAACATATTGCTGGCTTCCAATACCGCCATTTTCTCTCGCAGTTGTTCACGATCCTGGAAAAAATCTTCTATCCAATCGACAAGGCTGGTCGGCATAGAAGCCGTCACCTGAATCGGATACACCACGGTGGACAAAACAGAACGTACAGGTTTGAAATAATCCAACCTTGAATCAAGGAAAAACAGCACTAAAGATGCAAGCAGTGCCAGCATCATGCGTGTGTTTAACGATGGATTGTTTGCAAATAACGGTTTAATAACTAGCGTCCAAAACTAAAAGACCTTCGCAAATGCCCGGCACTCGCAAAGGTCTTGCCATAAATACACCAAGCAGTGCTTATTCGAATGTAAAAACGTCAGTGCCCTTCTCATCAATCATTTCAAGAGCTCGACCACCACCTCTGGCAACACAGGTTAGCGGGTCTTCTGCAATAATCGCTGGCAGGCCAGTTTCTTCAATCAATAAACGATCGAGATCACGTAACAAGGCACCACCACCGGTCAACACGATACCGCGCTCAGCCACATCGGCACCTAATTCTGGTGGCGTCTGTTCTAATGCGGTTTTGACAGCAGCTACGATGCCTGACAACGGATCCTGCAATGCTTCCAGAATCTCATTGCTATTCAATGTGAAGCTTCGCGGCACACCTTCAGCAAGGTTACGACCGCGCACTTCCATTTCTTTTACTTCATTACCCGGATAAGCCGAACCAATTTCTTTTTTGATTTTTTCAGCCGTGGACTCACCAATCAACGTGCCGTAGTTACGGCGCACGTAGTTGACGATCGCTTCATCGAATAAATCACCACCAATACGGACAGAGGCAGAGTAAACAATACCGTTTAAAGAGATAACCGCGACCTCAGTCGTACCACCACCGATATCTAATACCATCGAGCCGCTGGCTTCATCGACTGGCATACCGGCACCGATTGCGGCTGCCATCGGTTCTTCAATCAAAAACACATCGCGCGCGCCAGCGCCAGCTGCTGATTCACGGATTGCGCGACGCTCAACCTGTGTTGAGCCGCAAGGAACACATACCAAAACGCGCGGACTTGGCTTTAAAAATCGTCCTTCGTGCACTTTCCGAATAAAGTGTTGCAACATTTTTTCGGTTACGGTGAAATCGGCAATCACACCATCTTTGAGCGGTCTGATAGCCGTAATATTACCTGGCGTCCGTCCCAGCATGCGCTTGGCTTCAACACCAACAGCCGCTATGGAGCGAGGGCCACCGGGTCCTTTATCCTGACGAATCGCCACCACTGACGGCTCGTCGAGCACGATACCTTTACCGCGCACATAAATCAGCGTATTAGCTGTTCCCAGATCGATCGACAGATCGTTGGAAAAGATTCCACGTAAACGTTCAAACATTGAAGAAACCACACCTGAAAGGGCAAAATGGATACTTTAGCAATGCTCTGGGCTGTTGGGCAAGCAAGTAATCATTTAAACTTCACGCTTTGTTGAAGCAATTAACATTTGGAACTGTCGATGAGTTTAGATAAACACGATGTAGAAAAAATCGCGCACCTAGCGCGTCTGTCGATACAGGAAGACGACATCCCTCACTACGCACGGGACCTGAACAACATCCTCAACCTGGTTGAGCAAATGAGTGCGGTTGATACCAACGATATATTGCCTATGGCACATCCACTGGATGCGCATCAACGGTTACGTCCGGATAGCGTAAATGAAGTCGATCAGCGTGAAGCATTTCAGGCGATTGCCCCAAAAACTGAAGCCGGTGTCTATCTGGTTCCTAAAGTCATCGAATAAATCGAAACTCAGGCAAACACATGCATAACAAATCACTCCCAGAACTCTCGACAGCCCTGCATTCAGGTGAAATCAGTAGTGTTGAACTGACCCAGCATTACCTTGATCGTATCAATACACACAATAAAACACTGAATGCGTTTATCAGCGTTACCGACGATCGCGCTTTGGAACAAGCCAAAGTGGCGGACAAAATGCTGGCAAACAAAACGGCTGGCACATTGACCGGTATTCCGCTGGCCCACAAAGATATTTTCTGCACTAAAGGTGTCCGCACAAGTTGTGGCTCCAAAATGCTGGATAAGTTTGTCGCGCCTTATGACGCCACGGTTGTGGAAAAAATTGACGCGGCAGGCATGGTGACTTTGGGTAAAACCAATATGGATGAGTTCGCGATGGGCTCTTCCAATGAAACCAGCTTTTACGGCGCAGTCAAAAACCCATGGGATACCGACCGCGTTCCCGGTGGTTCTTCCGGTGGTTCAGCAGCGGCAATGGCAGCACGCCTGGCTCCTATCGCAACAGGGACTGACACTGGTGGCTCAATTCGTCAGCCCTCGTCATTATGTAATCTGACCGGTATGAAACCGACTTACGGTCGTATTTCACGCTACGGCATGATTGCGTTTGCATCGAGCCTTGATCAAGCGGGTCCAATGGCTAACAGTGCAGAAGATGCCGCCTGGTTGATGAATGTTATGTCAGGCTTCGATAAACGCGATTCAACCAGCGTTGAGCGTGATGTACCTGATTACACCGCGACCCTGAATGACTCATTGGAAGGACTGACGATTGGTCTGCCAAAAGAATACTTCGGCGAAGGCCTGGACCCAAAAGTCGCAGCAACCGTCGAGGCGGCCATCAAGAGTTATGAATCGATGGGCGCGAAGCTGAAAGAAATTACCCTGCCAAACACCGGCCTTGCGATTCCGACTTACTATGTTGTCGCGCCAGCAGAATGTTCATCAAACTTGTCGCGTATGGATGGGGTGCGCTTTGGTCATCGGGCTGAGGATCCTAAAGACTTACTGGATCTCTATACCCGCTCACGCGGTGAAGGCTTTGGTGAAGAAGTGAAGCGTCGCATCATGATTGGTACCTATGCCCTTTCGGCAGGGTATTACGATGCTTATTATCTGAAAGCGCAGCAATGCCGACGTCTGATTAGTAATGACTTCCAGCAAGCATTTAAAGAAGTGGACGTCATCATGGGCCCAACGGCGCCGACACCAGCATTCCGTTTTGGTGAAAAAACTGATGATCCCGTTGCGATGTATCTGGAAGATATTTACACCATCAATACTAACCTCGCGGGTATACCAGGCATGTCCATTCCTGCTGGGTTTGTTGATGGCTTACCGGTGGGTCTGCAAATCATTGGCAATTACTTCGATGAAGCACGTTTGCTCAATGTGGCACATCGCTACCAGCAGCAAACAGACTGGCATAAACAGACGCCGGACGCGTTTAAATAAACGACAAATTTAAAGGGGCTTCGGCCCCTTTTTTAATGTCTGCTATGCTTGGCAGCAACATCCATCACGGTAGAAAGGAAGTCGCTGAATGAAAGCTGCAGAACTGTTTATCAAATCGCTTGAAAATGAAGGCGTCGAATTTATTTTCGGGATACCGGGCGAGGAAAATCTGGATGTCATGGATGCCCTGCTCGACTCCAACATCGACTTTATTACCGTCCGCCATGAACAAGGTGCCGCTTTCATGGCTGATGTCTATGGCAGGCTTACCGGCCGTGCAGGCGTTTGTCTAGCGACCCTAGGCCCCGGTGCCACCAATCTAATTACTGGCGTGGCAGATGCCAATATGGATCATGCGCCGCTAGTCGCCATCGCTGGGCAAGCATCAACCCATCGCCTGCATAAAGAGTCGCATCAAGTGCTCGATCTGGAAGCGATGTTTCTGCCGATTACCAAATACTCAACACGTATTGTTAGCCCTGAAGTCATTCCTGAGATTATCCGTAAAGCGTTTAAGGTCGCGCAGACCGAAAAAACCGGCGCCTGCTTTATTGAGTTTCCTGAAAACATTGCCGAGATGGAAGTTGATGACACGCCTTTACGTGTTAAGCACGCCACCCCGCCGGAACCGGCAGCAGAACATATTGAACGTGCCGCTGAAATTATTTCCAATGCGAAAAATCCGATTATTTTAGCGGGTAATGGGGTCATTCGCTCCAATGCCTGTGAGGAATTAAGCGAGTTTGCTGCAAAGCTAGGCATTCCGGTTGCCAATACCTTTATGGCGAAAGGCGTCATTCCATTTCGTCATCCCATGGCATTAGGTAGTGTCGGCTTACAATCTAATGATTACGCTAACTGCGGCTTTGCTAATGCTGATGTCATTATCTGCATTGGCTACGATATGGTCGAATACCATCCCTACCTGTGGCATCCATCACGGGACCGCACTATTATTCACGTCGATACCAGTCATGCTGAAGTTGATGCACATTACAGTGTGGTATTAGCAGTGGTTGGTAATATCCGTCACAGCCTTAATCGTATTGCCGCGCTGACGACACCGCATGAAGGAAAAGCGCTAAGGGTACTGCGGGACAGTCTTATCACAGAAATGAACCTGCACCGCGACGACACCGAATTCCCAGTAAAACCACAGAAAATCATCTGGGATCTGCGTACCGCTATGGATTTGGAAGATATTGTGATCTGTGATGTCGGTGCACATAAAATGTGGATGTCTCGTATGTTCCGTTGCGAATACCCCAACACCTGCATTATTTCCAATGGTTTTGCCAGCATGGGTATAGCCTTGCCCGGCGCGATTGCAGCCAAACTTGCCCACCCTGAGCGCAAAGTAGTTGCGGTAACCGGTGATGCCGGTTTTTTAATGAACTCACAAGAGATTGAAACCGCGATGCGATTAAATATCGCTATCGTGATTTTAATATGGAATGATGCCAGTTACGGTTTGATTGAGTGGAAACAACAAAATCAATTTGGTCGTAAAAGTCATGTAGAATTTACCAATCCAGATTTTGTGCAATATGCGCAATCTTTTGGCGCTGTGGGTGTCAGAGTGGAACAAACTGAACAACTGATGCCGATTTTGCAAGAAGCATTACAGCGCGATACGGTGACAGTAATCGATTGCCCGGTTGATTATCGGGAAAATCTCAAACTGACAGAAACCTTGGGACAAATTACCTTAACGACATGAAACCAGTAATAAAAAACTTACTCATCGTGCTGATCGTAGCCTTCGCTGCTGTGGTGTCATTTCTTGTCATGCCACCGTCACAACAAGCCATGCCTGAAATTAGCTTTACCGATATTGATGGCGGCGAGCATCAGCTGGTCGACTACCAAGGCAACCCCATTTTGATGATTTTTTGGGCTACCGATTGTCCCGGCTGTATCAAAGAAATGCCTGAACTTATCGCGTTACATGATGAATACGCTGAGCAAGGGCTGAAAATGATCAGTGTTGCGATGCCTCACGATTACCCTGAACACATCAAAACTATGCGCAAACAGAAAGGCCTCCCCTACCTAATCACATGGGATAAAACTGGCGAAATTTCTGAGGCATTTGATAATGTCAGAGTCACCCCAACGCACTTCCTAATTTCGCCAGAAGGTGAAATCGTGATGCGCAAAATTGGAGCACTAAAATCAGAGCAATTAAAACAAAGACTCGCTGCGATGGGACTTGAGCCCATACAGTCATAAATTCACTACACATCTAAAAGCATATATGGTATAAAGTTCGGCTTTGTAGATGCAGGCAGGGACCTTATTTGGAACCCTGTGGTAAAAATAGGTTCATCAGGAGCAGGTTCTAAAATGGCCAGAGTATGTCAGGTAACGGGCAAGCGCCCTATGAGCGGAAACAACGTTTCTCACGCTCACAACAAAACAAAACGTCGTTTCTTACCCAACCTTCACTCACACCGCATTTGGGTTGAGTCAGAAAATCGCTGGGTCAAGCTGCGTGTCAGCAACCATGGTCTTCGCATCATCGATAAGAAAGGCATCGATGCAGTTCTGACTGATATGCGTGCTCGTGGCGAAAAAGTTTAGGAGATAAAGAGACATGCGCGATAAAATTAAATTAGTCTCATCTGCGGGTACAGGTCACTACTACACCACAGACAAAAACAAACGCACCATGCCCGAAAAGCTGGAAATCAAAAAATTTGATCCAGTTGTTCGCAAGCATGTGATGTATAAAGAAGCAAAAATCAAATAATACCGGCTAATTTGCCAGTATTAACAAAAAGCCCGCTATTGCGGGTTTTTTTGTGCCCATAAGATGATTATGATGGGCATTCGTGATGGAGAGTGATAAATGGAAACGCTAAATGAGCGCCCATTGGTTGTTATCGCCAGACAACCAATTTTTGATCGACAATATGATATTTATGCTTACGAACTATTGTTTCGGAGTGCCAGCGATCAAACATTTGCTGATCTGTCCTCATTGTCTGGTGACACCGCTACCAGCCGTGTTATTAATTATGCTTTTCTAGAACTTGGTATTGAACGTGTAATTGGTAACCACACCGCCTTTATCAACCTGACACGAAACTTTATTCTCAATGAAGATCCGCTTCCGACCAGTCAAAACAGGGTCATTGTCGAGATCCTGGAAGATATTATCGTTGATGATGAGCTGCTGGATGGTGTTAGAAAATTAATTAAGCAAGGCTACACCATCGCGCTGGATGATTTTATCTTCCATGAGTCATTACGTCCCTTAGTTGAATTGGCGTCGATTATAAAAGTCGACATTCTGGCTTTAGATGAAGCGGCTTTGCGTGAGCATGTCACTATTCTTCGTCAATACGACGTCAAGTTACTTGCTGAAAAAGTGGAAACCCGCGAAGAGTTTGAATTGTGTATGGAACTTGGGTTTGATTTTTTTCAGGGCTTCTTTTTCTGCCGTCCTGATAACATCGAAGACACCCCCATCCCTGATAACCAGCTTATCTTGGTTAAACTCATGCAGAAGTTGCAGGAGGAGGATGTTGAATTTGAAGAGATTGAGCAGTTAATTAGTCATGATCCCGGGTTAACTTATAAGCTGCTGCGCTTACTTAACTCTGCCGCTATTGGCATGCCAAGACAGATTAATTCAATTCGACAAGGTCTCGTTATTCTTGGGCTGAAAGCGATTAAAACCTGGACCTCACTAATTATCATGAGTGAGCTTGACTCCGTACCGGAAGAACTCTTAGATCAGGCATTGATTCGCGCTAAGATGGGCGAGTCACTGGCGCCTCACTATGATTGCAGCTCTGAAAGTAGCTTTCTAGTTGGTTTATTTTCAACGATTGATGCCATGCTCAATCAGCCTATGGCAATCATTGTTAAATCGTTACCGCTAGCTGATGAAACTAAGCAAGCGCTGTTACACAAACAAGGTGAGTTAGGCCAGCTACTGAACGATATTGAACTATACGAACGCGGCTTATGGAGTGAGTTGGAGAACGCGAAGGCTTCTCTGGAAATCTTCAGCCAGAGTTATATTAATGCCGCAGAGTGGTCTATACAAACAAAAGAAGTGGTTTAAGCATGATGAAAGAGCCGCTGCTACAAGCTTCAGAATTATCACGTTACTTCGGCACTGAAGTTGCCGTAAACAATGTGAGCTTTACCATTCATAAAGGTGAAGTACTTGGCTTTTTAGGGCCAAATGGTGCAGGTAAAAGTACTACCATGCGTATGCTCAGCGGCAATCTGGCACCTGATAATGGTCAAATCATTATCAACGGTGTTGATCTATTGGATCATCCCAAACAAGCCAAAGCGCACATCGGTTATCTCCCCGAAACACCACCACTTTATAAAGAACTGACTGTTGCTGAGTTTTTACAGTTCTGCGCACGTCTTAATGCTATCGACAAACAGCATCAAAAGGCTGCTATCGACTCAGCCATAGAACGTTGTGGTCTAACAAACGTCAGCAACAGGCTCATTGGCAATCTATCAAAAGGGTTTCAACAGCGTGTAGGGATTGCTCAGGCCATTATTCATTCGCCTGCCGTGGTGATTCTGGATGAACCCACATCTGGTCTTGATCCCATTCAGATCAGAGAAATTCGCCAGCTTATACGCGATATCGCAAATGAACACAGTGTCATTCTCTCGACACATATCCTGCCTGAAGTACAAATGCTCTGTGACCGCGTGCAAATCATTTCACATGGTCAACTCATGTTTAATGACAGTATTGATGCGTTAAGTCAGAAAATGCAGGCATCCAGCCTTCTATTAGCCTTTGAGCAGCCCATGCTTGCAGAGAAAATGCGACATATCCCTGGCATAGAAAACATCGACACCCTTAGCGATTATCGCTTTCGCGTGCACTATCACCCCGACACGAACCCGACACAGTCGCTGCTTCAACTCGCGGTAAACAACGCCTGGCAACTGTCCATGTTGATGCCTGAGCAGCATAGTTTGGAAGATGTGTTTATGAAAATTATCCAAAACGAAGATACCGATGCTTAATATCGCGCGTAACGAATTACACCGTTTATTTCTGTCACCACTTGCCTGGGTTATCCTGGCAATGACTCAGTTATTGCTGGCCTATTTATTTCTGACGCATATTGATTATTTCAACTCGGTCCAGAGTCAAATTTCGGCTATACCCGGCGCTCCCGGCGTGACCGAAATGATCGCCATTCCATTACTCAATAATGCTGCCATTATTATTCTGCTGATCAGCCCATTGCTGACTATGCGCATCATTGCTGAAGAAAGGCGTAATGAAACGCTCTCACTACTTTCTTCGGCTCCTATGAGTATTCGCCAGATTGTGTTGGGCAAGTACTTTGGCACCTTGAGCTTTTTTATGCTGCTCGCCCTCCTAACCCTACTGATGCCAGTATCATTACACGTTGGTAGTACGCTTGACTTATTCCAACTTGGCGCAGCCATGCTCGGTCTAACCCTGTTGATAGCAAGCTTCACTGCCATTGGCCTCTATATCTCCTCACTCACCAAACAGCCTGCCATTGCCGCAGTCAGCACCTTCGCGATTCTGTTTTTTCTGTGGATTATTGACTGGGCCGGTAACAGCAATGAAGGGTTTTCTGTATTAAGTTGGCTGTCTTTACTCAATCATTTTCAACCCATGACCCAAGGCCTAGTTAATACACAGGATGTCAGCTTTTACCTGACTGTCATTGTGACCTTTATTCTTCTGACCATTCGCCGCTTGGATAGAGAGCGACTCGACTGATGAAAATAACTCGACAAACGCAACGCCTGTTTCGCTTGCAGCAAGGCTTTTTTTATATTTTGTTAGTGACCGTCATTGTGCTGTTAGCAAAGCTATCAATCGACACCAACCGTCAATTTGACTGGACGGCCAATAACCGGCACACCTTGTCAGAAACCAGCATACAACTGCTTAAAGAAATTGATAACACCATCAATATTCAGGTCTTTATCAGTCCCAATGATCAGTTACGCCCTGCCACTGTCGAATTATTATCACGCTATCAGGCACACACAGATAAGCTCGACATTTCTTACATTGATCCAGCATTTTCACCCGATCAAGTACGTGCTTTGAACATTCAACAACAAGGTGAAATGGTTGTCAGTCTGGGCGAACAACAGCAACATGTTTTCGATCTATCAGAGCAATCTCTCACCAACGCATTGATCACTGTTTCGCGTCAACAGGAGCAATGGCTTGTATTTATTGAAGGTCACGGTGAACGTAGTCTGTTTGAACAATCGAATTTTAGCCTCAGCACTTGGGCGCAACAGCTACAAAGCCAAGGCTTTAAACTGCATGCTCAAAACTTGGTTAAAACGCCAGAGATTCCTGACAACACAGCGGCATTAGTGATAACCAGCCCAACACGGGATTGGTTAACGGGTGAAGTCGCCTTAATCAAAGACTACCTCGACCAAGGCGGTAATTTACTCTGGCTGACAGAGCCAGAGCAGACCGACTCACTCAATGCCTTGTCTGAATCATTGGGTATTGATTTTGTGGCGGGTACGGTAATGGATCCGAATACAGCCATGCTGGGCATTGATGATCCTCGTTTTGTGTTAATCAGTGACTACGCCAATCACCCCGTTGGTGTGGCTACAGCAAGTGTTTCCCTTCTCGCAGAAGCGACTGCACTACAACAATCTGGGTCAGAAAGCTCGCGAAACTGGCGTTATTTAAACTTATTAAACAGTCAGCCTGATGCGTGGGTCGAGTCCAGCGCGATCACTCAGGAAAATATCCCTTTGCAACAATTTGATAAGGGTGCCGATTTACACGGTCCCTTTTCGCTCGGTTATGTTCTTACCCGAGAACAACAAGCGCAGAGTAGAAACCAACGCGTTGCCATCATTGGTGATAGTGATTTTGTGAGCAATGCTTATATTGGCAATGCCGCCAACTTAGATTTGGCAATGGCCCTTGTTAATTGGCTAGCCCATGATGACAAATTAATCAAAATTCCCGTAAAAACCAGTGTCGGCACGCAACTGACTCTCACAAAAAACCAATCACTCATTCTCGGCTTGGGTTTTCTGGTGGTGTTACCATTAACGTTACTGGCAATTGGCCTGGGTATTTGGTGGCAGAGACGACGCCGATGAAAAGCAGTTATCTAACGAATCTGGTGTTATTAATTGTTGTGCTCGCGTTGCTCTGGTTATCACAACGTGAGCAACCGGTATCGGATCAAACACCGACTATCAGTAGTTTATCTGCTTTAGACGTATCTGCCATCGAGATTGCCCAAACAAACAAGCCTATGATCAAGCTGGCGCGACAGCATGACGCATGGATGCTGACCGCCCCCTTTGACGCTCAGGCAAATCAAACACGTATAAACCTCCTGCTGAGCCTATTATCAGCACCGATTTATGGCCATTTTCAACCCATGGATCAGGCCTCTCTTGATCAATTCGGCCTCAGCAAGCCTGAAACAACATTAACCTTCAACGACCAGCATTTTTATTTCGGCGGTGTTGAAACCCTAAACAAGCGGCGTTACGTGTTACATAAAGAGGTGATCTACCTGCTTGACGATAATGTAGCACCGCTACTCAGAGCCTCAGCCGGTAGTTTTGTCGATAATCGCTTGATTGCAGAACAAAACACCATCACACAATTAACGATAAGCGACCTAAGCGATAACGAAATTAGCCTTAGTCTTCAAGATGGGCACTGGCAAAGTAGCGGCTTCCAATCAAATACTGATCAACTGAAATCCGTTATTGATAGTTGGCAAATGGCGTATGCCATGCAAGTACGCTACCTTGATAAGCAAACAATCAGCACCTTACCAGCACCACAAATTCGAATATCGCTTGAAAACCGTGCAGAACCATTAGAACTCATCATGACTGAAACGGCGCAAAGCCTGCAGATTGTTAACCCAGCTCTACAGCTTCAATATGATTTTCCGCTGGCATTAAAGAAACAACTACTGCCAAATACCGATACTGAATAACGATGCCTGAATTACCTGAAGTAGAAACCACTCGTCGTGGAATACAACCCTATGTTGAAGGTAATACCATCAGCAAAATGGTAGTACGTCACCGTGGCTTGCGCTGGCCTGTGCCTGAACAACTTGAAGCCATTGTTAAAGATCAACGCGTTACCAAGGTCGAGCGCCGCGCGAAATATTTACTTTTCCGTTGTGATAAGGGCACCTTGATTCTTCACCTTGGCATGTCAGGTCGCTTGCGTGTTCTCGATAATGACCACAATATCGGTAAACATGACCACGTCGATATCTACATCAATAACGGTCATGTTTTACGGTTTACTGACCCACGACGGTTTGGTGCCGTCTTATGGACAGAGGCAGATACCGACACGCATCAACTGATAGCGCATTTAGGTCCTGAACCATTAGCGGACTTATTCAATGCTGATTATCTTTATCAAAAAGCCAAAGGCCGTAGCGGAAATATCAAAAGCTTTATTATGAACGGTGAAATTGTCGTCGGTGTTGGCAATATCTACGCGAACGAGGCGTTGTTTTTAGCAGGTATTCACCCAGCTAAGGCTGCGGGGAAAATTAGCAAAGCCAAAATGGCAGAACTAGTCGAGGCGATAAAACTGGTTTTGAATCGAGCCTTATTAGCAGGTGGAACAACGCTCAGGGACTTTCGAAAAAGTGATGGTAAACCCGGTTATTTTGCACAAGAATTGAATGTCTATGGTCGCGAGAATGAACCTTGCCTTCGCTGCCAAGCCCCGATCAATTGTATTCGTCAGGCACAACGCGCCACCTACTTTTGTAAACAGTGTCAGCGACGGTAATTTATTTCTGTTGACTGAAAAATTCTGCTAACAAGCGAATTTCATCTTCGCTATAACCTTTCGCATGCTTCATCATCACTGTGGAGGGCCGCTGACCTGTTTGAAAAAGCTGCATTTGTTCAACAAAGTACATTTTATCCAACCCCGCCAGACTCGGTGTGCCTGCCACACTATGGCCATTAGTGCCATGACAAGCCGCGCAAGCAGAGGCTAACAAAGCCGCATTACGCTCTTGTGCATGTAAAGACGATAGCGATAACAGCAGGCAACATGCGCCCAACAACTGATAAAGCGACATATCGCTCTCCTTGTTCATACGTATAACACTAGCCTACGTTATAATTGTCATTTAATCACCAGCAATCAACTTCATGTCAGAAAAAATTCAACTTCAAGAAATTATCCCGGACGAACTCGGTGGCATGCGTCTCGATCAGGCCTTGGCAAAACTGTTCCCTGACTTCTCCCGTGGTCAGCTGACAAAGTGGATTAAAGCCGGTGATGTGACCGTCGATGAAGCCATATTAAGGCCACGTGACAGTGTGATTGGTGGTGAAAACGTGATCATAGATACGGAACTTCAGTCTCAAGATGAGAGCTGGTCCGCTGAACCGATTGCCTTAGACATCGTGCATGAAGACGATGACGTTATTATTATCAATAAACCCGCAGGCATGGTGGTACATCCTGGCGCAGGCAACCATCAAGGAACACTGGTTAATGCCCTGCTTGCCCATGCACCGCAACTGGCGAACATTCCACGTGCAGGCATTGTGCACAGACTGGATAAAGCCACGACAGGCCTGTTAATGGTGGCTAAAACGCTGCAGGCGCATAACTCTCTGGTGTCACAGTTGCAGGCCAGAACGGTTCAACGCGAATATCAGGCCATTGCGATTGGTGTGATGACCGCTGGCGGTACGGTTGATGAACCCATTGGTCGCCACCATATTGACCGTAAACGCATGGCAATAAGCCAAACCGGTAAACCGGCGATAACTCACTACCGAGTTGAACAACGTTTTCGTGCCCACACCCATATCCGTTGCAAACTGGAAACCGGTCGTACCCATCAGATCCGTGTTCATATGGCACATATTCGTCATCCCTTATTAGGGGATCAGGTCTATGCAGGCCGTTTCAAAATGGCAAAGGGTATGTCAGAAAACTGCCGTGAAGCGGTTCAAGGCTTCCGACGTCAGGCTCTGCACGCAGGTTTATTAGGGTTTAAACACCCAGCCAGCGGTGAAGATGTTTCATGGCAGGCTCCGTTACCAGAAGATATGCAGACAATTCTCAAACTTTTAGCGGACGATACCAACAGGGAGGACTAAGTGTCATCTCGCCAAACATTTCATGAAAAATTAAGCTGGCTGCTTGATAACAGCATTCGCTTACCCGGTGGCTATCGTATTGGTTTAGATGGCTTTATTGGGCTAATCCCCGGTTTAGGGGACTTTATTAGTGGCTTATTATCTTCACTTATTATTATCAAAGCCCAGCAACAAGGTGTGCCGCGTACCATTCTGATTAGAATGTTTATTAACGTTTTAATAGATAGCGTGCTTGGCAGCCTGCCACTGTTGGGTGATGTATTTGATTTCATGTGGAAAGCGAATCAGAAAAATAGTGCGCTGCTGACTCACTACCAAACATCACCGCAACCTACCGCAAAACAAAGTTGGCTAGAAAATGTAGTATTTATCGCTATGCTAATTGGTCTATTGGCGCTTGCCATATTTCTAATAAGCTGGTTAATTGGTCTACTGTGGTCACGCCTTTTCGGCTAGAGATACTGTTGATAACAAGGAGTTTGTATGGACATTATTCGCATCATTGTTGCTATTCTTTTACCACCTCTTGGTGTGTTTCTACAGGTCGGTATTGGCGGTGCATTCTGGCTAAACATCCTGCTGACATTATTAGGTTACATTCCCGGTATTGTTCATGCTGTCTGGATTATCGCTAAACGTTAACTTGTGATTTAACGCAGAACTTGTCCTTCGTTACATTCATTTTTTATCGGAAACGCCATGAATAAAGTACTTATCTCTGTGCTTGGGAGCGATCAGCCAGGCATTATCGCCATCGTTTCTAATGTCATCAACAAACGTAATGGGAATATCGAAAACCTTAGCCAAACTCTGCTCAATGATGTATTCGGTGCCTTATTACAAGCCGAACTCGGTGAAGATGACAGTGCCGAGGCATTACAACAGGCTATTGAAGCGGCTTGTCAGGACATGGCACTTTTTATTCGCGTACATTCATGGAGCGAAACCACATCAGACTGGCATCAGCATAAACCTGAAGTACAGCCCTATATTGTCACAGCCATAGGGCCTGACAGTCAGGGTTTAGTGGCTGAAATCGCTGGCAAACTGTTTACACACGGCGTCAACATTACGAATATACAAGCCATCTTTAAAGGTGGCGATAATCCCATGAATAACCTCATGGTATTTGAGGTCGATGTACCGCGTGCCACAGAAATGAACGACCTGCGCGATGCGCTAGATGACATCGCCAAACGACTTGCTCTTGAAATCAGTGTGCAGCATCGAAAAATATTCGATTCTGTGAGCAACATCCTTAACTAGTCATTGTCTTTGAAGACAGCCAACATCAGGACAGAGCATGTTAAATCCAAAAGAGATTATCTCAACCCTTCAGATGGTTCGCGAAGAGAACCTGGATCTACGAACAGTCACTGTCGGGATTAATCTGACTGATTGTGTCAGTGATGATATTGAGCGCTTCAAACGCAATATTTATAACAAGATCACGCACACCGCCAGCAAACTGGTAAGCACTTGTCAGCGTATTGAGCGCCGCTACGGCATTGAAGTCGCCAACAAGCGTATTTCTATCAGCCCCATTGCTGTCGTCGCAGCGCCGTTTAATGCTAGTCAAATGGTGGAAATTGCCCTGACTTTAGACAAAGCTGCAGATGAACTCGGTGTCGATTTTATTGGGGGATTCAGCGCGCTTGTTGAAAAAGGCATGAGCGCCGGTGATAAGGCCTTAATTGATGCAATCCCACAGGCACTGACCGAGAGCAAACGAATCTGTTCATCCGTCAACGTTGCCAGCACACGTGCCGGCTTGAATATGGATGCCATTAAACACATGGGCGGTATTATCAAGCAAGCGGCCAATATGACCGCTGAGGATGATGGTTTAGCAGCTGCCAAATTGGTTGTATTCGCCAATATCCCGCAAGATGTGCCATTCATGGCCGGTGCCTATTTAGGTATAGGTGAAGCCGATGCAGTCGTCAGTGTCGGTGTGAGTGGGCCAGGAGTGGTCAAAGCCGCTCTTGAACGTGCGATGAATGAAGAAGAAGGCATGGATTTGAGCCGCGCTGCTGATGTGATTAAACAGACTGCTGCCCGCCTCACCCGTGCCGGTGAACTGGTTGGTCGTGAGGTTGCTCAAGCGCTAGGGTTGCCATTTGGAATTGTAGACTTATCTTTAGCCCCAACACCTAACGAAAATGACAGCGTCGGAGAAATCTTTGAAGCGGTGGGCCTACCTGCCATCGGCGCCCCCGGTAGTACGGCATTTTTAGCCATGCTGAATGATGCTGTGAAGAAAGGCGGCGCCTTTGCCAGCTCCCATGTTGGTGGCTTAAGTGGTGCGTTTATTCCAGTCTGTGAAGACCTCACCATTGCTGAATCAGCACGCCAAGGCACGTTATCTTTAGAAAAACTGGAAGCCATGACCGCCGTCTGCTCAGTAGGTCTGGATATGGTTGCCCTGCCCGGCGACACCTCAGAAGAAATGATCTCAGCGATTATTGCTGATGAAATGGCGATTGGTGTGATCAATAAAAAAACCACCGCCGCCCGTTTGATTCCGGCACCGGGCAAAAAAGCTGGTGATCATGTGGTCTTCGGTGGTCTGCTCGGCGAAGGACCAGTAATGGCAGTGAATATGGGTAGTCAGGAAAATCGCTTTGTGCGTCTGGGTGGTCGTATTCCAGCGCCTATTCAAAGTCTAGTGAATTAGTCTTTAACGATCTAAATAAGGGGCTGCCGCATTTTACGCAGTCCCAATGTAAGTCACAGTTTTTTTGGGGTGAAGTGATTTTTATTTTTTGTTATTTGCCAACTTTTTTTATCTTATTAATTATTCCTTCACGCTCGACACCCCCAAAAAATCTGCTGTCATGAGACCTCTTTGAGTTATCACCTAGAATAAAATATTGTTTACTGTTCATTGTATGTGATTGATTAGTTTTGGAACTTTCTTTTTTAAACTGACTAGCTGAGTAGTATTTAATTCCAGTTTTTTGTAAGTATTTAGGAATGACTATTCTCTTATCATTAATAAATACTTGGCCATCATTGAGACTTACTTTCTCATTTGGTAAAGCAACTACTCTACCTATGTAATATGAAGGTTCAAGACTAGGAGTTTTGTAAAGAACAATATCCCATCGCTTAGGTTCATACGAGAAGACTGAAATTATGGGCACTGTATATTTGTCTCCCTTTAGTAGAGTCGGTGACATATTTGTGCTGCCAATAGTGTGAGCTCTGGTAAAAAAGAAAAAAAGACCTAATATCAGGGCTAATGCAAGTAGGATGATTTTTATTTTCATAGCAAATAACTTTTTACACAAGGGGCTTCCGCGTTAGCGACAATCTCAACAGAAGCCACGTTTTTTTTGCGGCTGGAGTGAGTTTGATGTTTTTGTTATGTATTGCAGTTTTAAGAAATATTTCGGCATTTGTATATTCCATATAACCAAGTAACTAAGACAAAAGTGCTAACTGTTATTTTTGAGTCAACCGGAATATTTAAAATTTCAAATACTCTTACAGGAATCATTGACAACATTAATCCAAGCAACGGTAAGCCAAACATGATAATTATTGCATGCGTAAATTTAGAAAACTTTGCAACTGATGGAGCATCAAGTGGTTGTACTGCCTTGGTAGACTTAAAATTAAAGAACTTGAAGGGGTACAAAACTAAAACAACTACGATGATTATCAAAACATTATGAAAATAATTGTCTAACAGGTAGCTGAAAGTTATTTTTTCAACTGTTTCTGCCGTTTTAAAAAACATTTCAATGCTTGTTTCGATCACTAGCATAACGGCAGAAAAAAAAAGAGCCGTTACAGAAAGTGAAATAATAAACCTAAATAATTTATACATAACGCCTCCAAGCAAGCGCGACTGCGGAATGGAGGCCAAGACCCAGTGTAGTAGGCCTCGCCATGCCTGCACTTGTTAGGCAATTTCATTCACTCCACTTGGCTTTAATGTGTTTTCCTGAGCCCTTTCCAAAACTCTTTCGATCAAGCATCTTTGCTTTAAACTCGAAGTCTTTGCTGATTTTCACGATAAGAAGCTTGCTGAAATTACCGGCTCGCTTTACTAACACGGCATTGTCAGATTTAAATGGGCTAATTGTTTTTATTTCGACGAAATCGTTACCCAATTTACCATCGGAGCCTCGCGTATACGGCTTATGCCTTTTGATTCCGTATTTAGCTTCACCGTATAGCTCGCCAAGCTCTCCATAAATTGGCAGATGCCGACCTGCTATTTCGAAGTAGTTTCGGGCGGTTTCAACCAACTCATCCAGCAACTCCCAAAGCTCTAGAGTTGTTGGGCTCTTTGGCTCTCTACCAGAATCCCAGCCCTCTGTATCGTCAATAAATTCCTCGATGTTCTCCCAATCGCCATGCTCCCAGAGGTTATAACCACAGGCAGCAGCATCCGCTATCTGTTCTGGGCTATAGCCCTCATTATGCATATCGTGTAGAAAGTCCCAGTCGCTCATATGTTCCTCTTGCCTAACGCTGCCAACACAGACAGTCGAAGCGCAGCGTAGACTGTCCAGTGCAATGCGTTTTTTGCATTGCACAATTGTGATTGGCCTTGTTATGGATTTTCTGGCGCATGCTCTTGATATTGTGTGACACCATCAGGCATGACCTCCCAACTTGCTTTAGACCCGACAAATATATGCCTACCAATTTCTATTTCTGGATTTTCATTAAGGCAACCAAGTGTTACACCATGGACTTCATTTTCATAGATGCCGCACAACGTAGAGCCGCATTTCTTGCAAAACTGTAACCCAAAGCCCTGTTGAGTAGCATAAGTCGTTAAATATTCCTTACCACTAACCCAGCTAAACTCTGAGGCGTTTACCAACGCATAGGATGATGCCTGAGAGCTAAAGGCTTTTCGGCAACGCGAACAGTGACATGATCTAGCGTCGGAGAGCACACCGTCTATTTTGTATTTGATTTCACCACAAAAGCATTCGCCAGTTAATTTCACTGAATTCTCCATGATGCCTAACGCCGTGATAACCGGCGCGAGGTACGAGCGTCCGGCGCTGCAGGCGCGTAGTTAATTGCCTTGTTATGCATTTTCTAGCGCCAGAGCACATTGATGTAAGATCGGCTGTATAGAAAGCCACCCCTCTTTAACTATTGCACCTCTTTCATTTGGTCGTGATGCCAATTTATATGATGTAGATTCGAGGTCTATTAGCTTCAAAAGCTCGCTAGATGGCTCGCTTAAAATTATTGATCTAAACATCCTGGCGCAAGTTGCTAGGTGACCGGTATAAAATATCCGATCATCGAAGTCTAAACCCTCGCCTTCTAATGCTTGATCTAAAAGGCCCGCAAAGTCAGATAAATTTATCAGCGCCCAGTCCTTCGATTCATCCATGCTTACCCTCTCTTATTGCTAACAGCCTATTAATGAGGCCACTGGCCTCATAATAATTATTATCGGGCCGGCCTTTTAATTTATCAGTCAGGAAACTTTGTATTACTTGAAGACTAATGCTAAGAAGCACTAAGCGAAGGGTAAGGCTATTTTGAACCAGGTTAGATCCCTGCCCTTGTTTGTATCTGAGTATCCTTACTGAGCTTTATATTTCCATATTCAGCTGATTTCGGCAAATCTTGGGCAAAAAAAAGGGCTGATAAAATCAGCCCTTCTTAATTTTGCAGAAATAATTAACTTATTTCTTAGCCGCTTCGCGCTCTTGAACTTCCTTAATAACCTCTTCCGACACATTACGTGGGCATGGGCTGTATTGCAGGAATTCCATTGAGAACTGACCACGACCAGAAGTCATTGTACGTAGCGAACCAATGTAACCAAACATTTCACTCAGAGGCACATCAGCTTTGATACGTACGCCAGTTGCACCAGCGTCTTGAGACTTGATCATGCCACGACGACGGTTCAAGTCACCGATAACGTCACCGACGTGATCTTCCGGTGTGAATACGTCAACTTTCATGATCGGTTCCAACAACTGAGGACCCGCTTTAGGAATTGACTGACGATATGCACCCATCGCTGCCAACTCAAATGCAATCGCAGAGGAGTCAACGGCATGGAAAGCACCGTCAAACAAGTTAACTTTCACGTCTAACAGTGGGAAGCCAGCCAGAACACCTTTGTCCATCATTTTCTTGAAGCCGCCATCAACTGCTGGCCAGAATTCACGAGGAACAGTACCACCGGTAACAGTAGATTCGAAAGTGAAACCACTACCTGGCTCACCCGGCTCAATAATGTAGTCGATACGACCAAACTGACCCGAACCACCTGATTGTTTCTTATGTGTGTAGCTGTCTTCGATACGTTGTGTGATGGTTTCACGGTATGCCACTTGTGGTTCACCAACGATAACATCAACACCGTGAGTACGCTTCAGAATGTCTACTTTGATATCCAAGTGCAGCTCACCCATGCCTTTCATGATGGTTTCGCCACTGTCTTGGTCTGTTTCTACACGGAAAGAAGGATCTTCTTTAATCATCTTACCCAGTGCGATACCCATTTTCTCTGAGGCACCTTTATCTTTCGCTGCAATCGCGATTGAGATAACAGGATCCGGGAAGACCATTGGTTCCAGTGTCGCTGGATTTTTCGGATCACACAAAGTGTGACCGGTTTGAACGTCTTTCATACCCACGATAGCGATGATGTCACCAGCGTGTGCGTAATCTAATTCGTTACGGTCATCGGCGTGCATTTCCACCATACGACCAACACGTTCTGTTTTACCGGTGAAGGTATTCAAAACGGTATCGCCTTTTTTCAGCTCACCCGAGTAAACACGGACGAATGTCAGAGCGCCAAAGCGGTCATCCATAATTTTGAACGCCAGCGCGCGCAATGGGCCGTTAATATCAACAGTCGCCACTTCACCTGTTTCGTTACCTTCCAGATCAACTTCTGGCTGAGGATCAACTTCAGTTGGGTTAGGCAGGTAGTCAACAATCGCGTCAAGCAGCAATTGCATACCTTTGTTTTTAAATGCTGAACCACAGTATGTTGGGAAGAAGTCCAGTTGCAGCGTACCTTTACGGATACAGCGTTTGATGTCATCAATCGCAGGCTCTTCACCTTCCAAGTAGGCTTCCATCAGATCGTCATCTTGCTCAACAGCCGTTTCGATCAGTTTTTCACGCCATTCTTCGATTTGGTCAGCCATCTCTGCAGGTGGCTCATCGATGCTGTAGCTGGTTGGGTCTTTTTCATCTGCCCACGTCCATGCTTTACGTGTCAGCAGGTCAACCACACCAACGAATTCGTCTTCGATACCAATTGGCAGAACCATGACCAGCGGTGTCGCAGCCAGTACGTCTTCAACCTGTTTCACAACGCGGTAGAAGTCAGCACCCATACGATCCAGTTTGTTAACAAAGATCAGACGAGACACTTCTGAGTCATTCGCATAGCGCCAGTTTGTTTCTGATTGTGGCTCTACACCACCACTACCACAGAAAACACCAACACCACCGTCGAGAACTTTCAATGAACGATATACTTCGATAGTGAAGTCAACGTGTCCAGGGGTATCGATAACGTTCAGACGGTGACCTTTCCATTCACAGGTAGTCGCCGCTGACTGGATAGTAATACCACGTTCGGCTTCCTGATCCATGAAGTCCATGGTCGACTCACCTTCGTGAACCTCACCGGTTTTGTGGATTTTACCAGTCAGTTTTAAGATACGTTCTGTCGAGGTGGTCTTACCCGCGTCAACGTGAGCAAAGATACCGATATTTCTGTACTTGGTTAAATCAGAAGATGAAGCCATAATCCCGTCTCTATTGATATTTAAGTGAACAATACGTGTATTACCACGTAGTTAAACCCGCCAATTCTAAACTAGATCGACAACAGATGCACACATTATCGAATAATGAAGTTACAGAATGTTGTCTGTTGCCATTTGCGGGCGATTTATTTAGTGAATACCGCGGTTTATATAGTGCTGACTGCGATAAACCCGTTATCTTTATTTGAACTTTTTCTGCATTGGCAGCCATTGATAGCGATAGACGACACCCGGCACCGCCAACACGATAAAAAAGCTCAATGTGGTGACAAAAAATTCCCAATTCTGTGGGTACACATCACCCGAAAATCGTGTCTCGAACACCATGCTAATCAGCAAACTCAGCAGGTAATAGACCACTAATTCTACTAACCGCACCCAGATGGGCTTGTTCTGCATAGGAAACACAAAAAATACTCTATTACCAACCCATGGTAGGTTCGCAATCAGTAAAAAAACGCCTAACATTAACCAGACTGACATGATTCCCTTTTACACAAAGACGATTGAACAAATTTTCATTAGCATACCGGGGAATAGCCCCAGCCCCAAAACCATTAAAATATTTGCGCTCAGTATAATCTGAACTAAGCTTGATGCCGTCACCGTATGCTCAACTAACGGCTTGTCAAAATACATGACTTTAATCACGCGTAAATAATAAAACGCGCCTATCACCGAAGTAATCACAGCCACTATAGCCACGCTGAGCAAGTCGACATCTATCACTGATTTAATGACAAGCAGTTTGGCATAAAAACCAGCCAAAGGCGGAATACCTGCCATCGAAAACATCAAAATCATCATCATTAATGCAAACCAAGGTTGTTTCCTACTGAGACCTTTGAAATCTTCAATATTCTCGGCCTCGTAACCCTGCCTGCTCAGTAGCAAAATCATGCCAAAGGCACCCAAAGTCATCAATGCATAAATCAGCGTGTAAAACAGGGAGGCAGCAAACCCTTCTTGCGTTCCCGACAACACCCCCATCAGTAAAAAACCCACATGAGAAATGGTCGAGTACGCCAGCATACGCTTCAAGTTGGTTTGAGCAATCGCGACAACATTACCGACAATCATTGATAACACAGCCAACATAATGAGCATGTCTTGCCAATGGCTGTGCAAGTCTATCAGCCCTTCAACCAATAATCGAACCAGCATCGCAAACGCCGCGATTTTAGGTGCTGCTGCTATAAATAACGTCATGGCTGTCGGGGCACCGTGATACACATCAGGCAACCACATATGAAATGGTACAGCACCAAACTTAAAGCCAATACCAATAATCAAAAACACCAAACCAAAACTAAGAATAGTCTCATTGCCAGTCGACATCGACACTGCAGCGGCAACCTCACCCAAGGCGAGACTGCCAGTAATGCCGTAAATAATCGACATGCCGTAAAGCAACATACCCGAAGCAATTGCCCCCAATATAAAGTATTTCATCGCAGCTTCAGTGGCGACGGCAGAGTCACGCTGCATCGCCACCATGGCGTATAAGCATAAAGACAGTAACTCCAGTCCCAGATACAAGGTCAGAAAGTGATAGGCCGACACCATGATCAGCATGCCTAAGGTGGCAAATATGGCTAGCACATAAAATTCGCCCTGCATTAGCTGGCGAGCTTTTAAATAGGCCGACGAATACAACAAAACCAATACATTGACCAGACAAATACTCAGTTTGAGCAGATCACTGAGGCTATCTTTCACATACGTATCAGCAAAGGTCAGCCCACCATCACCGATAGACCAGAAAATAATTAAGGCAGTGCTCAATAGCGTCAGTTGACTTAAACCATAGACCCACTCCACTCGGCGTACACCAGTGAAAGCAACCAACAATAAAATCACACAGGCCATGCCCAGCAGGAACATTTCCGGTAGCGCGAACTGCATATTAGGAACTTGAAACATCTCTGCGCCTATCCTCTACAACTTCGACTGGGAAACTTGGGTTAACAAATGCTCGACCGAGGCATGCATCACATCTAACAAGGGATCGGGCCAAACACCTATAAATAAAACAATCACGGCTAATGAAGCCAGCATTGCAAACTCGCGACGGTTAATGTCTTTCAAGGCTGCTACCTCTTGATTAGCAACCTCGCCATAAAACACGCGCTTTACCATCCATAAGGTGTAGGCAGCACCAAGAATCAAGGTTGTCGCAGCCAAAAAGGCAAACCAAAAGTTAGCCTGAAACGCCGCTAGAATCACCATAAATTCGCCGACAAAACCAGATGTGCCCGGCAGGCCAGCATTAGCCATAGCAAAAAACACGGCAAACGCAGCGAACACCGGCATCGTGTTGACCACGCCACCATAGGCGCTGATTTCACGGGTATGCATACGGTCATACAATACGCCAACGGCGAGGAACATGGCCGCTGAAATAAAGCCATGAGAAATCATTTGCACCATGGCTCCTTCTATTGCCAGCACAGCACCAGTGCCGGTTGATGCATTGGCAAATATTCGGAAGATAATGAATAAACCCAATGTCACAAAGCCCATATGAGCAATACTGGAATAAGCGATTAATTTCTTTAAATCTGACTGCGCCAAAGCAACAAAGCCGATATACACAATTGCGATTAGCGACAGACTGATAATAAACCAATCCAATACCAGACTGGCATCCGGGGCAATAGGTAGCGCAAAACGCAGAAAACCATAACCACCAATTTTCAAGGTGATCGCCGCCAAGATCACAGAGCCCCCTGTGGGCGCCTCAACATGGGCATCAGGTAACCAAGTATGCACCGGCCACATGGGCACCTTCACAGCAAACGCAATTAAAAATGCCAGTAATAACCATGTTTGCTCTTTAAGACTAAGCCCGACATTGTGAAAGTCGAGAATTGCAAAGCTGTCACTGACATGGCGTAAATACAGTAATGCCACTAACAGAAACACTGAGCCGAAAAAGGTATAGAGGAAAAACTTAATCGTGGCGTAAACCCGATTGGGGCCACCCCAGATGCCAATCACCAAAAACAGTGGGATCAGCATGGCCTCGAAGAATACATAGAACAAAATAGCATCGAGTGCTGAGAACACCGCCAGCATCAAGCCTTCCATAATCAGAAAAGCAGCCAGATATTGGCTAAGCCGATCTTTAATCACTTCCCATGCGGCAACCACCACCAGCAAGGTCGAAATGGTCGTCAGAATAATCAACGGCATCGAAAAACCATCTACGCCCAAATGATAGTTGATCGCAAAGGTTTCTATCCATGAATGACGTTCAACGAATTGCATCTGATACGTTGTATTATCAAACCCGATATACAAACCAAATGACAACAACATGGTTAGCGTTGCTATCGCCAAAGCGAAGGGTTTCAGAATCGGTCGTTCATCGCCAATTAAAATGGCAATTACCCCACCAAGGATGGGTAACCAGATAACAAGACTGAGTAAAGGTAAATCTGCAAGCATATCTATTCTCAGTTCGCCCCAGTTAAGCCACATAGAGGGTTAGCAATAGCCAAACCCCAACAATCATTGCAAACGCGTAGTGATACAAGTAGCCCGATTGCATATGCCTCACTAATTTGGCTACCCAGCCTACGGTTTTGGCCGAGCCATTCACCACAGCACCATCAATCAATAAACGATCACCAATACGCCATAGCATCGCGCCCAATCCTCGTGAGCCCGCAGCAAAGACCTTGTCATTAAAATCATCAAAGCCATACTTATTAATTAATAGATGATGTACGCCATGTAACTTTTCTTGCAATATTCCAGGGATATCAGGCCGATGCATATAGAGATACCAGGCCATGGCAACCCCCGAAATAGCTAACCAGAATGGCCATGCCTGCAAACCATGCAACATAAAACTGATAATGCCGTGATACTGCTCAGCCTGTTCGCCCAAAACGTGGTGGTGGCCTGCTACAAAAATCGCATTACCAAAAAAGCGTCCATACACCACACTACCGATGAAATACCCCGCAACAATCGACGGTATCGCCAGCAATATCAAAGGTATCGTCACCACTTTGGGTGACTCATGCGGTAAATGCCCGGCATCGGTATCAAAGCGCTCTTTGCCATGGAAAACCAGGAAGAAAAGCCGAAAGCTATACAAGGCAGTAATGAAAACACCGACCAACACGGCAAAGTAAGCAAATTGGCTGCCGGCAATATCAGAGGCATGCACCGCTTCGATAATGGCATCTTTTGAGAAAAAACCAGAAAAGCCAGGAAAGCCAATCAAAGCCAGTGAGCCGACTAGGCTGGTCCAGTAGGTGATCGGCATGTATTTCTTCAATCCACCCATGCGCCGCATATCCTGCTCATGATGAAGGGCCATAATGACCGAACCGGCGGCAAGAAATAATAATGCCTTAAAGAAGGCATGCGTCAGAAGGTGAAATACGCCCGCAGCATAGGCCGACACACCCAAAGCTACTGTCATATATCCTAGCTGCGAGAGCGTTGAATACGCTATAACGCGTTTGATATCGTTTTGTACCAAACCTAATAAGCCCATAAACAACGCTGTGATTGAGCCAATAATCAGCACAAACGACAAGGCAGTCTCAGACAACTCAAACAGTGGCGACATTCTTGCCACCATAAAGATACCTGCAGTCACCATCGTTGCAGCATGAATCAACGCCGAAATCGGGGTAGGGCCTTCCATTGAGTCTGGCAGCCACACATGCAAAGGTACTTGTGCTGATTTACCCATGGCACCAATAAACAGCAAAATACAGGTTACCGTCATCACTGACCATTGCGCATCACCAAATAAGACAATGGTTTTTTCTGCCATGGTCGGCGCTTGAGTAAAGACGTGTATGTAATCCAAACTACCGGCATACATCAATACCGCTGCAATACCCAGTAAAAAACCAAAGTCGCCAACACGGTTGACCAAAAACGCTTTGAGATTGGCATAAATAGCAGTGGGCTTTTTGTACCAAAAACCAATGAGCAAATACGACACCAGGCCTACAGCTTCCCAACCGAAGAACAATTGCAGGAAGTTATTTGCCATAACCAGCATTAACATCGCGAAGGTAAACAGCGATATATAGCTGAAGAAGCGGCAATAGCCATCGTCATCCTCCATATAGCCAATGGTGTAGATATGCACCATTAAAGACACAAAGGTGACTACCGTCATCATCACGGCAGTAAGCGCATCAACCATAAACCCGATTTCGAAGGTTAACGAACCGGCCTTGAGCCATTGATAAACACTGTCGTTAAAATAAGCGCCGTCAACAACAACTAGCTTGAACACCCACACAGACAGTGCAAAAGAAGTCGCCACGCCTGCAATCGTCAAACGATGCGACCATGTACGGCCTATTTTCTTGCCAAAAAAGCCAGCAAAAATGCTACCTAAAAGCGGTGCTAAGACAATGCTGAGCAGCAAATACTGACTCATGCCGTCACCCCTTCAACCGATCAAGGTCAGACACGTTAATGGTGCTAAGGTTACGGAACAACACCACAAGAATCGCCAAGCCTATTGCCGCCTCTGCCGCCGCAACGGTGAGGATAAAGAAAACAAACACCTGCCCAGCCGGATCGCCCAAGAAATGTGAGAAAGCGATAAAGTTAAGGTTCACCGCCAGTAGCATCAATTCAATGCACATCAATAAAATGATGATATTTTTACGATTCAGGAAAATGCCAGCCACAGAAAGGCTAAATAACAGCGCCGCGAGGATAAGATAATCAGATAAAACAATCATGATTGCTTCTCCTCCTTATCAACTTTGGCTGAACGTAAATCCACTAAACGCACACGTTCTTGCTTTCTGACCGCAACTTGTTTGCCTGGATCCTGTAGTTTTCGCGAATGTTCTCGCAAAGTGAGCGTAATCGCAGCCACAATCGCTACGGTCAGAATCACCGACGCAATCTCGAACGGATATACATAGACGGTATACAGCAAACGACCCAACATTCGGGTGTTGCTCTCACCCGCCACCGCTGTCGCGGCAATATCAAATTGCGGCGCATTTAACACGGTGATCATTTCAGCCACAATTAATGCTGCAACAATGATCCCAAGCGGTAGGTATTTGGTAAAACCTTCCTGTAGCGGTGCCAAATCAATATCCAGCATCATCACCACAAACAAAAACAATACCAATACAGCGCCAACGTAAACTAACACCAGACTGATAGCTAAAAACTCAGCTTGCAGCATCAACCAAATTGCTGCGCTGGTGAAAAAAGCTAGTACCAGGAACAGTGCTGCTCGTACCGGATTTCGCACCGTAATCACCATGGTGGCGGCAAACAGTAATATGGCAGCAAACGCATAAAAGATAATTTTTTCCATTAAGCTTTTATCCTAGCGGTATGGCGCATCTTCAGCTCGATCTGCGGCAATCTGATCTTCATATTTATCCCCAATGGCCAGCAGCTTGTCTTTGGTAATCACATGATCACCACGTTCTTCAAAGTGATACTCAAAGTGACGCGTTTCAACAATCGAATCCACCGGACAGGACTCTTCGCAGAATCCACAATAAATACACTTAAATAAATCAATATCGTAACGCGTAGTCCGCCGCGTCCCATCATCTCTTGGCTCAGTATCAATGGTGATAGCCAATGCTGGACACACGGCTTCACACAACTTACAGCCAATACAGCGTTCCTCGCCATTGGGATAACGTCGTAGAGCATGTAAACCACGGAAACGTGGTGACTGTGGCGTCTTCTCTTCGGGGTACTGAACTGTCACTTTACGGGCAAACAAATATTTGCCAGTCAGTTTCATCCCTTTCAGCAGCTCCCATAACAAAAAGCTTTTAAAGAAATGGCGTAGTTGGTTCATCACGCCCCTCCTGTAGCAATCGTCGCGTTTTCAGTAAACCATGGGCCAATATCAAAAACCTGAGCCGTTGCGATAATCACTAGCCAGACCAAGGTAACGGGGATAAAGATTTTCCAGCCCAGACGCATAATTTGATCATAGCGATAACGTGGAAAAGTAGCCCGTATCCACAAATAGATAAATAAGAAAAACGAGGTTTTTGCCAATAACCAGATTAACCCCGGTACCCAGGCAAACAGATCTTCCAGAACTGGAATCCCCTCAAAAGGTGATAACCAGCCTCCCATAAACATCGTCGCCGCCAACATTGATATCAAGATCATATCGGCATACTCAGCCAAAAAGAACACCGCAAACGCCATGCCTGAGTACTCGACATGAAAGCCGGCCACAATTTCTGATTCGCCTTCGGCAATATCAAATGGCGCCCTATTGGTTTCAGCAACACCCGATACGAAATAAACAACAAACAACGGTAATAAGGGTAGCCAGTACCAGTGCAAAATACCGCCTTGCTGCGCCAGTACGATTTCCCCCAGATTCAAGCTACCTGCTGCAATCAATACACCGACCAAAGCAAAGCCCATTGCTATTTCATAAGACACCACCTGCGCGGCACTTCGTAAGGCGCCAAGAAAGGCATAGCGTGAATTTGACGCCCACCCAGCCACAACAACGCCATAAACGCTCATTGATGTTATTGCCAGGATATAGAGCAAACCAGCATCAATATCAGCCAGCACCATGCCATCATCAAAGGGCATCACTGCCCACGCTGCCAAAGCAGGACCAATCGCCAGCACGGGGGCCACCAGGAACAAATAAAGGTTAGAGCGCGCAGGAAAAATAACCTCTTTCATCAATAACTTGAGGCCATCAGCAATCGGTTGTAATAAACCCCATGGCCCAACACGATTGGGACCAATGCGAGTCTGAATATAACCAATCACTTTACGTTCAAAATAGGTCAGATACGCCACACCCAACATTAACGGCACCACGATCAAGAATATCTTGGCGATATTGGGCAGGATGTACTCGAGTAGCATATCCATCAGCTTGATGGTCCTGCTTGAGTGATTTCAACCTGGCCAAACATTCGGCCAATAGCAACACTGGCCAGTGTTGCAGCAGCAACATAAATACAGCCATCCGCGATAGCATCATCAATCTCAAGGGGAAGACTGATTTGGTTTTCACCCTGTTTAATTATCACCGGTAATTGATGATTTACGCCCCGCTTGTCAGCTTCCTGCTGGTTCATTCGTGCAACATCATTCGCTTTATTTTCGGGCGTTTGCTGCAAGGCATTACTGTGCCGTAAAAGACTGTCTGTACGGTACATCGGCACTTCGGAAATCAGCATTAAATCTGATGTTACCGAGAAGGATTCGGGTATAAAATCATGGCTGGCGGGTTTCTGTCCCATGTTCCACTCAGACTCGATTTCATCCACCACATCCTGCGATGAAATATGTTCAAACCCATTCAACTGGCTGACATTTGCAAGGACACGCAAAATTTTCCAGCCGGGCCGACTATCGCCGCGCGGCTCAACGCCACCAGCAAATCGTTGCCATTGCTGATCAATACCAATAAATGTCCCTGATGTTTCAGCAAAACACGCTGCAGGTAAAATCACATCAGCATGTTCGTTGATAACATCACTATGGAAACTATTGATAGCCACAACGAAACTGGCCCTTTTCAACGCGCGTCGTGCATCATCCGGGATAGCCGTATCCATCTGTGGATCGACGCCCATGAGTACGTACGCACAAAGATCGCTTTGCCACATTTGCATGGTATTCATGCCGTTCTCAGATGGCAGTGTTTTCGCTTTCAAATGTGCATTGCTGTTGGCAGTTGGCAGGATCACCAAAGTGGTTTTACTCAAGGAGGCAATCAATTTTGCTAAAGCCCTAAAAACACTGGCCTGAGGGTGATGATTTATCAAATCCCCAACAAATAAGGTTGCATTCCTGGCATTGGATAACTGTAAGGCAACATTTTGTTCAAACGGCGAAGGACGTCTTTCGCCCAATAATTCTCGCCATTCCGCTGCGTCTTCTTTATTTGCCTGAGTAAGCGCTTTTGCAATGCCAGCCAGGGTATAATAGGCCATATCTTTTGCATCAACTGCTAGCTGATGCTGAACCGGCATCAATAAATCGCTTTCAAAAAAGTTGATATTACTCACCGTTGCCCCGGATAACGCCGCCTGACGTATGCGGTGAGCAATGATGGGTTGTTCCGCGCGAATATTGCTACCCAGCAAAACAATCGCATCGGAGTCATCAATGTCTGCTAGCGCCCAATCGTTCAGGCTGAAATCAGATTGACTGTCGGCAAAGTCTTGCTGGCGCAGACGATGATCAATATTTTTTGTACCCAGCCCACGTAGCCATTTTTGAAATAAATACGCTTCTTCCAATGTAGCTGTCGGTGAAATCAAGCCACCTAACTCTTCGGGGCCATGTTTGGCAACAATGCCTTTAACCCCTTCAACCGCCGTTTCCAAGGCTGTTTGCCAGTCTGTGGTTTGCCACTGCCCGGCTTTTTTTATCATCGGCTCAGCAATACGTTCAGCCGAATTAAGCCCAAGATAACTAAAGCGGTCCCTGTCTGAGAGCCATGCCTCATTGATTGCTTCGTTATCACGAGGCACAACCCGCATCACATCATTTTTGCGAATATGCAGTTCGATATTTGAGCCTACGGCATCATGAGGGGCTATGGTTGGGTGTGCTGTTAATTCCCAGGCACGGGCTTTGTAGCGAAACGGTTTTGACGTCAGGGCACCGACCGGGCATAAGTCAATGATATTGCCTGACAGCTCAGATACTAAGCTGTGCTCAACATAGGTGCCAATCTCCATATGCTCACCACGTCCTGTGGCACCCAGCTCCATAATTCCGGCGATTTCCTGACCAAATCGCACGCAGCGGGTGCAATGAATGCAACGGGTCATATCTGTCTGAATTAAAGGGCCAATATCTTTATCTTTAACAACCCGTTTGCCCTCAGTGAAGCGACTCACTCCGTCGCCGTATCCCATGGATAGGTCTTGTAATTCGCATTCACCACCCTGGTCACAAATCGGGCAATCCAGCGGGTGATTAATCAGTAGAAACTCCATCACACTACGCTGAGCATTAATCGCACTTTTGAGTCAGTATAGACTTTCTTGCCTTCCGAAACCGGTGTAGAACAAGCAGGCAGGGCTTTTCGCGCTCTATCGACTCAACCAGACACATTCGACAGTTGCAGCTATCGACAATTTTTTGTGGTAACAAAAACGAGGGATATCAATACCGGCTTCATCAGCGGCCTGAATAATCATTTTTGTTGAATCCACCTTAAGTGGAATACCGTCAATTTCGATATTAACCATATCTGTCAGTCTTTAACCTGTATGTTCCATACAATGACCGTGATCAATGTGATACTGGAATTCATCACGAAAATGTTTGATAAAACTCATCACCGGTGCCGCAGCCGCATCACCCAAGGCACAAATCGTGTTGCCATTGATGTTTTCAGCGACATTGACCAGCCTGTCTAAATCTTCCTGTTTGCCCTGCCCTTCTTCGATACGTTTGATCACACGATATAACCAGCCGGTGCCTTCGCGACAAGGGGTGCACTGGCCACACGACTCTTCGTAATAAAAATAGGCAATACGCTTCAACGCTTTCACCATGCAGGTTTTCTCATCCATAATGATGACGGAGCCTGCTCCCAGCATGGAACCACCTTTACCGATGCCGTCATAACTCATATCCAGTTGCAGCATTTTGTCGCCCGGTACCACCGGGGTAGAGGTGCCGCCCGGAATCACCGCTTTTAGCGAATTGCCATCCCTCACACCGCCAGCCAATTCCAGTAGTTCAGAAAATGGCGTCCCCAGCGGTACTTCATAGTTTCCCGGTTTGTTGACGTGACCTGTCATACAGAAGATTTTGCTACCACCATTATTCTGCGTGCCAATCTCATGAAACCAGTCACCGCCATATTGCAAAATAACGGGAATAGACGCCAACGTTTCAGTGTTGTTGATTGTAGTAGGACGGCCATATAAGCCATAACCGGCAGGAAACGGGGGTTTATAACGTGGCTGGCCTTTCTTCCCTTCTAATGACTCCAGTAATGCTGTTTCTTCACCACAAATATAGGCACCAGCACCGATGTGGGTATGCAACTCAAAATGGAAGTCACTACCTAAAATATTTTTACCTAACAGCCCTGCTTCCCGGGCTTCTTTTAATGCCGCTTCAAAACGTTCTATTGGCTCATAAAACTCACCGCGAATGTAGTTGTAACCGGTACCTGCTCCGATGGTATACCCCGCGATGATCATGCCCTCAATCAACTGATGCGGGTTATAGCGCAGAATATCGCGATCTTTACAGGTACCCGGCTCACCTTCATCAGAATTACAGACAATATATTTTTCGCCCGGCATGCGGCGTGGCATAAAACTCCATTTCAATCCTGTGGGAAAGCCTGCGCCGCCACGGCCGCGTAATGCTGAGTTTTTCACCTGCTCCAAAATTTCTTCCGGCCGCATTTTATTTTTCAGTAAATTTTCCAGCACCTGATAACCACCCACCTGACGGTAAGCATCCAAGGTCCATGACTGCTCAAGATGAGAGGTGCGAAAACAAATCTGATCGAGTTTCATGAATTCAGCCTATCAAGAATGTCATCAATTTTATCTTCCGTCAGGAATTCGTGATATTGCTTGTCAACCAACATCATAGGGGCACCAACACAGGCCCCCAAACATTCGACTTCTTTCAGCGTAAACAGACCATCTTCTGTTGTTTGTCCCGGCTTGATATTCAACTTCTGTTCGATGTGTTGCATCACCTTTTCAGAGCCACACAACATGCAAGAGATATTGGTGCAGACACTGATTTTATGTTTACCGACCGGTGATAACTCAAACATCGTATAAAAAGTGGCTACTTCATACACACTGATTGCGGGAATAGATAAATAACTTGCCAGTGCATCCATGATCGCTGTCGTCAGCCAGCCTTCATTAGCCGCCTGTAAAATATGCAGACAGGGAATAACAGCAGACTGCGCCTGACCAGCAGGGTATTTCGCAATCCAAGTATCCATCTGCTCACGCAGTGTCTCTGTGAATAAGCCTTCTTTTGGACCGGTTAGTAACATTTCCGTCATCGGTCTATCTCACCAAAAACGATATCCATCGTGCCGATAATAGCCACCACATCTGCCAGCATATGCCCTTTACTCATTTCATTCATCGCCGCCAGATGCGGGAAACCCGGCGCCCGAATTTTGACTCGATAAGGTTTATTGGCACCATCAGACACCATATAAATGCCAAACTCACCTTTGGGATGCTCAATCGCGCTATAAACTTCACCTTCCGGTACGCAATAGCCTTCTGTAAATAATTTGAAGTGATGGATCAGGGCTTCCATATCATCTTTCATCACCGCGCGTTTTGGCGGCGCGACTTTACTGTTATCAAGAATCACTGGGCCGGGGTTGGCTCGTAACCAATCAACACACTGTTTGATAATGCGATTGGATTGGCGCATCTCTTCTACTCTGACTAAATAGCGGTCGTAACAGTCGCCTTCCTTACCTATTGGAATATCAAAGTCGAGCTTGTCATAGACTTCATATGGTTGCTTACGACGAAGATCCCACTCAATACCACTGCCACGTAACATAGGACCAGTGAAACCAAGCTGCATGGCTCGTTCAGGGCTGACCACACCGATACCAACTGTGCGTTGTTTCCAGATCCGGTTATCTGTTAATAAGGTTTCATATTCATCAACACATTTTGGAAAACGCGTAGTGAAATCCTCGATAAAATCGAGCAGACTGCCTTCACGATTACTATTTTTCTTTTTAACTTCTTTTTCGTTATGCCATTTTGATGTTTGGTATTGCGGCATGCGAGCAGGCAAATCCCGATAAACGCCACCCGGACGATAATAGGTCGCATGCATACGCGCGCCGGAAACCGCTTCATAGCAATCCATCAGATCTTCACGTTCACGGAAACAATATAGGAAAACCGTCATCGCACCGATATCCAGTCCGTGTGCGCCCAACCACATCAAATGATTGAGTACACGCGTAATCTCATCAAACATCACCCGGATATATTGCGCCCGAATGGGTACTTCAAGACCAATCAGCTTCTCAATGGCCATCACATAGGCGTGCTCATTACACATCATGGATACATAATCGAGTCGATCCATATAACCAATACTTTGATTGAATGGTTTGGACTCAGCCAGCTTTTCCGTGCCACGATGCAATAAGCCAATGTGCGGATCAGCGCGCTCAATGACTTCACCGTCCATTTCCAAAATCAAACGTAATACGCCATGCGCTGCCGGATGCTGTGGACCGAAGTTAAGCGTGTAATTCTTAATTTCAGCCATTTTTAGTTCTGATCCTTGTGGTAGCGGTTATCATCTCGTATGACTCTCGGCACCAGCGTTCGGGGCTCAATACTGACCGGTTCATAAACCACCCGTTTTTTATCTGGGTCGTAGCGCATTTCCACATTACCAATTAGAGGAAAGTCTTTACGGAAGGGATGCCCAACAAAGCCATAATCAGTCAAAATTCGACGCAGATCATTGTGACCGTTGAATAAGATGCCAAACAGGTCAAATGCTTCACGCTCGAACCACTCAGCACTATTCCAGACAGACGTCACGCTATCCACCACTGGGCTATCGGCTTCTAACCTCACTTTCAATCTCAAGCGCTGGTTATGCTTTATCGATAGCAGGTGATAGACCACGGCAAAACGAAGTCCATCCTGAACGGGCTCAGCATGGCCCATGCCATCAACAGCACGACTGAAACCAAACTCACTGGATTGTTTTGTCTCCCATGCACTGCCACCATACTCAGAGTAATCAACGCCGCATAAATCTAGCAATTGTTCAAAGTCATATTGATCGCGTAAGCGTTGGCAGACGGCGACAATTTGTTCTGCTGCCACATGCATGGTGATTTCATCACGATCACTGTCACAATCCAGTAACTCATCCGCAAAATCCTGTTCCAGCTTGGCTTTCAACGCTTGCATCATCGTCTCCTGTCTTACCCGACGGCAGGTCTGGCTATGGTGTTAGTACGTTGAATTTTCTTCTGCAATTGCACAATGCCATATAACAACGCTTCTGCAGTGGGAGGACAACCAGGCACATAAATATCGACAGGAACAATACGATCACAGCCGCGTACAACCGAGTAAGAGTAATGATAATAGCCGCCCCCATTGGCACACGACCCCATAGAAATCACCCAGCGAGGTTCAGACATCTGGTCATACACCTTGCGTAATGCCGGTGCCATTTTGTTCACAAGGGTTCCTGCCACAATCATCACATCGGATTGGCGTGGGCTTGGGCGAAACACAACACCGAAACGATCCAGATCATAACGGGCGGCACCCGCATGCATCATTTCGACGGCGCAACAGGCGAGACCAAACGTCATTGGCCACAACGATCCTGTTCTTGCCCAATTGATTAATTTATCGGCGGAAGTGGTAACAACGCCTTTTTCAAGTACACCTTCTATTCCCACTCCAATGCCCCTTTTTTCCACTCGTAAACAAAGCCGACAACTAAGATGGCGAGAAACAGAAACATCGACAACAGCCCAAAAACACCGATGTCATCTAGAACGATGGCCCAAGGAAAAAGAAACGCGATTTCGAGGTCGAAGATGATGAACAGAATGGCTACCAAGTAATAGCGCACATCAAACTTCATATGTGAGTCTTCAAACGGTTCAAAGCCACACTCATAAGCGGACCGCTTTTCGTCATCGGGGTGACGTGGCCCCAAAATAAAACCAGCTAATAACGGCATGACACCAAAGCCAATGCCGATGATGATAAATAACAATATTGGGAGATAATTCTCCAACATACTGTCCATCCTCGATGATTTTATGAATCAATTCAGCATGATGGCGTGTTGTCACCAAACATGCCCCTGATCGAGCGTGACCGGCTATGCAGCAGCCGTCAACACACGATACTACACACTCTAGAGCATCATGAGAAGCCGCAATAATCGATAATTAATTTGTCAATAACGATTTAATTTTTTGTTACATGCTAAGGCGATGTTTATTGCACAAATTAACTAGCGAGTCACAAAGCTGACAACTGTATAAGGCAATCAGACGCCATTCGTTGTGAATAAAGAGTGAATTGCATCATTGATGACAAACAAAAATTTTTAAGGAAAGATTTTTATTAGGAAGAATGTTCAAACCACTAGACACAAAAAAAGCCCGATAAAATCGAGCTTTTCGCGTGTTTTTTGGTGCCGATGGGCGGAGTCGAACCGCCACGGGCTATGCCCACCACCCCCTCAAGATGGCGTGTCTACCAATTTCACCACATCGGCAAGGATTGCGTATTTTACGGTAATTCCGGTAAATCTGCAGGAGTTTCTTCTATTTTTTGTTCTGCAGGAGCGGTTTGTGTCACGCTCTGCACTTTGTCAGGTCTATCGACTGAAAAGTAGGCCAGCGTTAAGCTGGTCATAAAGAAGATTGCTGCCAAAATAGCACTGGTACGACTCAGGAAAGAGGCTGAGCCCTGACTACCAAACAGGCTGCCAGAAGCACCGCCGCCACCGCCACCGCCGCCAAAAGCTGCGCCGGCATCAGCGCCCTTACCATGCTGAATCAGTACAAAACCGACCAGCATCAGACAAACAATAATATGTATCGTCAAAATCAAAGCGTGCATGTATTTAACCTAATTTTAGAACTGCGGCCTGACATATTTTGACAAACTCGTCGGCGTTTAATGAGCCACCGCCTACAAGTCCACCATCCACATCAGGTTGTGAAAACAATGGCGCAGCATTATTACTGTTTACGCTGCCGCCGTAAAGTATCCGTAATGATTCCGCTATCGTCGGATCATGCTTTGCAACACGCTGACGCATGAAGCTGTGTACATCCTGAGCCCATTCCGGTGTTGCTGAACGACCCGTACCAATGGCCCAGACCGGCTCGTAAGCCAGTACGGTATGCGCGAGACCTTCAACCCCTTGATAGGCAATCACCGTATCAAGCAGTCTGGCAATAACTTCTTCTGTCCGCCCCACCGCGTGTTCTTCAGGACTTTCGCCAATACAGATGATCGGCGTAATGCCAGCCTTCACTGACATTTCATATTTTTCTGCAACGATGCGGTCTAAAACACGTTGATCGAGATCCAACTCTGCGTAAAGACAGCGTCGTTCAGAATGACCAATTAACACATAGTCACAATCAAAATCAGCCAGCATTAATGCGGAGATTTCGCCGGTGTAAGCGCCTTGGTTAAACTGGGACAGGTTTTGCGTTCCCCAGAACAGTCCTGTGCCTGCCAAGGCCTGTTGCACTTGATGCAAATAAACTGCAGGCGGAAACAGAGCAACATCCACGGATGCAAAGGTGTCAGACTTGGCGATGATACCGTCCAGTAACACGTTGTTACTCGCGCTAGAGCCGTTCATCTTCCAGTTACCAGCTACTAGCGGTTTACGCACAAATACAGTCTCTCGAAAGCAAAAATAGACACCAAGATTTCTTAACACTCCGTTGTTGCAACATCATTCGATGTTTACCCGAATCTGTTGCCAGAGCATGTCGTCAAAGGCTGTATTGTATAACAATTAGAGCACAGCAAAAAACTCATTGTTGGCCGATTGCTCAAGCGTCTAAAACTGCCTGAATAATATCGGCCAATTCTTGTGCAAGTTTTTTGGTCAGGGTTGCATCACGGCCTTCCACCATAACCCGAATCACCGGCTCTGTGCCTGATGGTCGCAACAATACTCGCCCTTCATCACCAAGGCGCTTCTCTACCGAGGCCACTGCACTTGCGATATCTTGATTACCGGCGATATCAACCATTTTACTGACTTTCACGTTAATCAGCTGTTGCGGATATTTAGTAACCACTGAACGTAAGGCATGCAGGTTATCACCTGTCTGACGAATTTCAGCCAGAACCTGAAGCGCAGCAACAATCCCATCACCGGTTGAGGTTTTATCAAGACAAATAATATGGCCTGATGCTTCACCGCCTATCAGCCCACCCACTTGTTTGAGTTTTTCCATCACATAGCGATCACCCACCTGAGCGCGATGCAATAATAAATTAAACTTCGCTAATGCATGCTCAAGCCCCAGATTAGACATCTGGGTACCTACTATATTACTGCTCTTATCGCCGTTACGCTGACGGGCACGTGCGATGATAAATAGCAGCTCATCCCCATCAACAATCTCGCCCCGATGATCGACCATGATGATTCGGTCACCATCCCCATCAAGTGCTAGTCCCAGGTCAGCTTTATTTTCTAATACGGCTTGCTGCAATAAACGCGGCTCTGTTGAACCACAATGCTGGTTAATATTAAACCCATCGGGTTCTGCCCCCATGACGACAACATCAGCGCCTAATTCACGAAAGACATCCGGTGCCACATGATAGGTCGCACCATGTGCGCAATCGACCACAATTTTTAAGCCATCTAAATCAACGCCGGAAGGTATGGTGCTTTTGCAGAACTCAATATAACGACCAGGTGCATCAGCAATACGATGTGCTTTACCAAGGCGGGTTGAATCAACCGTTTTTAATGGTTGATCCAGCATCGCTTCAATTTCATGCTCGATACTGTCAGGCAGCTTGGTGCCTTCTGCTGAGAAAAACTTAATGCCGTTATCATGGTACGGATTATGTGAAGCACTGATCACAATACCCGCCTGTGCATGAAATGTACGTGTGAGATAGGCCACCGCTGGTGTTGGCATGGGGCCTAACAAATAAATATCGACACCCGCTGCCGACAGACCAGCCTGTAGCGCTGATTCAAACATGTAACCTGAAATACGCGTATCTTTACCGATGATAACCCGGCTATTTTTTTCTTTCGCTAGGACACGACCAACAGCCCAGCCCAGCTTTAAAACAAAATCTGGTGTGATGGCACCATCGCCTACTTTGCCTCGGATTCCATCTGTACCAAAATAACGTCGTTGTTTAGTCAAAATCTGCTACCTGTTTAACGTGATGGCTCAGTTTTACCGCTTGAGCCGTCTCTTTCACGTCATGTGTTCGAATAAGTTTTGCGCCTTGCCAGACGGCAATAGAAGCTAATGACAGACTACCCGCTAAGCGTTCATCCACAGAAACCTTGAGCATATCGCCGATAATGGATTTACGTGACACGCCCACCAGTACCGGATAAGGTAAAGCCGTCAATCGTGACAAGTGTTTCATCAAGCGTAGATTATGACGTGCTCGTTTACCAAAGCCAAATCCAGGATCCAGCATAATCTTTTCGGCTTTAATTCCTGCCTTTTCGCATTCCGCAACACGTTCTAATAAAAAGTGCTCTACTTCAGTCACCACATCATCATAATGCGGCTCACTCTGCATTGTCTGTGGCGTACCTTGCATATGCATCAAGCAGACCGGCACGTCCAATTCAGCAGCGGTTTGCAGCGCATTTTCACTGCGTAACGCATTGACGTCATTGATCAAGCCAGCGCCAGCATTAACCGCCGCACGCATAACCTCAGCTTTCATCGTATCAATCGAAATAGGCACATCGATCTCAGCACGAATGGCTTCAATCACAGGGCTAATACGATCGATCTCTTGTTGAAGGGGGACAGCTTCGGAACCGGGACGGGTTGATTCACCGCCAATATCGAGAATATCGGCACCGTCTTCGACCAGTTTTAACGCGTGCTGAAGGGCCGCATCCGCTGAAAAGAATTTACCCCCGTCAGAAAATGAATCGGGGGTAACATTTACGATGCCCATAATACCAGGGACGGACAAGTCCAAAGACTTGCCCGCACAGTCAAATATCACGGATAGTTTCCTTCTTAGTGCAGTTGATCTGCCGGTTTACCAGAGGGTGTTTCCGACTCATCAGGCTCAGGACTGGCTGAAGGTGGTGTAGAACGATCGTTCCAATCTTTTGGTTCACCCGGTTCACGACCTTCCATAATCGCATCAATCTGTCCGCTATCAATTGTTTCGTATTTGATCAGCAACTGCGCCATGGTATGTAGTTTTTCCATGTTGTCATTGAGTAATTGCTGCGCACGATCATAGTTACGATTGATTACCGCTCTGACATCTTCATCAATTTGTTTCGCCGTTAAATCTGATACCGATTTATGTTGCGTGACGCTGCGGCCCAAGAAGACTTCACCTTCATCTTCACCATATGACAGTGGTCCCATATTGTCCGACAGACCCCATTTAGTGACCATGTTATGTGCCAGTTCTGTCGCACGTTGGATATCATTCGAAGCACCAGTTGTTACTGCTTCTTGACCAAAGATCATTTCTTCCGCCAAACGACCGCCATAAAGACTAGAAATCTGACTTTCCAGTTGCTGTTTGGTGTAGCTGTAGCGATCTTCTGTGGGCAAGAACATGGTGACACCGAGAGCACGACCACGCGGAATAATGCTCACTTTGTAAACCGGATCATGTCCTGGTACCAGACGACCAACAATGGCATGACCGGCTTCATGGTATGCAGTGAGTTCTTTTTCTTTATCACTCATCACCATCGAGCGGCGTTCAGCACCCATCATGATTTTGTCTTTCGCAAGCTCCAGCTGTTCCATGCTAACCAAACGTTTATTAGCACGAGCGGCAAACAAAGCTGCCTCATTAACCAAGTTGGCTAAATCGGCACCAGAAAAACCTGGCGTACCACGTGCAATCACGCGTGCATCAACATCTTCAGCTGCTGGTACTTTACGCAGGTGAACATTGATGATTTGTTCACGTCCACGAATATCAGGCAGTGGTACCACCACTTGACGGTCAAAACGGCCGGGACGCAGCAATGCAGGATCCAGCACGTCTGGGCGGTTTGTTGCAGCAATGACGATGACGCCTTCATTGCCTTCAAAACCATCCATTTCAACCAGTAATTGGTTCAACGTTTGTTCACGTTCGTCGTTACCGCCACCCAGGCCAGCACCACGATGACGACCGACCGCATCAATCTCGTCGATAAAGATAATACAAGGCGCATGCTTCTTAGCTTGCTCAAACATGTCACGGACACGTGAGGCACCGACACCAACGAACATTTCCACGAAATCAGAACCTGAAATCGTAAAGAAAGGTACTTTTGCTTCGCCAGCAATCGCTTTGGCAAGTAATGTTTTACCTGTACCCGGTGAACCCACCATCAAAATACCGCGTGGAATTCGACCACCCAGTTTCTGGAATTTACTTGGGTCACGCAAGAAATCAACCAGCTCAGCCACTTCTTCTTTTGCTTCTTCGACGCCGGCGACGTCTTTGAATGTGACTTTAACTTGGTCATCACTCAGCATGCGGGCTTTACTTTTACCGAATGACATGGGGTTTTTACCGCCACCGCCTTGCATTTGACGCATGAAGAAAATCCATACGGCTATCAAGAGCAGCATCGGGAACCAAGAAATGAAGATTTGCATGAACAAGCTGGTTTTTTCGACCGGTTCAGCTTGGATGGTGACGCCATTATCCAGCAAATCACCAATCAAACCTGGGTCGTAATCAGGGCTATAGGTAGTGAATTGGTTGCCATCAGTAAGCTCACCAGAAATGGTGCGCCCCTGGATTTCAACATTTGAGACAGCACCGTTTTTAACGTTGCTGATAAAGGTTGAATAATCCATTTCGCCGCTTTTACTGTTTTGAGGACCGAAATTATTAAACACGGACATCAGCACTATCGCGATGACGACCCACAGGACTATATTTTTCATCATGTCATTCAATGTTTGGTACCTCTGATTACCACTCTAAAAGTGGTTAACTAAAATCCCAGTAGTTGCTAAAGCGTTAAAACTACTGTGTTATTTGAGCCCTTTGCCCAATAAATATACTTCACGGCTTCTGGCTCTGGACGCCCCCGGCTTACGAGTCACGACTTTATTAAAACTATCACGCATTTGTTTTAGGTAGGCATCAAAACCTTCACCCTGAAACACTTTGACCAGAAAACAGCCCTGTTTACTTAAATTATTAACAGCAAAATCTAGGGCGAGCTCAACCAGATACATACTCGCTGGCTGATCAATCGACCCTACCCCTGACATATTGGGGGCCATATCCGATAATACAAGGTCTATTTCTCGACCATTGAGTACTTTATTAAGTTCATCGAGTACTTCATCCTCACGAAAGTCACCTTCAATAAAGTGTACTCCGGTCAGTGGTGTCATCGGCAAAATGTCCAGCGCAACTACTGTTCCACTGTCCCCTACTTTACGAAAAGCATAATCAGACCAGCCGCCAGGCGCAGCGCCTAAATCAACAACGCTCATGCCTGGGCGTAATAATTTATCTTTCTGATCAATCTCATCCAGCTTGAATGTGGCTCGCGAGCGATGACCTTCTTTTTGTGCCTTTTTGACATATTGATCGTCGAAATGTTCTTTTAACCAACCCTGACTGGATTTGCTTTTCGCCATTTAGACCTCGTCTGCTTCTGCGCTTTTGTCTGTGGTCAACACTAACATTAACCCAAACAGGCTCAGCAGCATATACAGGTTTTCACTTAGTTTATGTAAATCATCGAAACGCTCGAAAACACCTTCGGGTTGAGCTGCAATTTGTTTCAATGCCTGCATTTCTGGCTGTAAATAGGCGACAAAAAACAGACTCATTGCCAACATCAGCAGCAGCATCCAGCTTCGCCAGTACAAATGAAAACGTTTAAAACCAAAGATAAATAATCTGCTGATCAGCAGAATAACCGCAGCAGCAATACCAAGAATGTTGACGGCAAAAAACAGTTTGCCGGCATAGTCGCCGGCAATGCTGGTATCGAGATTAGCAAAAGCGATTGGGACGGCAAGATAGCCTATCGCCCATAAACCACCGACCCAGAGGGTCAGTAAAAGTCTTTCACCGGTGTAGCCGGACATCATCGTTATTTAATTCTCGTAACTAATCTCAATAATTTCATATTCAATATTGCCACCCGGAGCTTGCACAGTGGCAATGTCATCAATCTCCTTGCCAATCAGTGCGCGTGCAATTGGCGATGACACAGAAATACGATTAAGTTTGATATCTGACTCGTAGTCACCCACGATTTGGTATGCCTTTTCTTCATCCGTATCGATATTCAGCAAAGATACAGTGACACCAAATACGACTCGGCCATCTTGTGGCAAGCTTGCCGGATCGATCACTTGGGCGTTCGATAAAACGCCCTCTAATTCTTGAATACGACCTTCAATAAAGCTTTGTTGTTCTTTTGCCGCATGATATTCCGCATTTTCTTTTAGATCACCATGTGCACGGGCTTCTGAAATCGCAGCGACCACAGTGGGACGAGCAACCGACTTCAGTTCTTTCAGTTCATGCTTCAGTGCTTCCGCACCGCGGGATGTAATAGGTACAGCCATTAATTCAATTCTCCATGCAACGATTGCAGTCTGTTTACAGAAACAATATCTTCGCTGCTTAATGCTTGGATAGTGGCACGCGCCGCTGCGAGCGTCGTGGTGTAGTTCACCTGATGCTGTAATGCAGCACGACGAATTTCACGCGAATCAGCGACAGATTGACGACCTTCAGTGGTGTTAACGATAAGGCTAATTTCGTCATTTTTGATCATATCAACAATATGCGGCTGACCTTCAGCCACTTTGTTAACAGGCTCACAGCCAACACCGGCATCAACCAGTACTTTTTGCGTACCGCGAGTTGCCATCAATGAAAAGCCAAGTGCAGCCAAGTCTTTTGCTATTTGAACGGCAGAAACCTTATCAGCCTCACGGACACTAATAAAGGCTTTACCACCCGTTGGTAATACAACAGATGCCGCTAATTGCGATTTAGCAAAGGCTTCACCAAAGCTACGACCAACGCCCATGACTTCACCGGTAGACTTCATTTCAGGGCCGAGAATCGGATCCACACCTTGGAACTTGATAAATGGGAATACGGCTTCTTTTACTGAGTAATAACTCGGTACGATTTCTTTGTTAACGCCCTGCTCATCTAAAGAACGTCCAGCCATAGTTCGTGCAGCCACTTTGGCCAGTGGCACACCGATAGACTTAGAAATGTAAGGCACCGTTCGTGATGCACGCGGGTTCACCTCAAGGATATAGATTTCATCTCCCTTGATCGCAAACTGCGTATTCATCAAACCTTTTACGCCAAGTTCCAGCGCCATTTGACGCACTTGCTCACGCAACTTATCCTGGATTGCATTGCTCAAACTATAAGGTGGAATCGCACATGCTGAGTCACCTGAGTGAACACCCGCCTGTTCGATATGCTCCATGATGCCGCCAATCAGGACTTCTTTACCGTCACAAATTGCATCAACATCCACCTCAATCGCATCGTCAAGGAAGCGATCCAGCAGAACGGGCGAGTCATTAGACACTTTTACTGCATTTTGCATATAGCGTTGCAGTTCGTCTTCGTTGTAGACGATTTCCATGGCACGTCCACCCAATACATACGAAGGTCGGACTACCAGCGGATAACCAATCTCAGAGGCCAAGGCAACTGCCGTATCTGCTGAGTGCGCCAATCTGTTAGGTGGTTGCAACAAATTGAGTTTGTCCACCATTTGTTGAAAGCGCTCACGATCTTCCGCATGGTCAATCGCATCAGGTGAGGTACCAATAATCGGTACACCCGCCGCTTCCAGCGCTCGCGCCAGTTTTAACGGTGTTTGACCACCGAACTGTACGATCACGCCTTTGGGTTTTTCCAGATCAACAATTTCGAGCACATCTTCCAGTGTCAATGACTCGAAATACAAGCGATCCGATGTATCGTAATCGGTAGAAACCGTTTCCGGGTTACAGTTCACCATAATGGTTTCATAACCATCTTCACGCAATGCCAACGCCGCATGAACACAGCAATAATCGAACTCGATACCTTGACCGATACGGTTAGGACCACCGCCCAAAATCATGATCTTGTCACGATCAGTCGGGTTAGCCTCACATTCCATATCGTAGGTTGAGTACATATAGGCTGTGCTTGTTGCAAACTCTGCCGCACAGGTGTCGACTCGTTTATAGACAGGACGGATCTGCATTTCCTGACGATACTCGCGTACCTGCTTTTCAGTTTTTTGTAGCAGCTTAGCCAGTCGTGAATCGGAGAAGCCCTTACGTTTCAGGGCAAACATTTGGCTTTGGTCCAGATCATTCAACGAGCGTTCTTTCAGCTCATTTTCAATCGTGACCAATTCCTCAACTTGCACCAAGAACCATGGGTCGATATGTGACAGGCGCTGCACTTCTTCAAAGCTGAAACCAAAGCGGAACGCATCAGCAACATACCACAGGCGATCTGACCCAGGCAGGCTAAGCTCACGGCGTAACGTTTCTTCGATATTCTCTTCGTTTAAATCGATGATCTCAGTGAGGCCGTCTTTATCGATTTCCAAACCTCGCAAGGCTTTTTGCAAAGACTCTTGGAAGTTACGACCAATCGCCATCACCTCACCCACAGATTTCATCTGCGTGCTCAAACGGTTATCGGCTTGTGGGAATTTTTCAAAGGTAAAGCGCGGCACTTTGGTCACGACATAGTCGATTGAAGGCTCGAATGAAGCCGGTGTTGCATTACCGGTGATTTCATTTTGCAGCTCATCCAAGGTGTAGCCGACAGCCAGCTTCGCTGCCACTTTCGCAATCGGGAAACCGGTTGCTTTAGACGCCAACGCTGAAGAACGCGATACCCGCGGGTTCATTTCGATGATGATCAAACGACCACTTTCGGGATTCACCGCAAACTGGACGTTAGAACCACCAGTATCAACACCAATTTCGCGCAGAACGGCCAGTGAGGCATTCCGCATGATTTGATATTCTTTATCGGTCAGCGTTTGCGCAGGTGCAACGGTAATCGAGTCACCAGTATGAACGCCCATTGGATCAAAATTTTCAATCGAGCAAATGATGATGCAGTTATCTTTACGATCACGCACCACTTCCATTTCATATTCTTTCCAACCAATGATGGATTCTTCAATCAACAGTTCAGAAGTTGGGCTCAGATATAAACCGCGTTGGCAGATTTCGATAAAATCTTGTTTGTTATAGGCGATACCGCCACCACTGCCACCCATGGTGAAGGATGGACGAATAATAACGGGGAAGCCGAACTGACCTTGCACCTCAAGCGCTTCATCCAAGGTATGAGCGATATCTGATTTGGGCATATCCAAACCAATCTTACGCATCGCGGCACGGAATAAATCACGATCTTCCGCTTTATTAATCGCTTCACTATCAGCACCGATCATTTCCACGCCGAATTTTTCTAAAATGCCATGTTTTTCCAAATCCAATGCACAGTTAAGCGCGGTTTGGCCACCCATGGTAGGCAGGATCGCATCCGGACGCTCAGCTTCAATCACCTTGCTGACCGCTTGCCAATTAACTGGCTCGATATAGGTTGCATCAGCCATATTCGGATCGGTCATGATGGTGGCCGGATTCGAATTCACCAAAATGACACGATAACCTTCTTCTTTTAGCGCTTTACATGCCTGGGCACCGGAATAATCAAATTCGCAGGCCTGGCCGATAACAATCGGACCCGCGCCCAGAATAAGAATACTTTGAATATCAGTACGTTTAGCCATCGTGTGTTATTTACCTGTCGCTTGTTCAAGTAGATCGATGAAGTGATCAAATAAAGGAGCTGCATCTTGCGGACCAGGACTTGCTTCCGGGTGGCCCTGAAAACTGAATGCAGGTTTGCTTGCGTGATGAATACCTTGCAATGTGCCGTCGAATAGAGAACGGTGCGTTGTATTCAACGTGTCCGGCAGGCTGTCTTCATCAATCGCAAAACCGTGGTTTTGACTTGTAATCATAACTAGCCCCGCCAGTAACTCTTGTACTGGATGGTTAGCGCCGTGATGACCAAACTTCATTTTCACCGACTTAGCACCGCAAGCCAGACCCAACAATTGGTGGCCTAAGCAGATACCAAACACTGGCAACTCTTTTTCAAGGAAAGTTTGAATCGCTTTAATGGCGTAATCGCATGGCTCCGGGTCGCCTGGGCCATTCGATAGGAAAATACCATCTGGATTCATCGCCAGTACTTCTTCTGCCGATGTTTGCGCCGGCACCACTGTAAGCTTGCAGCCTCGCTCAACCAGCATACGCAGGATGTTTTTCTTAGCACCAAAATCATAAGCCACCACGTGGAAACGGGGTTCTTGTGCTTGGCTTTCACCATTCAGATGCCAACACCCGGTCTCCCAAGAGTAGGTTTCTTTAGTGCTGACCACTTTCGCCAGATCCATTCCTTTCAGACCGTCGAAGTTTTGTGCTGCTTCAATAGCCGCTTTCACATCAATATTTTCGCCAGCCACGATGCAACCTTTCATTGCACCCTTCTCACGTAAGCGACGTGTTAAAGCACGTGTATCAATTCCAGCCAGTCCCACCACATTGTGGCGCACCAAATATGTATCAAGAGATTCTTCACTGCGCCAGTTACTGACAACAGGTGACAAGTCTCGAATAATTAGGCCGCTGACAAAAGGTTTATCTGACTCTTCATCTTCTGCATTGACACCAACATTACCGATATGCGGATAGGTTAATGTCACAATCTGACGGCAGTATGATGGATCGGTCAGGATTTCCTGATAGCCAGTCATTGACGTATTAAACACAACTTCACCGACAGATTGACCAACTGCGCCAATCGATTCGCCGTGATAGACCGTGCCATCTTCAAGAGCAAGTAATGCACTCGTTCGCAAGGGAGACCTCCACCAGATAAAAATAATGGGGCAAACTTGACGTTCTCCCCAGACAAAATCTTTGCAATTTTATCTTATAACCGCCCCACTCGTCCACGCCAAAAACGATGACAAGCATCGCCACTGCCGGTACTATTGGGCTCACAACAAACGGTTTTCAAAGGTATTGGATGGCTAACTTTATACCCACACAATCTGGATTTCCTATGCACAGACCCCGCCGCATGCGGAAAGATGACTTTTCCAGACGTCTGATGCGCGAGAATCAGTTGCATGTGAACGACCTGATTTACCCGTGTTTTGTTTTGGAAGGCAATAAGCAACGTGAAGCCGTGACGTCGATGCCTGGCGTTGAGCGTCTCAGCATTGACCTATTACTCAAAGAAGCAGAAACCATTCAAACACTCGGTGTACCGATGATGGCGCTGTTTCCTGTCACTGCCAGCGAAAAAAAGTCACTCGATGCAGCAGAAGCTTATAACCCCGAGGGGCTGGCTCAGCGTGCCGTTCGGGCATTACGTAGCGAGTTTCCTGAACTAGGCATAATGACCGATGTTGCCTTGGATCCGTTTACTACGCATGGCCAAGATGGCTTGATCGATGATGACGGTTACATCATCAATGATGAAACCGTCGAGGTTTTAATTAAACAGGCTTTATCGCACGCTGAAGCAGGCGCTCAGGTTGTCGCGCCCTCGGATATGATGGATGGTCGTATTGGCGCTATCCGTGAAGCTCTCGAGTTTAACGGCCATATCCATACACGAATCATGGCTTACTCGGCTAAATATGCATCCAGCTTTTATGGCCCTTTTCGCGATGCGGTTGGCAGTGCCAGTAACTTGGCCGGTGGTAATAAGTACGGTTACCAAATGGATCCAGCTAACAGTGATGAAGCTTTACACGAAGTGGCTTTGGATATTCAGGAAGGCGCCGATATGGTGATGGTCAAACCCGGCATGCCCTATTTAGATGTACTGTATCGGGTGAAACACACCTTCCAGAAACCGACCTTTGTGTATCAAGTCAGTGGCGAATACGCGATGTTAAAAGCGGCTGTATTGAATGGCTGGCTCAGCGATGATGCGGTGATGGAGAGTCTACTTGCATTCAAACGTGCAGGCGCCGATGGCATTCTCACCTATTTTGCTAAAGATATTGCGCAACAACTCAAAGCCTAAAAGTTGGCCAAAGAGCCAACAGAGATTTAAGAGATAGATTTTATTTATGACAGACAACTATGCCGTCATCGGCAATCCTATCAGTCACAGCAAATCACCACTGATTCATTCTGAGTTTGCCAGACAGACTGAGCAAGACATGGCATATACCGCGATTGAAGTACCTTTAGATGGCTTCACCAATAGCCTCAAACAGCTACGAGATGTGCTTAAATTGAGAGGCATCAACATCACCGTGCCATTTAAAGAGCAAGCTTGGCAGCAGATTGAAAATAAATCGGAACGAGCCATGCGTGCTGGCGCTATCAACACCATTCTGTTTAATCGAGATGGGTCAATGTATGGCGAAAATACCGATGGTATTGGTCTTTGCCAAGATCTGACCGTCAATCACGCTGTTAGCCTCAAAGATAAACGCATCCTTTTACTGGGTGCGGGAGGCGCGGCACGCGGTGTGGTTGAACCTATTCTCGCTTACCAACCCGAAGCATTGTTTATCGCCAATCGAACGGCATCCAAAGCGGAACAACTGGCCACAATTTTTGCCGAGTTAGGTACTGTTCGGGGTGGTGGTTTTGACGATATCACAGCTCAGTTCGATGTGGTGATTAATGCCACTGCAGCCAGTTTACAAGGTGACGTGCCTCCACTACCGGATAATCTGCTCGCCGATAACGCCTGTTGCTACGACATGATGTACAGCGACAATGATACGGCCTTTATCACCTGGGCAAAAAACCATGGCGCAGCAAAAGCAATTGATGGTTTAGGCATGCTGGTGGAACAAGCGGCAGAAGCCTTTCGTTTGTGGCGTGGTATTAAACCAGCTACTAATCACGTCATCGACATGATCAAAAATAACGATAGCGACGTAAATTAAGGCAGGATTGAAAAATATCCTCACCGCAGTACGAATTAATTGATTATTGTTTTGTAACTGAGATGAGGATAAAGGGGAAAAATATGCCCCACAGTGTCGGTACGAACGGGGTTCTTGAACCAAGGGGTCCAAGAGGGAAACTTCATGAGGATGGCAAACTTCCCGTCAAAAGCGGGCCTGTTTTTCAACCTCGTCATATCAGTTTCCTTAAGCATTTGCTTATCGGCTCAAGACACGCTTGTCGCTATCGAGCACCGCAGGGACATAACTAAATTGTACGCAAGTTCTTGTCTGTTCGTTCAAGTTTTTTCAGAGTTCTAGTTGCCTATCTTCATCCAAAAAAGCGCTAACTCGCTCTTTAAGTTGCATAATTTTATTATTCACTTTTTCCATGTCATGACCTTCATCATGCTGGAAGACAATCAGCTCGTGCGCTAAATTCAAGGCGGCCATTACTGCAATACGGTCAACACCAACCACCTTGCCAGAATCGCGAATCTTTTTCATATTGTCATGAACCAGCCTCGCAGAAGACATCAACGCTTCTTTTTCTTCTTCCGGGCAGGCAATTTGATATTCCTTACCGAGAATATTGACGGTTACCGGTGAACTCATAATTCGCTATCCAATCCTTTTAATCGGCTGACCATCTTTTCGATACGGCCGCGTGCTACATCAGTTTTCTCAATGAGCTGAGCACGTTCAGTCAACCACGCTGCCTGCTGAGATCGCAGTAACATGTTTTCTTCCCGCAAACGGCGACTGGTGCGAAGTAGTTCATCTACTTGCTGTTCCAATTGTTGAATCGCATTTTTATCCATTAATATGAGTTCTTGACTGTGCGAGAATAAGGCTAACTATAGACGCGGCCTGCCGACCGGGTCAACAACTGTCATAATAGTCAGCATTCAGGGTCTAATGAGTTACGACTGATTATGGCTATCTACATTACAACATTCAGGTTTTATTTATGTCACAACTTTACTTTCCTTCATTGTCACCGGATAAACAGACTGGTGACGGTCCTGCCACTCTGGCCGAGCTTCAAGGCGCATTATGCGGCTTACTTTGTATGGATTCTATGGCTGACCGCACAACTTGGTATAAAAAGTTATTTGATGACTTCGCGCCAGCTGAAGAAGAAAAACTGGATTTAACGCATTTATTTGATGACACTATTCAGGCACTCAACAGTCTCGACTTTGACTTCCAGATGGAACTGCCCGCTGATAATGCACCGCTCTCATCAAGGCTTTCCGCGCTATCAGACTGGTGTCAGGGGCTTGCCTATGGATTGGGAGCTTCTGGTATGAGCAATGAAACTGAATTGTCTGATGATTGTCAGGAATATGTCACTGATGTCATTAAAATTAGCCAAGTTAGCTTTGATGATGTCGAGGAAAGTGAAGACGAACGCGCTAATTTTGAAGAACTGGTCGAATATCTGCGCATGGGTCTGTTTTTGCTCTATGGCGAAATGCAGCCTGTCGACCCGACCCAAGAAAGCACTGAGCACTAATGTTGAAAAAAGAATTTGCTAAACGTCGGCAGCGACTCATGGAAATCATGGGTGAGGACAGTATTGCTGTGTTACCTAACGCCCCGGTTGCTAACCGTAATCGCGATGTTGATTTTCCTTATCGCAGCGACAGTAACTTTCATTACCTGACCGGGTTTGATGAACCAGAATCCGTCATGGTACTTATCCCGGGACGCGAACATGGCGAATATATTCTATTTTGCCGTGAACGAGACCTAGATAAAGAAATCTGGGATGGATACCGCGCTGGTCAAGAAGGTGCAGTCAGTACCTTCGGCGCGGATGACTCATACCCGATTACCGATCTGGATGATATTTTGCCCGGCCTTGTTGAGGGCAAAGAGAAGGTCTACTACACCATGGGCAATCAGCCCAGCTTTGATCAACATATGGTGACCTGGCTTAATCATCTGCGGCAGGCATCACGTGCCGGCAAACACTCCCCTACCGAAATCATTGAGCTAGAACACTGTCTGAATGAATTACGCTTATACAAAAGCAGTCAGGAAGTGAAAGCAATGCGTCATGCTGCCAAGGCTTCGGTTCAGGCGCATATTCGAGCCATGCAATTCACAGCTTCAGGCAAGTGGGAATATGAAGTCGAAGCAGAATTAATTCACGAGTTTATGAAAAATGGCTGTCGCTCGCCGGCTTACCCATCAATTGTCGGTGGTGGTGAAAACGGCTGCATTCTGCATTACATTGAAAACAGCAATAAACTGAAAAACAATGATTTACTACTCATTGATGCCGGTGCTGAATTTGAATGTTATGCCGCAGATATCACCCGCACATTCCCTGTTAACGGTAAGTTCACCCAAGCTCAAGCGCAGTTGTATCAAATTGTACTGGATGCACAAAAAGCGGCGATTGCTGCGGTAAAACCAGGGAATCACTGGAATCAGCCACATGAAGCGGCCATTGAAGTATTAACGCAAGGATTGGTTGAGCTAGGCTTACTTAATGGTGACGTGCAACAGTTAATTGAGGATGGTGCTTACCGCGAATTTTATATGCATCGCACCGGTCACTGGTTAGGCATGGATGTACACGATGTCGGCGACTACAAGGTCGGCGGTGAATGGCGCTTGCTCGAACCCGGCATGGTACTGACCGTCGAACCGGGCCTGTATATACGCGACCCTGCGCATGTTGATAAAAAATGGCACTTCACCGGCATTCGCATTGAAGATGACGTGTTAGTCACTAAAGAAGGTTGCGATGTCTTAACCGAGGCAGCACCGAAAGAAATCGCAGAGATAGAAGCTTTAATGGCGGAGGCTGCGCACTAAGGTGAAGCAAACTGAGTTCGATTTGTTAATTGTTGGTGGCGGCATGGTCGGTGCCAGTTTGGCCATTGCACTTGAGAACAGTGAGCTCACAATTGGCCTTATCGAAACTCATCCGCTTAAAAGCAACAGCCAACCCAGTTATGACGATCGTGGCATTGCCTTGAGCTATGGTTCACAGCGGATCTTTGACAGTATGGGGTTATGGTCGGATATAGCGGCATATGCGACGCCAATTAAACAGATCCATATTTCTGACCGGGGACGCTTTGGTGTAACACGCTTATCCGCAGATGCTGAACACGTGCCTGCTCTGGGACAAGTGCTTTTAGCCAGAGAATTAGGTTTCCAGCTCAACCAACGATTGCAGCAACAAGCTAACCTGACTTTACTTTGCCCTGCCCAAGTCGAAAAACTAAATCAACATACCGATGCTGTTGAGCTGACATTAAACACCGGACAGCATTACTCAGCTAAATTAGTCGTCGCTGCTGATGGCAAGAACTCTACCATCAGGCAACTTCTGGGTATTGGGAGCTGGCAACAGCAGTACCAACAAACCGCACTCACGGCCAACATTAGTACTGATAAAAAACATCAAGGCTGGGCTTATGAACGCTTTACCGACACCGGCCCCTTGGCGTTGCTGCCCATGTCGGAGAATCGTAGCAGCTTGGTTTGGACCGTCAAAACAGGTGAAGAAAAGGCCTTGCTCGCGCTGAGTGATGCTGATTTTCTTCAGCGTCTACAACAGCGCTTTGGTTATCGTGCCGGACGCTTTGTTCGCGTCGGCCAACGTCACAGTCACCCACTCACCTTGATGCAAGCGGATATGCCGATACAACACCGCATCGTGTTTATTGGTAATGCTGCGCATAGTCTTCACCCTATCGCCGGTCAAGGTTTTAATCTCGGTTTACGCGATGTTGCCGTTTTGGCAGAGCTACTTCACAACGAGCACGACGACTGTGGCAATATGCAAATTTTGCATTGTTATCAACAATGGCGCGAGCAAGATCAGGATCACGTGGTCAAAGCAACGGACAACTTGGTGAAGCTGTTCAGTAACGATATAAAAATGCTGGGACATCTTCGTGGTGCGGGCTTAGCCATTATGGACAACCTGCCGTTCGCCAAACACTGGTTAGCTCAGAAAAGTATGGGCTTAGGTCAAAAACAACCTCGCTTAGGTAGAGGTATGCAGCTATGAACACACACTATGATATTGCAATAGTCGGTGGCGGTATGGTCGGCGCTACCTTGGCATTGGCCCTGTCACAACATGCTGCGTTTCGTATTGCATTGATTGAAGCGAATGCACCCGCCACTTTATCACCTGATGCGCCGTATGATCTGCGTGTCAGCGCATTAACCAGAAGCAGTGAAGTTATCCTGCAAAACCTGAATATTTGGTCACAACTTCCAACGCAACGACTTAGTGCCTTCACCGATATGCGGGTCTGGGAAACCAGTGCCAGTGAGTTGCACTTTAATAGTGCCGATATGGGCGAGCCTTGGCTTGGGCATTTACTGGAAAACCGCGTGCTGCAACAAACCTGCCTCACTGCATGTAAACAGAAAAGTAATATTGACCTCATAAGCCCAGTCAAACCGGTCAGCTATGAACCACATGAGCTTACGCTGGATAATGGGCAACACATACACGCACAGTTAATCGTGGCTGCGGATGGTGCACAATCATTATTAAGAGAATGGTCAGGTATCGCCCAAAAAGGCTGGGCATACCAGCAAAAGGGACTTGTTTGCACCGTCACCACGCAACACAGTCACCAACACACAGCCTGGCAACGTTTCTTAACTGAAGGTCCGCTCGCGTTTTTACCGTTACCTGATGTGCATCAAAGCTCCATCGTCTGGTCTTTAAATACCGATACAGCCGATCGGCTATTAGACGTTTCAGATAAAGCCTTTATTGACGAATTAAACGACGCTTTCGAACACAAGTTAGGGCAGATTACAGCGGTCAGTAAACGTGCGGCGTTTCCACTGCAACTAAGGCACGCAGAAGCTTATATCCAGCCCGGACTGGCATTAGTGGGCGATGCAGCACACACCATCCATCCACTTGCCGGGCAAGGCGTCAACATCGGTTTATTGGATGCCGCCACGCTAAGTGAGGTCGTCATCCATGCCGCCTCTCATGGCCGTGATATTGGCAGCTTGCACACCTTACATAAATATCAACGCCAACGTCGGGCTGATAATGTCTTGATGCAATTGAGCATGGACATGCTTAAACGTGTCTTTACCAGCCAACTGACACCCATCAAGTGGGTTCGTCAGGCTGGTTTGAAGCACGTGAATTCCTCCACGTGGCTAAAAAATGTATTCATGCAGCAAGCAGCCAGTCGTCGTTTTGCCCAACCCACACTGAGCAAACCTTCTATTACTGACTAATCAAACGATTCTGTGATGCATATCGCGGGCTGAGCTTGACCACAAAGAAGCATCAAGGCCTATACTAGCGCCACCCTTTTTTTCGGAGATCGCCACATGATTCGATTCCTGACTCGCCAGTTTATTACCGGTTTAATTACCATCTTGCCTGTAATGCTGACGTTATACCTGGTTTACTGGTTTGTGATCTCGACAGAGCAGGCATTGGGGCAAATCATAAAGTTTATTTTACCAGATGTACTTTATTGGCCTGGTATGGGCTTTGTTGCCGGTATCGGACTGGTATTTGTTATCGGTTTATTAATGCAGGTATACGTGATCAAAGCGCTGTTCAATAAGGTTGAAGAACTGCTTTATCACATGCCATTGATTAAATCAGTCTATGGCGCGATTCGTGATTTCTTCCAATATTTTTCCCCTAATCGTAGCAGCGAGTTCCAACAGGTGGTCGCTGTGCAATTCGATAACGGAATGGAGCTGATTGGCTTTGTGACGCTTAGCTCATCTGAGTCCTTACCCATCGTTGATGGTGATGAAGAAGAACGTGTCTTAGTTTACTTACCGATGAGCTATAACATTGGCGGCTATCCAGTCATGATTGCCAAAAGCAAACTCCGCTCAGTTGATATGACGATGGAACAAGCCATGCGTTTTGTGTTAACTGCCGGGGTAGCATCCAATAATAGCGAGAGTAGTTAAATTGGTAAAAACACTAGCGATGCGGCTCTAACCACAAAGGTTTTGAGTATCCGGCCGGTTTTCTGAGAAATGATCAAAGCCAAGTTGTCTTGGGTGGCGATCATGCGGCCAATCAAACGCTGATAGCTGAGATTACGGGTTTCATCGGATACGCTATCGCTCAAAATCAATAAATTGCCGTCTTTATCGTTATTTTTGGCCAGCAGCCAAGCCGCGATTTCAATATTGCGCGCACTGTTATATAGCTTTTGTTGATCGATTGAGGTGAGATAAAAAAACTCGCTGTGATTGTCATATGACGCCATCAGCATTTTCCGCAAGCCCACAATAAATGCTAACACTCTGTCACCTTGATAATGCTCATCCAATGCTAAGCGAACAATATCCGTCGGTCTTTTGATAGTTTTATATTCAGGGTAGTTAAAATCAAACCGACGCGAAAACGTCAGATCGACACTTTCTTTGATCGTTCGTATTTCGCGATCATAGCGAAGGTTTGGATTACGCTTGTAAAGTTTGACCATTAGCTTTTTCAGATCACGCATAACGGCTTTTTGATGAATTTCTATAACTTCATCAACATCACTTTTTGCCAGTCGGGAAATGCCGCCATTATTAGTTTGTGTGGAATGGCTGCTTGCGCAGCCTGTCAAAAGCCATACACTGCAAAGCAGGATGCTAAACCATCTCATCCAGAAACTGTCCTTGTGCTGAAGTTTTTTGATTCGGGATATCGTCAACAAGCAGATATTGTTGAACCGCTGCAGGCAATAGAGGTTGTTGCTGAGTAGAGGAACTCAGCTGTCTGTCTGAGGCAAAAAAATCACGTACAAACCGTGCTTGCTGACTATCCTGATTAGACGTCGTGGGTAACACGACCGTGGTGTTATCAGCGCGTTCCTTGCTGACAACGGGTTTTAATTGTTCTGTAGTTGCATCAAAAACAACAGGCAAACGCGTATTATTACGCCCATCGGTTGAGCTAATGGGGTAATAATCAGCAGGCCTGTTACTGTTTATCTGCATTGGAATTCATCTTTTCCGGAGCCTTACCTTGCCGTTTGTTATTACGACGTGGACGTCGGCTTTTAGCTGAGTCATTTCTGTTGCGGTTGTGTACCGGTCTTTTCTCAGGTCGTACACGTGGTTTGGGCTCTATTAAGCTTTCATCAGAGGTCGAGGCAACAGGCAATTTATGCTTAATGTAGTCCTCAATTTCAGGTAATGAAAATACAAACTCTTCACAGGCAAAACTAATCGCCACACCACTGGCACCCGCGCGCGCGGTTCGCCCGGTACGGTGCACATAATCTTCTACATCCTGAGGCAGGTCGTAGTTGAAAACATGGGTAACGGCCGGTATGTGTAGACCACGTGCCGCAACGTCAGTGGCAACCAGAAATGGAAACTCACCATCCTGGAAATGTTTCAGCAGTTGCTCACGCTTTTTCTGTGGAACATCACCCGACAACAAGGCAGCTTTGTGTTCGTTGCCTTCTAAATAGCCCCAGACAACATCAGCCGCCTGTTTGGTGTTGACAAAAATAATGCCGCGTTCCGGTTGCAGGCGTTCAATCAGCGCCAGTAACAAAGGTACTTTTTCATCATTTGCAGGGTAGTAGACCCATTCTTCAATGCGATCACCCATCATTTTTTCAGGCGCAACCTGCACTTTTTCAGGGTTATTCATATGTTCATAAGCCAGCTCACTGACTTTATAACTGAGTGTTGCTGAAAACAGCATGCCTAAACGTTTTTCTGGTTTTGGAATACGTCTCAAAAAATAGCGCACATCTTTGATAAAGCCTAAATCGAACATACGATCCGCTTCATCTAACACCATCGCATCAATAAACTTAAGGCTGAACACGCCCTGTTTTTGATAGTCAAGCAATCTGCCCGGCGTGCCAATCAACACATCAACACCTTCAGTGATGTTATCGCGCTGCCGCTGATAGTCTTTACCACCATGCGCAATCGCAATTCTCAACCCCGCCTCGACATTTAGCAGTTCAGCGTCTTTTGCGATTTGAATCGCCAATTCACGCGTCGGCGCTAAGATAAGCGCACGAGGTTGCTTTTTGTCCCAATTATCCGCTGCGGGGATTTCCAATAAGCGCTGAAATGTCGCTAACAGGAAGGCAATTGTTTTACCCGTTCCGGTTTGAGCTTGCCCCGCTACATCGCGGCCTGACAGCAAAAGAGGTAAAGACTGCGCCTGAATCGGCGTACAGAATTCAAAGCCTGCCTGAGCCAATCCGGCCCGCAGGGAAGCGTGGAGCGGCAAACTAGAGAAAGCCTGCTCGGTTAAATGTGCACTCATATAAATACTTGCATTAGCGTTGATGATCGGAAAAAATGTTAGGCTCTATCGCATGGGAGTATAGCCCTACGATACTTTATATACCACTGGAGATGAAACATGAGCGAAAACGTCACCAACGTGACCGATGGCGACTTTGATAGCCAAGTATTACAGTCCGACATGCCTGTTTTGGTTGATTACTGGGCGGAATGGTGTGGTCCTTGCAAAATGATCGCGCCTGTTTTGGAAGAAATCGGTTCTGAATATGCAGGCAAATTAAAGATCTGCAAACTGAACATTGATGAAAATCAGGACACGCCACCGCGCTATGGCATCCGTGGTATCCCGACTCTGATGCTGTTTAAAGGCGGTGAAGTCGAAGCGACTAAAGTCGGTGCACTGACGAAATCACAACTGACAGCGTTCTTAGATAGCAATATTTAAAACGTGTCATCCTCCCCACATCTGATTGATGTGGGGAGGACCCCATCCACTCTTAATTGTCATCCTGACACTGTAAATAGCCCCCTAACAGTGAAGATGGAATGATAATACCGACCCCTATCTGCCTGTCTGGCGCCAAAGGTGCCGGTCTTTAGATGTTATCCGACGCTATGATCAAATAATGGATGTTTCTGAGTTATTAAACGACCTAAACAAACCGCAGCGTGAAGCTGTTGCTGCGCCCTTGGGCCATGCCCGAATTCTCGCCGGTGCCGGAAGTGGTAAAACGCGCGTACTGGTGCACCGTATTGCATGGTTGATTCAAGCGGAAGATTTTTCGCCTGCCAATATTCTGGCTGTTACCTTTACCAACAAAGCAGCCGCGGAAATGCGTGGTCGTATTGAAGATATTCTGGGCTACCCGCCCGGCGGCATGTGGGTGGGCACATTTCATGGTCTGGCGCATCGTCTGCTCCGCTCACATTGGAAAGACGCGGATCTGCCGCAAAGCTTTCAAATTCTCGACAGTGACGATCAACTGCGCATGATCAAACGCATCGTTCGCGCTATGGAGCTTGACGAAGCGCAATGGCCGCCAAAGCAAGCACAGTGGTACATCAACGGTCAAAAAGACGAAGGATTGCGTGCTAAAGATATCCAGGCAGGCAATGATCCTTACTCTCAAAAAATGCTGGCGATTTATCAAGCTTATGAACAAGCGTGTCAGCGCGCTGGCGTTATCGACTTTGCCGAAATTTTACTGCGTAGTCACGAATTATGGCTTAAGCGGCCCGATATTCTGGCGCAATATCAGCAGCGTTTCCGTCAGATCCTGGTCGACGAGTTTCAGGATACCAATACCTTACAATATGCATGGTTGCGTCTGCTAACAGGTCATAGCGGCAATCTGTTTATTGTTGGCGATGACGATCAGTCTATTTACGGTTGGCGCGGTGCCCGCATCGAGAATATTCTCCAATTCGATAACGATTATCCCAACTCCACCACGATCAGGCTGGAACAAAACTATCGTTCCACCGGTAATATCCTTAAAGCTGCCAATGCGGTCATTGCTAATAACAGTGAGCGCTTAGGCAAAGAATTGTGGACAGATGGCGAAGACGGCACACCGATTCAGGTCTATAACGCTTTTAACGAGCGTGACGAAGCCTCCTATCTGGTTTCTCAAATCAACAAATGGGTGGATGACGGTAAGCAACGCAGTGATACTGCCGTTTTATATCGTTCAAATGCTCAATCGCGAGTGATTGAAGAAGCTTTATTACAGGCCAACATGCCCTATCGGGTTTATGGTGGTTTACGGTTTTTTGAACGCGCCGAAATTAAAGATGTATTAGCTTATTTACGTCTCGTCGCAAACCGCCAAGATGATGCGGCATTTGAACGTATTGTGAATACACCTACTCGCGGTATTGGTGCCGCAACGCTAACCCAGCTCAGGCAATACGCCCGCGAGCGTGGCATTACCATGTGGCAAAGCTCGCGAGAAATGCTGGATGCCAAAGCCTTTGCTGCTCGCGCCGGTAATGCCCTGGCAGGATTTATTACCCTTATTGACTCTTTGACGCCCGAACAGCCGGATATGCCACTGCATGAATTAACGCAACTGGTGATTGATGAAACCGGATTACGTGCGCACTTTGCCAAAGATAAATCCGAAAAAGGCCAAGGTCGGATTGAAAACCTTGATGAATTGGCCACTGCCACTCGCCAGTTTGTGCGTCCGCAAGACGAAGAATTTGAAAGCATGTCCGACTTGGATGCATTTTTGTCGCATGCCGCATTAGAAGCCGGCGAAAACCAAGGTGATCGATGGGAAGATTGTGTTCAGCTGATGACCCTGCACTCAGCCAAAGGCTTAGAATTTCCCATGGTGTTTATGGTGGGCATGGAAGAAGGCTTATTTCCAGGGCAGAAATCCAGCGATGATCCGCTAAGGCTCGCCGAAGAACGTCGGCTTTGCTATGTCGGTATGACCCGTGCTCGACAAACCTTGTATTTGCTCTACACCGAGCAGCGCTTCCTCTACGGTCAGGAAATGATACAACGCCCATCACGCTTTTTAAGTGAACTGCCAACGGCCTGTATTGAAGAAGTGCGAGCGCGCAATAATCTTGTCTCACCGAGCTTAGCATCAAAAGGACGCTCAAGCGGCGTAGACACCAATGAAACCGGTCTTAAAACCGGACAACAGGTTCATCATCAAAAATTTGGCAGTGGTATTGTCATTGATACCGAAGGCGCTGGTAAAAATGCACGGGTACAGGTTAACTTTAAACACGCAGGAAGTAAGTGGCTAGTACTGGCTTATGCTAAGTTAGATGTCTTATAACTCAGGAACGAAACAACCATGCTGAAAACGGCTTTTATCCGTTCGTTACTCTTTACTTTGCTTGTTATCGCCGTCGTCGCATTAACGGCGTGTGGCCCCGAGGACAACGCAGACTCTGCGGTTGGGGTAAACAGCAATAAAACCTATCACTGGAAGATGGTCACTACCTGGCCCCCAGGTTTCCCGGTTCTTCAGGAAGGCGCTGAACGCTTTGCTGAAAATGTGAAAGCCATGTCTAACGGGCGCATTAAGATCAAAGTCTACGCTGGTGGTGAGTTGATCCCGGCTCTGCAGACGTTTGATGCGGTATCTCAGGGCACCGTTGAAATGGGTCATGGCAGTGCCTATTACTGGGCTGGCAAAGTACCCGAAGCACAGTTTTTCTCAACCGTACCATTTGGTATGACACCTCGCGGTATGAATGCCTGGTTGTATCACGGTGGTGGCCTGGAGTTGTGGCGCGAAATCTATGAGCCGTTCCATGTTGTGCCCTTCCCGCTCGGTAATACTGGCGTACAGATGGGCGGCTGGTTCAATAAGGAAATTAACTCTGTTGACGATCTTCAGGGCTTGAAAATGCGTATTCCGGGATTGGGCGGCAAAGTCTTTGCCAAAGCGGGCGGTAACCCGGTATTACTTGCTGGCAGTGAAGTCTACACCGCGCTTGAACGTAACACGATTGATGCTACTGAATGGATTGGCCCCTATCACGATCAACGTTTAGGCCTGTACCGTGCAGCAAAACATTACTACTACCCAGGCTGGCATGAGCCAGGCACCGTATTAGAACTGACGGTCAATAAGCGCGCGTGGGATAGTTTACCTGCCGATCTTAAAGCCATCATCACTCACGCAGCCGAGTCTGAAAATGTATTAATGCTGTCAGAGATGGAACAGAAAAACCTGACTGCGCTCAAAGAAATGCGAGCCCGTTCCGATATTCGGATTCAACGCTTTCCCGATGATGTGTTAAGCCGACTTGCTGCCATGACTGAGGAAACTTTGGCAGAAGAAGCCACAGCCGATCCTAAGTTCAAACGTGTCTATGAGGCTTATGAAGCATTTCGTCAGAAAGATGATGCCTGGACAGCCATTTCAGAAAAATCGTACCTCGCAATCGAGCACGATTAATGATTTTTGTGATTTTTACTGAAGACGGTCTACAACAAGCTGAAGCTGAGATTCTTGCTGAAAAAGCAACGCTGTGGCTAAACCCTTCTTTGCTTGAAGGCTCAGATTTATCACGTTTACAAGCTGCAGGTATCGACATACATGGCTTGCCCGATCAGGTTGATACGATCAATGAAAAAACGGTAATGGCAGCTGTCACCCATATTGAAAGTATCAGTCCTAAAACCGAAATTCTGGTTGAATATAACTAATGAAACGTTTACTCACCTTATTTTTTGTCTTTGCATTGCCTGTCATGGCCGACAGTGAATGGGACAGCGCCACACTGAATTTAGAACAGGAAACGGAAATTACTGTCTACCGCAGCCCGGATTGTCAGTGCTGCCACAAATGGATTCAACATCTGGAAAAACATGACTTCAATGTGCTGGATGAAGTCACGCACAACCTAGCGGAGATAAAAGATAAGGCAGGTATTCCAACTGTAATGGGCTCATGCCACACAGCCCTTGTTGACGGTTATTTGATCGAGGGCCATGTGCCCGCTGATGACATTAAACGCTTACTCCTTAACAAGCCGGACATTAAAGGGCTCTCCGTTCCCCAAATGCCCGTCGGTACGCCCGGCATGGAAATGGGCGAAAAGAAAGACATGTTTACCGTGATAAGTTTTGATGAAATGGGTAATTATCGTATTTTCAATCGCTACAACGTGGACTCAGAGAACCTTTACTACCGCGTTCCACCTCAGGAATAAGTCTAGGTGGAAGCTTTTGTTGTGCTGGGACGACTCTTGTTCTCGGCGTTTTCCAATGTATTTCAGAAGCAATTAACCCATCGTGGCTTGCATCCTTTTTTTATCGTCTTTGCTTCGTATCTGGTATTGGCGATTATTTGTCTGCCCTTGTTATGGACATTCAACCCTTTTGAACTGAGCACACGATTCTGGATTAATATCTTTTTTGCCGCCTTATTGGATATGGCGGGCACCTTATTTCTGGTGATGTCGCTATCCAGAACGGATTTATCTGTATTTGGTCCACTCAATGCCTACAAAGTCGTTATCTCGATGTTGTTAGCGATGCTGTTTATCGGTGAAATTCCTAGCTTGCAAGGCTTTTTAGGTGTTTGTGTGATCGTCGCGGGGAGTTACTTTTTATTTCCACCCAAATCACATCAGGGCAGGATGTGGCACTTATTTACGGAAAAAGGCGTACAATTTCGCTTTCTTTCTATCCTACTGTTCTCGATTGGCACCTTGCCGCTGAAAAATGCAGTCATTGCAGGCGGCGCATTACCAACGACGGTTTTTTGGTGTCTGATTGGCTTACCACTGGCAGGCGTGGCGCAGCTCATCTTTGTGCGTGATAATTTTCGTGACGATCTTGTTTTAGCCAGGAATCAGGTTTACCCACTGCTCTATTTGGGCTGTCTGATTTTCTTGATGCAGTACATGACCATGTTTGTTTTTTCGCAGTTACTAGTGGCGTACTCACTGGCATTGTTTCAACTGAGCATGGTGCTGCAGGTATTTCTGGGCTATCGCATCTTTAATGAAAAACACATTTTTCGCCGTCTAGCAGCCTGTTTGGTGATGGTCGGCGGCAGCCTGATGGTATTAAACGCCTGAGCGTAAAAACCGAGTGACTGCTATCATATTCTTATTCTGACAACGGAGATAACGATGAAATTTCTTCCCGTTATTGTGGCTTTTTGCCTAATTTCAACAAGCGCCATGGCCGGCCCAAAATTAAAACCCATCTGGAAAACAACGCCAGATCTGAAAGGACCTGAATCAGTGATTTATCATCCTGGCAGTGACTCCTTATTTGTGTCTAACGTTAATGGCAGTCCTGATGCCTTTGATAGTAATGGCTTTATTTCGCAATTATCAGTCGATGGCAAAATACTCAGCTTACATTGGCTCGATGATCTGAATGCCCCCAAAGGACTGGCCTTAAATGGTGACTATCTTTATGTTGCTGACATCAACGAGTTAGTTGTCATTGATGTTGCAAACAAAAAGATCGTACAACGCTATCAAGCAGAAGGCGCTAAATTCCTCAATGATGTTGCTATTGATAAACGCGGCAATGTCTATGTCAGCGATATGATGACCAACCGTATCTATCGACTCGCAGCGGATGAGTTCACTTTGTGGTTTGTCGATCCCGCATTAGAGTCACCAAATGGTCTGCTCGTTGAGCATGAAAGTCTTATCGTCGGCAGTTGGGGCAATATGACCGGAGACGGTTTTGCAACCGATGTCCCGGGTCACCTGAAAAAAATTGATCTGAATACACTTGAAATCAGCAGCCTTGGAGATAAAACCCCGATCGGCAATCTCGATGGTGTTGAAGCTGATGGAATGGGGAATTACCTCGTCACCGACTGGATGAGTGGTCGACTCATGCTGGTGTCGCCTAATGGTAGTAGTGAGACCCTAATTGAATTTGAGCAAGGCAGTGCTGATCATACCGTGATGCCAGAGAACGATCTGGTTATCGTGCCTATGATGCTGCAAAACAATGTTTTGGCTTTTCGGATGATTCGTTAATGCAATTTGAAGATTTAATGCTCGACGAGTCGTTGCTATTAGCCGCCTCGGATAAAGGCTATAAAGAGCCTACCTTGATTCAGCAAGAAGCCATTCCCTTACTTTTGGCGGGTGAAGATGTGCTTGCCTGCGCCGCGACTGGCACCGGTAAAACAGCGGCCTTTGTTTTACCCTTATTACAAAAGCTATTGGACGAACCTAATCATGGCCGATTACCAAAAGCGTTAATTCTGGCTCCGACCAGAGAACTAGCGTTTCAGATCCAACATGTGATTCATCACTTAGGTAAAGCCAATCAGCCACATATTGCAATGGTGACAGGTGGTCAAGCACCTACCGCACAGCTGGCATATCTAGAAAATGGTTGTGATATCGTTATCGCGACACCGGGACGCTTATTAAACTTGGTCGAAAACGAGCAAGCCGACTTGTCTGAGATAGAATTTGTCGTTATCGATGAAGCCGACAGAATGCTGGATATGGGCCAAGGCCCCGATGTCGCTAATGTACTCGCGACCATTACCACGGCATTCCAAACCAGTTTATTCTCAGCAACATTGGCAGGATCAGGTGTGGAATTGTTTGCCAATGCCCTACTGCCCAACGCTTCTCGTATTGAAGTTGATGCGGCTAATCAATATGCCCAGCAAGTTAGCCAGCAAGTATATCTCGCCGATAATCGTGAACATAAGCAAGCCCTTCTCGCGGCAGTAATTAAACAAACAGACTGCGAAAGTGCTTTAATTTTCTGCAATAAAAAAGAACGCGCAGAAGAAGTCAGTGCGTTTTTACAATCGCAGAATATTTCGGCGCAAGTGGTACATGGTGATTTCAATCAGGCTGATCGCCGCGAACGTACTCGTAAATTTCGCCAAGGCAAAGTGAAAGCATTGGTGGCTACCGATGTTGCTGCTCGTGGCCTTGATTTACCCCAAGTCAGTCATGTCATTAACTACGATGTGCCGTTTCGTGGCGATATTTATATTCATCGCGTAGGTCGTACGGGGCGTGCAGGACAAACTGGGACTGCCGTGAATCTGGTAGAACCGCATGATCATAAAAATCTGCAACGCGTAGAGCATCACATCGGCCAGCCTTTACCGGTTTTGAAAATGAAAGGGCTGACACCGAAAGCAAAAAGCAATAAAACCAAAAGCAAGAACAAAGACAAACCGCGTTATATCGCTAAAAAAGATCGTGCTGAGTAGCCAACATCAACATCGTTATGTGCAACTTCGCTGGCTGCTTGTTATAAGCAGTATATTGCTGATAGCGGGCTTATTCCTGCCCATGCTGACCATTACGCAGTTTATTGTCATTCGTAATGACTTCTCGGTGATTTCAGGCATCACAGAACTCTGGAAGGCCGGGCAATATATTTTATTTATCGTCATTGCCTGCTTCAGTGTGGTGGTGCCACTGACAAAAATTGCGTTGCTGTTCAAACTCTTACAAAACGATAATCGGCCGCATCCGATCAAAATGAAGTTACTTCGCTTGATTCACGACTATGGTCGCTGGGCGATGCTTGATGTCATGGTAGTAGCGATGCTCATTGTCACGGTCAAAATGGGTGCTATCGCCAGTATTCAGATTCACCCCGGGTTGTACGTGTTTGGTGTCGCGGTATTGTTGATTATGTTAACCACCCAATCAACGGTGAAGCTATTGGAAAACCAACAGCCTCACCCTAGTCGCTAAATCGCTAACCCGTATTGCGCATCCCGGCTGAAATCGCACTGATAGTGCGTAATAGCGGATCGCTCCACTGTTCACGCTCTTGCTCATCAACAGCGCTATCTCGATAGCGTTGCAGCAACATGATTTGAATGTAATTGATCGGATCCAAATACGGTTCACGTCGACGCAGTGACATACGCAGTTCCGGCGTTTCGGCCATCAACTTATCGGCTTCGACCACAAATAACACCTGCTCTACGGTTTTATCGTATTCGGCGGCAATCAGTTCAAACACCTGCTGCCCCTGAAAGGCATCTTCACATAAGGCAGCATAACGGCTGGCAATACTCATATCTGCCTTTGATAAAGACATTTGTGTGTTGCTTAGCAAGGCACGGAAAAATGGCCATTGTTGAACCATTTTTCGTAAAAAAGCGATCTTTTCCGGATCATGCTGATGCCAGTTTTCTAGGGCTGTGCCAATGCCATACCAGGCAGGCAAGGTATGTCGAGATTGCGCCCAAGAAAAGACCCAGCCGATAGCTCTGACTGAAGACTTGGAACGATCACCGGCTTTACGATGTGAGGGCCGCGAACCAATGTTCATCATGCCAATCTCAGTGACTGGGCAGACCTCATAAAAATAGTCCAAAAATCCTGCGGTATCTTCTGTCAGCTTGCGATAACTGGCTTCACCGGTTTGAGTGATTGCCTGCATCACTGTCAAAAAGTCAGGTTCCACCTGCTCCGTTTCAGAGATCACGCTACGTGATGCTTTCATCAAACCAGATACGCCCATACCCAGCTCATAGGCAGCCGTTTCGATGTTACCGTACTTGAATGACAGCACTTCGCCCTGCTCGGTAAATTTGATTTGTCCCTGTACCGTGCCCATCGGCTGCGACAAGATCGCATCATGGGTTGGGCCACCACCGCGACCAATAGTACCGCCACGACCATGGAACATTCGGCATTTAACATTATGCTTTTGTGCCAGCCCAGACACTTTTTTCTGTGCCTGATACAAATTCCAACCTGATGCCAGAATACCGCCATCTTTACATGAGTCTGAGTAGCCGAGCATCACTTCCTGCAGGTTGCCGGAGGCGTCAAGCAAGCGACAGTATTGTGGATTATTCAGTAATGCCGACATCACAGGTTCGATATGACTTAAATCTTCAATCGTTTCGAATAAAGGTGATACACGGATATGACAAAAGGTTTGCCCATGCTCGTCATAGCCACATAAGCCAGCAAAACGCCCCAGCATCAGGACTTCCAGAATATGACTCGCCTGATGTGTCATCGAAATGACATAGCTGCCAAATGCGCGTGCGCTCACATCACGATGCAGTCGCGTCATCAGTTTGAATACAGCAAGCACTTCCTGATTCTGACCATCAATATCCGGCATTTCAGGCAAAGCGTCTCGTGACAACAGCTCCGTTAAAAGTTGTTGTCGCTCTGTTTCATCAAGCTGGTGGTAGTCATCACACAGTCCGGTCACTTTTAACACATCAGCCAGTGCTTCACTGTGACGGGTTGATTCCTGACGGATATCGAGGTGATAAAGATAAAAACCAAATGTTTCCACTAAGCGGATCAGGTCATTTAATTCACTCCCTGCCAACTCAGCATCACCATGTTCAACTAAAGAATCGTAAATAAGGTGTAAGTCTTGCAGTAATTCATCTTCATTTGCGTACGCCACACCGAGGGCAGTAGGCGCTAAGTCAGGACGAAAATACTGTTGAATCAGTCTGAGATTATCTTCAAGACGATGCCGCATCATGTAGAGTTTACGGCGATAGGGTTCGTGCAAAAAGCGGTCTGGCTTCGCTCTGAAAGCACCAGCATATTGCTGCTCTGATTGCTCAAGACTATCAGCCAAAGCGTCACTGATAGTGCTCAGTGATGCTGACTGGGTCAGCACATAGCTAAGCTTGGTGACATCATCAAGGTAGCGGCGAATCACCGTTCGCTTTTGCAGTTGAATCGCCATTTCAGTGGTTTCTGCGGTAACAAATGGATTGCCATCGCGGTCACCACCGATCCAGGAACCAAATTTCACCAGCCCCGGCACGGTAAACTCGGTACCTGCAGCAATTTCATCGCTATATACCCGACGAATCGCATTTTCGATATTGCGATAGGTTCTGGGCACCGCATCGAATAAACTGACATTGAAGTAATACAGGCCATTTTTTATTTCATCACGCACGGTAGGTTTGATGGCGCGCACTTCATCTGTTGACCACAGCAGTTGTACCTGCTTCTTAATCTCTTTGCGGGTGCGCTCTTCATCAAATGGCGTTAATGGATCATTGGTGAGCTTTTCATCAAGCAGGAAAATGCGGCGCAGGATTTCCATTAAGGTACGGCGTTTAGACTCCGTGGGGTGCGCAGTAAACACCGGCATGTACACCATTTCATCCAACAAATGCTGAAGCTGCTTCAGACTGACACCTTCTTGTTTCAACTGGGTCAGGGTATCGAGATATGAACCATTCCAAAGCTCACCGCCATTGCGCAGTTGAATCATGCGGTTGTGGTAGTTGAACGCCTCTTCAGCCGTGTTAAGCAAGCTGAAATAGAGGCTAAACGCACGAATCACTTCTTTGAGCGTTGTGGCGTCCAACGTATTTAAAAAACTCAGCAACTCGGTGCGTAACGCTGCATTGTCATCCTTACGCAAAGTAATAAAGCCCTGACGTAAGCGCTCGACCGTCTCAAATACTTCTCGACCGGCGCGTTCATCAATTACTTCACCAAGGATATGTCCCAGAAAGCGGACATGTTGGCGCAATTCTTTGTCACTGAGTAACGACAGTTTTTCAACTGTACTCAATACAGGCTGGTAATCAGTCATAAATTAGCGATTTTTTATCTGGTGGTAGAGTTCGATATAGGTATTGGCACTGTTTTCCCAGCTGAAATCGTGCTGCATTGCAACGTTTATCATGCTGCGCCAAAGTCTTGGTCTTTGAAATAATGCGACAACTCTAAGCAAGGTGGTGTGAAGAGATTCAACCGTCGCATCATTAAAACAAAAGCCATTTGCCACTCCAGCTTTGCGGTTTTCATCGGTGGCGTCAACTACTGTATCAGCGAGCCCGCCGGTATGGCGCACTACAGGTAAGGTGCCATAGCGCAAACTGTACATCTGATTTAGTCCACACGGCTCAAAACGCGACGGCATTAAAAAAACATCCGAGCCTGCTTCAATATGATGAGACAAGGCTTCGTCATAGCCGATCGTAATCGCCACCTTATCGGGAAAACGCGCTCTTAAAATGCGCAATTCCTGTTCGTAGCTATGCTCGCCGCTTCCCAAACAGATAAACTGCACATCATGTCCGGCTTCAATGATTTGGGTCATCGCCGTGATGGCTAAATCAATGCCTTTTTGAGACACCAAACGACTGATCAAGCCCACCAGCAAACTATCCTTGGACTCATCTAAAAAGAATTGCTGCTGCAGCGCCGTTTTGTTGAGTGCTTTATGACGTACGGTTTTCAAGCTGTAGTTTTTATTCAGCAAGCTATCATGGGCAGGATCCCATACATGGGTGTCAATCCCGTTTAAAACACCGCTGAGCCGTCCTTGATCTGCTCTTAAAGCGAGCAAGCCTTCCAGGCCATAACCAAATTCATGACCACATATTTCTTTAGCATAGGTGGGACTAACGGTCGTAATGTGATCAGCGAAAATGAGACCGGCTTTCATAAATGACATCATGCCGTAGAACTCAAGTCCATTCATGTGCCATAACGCCTTAGGCAAATCCAGAGACTGAAATTCATCGAAAGAAAACAAACCTTGATAGGCAAGATTATGAATAGTAAAGACAATATCCGGACGATTTTTATGTGTCGATAATAATGCCGGAGCTAAGCCGGTTTGCCAGTCATTGCAATGCAATACATCAGGTTGCCAATCCAGGCCGACATGGTTGAGTGCAACTTGAGCAGCAGCACGCGAAAATAAAGCAAAGCGTGCGGCGTTGTCTTCCCAGTCATGGCCATCAGGGTGACTATATGGGCCGCCATCACGATCAAAGTGATGCGGTGAGTGCAACAACCACAGTACAACATCACTATCTGGCAAGGTGGCTTGCAGAATATCAACGGGCAGATGATAGCCATCCAGCTTGATGGTGGCGACGGTTTCCACTGTGTCCAGTTGCTGCAGACATTGTCGGTATGCAGGCATGATTATGCGTACATCCTGGCCATGCTCATGCAGCGCGATAGGCAGGCTGGCAGAGACATCTGCAAGGCCGCCGGTTTTGATTAATGGGTGTACTTCGCTACTGGCAAAGAGAATTTTTCGCACGCCAATCTCCTAAAAATTGTACAATTCTGCAATTATATACGGTCAAGGGCTGAGTTAGAGTCTGCAACGGGAGAAATCATGCAATCTTGTACAATTGTTATTTTTGGCGCCACTGGCGACCTATCTAAGAAAAAATTGCTACCTGCTCTGTATCATCTGGATGCAGAAAACAGATTAACCGATGATACGCGCATTATTTGCATGGGTCGTCGTGAGTGTGCACAGGAAGACTGGAAACAGCAAGTCACAGAATTCGTTACACCTAAAGCACGTGACGGCGTCGATAATGATCTGCTGAGTTCATTTTTGGATCGTATCCACTACTTCAAATGCGATATCAATGACGCATTCGGCTATCACGAATTGAAAGATCTCGTCACAAACGCTGATAACGGTTTTTCTCAGAATATTGTGTTCTATCTCTCTATCAGTCCTGCTTTATTTGGCGTTGTTGGCGATCAACTTGCTGCTGTCGGTATGAATAGAGAAGATGATGGCTGGCGTCATCTGGTTGTTGAAAAACCATTCGGTTTTGACCAAAAAAGCGCCGAAGATCTGGAGCGCATTCTCAGCAAAAATTTCACTGAGAAACAAACCTACCGCATCGACCATTACCTTGGTAAAGGCACCGTTCAGAATATCTTTGTATTCCGCTTTGCTAACTTATTATTAGAACCATTGTGGAACCGCAACTACATTGACCACGTTCAAATCACCCATGCTGAACAACAAGGCGTTGGTGGCCGTGCTGGTTACTATAATGATTCCGGCGCATTGCGTGACATGATTCAAAGTCATCTTATGCAGGTGATGGCATTGGTTGCGATGGAACCACCAGCCGATTTGGATGATGAATCTTTACGTGACGAAAAAGTAAAAGTACTGAAATCAATTCGTCCTATCACTGAAGACATGGTTGATGATCATGCATTTCGTGGTCAGTACTCTGCTGGCGAAGTTAATGGCCAACCGGAACCGGGTTACTTGGAAGACGATGAAGTACCTAACGATAGCGTCACCGAAACCTATGCGGCAATGAAAATTTACATTGATAACTGGCGCTGGCGTGGTGTGCCATTCTACCTGCGTACTGGTAAATGCATGCCTGAATCAAAAGCCATGATTGCGATTCGATTCAAGAAACCACCTCAAGAGTTGTTTAAGGACACTGAGATTGGTGATAGTCACGCCAACTGGATTGTGATGGGCTTACAACCAGACAACACCTTACGTATCGAACTACAGGCTAAGCAACCTGGTTTAGAGCTGACCAATCACACGGTTGGTTTGGAAACCGTTGAATCTGACGAAAATAAACATCGCCTGGATGCTTATGAAGCACTGATTCTGGATGCCATCCAAGGTGACCGTTCATTGTTCCTGCGTTCAGATGAAGTAAGCTTGGCTTGGAAAGCGGTCGATCCCATCATCGAGAAATGGGCCAAAGACAAATCGCATGTCCACACTTACCCAGCGGGTACATGGGGACCAGAAGAAGTCTCACGCATACATGAAAACTCATGTCATGCTTGGCGTAATAACATTTAACGCTGATAAAACAGACACAAAAAAGCCGGCATTAATGCCGGCTTTTTTGTATATAACAAATATCGCTTAGCTCATTGCCTGGCCTAGCTTAATAGCATCACCCGCCTGCCAGCGAGGGTTGAAATCATTCATTTTGCCCGGCACTAACATTACTACCGTTGACCCCATGTTAAAGCGTCCCATTTCCTGCCCTTTTTTCAGTGTAATGGCTTGCTCACCAGTATATTGCCAATCTTGAACCGCTTTACCATAAGGCGGCGTTACTTGCCCCGACCAGACAGTCTCCATACTGCCCACAAAAATCGCCCCGACCAATACCATCACCATCGGCCCAAACTCCGTTTCAAACTGACAGACAAGACGCTCATTTCGCGCAAATAACTCTGGCACCGCACGCGCTGTGCGCGGATTGACAGAAAACAGTTTCCCCGGCACATAGCGCATCGCCACGAGTTTACCTGTTACCGGCATATGAATTCGGTGGTAATCTCTGGGCGACAGGTAAATGGTTGCAAATTGGCCCGACTCATACTGTTTGGCTAACAGCTGATTACCTCCGAGTAATTCCGTGACCGAATAATCGCGGCCTTTTGCTTGAATAATACGACCATGAGAAACCTTACCTAATTGGCTGATCGCGCCATCTACCGGCGAGACGATAATGTCATCACCTTCGGCAACCGGTCTGATACCATCGCGCAACTGGCGGGTAAAAAACGCATTGAAGCTGGCATAGTCAGTTAAATCAGCCGTTGCAGCCTCATCCAAATTAACCTTAAATTTCCAACAGATGAAACGAATAAACAGGTTTTTAAACCAGGTGACGTTACTTTGAGTCAAGCGGTGCATAAGTACCGACAGACTGTGTTGTGGAATCAGGTACTGGGGCAAAGTCAGTAATTGATCTACCAAACTGCATGATTTTAGTTGTTTATTATGGTTATCTTCCAACTTCACGTGTTGCCCCTCTTTAACCTGCTGCCTAAGCTTGTCATAATCCTCGCTTATGCCTTTGCTGTAATAAAACACGGAGTATACAAGCAATGAACAAGCTGCTCACCTCAATTTTCCTAATATTCAGCCTGATTGGCGCATCCCCCTTGATGGCGGCAGAAAGCGCAGCGGAGACCTCCTCTATCTATTACAGCATTGAGGAACCATTCACCATCAATTTTCTCAACCAAAGTCAGGAAAAAGCACGTTACCTGCAGATCAAAGTTGCGCTGATGTCACATGAACCCACTGTGCTTGATAGCGCCCAACATAATTTGCCGATGATTCAGGATGCCTTGCGCACCTTATTCACCGAACAAGGCTATGACACCGTCAGTACCGTAGCGGGACGTGAACAATTACAGCAGCAAGCCTTGACGAAAATACGCACACTATTACAACAGGAAACGGGTAGTGATGGTCTTGAGCAAATTTATTTCACCAGTTTTATCCTGCAATAAAACGGCATACTCCTTGCTAACTAATAACCAAATAAGAACGGAATGCATTAATGGCTGAACAACGAGACGACATAGAAGTAACGGAAGAAAAAAGCGGTAACAAAACCAAGCTACTGATCATTGTGATCGCTGTGATGTTGCTTGCTGCCATCAGTCTGGTAGCCGTCATGTTGATGGGCGGTAACGATGAGGATGCAACTGAAAGCCAAGACAATGCCGCAGCCGTCAAACAGGCGCCTATTTACTTTAGTGTCAACGATCCGTTTATCGTTAATTTTTCTGAGCAAAGTAACGATTCGGTACGTTATATGCAGGTAAAAATGAAAGTAATGGCACGTGATCAACGGGTTATTGATGCATTTAACGCACATTTGCCAGCACTTCAGCATGAGTTGCTAATGCTGTTCTACAGTCAAAATTATGACGAACTGCAGACCAGCGAGGGTACCAAGGCATTACAGAAAAAATGCTTGGAAACGATTAATCGGGTGCTGAAATCCGAAACCAGTATGGAGAATGAGCTAGAAGCGGTGTATTTCACCAGCTTCATCATGCAATAACCATGGCTGTACACGACATACTCTCACAAGATGAGGTTGACGCCCTCCTTAACGGTCTCGGCGATGGGGAAGTAGAAACCTCATCCGCACAAGAGGATGATTCTGGAGCGCCTCGTGACTATGACTTTGGCAATGAAGAACGCATTATTCGCGGTCGCATGCCAACACTGGAAATGATCAACGAACGATTTGGTCGTTACCTACGAATTAGTTTGTTCGATATGCTTCGCCGTTCTGCAGAAATCTCCGTTAGTGGCATTCAGGTAATGAAATTTTCTGAGTATATGCACACCTTGTTCGTTCCCACCAGCCTTAACTTGATTCACCTTCACCCTCTACGCGGTACAGGGCTGATCGTGCTGGAACCCAAGTTGGTCTTTACTATTCTTGATAACTATTTTGGTGGCGAGGGACGCTTTCAGGCACGAATAGAAGGTCGTGAATTTACTGCCACTGAACTTCGCGTTATCCGCATGGTATTAAACCTCTGCTTTACCGATCTAACGGAAGCTTGGTCACCCGTCATGGAAGTCGACTTTGAGTTTGTCAGTCATGAGGTGAATCCACAGTTTGCCAATATCGTCAGCCCGAGTGAGGTTGTGGTTATCTCAACCTTCCACGTTGAGCTTGATGGTGGTGGTGGCGATATTCACCTCACCTTCCCCTACTCGATGCTGGAACCAATTCGTGAGTTACTGGATACCGGCCTGCAAAGTGACCGTACGGCAGATGATGGCCGTTGGTCCAAGGCCATGCGAGAAGAGCTTATGGTTGCCGATGTTGAAATCTGGGCAAAATTAGCTGAAACCTCGCTCACACTGGCCCAAATTCACAAACTCAAAACGGGCGATATTATCCCGATTCAAATGCCGAAAAATGTCGTTGCTATGGTTGAAGATGTACCGATGTTTCGAGCAAGCTATGGCGAACATAATGAAAAAGCAGCACTGAAAATTGCTGAAGTCATTGAACACCCGAAAGACCCCAACCCGACCTATCATCTCAAGAAAGGTAAGAAAAAATGAGTGAAGACACCCAAGAACAAAATCAGGAGCTGGCTGATGAATGGGCTGCTGCACTAGAAGAACAAACAGGCGATGCTGGCGACGCTCAACAGGAAGATCCCTGGGCAGAAGCAATGGAAGAACAAGCCGCGGCTGAATCAACACAACAAAAAGCCAATCCGGCTCCCGTTGCTCAACTGGATGATGATGGCAAGCCACGCAAGGATGTTGACCTCGATATGGTGATGGACATCCCTGTCACTATCTCGATGGAAATTGGCCGCACCCGTATAAGTATCCGAAACCTGCTGCAATTGAGTCAGGGGTCGGTAGTTGAGCTGGATCGATTAGCAGGTGAACCGATGGACGTCTTAGTCAACGATACGCTAATCGCACACGGTGAAGTCGTCGTGGTGAATGATAAGTTTGGTATTCGTTTAACCGATGTCATTAGTGCCTCAGAACGCATCAAGAAACTTCGCTAATGAGACGCTTTGTTACCCAAGCTAGCATGCTGCTGTTGAGTATGCCGTTGTTCGCCGCAGAACAAACTGAAAAAGCACGCACCCTGACAGAGTCACCTTTGTCTGCGGTCAATCTGCTCCAGACGCTGATGGGCTTATTATTGGTATTAGCTTGTGTGGTGTTAGTGGCTTGGCTATTGAAACGCACAAACAGTTTTCATACCGCCGCCAATGGCAAGCTGAAAGTCATTGCAGGTATTCCACTCGGCAGCCGCGAACGAGCTGTTTTGGTACAAATTGGTGACGAGCAAATTTTACTGGGCGTCACTCCGCAGCAGATCAATACTTTGCATAAACTGGAAACGCCGCTTAGCGTTGCAAGCAGCAATGGCATCTCGTCAGACTTTGCTGGCAAGCTACGTAAAATCATGCAACAACGAGGTGACAAATAATGCGTGTGTTGTTGGCATGCTTACTGTTATTTGCGCCACTGTTAGCTGTAGCCGAACCGGGTATTCCTGCGGTAACGGTAACTGGAAACGAAGACGGCGGCCAAAGTTACACCGTCACGCTGCAAATTCTGGCATTAATGACCGTACTGACGCTGCTGCCCGCCGCGTTGATGATGATGACCTCATTCACACGGATCATTATTGTATTGGCTATTTTGCGCCAAGCCATGGGGGTGCAATCCACACCCTCGAACCAAATTTTGATTGGTCTGGCTCTATTTTTGACTATCTTTATCATGCACCCGGTTTTCAATCAGTCTTACCAAAATGCCGTTGTGCCGTATATGGACGGTGAAATCGAATTCACGACCGCGTTTGAACAGGCCAGTCAGCCTTTTAAAGAATTTATGATCGCACAAACACGTGAGACCGATATTGAACTGTTTGCTTCTATCGGCGGTTATGAAGAGCTACAAAGCGCTGAAGATATTCCATTTAGCCTGCTGTTACCTTCATTTGTCACCAGTGAATTGAAAACCGCATTTCAGATTGGTTTTTTGATATTTATCCCATTTCTTATCATTGATCTGGTGGTAGCCAGTGTGTTGATGGCCATGGGTATGATGATGTTGTCACCAATGCTAATTTCGTTGCCCTTCAAGCTCATGCTGTTTGTATTAATTGATGGCTGGGCGTTGTTGATGGGTACACTTGCTTCTAGTTTTTACGTATAACGATGACGCCTGAAACTGTTCTCACTGTCATGCAACAAACGCTACAGGTCATTAGTCTGTTAATTGCTATGATTTTGCTGCCTGCCCTGGGTATCGGGCTTATTGTCAGTATGTTTCAAGCGGCAACGTCGATCAATGAACAAACCCTGACCTTTATTCCAAAACTTTTCATCACCATTTTAGTGTTGATCTTTGCAGGCCCCTGGATGCTTAGCATGCTGCTGAGTTTTACCCAGCGTTTGTTTGAAGATATTCCTTTCTTAATAGGCTGACCATATGGACGTCAGCAGCGCCGAAATCACCGGCATTCTGGGCGCTTATCTCTGGCCCTTTTTTCGCATTGCCGCCATGGTGATGGTAGCGCCAATTTTCAGCAGTAACTTTATCAGCCAACGCTCACGTATTCTGATGGCCGTGGCGATAAGCATTGTTATCGTGCCCAACATCCCTGTTCAAGTACCGCAGGTCGACGCGTTGAGCGCTGAAGGTTTACTGATTATTGCTCATCAAATTCTGATTGGCGCCTGCATGGGGTTTATGCTGCAACTGTTGTTCAACGCCTTTATCGTTGCCGGTCAGATTATCGCTATGCAGATGGGCCTGGGCTTTGCCTCAATGGTCGATCCACAAAACGGTGTCATGGTGCCGGTAATCAGTCAGTTCTACCTCGTCTTTATTACCTTAATTTTTGTCAGCATCAACGGTCACCTGATTCTTATTCAGGTCATGAGCGAGAGCTTTGTCACTTTACCCATCGCGGCAACAGGTCTCAGCCCGGTTGATTTTCGAGATATCGTCGCCCAGGCCAGTTGGATGTATGCTGCTGGTGTCATTATTGCATTACCTGCGATAGGTTCCTTAATGATGGTGAATCTGGCATTCGGTATTTTGTCTCGGGCGGCACCGCAAATCAGTCCATTCAGTATCGGTTTCCCGATGACCATCATTTTAGGGTTTGTGGTGATGCTAATTACCTTACCTAATGTGGCAGGGCATTTGGTCAATATGAGCGACTACATGCTGCAAATGGCACGCTTGCTGGTACAAAAAGATGGCTGAACAAAGCGCACAGGAAAAAACAGAAGAGCCAACCGCCAAGCGCCTTGATGAGGCGCGAAACAAGGGCCAAGTTCCACGCTCCCGTGAACTCACTACAGTAATGGTTCTGATTGCCAGTGCTGTGGCATTGTTATTCATGGGGAAAAACATCATTGCCAGCATGGCTCAGGTAATGAACAAGTCTTTCAGCTTCACCCGAAAAGAACTATTCGATCCGATGGCGATGATTCATCACTTCATTTATACCATCGAAACCATCGCCTTTGATTTAAGTATGTTTCTCGGTGTTACTGTCTTAGCTGCCTTGGCTGCGCCAGCGCTGATAGGCGGCTGGAATTTTTCAGCACAAGCCATGGCACCGAAAGGTGAACGCATGGATCCATTGAAGGGCTTAAAACGTATTTTCGGCCCTCAAGGCTTAATCGAACTAGCAAAAGCGCTGGGTAAATTTATTCTGGTCGGTGTCATTTCCACCGCTATTTTATGGAGTATCCGCGACCAATTATTGACGCTCGGTCGACAGGAAGTAAACGTTGCCATGGCCGATCTGGGCTATTTGACGATGTGGGTATTTCTGGCCATCTGCGCCAGCCTGATTCTGATTGCACTGATTGATGTACCGTTCCAGATTTGGAACCATAACCGACAACTGCGTATGACTAAGCAGGAAGTCAAAGATGAAATGAAAGAAACCGACGGCAACCCTGAGGTTAAAGGTCGGATTCGTCGGATGCAGGTGGAATTATCACAACAACGCATGATGCAGGATATTCCCTCTGCCGATGTTGTTATCACTAACCCGACCCATTACGCGGTGGCATTACGTTATGACCAAACCAAAACCGGTGCGCCTGTCGTGGTCGCTAAAGGTGCCGACTTCATCTCACAACAAATTCGTTTGGTCGCTGAGCACAATGACGTCCCTATCCTCTCTGCACCACCATTAACACGAGCGGTTTATTATTCCACAGAAATCGGCGATGAAATTCCATCTGGTCTATATATTGCAGTGGCTCAAGTATTGGCCTTTGTGTTCCAGTTACGTCGTTATCACAAAACCGGTGGTAACAAACCGAACCTGAACCCAGATGACCTGCCAATACCGGATGAACTGAGACGAGATTGATTGTAGATGGAAAATAATGTCATGGCCGCACGCTTGAAGTCAGTTGTGAATGGCCACCTCGCCGCACCGATGTTACTGGTCGCCTTACTGGCTATGGTAATTTTGCCATTACCGGTGTTTATGCTGGATATGCTATTCACCTTTAATATTGCCTTGTCGTTGGTCATCGTCTTAGCCAGCATCTACATGTTAAAACCGCTTCATTTCGCGGCTTTTCCCAGCATTTTGCTGATTGCCACCTTGCTCCGTTTGGCGTTAAACGTTGCATCCACCCGTATTATCTTACTCGAAGGCCATACCGGCGCCGCTGCTGCTGGTAACGTTATTGAGGCGTTTGGTGAGTTTGTTATTGGTGGTAACTACGCTGTCGGTTTTGTGGTGTTTGCTATCTTAGTCATTATCAACTTTGTGGTGGTCACAAAGGGCGCGACCCGTATCGCCGAAGTGAGCGCTCGTTTCACCTTGGACTCGATGCCCGGTAAACAAATGGCAATCGATGCCGATCTGAATGCCGGATTAATTGATCAAGACGAGGCCCGGCGCCGGCGTGAAGAAATCATGCAGGAATCTGACTTTTACGGCTCTATGGATGGTGCCAGTAAATTCGTCCGTGGTGATGCCATAGCCGGTATTTTGATTTTATTTATCAATATCATTGGTGGCTTCATTATTGGCGTAGCGCAACATGATTTAAGCTTTGCACAAGCGGCGCAGAACTACACATTGCTGACTATTGGTGATGGTCTGGTCGCACAAATCCCTTCATTATTACTTGCCTCTGCTGCCGGTTTACTTATCACCCGTTCGACTAAAGAACAGGATATGGGCGAGCAGATTGTTGGGCAGCTACTCAGCAATCCCAAAACCTTGGCAGTGACGTCGGCCATCTTGGCGGGGCTCGGCTTGATCCCAGGTATGCCTAACGTCCCCTTTCTGACGCTAGCGGCCTTAGGTGGCGGGAGTGCTTATTTTATTCATCAACGTCAAAAAGCCGCCGCCGTCGCTGAGGTTGCAGCTCAGGCACCACAAGCTGAAGCACCACGCGAACAAAAAGAACTGAGTTGGGACGATCTGAGCCCCGTTGACCCTATTGGTTTAGAAGTTGGTTACCGTTTGATTCCCTTGGTTGATACAAACCAAGGCGGCCAATTAATGAATCGAATCAAAGGCATAAGAAAGAAAATCTCTCAAGAAATGGGCTTTTTAATTCCCCCTGTGCATATTCGTGACAACCTTGATTTAGCACCTACCGCCTATCAAATCACCCTATTTGGTGTGACATTTGGTGAGGCAGAAGTCTTTCCCGATCGCATGCTGGCTATCAACCCGGGTCAAGTTTTTGGCGACCTTGATGGGGTGCAAACGCACGACCCTGCCTTTGGGCTTGATGCAGTCTGGATTGATACCAGCCAACGTGAACATGCTCAGGCACAGGGTTATACCGTTGTAGATGTCGATACGGTTATTGCCACCCATTTAAGTAAAATTCTGAATAATCATGCGCATGACTTATTAGGGCGTGAAGAAGTACAACACTTGTTGGATAACCTCGCTAAAACCGCGCCAAAACTGGTGGAAGGCCTGGTACCAGACACAGTACCACTGGGCACTGTACAGAAGGTGCTGCAAAGCCTGCTGGAAGAAAACATTCCGATTCGCGACATCCGTACTATCACTGAGTCCATCTCAGAACAGGCTGCTCGTAATCCTGATCCTGAAGCGATCACAGCTGCAACGCGAATGGCCTTGAGTCATTCTATTGTGCAGCACATCAATGGCACCCGATCCGATCTGCCTATCATCACGCTAGATCCAGAACTGGAACAGATATTGCTGAAAACTTTACAGGCTTCTGGTGAAGGTGGCGCCAGTCTGGAACCCGGACTGGCAGAGAACATGCACAAGAACCTGCAGGATGTGACACAAAGACAAGAAATGACTGGCGATGCTGCCATTCTTGTTGTTCAGGCAGGTTTGCGTAGTTGGATATCTCGCTTCATCCGACACTCTATCCCGGGGCTGAATGTGTTGTCCTACAATGAAATACCGGACGACAAGCAAATTAGGATAGTGGCCAATATTGGTCGATGAAAGACAGATTGAGGTTGTGATTTATGAAAATCAAACGATTCCAAGCAGCAGATGTGCGTCAGGCAATCCGCGAAGTACGGGATGTACTGGGTCCGGATGCTGTTATTCTGTCCAACACAAGGGTTGATGGCGGCATAGAAATTGTTGCCGCAACAGACTATGACGAATCACAGTTTCGTCGTCAGGCTGAGCCTGCCAGAGTGGCACAACAAGAAAAGCCTCGTGTTGAAATCAACCCATCAGTAGAACCACTGCAAGAGGCACCTCGCTCCGCGCCGAAAGAGAATATCTGGTCACAAGAACCGACCCTGGTTCAAATGCGTAAAGAAATCGCCAGTCTGCGCGATATGCTACAAAACCAGCTGTCTGATTTAACCTGGAAAGATATGGAGCGCCAAAGCCCGACGCAGATGCAGTTATTGAAACGTTTTCTGCATATGGGCGTGGAGGTTGAAATTGCCAAACAGATCACCGCTCAAATGCGTGGCATCGATGACTTGGAAACAGCCTGGCGTCAATCTTTAGGCCGTTTAGCAGCACAAATCGATCTGCCCGAAGAAGATATGCTCAGTGAAGGCGGTATCTTTGCCTTGGTTGGCCCAACCGGTGTCGGTAAAACCACCACCATTGCAAAGATGGCCGCACGTTGTGCATTGAAATACGGTGCACGTGAAGTGGCATTGGTTACCACAGATTGTTACCGCATCGGTGGTCAGGAACAATTGCGAAGCTATGCACGTATTCTCGGTGTACCCGTGCGCGTTGCCAGAACGCATTCAGAACTGGCTTATACCTTAAACGACCTGCTTGATCGTCGCTTTATCCTGATCGATACTGCTGGCATGAATCAGCGAGACATGCAGCTTACTGAGAAATTTGCATTACTAAAACAGCAGTCACCACGCGTGAAAACGTATTTAACTTTGTCTGCTAACACTCAAGCAAGCGGCATCAATGATATTATCAATGCTTTCTCACATTTGGATTTGAGTGGTTGTATAGTTACCAAAACAGATGAGACAAGTAGTTTAGGCGGTGCACTATCTGCATTGATTCGACATCGACTGCCATTAGCCTATGTGGCCAATGGGCAGCAAGTGCCTGAAGACCTGAGTCAGGCTCGCCCAAATGCATTGGTTAACCAAGCCAGTGATTTAATGAACGACGAACAACAACTGGATCCACAAACATTATCCAGTTACGGAGGGTTTGCCGCCTATGGCTGAAAATTCCCACGATCAGGCCGCCGGCCTGAGACGACAAGCTAATCCCCCTCGCCCAGTCAAAGTGATTGCTGTGGCAAGTGGTAAAGGTGGTGTCGGTAAAACCAATGTCACGGTTAATCTGGGTGTTGCGCTCGCCGCGCAAGGCAAAGAAGTGGTGTTGCTTGATGCTGATCTGGGATTAGCCAACATTGATGTCATGTTGGGACTCCACCCACAATTCAATTTGTTGCATGTACTCGATGGCAGCAAATCCCTCAGAGAAATCATCGTTGAAGGCCCTTCTGGTCTGAAAATTATCCCGGCCGCGTCAGGCGTTCAGAAAATGGCTGAACTCAGCAGTGCAGAACACGCAGGCATGATTCAGGCATTTAGCGAAATGGACCAGCATATCGATGTGTTATTAATCGATAGTGCGGCTGGTATTGCTGACAGCGTAGTTAGTTTCAGTCGCGCCGCCCAAGAAGTTGTCATCGTGGTCTGTGATGAACCCGCCTCCATCACTGATGCATACGCTTTGATTAAACTGCTCAGTCGTGAGTACGGTGTTGAACGTTTCCATGTCGTCGCCAATATGAGTCGAAGTGTTCAGGAAGGTCGTGAGTTATTCGACAAGATCTCATTAGTCTGTGATCGTTTTTTAGACGTAACCCTGGATTTTATGGGCATCGTGCCGTTTGATGAAGACTTGCGTCGCGCCGTCAAAAAGCAACGCAGCGTTGTCGAAGCATTTCCCCGCAGTAAGTCAGCCACGGCCTTTGCCCATCTAGCAAAAAAAGTAGAATACTGGCCGGTGCAGAAACAACCTCGTGGTCATATGGAATTTTTTGTAGAAAGACTCATACAAGCGAGTATGGAAATGGCATGAATAGCCGAGCTGCTATGTATACATCTGGGCAATCAAAAAGCGAGCTGGTCGAACAAAACGCCGCGCTGGTAAAACGTATTGCCTATCACCTGATTGCCCGCCTCCCTGCATCTGTCGATGTCGAGGACTTAATACAGGCAGGTATGATCGGTCTGCTCGACGCATCTCATCAGTTTGATTCTTCTCAGGGCGCCAGCTTTGAAACCTATGCTGGCATTCGCATTCGCGGTGCAATGCTGGATGAAATTCGTCGTAATGACTGGGCGCCACGTTCGGTTCATCGAAAAGCCCGTGAAATATCAAGCACCATGCAGGTAATAGAGCAACAAAAAGGTCGGAATGCCAGCGATGCTGAAGTCGCACAGGCAATGGGACTGGATATCAGCGAATATCATCAACAACTACAAGATTCAACTGGTCATCAGTTATTTAGTTTGGACGAGTTCAGCGATAATGACGAAGTCCATGCCCGCCCGATATCATCAGGTCCTGCCGCTCCCGAGGAGGAAGTACAGCAAGATGACTTCCAACAAGCCATGGTTCGGGCGATTGATAGTCTGCCTGAACGCGAGCGATTGCTGATGAGCCTGTACTATAATGATGAGCTGAATTTGAAAGAGATTGGAGAAGTTCTCGGTGTCAGTGAGTCGAGAGTCAGCCAGATTCACAGTCAGACTGTGATCAGGCTTCGATCCAAACTTCGTGATTGGGTTATGTGAAAATTGGAGGTTAGACTTGGATAAAAATATGAAGATCCTGATTGTGGATGACTTTTCCACAATGCGACGGATTATAAAGAACCTGTTACGTGATTTGGGCTTTAATAATACGCTGGAAGCTGATGATGGCATCACAGCACTCCCCATTCTGGAAGCTGGTGGTATCGACTTTCTGATTACCGACTGGAACATGCCCGGTATGCAAGGTATCGATTTGCTGAAAACAGTACGTGCAGATGAAAAGCTGGCGACACTTCCGGTACTAATGGTAACGGCCGAAACCAAACGTGAACAGATTATCGAAGCTGCCCAAGCCGGGGTAAATGGTTACATTGTCAAACCATTCACTGCCGCGACTTTGAAGGAAAAAATCGAAAAGATTTTTGAACGACTCAACGCTTAAGGGACAACGTTATGGCTTCGCATAATAAACAGCTGCAGCTAGACGCTGCCCATGCACTCATCGATGCGCTAGAAGCAAACAATGAGACTGCGGTTCACCAGCAACTCACTATCCTCACCCAATCACACGAAAATGAATTATTTCAGGAAGTAGGCAAACTCACACGGGAGTTGCATGAAGCACTGAATAATTTCAATATCGACTCGCGTCTAGTCGATATGGCACAAAACGATATGCCCGACACCCGTGAGCGTCTGAACTACGTCATCACCACAACAGAAGAAGCCGCCCACAAAACCTTGGGGTATATCGATAACACCTTACCTTTGGCTCAAGAACTCCGCGAAACTGCCGAAAAGATAGATGAGAGTTGGCAGCGTTTCCGCAATAAAGAAATGACGGCGGATGAGTTCCGAGTTCTGGTTAAAGAAATCGAAGCTTATTTACCTACCGTCAAGCAACATGCCGATCAGGTGCATGCAAATCTGTCGGAAATGACGTTAGCTCAGGGCTTCCAGGACTTAACCGGACAAGTTATTCGTCAAGTTATTGCCTTGGTAGAAGAAGTGGAAAGAAATCTGGTGCAGCTGGTCAAGGTAGCCGGTAAGCAGCAGACAGCTGAAGCTAAAAAAGAAAAAGTTGACCCTATTAAAGCCGAAGGCCCGCAGATAAATTCACAGGACAAACATAACGTGGTGAATAACCAAGACGATGTGGATGACTTGTTATCTAGCCTCGGTTTCTGAGGATGTAATGCATGACGCTGGATACAGATGACGAAATCCTGCAGGACTTTCTAGTCGAAGCGGAAGAAATTTTAGAAGGCCTGAATGAGCAATTGGTCGAGCTGGAAAACCAGCCACAGGATGCTGATTTACTCAACGCCATCTTTCGCGGCTTCCACACCATTAAAGGGGGAGCCGGCTTTTTAAGCCTTGATGCCATGGTGGCCTTGTGCCACAAGGGTGAAGATGTTTTTAACCTGCTTCGGCAGGGGGAAAGAGTTGTCGACGCCGACATGATGGATACCTTTCTGAAGGTACTCGACAGTCTAAACAGCATGTTTTCCGAGTTAAAAGCTGGGGAGTACCCTACCGCTGCCGATCCTGCCATTTTGAGTCAATTAGCCACCTATCTTAATCCAGATAAGGTTGCATTTACTGCACCTGAACCCGAGCCAGAACCCGCTGTGATAACTGAATCTAAATCCGCCCCATCCGATAGTGATGAAATCACAGATGACGAATTTGAGTCATTACTCGATCAATTGCATGGAAATGCTGCTCCGGGCAGCCAGGAGGTAGCTTCCGAAACAAAAGCAGCGGCCAGCCCTGCTAAAGCGTCATCACAGTCTGACAGTGACGATATTACTGAAGAAGAATTTGAAGCCCTACTGGATGAACTACAGGGTAAAACTAAATCAACCTCCCCTGCACAGACAGCAGCTCCCATCGTAGAGAAAACGGCTGAGCCTGAAAAAACACAGCCCGAACCTCAAAAATCAGCAGCCGCAGCAAATACTGAAACCAAAAAAGACAATACAGCGCCGAAAGCTGCACCCGCTAAACAAACAGCAGATACCAGTGTTCGCGTAGATACCAGCCGCCTTGATGAAATTATGAATATGGTGGGTGAGCTGGTGTTAGTAAGAAATCGAATCAACACGCTCGAAGCCGCATTCGAAAATGAAGACATGGCCAAAGCTGTGAATAATTTGACGGTGGTGACAGGTGATTTGCAAAGTGCGGTAATGAAAACCCGCATGCAGCCTATCAAAAAGGTGTTCGGCCGTTTCCCCCGCGTTGTTCGCGACCTCGCCCGCAGTCTCAAAAAAGATATTAATTTAGAGCTACGCGGTGAAGAAACCGATCTGGACAAAAACCTAGTCGAGGCGCTGGCAGATCCACTGGTGCATTTAGTTAGAAATGCCGTCGACCATGGGGTTGAAATGCCTGATGTGCGAGAAGCCGCAGGCAAACCAAGACAAGGTAACATCGTGCTTGGTGCCGCTCAGGAAGGTGATCATATTCTGCTGACGATCACCGATGATGGTGCGGGTATGAACCCAGAAGTATTGCGCCGTAAAGCCGTTGAAAAAGGCATGATGGATGAAGACAACGCATCAAGACTGACTGAATCAGAATGTTTTGCTCTGATATTTTCACCCGGCTTTTCAATGAAACAGGAAATCTCTGATATCTCTGGCCGCGGCGTGGGTATGGATGTGGTTAAAACCAGCATATCCAAACTCAATGGCGTGATTGATATCAAATCAGAAATCGGCATCGGCACCACTTTATCAATCAAAGTACCGCTTACTTTAGCGATTATGCCTACGCTTATGGTCATGTTGGGCGATCAGATTTTTGCGTTTCCACTGGTTAACGTCAATGAAATTTTCCATCTGGACTTGAGCAAAACCAATGTCGTCGATGGTCAACAAACGATTATGGTTCGCAATAAAGCGCTACCATTATTTTATTTACGTAAATGGCTGGCAAAGAATTTCAACGAAACAGATAAACCTGAAATCGAGCATGTTGTCATCGTCAATGTCGGCACACAGCGAGTTGGTTTTGTTGTTGATCAACTGCTAGGTCAGGAAGAAGTGGTGATCAAACCTCTGGGTGCTCTATTACATGGTACAAAAGGACTGGCAGGTGCCACCATAACGGGTGACGGCCGTATTGCTTTGATTCTTGATTTCCCCGAGCTTATGAAAGCCTATGCAAATCGCGGTTACTAGGACATATCGTGACGGTTAAGGTGCTCATCGTTGATGACTCAAGTTTCTTTCGCAAGCGTCTGGCTGAAATTATAGATGCCGATCCTCGCTTGGAAGTAGTCGCCACAGCTAATAATGGTGAAGAAGCCTTAAAACAACTGCAGATTCATAAGCCTGATGTGGTAACCATGGACCTGGAAATGCCGGTGATGGATGGCATCACCGCTGTACGCAAAATCAAATCCCTTCGTGCCACCCCCGTTTTAATGTTATCTACATGGACTACGGAAGGTGCCAAAACCACATTAGATGCATTAGAAGCCGGTGCTACTGACTTTTTGCCAAAACGATTTGAAGATTTGTCCAGCGATCGTAGTGAAGCACAGAGAAAATTGTGCCAACGTGTTTATCAGTTAGCCAATGGCTTTCATGCCAGTCTACAAACACCGTTACAACAAGACATTGTCACACAAACAGCCACTGCGCCGGCTCGTAATAACGCGCCGATTAACAAGCCTGATCTGGTGTTAATCGGGACTTCAACAGGTGGCCCTGTCGCATTACAGAAAGTGTTAACCGTATTACCGGCATCGTTTCCCTGCCCTATCCTGTTGGTACAGCATATGCCTGCCAGTTTTACGCCGTCATTCGCCGAACGACTGGATGCGCAATGCCAGATTCACGTCAAACAGGCCGTAAATGGTGAATCATTGCAAGCCGGTACAGCCTATCTGGCACCTGGTGGCCAACAGATGCTGCTGAAAGGCCGGCCGCAACGACTCTATCTGAGCATAGAAGATGGCCATGATGCGCAGACGTATAAGCCTTGTGTGGATCTGACGTTTAATTCCGTCGCGCCTATTTGTGGTGATAAAACGCTCGCCATTATTCTGACGGGTATGGGCAGTGATGGTAAAGAAGGATGCCAATCCATTAAAAACAAAGGCGGGGAAATCTGGGCTCAGGATCAAGCAACGAGCACCATTTATGGTATGCCTATGGCGATTGCCAAGGCCGGCTTAGCGGATAAAATTCTCGATCTAACGTCGATAGGCCGACAACTCGGAGAGCTACTTTAATTATGGATATTCTGAGTATTCTCGGCCTGATCGTTGGTTTTGGTGCCATTTTGCTGGGCCAACAACTTGAGGGTGGTCATCTCGATACCATTCTCAATGCTGTTGCTATGCTTATTGTTCTGGGCGGTACGCTCGGCGCTGTCATGCTGCAAACACCAATGAATACTTTTGTTCGTGCCATGCGTATGTCGATATGGATTTTCACGCCTCCCTCGCAATCTCCCAGTGTGGTGTTAGAAAAAATACTGGAATGGAATCAAATTGCGCGTCGTGAAGGCTTGGTTCGGCTCGAATCTGTGGCGATGGATGAAACCGACCTTTTTGTACAAAAAGGCTTACAACTGATTGCTGACGGGGCTGAACCTGAGTTGATTCGAGAAGTGATGGAGAATGATCTCGACATTCAGGAAAGTGACGATATTCAGGCTGCGAAAGTATTTGAAGCCATGGGTGGCTACTCCCCCACGATTGGTATTATCGGCGCAGTGATGGGCTTAATTCATGTGATGGGTAATCTTGCCGATCCATCATCGCTAGGTTCGGGGATTGCTGTTGCTTTTGTCGCAACCATTTACGGTGTTGCACTCGCTAATCTGTTATTTCTGCCGATGGGCAATAAACTAAAATCTGTCGTGGCGCAACGCAGTCGCATACAAATGATGATGATTGAAGGCCTGATTGGAGTCGCAGATGGCGATAACCCTCGTAATATCGAAAGTCGTCTTCAGGCCTACCTGAACTGAGTGGCTTATGGCGCGCCGGAAGAAACATGAAGAACATGAAAATCACGAACGTTGGCTGGTATCCTATGCTGACTTCATCACCTTATTGTTTGCTTTTTTTGTTGTGATGTACTCAATTTCTTCTGTTAATGAAGGAAAATACCGGGTGTTATCGGATACCCTCGAAGCGGTATTTTCCGATCCTGTGCGCAGTAAAAATCCAATTCAAATTGGCGAAATCAGCCGTGGCGAAGGCAAACTTACTGCTGAACCTGGAGAGCCAGAAAAAGCCGATTACAAAATCGATCTACCAGAAATTCCTCATCGACCGCCCCCTGCTACAGAGAACGATATACGCACTATTAAAGAATTAACAAAACAACTTAGCGGTGCGTTGGCTGATATGATTGAAACGGAAGACGTCATCATTAAGCAGGGTGAAGACTGGCTCGAACTGGAAATCAAGTCACGCGTTTTATTTGAAAGCGGTGAAGCCAGACTGGAACGTGCTGCTGTCCCTGTCATTGGTAAAATCGCTGATATTTTGCAAACCTCTGCCAATCCCATTCAGGTAGAAGGCTTTACCGATAACAACCCCATTAATACCAGTCGTTTTCCCTCGAACTGGGAATTGTCGGCAGCGCGTGCCGCCAGCGTTGTACATTTATTAGACCGCTATGGCATTCAGCCTGATCGTATGTCGGCCATCGGTTACGGCGAATACAAACCCATTGCAGATAATGCAACCGAAGAAGGACGTCAGAAAAATCGACGGGTTGTCTTAGTCGTATTAGGTAGCGATAAAAGTCGCCGTGATCTTGATATTTTTGATACCAATGCAGGCCAAGTCATCAGTTCAGAAAATAACATTGATAACAGCAGCTCACTGCCCCCGATTAGTATGATTGAATTCCCCGAACCAAACACACAAGCTGAGGCTCAGCCATGACTGTTTGGGCGATATGTAATCAAAAAGGCGGGGTCGCCAAAACCACAACCGTGATCTCTTTAGCGAGCTTACTGGCACAGCGTGGCGAATCAACCTTAATTCTTGATCTGGATCCGCATGGCTCACTCACCACTTACCTCGGCTATGACCCGGATGTCATAGAAACCAGCATCTACACTTTGTTTCAGAAGCTCGACAACACACCTAAGGACGCGATATTCCAGAGTCTGAAAAAAACGAGACATGACAATTTGTTCTTATTGCCCGCATCAACGGCAATGGCAACACTTGATCGCCAACTTGGGGCGCAACAAGGCAAAGGATTGATTATTCGCAAAACATTAAGCTTCTTTAAGGATCGATTCCAGCACGTGTTTATTGATTGCCCACCGATGCTTGGCGTGTTGATGATTAATGCTCTGGCAGCCTGCGATAAATTGCTGATTCCGGTTCAGACCGAGTTCTTGTCACTGAAAGGCCTCGAGCATATGTTGCACACCGTCTCGATGATCAACCATTCACGTCACACTGAGCTACCCTACCTGATCGTGCCAACTATGCACGATAATCGAACAAAAGCTGCGAATGATTGTTTACAACAGCTCTATCAGCAGTATGGAAAACACGTCTGGGATCATGTGGTGCCCGTTGATCCATCGTTCCGTGAAGCCAGCAAACTGGGCATGCCACTGCCTGAAATGAATATCAATGCAGAAGGCAGTCAGGCATACCAGCAACTACTAACCGAGTTAATACAGCCTCAAGCTAAGTTTTCTCATGGCTAATAAACCAATCCACGAACAAAGTCAGGCGTTGAGTGCCTACTTCGACGACATGTTGACAACGCCGGCCACGACAACTGAAGCCACATCAGCCACAGAATCAGTCATAACGGAAATACCTTCAAATGACTCAGCGGCACAGCCTGAAATGGTTAATGAGACGCCACTATCAGAGGTTGACGAACAGCCGGAAAACCTCAGAGTCTTACTTTGTGATATTGACGGGCTTAACTTAGCCGTGCCCGTCTCCGAAGTTAATAATATTGTACGCTGGCCTCAGCAAGGTCTGAACGTGCTGCCGGAAAAGCCTAGTTGGCAACTTAGCGTTATCAACCAGCCACAAACTAGTCAGGTTATTGATATTCGTCACTTGCTCCAGACAGAAACCCGGTTGAAGCCTATACAAGCGAATTATATTGTTCTTATTGATGATCATCGCTGGGGCATTGCTTGCCATCATATACAACACATCATCACCTATCAGGCCGATAGCATCAATTGGCTCGATCAGCAGTCACAGCCTAGTTGGCGTCGAGGCGTTATCACTGAAGGTGATTATCAGATTATTGATATTCCAGCGCTTTTGCTCACATTAAAGCAAAGTTAACTGGCATGAAGTCTGCATTGATTTTATTATGCGTTGTCAGAAAAATGACAATATTGAGTAAGGGTAATACGGCATGAGCCAAAACGAAAATACAGCTGAAGACCCAATGTTGCAATGGGTAACCTATCAGTTAGAAGACGAATTTTACGGCATCAACGTAATGCAGGTTCAAGAGGTCTTACGGCTGATGGAAATTGCCCCAGTGCCCGGTGCGCCATCTTATGTGCTGGGTATTATTAACGTTCGCGGTAATGTCGTAACGGTGATCGATACACGAGCCCGTTTCGGCTTGAGCACAAAAGAGCCAGATGAAAGCTCTCGCATCGTTATCGTTGAGGTATCTGGCCACGTGATTGGTATGTTGGTTGATAGCGTTGCTGAGGTGGTTTATTTACGTCAATCAGAAATTGATACTGCCCCCAACATCAGTGACGACAGCTCACGGTTTATTCAGGGGGTCTGTAACAGAGAAAAGTATCTTCTTATTCTGGTCGATGTGAATAAGTTGCTGAATGATGAGGAAATATCAGATATCAACGAATTATAGGCTTCCCCCTTGGCTGATGAAATAAAACCCACCCAGCCAAGTTCGCCCAGTCCTCTGGTGTCCCCCTCGCCAGAGGACGATCGGCGTAAACAAAGACGGCCGCAGCAGCAAGACGCTGAGGATAAAAAAGATAAGCCGAAGCCAAAAGATGATGGCAAAGGCGGACAAATAGATGAGTATGTTTAACTGCGCCCGAGTAGCGCAAGGAGCTAAATCATGACGATATATGTTGTGATCACTGTAATGAGTGCTGTGTTTCTCGTCCTTGGATTGGCAACCATGCGCTTGCTCAAACTGTATCAACTGCAAACGGAACGAATTCGAACACTGCAAAACCAAATGTCAGCCTTGTGTGAAGGTGCATCTGGTACCGATGAACGGATTTTACAATTCGAGCAGACCTTAATTAAAATTCGGGATCATCAGCACTCTCTGGATCTTCGTGCGAATAGCCAGCCGGGCTATGATCATGCTATCCGATTGGCACGAAAAGGAGCCGGTGTTGAACAGCTTATTGATAACTGTAATTTAAGTGATGAAGAAGCACATTTGATCAGCCGTCTGCATGGTCGTGATACTGATCATGCTGGCATGCACTAGTCTTTGTCAGGAATGATGGATTGCGGCTTACCGACTAAGTACCCTTGCACAAAATCGACACCGTAGCCTTTTAACAGGTTAAGCGTGCTTTCGCGTTCAACAAATTCAGCGACTGTTTTTTTACCTAGGCTATGGGCTATATCAATCATTGATTTAACCAGTAATTGATCAACGGGGTCGTTATCCAAGTCAGTGATGAAACCGCCATCAATTTTTAAAATATCGACCGGGAAATGTTTCAAATAACTGTATGAGTTAAAACCAGCACCAAAGTCATCCAAGGCGAAACGACAGCCCAGTGAACGTAGGTTTGTCACCATGCGTTTGGTTTGTTCAAAATTTGATATCGCCGAGGTTTCAGTGATTTCAAATACAATGCGTTCGGGATCAATCTCCGTCTCTTTCAGTTTTTGCTGGATCAAGCGATACAAGTTTTCATCCAGAAACACATTACCCGACAGATTAACCGCAAACGAAATGCTGTCAGGCATACCGCAAAGTAAATCAAACGCTTTGGCGACCACCCAGAAATCAATCTGATGAATGAGTCCCATCGCCTCAGCAACCGGTATGAATTCCTTCGGATAATAGACCACACCGCCGTCACCACGCATCCGAATCAAACATTCATAATGCGTTATAGCACCGCTATCTAAAGCAAAAATCGGTTGAAACTCTAGTAAAAAGTTTTCCTCTTTAAGCGCAGCTCTGATACGCGGTGCCCACTCCACACTGTGTCTGAGCGTATGCATTTCGCGATCTTCCGGGCTATAGAGATGCACACGATTACGGCCGCGTTTTTTGGCCGTATAACACGCCTGATTAGCATGGGATAATACCTCGCCGACCGTTGTCGCATCTTGACGCTGAATCAGTTTAATACCGATACTGGCGGACAGGTGGTAATGATGGCCGTGATGTTCGAAGCTATAACCATCAAACAAATTACGCAGTCCTTCTGCTTGCTGTATAGCCATTTTTTTATCGGTATTATCAACCAGTACCGCAAATTCATCTGAGCCAATACGAACGAGGGTATCGTTCACTCGAAAATAACGTCTCAGTGAGTTAGCCACCTGCACCAATAAAGTATCGCCTGCTTCATGACCTTCTGCATCATTTAGCACTTTGAAGCTGTCCAAATCGATATAAAACAAAGCGCTGGTGCTCATGAAGTTACGCACTTGCGTCAAACTCAGCTCCAAAGCCTGCTCAAGTCGACGACGATTAGCCAAACCCGTAAGATCATCGTGACTAACCGAAAACTGTAATCGCGCTTCCATCACTTTCAAATTAGCGAGCTCATCTTCCAGATCTAACTGCTGACGATAGCTGATATCGCGTTCGCGTTTTACTGCCAACGCCGTCATTATTGCTGGCGGTAAAGACTCTGCAGTGAGGGGATGGTACAGCATTGATGTCACGCCATGCCCCAGATCAGTCAATACCTGCGCATGATCCCACTGTGATTCTTTGCACAAACAAATGATGGGAATTAAGCGCCATTCATCAAATTGATCCATGACCAGACGTAAATCCTGAAGATTTAGATCGGGCATGTCTTTATCTAGGATTAACAAATCAATATCGCAAATATCGTTTGCTATGCCCTGTCGCATCAGCTGCATAAGCCCATCAAGGCTAGTGGTTGTTTGTATATTGCTGAAACCACTGACTTCAAGCAATGTTTTGGTGAAGGCTGTTTCAGCAAGTGCTGTGCCGCCAATGATAATTTTAGCGTCAAGGAGATCAGAGACGGCTTCGGTAGATGCCGGGTCGCTGATTGTCTGGTTTGGTGCTGTTGTCAGCGCCAAACTATCCCTGATTTTCGTATTCATCTGAATATCGTTCGCTATCTCATGTCGACAGAATGTTGTACATGAAATCGACGATATCGGTTTTATTTATAAAAATCAACACTTAATGCTATTTTCATAATGCTATTTATAAAGTGTTGCAAATATGTCACGTGATGCATAACTACTATTTTGTCTGTTGCAGGGTAAGCCTAATTCGTATTTTCCCCTTTCTTTACAGGAACTTTGCCCGAAACCAGATAGGCATATGCAATGACTTCTGCTATAACCCGATACAGCATGGGGGGAATTTCTTCGCCGAGATTTAAATCACTTAATAATTCAGCAAGCAGCGCATCTTCTTTTAATGGAATATTGTGTTCTCGAGCGATCCGCAATATCTCTTCAGCGATGGCTCCTTCGCCAGACGCGGTGACCGTGGGCGCATTGTCACCATCATATTGCAGGGCAATGGCTCGTAGAATATCGTCGTTCTTATTCATACCGAAATATCCAGTAAGTGTTCACCCTGTGAAGGCTGAATATCAGTGGTTAAGGGGCTAATAGCCCCCTGTCGGCAACTTAAATGACTGATTGAAATATCAAGTTTCTGTAAACGCTGATTCAACTCATCAAGATACTGAGATAAAACAGTCGCACTCTCCTCTCGCTCAGCCAGAATCACGACTTTGATATCTTGCTTATGTAGGCTGATGCGCGCTTGCATCGGGCCAAGATTTTGCGTTTCCAGATTAAGTTGCACCTGCCAAATAGCCTCTTCTCCGGCGGTTAAATCGGGAGAATGTTGTTCCAGCCTCAATTGCAGCATTTCCAGTTGCTGTTTATCTTTAACCGGCAAATCAAACAGCCAGACATTGACGTTATTTGGCAGATCACTCTCTCTTGCCATCGACAGTTGATTAAACTGGATGCGCGCAGTGGCTGACTCCACTTCACGTAATAAATCACGCATCATCTGCCATTCCACAAACCGGACTGCATTCTGTGCTTGTGAAGTCTGACCATCTCGAGCATTGATAAACGCTTGTACACCGCTTAGATTCTGATTTTGTGTGGTGGTTAAAGACAAAGGTGCCAATGAGGTTTCACTGCTGCTAGTAGCACCTCGCAAGCTCGATAATAAGCCTAATAGTAACTGCATCGGTGTCTGGCCTTTACTCGCTAAGGCGGCTTGTACCTGTGCTGGAAGTTGACGTAAATCCTGAGGGGTGGTGGCGAGTTGTTTCAGCGCTGATTGCACCTCAATGGGCAATTTTTTCATAATATCGGGACTATCCACTAACCGGTTCAATGCAGGTTGTTGGACCTGCTGTTTTAATACTTCAGCCAATTGCAATAAATTGGCTTTAAAATCTTGGCCCGTGGTGACAGATCGCGGATTAGTTTTTAAAAAGCTTTCTAAAAACACACCACTATTGTTAATGGTTTGTTTTATGGCCTCGGGCTGCTGCAACGCTGTTTTATCAGTCACCCCTTGAAACAGTCGTGTTATTTCTTGTCTTATTGCTTGCGGTAATACTGGTTCTGTAATTGATTTATTCAGCGTCGCTAACGGCGTTGCCGTTCGATCAATCTGCGGTATCAAACGACGCTGATAACTTTGTATCTGCTCAGCCCGTGTTGGACTATCAGAGCGAAGCGTTATTGTTAGTGGTTGAGTTTGCATGACTTCAATAGCAAGCTTATCGCCTAGTTTGAAGCTTTGTTTTAGTGCGCTGATATCCACTTCAATTTGTCGTGGCAATGTCTGAGCCAGTGACATATGAGTATTGGCTGGAGTTGATTTTGCAACGCTGCCGCTATTTGTTATCAAGCTGGGACTAACCAGTAGTCGGTTTTGCGCCAACAACTTGATAACGTCGACTGCAAGCTGCTGGCCCGGCTTTAGGCTGGGATTGAGGCTGGCGAGACGTTCAGCGCTGAGAGTCGTTTCGGCAGGAACAATTGCCAACACAGCACGACCGGCTTCAACAGTTCGTTGTAACTCTATCTTTTGCCCCGGCTGCAGAGGCTGCTGACTGACAAGCTGCAAAACGCTATCTCGTACCTGAAGTTTGACTGACTGGCCACTTAGCTTGGCAATCACCGTCGCTTGTACTCGCTCACCATCGGCCAAACTAGCTAATAACCGAGCCGGTACATCACGGATAACCTCAGCAGAGTTTTGCTGTGAGGAATTTATCTGCATGGAGACACCACAAATTGCAACATGGTGCTAGTATAGCAATGAGATGATTGCTCAGAGCAATGGCAATGAAACCCAAACATGGACAATGGTATATCAGAAAGGATGGCGAGATATCGGGGCCCTTTAATGGGTCGGTAATCATCAACCACCTCATTGTTGGCCGCCTGTCGATGAGAGATGAAGTCTCCGCGGATAAGCGGCACTGGTTGCCGTTACAACATCAAACCCCTCTTCACCCAGATACACCGGATACCGATAAAGCAAAACGTCATTTAGATGAACGCACCGGGCTGGATCGTCGTGAACAGCAGGTCACTCTTCCTCCCGAGGCCAAACAACGCCGGGGAGAACGACGTGCTGATGAGGCCGACATCGAGCTGGAGCGGCGCGAACTGAGACGGATGTTGATGCAAAAGTATCGTAATCGCCATGAGCGTATGTGGTGGCCTTTAGTGATCACTTTTCTGGCTTTAGTTGCGATCACCTTTCTGGCTGTGTTCTATCCAACAACGATTCCTGTGCCACTTCCCAACTGTGCAGCGCCACCGTCGCCTGAAGTTAACTGGAATAACTGTCTCAAATCTGACAGCCAACTGGCTGGCGCAGACCTCACATTAGCCAAGCTGAGAAACGCTGATTTGACCGGTGCTAATATGAGCAATGCAGCCCTTTTCGGTGCTGATATCGCTTATTCAAATTTGCGGTTTTCTGATTTAAGTTACAGCAATATCGAGAAGGCTATTTTGATAGGGAGCAACCTGACACAAGCGGATTTATCCTATGCCAATTTAACTCAGGCAGACTTATCCTATGCGGATTTAACCAATGCGAATTTAAGTAATGCCGTTTTAGATGGCGTACGCTTCGATCATGCCATCTGGCTCAACGGCCAAATATGTGCACCCGAGTCTCTCGGTCAGTGCTTGCCATTAGTCGAGTAAATCACGAAGCTGCTTATCCTGAGTCGGTGCCAAACTGAGTTGGGCAACAATGCTTCCCATCAAGGCAAGGAACATATCCCATTGTGTATCCCAATTATCACCTTGCGTACCGAGAAAGGCCTCTGCGGCCTGCGCATTAATAATAGCCGCCCACCACTCAATAAACTCATAACAGGCACTGATAGCAAGACTCACTGCACAGATTAAGAAAAATAGCCATTTACCGCGTTGTAGTAGTGTTGTTCGCAGCAACAACTCTCTGGCTATCAAAGCAGGCACTATACCTTGCACAAAATGCCCTAGCCGATCATAGTGATTACGGGCTAGATCGAAACTGTCTTGAATCCAGTTGAATAAGGGGTTTTCAGCATAGGTGTAATGGCCACCGACGATCAGAATCAAGGCAAAAACTGCAATCAAACGAATGCTTATCAGTGTTAGCGGGAAAGACTTATGGGTAATCAGCAGAATTGGAATAGCAATCATCACCGGCACAGTTTCCATAAACCAGGTCAGACGATCTGCGACAGGATCCATCGATGAGTAGACCAGACAGGCCACCACAAGCAACAGCCAGAGTAGTTTTTCTTGTTTTTGCGTCATGTGCTTCAGGCTCCTTCCCGGCCTCAGCAGTGACGACTCACCGTTGAGACAAACTCAGTGTAAGGTTCTGGGTACTGCGAGTGTGAAGGCAGGAATATCAACATCAAATTTATTGCCATTGTCCCCCACCATTTTGTAGTGGCCCTGCATCATGCCTACTGGTGTATCCAGCATGGCAGCGCTAGTGTAGGTAAATTCCTGCTCAGGCGCCAGATAAGGGTGCAGTCCGACCACACCATCACCTTCGACTTCTTGTTCATGACCATCACCACCGGTGATTTTCCAGTAACGCGACAGTAAACGCGCCGCTTCCTGACTCTGGTTTTTAATCGTAATGGTATAGGCAAAGAGATATCGTGCTTTTTCAGGATCAGACTCCTGATCCAGATAGGTTGTTTCTACATCAACGAGGATGTCGCTATTAAATTCAGTCATAACTTAATTATACATGGCTTTGCTGGCTAATAAGCGAGCACCGTTTAAACCCACCTCAGGATCAAGGATAACTTTGACTGGAATACGCTCCAGTAAGGCTTGCATTCGACCTTTATTTAAAAAAGCCGTCATAAACTCCGCTTTCTCGAGTAGTTCTAGGTTTTTAGCAGCAATGCCTCCCGCAATATAAAGTCCCGCTTTAGGCATCACTGTTAGCGCTAAATTACCTGCCTGTGCACCATAAATCGAAAAGAATAAATTCATCGCTTCTTTTGCCAATGGCTCACCCTTGCGGGCGAATTCACTAATAACGCTGGCTGCATCAGCTTTCATCATCGCCAAGCGGCAATCCGAATCTTCTTCGTACTGACGATAATCGCGCAAAAAATGATAGATCGTTTCCAAACCACTGCCTGACACCAGACGTTCATAGGAAACATGGCCAAAGCGTTCAAACAGATGTTCTAATAAACGCACTTGCGTTCGATCAGTCGGCGCAAAATCGGTATGCCCTCCCTCCGTTGCGAACACCTGCCATTCATCTGCTTGTTGAACTAGATAAGCTTGACCTAAGCCTGTACCTGCGCCGATCAGTGCACGAGGACCTGGTGCTGGTTGCCCGGCATGTAAAGTCAGGAGATCATGCTCTTCCAGCGCCTCGACGCCATACCCGACCGCTTCAAAATCATTGCACAAAATGACCCTAGCGATATCAAAAGTAGTGGTGATCTTATCAGCGTGAATCTGCCAGGGCAGATTTGTCACTTTAGCGCTATTAGCGTTGACAGGACCAGCAATAGCCAGACAGGCAACATCAATCTGATATTGCCCACCAGCTTGTGCCAGAAATGCCGTTAAAATCTGCTCAAAGTCTCGATAGTCAGCGCTGACATAACGTTGACTTGCCAACACCTCGCCTGACACAGCACTGAGCTGTAATAAGGTTTTGGTACCACCGATATCGGCTGCGAGCAGATAGGCCATTATTTACTGTCCTGCTGCGGCTTTGTCCATAAACCAATAATAATCGTTTTCCGGCGCCAAACGCTGAACCGGCAATCCTGTCACTGCTTCCGTCGTTATGTCATTAACAATAGCGGCTTTGGCTTCACCGGCAATAAACACGATGACTTGTCTGGCAGCATTGATGACCGGGTAAGTCATGGTGACGCGCCATGAATCGAATTTCTCAACATAAAGATGAGCGGTTAAGCTATCAGTCACATCCAAAGCAGGCGTTTCCGGGAATAGCGAGGCAATATGACCATCTGGGCCTAGGCCCAACAACAACAAGTCAAATGCTGCGCCATCCATCACTGTTTGCATGGTTTCTGCATAACGTTTAGCTACCTCAGCAGGCTCACCACTTTCTGTTGGCATACGATGGACATTTGCCGCTGGAATGGGAATCAAATCAATCATCGCCGTACGAGCCATTTTGAAGTTACTGTCATCATGGGTTGGCGCAACGCAACGCTCATCACCAAAAAATAGATGAACGCGAGCCCAGTCGATTTGTTCAAGGTACGGTGATGTTGCCAGCTTTTGATACAGACCTTTTGGCGTCGACCCACCTGCCAAAGCCACATAGAAGACACCTCTTTTGGCAATGGCAGCACGTGCCGTCGCAACAAAATGTTCAGCAGCAGCAGTGATAAGGCTAGCCGAATCAGGCAGGATTTTTTTTTCTGCTTTCATGAAATTCCTCAATACTAATAAAAATTATTTTGTTATATCTTAAGCGGCAGTAACGGCATGTTGACCCAGAAGCCATCACCTTTTTACCATCAATTGTGATGTGTGCATGATATATGAAAACTTACTGTAATTGAGATAGTCTTAAAAGCAAATCGGCCTCAAGACAAGGATAGACAAATGAAAAAAGCCCTTTATTTTGCATGCTTCATCATGCTTAGCTCAGTCACGTTGGCAGATGACCACACCAAGCAATACGGTATGGTAAATCTTGACGCTAGCGCGACTAGTGATGTGGTTAATGATGAATTGATCACTCGCCTACAGGTCATTGAAGATGGTCGCGACCCGGCCAAACTCACCAATCTGGTTAATAAAAAAACAGCACTAGTATTGGATGCGGTAAAAAACTTCAATGCGATTAAAGCTGAAACATCGAGCTATAACACACGTCCACTGTATAACGATGGTGAAATCAGCTCATGGCAGGTTACCCAGCAATTAACTCTGGAAACAGGCAACTTTGAGCAGATGAGTCAGTTCATTGCAGACATCAGTTCACTAGCCAATATTCAATCGATGCACTTTCAGGTTTCCGATGCCAAAGCTGAAGAAGTAAAACAAACCTTGCTTAAACAAGCCATCGTTAACTTTAAAGATAAAGCGTCACTGATTACTTCTGAGTTCAACCGTAAAGGCTACGATCTGGTATCACTCTCCATCGATGGCAACCACTTTACCCCAATGCCGGTGATGGAGCGAAGCGCAATGATGTCAGCAGACTCAATGCGTAAAGGTGCTCCAGCCGCTTTATCAGGCGGTAGCAATGAGGTTAGCGTTCAAGTGCGTGGCACCATACAGCTCAACGCTCACTAGATTTGCTTTGCCCTGCCTGCTGGAGCAGGTGGGGCAGCAATGGTGCTTGCACAAAAAAGGTAAATAACACCACACCAAACGCCATCGATTGAATGGTCCACCAATAACTTAACTCGGTGGGTAACGATAACACCAGTGCTAAGGTCACAGCGCCCCTCAAGCCACCTGTTAATAACAAACGCTGATCCATCATGGTCAATCGTGCTTGCGACTTCACAGGTAATAACAAGACTGCGCCCGTCGCTAACAACCCCACTCTGGCAATCAATACTGCTGCAATCGCAATCAACATCGCCAGCCAGTTATCAATAAACATTGTGACCGTTATGGTGACGCCCATAAACAAAAACATCAGCGCCTCAGCAACAAACACATTGAACTGCCAGAAATCATCAACAAATAAAGAAGCTTTAGTCTTGTTCCGTTGCTTAGACAGTTTGTGACTAAGCATCAAGCCTGCCACCAGCACCGTGATGACACCTGACACAAGCAGCACCTTCTCGGCAAGTAAAAAACCCAGATAGGCAGCGACCATGGTGACAACAGCCTGCGAGATATTATCCTGAAAATAGTTCAGCAATAATGCGCCTAATACCCCCATTACGACACCGAATAACAATCCTCCGAAAAACACGGAGAAGAAACGTAATGCAACATCCGGTAGCGACAGCATGAAATCTGGCATCAACGCTAATTGCAGCAACACAGTAAAAGTGACAATAGCCATCGCATCATTCAATAGCGATTCCCCTTCAAGCACAATGCACAAACGTTTGGGAGCACCTAGATCTCGCATCATACCGACTACCGCTGCTGGATCCGTGGCAGACAACAAGATCCCCGTAAGAAGCGCTGCTATAAAGGGAAAGCCTGACGGATGACCAATGCCCCAATATATTAACAACGCGCTGATAGCGGTCGCCAACAGCATCAATGGCAAGGCAAATAGCACGATAGGCAGCCAATGTGCTTTTAATTGAGTGAGGTCGAGAGTGAAGGCTGCCTGAAAAATAAGCAGCGGCAGAAAAATATAAAAAATCAGATCATGAAAAGAGTCATAGCGAATTCCGGTATCAAAGCCAGCTTTCACCACTAACTCACTTCCGATAAAACCTAACGCTATCAGCACAGAGGCAAACGGCATATGCCACTTTTCAGCAATGGGCTTCACCAGCATCGCAAAAAGCAGTAGTCCAGCCAGCCACATTACCGCGATGCTGACTGTCATTCGCTTACGCTCTCATCAAGGAGCAGCCCTAAACATAGCAACATGGCTAACCGCCTGTTTCAAAAAAGAAACTATATCCCTAGCAAAACACAGCCGGGTTGCTTAGGCAAGCCTGATAGATAAACGTTTGCAGCGCTATTTCAGAAACAATTGATAAGCCGGGTTGTCAGTCTCTTCCCAATAACTATAGCCCAGTGAGTCAAGGAAAGTCTGAAAGTCGTGCTGGTATTGGTCTTCGACTTGTATGCCGACTAAAACGCGACCATACGCAGCGCCATGGTTCCGATAGTGGAACAGACTGATATTCCAACGTTTACCAATACGGGTCAGAAACCGTAACAATGCCCCTGGACGCTCAGGAAACTCAAAACGAATCAGACGTTCATTTTCAACTTGTGGTGCATGCCCACCCACCATGTAACGCACATGCAGTTTCGCCATTTCGTTATCAGTGAAATCGACCCAGTCGTAACCGGCGCGATCCAATATTTCAAATAGCCCTTTTCGCTCTTTATCTTTACCATTAATTCTAACGCCAACAAACACTTGCGCCTGCTGGTCATCGGCATAGCGATAATTAAACTCGGTGATGCCACGATCACCCAACGTTTTACAAAATTTTTGGAAACTGCCCGGCTCTTCATCGATCTTGGTGGCAAACAACACTTCACGTCGTTCACCAATTTCAGCCCGTTCCGCCACATGGCGCAGTCGATCAAAATTGATGTTGGCACCGCTATCGATGACAACCATTTTCTGATCCTGCATCGGATTTGTGGCGAGATACTTCTTCACACCAGCAACGGCCAACGCACCTGAAGGTTCTGCAATCGAACGAGTATCTTCGAAAATATCCATGATCGCGGCGCATAGCTCATCACTATCAACCGTGATGACTTCATCCACCGTTTCACGACAGATTCGAAAAGGCTCCTCGCCCACTTGTCTGACAGAAGTTCCGTCGGCAAATAAGCCAACCTGATCCAGTTTTACTCGCTCACCGGCATCTAATGCCGCTTTCAGACTGGCAGCGTCGGCTGGCTCAACAGCAATAATTTTAATCTCAGGCCAGAATGCTTTGATATAAGCGGCGACACCTGCAATCAGGCCACCACCACCGACAGGGACAAAAATCGCATGCAGTGGCTCCGGATGCTGACGAATGATTTCCATCGCAATGGTACCCTGCCCGGCAATCACTTCTGGGTCGTCATAAGGATGGATATAGGTGCGGCCATCCTTTTGCGCAATATCTGTCGCATAAGCACCTGCATCATCATAGCTGTTGCCATGTAGATTAATTTCTGCACCTAAAGCACGAACCGCTTCCACCTTGATTGGCGGTGTCGTCTTTGGCATGACGATAAGTGCAGAAATGCCCATTTTTTGAGCCGCAAGTGCTACACCTTGCGCATGATTACCAGCAGAGGCGCACACCACGCCGCGCGCACGCTCTTCATCATTGAGCTGACTCATTCGGTTATACGCGCCGCGTAACTTAAACGAAAATACCGGTTGTAAATCCTCACGCTTAATCAAAATCGTGTTGTGTAGCCGTTTACTTAGTCGTGGCATCACATCCAACGGGGTTTCATTGGCTACGTCATAGACTCGCGCCTTGAGAATTTTTTCTACGTATTCAGTTAGCATTGCCGCCCAAATCAGTTAGTTATCGTTATCAAAGCGCTTACGTTACCATTGACGGTCATTTATCTCTATAATTGCCGGGATTATTTTTTACGCTATTGCGAACAAGAGGACGCTGACTATGAATGCTGATGAAATGAAAAAACAAGCCGCGTGGGCTGCACTGGAATACATCAAAGGTGATGGCATCGTGGGTGTCGGTACCGGCTCAACAGTGAATCACTTTATCGATGCTTTGGCGACCATCAAAGGCCGTATCGAAGGTGCGGTTTCCAGTTCAGAAGCTTCTACCAAAAAAATGCAGGAATTAGGCATAAAAGTCTTCGATCTCAACGAGTGTAATGAAATTGAAGTGTATGTTGATGGCGCTGATGAAGCCAACTCGCTGCTTGAGCTAGTAAAAGGTGGCGGCGGTGCGTTAACTCGTGAAAAGATCATTGCGGCCGCCAGCAAACAGTTTGTTTGTATCGTCGATGCGACCAAGCAAGTTGATATTTTAGGCAAATTCCCTTTGCCTGTTGAAGTGATTCCGATGGCTCGTAGCTATGTGGCTCGCGAAATCGTCAAACTGGGCGGACAGCCTGTCTACCGTGAAGGCGTTATCACTGACAACGGCAATGTCATCCTCGATGTCCACGGCATGGATATCATGGAACCGATTAAGCTTGAAAAAACATTGAACGATATCGTTGGTGTGGTGACTAATGGCCTGTTTGCGATGCGTCCTGCGGATGTGCTGCTGGTGGGCTCGGAAGATGGTACGCAAACCGTTCACGCTAAATAGTAAAACCCTATGCGCTGACCCTGCCCTGCGGGGTCAGTTTCTTTACCCTTTTTGATTGGCGCTACTATGTTCAGACCGCTCAGTCTTTATATCGGCACACGATACACCCGAGCAAAACGCCGTAATCACTTCATTTCCTTTATTTCTTTAACGTCAATGCTAGGCGTTGCGCTTGGTGTCGCAGCTCTGATTACGGTGTTATCCGTGATGAATGGCTTTGAAAAAGAGCTGAAAGAACGCATTCTTGGTATGACCTCACATGCCTTTATCACCGGTCAAGACGGCACGTTAAGTGATTGGCAACAACTGCAAGCATCATTGCAGGATAATCCGGACTTAGTTGATTCCGCGCCTTTTGTTGAGGGTCAGGCGATGCTGAGCCAAGGCAGCCGTGTGCGAGGCACGCTGGTCAGAGGAATTGACGTTGAGTTGGAAAAAACGGTTTCAACGATTGGTGACAAGGTCATTCAAGGTGAGCTTGAAGCGCTGACTGATGGCAGTTTTGGCATTGTCTTGGGTAAAGATTTGGCTATCGCAATGGGTGTCGCCACCGGTGACAAAATCACGCTTATCACACCCCATGTCAGTCCAACCCCAGCTGGTGTCATTCCACGTCTGAAACGCTTAACCGTTGTCGGTGTATTTGAAATCGGCATGTATGAATATGACAGTTCTTTAGCCATTATGAATATCACTGATGCCGCTAAACTCTTCAAAATTCCGGGCAAGGTGACAGGGCTAAGACTGGAATTTGATGATGTATTCAAAGCGCCGCAGTTACTCCGCAATGTGATGCAAGATGTGTCGACTCAATATCGGGGAGCAGACTGGACTTACCAACACGCCAATTTCTTCCGCGCGTTGAAGACGGAAAAAACCGTGATGTTTGTGATTCTGCTGCTGATCGTCGCTGTTGCCGCCTTTAACATCGTTTCGACCTTAGTCATGATGGTGACCGATAAACACCCTGATATCGCTATTCTACGTACGCTAGGCATGACGCCGGCCAGTGTCATGGGCATATTTATGGTGCAAGGCACCCTGATTGGCTTAATCGGAACCGGTTTAGGGGTGATAGGCGGCGTTGCTTTGGCATTAAATGTGGAAACATTGATTGCCAAACTGGAAAGCCTGATTGGCTACCAATTTCTGCCCGCAGATGTGTATTACATCAGCAGTCTTCCCTCGCAATTACAGTGGCATGATGTGAGTGTCATTGCGATTACCGCGTTTGTTTTATCGATTCTTTCTACCTTATACCCATCCTGGCGAGCATCCCAGGTCAAACCGGCTGAGGCATTGCGCTATGACTGATCAGGCAGTAATTTCAACACAGCAGTTAGCCAAATCGTTTAGTGATGGTGATTTGCAGACTCATGTTTTGGACAATATCAGTCTCACTGTAAACAAAGGTGATCGTGTTGCCATCGTCGGGAGCTCCGGTTCTGGTAAAAGTACCCTGCTTCATATTATGGGCGGCTTAGATTCACCCACAGCCGGACACGTGTGGGTCAATGGTCAGGATATTCATGCCATGCGCAGTAAGGCCGCTTCTAAACTGCGTAACCAGCAACTGGGGTTTGTCTATCAGTTTCATCACCTATTACCCGAGTTCACGGCCGTTGAAAATGTCGCGATGCCGCTTGTGATTGGTGGCATGGCACCGAAAGCAGCTCAGGAAAAGTCACAAGCCTTATTGGAAAAAGTCGGGCTTAGCCATCGCCTGCTTCATAAGCCGAGTGAATTATCCGGTGGTGAACGACAGCGTGCCGCCTTGGCACGTGCATTGATTACGGAACCAGCATGTTTATTGGCAGATGAACCAACAGGTAATCTGGATCATCGTACCGCGCAATCTATCTTTGATTTGATTTTGCAATTAAATGAAGATTTAGGCACGGCATTAGTGATTGTTACCCACGATACTGAATTAGCAGGAAAAATGGACCGTGTGATGACGTTGATGGATGGTCAGTTACAGTCAGGATCGTGATTTATTTTTATGCTGGCGCTGTAACCAACTACGAATAACCACTAAGCGCCAGCCAAGCCTGACAAAAAGTATACCGAGAATGGCAGCAATCGTTCCGCAGATCACACAGCCCACAAGCAGTGGCTGCCAAATGCTCAAAAACTCTTTGCTAAACCATTCCCAAGACAAGCTGAATGCATATTGCCCTACCGGCACCTGCAATACCCAAGCCCCGAGTTTGTAGGCATAAAAGTAAATCGGTGCAACGGTAAATGGGTTTGTAATCCATACCGCCATTGAGGCCACAGGTAGATTGACTCTAAACCAAATGGCTAAAGCAACAGCAAGAAACATTTGCCCCAGAATGGGCATAAAACCAATAAATAGGCCCAACGCCATCCCGCCAGCTACTGAACGTCGGTTCAAGTGCCATAGTCGTGGTTCTGTCAGCCGCTGACCAAACTTACGCAGGTGGGGATGTTCGCGCATCGTGTTGTGATCTGGCATGATGCGTTTTAGGAATCTACGAGGCATCGTGTCTCAGTAACATGCAAAGTCGGGCGTCATTATAGGGATATATGATTAAAACTGCCATGGCATTTTTGCTGGGCTGTCTGCTTTGTCTAAGTCTAAAAGAAATGCCAGCGCCAAATGGTTTCTTGCTGTTGGTCGTCATTATCGTTCTTTGGCTCAGACATACGGTTGGTCTAGCCTTCATTGTCGGCCTGTTGTGGGCAGGATTTCAAGCGCAATCGCAATTGGCTGATCGATTACCCGAGACGCTAGCCGGGAAAGACATTGTCATCAGCGGCGAAATTACGACGATACCGACGGTTCGCGATCGTCTTGTTCGATTTGAGCTTGCTCCCGACTCGTCGGCATATCCCCGTCGCATTCGTTTAACTTGGTATCGCGCTTCAAATCCTTACCCCAACGCCGGTGAACACTGGCAATTCACGGTCAGACTAAAGCCTCCTCGCGGCATGAGCAATCCGGGGAGTTTTGATTATGAAAAGTGGTTATTCACGCAAAGAATCGGTGCCACAGGTTATGTCCGTGACAGCACTTCCAATCAGCTTTTACAACACGCTTCGGTTTGGGACGTAAACAGGCTTCGTCAGCAACTGCAAGTCAGATTAAAAAAACTACTCCCGGACGCTGAACAGCTACCGTTGTTACAAGGATTAGCCATCGGGATTCGTGATGATTTAGACGACTCTCACTGGCAAACGCTCAGACAAACCGGTACCAGTCATTTGTTAGCAATATCCGGTTTACACATCGGACTCGCAGCTGCAATCGGTTTTTTCCTATTGCGGTTTTTATGGAGCTTAATGCCCAGTTTATTACTTCGAGTACCGGCGCACTATGTCGGTGCCTTAGGTGGTGTCATATTAGCTGCATTCTATGCCTGTCTGGCAGGGTTCACTGTCCCTACACAACGCGCTTTTGTGATGGTTGCCACCATCATGTTGGCTTTAGTCTGGAAGCGACCGCTTTACCCTCTGCATGTGCTGGCAGTCAGTTTATTGCTGGTATTGTTCATCGATCCGTTTGCCGTCATCAGTGCTGGGTTTTGGCTTTCCTTTTCGGCTGTCGCCCTCATTGTCTTTACCTGTAGCAATCGCTACCCCAAACAGCGCTGGAACTGGGCTGGCATTCATCTTTGGATCGCCGTCGGCTTGATTCCATTGTTGGTATTGTTCTTTGGACAAATCTCCGTCATCTCACCCATTGCCAATTTTATTGCGGTACCTTTAGTGAGTTTTTTAGTCGTGCCAATCATTTTATTTGGCATGGTCATGCTGATCGTGTCTGAACCCTTGGCGAGATGGCTGTTAAATAACGCCGATTATTTGCTCGATCTCATGTGGCAATGGTTGCGTTTGTTGGCAAACAGTCCTATTTCTGACTGGCATTCGCCTTTTTTACCCATTGTCATGATTGGCTTTGTGGCGATTGCCGTCATTCTGATATTGCTACCTCGTGGCTGGCCGGCAAAATGGTTGGCATTGATTCTGTTACTTCCTATCTGGTTTTATCAACCCGATAAACCAGAGTCTGGTGAATTTTATCTTAGCGTCTTGGATGTAGGACAAGGATTAGCGACAGTTATTGAAACCAAAGATCATGTTTTAGTATTTGATACCGGTCCCAAGTACAGTGCCTACTTTGATACTGGCAAGGCCGTAGTGGCTCCCTATCTAAAGCATCGAGCTATTAACAACGTTGATAAACTTATTGTCAGTCATAGCGACAATGATCATATCGGTGGTGTCGACAGTCTGGCAGACTTGGTAACCATTAATGAGACCTACAGCAGCGATCTGGAAGCACTACCAAACGCAACGCCGTGTCTTGCAGGCCAAGTCTGGTTTTGGAATCAGGTCAAGTTTGAAATATTGCATCCGTTTGAGACCAAGCTTACTTCTAACAATAATAATCGTTCTTGTGTCCTCAAAGTAACGGCCAACAATCGTAGCGCCTTATTACCGGGTGATATTGAAAAAGAGAGCGAATACCGTTTACTAAACCGTTATGGAAAGGCATTAAAGGCGGATATTCTTGTCGTGCCACATCATGGCAGCCGCACATCATCGACGATGCGATTTATTCAGACCGTGGATCCTGAGTATGGCTTGCTTGCTGTCGGCTACCGGAATCGCTATAGATTCCCTGTTGAATCTGTTTTAAAGCGTTATCAAAAACAAGGGACAAACCTACTCAGAACCGATCATCATGGTGCTATATTGTTCCGTGATGAGACGCAGCCGATACGCTGGCGACAACAAAACGCAAAGCTATGGACATCCAAAGCTACTGAGTAGCGTCATTTTCACGTATCATGAGCGCTGTCTAATTTAAACAACAGAGACTGAACTATCATGCTGGAATTGTTTAAAGCTGGCGGTTGGTTAATGATACCGCTGTTCATTTGTTCGGTAATTTCGATTGCCATCATCGCTGAACGTTTTTGGAGCCTACAACAAAAACGTATTGCGCCACCGGAGCTGGTTACGCAAATCTGGCAATGGCTGAAATATAAACAGGTCGATGCCAGCCGCATCAAAGCCTTACAAGCGAATTCACCATTGGGTCAAATTCTCGCTTCCGGCCTGATAAACCGAAACAGCTCACGCGAAATTACCAAGGAAAGCATCGAAGATATTGGTCGACATGTCACTGTCGCTTTAGAGCGAAACCTCAATACGCTTGGAACCGTCGCTGCGATTTCACCACTGATTGGCTTGCTCGGAACAGTTATCGGCATGATTAAAGTCTTCGCCGTGATCACCGCTGAGGGCGTAGGCAACCCGGAAACACTGGCTGGCGGTATTTCTGAAGCCTTAATCACCACCGCAACAGGCTTAGTCGTCGCCATTCCCAGCCTGATTTTCTATCGTTATTTCCGCGGTAAAATCAGTAAACTCGTGGTGGGCATGGAAGAACAAGCCATGCAGTTAATCGAAATTCTGCACGGTGATCGTCAATTTGATCCTGATGAGGAAGTAAGACGTGAATCTATCACCACAACGGTCTGAGGATCCTGATGTCAATCTGACCCCGATGATTGACGTCGTCTTTCTGTTGTTGCTGTTTTTTATGGTATCAACCAGCTTCATCCGTGAAAGCTCACTCAAAGTCAATCTGCCGGAAGCGACGGGTGAAGCGATGGTCGAACAGGATAAGCCAGTTGATATCGTGATTCAGGCCGATGGACAATTTCTTGTCAATGAAGAATCTTTGCCGGTGGTCAGCAGGGAGATTTTAACAAGCGTCCTGAAGCGTGTAGTGGGAGAGCGTGACGATCCTCATATCATTATCAGCGCTGACGCCAATGCTGAATATCAACATATCGTTACCGCGATGGATACTGCTCAACAGCTTGGCTACACCAAACTAACATTGGCGACCAGACAAACCAAACAAGAGACTCCATGACAGAAAACAGTGTCGAGATAAGCGCAGTACAACTGTACAAGCGCCTACTACGCTATGTGAAACCCTATTGGCTGGCATTTAGTGCCGTAGTGCTAACAATGATTGTTTACGCCGCTACCGAAACCGGTGTCGCTGCGTTGATGAAACCACTTATGGATGGCAGCTTCGTTGAGCGTGATCCTGATATCATCAGGCTGATCCCGTTTGCGATTATTGGCCTGTTTATCATTCGTGGTCTCGCTGACTTTTTTACCACCTATGGCCTTGGTTGGATTTCACGTAATGTCATCAAAACTTTACGTGAAGAAATGTTTAACAAGCTACTGGTATTACCGGCGAGCTTTTACGACCACAGTACCTCTGGGCAGTTGATGTCCAAACTGCTCTATGATGTTGAACAAGTTGCCAGCGCAGCCACAGACGCAGTGCTCACCATTATTCGTGACAGCCTGACTATCATCGGGCTTCTGGCGTGGATGTTTTATCTCAACGGATTTTTGTCTTTATTCATCCTAATCACGGTGCCGTTTATTGCTCTATTGGTGTATTTCGTCAGCATCCGTTTTCGCCGAATCAGTAAAAATATCCAGAACTCCATGGGCAATGTGAGTCATGTTTCCGGTGAAATTATTGAAGGTCACCGCGAGATTAAAACATTTGGTGGTCAGGAGTATGAAAGCAAACGTTTTGATAAGGTCAATCAGGGCAACCGCCGCCAGCAAATGAAAAAGATCGCTACCGATGCCATCAGTCAGCCGTTAACAGCATTGATCGCAGCAGTAGGTCTGGCATTGGTAATATACATAGCCACGCTGCCAGAAATGCTGGAAAAAATAACGGTTGGTGGCTTTATCTCGTTTATTACTGCGATGATGATGTTATTAACCCCACTGAAACGTTTAACCAAGGTTAATGCCAAATTACAGGCTGGTGTGGCCGCAGCCGAAAGTATCTTTAAGCTATTGGATGAGAGACCTGAGGTTGATGACGGTCAATTAAGTCTTGAGCGTGCCGAAGGTCATATTGAATATAAAGACGTTAGTTTCAGCTACAGTGATGATAAAGGCAACGTTCTCGATAGTGTCAGCGTCGAAGCCAAAGCCGGACAAACTGTCGCCTTTGTCGGGCACTCAGGAAGCGGGAAAACTACCTTAGTCAGCTTATTAGCACGTTTCTATAATATCCAGTCTGGCGAAATTAGCATTGATGGTTTTGACATCAAACAGCTCAAGCTGGCCGATCTGCGCCGTCAAATTTCACTGGTGAACCAGCAAGTCGTATTATTCAACGATACGATTGCAAATAACATCAGTTACGGCCAAGCTGAAGAAGTCAGCGAAGAAATGATTATTGAGGCTGCCAAATCTGCCCATGCCTGGGACTTTATTCAACGCTTACCTGACGGCTTACACACCCAAGTGGGTGAGAATGGTGTACTTCTGTCGGGGGGGCAGCGCCAACGATTGGCCATTGCTCGTGCATTACTGCGTAACGCGCCTATTCTTATTCTCGATGAAGCCACCTCAGCCTTAGACTCAGAAGCAGAGCGCCACATACAGGCGGCGTTAGAAACACTGATGCAACAACGCACTACGCTGGTCATTGCGCATCGCTTATCGACCATCGAAAAAGCTGATTTAATAGTGGTGATGCATAACGGTGAGATTTTAGAAATGGGGACTCATTCAGAACTGTTAGCGAAAGGCGCGCATTACGCTGAATTGCATCGTTTACAATTTCAGGAACAGTAATCGTTGTCATGCGGTGGTTGACTGACAGTTGGTATCAAACACATCCGCTACGCTGGTTGTTATTGCCGTTAAGCTTCCTCTACCGTCTCGTTATTTTTGTTCGTAAGCAAGCCTATCAACGTGACCTACTGACACGCCACAAGATGCCTGTGCCCGTGATCATTGTCGGTAATATCAGTATCGGTGGTACAGGCAAGACACCCTTTGTTATCTGGCTGGCTGAGCAACTTAAACAGGCAGGCTTTCAACCGGGCATTATCAGCCGTGGCTATGGTGGCCATTCCCCCATCTACCCGTTAGACGTCTCGCCGGACAGCAACGCGAGTCACTCGGGTGACGAGCCATTATTAATTTGTCGCAGAACACAATGTCCGGTAGTCGTTGACCCCAATCGCAGTCAGGCTGCGGTACATCTATTAAGCCAACATCATTGTGACGTGATTATTTCAGATGATGGTCTGCAACATTACGCTTTGCAACGTGATATAGAAATTACCCTTGTTGATGGCTCGCGGCGGTTTGGTAATAAACTCTGTCTCCCCGCAGGACCATTGCGTGAACCAATGTCACGACTGAGCTCTGTCGACTTTGTGATCTATAACGGTGGAGAATCAAACCCGTGTTATCAAATGCAATTAGTTGCAGAGGAATGGATAAACCTTGCTCATCCCGACCAACGCATGCCTTTGGATGCTTTTGCCGGAAAAGAGATCCACGCGATGGCAGGCATTGGTCATCCGCAACGCTTTTTTGATCTGTTGTGTGACTATAAAATGATTGTTCATCCCCATGCGTTTGACGACCACCATGCGTTTAAGGCCAGCGATGTAAACTTTGCCAATGACTTACCGCTTCTGATGACAGAGAAAGATGCGGTAAAATGCCAGCCATATGCACAAAAAAATCACTGGTATTTACCGGTTTCAGCGCGTCTCGATGACAGTCTGATTCAAGCGATTATAAAGAAAATAAAGGATCCAGCTAATGGATAATACGTTACTCGAAATTCTTGCCTGCCCTTCTTGTAAAGGCAGTTTGGCCTATCTCAAAGTGAAGCAGGAATTGGTTTGCAAAGGTTGTCGTTTAGCGTACCCGGTGCGCGATGCTATTCCTGTGATGCTTACCGAAGAAGCGCGCGAGCTTGCCGTAGACGAAGAGGTATAAATGGCTTTCAAAATCGTCATTCCTGCGCGCTATGCATCAAGCCGATTACCAGGTAAGCCTTTACTGGATATTGCCGGTAAACCGATGATTCAGCATGTCTATGAACGTGCTTCGGAGAGTGATGCCGATAGCGTGATCATTGCCACAGATGATGAACGGATTGAGCAGGTGGCGTCACACTTCGGCGCCGATGTCTGTATGACTGCGGCTGATCATCGCTCGGGCACAGATCGTCTAGCAGAAGTCGCCACACTTCGTGGCTTTGCAGATGACGATATTGTCATCAACGTTCAAGGCGATGAACCGTGCCTGCCGGCACTATTGATTAATCAGGTAGCCGCTGATTTAGCCGAGTATCCACAGGCAGATATGGCATCGCTTTTCAGCCGTATTAAACAACAAAAACAGGTGTTTGATCCAAACGTAGTCAAAGTGGTGATGGATGCGCAAGGCTATGCCTTATATTTCAGTCGCGCCCCTATTCCGTGGATGCGAGATCATTTTGATCAAGATAAGCCTTTACCCGAAGAGCTACCGCACTACCGTCATATCGGTCTGTATGGTTACCGTGCGAGCTTTCTCAAATCATATGCAGATATGACACCGTGCTTTTTAGAGACAGAAGAGTCATTGGAACAATTAAGAACCTTGTTTCACGGCAACAAGATTCATATGTCAGAGGCACTGATAAGTGCCGGACATGGTGTTGATACTGAAGCAGACTTAATTGAAGTTCGACAGGTGTTTGCTGAGTAACTTATCTAAACCGGCTGCCACTAATTCGGCATGCAAGTCACCTTCGCCATCAAACACCGGCAAGGTATAGGTTTTTGGCACCGTCCGATGCCCTTCTCCATATTGCGTTGGCTGAATATTGTGGTCATCTTCCAATACTTGCAAGACCAGCTCACAATCATCCAATAACTCAATAATTTCACAACGATGTTGGTGATACGTTACCTGCTGGCCGATTAAGGCCAGCAGATCGGTAGATGGAATATTACTCTTCCTGGGCATGTGTTTTAGCACTCGCTTCGGTTTTGGCTTTGTCTTGATTGCCATTATCATCCGATGCGGATTTTTTTTCTACTTTTGCTTCGTTTTTCGGCTTAGCTTGTTTATTACTTTCACTCGGCGCCGGCTGTTTTTCTTCGCCTGCTTGAGCCTGTTTTTTCTCAGCGGCACTCGCTGCTTCAGCCTTATCTTTTTCGCTCGGACGGCGACGACGGTTACTACTACCACTCGAAGACCGTGTCCGCTTCGGCTTATTAGCTGGCACCTTGTTACCATCAATTTCCGGTTCTTTGTCCGGCTTGATGAGATTACCGTTCACCTCTGGTTCTGGTGACGGCACCGCATTACCATCGACTTCCGGTTTCGGTGTCGGAATAACATTACCTTTATCCGTCTCATTTTTAACAGCATTATCCGCATTGTCTGGACGTGGACGACGACGACGGCCACCACGGCGAGAACGTCTGCCATTGTTACTACGTGGCTTATTTTCTTCACCTTCCGCTGTTTTTGGCTTATTCGGTGTTGCAGGCTGCTGCTTTTCTTCAGCCTCTGCCGTTTCTGGCGCTTTCTCATTACGACGACGAGGCTTACGACGCTCAGCATTATTACTATTGTTGCCGCCATTATTATTGCGACCACCACGACTACGACGATTCTGAGAACGTTTCGTCGTGTCTTGCTCTGATTTTTGCTCAGTCTTTGGTGTCTCGATAGTTTCTTCCTCTTCAGCTTTGCCCGTCAGCACATTCATCAGACGTTTGAGCAGACTAGGTTTTTTCTCCTGTTCCTGCTCACGCTTATTGACAACGGGTGCGGGCGCTGCCGGCGAAATGCCTGTCACTGCGGGTTGCTCCAACACAGGTTTATCACGCAAAACAACTGGTGTTTCCTGATCGGGGGATGAAATCATCTGGTGACTGACTTCACTTTTCACATTGCCATCTTTAATGCGCTCAATCTCATAATGCGGCGTATCTAGATGAGGATTTGGAATCAGCACGATTTTGACGCTGTGGCGCTGCTCAACGGCTTCAACCTGCATACGTTTATCATTGAGAATAAACGTTGCAACAGGTACCGGGAGTTGAACTACTAACTGCGTAATACGATCTTTTGTCGCTTCTTCTTCGACCAGACGTAATACCGCCAGGCCTAATGATTCAACGCCACGAACATGGCCAAGACCGGCGCAACGCGGGCAGATCTCCTGATGTGCTTCTCCCAACGCCGGACGTAATCGTTGACGTGACATTTCCAACAGACCAAAACGTGAAATACGACCGACCTGCACGCGTGCACGGTCAGCTTTTAAGTGTTCACGCAGACGGTTTTCAACTTCACGCTGATTACGACTTGGCCCCATATCAATGAAGTCAATCACTACCAGACCACCCAAATCACGCAGGCGCAATTGACGTGCAATTTCTTCCGCCGCTTCTAGGTTGGTGTTTAACGCAGTCTCTTCAATGTCACCGCCTTTATTGGCGCGTGCTGAGTTCACGTCGATAGAAATCAACGCTTCCGTCGGGTCGATCACTAATGCGCCACCTGATGGCAGACGTACTTCATGACGGAACGCACTTTCAATCTGACTTTCGACTTGATAGCGGGTAAAAAGCGGAACTTTGTCTTGGTATAGCTTGAATTTACTTAGTTCATGCGGCATCACCATGCGCATGAAGTCATAACCTGTTTGGTAAACCTCAGGCGAATCGACCAGAATCTCGCCAATGTCTTTGCGCAAGTAATCACGCAAAGCACGAATGATGATATTGCTTTCCTGATAGACCAAAAACGGTGCACTGCGGTCTTTCGTAGCAACATCAATAGCTGTCCACAACTGAACAAGGTATTCCAGGTCCCACTGCAGTTCTTCTGTCTGTTTTCCAACACCCGCGGTACGCACAATCATGCCCATGCCTTCAGGCACTTCCAATTGACGTAGAGCATCTTGCAACTCAGCCCGATCATCGCCTTCGATACGGCGTGATATGCCACCTGCACGCGGACTATTTGGCATCAAGACCAGATAACGGCCGGCCAGGCTGATGAAGGTCGTTAAAGCTGCGCCTTTGTTACCGCGCTCTTCTTTTTCAATCTGAACGACCAGTTCCTGTCCCACTGACAAGACATCTTGCACGTTAAAACGGCCACTAGAGTCATCACCATTTTCGCGCTTTTTAAAGTAGCTTTTTGAAATTTCTTTGAGCGGCAGAAAACCTTGTCGCTCGGCGCCGTATTCAACAAAAACAGCTTCAAGACTGGGTTCTACGCGGGTAATTTTACCTTTATAAATGTTGCCTTTCTTTTGTTCCCTAGAAGGCGTATCAATATCCAGATCAAACAGGCGCTGGCCATCGACCATTGCCACACGCAACTCTTCTTCATGGGTTGCGTTAATTAAAATTCGTTTCATGCATTAACCTCAAATTGAGGTCCGCATGTCCTATGCATGCCACTTGTAGTGGACGCTGAGCCAATCGGGCTATACAGAACGACACTGTCTGTTTTCAGTAATTAATTGTAAAAATTTTTCCCCATCATGCGCCCTCCATTAGGCGTTCATGAGTTATCCCGTTTCGTTTCGTTTGTCGCAATAGGGTTCTGCGATCCTGACGTTGATACCGGCTTTTTCAGCCGCTTAATTAATTACTTTGTCGCCCTGTCTGTTGCGTCTTTCTAATCATTCTGATGGCAATCAAGACATGGGAACCTGATGTTCTTCAAGGACTCCCGATGAGTCCGCCTGCTGAACCCCTGTTCAGCCGATTCATATTTCTTTACCGGGCGCCGCATCAACCTCAACCCGAGGGCGCGACGCATTTTTAGGTCTTCGTGGTCAAAAGTCGGTATACTGACCTCATTTTACGCACGGACCAACGTCCGAATATAGCAGTCTATTGCCATCTCAGCAACTTCAAATTAAACCAATTCTATGGCAGCCAGCAAACCGCAGTCGCAAAAAGTCCAATTTATCGAGATAAGTCCATCGCAAGCTGGACAGCGCATCGATAATTTTCTTTTAACCTTGGAAAAAGGTGTACCTAAAAGCCGTATCTATCGCGCGATTCGCAAAGGCGAAGTGCGCGTCAATAAAGGCCGAATCAAGCAAACTTATAAAATCCAAGCTGGCGACATAGTACGAGTCCCTCCCTTGCGTGTGGCTGAACGTGAAGCCCCAACGCATGTCAGCGAGTCGCTTAGACAGCAGCTGCTACAGGATATCATTTTTGAAGATGACAGTATGCTGGTACTCAACAAGCCATCAGGCTTGGCCGTCCACGCCGGTAGTCAAATTCAGGTAGGTGTCATTGAGGCTTTCAGAATCATCAAACCGGAGTTAGCATTTCTGGAACTCGTGCATCGTCTGGATCGTGATACGTCTGGTTGCCTGTTGTTGGCTAAAAGCCGTGATAGCCTGCTCAATCTTCAGCAACAGATGTTGTCCGATCAGATAGACAAACGCTACCTGACGCTTCTCAAAGGCATCTTGCCCAATGCTGAAGAATTGGTAGAGCAGCCTCTATTAAAGAATACGGTGTCTTCGGGCGAACGCATGGTAAAGGTGACTCCTGATGGTAAGCGCGCCAAAACCCTGTTTATTCGCCAACAAGATTTGTCGCTGGCCCAGTTAACTGAGGTCAAATTGTATACCGGCCGAACACACCAGATTCGGGTACATGCGGCATGGACGCAGCACCCAGTAGCGGGTGATGATAAATACGGTGACCGTGAATTTAATAAAACACTAAAATCTTTCGGTTTAAAACGTTTGTTTTTGCATGCATGGCGCCTGGGTATTCGGCATCCTGTGAGCGGGGAACCCATGCAGCTAGAAGCCCCCTTACCCACTGCCTTGCAGCAAGTCATCACTAAGCTGGAGCTCACATGAGCAACTATCAACTCATTATCTTCGATTGGGATGGGACCTTAATGGACTCAACCGGTCATATCGTTAATTGCATGCGTCAGGCTATTACCAAACTAGGTCTGGCCCCACTGACTGACACGCAAATCAGTCATATTATCGGTTTGGGTCTCAACGAAGCCGTACAGACTTTATATCCGGCAGGTAATAGTACTTTGTGGACAAGTCTGGCCGATTGTTATCGTGAGATTTGGCTAAAAAATCCTGAACAATCCCCCTTATTCGACAATGCTCGCGAATTACTCCACCACTTGACTGCTCAGGATATCTTCCTCGGCGTTGCCACTGGCAAAAGTCGCCGTGGTCTGGATAAGGTACTTGATGCAACAGGACTGAAAGAATTATTCGTAGCGACACGGTGTGCCGATGAGTGCCACTCTAAGCCACACCCACAAATGGTTACAGAATTGATGGACTTTGTTGGTGTCAATGGCAGCGACACCATCATGATTGGTGATACGGAGTTTGATTTATTAATGGCCAGCAATGCTGGGGCAGATGGGCTCGGTATCACGCATGGCGCGCATGCTGAAAGTACATTGACCGCTTGTGAGCCCAAAGCGATTGTGCATGATTTACACCAAGTTCAAACATGGTTAACTAATCCGCACTCACAGTTTTGATATGATGTAATCTTTTTATTTATTTCAAGGCAGAAACTATGGCGACATTTGGAGATTTTCCGCCAGAACAAGGTGGAAATGAGCGACATACCCCAGCAGGTGATGTCAGTTGGGAGCGTAATGTTTTAAGGGATCTTGCTTTTGCCGCTATTAAAGAACAACGCGCTAAACGCCGTTGGGGCTATGTATTCAAGGCTTTTATTCTGCTCTATCTGGTGGCATTCCTGATATTGAGTTTCAAACCAGCCGGTCTCAAAACAGTTACTGACGCCCACACCGCTTTGATTGATATCAATGGTGTGATTGCCGCTGATGCTGAGGCAAACGCTGACGCCGTAGTCACTGGTATTCGTGAAGCCTTCGACAGCGAAACCGCCAAAGGTCTTATCCTCAGGTTGAACACACCAGGTGGAAGCCCGGTCCAAGCTGGCATCATTAATGATGAAATCCGACGCCTGCAAAAAGAAAAACCTGATTTTCCTGTCTATGCAGTCGTACAGGATGTATGCGCTTCCGGTGGTTATTATATTGCTGTTGCCGCGGATGAAATTTATGCCGATAAAGCCAGCATCGTAGGTTCTATTGGTGTGCGCATGGACAGCTTTGGCTTTACCGAAGCCATTGAAAAAATTGGTGTTGAGCGACGCTCTCTGACCGCAGGTGAAAATAAAGCTTTTCTCGACCCGTTCTTGCCGATGAAAGCGGCCGATGTTGATCATGCCCACGACATGCTTGATAACATTCATCAACAATTTATTACTGTTGTTAAAGAAGGTCGCGGTGAACGCCTGAAAGATAATGACGAGTTATTCTCTGGTCTGTTCTGGTCTGGCGAACAAGCCTTAGAACTGGGGCTTATCGATGGCCTTGCCAGTAGCAGTAAAGTGGCTCGTGAGCTAATCGGTGCTGAAGACATCATTGATTACACGCCAAGACCTAACTATCTGGATCGTTTTGCTGGCAAGCTCGGCGCTGTCATGGCAAATACAATCACAGAAAAATCAACCTGGAGCCTTCAGTAATGAGTGAACCAACCACAACTGATGCACAACAAGCAGATAAAGAAGAGCGCTTTCGTTACGTTGATTTGAATCATCCTCTGATGCAAGTATTGTTTAACCTAGAGCTCAAAACCGCCCAACAACAGGAATCAGATGTATGAGCTTGACCCCGGAATCATTGGTAAATCGGTCACTCGAGCTGGTCTCTCCCCCAAACACCTATCTGCAGTTAAATGCGCTGATTCAAGACCCTAACAGCGCGATTGATGATATCAGTGCGGTGATCAATACCGATCCAGCATTGGCAACACGACTGCTTAAAATCGTTAACAGTCCGTTTTATGGTTTCCCTTCTCAGATTAATACCATTTCCCGGGCCATCACGATTGTCGGTACCCGTGAACTCACCCACTTAGTGCTGGCAACGTCGGTATTAAACTCGTTCAAAGGTATTCCAGATTCGATCATCAATATGGATCAGTTCTGGAAGCACTGCTTTGCCTGTGCTATCACCAGCAAACTGCTGGCCGAAGAGGCTGGTCAACGTGCTACTGAGCGTTTTTTCATTGCCGGCTTGTTACACAACATCGGCAGTTTAGTGTTGTATAAATCAATGCCCGAACTCGCCGGTGAGGCAATCCGCAGTGCTGAATTTGGTCATGAGGTACTGTTCAAGGCTGAACAACGTGTCATTGGCTTTGATCACACTGAAGTCGGTCAAGCACTGGTAAAAGCATGGCGTTTACCGCATTCGCTGGAAGAAGTGGCGCGATATCATCATACGCCCTCCGAGGCTGAAAATTTTCCACTTGATGTGGCCATTGTTCACATCGCTGACATCTTGGTATCAGCGGTCCCGTTTGGGCATAGTGGTGATAATCATGTGCCACCACTGGATCCTGCTGCATGGGAATTACTGGGATTGGATGAAAATCAAATCCCTGATTTGCTACAACAAGTTGCCGTTCAGATAGAGCAACTGACGTCGGTCATGCTGTCTGGCGATTAATCCTTTATGATCTCGCTTTAATTGATAACTTTAAGAGGCTAACAATGAGAACCGTTCTACTTGGTGCCCCTGGCTCCGGTAAAGGCACACAAGGTGTCGTGCTATCCAAAAAATTCAATATTCCTCAAATTTCAACGGGTGACTTGCTGCGTGCTGCAGTCAAAGCTGGAACGGAATTAGGTAAACAAGCCAAAACAGCCATGGACGCGGGTGCATTGGTCTCGGACGATATCGTCATTGGCCTTATTCGTGAGCGTCTGTCACAAGAAGATGCACAAAACGGTTACATTCTGGACGGTTTTCCACGCAATATTCCGCAAGCCGAAGCCTTAGACGCAATGCTCGACCAATTAGGTCAACCACTGCAAGGTGTCGTACTCCTCGATGTGCCTTTCGAAGAGCTGATGCAGCGCCTCACTGGACGCCGTACCTGTAAAGATTGTGGCGCGATTTACAACATTCATTTGTCTCCGCCTAAAAGTGAAGACCAGTGTGATCGCTGTGGTGGGGAGTTATTCCAGCGCGAAGATGATAATGAAGAAACCATCGGCAATCGTTTAAAAGTGTATGAAGAGCAGACTGCGCCACTGATTGGTTTTTATCAAAAACAAGCCAAACTACACAGCATTGCAGGTACTGGCGATATCGATCACATTACCGACCAAGTCGGCGCTGTTTTCGACGAAATTTAAGATGAATCGATCCAGCTCCATGTCGGAGCTGGATTCTTTCTATGGCTACTATTCTCGCTGTCGGTATTGCGACACTCGATATCATCAATACTGTTGCCTGTTATCCCGCAGAAGATGACGAGGTCAGAGCGTTATCACAACAACAGGTCAGAGGTGGTAATGCCACCAATACACTGACTGTGCTGAGTCAGCTTGGCCATCAAAGTTACTGGGCCGGGGTTCTGATTGATGAACCTGATGCCGACATTATCAAACAAGCACTGCATCGTTATCAGATCGACTTCAGCCACTGCCAGTACCTCACTGAAGGTAAGGTGCCCACATCCTACATCACGCTGAATGAGGCAACGGCAAGCCGCACAATTGTCCACCATCGTGATTGCCCAGAGCTTAGTTTCAACCACTTTAAAACACTAAAGCTGGAGCAGTTTGATTGGGTTCACTTCGAAGGACGAAATATCAGTGAGTTGAAAAAAATGTTGGTCTGGCTGAAACAGCATTATCCGGCACTGCCTTGCTCCTTAGAAATCGAAAAGCCACGCAATGACATTGAAGCCTTATTTGAGCTGCCAGACGTGCTTATGTTTTCAAAACCTTATGCCCAAAGTCGAGGCTATGATGATGCGGCGACGTTCCTAGGCAGTCTCGCTGAGACCGCAATAATGAGCTGCAGTTGGGGCGAATCGGGTGCATGGCTGAAACATAACAATGCCATTGTGCATAGTCCCGCCTTTCCCCCTGAGCGAGTCATTGATACCCTAGGCGCTGGTGATACTTTTAACGCTGGTCTGATTTCGGCCTTAGTTCAAAAGCAAACAGCACAACAGGCCTTAACCTACGCTTGCCAACTGGCCGGCAAAAAGTGTGGTCAAACTGGTTTCGATAACTTACTCGCATCCTCATGAAAAAAATTTATTTGTGTCAAAAAAACGAGCTCAAAGAATATCAAACTCGCGGCTTTACCGTAGAGGTTGGAGATGATTCACTGGACTTCTTTCTGCTCAAGCAAGATGGCGGAGTCAGCGCTTATTTGAACTACTGTCCGCATCTGGGTATTCCGCTTAACTGGCAGCCGGATGAATTTATGTCGATGGAAGGCACGCATATTCAGTGCTCGACTCATGGTGCCTTGTTTCAACTTGAAGATGGTTACTGCTTTTCAGGCCCTTGCCGCGGCGAAAGTCTGACCAAACTTAACGTCGAAATCGCTGATGACGATAAGGTTTATTTAGTATCGACGGGTGAAGCCGCTGATAACGCTTCAGAAACCGCCTGACGAAGCACAGCAAGCAGTTCACCGCGACCACTTAACCCCAAGCTAATGGCAACATCACTGATATCACGTTGCTGCATTAGCACAAGCATTAGCGCAGTCTTGGCTTTTGGTTCAACTTTTTCTAAAGCTTGTTTTCCTATGGCGCTACTCAACCACTTCCATAATGCAATCTCTGTCGATTCTAAACTCCGCTGAGCATAAGCGAAGCATTCAATTTGTAACTGTTCGCTGTCTGTTACATGCTGTTCAAACGCTAAAACAGCCTGATTCAGACAAATCAGCTGATTGACTGGCAGCCACTTTAGCTGACGTTGTATTAAATACGGCCATTGCTGACTGAGTGCGTGTTCTGCTTTATCAAATAATGCCTTCCCTCGGCCTGAAATAGGCAACAGCATAAGCACAGAAACACTGCCCGTCACCTGATCCAGATGTTGCCCCAGACGTACTGGCTTGAGACCGTTTTTCAGCCAGAACTCACAGACACGTTCATCCATCGCATAGCTGGTACCAATCAGATCCGTTTTTCCCCGCATCGCTTGTTTTAATTGTGTGAGAAAGAAACTACCTAAACCTTTGGAGTGAAGCTCAGGATGTACGGCAATACGAATGATACGTTTGTAATGATAGTCTCCGGCATCTGGCAAGCCGGCATGCGCTAATAAAGATTGTGGTAATAACTGGCCTTTTAAACGACGTTCACCGGCAAATACCTTGCCTGCCAGATCGGCATCAAGCGCTGGTTCATCGACTAACCATACGGTCGCAACAACGTTATCCTGATAGCGCAGCACTGCGATGCTGATATCGTCACGGTCCAGCATCATCTGTAAATCAGAAGGTCGAGTACGATAATGCGCCAACACCATGAGCCCGAACACTTGTCTTAACAAGGTTTCATTCGCTAACAGCTGCGCTCGCGATAACCACTCAAATTGAACGTTTTGCATGTTAGCTGCAGCCACGGACTCAGCCGCAACAGGTTCGGCATTGAGCAGTAAGGCATCAAAACTAAACTTTTCCAAACGATCATTATCTGCCCAGCGTATCGGCTGGGTGAGAGATAGAGATCGCCAGTCAGGTGTATGCGTATCCAACGTTTTTTTAAACGCTAAAGCAAAGCCGCGACCGGTGCCTTCATAGCCATGTAAGGTGGAGGCAAAGACGACTCGAGCGTAGCTTTGTAAAAGCTGTTCCAGCATGTGTAAGGGAATAGCTGCGGCTTCATCAACAATCAGTAAATCGGCAGCAGGTTTGGTTTTGAGCAATAAGTCAGGGGCGACAAATTCAATTTCACCGTCCTGCCAGTGCAAACCTCGTGGCGTTTTCATTGCCGCTGGCAGTGCCAGGCTAGCATGCTCAAACAAGGCGTCACTATTCGCTTTTGCCGGACCGGTAACGACGAGTTTCGTTTTACCCAGTTTTAATAATGCTGCCGCTGCCATACCCAACAAAGCTGTTTTGCCACGCCCGCGATCAGATGAAATCAGTAACGGGCGACGACGATGCCCAGATACCACTTTTAATACCGCTTCGATCGCTTGCTGTTGCTCAACACTGGGCTGCACGGAAGTGGGTTCTGACGTATCGATATCCAACGCCAGCATCGGTAACGATTCAGGTTGCTTAACATGATGAATACTTTCTGCGTAATCTGCAGCAACCTCAATTAAACGTGCTAACCACAGGCTGTTAAAGGTATTCGGAACTAGCAAAATCAATACGCCACCAGCTTTCAGGCAACCGATGATTGCACCGAGCGCGTCGGCGGAAAATGGCTGACAACAATCAAACACGACCAAGGCCAGCTCACGTCCCAAATACTGTGTTGCTTGTTTTATGGGAACGGCAACACTGCCCGCTTGGTCTGTATCGGAAAGATACAAACGCTGGGTGTCTGAAGCCTTATGATAAAGCGCTAAAGCCTGCTCATTTAACCAGAGGCTTTCACCTTGCAAAATCAGACATTGGCGCTGTTGCATGGAGGGTTAGTCCAGATTAATAGTGTGGTGGTGGTGGTTCATCACTCTGAGCAATCATTTGGGTATGTTGTACCGTCTCTAACTGGGCTTTTAATGCCGCTAACATCAACTCCAGGCGATCAATTTGTTTTTGTTGATCCGTCACTACTTGATTCAGCTCTTCGAGCAAGCCATCCTGAAATGCGAGACGAGTTTGTAAATCCACAATATCGTCATTCATTAGATATCTCCATCATAGGACAGAGCAGGTCCTAACCAGCGTTCAGCGGTTGGTTTATCCCAGCCTTTACGTTGGGCATAATCTTCAACTTGATCCTGATCAATCTTACCCAATCCAAAGTAGCGTGATTCAGGATGAGCGAAATAAAAACCACTGACAGCCGCCGTGGGTAACATTGCATAAGATTCAGTAATCGTCATGCCCGCATTGTTGATGGGATCAATCAAATCCCACAGTAAGCCTTTTTCAGTATGATCAGGACACGCAGGATAACCCGGCGCCGGTCGAATACCTTGATACTTTTCATCAATCAATGCGTCATTATCCAGCTGCTCGTCCTGAACATAGCCCCAGAATTCTTTACGGACTCGCTCATGCATGCGCTCAGCAAACGCTTCAGCTAAACGATCCGCCAAAGCTTTGAGCATGATGCTGTGATAGTCATCATGATCTTCATCAAAGCGCTCGACATGCTCATCAATGCCAATCCCGGCTGTGACCGCAAAGGCACCAATATAATCATCCACACCGCTATCTTTAGGCGCAATAAAGTCAGCCAAGGCAGCATTCGGACGACCAGGTGGACGTTCGGTTTGTTGACGCAGGCTATGTAACGTCATCAACACCTCATTACGACTATCGTCGGTGTAGACTTCAATATCGTCATCATTAATGCTGTTGGCAGCAAACAAACCAATGACCGCTCTGGCTTTTAACCATTTTTCATCAACGATCTGTTTGAGCATTTTTTTGGCATCTTCAAACAGGTGCGTGGCATGCTCACCGACAATTTCATCTTTCAGAATACGGGGGAATTTACCGGCCAGTTCCCATGATTGGAAAAACGGAGTCCAGTCGATGCGTTCAACCAGTTCATCCAATGGATAGTCGTCAAACACCTCTAAGCCTAACTTAGCGGGTTTTGTCGGCTGATAGGCCTGCCAGTCAATCTTGGTTTTATTAGCGCGAGCTTCCGCAATCGGTAATTGTCTGCGCGTACTCTTACGCCCTTTATGACGGGCACGTTTTTCTTCGTAGTCTTTTTTCAGCTCAGCAATAAAGGGCACGCTGGCCTCTTTACTCACCAGCTTTTGCGCCACACCAACAGCACGTGATGCATCTTTCACATAAATACTACAACCGTGATAATTGGGCTCAATCTTAACGGCTGTATGGATCAATGAGGTAGTGGCACCGCCAATCATCATGGGTGTTTCAAAGCCCAGACGTTCCATTTCTTTGGCAACATGCACCATTTCATCAAGTGAAGGCGTGATCAAACCTGACAGACCGATAATATCGACGTTTTCTTCTCTGGCCACATCCAAGATTTTCTGCGCTGGCACCATAACCCCAAGATCAATCACCTCAAAGTTATTACATTGCAATACAACACCGACGATGTTCTTACCAATGTCATGCACGTCGCCTTTAACGGTAGCCATCAGAATCTTGCCGTTATTCTTGCTAGTGTCACCCTCTTCTTTGGCAGCTTCAATATACGGCATCAGATAGGCAACGGCTTTTTTCATTACACGGGCTGATTTGACCACTTGGGGCAGGAACATCTTGCCTTCACCAAACAAGTCTCCCACCACATTCATACCATCCATTAATGGCCCTTCGATCACTTCCAAAGGTTTCGGAAATTGTTGTCTGGCCTCTTCAGTATCATCTTCAACATAATCGGCGATACCTTTGACCAGAGCATGTTCAAGCCGTTTACTGACCGGTAATTCACGCCAGCTTAAATCTTCCTGCTTAGCGGCTGTACCACCCTCACCCTTATATTTTTCTGCCAGTTCCAGCAGCCGGTCGGTTGAGTCGTCACGTCGATTAAGAATGACATCTTCCACCACCTCACGCAGTTCATCTGGCAAATCATCATAAATCGCTAGCTGTCCGGCATTGACAATCCCCATATCCATACCGGCTTTGATCGCGTGGTAAAGGAAAACGGCATGAATCGCTTCACGGACCACATTATTACCACGGAATGAAAATGACACATTCGACACACCACCACTTATCATTGCATGTGGCAGGCTTTGCTTAATGTCATGTGTGGCTTCAATGAAATCAACAGCGTAGTTATTGTGTTCTTCAATACCGGTTGCAACTGCAAAAATATTAGGGTCGAAAATAATATCTTCCGGCGGGAAATGTACTTTTTCGGTTAATACTTCATAAGAACGGGTACAAATTTCACGTTTACGCTCGCGAGTATCAGCCTGTCCCGTTTCATCAAACGCCATCACAATAACGGCTGCGCCATAACGACGAACCAGCTTGGCCTGTTCGATAAAGTTCTCTTCACCTTCTTTCAGACTGATTGAATTGACGATGCCTTTGCCTTGAATGCATTTTAGCCCCGCCTCAATGACTTCCCATTTAGAGGAGTCGATCATCACTGGAACCCGACTAATATCCGGTTCAGCTGCCAATAGATTAAGGAACGTGACCATCGCCTCTTTCGAGTCGAGCATGCCCTCATCCATATTGATATCAATGATCTGAGCGCCATTTTCAACTTGCTGCCGCGCCACTTCCAAGGCGGTGTCGTAATCGCCTTCTTTGATTAAACGGGCAAAACGCAATGAGCCGGTGACATTGGTACGTTCACCGACATTCACAAACAAGCTATCTTCAGTGATATTGAGTGGTTCCAAACCACTTAAACGACAATGATGCAGGTTTTCTTTTGGTTTACGTGGTGTGATGCCCTCAACCGCTTCGGCAATCGCTTTGATATGCGCCGGCGCTGTACCACAACAGCCACCAACGATATTCAAAAATCCAGCCTCGGCCCATTCCTTAATCTGCGCAGCCATCACTTCAGGCGATTCATCATACTCACCAAACTCATTCGGCAGCCCGGCATTAGGATGGGCACTGACGTACGTGGTTACCACATTGGAGAGTTCTTCAACATACTGGCGCAATTGCTCAGCACCTAAGGCACAGTTCAGACCAATACTGATCGGTTGAATATGAGACAAGGAGTTCCAGAACGCTTCTGCAGTCTGACCTGATAAGGTGCGACCGCTGGCATCGGTAATGGTGCCGGATATCATCACCGGCAGGTGGATATCATGATCTTCACAGAATTTATCAATGGCGAATAATGCCGCTTTCGCATTTAAGGTATCAAATACCGTTTCCACCAGTAGTAAATCCGCCCCGCCATCGACCAGCCCGCGAATAGCTTCCGTGTATGCAACCACCAGCTCATCAAAGTTCGTATTACGAAAACCAGGATTATTTACATCGGGTGAAATACTGGCGGTACGATTTGTCGGGCCTAATACACCAGTCACAAAACGCGGTTTCTCAGGGTTTTTGGCAGTAAACTCATCAGCGACTTCTTTCGCTAATTCGGCCGAGACTTTATTCAGTTCATAAACCAGATCTTCCATCTGGTAATCCGCCATCGCGATTGAGGTGCCATTGAAGGTATTGGTTTCGACAATATCCGCACCGGCTTCGAAATAAGCACGATGAATATCACGAATAATCTGTGGCTGAGTTAATGACAATAAATCGTTATTGCCTTTGACATCACAGGGGTGCTCTGCAAATCGTTCGCCGCGAAAGTCTTTTTCTTCCAGCTGGTAGCTTTGAATAAGCGTTCCCATACCACCATCAAGGATCAGGATTCTTTGTTCTAGCTGGGTGCGAAGTTGGTGAAAAGCGGTCATTAAAACGATGTTCCTGTGTGCAGATTAATCTTTGAAAAACCGTGAATTATAACAAATTATCCCCCGCACTATCGCCTTATTCATATAAGCGCATGCCCACTTTGAGGATCGTATCACCATCCACTTCATTCACGACCCAGTGAATGCCATGCCAATCAACTTCATCCCCTACCACGGCATGACCACCGACGCGACGCGAGATAAAATCAGCCAAAGTCAGATGCTCCTGGCGCGCACTCATCGTCAACCCGTAGGCTTTGGCAACGTCTTTCAACATGGCATCGCCATTGAGTACAAAAGCGCCGAAGAACGCTTCAACTTGACGCAGCTGCATTTCGCCGTTGAACAGCTGATTCAAACTGTCCAAGTCTTCTTCACGGCTAATTACACACAAGACATCCCCCATTTTTAAAGTGGTATTGCCTTTGGGGTGAATCATCGCTTTGCCACGGAATAGGCCTGAAATTAAAGCACCAGATGGAAACTTCAGTAAACGGATAGGTTGACCATCCAGACTCTGATTTTCCACTTTATAGACAAACATTTCATAGTCCTGCTCCTGCAGAATACCCAGTGCGCCACGCTGTTTAGGGCTGACTGATTGAGGCACCTGAACCCGCATCCATTTTGCCATGACAGACAACGTCCCTCCCTGGATGAGTAATGACAGCAATACCACCACAAAAGCGACGTTGAAATAGAGTGTGGCATTCTCGACGCCACCAATAACGGGAAAAATGGCTAATACAATCGGCACGGCGCCACGCAGCCCTACCCAGGAAATAAAACTGATTTCACGCCAGCGAAATTTAAAGAAAGGTTTTATCGTCAGTAACACCGCCAAAGGACGGGCAATAAAAATCAGTCCGAGCGCAATGACTAAGGAAGGCAGAGCATAATGAAGCAGTTCATGGGGCGTCACTAATAAGCCCAGCACCAAGAATAAACCTATCTGGCTGAGCCATGCCAAACCATCGTGCACAGGCAAAATATGTTGTATATGTCGACCCGGCTGATTACCAATCAATAAGCCACACAGGTAAATAGCCAAAAAGCCACTGCCACCAATCACACTCGCCAAACCAAACGTTGAAAAGCCCATTGCCAGCGCTAACAAAGAATACAACGCCGGAGCCAGTTCAACTTTACTGAGCATGCGGGCCGTTAGCCAACCACCAGCCAGACCGACGGCAATACCCAGACCAAACTGTTGAATAAAAAAGAAGAAAGAATCCAGCGGCGTTGTAAAATCCCCAATCAGGATTTCAATTAACAGTAAGGTCAGAAAAATCGCCATCGGATCATTAGTACCCGACTCAATTTCAAGTGTCGCGCCAACCCGCTCGTTGATGCTGATACCTTGTCCGCGAAGCATTGAGAACACAGCCGCCGCATCTGTGGAGCCCACAATAGCGCCAATCAACATGCCCTCAAGCAAGCTCAACTCAAACACCCACATGGCAATGGCACCAACCACACCACTGGTCAGAAACACGCCCAAGGTAGCTAATGATAACGCTGGTTTAAAGCCAACCCGGAACGTTTTCAACCGAGTTCTAAGACCACCATCAAGCAAAATCATCGCCAATGCCAGATGACCGATGATAAAAGCTTGTGAGTAATTATCGAACTGAATACCCAGCAGACCATCTTCGCCTGCTAGCATACCCAGCACTAAGAAAATGATGAGTAATGGCAAGCCAAACAATGACGATAGTCGGCTAGCCAGGATACTGAGGGCAATGAGAAACCCACTGAGTAGAAATAAAGTGTTGATTGAATCCATATAGAGGCTTTTAATTTGAGACCTCTCGATTATGCCATAACAGCCTTATTTCATCGTCTATTAACCCGCATTAATGAATTAAATCGTGGTGTCTTCGCTGCCCGTGCCAAAGCTGATCACGCCCTCTTCTTCAACGGTAATAAATGGCAATAAACTTCCTACATCCAGACGTGCTTTAAAGCGGTATGCCAGCGAATCACGTTGGCCAGAGAGTAACTGATTTAATAAACGAGCACTTCCAAGTAAATCCGGACTTGCCTGAATAGAAATATCGGCTGTGCCATAGCCTGGAATATGGGGCAATTCGGGTTCGGCACCACTGAGAATACGCTGACCATCGACTTCCAACGAGTAACTCATCCCTTGCAAGGGTAGATCACGGCGGTTGGGATTGATCACCTGTAAACCAATCCGAAAGCTTGGGGTAGAAGATTTTGTCTGCGGTGCCAGGCTAATTGAGGTGATATTTACCTGTGGCGTTTCGTAACCAGACCACAAGCTCGCACATGCGGTAAGGCTGATAACCACCAAAAACATCAGAAACCGGCTTAAATAGGTCATAAACGTTTCTCTCTTTTGACTGGCACCAGTTTACCTAAGATAAGCAAGGTGAGTCTGATTAAAGCGGATTATACGAACAAAAAAAAGCGCTGCATAAGCTAATGTAAGGCATATGCAGCGCTGATTATTTTTGACGCGTTACTCAGTGAATGTTTGAGGTCAAATCATTCACTCAGACTTGCTTATTCACCCATTTCATGAGCAGGATGTGGGGCATTGGCAGCGTCTTCAGCCTGCTCCACATTCTCTTTATAGTCTTCACTCAAGGGAGCTTTTTTATCTGAATCAGACAATGCTGCCTCACCCATCTCATGGGCTGGATGCTCAGACCCTTTATGGGTATTTTCATGCCCCATTTTATGGGAAGGATGCGGCGCGTTAGCAGCCTCTTTTGCCTCTCTCAGATTTTGCTTATATTCATCACTGAGTTGCTCTTGTTTATCCGAGTCAGACAATGCTGCTTCACCCATTTCATGTGCTGGGTGTGACGCTCCCTCATGTGACTCATGATGTTCTGCGAATGCAGGCGTTGCTGCAAAAAGCAAAGCGAGCAGTGTTGTCATAAATCCTTGTTTCAACATGTTACCTCCTAGTTCGATATTTCAAACATTGTGGTAAGAAACTGATTAACTTCTAACAATTAATCAGCATGTGTCAGTATCCTAACGAAGACTTAAGTTGACTTCAAATTACACAAAAACATCACTTTTTTATTTATAAACAATAGCTTGAACTATTTTTTAGCCTGAATTCAGAAATATCCTGACTCAATTCAAGCGGTGTTTCCCGTTCTCATGAGACAGCTTCCTGCTTAGCTGTTGCCAGCTCAGGAGCATGCCCTATCAGTAAGCGATTAACACCATTGATTAAGGCCTTAATCGCCGCTGTGGTGATGTTTTTATCTTGACCAACCCCAAACACCGTGTCGTTATCGCCTACTTTAACTTCAACATAACTGACTGCTGCCGCATCAGATCCGGCGCTCATACCATGTTCGTGATAATCCGCTACCGTCACGGTCACGCCCAAGTGCTGACTGATAGCTTTCGCGGCCGCATCCAGTGGCCCATTGCCCTGACCGTGCAGCTCTATACGCTGCTCGTCATAGTTGGCAACAATTTTGGTAATCACATTGCTGGTTTCCTCATCAATCACATGACTACTCATGTAGTTGTAGGGCGCTGCCACTTGTAAATAGGATGATTCAAACAAGCTGACGATATTGCTGCTGTTAACCTCTTTGCTGGTTTCATCACTGACTTTTTGCACAATTTTGCTGAACTCAATCTGCAACCGTCGTGGCAACTCAAAGCCCGCAGCCTGTTGCAGTAAGAAACTGACACCGCCTTTACCAGACTGGCTATTGACTCTCACCACCGCATCGTAGCTACGGTTCAAGTCAGCAGGATCAATGGGCAAATAAGGTACTTGCCAATAAATAGCGTTCGTTTGCACGGCAAAGCCTTTCTTGATCGCATCCTGATGCGAACCAGAAAATGCTGTAAACACTAATTCCCCAGCATAAGGGTGTCGGGGGTGAACCGGTAACTGCGTGGTTTCCTCATACATCTGACGAATTTGATCAATATGCGAGAAATCGAGTTCGGGATTAATACCTTGTGAATAAAGATTTAACGCCAACGTCACCAAATCAACATTACCCGTTCGTTCGCCATTACCAAACAAACAACCTTCCACTCGGTCTGCGCCTGCCATGACAGCAAGCTCTGCCGCTGCCACGGCGGTGCCACGGTCATTGTGTGGGTGCACACTCAAAATAATGCTGTCACGATTGTTGAGGTTACGATGCATCCACTCAATCTGATCGGCATAGGTATTCGGTGTCGACATCTCCACGGTTGCCGGCAAGTTAAGGATCATTTTATGCTCCGGCGTCGGCTGCCACACCGCAGACACCGCGTCACAAACTTCTTTAGCAAACTCAACTTCGGTACTGGAAAAGACTTCTGGTGAGTATTGATATACCCATTCGGTTTCAGGCTGCGCTGCCGTCATCTCTTTAACCCAGCGCGTCCCGCGCTCAGCGATAGCTTTAACACCTGCTTTGTCGCTCTTGTAAACCACCTCACGGAAAGTGGGTGAAATCGGGTTATACATATGCAAAATCACACGCCGGGCACCTTTTAATGACGCCACGGTGCGTGCAATCAGATCTTCACGTGCCTGAGTAAGCACCTCAATAGTCACATCATCAGGAATCCGATTTTCTTCGATCAAACGGCGTACAACGTTGAAATCAGTCTCTGAGGCAGAAGGGAATCCCACCTCAATTTCTTTAAACCCAATTTTTACCAATTCGTCAAAATAGCGCAGTTTGGTGTCCACTGACATGGGATCAATCAAGGCCTGATTACCATCTCGCAGATCCGTACTCATCCAAATGGGTGCTTTATCCAGAGTAGCATTTGGCCACTGTCGATCCGTTAATTGAATGGGCTCAAAACGACGGTACTTCTGAGCAGGATTGGTAATCATGGTTGACTCCTGATTGTCATCATCAATGGTTAGCTGAGAAACCTTTCGCGAGTTACTGACATTTCCTGTCGGGTTAACAGGAGGGCTACGAAAATCGACCATCACTTGTGGTGATGTGAGAGTTATCGTGCCAGCGAGAGCTTGTGACTCATTCGCTACCGGTTTCAGGCATGGAGAATAGTATAAAGATGTTCTACTGGAATTAAATTGCTAACATTCTATATAATTCAATTTTTAAGGAATAATATTTCTATAAAATAACTTTTTTTGATATAAATCACCTTACAACCCTGTTATTGGAGAATATCATGTCCAACAAACTGGATCGTTATGACCAGATGATTCTGGATACCTTGCAAAAACAAGGGCGAATTACCAATCAAGAATTAGCAGAAGCAATTAAATTATCGCCCTCCCCCTGCCTGCGTCGGGTCAGACAAATGGAAGAGGAAGGCTTGATTGATGGTTACGTCGCTTTACTCAATGCCAAAAAGCTGGGGCTGACTCTGATGGCATTTATCGGCATCAGCATGGATAAACACACACCCGAACGCTTTGAAGCGTTGGAATCAACGCTTGCCGACTATCCTGAGGTACTTGAGTGCCACCTGATAACTGGCCAATCTGCGGATTACTTACTCAAAGTGATCGTGAAAGATATGGATGCCTACCAGCAGTTTTTACTGAATAAACTGACCCGTATAGAGGGCGTCACCGGTGTACATACTTCATTTGTGATGAAGTCGCCCATCAACAGTACGGCGTTATCTGTCACTTAACTGCTTAGTGAAGACTGCTTTTGCCGTTGCATTTGCCATAAACCGGACACGAACAACAACAGGGCTAACCAAACCAGAATAAAAGTGACTAAACGTGCTTCTGGAAAGTGCTCATCCAACACGAACACACCGATTAAGAACTGAATAGTGGGATTGATATACATTATGAATCCGACAATCGATAAATTGATGCGGCGCGTCGCCATTGCAAATAACACTAACGGCAGCGCTGTTAGAAAGCCTGAGCAAATAAGTAAGAGCGTTGTTTGATTATCTAAACCAAAGCCCATCTGGCTATCTGAAGTAAACAGCTGCCAGGCAATAAACCCCAGCGCTAAAGGTAATAACCAGAGCGTTTCAATGGTAAGGCCATTCAGTCCATCAATCGGATGAACTTTTCGCACCAGCCCATAAAAACCAAATGCAAACGCCAATACGACGCCCACCCAGGGCAGTGTGCCAAATATCCACAACTCCCACATCACGGCGATAAGGGCTAATCCTCCCGCCCAGGCTTGTAACGGGTGTAATGGCTCCTTCAATAAGATTCTGCCCATCAGAAGACTTACCACCGGCATAATAAAATAGCCGAGACTGGCTTCTAATACACGGTGTTGCCCTACCGCCCAAATATAAACCAGCCAGTTCACCGCAATCAGTAGTGAAGAAACACCCAGCCAAATTAGCGTTGTTTTGTCTTGCAGTGCTTTTGCCAGTAATCGGCCACGTAGTAACAGCAAGCTTAGTGACAGCGTAGCGACCAAAGACCAAATAATCCGGTGAGATAATACCTCCACCGGTGACACATGGTTCAGGTAGCTAAAGAAAAGTGGGAATAGGCCCCAGATAGAGTACGCCAGAACAGCGAGCATCAGACCTTGCATAACGATCCTGATAAATTAAACGCTTATGGTATCAACTTTCTCATCAGGGTTCGCTGACAATACCATCCCAAGCGTACTGTTTTAAGCTAATGCTTCCAGCAATAACTTTCACTCCTTCATCATGCAAACGCATTGCTTGAGATTGAAAGGCTTGTGTATTAACAGGAAAAGCTATTTTCCCCTTGGCATTAATCACTCGATGCCAGGGTAACAGGGTATCCTTTGGCAATTGTTTTAATGTCTGTCCGACATATCGCGCATAGCCCGGATACCCACATAGCTTAGCAACCTGTCCATACGTTGCCACTTTGCCTTCGGGGATGAGCGCCACGATCTGCCAAATCATCTGTTTCAGTTCAACTGCAACCATTTACTTATATCCTCAATACGGCCAGATCACCCTTTTTTAGCCTATATTCAAACTGTGCCAGATATTGCATGATAGTTATCAAATAACCAAGGACGACAATGTAATGTCTGAGTCTTTATCTCTCACTATTGGTCAACATTCCAACGCCGGCCGCAAGCCAATAAATCAAGATCGATATGGTCTGTTCATCCCCTCTGAACCTGAGCTGACTACGAAAGGGATCACGGTGGCCTTGGCGGATGGTATCAGCACAAGTGATGTCAGTCAGGAAGCCAGTGCAACATCGGTTAACAGTTTTATTGCAGATTACTATGCAACCCCCGACTCATGGTCAGTGCAAACCTCGGGACATCGTGTCTTACAATCCATTAACTCTTGGCTGTATGGACAAACCCGCAATAGCGAGTTCCGTTATGACATGGATCAAGGTTATGTTTGCACGTTTAGCGGTCTGGTGTTCAAAGCGAATAAAGCGTATTTGTTCCACATCGGCGATAGCCGCATTTTTCGGCTGAGAAATAATCGTCTTACCCAACTATCGATTGACCATAAAAAAGCAGGCGATCAGGAAAACAGCTATCTGACCCGTGCGATGGGGCTGGAACAACAATTTCACTGTGACAGTAAAACGTTTGATGCCAATTTGGGCGATATCTTTATTCTGGCCACAGATGGAGTCTATGACTTTATCAATGAAAACCAAATTATTGCTGCCATCAACACGCATACTGATGACTTGCAAAAAGCCAGCGAAAGCTTAATTCAACGAGCTTTCGATGCCGGTAGTGATGATAATCTGACTATTCAGATCGTGCGGGTTGAAACGCTACCGCCACTGGGCATGCCGAATCTACAACATGCAAGTCTTTTACCTGCCCCCCCCGCTCTCACGCCGAAAATGGAGTTTGATGGCTTTGAGATACTGCGTGAGCTTTATGTCAGTAGCCGTAGTCATGTGTTTTTAGCAAAAGACATGAATACGCAAGAAAATGTCGTGCTCAAAGTCCTATCCACCGATCTGGAGGACGATCAGGAGGCGATTGAACGTTTTCTGATGGAGGAGTGGATTACACGCAGGCTGAATAGTGTGCATTGCCTCAAAGCGATAGAAAGCCAGCGCCAACGTCACTTTCTCTACAGTGTCACCGAATTTATTGAGGGCCAGACCTTAACGCAATGGATGCAAGACAATCCTCACCCCAGTCTGGATCAAGTCAGGCGCATCGTTGAACAAATTGCCAAAGGTCTGCAAACAATGCATCGCCGCGAAATGATTCATCAGGATATTCGTCCTGACAACATCATGATTGATAGCTCAGGTACCGTAAAAATCATTGATTTTGGCTCAACCCGCGTAGCAGGCGTGGCAGAATTAGGCGCCGAAACCGATTTAATTCTAGGCACAGCCCAATTCACTGCGCCTGAATATTTTCTTGGTTATCAGGGTACAGCTCAATCCGATATTTTTTCTTTGGCTGTGCTGACCTATCACTTGCTCTCTCATGAACTGCCTTATGGCTCATCGGTATCAAAAGCCTATAGTGTGGCGGCGCAACGGAAACTCAGTTATCGCTCCTTAGTTCGGGAAGAACACAAAATTCCCTTCTGGGTCGATGACACGATTCGCAAGGCTGCTAGTATTCAGCCTCACAAACGTTATCAGGAAGTCGCCGAGTTTGTGTATGACCTGGGTCATCCCAATAAAGTATTTTTGAATAAAGCCAAACCGCCATTGATTGATCGTGACCCTGTACTATTTTGGAAATGTGTATCAACGGGTTTAGTACTGATCGTGCTGTATCAGACTCTGGCGGATTACCTTTAGCTCGTTGCGGGAAACTATCTGCCGATTAGGTCGATTTTTTCCATGGCGACGACTCACTAAATGTCGTGATATACAAAGCCTCGACTTTATCTCTTGCCCAAGGCGTTTTACGTAAAAATTTCAGCGATGATTTCACCGATGGATCACTTTTGAAACAATTGATGTTGATTCTATCTGCCAAACCCGACCAACCATAATGGTCGACTAAGTCTGTCACTACTTTTTCAAGCGTTATGCCGTGTAATGGATTATTAGCTTGTTGTTTTGTCATTTATGAATAGGCTTTTTATTAAAAATCAAATTTACATCAATCACTGATGATGTCGTAATGCGTATCAAACATAAAGTGATTTTGTTAACACAACAAGCGGTTTCTGTTGGGAGCTATTTGTAGAATGGTATTGTCCACATGGAGTTGCTATTGATGAGGAGTAACTAAATGTTTGACACACGATTGACGTCTTCCTACAAAACCCTACTCACTGTATTACTGAGTAGTTCATTGCTAATCTCGACCAACAGTTTTTCCGATGAACAAAACTCAACCTTACCCAACACATTAGCATTCACCGAATGGACAGTACCATGGGAAAACTCGCGGCCTCGCGACCCCTATGTTGTGGAAAATGGTGCTGTGTGGTTTGTCGGTCAGGTTGACCATTATGTTGCTCGCCTCAATCCGGAAACAGGCGAAATGAAAAAATTCGATATTCCTGGTACCGGCCCTCATACCGTTGTCGTCAGTGAAGATGGAACGCCATGGTATGCGGGTAATAAAGATAAACATATTGGCAAAATGAATCCTGATACAGGCAAAGTCACACGATTTGATATGCCTGAAGCGATAAACGATCCACATACGATGGACTGGACAGCTGATGGTAATCTCTGGTTTACCGCCCAATGGTCAAACACTATCGCGAAGCTCAACACAACAACCGGCGAGGTGAATAAAATATCTCTGCCTGACAAAAACATGCGGCCTTATGGCCTTGTGGTTGATGGAAATGACAGACCATGGGTAGCGCTGATGGGCAGTAACGCTATCGCCACGATTGATCCTGATACGATGCAGTTAGAAATAATTCAGACACCGACACAAGATAGCTTGATTCGCCGCCTTGATATCACATCTGATGGCCGTATCTGGTGGGGCGATAATGCAATGGGACATATTGGCGTGTATGACCCTAAAACAAAAACGATGCGGGAATGGGAAACACCCGGTGGTGAGGCGGCCGGAATTTATGCTTTAGCTGTCGATAACAAAGATCGTGTTTGGTACGTTGAAACGGGCATACAACCTAACCGCTTTATTGGCTTTGATACTAAAACCGAACGCTTTATTTCAAAAGATGACGTTCCGTCTGGAGGGATTACTATTCGCCACATGGTATTTGATGACTCTTCCAACGCCATATGGTTTGCTACTGATGCAAACACCGTGGGTAAAGCCGTCGTGCCTGATTAAAAGCTCACGAACTGATGGTGACTCATGCCAGCATAACGATGCTGGCATGACAAGCCATTGTCATCTGTTGTCATCAGAATGAAATGCTCGCTACAAAAAAATGTAACGCCCCATCATCTAAAACAATAAGAAAGCCCAACCACTAATCGCAGCGGATTTGATACCCGTCTTCCACGCGGTTAAACTCAAATTGTTTGTCAGTCCCTTTCTTTTGATATGCCAATACATCACCGTTTAGATTCAGTTCGGTGTATGTCTGAGTAACTGTCTTACCTTCTGGTACTTGCTTTTTACCATTCATATCTTCCATCGAGGACACGTTTTCAACCAATTCCCCGTTTTCAAGCTGCCAGTCACCCGTCTCTTTTTGTACCCAAGATAGATCTTTACCGTTACAGACTAAAAATAAAGCAGCATAGCGATTGTTATCCATTCGTCGGGTTAACCATTTCATTGTCTCGTCATCTTGTTGCTGCTCACTGTACCAAGTACCCATGAGATCATTGCTTGAAGGAGCGGCATGGACTGTTGCCGTCATAGTTAAACCAATCAGACAGCCAAGTGTCACACGATGAAATACAGACATAATTACCTCTAGATTTAATAGTCGGGATGAACATCTAATAAGGGCGAAATAAGCGATCAGTAACGCTGATGTACAAGTTCACCTGTCGTTTTGACCACTCACACTATGCATATTTTTAAGGGCTAACAAGGACTCATAGCAACACTCAGGAAATATTCCCACTTATGACATAGCTCTGCGCAAAATGAGGCAAGTTGGCCGCTTTTTTCATTGTTATCTGTACCCACCAACAGGTCTGGGTAATTTTTCCTGAGCCGCTGTAAAGCAGCAGAATCAGTGGCATATAACGGCATAGCGCGGTCAGGTATTGAGTGTGCGTTTATTCGCATTGACGGTGACTCACGCATCGCTTGTCGAAGACAAAAACTTGTTATTGTTAGAGTAAGTGATAAAACGCGGGAAACGGCGCTATTAATAGCAATGTCAAAGACAGACACCGTCAATTCAAGAGGGGGATTTGTTATCTTAACACTATTTTTCAGCTTGTGAAGTAGCACTTTTTGACAACAGCTTGAGCAATACATTTTCTGCTTTATAGCTCTTTGCAGACCGTTATTTCTCGATCATAATCGAACTCAGGCACTCCCCTATCCACAAGAGGACTTCTTGCAGATGATTAAACGACCCGCCGCTGGAAAACGCCTGTTCATACTTGACACCAATGTGCTGATGCACGACCCCACTGCCCTGTTCCGCTTTGACGAACATGATATTTATCTTCCCATGGTGGTACTTGAAGAGTTGGATCGTGGCAAAAAAGGCTTGTCAGAAGTATCTCGCAATGTTCGCCAAGTCAGTCGTTTCCTTGATGAAATGTTATTAATTGCCGAAGACAGCGATGCCATCAGTAACGGTATTCCATTACCTAGCGTAAATAATGGCGATATGCCTGCTGCCACTGGGCGTTTATTCTTCCAGACCACGCAAATGCAAAGGGATTTACCGAAAGAGTTGCCAAGTCATCAGGGTGATAATGCCATCTTGAGTGTCGCGATTGCCTTGCAACAAACCATTACTGATCACACCATCATTCTGGTCTCAAAAGACATCAACCTTCGCATTAAAGCAACAGTGCTGGGGATCTGTGCTGAAGATTATTACAACGATAAAGTCTTAGATGATGTCGATCTGTTGTATCGCGGCTCCAGTGAATTGACGGCGGACTTTTGGGATGACTTAAATCGTCTGGAGTCATGGACTGCTGATGGGCAGACCTTTTACCAAGTCGAGGGTGATGTGGTTAAAGACTGGTATCCCAACCAGCTCATTTTTTCACCTGGCGAAGATCACAATATCGAAGCCGTAGTGAGATCGGTGACAGAAAACAGCTCCGATATCCAACTGATCAATGATTATCGAAAAGACAATCATGCTGTTTGGGGTATTACGGCACGCAATCGCGAACAAAACTTTGCGTTGAATTTATTAATGGATCCCGAAGTCGATTTCGTGACTTTATTGGGACAGGCAGGTACGGGTAAAACGCTGCTCACGCTGGCGGCGGCATTAACGCAAACCATCGAGCATAAGCGCTACTGTGAGATTGTTATGACGCGTGTTACCGTGCCTGTAGGCGAAGATATTGGCTTTTTGCCGGGTACCGAAGAAGAAAAAATGACACCGTGGATGGGTGCCCTGATGGACAACTTGGAAGTACTGAATAAAACCGAGGGCGGTGAATGGGGGCGTCAGGCAACCAATGATTTACTTCAGCGTTGGATCAAAATCCGTTCATTGAACTTTATGCGTGGTCGTACTTTCCTTAACCGTTTCATCATTATTGATGAAGCGCAAAATCTGACATCAAAACAAATGAAAACCTTAATCACCCGTGCCGGTCCCGGCACCAAAGTGGTCTGTTTAGGTAATATCGCTCAGATTGATACGCCGTACTTAAGTGAGACCACCTCCGGGCTGACTTATGTGGTCGATCACTTTAAGTACTGGCAGCACAGTGGCCACATTACTTTGTTGCGCGGCGAACGTTCCCGTTTAGCGGATTATGCGTCCGAACACCTATAATAATGAGCGTTAAATGACCATCATTCAGGACATAAGCGTATGAGTTAACACTCAAACCAAGCTACCAACTCTTTGGCGCAAACGTCACGGGACTGGTAAAAAATTCAGAACATGATATAAAGGAAGTCGGCTTTGGGGGCGTCCCACCCCCTAGTAATGCTTAATAATTATTAACAAATTTTGGACGGGCAAGATGCACTATGCTGGCTCAGATAGGCGCGAATTTTTTCGCATCAACGACACGGTTGTGGTTGACTATAAAATCATACAAAAAGAGAACGTTAGTTCCGTAGCGCATCGTATTGCGCAATCAACCGACGATGATGAAGGTAATGAAAAGGCGCAATTAAGAGCACTACAAACAGCCTTCACACATACCTTAGATCAAATTAATCACCAAGATCGTGATATTGCGCGTGCGCTGCGTATGCTCGATGAAAAAATTAATCTCATTTCACAAGAGATTCAGCGTCATCATAACCCCATCTCACATGATGATCTGACCGATGCGAACCTGAGTGGTGGTGGACTCGCCTTTATGGTCGCAGAGCCTATTGAAGTTAAAGACCACGTTGAAATCTATATGCAGTTATTACCCACTGCAAATACGATTCATGCTTTGGCGTCTGTTATTTCATGTGAAAAGATCCTGTCAGCATCGCCCGATAAGCCCTATCACTTGCGCATGATATTCACCCACATGGATGAGCAAGACCGCAACTTGTTAGTGAAACACACACTAAACCGTCAGGCTGAAATGTTACGTGGTGGTATCGCCAGTGATGCGATGAGTCTGCGCGAATTCTAAACCCAGCTGTTAGCAGATTTAGGTCTGCTGCCCAGATTGCTATACTGAGGCTTTTTAGGCCTCTTCCCGCTTAAAGTATGACTGAACCCAATTTACCCGTTTTATATAGCTTTCGTCGCTGCCCATATGCCATGCGAGCACGATTAGCCATAACCAGCAGTAACATTCACACTGAGCTACGTGAAGTTGTATTGAAAGACAAACCCGCGTCTTTGCTGGCTCTATCCTCAAAAGCCACTGTGCCGGTTCTGCAAACTGCTGAGGGTAAAGTCATTGATGAAAGTCTGGATATTATGTTGTGGGCATTGCAACAGCATGATCCCAATAACTGGCAACACAATCTGAGTGACGCTCAACAGCATATCAGCCAGCAGTTGATTGAAAACAATGATGGTGAATTCAAATTTTATCTTGATCGCTATAAATACGCTGACCGTTACCCTGAACACACTGAGCTGCATTACCGCCAACAAGGTGAAAAAACGCTAGCCAAGCTCGAGTCATTATTAAATAACAATGGCTGTTTGTTGGGAGCTAACTGGACGATAGCCGATATCGCGGTATTGCCATTTATCAGGCAATTCGCTTTTGTTGATAAGGATTGGTTTGATCAATCACCCTATCCAGCAGTAAGGCACTGGCTGGATGACTTTCTAGAAAGCGAATTATTTAAACGTATTATGCAGAAATATCCGCAATGGCATGAGGGTGATGACGCTACGCTATTTCCCTAATCCGGGCAGCGTGTACGAGCTTCCGAATCAGTTAAATCGTAATACTGGTAAAGACAAATCATCGCGGGTTCATTTGCGGCTTCAACATCCATTGATTTCAGTAGCTTCTGCCACAAACTAATCCGTTCACTACTATCCACGAACTGGTCTGATTGCTGTTTTTTATTAACCCATAAACCTTTGCCGTTAAAGCTATACACCGGATACAGATCATCACGTTGTGTCGCAGGCAGGATTTGGGTATTGAGGTTATCCAATACCAGTGGCGTGACTTTGGGATTATCGTAGTAACTCACCACCATATGTGCCTGATTTAATGAAAGCGCTTTGACATAGGTCAATCGTAATTTGTCTTCATCCATGCCCATGGATGTCAATGTGAAGTACTTGGCAATGGAGAAGTCTTCACAATCTCCTCCTCGTGTTACCAAGGTTTGTAGCGGTGTTGCCCAGTAATCTTCTTGCTGCCAGTGATCAATATCATCGACAAAAGTAAATTGATTCACAAAATCATTGGTTGCTTTCAGGCGACGCATATCAGACCAGTTCTGACCTGAGTCAATCAACTGCTTCCAGGCCTTCACCGTCTCCTCTGTTTGCTGATTGATACCGGTGTCAGTCACCTCTTTTTTAGGTGTGGAGGAGCACCCTACCAATAACGCAAGACAGAGAATTGCGAACCATCTGATCATCAGGGGTCGCCTTGTAGAAATGCGTCGGCAGTTTGTCCATTCTCCAGGCAAGGCACAACGCCAAGGCAAGGCGCATCAATACGTTGTTTTAAGGTCTCAATGATTTCATTTGACTCAGACTGGTGATCTAAATGATTAGCGACCCAACCTGCCAGTTTCAGCCCTTTTTGTTGAATGGCCTCTACTGTCAGCAAAGCATGATTAATGCAACCCAGTTTAACCGCAACGACCAGCACTACTGGTAAGTCGAGCTTGTGAGCCAAGTCTGCCATTGTTTCATCATCATTGATGGGCACAAACCAACCGCCGGCACCCTCGACAACCACTGCCTCTGCCTGTTGTTTAATTTGCTGGTAGCATTTTTTTATTGTGTTCAAACAAATCGACACCTCAGCCTGCTTTGCTGCGATATGCGGCGCAATGGCAGGTTCAAAGGCATAAGGGTTCACCATGGTATAGGGCAATGCGACATCGCTTTGCGCCATCATGGCTAAGGCATCGTCATTTCGCCACTCGCCTTCACGCCAATCACAACCACTGGCAATCGGTTTCATCCCCACTGTTTTTAGTCCTTGTTGCTGTAACAAGGCGATCAGACCGACACTGATGCAGGTTTTACCCACTTCAGTATCTGTGCCGGTAACAAAGACATGGTTAGGCATCATCGACGTTGAATCTCATTAATGGAAACATGAACACTACCGTCCTCAGCGTGTTGTTGACCCGCTTGCTGTAATTTCCAGCCATGGCCAAAAACAACTTCATAACTGGCGGGAAGCAAACCATCACGGCGAAATTGTTCATAGGCTGTAATCACATTTTTCATCACATTTTTACCCGTCAGTCCTCGTCGGCGTCCTTCATTTACATTATGCGCGCCCAATATTTTCAAATCACGCATCATCGCCATCGCCGTATCGTAAGTCAGGGTGTAGGGCTCGACATCTAATACACAATCAGCCAAACCGCTGGCTGTCATCGCATCGCCAACATCATGCATATCAAAGAACACATTGACATGCGGGTATGCATCAACCGCCGCCCAGGCCTGCCTTAGCTCCGTCAAGGTATCAGGCCCCAATGACGTAAACATTAACAACCCATTTGGTCTTAATACACGTTGAATTTCTTTGAAACTCTGCTTTGGGTCGCACCACTGCAGGGCGAGATTGGCAAACACTAAATCGACACTGTTATCGGCCAATGGCAGACTTTCAGCATCTCCCGTAATGGTTTGCAATGCTTTGTTTTGAGGTAACCAGCGTTTAAACCCCAGGTCGTCACGAAAGCGTTTTTTTGCCTGCTTTAGCATACCCGCTGCAATATCCATCGCAATCAGTTGTGCCTGAGGATAGCGCTGATGTAATAAGGCGAGATTTCGTCCTGTTCCAGCGCCCAAATCAAGAACACGTTCGGGCTCCACTGTCATCAAAGACAATCTATCGAGTAATTCATCTGCCGTCTGTCTTTGTAGCACAGCAACATCATCATACTGTGTCGCTGCAGCGGCAAAAGACTGCGCTACTTTAAATTTGTCGGGACGATATTCAGCCATCAATAAAAAGTTCTATTAATTCCTGACAGCGCTGCGGCTGTGCAATAAACGGGGCATGGCCAACGCCATCAATCATCGTGACATCTAATGCTGGGTTAAGCTTTTTTGCATAATCTGGCATTGATGCAGGGATCAAGGTATCGCGTTCCCCTAAAATCAATTGCAGCGGACATGTTGCTTGCGATAAAGCATCGCGCATATCAGTCTGCAACAATAATGCTAATCCTTGTCTAAGCGCTTCTGGCTGAGGTGTATGCTGAGTAGCTAATTGCTCACTTAATTCGCGAATTATCTCTCGGCTTTGTACGGCGCCTTTAGCTTGCAACATTAAAAAACGTTGTAAAGTCTGCTGCTGATCAACGTGCAGGTTCGATGCAAAACTTTCGAACACTGAGGGAGCCATCGCACAAGGCCAGGTCTCACAGCCCACAAACTTGGGGGTAGTCGCCATCAAACTCAGTTTTCGTACTTTTTTTGGATACCGTTGTTGCATCGCCAGACAAATTAAACCACCGAGTGACCAGCCTAACCACACCGCATTATCTGGCAATTTCTGCTCAAGCTCAGATAATAATAAAGGCAGTTCAAACTGCCCCTCTTGCCAATCGCTCTGTCCATGTCCGGGCAAATCGACTAAGTGCAAGGTAAAACGTTCAGCCAGCCCTTCCGCCAGCTCATGCCATACCCCACTGTGCATGCTCCAGCCATGTAACATCACCAAATCAGGACCGGCGCCAACTACATTAATGTGCACAGGCTAGCTCCAATGCTGCCAGCAATTTTTCAATATCTTCAGCGCGATGTGATGCAGATAAAGTCACTCTTAATCTGGCAGTATTATTAGGCACCGTGGGTGGGCGAATAACACCGACCAATAAGCCTTTATCTTCTAAGGATTTTCCAATTGCCAACGCTTTTTTATCATCCCCAATAACGATCGGTTGTATCGGTGTGATTGAAGGCATTAGCTCTAATCCCAGTTGTTCTGCACCTTGCCGGAATTGTTTAATCAGATCCTGCAATTGCTCACGACGCCAGTTTTCATTCTCCACCAATTGCAGACTAGCTAAGGTAGCTGCTGCTATAGCTGGCGGTTGCGCCGTGGTGTAAACATAACTGCGTGCTTTTTGAATCAAGCTTTCGATCACCACCTCATCTGCGGCAACAAAGGCGCCACCTGTGCCTATGGCCTTACCCAAAGTTCCGACCACTATTGGCGTTTTATCCGCCGCCAAATTATAGTGCGAAACTGTGCCGCGACCGCCTTTGCCAATCACGCCGAAACCATGAGCATCATCAATTAACACAGCCGCGCGGTGTTGCTCGGCTAACGCCATCATCTCCGGCAACGCTGCAATATCGCCGTCCATACTGAAAACACCATCACTGACAATAAGTCGATGTTTGGCATGAGCTGCCGTGTGCAAACGTTTATGCAGTCGCCCCATATCAGCATGGGGAAATCGCAATTGCTCAGCCTCAGTCAGGCGTCCGCCATCCAATAATGACGCGTGATTTAGCTTATCCTGAATCACCATGTCACCGCGGCTCAACAAACCATCGATTACCCCTAGGTTCGCCATATAACCAGTAGAAAAAAGCAATACACGTTGCTGACCGGTAAACTCGGCTAAGGCTTCTTCGAGCTGCTGGTGATAATGACTGTGCCCGGTAAGAAGGTGTGCGGCACCACTACCGACCCCTTCCTTATCAATGGCTTTTTTAAAAGCCTGCTTAATGTCGGAATGGGCAGCAAGGCCGAGATAGTCATTGCTGCAAAAAGACAGCATCGGTTTACCATCAACCACGATATTGACGCCCTGCTCACCAGTGCGCAATCGCGATTGACGGTATCGACCCGCCGCTTTACGTTCTGATAACGCGGCGTTTAGTTCTTCATGCCAGGGGAGTTGTGACACTCGTGTTTAACAAATTACGCTGCTGAACACTGCTTTTCAGTTTTTTCTTCACCCTCCCAAGGTGTAATACCAAGGCGTTTGAACAATTGCTGATCGTGATTGGTATCAGGGTTATCCGTTGTCAGTAACTTTTCGCCATAGAAAATCGAGTTCGCACCGGCAAGGAAACACATCGCTTGCATTTCATCGCTCATGTTTTCACGTCCCGCAGACAGTCGAACAAATGATTTCGGCATCATAATGCGAGCGACAGCGATAGTGCGAACAAATTCAAGCGCATCCAGGTTTTCAATACCATTCAATGGCGTACCTTCAACCTGTACCAGCAAGTTAATCGGTACACTTTGCGGTTGTGTGGGCAGATTCGCCAGGCTGATCAACAGTCCTGCGCGATCGCCACGCTCTTCGCCCATACCAACAATACCACCGCTACACACATTAATACCCGCATCGCGCACATGGCCTAGCGTATTAAGACGGTCTTCGTAGGTACGGGTAGTAATGATGTCACCATAAAACTCCGGTGAGGTATCCAGATTATGATTGTAGTAATCCAAACCGGCATCTTTCAGACGCTTGGCTTGATGCTCTTCAAGCATGCCCAAAGTCACACAGGTTTCCAGACCTAAGCCTTTCACCCCTTCGACCATGTCAGCAACACGTTCGAGATCACGATCTTTTAAACTACGCCATGCAGCGCCCATGCAAAAACGGCTTGCACCAGCTTGTTTGGCTTCATTAGCCGACTTCATCACTTCATCTAAAGGCATTAACGGTTCTGCTTTAACAGCAGACGGATGGTGCGCACTTTGTGGACAATAACCACAGTCTTCCGCACAACCACCGGTCTTAATGCTTAACAATGTGCTGATTTGGACTGAATTAGCGTCAAAGTGCTGACGATGCACGGTTTGAGCTTGAAACAGCAGATCATTAAAAGGCAACGCAAACAGCGTCTCTACTTCTTCCTGTTTCCAGTCGTTTCGAATAGTCGTTTGGGTTTCTGCTACGTTCTCAGGCATGATGACTCTTCACTGATTTAATGGATTAAATTAGGCAATGGCCATGGCTAGATTTAGCACGCTGACTCATCAATTTCAGGAATTATACAGGAAAGTATTTCCAATACCTTGTTTGCTCTGCGGACTTGCTGCTGAACAATACGGTCTGTGTCAGCCTTGTATGGCAGAGTTACCGGTATTAGGCCATGCATGCAAACGCTGTGCATTACCACTGCAAAATGCGCAAATTTGCGGTCATTGCCTTAACGCAACCCCCAGTCAGGATCACAGTTTTAGTCTGTATCGTTATGAAGGCACCGTCAGGCGTTGTATTACGGCATTCAAGTACCACAAACAACTGCAATTTAGCCGCTTGTTTGGCCAACAAATGGCTAATATTTTGTCTGCTCGTGCAGAACTACCAGACTGTCTTGTACCGATACCACTGCATCCACGGCGCCTTCGTCATCGGGGCTTTAATCAATCGGCTGAAGTCGCCAAATACTTGGCCTCAGCGCTGAATATTGCGTACCGGCCAGAACTGTTGAAAAGAGTAAGACTAACGCAATCACAAAGTGAACTCCCTTTTAAGCAGCGAAAAAAGAATATGCGCAACGCGTTTGCCTGTCGTACAAAACAATTACCCAAACATGTAGCGATCATTGATGATGTGATGACCTCGGGCTACACCGTCGGTGAAGCCGCAAAAATAGTTAAACGCCAAGGTGTTGAGGTCATTGAGGTATGGACAATTGCACGTGCAATAAGCCATTATTGAGACCTAGCCCACAATTTCGCTCATAAGGCGTTTGGATGCAAAATATCGCCACGTTACAAACCCGTTTGGATGAACTGCTCCGTATCGCCAAAAGTAATGAGCGTAAACAAGACAATTTTCAGCAATATGAGCTGGCATTGCTCAATAGTGGCAGCCTGCACGAATTATTCAGCATTATCCTTGATCAGCATAAAGAACGTTTTCAACTCACTGAAGTGACCTTATTACTCTATGATCCAGAATATGAGTTAAGACGCTTGGTTGAAACTAAGACGGGCAAACACAGTTGGCGTAATCGCTTGCTTTTTACCGAAACGGCACAGTTTATTTCACAATACTTCAGCCCCCAACAAAAGCCGCGTCTGGTCACGTTTTCATCACACCAGCATACTTTTTTATTTCCTGATCACGATCAGCTCGGCTCAGTGGCATTGTTACCCTTGATTCGCCAAAACCAACTCATTGGTAGCTTAAATCTAGGCAGCCGAAACCCGTCACGATTCCAAAGTAATATCGGCACGCAGTTTCTAAGTCATTTGGCTGCAGTAGTATCAGCGTGTATCGAAAACGCTCGTTTGCACGAGCACATCAAACTGGTGGGGTTACGTGACCCACTGACGGGAATTAATAACCGTCGATTTTTTGATCAACGCCTACAGGAGGAGGTCAGCCGTGCCAAGCGGTTTCATACGCCACTGTCTTGTCTGTTTATCGATTTGGATCACTTCAAGCGCGTCAATGATAACTATGGTCACCAAGCAGGTGATGCCGTCTTGAAACAAGTCTCTGAATTACTCAATGACAGACTACGCAACACCGACGTATTAGCGCGCTATGGGGGGGAAGAATTTGTCATCCTGTTATCTCATACTCACTCAAAAGATGCCGCCGAGATTGGTGAGCAAATACGTGAACGGGTAGATGCGGCTGAATTTACTATCCCATCCGGTAAAACGATTCATGTGACCCTGTCGATAGGTCTGGCGACGATGACTAAAGAGGGCAATATTCACGATGAAAACGCACTTGTTGCTGCCGCTGATCAGGCAGTTTATGCCGCCAAGTTATCGGGCCGTAATAAATTAATGCAGACGCCAGATGCTACTGACTAGCTTTGTTATCAATACCTTGCTTGTGCTTATCTGCGTGGTGATTCATTACGAAACACTCTATCAGTTAGCCAGAAGGTTATCGGTTGTGCACATATCTCCGCGCCGTCGTGTCTTAGTTGGCGTGATGGTGATCCTGCTCGCCCATATCGTTGAAATTTGGCTGTTTGCATTGGGTTACTACGCTATGGCTAACAGCGCTGGATTCGGTAGTTTAAGTGGTAATACTAATTTAAGCCTGCTGGATTGTGGCTATTTTTCATTTACCACCTACACTACCCTGGGGTTTGGCGATATTGAACCAAGTGGTTATTTGCGTTTTCTAACAGGCATAGAATCATTAACGGGGTTCGTCATGATAACGTGGTCGGCCTCATTTCTTTTCCTTGAAATGCAAAAGTACTGGCCCAAACGTTAAGGTCACTGCGGAGGCAGCTATGAGTAGAATAGAACAGCTTCTCCAACAAATCAGACAACTCGAAGAAGAGTTGCTACTTGAACTCAACCAACGTAGTCAGGTTATCGGCTTCACTATTAAAGGTAAACGCGTTGAGTTCGAACGCTCAATTAGACTCGCGCACAAACGACTGAAGTATGGGATCTGGCGATGGCTGTTTGGTATCAGACCCATCAATATTATTACCGCACCGATCATTTACGCGATGATTGTTCCGTTGGTATTGATTGATGTGCTGGTCAGCTTTTACCAATACACCTGCTTTCCCATTTATGGCATCAGCCGCGTGAAACGTGACCATTACATTGTGTTCGATCGTCACCATTTGAGTTTTCTCAATATCTTTGAACGCCTGCATTGCCTCTACTGTTCCTATGGTAATGGCGTTGTTGCCTATATCCGCGAAATTCTGGCCCGCACCGAACAATATTTTTGCCCCATAAAACACGCACGCAAAGTCTTAGGAACACATGAGCGTTATTATCAATTTATTGAGTATGGGGATGCGACCGACTACCACCAGAGGCTGCAGCAGTTTCGTAAAAATTTGGCTAAAGAAGAATAATAGCGCTGGGGTGTACCAGTCTGATTATGTGCTGTTCATCTCGCCTGCTGATCCAACCACGCACCTCAAGCTGCTGACCAACAAATCTGTCTAATCCATCGAATAAAGGAAGGTGGCGGTTTGCGATTTGAATTGACACCTTATCTGTCACCAATAATGTCGTGTTTTGCTTTCCCCGGCTGATGGATTTCACTGTAAGCTGCCAGCGCTGCCAACCGCGATAGCTGACGCCTGACGTAAAGTCAGCCAGTGTTTTTGACTGATATGCCGGCATCGACCAGATTCCTATCTCCTTACTCTCCGCCTGATTCTGCGCCACTATCAAACGCTCAGCATATCTGAGATTGGGCGGTATTAAGGTCAACATGGCATGACCGGTTTCTAAAAGCCTGGCATTGATATAATCACCATTGTCGAGAAAGCAATGCGCCAGCCGTCTGCCATATTTATCATAAAGCTGTTGATCGTATTCAATAAATAAAACCGGTGATCGTAATGTCGTGTTGAGCCACTGCTTTGCCTGCCGGCCACCGGCTTGTTGCTGAGTGAATCGACTTTCAACTTCTGGTGTATTAAGTCCAATTAAACGTATTTTCTCGCCGCTTTCCAGCTCAAGAGTATCGCCATCAATAACCCTTTTCAGTCGCACCCGATATCGATAGGAGCTGGGGTGTCGCTCAGCTTTTTCAGCGCTACTGTGTGTGCGCTCTGAAAAGACCTCATTGCCTTGTGCATCAACACTGCGATAAATATCCGCCGAAACAACACTACAAGCCATAATAAGGGTAATAATGCCCCCTAAATAATGCATAGGCCTCCTCCCTGAAATGCCCCTTATCTCAGTGTATTTCCATAAACTTGGTCATTTTTTCTTGTTGTTGTGCTACTTGCCGACGTAAATCGTTGATCAACTGTTTCAACATACTCGCTACCGAATCAAAGCTTTCTCCGTGCATTTCGGCATGAGCCGCTTCCACAGATGCGAAAATAGCCAGATAGTCACCTTTCCTGATGGCTCCAGGTAATTCAGAAAGTGCATTGTTAAGTTGTCTGGACAGGCGCTTTAGGATGAACTTGTCCTGCTCGTGTGATATTTCGTTCAGTACTTTTTGTGCCTGCTGTACATCGTTTTTGATGTCCTGTCCCAGTTGTTGGATAGCCTGTGTCAGTACGCGAAATGCATCCCCTTCGCTACCAGCACGTGCTGCCGAACTCACGGCATTCGATGACAATAAATGCATTTGCTTCAATAAGGGTTGTAGTTGTTCAAGCTCCGTTTGCAACTCGCTGACGATTTGCAATAGCTGTTGCTGAGCATCGTGTGTTAATGAACCTGTCATTCCACTATCATCATGTAATGTAAAACAATGCCGGCAAACAAGCAGCCGCCTAACCAATTATTATTCAAAAAGGCGCGTAAGCAGGCTTTGGCATCACGATGTCGACTCAGGTATTGCTGGTAGACAAAAAAACCGGCCGCTACCACAACAGCCAGATAATAAACCCAGCTCATTTCCAACTGCTTACCAATCAAGACCATCACCAAAATGTAACTCGCCTGCAACACGCCTTGTATTTTCAGGTCATCGTCACCAAACAACACGGCAGTCGATTTAATACCGGCAAGTAAATCATCATCACGATCCGCCATTGCATAAAACGTATCGTAGACTGTGGTCCAGATAATATTGGCCAAAAACAATAACCAGGCGATAGTGGGTATGGTTTCTGTCTGAGCAGCAAATGCCATCGGAATGGCCCAGCCAAATGCAATACCTAAGTAAAGTTGTGGAAGGTGAGTAAAACGCTTCATAAACGGGTAACTGGCAGCTAAGAGAACAGCGACCAGAGACAGCCAAATCGTCATCGTATTAAGCAAGGAAACGAGACAAAAAGCGATGATGGCCAGCACGACAAACAAGATCACAGCATGCTTTGCCTGTAACTGACCGGTTGCCAGCGGCCGAGACTCGGTACGCCAAACTTTGCCATCAATATCACGATCAGCGAAATCGTTAATCGCACAACCGGCAGAGCGCATGATAATTACACCCAAAATAAAAACCAGCAGTACAGTTAGGTCAGGAAATCCCTCAGCAGCGATCCATAACGCCCCCAAGGTCGGCCAGAGTAATAATAAAATGCCAATCGGACGATCTAGCCGCATCAATGTCACATAAGGCCAGATAGCAGATTTCAGTTTACTCACGAATCACTCCATTTATCTGAAGGTAGAAACACTTCATTTACCAGCATATTTTTATTGCCAACATAGAAACAGGAACGGCGTGCCCATAAATATTGGGGCCGACTTGGTAGTCTTTTGCTCGCCATTTCATACAGAAACTGTCCAGGCTGCAGGTAAGCCACCTGTAGTGGACCACGTTTCAAACTTGGTTCATTAAACAACATTTCGCCCAAAGACTGGTTGCCTAATGCATCAAAGCGTTGTGATTTGGCAAGATAGGTATTCCTTGGCACAACAGTACGCGCATAAATCTGTGGCTGCTGACCATCTAATAAATGTACTTCACGCTGAAACATTAACTGGGTCAATGGTTGCCGTAACAAAATGGCTTCATCAGCGAGCGGACGGTCCCAATGACTTTCCAACAACGCGACAGAAAATGAGTGCTGACAAGATTGCTGCAAGCGGCGCGTTAATGAGCCTGTATCAGTTAACCAGCCGCTTAAGGCCGTCGGTAATGATAGCAGTAAAGGCGTTTGCCAACGGGTCCAGTGGTTCATCACATTTCCATTCGATTAAACATTGCCGAAATCAATCTTATGGGCAAACCATCGGTTAACCAAGGCATCAGCCTGTTTCGGCGCTTCTTTCAGCATGACGTTGGCGGCATTATCCATCACTGATAATAAATCCTGATCGTCAATCAAATCAGCCACACGGAATTGCGGTAAGCCGGTTTGCCGTGTACCCAGCACCTCTCCTGGTCCACGTATTTCCAGGTCACGCTGTGCGATTTTAAAACCATCGTTGGTTTCACGCAGGCATTTCAATCGTGCCTGCCCATTCTCGGATAAAGGTGGGTGATACATCAACACACAGTGGCTTTCAATTTGTCCGCGCCCGACCCTGCCGCGTAACTGATGCAGTTGGGCCAGTCCGAGTCTTTCAGCGTTTTCGATGACCATCAAGCTGGCATTAGGAACATCGACCCCTACCTCAATCACAGTAGTGGCGACCAACATATCCAGTTGCCCTTCTTTAAAGGCCGTCATCACCGTATCTTTATCTTTGGTTTTCATACGACCATGCACGAGCCCAATTCGCAGATCCGGTAAGCTATCTTGCAGTGATGTTGCTGTATCTTCAGCCGCCTGACATTGCAAATGTTCCGACTCTTCAATCAGCGTGCACACCCAGTAAACCTGACGTTGCTGCTGACAAGCGGCATAAACCCGCTCAATCACATCATGACGTCGATTATCTGGTAACACCACGGTGGTCACAGGCGTTCTGCCAGGCGGCATTTCATCAATAACAGAGATATTAAGATCAGCATAAGCCGTCATTGCTAACGTCCGGGGAATCGGAGTTGCGGTCATCACTAATTGGTGTGGCATGGAGTCAATGTCACAACCTTTATCACGTAAAGCCAAACGCTGATGCACACCAAAACGGTGCTGTTCATCAATGATCACCAAACCCAAGTTATTGAATACCACCTCGTCTTGAAACAACGCGTGAGTACCAACTGCAACGCTAATCTCACCAGCTTGTAGCCTTGCTAACATTTGTTTTCGTTCTGATGTCGTTTGCTTGCCTGCACACCAGCCAACCTCAATATTCATCGGTGACAGCCAGTTAACAAAGGTACGAAAGTGTTGTTCTGCCAGGAGCTCTGTCGGTGCCATCATCACAGCCTGGCAACCTGATGCAACCGCTTCAATCGCCGCCAAGGCAGCTACCACGGTCTTACCTGAACCCACATCCCCCTGAACCAACCGTTGCATCGGTCTGGGTTCAGCCATATCTTGCAAAATTTCATGGGTGACCCGTTTCTGGGCTTGCGTCAGTGGGAATGGCAACACATCCAATAATGCTTGTCGTTTATCCTGTTTGGCTTGTAACACCGGCGCAGTGTGATGTTGCGTTTGTGCGCGTAATTTTTTCATCGTCAGTTGCTGTGCCAGTAACTCTTCATACGCCAGTCTTTTCTGTGCTGGGTGGTGGCGATCCAGTAACTGTTGAACAGGCGCATCTGGTGGCGGCTGATGGACATATTGCAAGGCATCTACCAGAGAGTATTCAGCACTCTGATGTAGGCGCGCGCCATCAATCAATAACTCCGGCATGGTTTCCTGATCCAGACAACTGAGCGCCTGCTTGATCAGTTTACGTAAAGAAAGCTGATGCAACCCTTCGGTTGTGGGGTAAACCGGCGTCAACTCATTCTCGACTGGCACCGCCCCTTCTTCCGCAAGCAATTGATACTCAGGATGCACCATTTCCAGTGACGCTGGCCCATTTCGTACTTCACCAAAGCAACGAATACGACGCCCTTTCGTCAGTTGCTGCTGTTGTGCTTTAGAAAAATGAAAAAAGCGCAGGATAATTGCGCCGGTGCCATCAGATACATGACACAACAACGAGCGACGACGGCCAAATTTGACCTGAGAGAGTTGGATCACACCTTCAATCAAGACTTCTTGCTGCAGCCTTAACGCGCCAAGTGGCATAAGACGTGTTCGATCTTGGTAACGTAGAGGGAGATGAAACAGCAGATCTTGCACCTGCTGCACACCAATTTTTATCAGCCGCTCAGCGACTTTGTCACCAACACCTTTTAGCGCAGTAACAGGCTGCGATAACTGTTTATCGGCCGCCACAGCCTGTCACCCGCGATGATTTAATTAGGCACCGAGGTGTAAAACAGCATCCATTTCAACGGGTACATCTTTAGGCAAAGAAGCCACACCAATCGCAGCTCGTGCCGGATAAGGCTGCTCAAAGTACTCCATCATAATGTCATTAACTGTGCCGAAATGGCTCAAATCTGTTAGGAAAATATTCAATTTAACAATATCTTGCAGACTACCGCCTGATGCTTTTGCCACGGCTGCTAAATTATCAAATACACGGCGCACTTGGGCTGAAAAGTCACCTTCCAGCACGGTCATCGTTTCCGGTACCAAAGGAATCTGACCAGACATATAGACAACGTCCCCAACTTTTACAGCTTGCGAGTATGGACCAATCGCTTCGGGGGCATCAGCTGTATGAATAATTTCGCGTGTCATTGAGTTCTCCATCAAAAAGCCGCAAGCGGCATTGTCATTAATTAATACGTGTAATTCTTTCAACCATTTCGAGACGGCGCAACCGACGAATCACCCGAGCCAGGTGCTTGCGATCCATCACTTCAATAGTGAGACGCAGGTCAGAGTAACCGCCATCGCGTTCATCAACCACCACATTGTCGATATTGGAATCGGCTTCTGACACCGTTGAGGCAATCGTAGCCAAGACACCACGCTGGTTTTTCACATGCACCATAATATCAACAGGGAAATCACGCTCCACATCGGGCGACCAAGTGACATCCAACCATTTCTCGTTCTGAACCCGCAGATGTGACGTGTTCTTACAGCCGCGTCGATGAATAATAATTCCGCGGCCGGCACTGACATAGCCGTGGATAGGATCGCCGGGGATCGGATGACAACAACGGCCGAAGCTGACCACCATGCCTTCTGTGCCTGCAATCATCAGCGCCTGTGCATCTTTATCCGGCGTAGATTCATTGACCAGTTTTTGTGCGATCAATAATGCAGAATGGTTGCCTAGACCAATATCCTGTAGCAAATCTTCAAACTGTTTCAATTCAAACTCAGCAATCAACTCATTGAAGCGTTCAACAGGAATATCATCAAGGCTGGTTGAAAATGCTGTCAGGTGTTTATTTAATAATCGACGTCCCAACAGCACAGCTTCTTCTGTCTGTAAGTTGCGCAGATAATGGCGAATATTGGTGCGCGCTTTTGCCGTCACCACAAAGTTCAACCAAGCAGGATTCGGGTGCGATGCCGGTGAGGTAATAACTTCTACCGATTCACCGGTTTCTAACTGTGTGCTCAGCGGCACCAAATGGCGTCCAACCCGCGCTGCCACACAGCTATTACCCACATCACTGTGAACAGCATAGGCAAAGTCCACCGTAGTAGCACCGCGCGGTAAGGTCAGAATCTCACCTTTTGGAGTGGACACATAAATTTCATCGGGGAAGAGATCGATGCGCAGATTTTCCAGAAACTCCATTGAGTCGCCTGAACCTTTCTGCATTTCCAAAATGCCTTGCAGCCACTGACGCGCTTTACGGTGCGCTAGGTTATTACCAACGGACTCACCCGTTTTGTAAAGCCAATGCGCGGCCACCCCGGCTTCTGCCATGTGGTCCATATCTCGTGAGCGGATTTGAACTTCAATCGGCACACCATAAGGGCCAAACAAGACGGTGTGTAAAGACTGATAGCCATTCGCTTTAGGAATCGCAATATAGTCTTTGAATTTGCCCTGAACCGGTTTGTAGAGGTTATGCACCACCCCCAACATCCGATAGCAAGCATCGACATCATCGACAATGATGCGAAATGCATAGACATCCATCACTTCAGAAAAGGAGAGTTGTTTCGCCACCATTTTCTTATAGAGGCTATAGAGGTTTTTCTCACGGCCCTGGATGTCGGCGCTCAAGCCTTCCTGTTCCATGCGATTAAGAATCGATGCGGTAATTTGGGTAACGATTTCTTTTCGGTTACCGCGCGCTCTGCGTACTGCATCTTGGAGAACGCGATAGCGAATTGGGTAAAGAACGTGAAAACCCAAATCTTCCAGCTCACAACGCATCAGGTTCATACCTAAGCGCTGGGCAATGGGGGCATAAATATCTAGGGTTTCGTGCGCAATACGACGGCGTTTTTCTGGGCGTAAATGTCCCAGCGTTCGCATATTGTGAAGCCGATCCGCGAGCTTGACGATAATAACGCGAATATCACGCGACATTGCCAGTAGCATTTTGCGCAGATTTTCAGCCTGGGCGTGTTTTTGGGTTTCAAACGCGGCTTTGGCAAGCTTGGTCACACCTTCAACCAGCTCTGCCACTTCTTCATCAAACTCGGCGATGAGTTCTTTTTTGGTGAGCGCCGTATCCTCAATGACATCATGCAGCAGACCGGCCATGATGCATTCATAATCCATATGCATCATCGCCAGTACATGCGCTACGGCCAGTGGATGCGTGATATATCGCTCGCCACTACGCCGCGTTTGACCTTCATGAGCGCTATCGGCGAAGTGGTAAGCGCGCCGAATCGCATCGACCTGCCCTGTTTCCAGATAATTGGAGGTCGCAAAACACAAGTCATCAATGGTGAGTTTTGGTTCTGATTCCTGGATGAAGTCCAGTTCAGAAGCGACTGACGGCTTTGCGCTCACAAGTGCTTATACTTCGTTTTGTAATTCTTCTTCGCTGACGATGCTTTCTTCAGCGTGCTGACGCGCACTGGTTTTGGTCAAGATTTCTGGACCTACAAGACCCGCTGCGATTTCACGCAAAGCCAGTACGGTTGGCTTGTCGTTATCAATCTCGACCATGGCATCATCACCCATCGCGATTTCACGTGCACGTTTAGATGCAACCAATACCAGTTGGAAACGGTTTTCAACGTTTTCCAAACAATCTTCTACTGTGGTACGAGCCATATTAATTCCCCGGGAAAATAAACAAGTAATTCTACGAAATATCAGCGTTTTAAGCCAGCAATTCTGTAATCAGTGCCGATTGTTTATGCTTCTGTGTCGCTAATGCCTGACGTTTTGCGATAATGATGGCAGTGAGTTTGTCCAAAGCCTCTGTAAAATCATCATTGACGATCAGATAATCAAACTCTACGTAATGCGAAATTTCATTTTCGGCATCCCGCATACGGCGCTGAATCACCTCTTCATTATCTTGACCACGATCTCGCAAACGTTGTTCCAGCGTCGCTTTGGATGGTGGTAGGATAAAAATGCCTGTCGAGTCGGCAAAGTTATTTCGAACTTGCTGCGCGCCCTGCCAATCGATTTCCAGAATGACATCAAGCCCTTGTTCTAACAATGCTTCCACAGCTTTGGATGATGTGCCATAGCTATTGTCAAAAACGGTCGCCGACTCCAAAAAATCGCCATTACCGCGCATTTGCGCAAAAACATCCTGACTAACAAAATGATAATCACGTCCGTCTTGTTCACCATCACGCGGTGGGCGCGTCGTATGTGACACTGACAGGCGAATATCGTCATGCCCTGCCACCAACGCATTAACTAAGCTCGTTTTGCCAGCACCAGAGGGCGCCGCGACAATAAATAAACTTCCCATCATTTTTTCTAATAGTTACCTGAATTGATGTTTGCTGAGACATCTTAATCATGTCTGACTTTCTAGAAGCATTATACGCAATGCATTCCGATATTGAGGAAAACTGAAGTACATCTTTCATTTGCCCCCCCTTTTAAATAATAATAGATATCAATACTATTAACTTTTCCACCGTCAGGATAATTTCATGAAACCATTCAAATCGTTTTTTACCTTGATTCCAGCATTACTCGGTCTCGGCATGACACCGGGCATCAGTCAGGCTGCTGAAGAAGTGAATTTGTACTCTGCTCGCATGGAGTCGTTGATTAAGCCATTACTGAATCAGTTCACACAAGACACGGGTATCAAAGTGAATGTGGTCAGCGGCAAAGCAGATGAACTACTACAACGCTTAAAACTCGAAGGTCGTAATTCACCCGCCGATATGCTGCTGACGACAGACGCAGGGCGGTTACACCGCGCATTAGAAGCCGAGTTATTACAAACCGTCTCATCAGATATATTGAATGAGCGTGTACCATCCAGCTACCGTGATCCTGAAGGACATTGGTATGGCTTATCATTACGTGCCAGACCGATTATGTATGCGGTTGATCGGGTCAATCCAGAACAGTTATCGACCTACGAACAACTTGCCAGCGATGAGTGGGACAACAAAATTTGTATCCGCTCCTCCAGCAATATTTATAACCAGTCATTAGTGGCCTCGATGATCGCAGCTGATGGCGAAGATACAACACAAGCCTGGGCAGAAAATCTGGTCGCTAACTTCGCACGCCCGCCTCAAGGCGGTGACCGTGATCAAATCAAAGCCGTTGCAGCCGGTCAATGCGACATTGCTGTCGCCAATACCTATTACCTTGCTGGCATGCATTACAGCCAGGACGAAAGTGAACGTCAGGCCGCCGAAAAAGTCGCCGTATTTTGGCCTAACCAAGCAGACAGAGGGACACACATCAACATTTCCGGTGCAGCAGTCACAGCCGCTGCCAAAAATCGCGACAATGCGATTAAATTGCTGGAATTTTTGACATCTGATGCAGCACAGCGCTGGTATGGCATGGTTAATGGTGAATACCCTGTGCGTGAAGGCATTGAAATGAATGACACGTTAGCATCATGGGGTGAGTTCAAATCAGATGATCTGAATATGCGTCAGCTAGGCGAACTGAATGCCCAAGCCTTGCGCTTAATGGACAAAGCAGGATGGCGTTGATTTCAATCCTATGAGTTCAAATAGGTCTTACTTAGCGGCCAGAGTCAGTTTGTTGATTCTGGCTTTGCTATTAGCGTTACCGGTTATTGTCGTCAGCGCTCATGTCTTTTTGCCAGCGGATGATATTTGGCAGCACCTTACTGAAACGGTGTTAGCTGACTATATTAGCCAATCGCTCTGGCTCAGTCTGGGCGTCGCTGTTGGCACACTCGTGCTAGGCGTCAGTGCGGCGTGGTTAACCAGCATGTGTCAATTTCCTGGTCGTGGTGTTTTCGAGTGGGCTTTATTACTGCCAATGGCCATGCCTGCGTATATCATCGCCTACACTTACACCGGATTACTCGACTTTGCCGGCCCTGTGCAAACGCTGCTGCGTGAATGGATGGGATGGGGATATGGTGATTACTGGTTTCCACCGATTCGCTCCTTAGGCGGCGCTATCGTCATGTTGACGCTGGTTTTGTATCCCTATGTGTACCTGCTTAGCCGCGCGGCTTTTTTAAATCAATCTTTGTGTGTGTTGGATGTCAGTCGCACCTTGGGCAACACACCTTCCCAAACATTTTTCCGGGTGGCACTACCGCTGGCTCGTCCCGCCATTATTGCGGGGTTATCTTTGGCTCTAATGGAAACCTTAGCAGACTACGGCACAGTCAGTTATTTCGGCATTAGCACCTTCACAACGGGTATTTTCAGAACCTGGTTTGGCATGGGTAGCGCGGCGGCAGCGGCGCAATTGGCTGCTTTACTGATGGTGTTTGTGTTGGTACTCATCGTGATGGAAAAGTTGTCACGCCGCCAAGCCCAATATCATCACACTAGCCGTCATCATCAACAACTAAAACGGTTCCAACTCAGCACGAGCAAAGCCTGGTTGGCGTTTGCATTTTGTCTCACTGTTTTACTGGCCAGTTTTGTTATTCCGGCAGCACAATTATTGCAATGGACTTTGCTTGTCGCCGACTCGGTCATTGATGATGCCTTTATGACTCTAGTCTATAACTCACTGAAACTGGCAAGCTTGACCGCCTTGCTGGCGCTTTTTTTAGCATTGTTATTGAGTTACGGAAAACGCTTATTTGGCGGCGCCTTGGTGAGGTTTGCAGTGAGATTGGCAAGTATGGGGTATGCCATTCCGGGAGCGGTCATTGCTGTGGGTGTGATGATTCCCTTTGCTTGGCTCGACAACTCAATAGACAGTTGGTCGCGTACCAACCTGGATTTCTCCACCGGGCTCTTATTAAGCGGCACTTTAGTGGCTGTGATTTTTGCTTATTTAGTGCGTTTTTTAGCCGTGGCTATTCAAACTGTGGAAAGTGGTCTCGGTCAGGTGCGTTTGTCGATGGATGAAGCAGCGCGGTCTCTGGGCCATTCACCACTGGCGGTATTACGAAAAATACATATGCCCATGCTGCGTGGCAGTCTGCTAACAGCCTTATTACTGGTGTTTGTTGATGTATTAAAAGAGCTTCCGGCAACACTGATTTTACGCCCCTTCAACTTTAATACACTGGCCGTCAAAACCTTTGAGCTTGCCTCTGATGAGCGTTTAGCAGAAGCCGCTCCCACTGCTTTGGCTATTGTGGCGACAGGCTTACTTCCCGTCATTATCCTAAGTATTGCGATTACCCGCTCACGCCAGTTAGATTCAGACAAGGCATAACATGACCACTACCACTCCCCTTAAACTCAACAATGTCAGCGTCGGCTATCAGGGTACTCCCGTGCTGGAAAACGTCGACCTATCATTAAAACAAGGTGAGATTGCCAGCCTACTGGGGCCTTCCGGCTGCGGTAAGTCGTCTTTATTACGAGCCATTGCCGGTTTTGAACCTGTCATGCAAGGCTCGATCAGCATCAACCATCATCAGGTTGCAGCCAAAGGTTTTAGCTTACCCCCAGAACAACGCAAAACGGGCATGGTATTCCAAGACTTTGCCTTATTCCCACATTTGAATGTCAGAGACAATATTGGTTTTGGTTTGAGCAAGGCTTCTCGTAAAGAGAAGAAAAATCGTACCGATCAACTGCTCGACTTAATTGGCCTTAAATCAATTCAGTCTAACTATCCGCACCAATTGTCAGGTGGCCAACAACAGCGCGTTGCGTTAGCCAGAGCTATGGCACCACGGCCTGATATCCTGCTGTTGGATGAGCCTTTTTCAAGCATGGATACCGACATGCGAACCCAGCTCGCCCACGAAGTGGGTGATATGCTTAGACAAGATGGCATGACCGCCATATTGGTGACCCACGATCAACATGAAGCCTATGCCATGGCAGATCATATCGGGGTGATTGGTGAAGGCCGCTTGCACCAGTGGGGCAAACCGTACGATCTGTATCACCGCCCTGCCGATCGCTTTGTGGCCGACTTTATTGGTGAAGGCGTTTTTATTCCCGGCGAGCTGATTCGAACCGATCAGATTCAAACCGAGTTAGGCATGGTTAAAGGCAAAGTATCCTCTGCCATAAAATCGATAGGTCGCGTCGAATTACTGCTTCGTCCTGACGATATCATTCATGATGACAACAGCAAATTAAAAGCCGAAATCATCGCAAAAGACTTTCGTGGGCCGGTATACATCTACACATTACGGTTACAAAGTCAGCAGAAAATCCTGTGTCTGGTGCAAAGCCACCATGATCACAAAGTAGGCGAAAATTTGGGCATACGGCTAGATGCAGAACATTTAGCCGTGTTCCCAAGAATGTAAGTTTTATTCGATATTCTGGATCTGTTCACGCATTTGTTCGATCAAGACTTTCAAGTCCACGGAATATCGCGTGGTATCGGTATCAATCGATTTCGACCCCAAAGTATTCGCTTCACGATTCAGTTCCTGCATCAAGAAGTCTAACCGGCGACCAATCGGCTCATCTCGCTGAAGCACTGAATTTACTTCATTTACATGGCTTTGTAGACGATCTAACTCTTCGGCAACATCACTTTTCTGAGCTAACAGCACCATTTCCTGCTCAAGGCGCTCTGATTCAAGGTTAATCTGTAGTTCAGCAATACGATCTTGTAGTTTCTGACGATGGGTTTGAAGAATCTCCGGCATACGCTGGCGAACTTGCTCGGCAATATCATTGATTTGCTGACAACGCTGTTCAATCATGGTTTGCAGTGATGCGCCTTCACGTTTTCGGCTAGCCACCAGATCGGCCACAGCTTTTTCTAACGATTGCATAAGCAATGCATTTAAAGCGTCCTGATCTAAGCTTTGACTTTGAATCACGCCTTGCCATTGCAGCACTTTCATTAAGTCCAGTGGCGCATCATTCTCAGCACGGTTCGCCAACAGCTGATATTGATCAATTACGTTTTGCGCTAACGTCTCGTTGATTTCCAGCTTATCCTGTTGTTGTTCAGGCGCTTTGTATCGCAGAGAAACTTCAACCTTGCCGCGACTTAAGGTATCTGAAATCAGCTTGCGCATCGCCATTTCCATCGGTCTGAAGCTTTCTTCCAGACGAAACGCCACTTCCAGATATCGGTGATTAACCGAACGAATTTCCCAATTCAGGGTACCGAGTTCTGTCTGCTCCTCATGGCGGGCAAACGCTGTCATGCTTCGTGTCACTGAGTTTGATTCCAAATATAGTTTGAACAATCCTACATCTTACCCAAAAGCACCTGCGGCTGTCCTGCTTGGCAGGTATAATGTGGCAATTTGACTGAGGAAAGATCGAATTATGCGTCCTAGTGGTCGTCAAGCAAATGAATTAAGACAAGTAAGCATCACACGTAACTACACCAAACATGCCGAAGGTTCGGTTTTAGTCGAGTTTGGCGATACCAAGGTGTTGTGTACCGCCTCAGTTGAGGAGCGTATTCCGCCCTTTCTGAGAGGCTCTGGTGAAGGCTGGGTTACTGCTGAGTACGGCATGTTACCTCGCTCGACTGGTAGTCGTATGCAGCGTGAAGCGGCACGAGGTAAACAAGGTGGGCGTACGATGGAGATCCAACGCTTGATTGGTCGTTCTTTGCGTGCAGCCATTAACCTGAAAGCTTTGGGTGAACGCAGTATCACCATTGATTGTGATGTCATTCAAGCCGATGGCGGCACGCGCACAGCCTCGATTACCGGTGCCTTTGTTGCATTGCAAGATGCCATCAATCATCTGATTAAAACCAAGAAACTGAAAAAAAGCCCGCTATTTGGTCAGGTTGCTTCGGTTTCTGTCGGTATTTACAACGGCACGCCGGTACTCGATCTGGATTATGACGAAGACTCGTCCGCCGAAACTGACATGAATGTAGTCATGAACGATGCCGGGGCGTATATTGAATTACAGGGCACAGCAGAAGGTCATGCCTTCCGTGCTGATGAGCTGCAATCCATGCTGGATTTAGCCAGTCATGGTATTGAGCAACTGATGATCAAACAAAGGGATGCTTTGGCTGAATCATGAGCAACATCGTGCTGGCAAGTGGGAATAAAGGTAAGTTGCGCGAATTCGCGCAGCTGCTGGCCCCCTTGAACATTGAGATTGTACCGCAGTCCGAATTACACGTTGTAGAAGCCGAAGAAACCGGACTTAGCTTTGTTGAAAATGCCATTCTCAAAGCCCGCAACGCCTGTATGCAAACTGGTCTTCCAGCTATATCTGACGACTCCGGTATTGAAGTTGATGCCTTGCAAGGGGCACCAGGAATTTATTCATCTCGCTATGCCGGCCCTAACGCCAGTGATCAAGATAATATCGATACACTGTTGGCAGCCATTAAAGATGTGCCAGAAGCAGAACGCAGCGCCCGTTTCCAATGTGTGGTGGTGTATATGCGTCATGCCAAAGACCCTACGCCACTGATTTGTCAGGGCACCTGGCATGGTCAAATCATGCTGCAACCGTCAGGGGATGGCGGCTTTGGTTATGACCCTATATTCTTTGTCGCCGAAACAGAAACCAGCGCCGCCGAACTCAGCCCTGAACAGAAACATGCAGTGAGCCATCGGGGACAGGCTATGCGTCGTTTTATCGCCGAGTTTCAGTACGCACGTCACCTGCCTTGATAATCCATTCTAGGTTGTCATGCATGCTATTGCAGACGCGCACTTTGGGACTACTTTTTTTAGTCAGCCTTATGATTTCTGCCTGTAGCGTTAAGTCATATTCCGAGCAGGCCATCACGCCCATTCGTCTCGCAAGCAATCTGCATGAAACATGGGATCAAGCTCTGCACAACTTTATTGGTTTTCCAACCCCCACAGCCTTTTCTGTTTGCCACGATATGAGTTGCCACACTATCAGTGATGCGAGCCTTTCTAACACGCAGTGGCATGATGTATCCCGGTTATTTACCCCCACGGCTGAAAACGCCACCGTTGAAAGACAACAAATTCAGCATGCCATCGCCTTGCTGGAAACACTAGTTGGTGAACAGTTGGGTACTCATGCCGATAACGCAAAAAATCGTCTAGATGGCAGCCGAAACGGCCAACTCGACTGTATTGATGAAGCAACCAATACCAGTGTCTATCTGCGGCTATTAGAATCAGAGAATTTATTAACGTGGCATAAAACGGCACCACGCACATCACGGGGCCCGTTATCCGGTCAGGCACCACACAACACGGCGACCATTATCGATATCACTACTGATGAGCGTTATGCGGTTGATGCCTGGTTTAAAGCCAATGGAAAACCACCCGCCATTGTGGTGTTAACGGACTGGTATCAAGGCTGGCGCCCAGATGACAACTGATATGTTCAACTTTACGGCATTACCCCCGCTCAGCCTGTATATCCATGTGCCTTGGTGCGTGCGAAAATGCCCTTATTGTGACTTTAACTCCCATCACAGCCCACAAGAAATACCCGAAAAAGCCTATGTGGATGCTTTGCTGCGTGACTTGGAGCAAGAAGTCCCCCTGATTTGGGGGCGAACGGTGCAAACCATTTTTATCGGCGGCGGCACCCCCAGCTTATTTTCAGCTGAAGCCTATGATCGGCTGTTTTCAGGTCTTCGTGCCTTATTACCGTTGCACCATGATGCTGAAATTACGCTGGAAGCCAATCCGGGAACCTTAGAAGCAGGTCGTTTTAAAGAGTATCGAGCGCTGGGCATCAATCGTTTATCAATTGGCATTCAGAGTTTTAATGATGAAGCACTGACCAAACTGGGGCGTATCCATAACAGTAAACAGGCGATTAAAGCGGTAGAGGCAGCCCATGCTGCCGACTATGACAATTTCAATTTGGATTTAATGTTTGGCTTACCCGGGCAGGATGAAAACAAAGCAGCGGCTGATGTCGAAACCGCGATTGCGCTGCAGCCCGCGCATATATCCTATTATCAGCTGACTATAGAACCCAATACATTGTTTTATGCACAGCCGCCGACGCTGCCAGACGATGATCCTATCTACGATTGGCAACTGCAAAATCAGACACGTTTAGCTAAAGCCGGTTATATGCAATATGAAACCTCGGCTTACGCTCAGCAAGGGCGTCAATGCCGACATAATGTTAATTACTGGCAGTTTGGCGACTATATCGGCATTGGCGCCGGTGCCCATGGCAAAATAAGTAGTGCCGCGCCGCAGCAGATTGCGCGTCGGGTAAAGCAAAAGCAGCCTCAGGCGTTTATCGACACCGCTGGTAAAGATACCAGCTTGTTAGAACAGTCTCTCGTAGCAGAAGACGAAGTCGGTTTTGAATTTATGTTAAACGCGATGCGTTTGCTAGATGGCGTTGCCACACCATTATTTCAACAACATACCGGTGTGCCTATCTCAACTATTCGGGGGGCTATGCAGCGCGCAGAAGCCTTAGGCTTGGTCGAACATAGCATCAGTCGGATTCGTCCTACTGAAAAAGGGCAACGTTACCTCAACAGCCTGATTGAGCTATTTTTAACAGCGTAGTATCCTTAAATATAATCATTCAAGGAGAAAACCGATGCCGAAGATCAGCATGATAGTTACGGGAATAATGTTAGTGCTGTCGATGACTGCTGCTCAGGCAGAAGTGATCTCAATTGCCGACCCACGTTATGACGTGCCAAACAGCACGGCGGGTGTACTTCGTCCCACGCAAGGTATGAATATGTCTGTGGTCGAACAAAAATTCGGTCAGCCAACGCAGAAGTTTCCAGCGGTTGGTGAGCCTCCCATCACGCGGTGGCAATATGGCGAGTTTGACGTCTTTTTTGAATATGACAAAGTGATCCATTCTGTCATCAATCGCTAAGTGAAAGTACGCTCTGTCAATATCTCCCTGTCGAAACAGGTTCAATACAAAGATAAAAACATCGCGACAGGCATCTTCAAACAGCCTGTCAGCGGTCGTATCGCTGTTAATCAAGTTAACCTCGCCGGTGATCAGCAAGTTGATCTAGAAAACCATGGCGGCGAACATAAGGCCGTGTATGCTTTTGCCAGTGAACACTACCCTTTCTGGCAACATAAATTAGCGCTTGATGACTTAGCCTTTGGTCAGTTTGGTGAGAATCTGACCATTGATGGCCTTGATGAAAAACAGCTTTGCATCGGCGATCAGATTCAGGTTGGCCAAACTATTTTAGAAATTACACAGCCACGTGTACCCTGCTTTAAACTGGGAATGGCGTTTGGACTCGATACGATGCCTCGTTTATTTGTGGAAAATGCTGCGACTGGCATTTACTTTCGGGTCATTAAAACCGGTACCGTTGCAGCAGGCGATATGGTCACTCGTACCTTCAGACAACCCGAAAACGTCACCGTACACGCCTTATTCCGCGCCTACTTCGACAAACACCTGCTAATTGAAGAAAAAAAGGAAACGCTAAAAAAAGCGTTAGTCATCCACGCACTCTCAACGGAGTGGCGAGATAAGATTGAAGCTAGACTCAGTCAGTCTTGAGTCGGTTCGGTTTCAATACCGAGAAAGCGGCGTAGCGCCCATTTAGGCAGGGTGCCAACACGTGCGTGATGCAATGAATCGGACTCAATCACAATCAGCACCAATACACTGACCAGTGTCGGCAAAATACCTAAGCCACCAATCATCGCGTATACCGCTTCTTTCATCATGCCCAGATAGGTTTTTCCCAACCATCCCAGCGTTGACACGGTCACTAATAGCAACAACATCACAAAGAAGAATTTGCTCCAACGGCGAGCAACTTGCCAGTGTGCCCAAACAAACTCACTGTCTTCTCGTTTTACCTGACCGGAACGATAATAGGTATATGCCAGTGCCGCAAAGGAAAATAGCGGCACCAGCACCATGTACTGAATATAACTCGGGCCGAATGTCGCAATCGCGGTAAACACCAGAATGTGGTTACCAATCAGATTACTCAGGAAAATATCATGCGGTCGTTTCGCCGCAATCGTTTCCTGCTCAGTCGGCTCGGGTACAAGGCTCATCTAGCTAGCCATGTTATTCATAATCGCATCACGTACCGCATCCAGTTCCGCATTCACGGTGACAACCGAAGAAGTGCTTTGTTTAATCGCTGTGTCTGGATCTTTCAACCCGTGACCTGTCAGCGTACAAACAATCGTGCTGCCTTCAGGGATTTTACCTGATTGAATATCACGTAATGCGCCCGCTAAAGAAGTGGCAGAAGCCGGCTCACAGAACACCCCTTCTTTTTCTGCCAGCAACTTTTGTGCAGCCAGAATTTCTTCATCAGAACATTCATCAAACCAACCACCAGACTCTTCTTTCACCTGCCAGGCTTTATCCCAGCTTTGTGGGTGGCCAATACGAATCGCCGTCGCCACAGTCTCCGGATCATCAACCATATGACCACGCATAAACGGTGCACTTCCGGCAGCCTGATAGCCAATCATCTTGGGACGATTACCTACAATCGCACCACCAGCATATTTACACTTACCATTGCAGTATGCACAGGCATCGGTGACATGCTCACCTGAATCACAGGAATACTCACAGTAGCCAATCCAATGAGCCGTGATATTACCGGCATTACCAACTGGCAGGCAGTGATAATCAGGTGCACGACCCAGTTCTTCAACAATCTCAAATGCAGCTGTTTTCTGACCCTGCAGACGGTATGGGTTGATTGAGTTAACAATGGTAACGGGCGCATGTTCTGCCACGTCTTTCACCAATTGCATACCCTGGTCAAAGTTACCTTTGATTTGGATAACCGTTGCGCCATGCATCATAGCTTGCGCTAACTTACCTTGGGCAATTTTGCCATCAGGAATCAACACAAATGCAGCAATGCCAGCACGTGCAGCGTAGGCGGCCGCCGCAGCAGAAGTATTACCGGTAGAAGCACAAATAATAGCTTTACTACCTTCTTCAACCGCTTTTGTCACCGCCATGGTCATGCCACGGTCTTTAAAAGAACCAGTTGGATTCAGGCCTTCGTATTTGACATAAATATCGACATCCTTACCCAACTCTTTGGAAATATGGTTGAGCTTGATCAGGGGAGTGTTGCCTTCACCAAGACTGATCAGGCGGGTATCGTCATTGACCGGCAAACGATCGCGATAGCGTTCAATCAGTCCAGTGTAACGGGGTCGAAATGACATAATGCGTTTCCTCTAATATAAATTCTGTATTGGGCTTTAGCCGCCCAGTGATTCCATGCGAATTCGCATAATAGAATCCGGTACCGTATCCAATGCTTCAATTTGCGCTATAGCCTGATCCATATTCTTCTCGACCACAGCTTGCGTCAGCATGATGATAGGCACCATGCCTTCATGTTCTTCAGGTTGTTTTTGCAAGATGGCTTCAATATTAATGCCCTGCTCGCTGAGAATGCGGGTAATATCGGCCAACACGCCCGGCTTATCGAGAGTATGAATGCGCAGGTAATAAGACGTCACCACCTCTGACATTGACAGAATCGGAGTATCTTTCAATGCGTCAGGCTGGAATGCCAAATGGGGTACTCGATTTTCCGGATCGGTCGTCAAGGCACGTACGATATCAACGATATCCGCCACCACAGCCGATGCTGTCGCTTCAGAGCCTGCCCCAGCGCCATAGTACAAAGTCGGGCCTACCGCATCACCTTTTACGACAACAGCGTTCATCACACCGTTCACATTAGCGATGAGACGACGTTGTGGAATCAACGTTGGATGAACACGTAGCTCTACGCCTGATGCAGTTTTCTTGGCAATCCCCAAATGTTTAATGCGATAACCGAGTTCAGCAGCATTCTGAACATCTTCTTGCGAAATCTTGCTGATGCCTTCGGTGTAGCATTTATAAAACTGCAACGGGATACCAAATGCGATAGAAGCCATGATGGTCAGTTTGTGCGCAGCATCAATACCTTCAATATCAAAGGTCGGATCGGCTTCGGCATAACCTAAAGCCTGAGCTTCAGCTAATACATCAGCAAAATCACGGCCTTTTTCGCGCATCTCGGTCAAAATAAAGTTGCCAGTACCATTGATGATGCCTGCCAGCCATTCAATGCGATTTCCTGCCAAGCCTTCACGCATCGCTTTGATAATAGGAATACCACCAGCAACAGCCGCTTCAAACGCAATCGTCACGCCTTTTTGCTGAGCCAGCTCAAACAGCTCATTACCATGCATCGCAATCAACGCTTTGTTGGCTGTCACCACATGTTTGCCATTTTCAATCGCTTGCATCACTAAATCTTTGGCGACACCCGTGCCACCAATTAACTCAACAACGATTTGAATGTCGGGATCGTTAATGATCTCGAATGCATCTTCACTCAGCTCAATGGCAGAGGTATCACAGTTTTTAGGATTATCCAGATCGCGATCCGCTGCCCGTGAAATTTCAATATCACGGCCGGCACGACGACTGATTTCTCTCGAGTTCCGAGTCAATACATTGACGGTACCACTACCAACTGTACCCAGACCCAAAATTCCGATTTTTACTGATTGCACTCTGCCCCCTAAGGTTTTCTCATCATGTCACGGATCCCGCGGATCGCCTGACGTGTACGATGTTCATTTTCAATCAAGCCAAAGCGAACATACTCATCACCGTATTCACCAAAACCAATCCCCGGTGACACAGCAACTTTCGCTTCCTTGAGTAATTTTTTACTAAATTCCAGTGAACCCAATTCACGATATTTCTCTGGGATCTTGGCCCAGACAAACATAGTCGCTTTAGGTTTTTCAACAGCCCAGCCAATCGCGTTCAATCCTTCACATAACACATCACGACGGCTTTTATAGGTAGCGACGATTTCCTCGACGCACTCCTGAGGCCCATCAAGCGCGGTGATAGCCGCCACCTGAATCGGTGTAAACATGCCATAGTCAAGATACGACTTCATGCGTGCCAGGGCAGCAACTAAGGTCGGATTCCCCGACATAAAGCCAACCCGCCAGCCGGGCATATTATAAGTCTTAGATAAGGTATAAAACTCAACAGCGACTTCTTTTGCACCGGGTACTTGCAAAATCGAGGGAGCCTTATAATCATCAAAACAAATTTCACCGTATGCCAGATCGTGTACCACCCAAATTTGATGCTCTTTGGCAAAAGCAACAATGCGCTCAAAAAACTCAATATCCACGCATTGTGTAGTTGGGTTGCCGGGGAAATTCAACACCAGCATTTTCGGTTTTGGCCACGAATCTTTAACTGACTTTTCCAGTTCCGCAAAGAAATCAACATCGGGCGTCAGCGGCACATGACGAATATCGGCACCCGCTATAACAAAGCCATACGGATGAATTGGATAAGCAGGATTGGGGACAAGTACCGCGTCACCTGGTCCTACTGTCGCGAGCGCCAAATGCGCTAAGCCTTCTTTGGAACCGATAGTAACAATGCATTCGCTATCCGGATCCAGTTCGACATCAAACTTACGTTTGTACCAGTCACTGCAGGCTTTACGTAAGCGCGGAATCCCCTTTGATACCGAGTACCGATGTGTATCGGGACGTTGTGCGGCTTCGACCAGTTTGTCTACAATATGGGCGGGCGCGGGTTTGTCCGGATTACCCATTCCAAAGTCGATAATATCCTCACCCCGCGCACGTGCTTTTGCTTTCAAATCATTTACAATGTTGAAAACATATGGCGGAAGACGTTTAATTCTAGGAAACTCGTCGTTCAACTGAATACCTGCGATAAGCTAAAACTGTCGGCAAACAAAGCAAAATAACTGAAATTCATCAACACATCAAATTCATTTACAAGAAGCGATCTACATGAGCGAACAAGACATATTTTACAACAACATCCTTGACGATCTAGAAAGTGGCGCACTTGTCTTGCCCACGCTTCCCGAAGTTGCCTTGCAAGTCCGTGAAGTTGTCGACGATCCTAATGCCACAGCAGCACAACTTGCCGATATAATTGTGACTGACGCTGCACTCTCTGCACGACTTCTAAAAGTAGCTAATAGCCCACTTTATCGAGGTCGTGTTCCGATTGAGAGCATACAAATGGCTGTATCTCGCCTCGGACTTTCAATGGTTCGAAATTTGGTTACCAGTCTGGTGATGGAGCAAATGTTCCAAGCGACCACCAGTCGTCTTGATAAACGCCTACGTGAACTCTGGGAACACACCACCAAAGTCGCAGCTACCTCACAGGTGCTTGCCAGTAAAATATCCGGCATCAAAACCGATGAAGCGATGTTGGCTGGTCTTATTCATGCCATCGGCATCTTGCCGATCTTAATGAAAGCAGACGAAGATGGTGATCTTATCAGAGACGACCGCAAACTGGATCAAATTATTGACAATCTCTATCCCAAACTGGGCGCGACCATTCTCAAAAAATGGGAATTCTCACCTGAGCTTATTGAAGTTGCTGCTGAACACAAAAACCTCAATCGTAATACATCAGATGTGCCTGCCGATTTGGTCGATGTTGTCCAAGTAGCGGTATTACAAAGTTACAACGGTACTGATAAGGCGGTAGATCCGGTCACACTCAACAATATCATCTCATTTAAAAAAGTGGGTGCCGATACTGGCTTTAGTATTGAAGAACTGGATGAAGACAGCGAGGAATACCAAGAAGCCTTGGCACTGTTCAATATGTAAGCAACAAGGGGACGGCTTGTCAGTCCCCTTTCTTTTAAACATGTATTTTGTGACTCACTCTCGCTCATCTGTGACCAAGCCCGTATTCTTTTGTTTGGGAACGTTGTAATGTGAATACTATTCTAAACAGTTTATAAAACGCCCCAAGATAAGCAATGAACGTCATACGCCATCTACATTTACTGAACCATCGCATGCCATCGTGGCTGTTGATGTTGTCTGCCATTATGTTTGTAGCTGGTTGTCAGACAAGCCCTAAAATCAGTACATCGCCTGAATTTGAGACAACCCAACACCATACATTATCTAGATTGTCTGAGACGCAAGCCTTAGAAAAACTGTATCAACAACATGCTACTTGGCAAGGAACACCCTACCGCTTAGGTGGTAATAGTCGTTCCGGTATCGATTGCTCTGCATTTGTGCAAACAACGTTTGATGATGTATTCAATACCAAGCTTCCTCGCACAACCAACCAGCAGATTCGCATCGGGGAAAAAGTAGGTCGTTCTGATCTACAAGCTGGTGATCTTGTATTCTTTCGCAATGGGCGTCATGTGGGTATTTATCTCGAAGATGATCGCTTCTTACACGCATCAACGCGGCTTGGGGTCACCATCTCCAGAATGGATAATGTTTACTGGTCGCGTTATTACTGGCGCTCTATTCGCATCCAAACCGCGCCCTAGAACAATCACTACAGAGTGTCCAAGCAAATAGGCACTATGTGCCATAATGATGCATATTCAAGCATTCGCTCAGGAGACCCCGCCGTGCCTCGACTTACTTTTTTATTCAGCCTTCTGCTTAGCAGTTTGATGGCTGTAACACCTGTTTTAGCTGAAACACCTAATCTGAAGCCTGGGCTATGGTCATACACCACTACGACCACGCTTGATGGCCCTATGAAGCTGACACCCAAAACCGCCAATAATAAAGAATGTCTGACCCAACAGCAGATCAACAAAGGTATTGATATGTTGGATATTCCAGAGCAGTGCGCAGTACTGAAAGCAGATGTATTTCGGGATAGCTCTGACTTTGCCTTGAGTTGCAATATGCAAGGCATCAAAACCCTATTTAAGGGCAATGCCGCTTTTCATGGTGAGCATATGAATGGCGAAATGGATGGGGAGATGAATACGCCGCTGGGTCTTATGGTGATGAAGATGAACTTTGTGTCCAAACGGGTTGGGGAATGTCCTGCATCTTAAGCTTTTAGGCAAGGCTGATTGAATATTACTGTCGACACGTTAGATTCTTAGCTGCCGCTAGGCGTTCATTTATTTTGCATGCCCAAAATAAAGGCAGCTTAGAATTGGAAGTTTATAAACTCATTTAGCACCAATAATCCGTCTGGTGTTGATATCCACGCCAACATCACTAAGTTTACGATAACCGTTACAAAAAAAACGACTCGGAAACCTGTCTTCTTGGATTTGTGCCGAAAGATCGCTTGTGCAGATAGTGCACCCGGCCAGCCTCCAAGCAATGCTAATAAGTGCAAGGTACTCTCAGGCGTTCGCCAATCACCATTTTTGGCGGCTGACTTATCTTTCAGATAAGTAAGCAAAGTGATGAAGCTCAGTGACAGGTATAAGAAAAGGATTGATACAGGTAACTCACCGGCCAACACATAAACGCCAAGACCGATGAGAAATAGTGATGAAATGAGGATTGCGAGAAAACCACTTCGCTGCTTCTTTTTGCTTTTTAGTTTCTCACCATCATAAGTAGCGTCGATAGCACATAGTCGGTTTTGCTTATCTTTAGACAGCGTGTAGGCGATAGTCTCACCGAGCTTAGGTACTCGGCCTCTACTCTGAACCGACTTAATATGAAGAAAGATATCCTTTCCACCAGACTCAGGGATGATAAAGCCGTAGCCTTTCCCTTCATTCCAAGTCTTTATTTTTCCTTTTCTTCTCACCGCCATTCGTCATCCTTGACTAACTCTCTCTTTGAGAAAGACTGAATTAAAAAGAGATAAGAGATTGGCAAGAATACGTTCCTGCCAATCTTTTCAAGCTTTTCTATAAACTTATTCTGGTCTCATATGCGGGAACAACAACACATCCCGAATCGATGGTGAATCAGTTAACAGCATAACTAAACGATCAATACCAATACCTTCACCTGCTGTTGGCGGCATGCCATATTCTAGGGCACGGATGTAATCAGCATCATAGTGCATGGCTTCGTCATCACCGGCGTCTTTTTCTTCAACCTGAGCTTGGAAGCGTTCCGCTTGATCTTCTGCATCATTAAGCTCTGAGAAACCATTGGCGATTTCACGTCCACCAACAAAAAATTCAAAACGGTCGGTCACAAATGGATCGTTATCTGAGCGGCGAGCCAACGGTGAAACTTCAGTTGGATACGCCGTAATAAAGGTTGGATCCATCAAACGATGTTCAACGGTTTTCTCAAAGATTTCGATTTGGACTTTACCCAATCCGTAGCTATCTTTTACTGGAATTTCGAGGCTTGCAGCAATCTCGCGAGCTGCTTCCAGTGTATTGAGCTGTTCTGCTTTGATATCCGGGTTAAAGTGCAAAATCGATTCTGTCACCGTCATCCGAGTAAAGGGTTGTGCAAAATCGATATCCAGCCCTTGGTAATGTACTTTGGATGTGCCGAGCACATCTTGCGTCACGGTGCGCAACATTGCTTCTGTCAGATCCATGAGTTCATGATGATCAGCATAGGCCTGATAAAACTCAACCATCGTGAACTCTGGGTTATGACGTGTTGATAAGCCCTCATTGCGGAAGTTACGGTTAATTTCGAATACACGCTCGAAACCACCCACAATCAGACGTTTTAGATACAGTTCCGGCGCGATACGCAGAAATAAGTCCATATCCAGTGAGTTGTGATAGGTCGTGAATGGTCGCGCTGTGGCACCACCTGGAATCGCTTGCATCATCGGCGTTTCCACTTCCAAATAACCCTTATCCATCAAAAAGCGACGCACGCCATCAATGATTTTAGTACGCAGACGGAATGTCTCACGACTGGCTTCGTTCATGATGAGATCAACATAACGTTGGCGATAACGTGTTTCCTGATCCGACAAGCCATGGAATTTTTCAGGCAATGGACGCAATGATTTCGTCAGCAGGCGAATATCATCCACCAATACCGATAATTCACCTTTCTGGGTACGGAACATAACCCCTTCTGCCGCAATAATATCGCCCATGTCCCAACGCTTGAATTGCGCATAAACACCTTCCGGCAAATCATCACGTTTAACATAGAGCTGCATATCACCAGACATATCTCGCAGATTGGCAAAGCTCGCTTTACCCATCACTCGCTTGGTCATCAAGCGTCCAGCAATTTTCACTCGACGCGTTGATGCTTTGAGATCGTCAGCGGAAGTGTGTTCATATTCAGCTGTCAACTCGGCGTTCATCACGTTACGACGGAAATCGTTAGGGAATGCATTGCCTTGCTCACGTAACTCGGTGAGTTTTTCGCGGCGTTGTGCGATCAGTCTGTTTTCGTCCAGTTCGGTTTCGTTAGTCATTGATGTTTCCAGCTTATAGTCCTGATTTCAGCGAAGCTTCGATAAATTGATCTAAATCCCCATCGAGCACGGCTTGAGTATTACCTGTTTCAACCCCGGTACGCAGATCTTTAATACGTGATTGGTCGAGTACATAAGAGCGGATCTGACTGCCCCAGCCAATGTCAGATTTCGATTCTTCTGCGGCCTGTTTGACTTCGTTTTGTTTTTGCAATTCCAGTTCGTACAACTTAGCGCGTAACTGGTTCATCGCCTGATCTTTATTTTTGTGCTGCGACCGCTCGTTTTGACACTGCACCACAATATTAGTTGGTTCGTGTGTAATACGAATCGCTGAGTCAGTGGTATTAACATGCTGACCACCAGCCCCACTGGCACGGTATGTATCAACCCTTAAATCAGCCGGATTAATATCAATTTCAATGGTGTCGTCAACTTCTGGATAAACAAAGATTGAAGCAAATGAGGTATGGCGTCTGGCACCTGAGTCAAAGGGTGATTTACGTACCAACCGATGTACACCGGTTTCTGTTCGCAACATACCAAAGGCATATTCACCTTCCATTCGAATCGTCGCACTCTTGATGCCTGCCACCTCACCGGCTGAAACTTCCATCAGCTCAACTTTGTAGTCTTGAGACTCTCCCCAACGCAGGTACATACGCAGCAAGATATTTGCCCAGTCCTGCGCTTCTGTACCGCCCGACCCTGATTGAATATCGATATAAGCAGAGTTTTTATCCAGCTTGCCAGAAAACATACGTTGGAACTCAAGCTTTTCCAACCCTTTTTCAAGCTCATCAAGATCGGCCGTAATAGCATCAAATGTTTCTTGATCGTTTTCTTCTACAGCTAGCTCAAGTAAGTCTTTGGCATCTTCCAGCGTATCGCGGTGACTGGATAAGGTCGTGACAATCTTTTCCAGACTGGCGCGTTCTTGTCCCAGCTTTTGAGCACGATCCGGATCATCCCAGACGCTGGGAGACTCCAACTCGCGTGTTACTTCGACTAATTGTTCCGCTTTGTCATCGTAGTCAAAGATACCCCCTGAGATCGTCACTGCGATCGCGAAGGTCTTTAATACGTTGCATTGTTGCGCCTAGTTCCAAGGGTAACCTCTGAATCTGTAGTTAAACTTCCCGGATCGATGCCCGGCAAAACGTTATATTGTAGCTGATTTAATCAGAGTATTGTTTGTCTGGCTTAGCGCTTAGGCAGGAAACGCATCGGATCAATCGGCTTGCCATTGCGGCGAATTTCAAAGTGCAATTGATCTCGTTGTGTCCCCGTACGGCCCATCAACGCTATTTTCTGTCCCGCTGTGACAATTTCGCCTTCTTTCACCAGCAATTTATCACTGTGTGCATACGCACTCAGATAAACGTCATTATGTTTAATGATCAATAAGTTGCCATATCTCGGCAGGCCGCTACCACTGTAAACCACCTTGCCCGAAGCCGCGGCATTAATCTGCTGACCTGCTCTTCCCGCGATATCAATGCCTTTACGACCCGGACTGCTATTAGAGTAGGTCGACACGATATTACCTTCGGTTGGCCATCGCCATTGTAAATTCTGACTCCCCGTAAATGGCTGTGCGCTTGAAATTGGTGATGGGGCTGACGCGCTTTTAGCTGTCGTTGGCTTAGTTGCTACTTGTGACTTCGGTTTCGGAACAGGCGCAGGCGGTTTCGTATAAGTCGGTTGGGTTGGATTGCGTGTGGAGGTTTGCTTTCGTGTGCTGTTATTGGCTTTAAAACGTAACCTTTGCCCGACATAGATGGTGTAAGGCGAACGGATGCTATTGATACGTGCGACATCTTTGTAATCCATACCATAACGCCAGCTGATGGAATAAAGCGTGTCACCTCGTTGAACGGTGTAAAAATTTGGTGGCGTCGATATTTTCCGTTTAGAGCTATCATAGGATCCAACTGGTGCTACAGCTCTACCGCCACCACCGCAGGCGGTCAGGGTTGTAATCAGCAGTAACAGCAGAATCCATTTCATATGTTATTTAAATATCAAATAGCCCGTCACCAAAATCAATACTGTCAACCAGCCAATACGATCAATCCATTGATGCAAACTTGCTTCCAATCTTGGCCCACCTAAACGCATCAACCCTGCCACCAAGAAAAAACGCATTCCGCGTCCAATCAAAGAGCCCACCACAAAAGGTAATAAAAGCATATTGGCAGCCCCGGCGGCAATAGTAAAAATTTTATAGGGAATAGGCGTGAAGCCTGCAATCAAAACTGCCCAAAATCCCCACTGCTCAAACCACATTGCTGCCTGCTCATAGGCTGGCATATAGCCAAGCGACATCAACCAAGGTTGCGCCATGTGAAAGGCAAATAAACCAATTGCGTAGCCAAGTAAGCCACCTAAAACGGATGTGATCGTGGTCAGACTGGCATAAAACCATGCACGTTCGGGTTTCGCCAAGGTCATCGGTGCCAGCATGACATCTGGTGGAATCAAAAAACACGATGACTCGGTAAAACTCACCAATGCTAACCAGTAGCTGGCATATCGATGTCTTGCCCAACGCATTGTTTGGACATACAAGCCAGAAAAAAGCCGCATCAGATCTGACCGCTTAACAACGGTACAAAGCTCACCGGATCGAGTTCTGTTTCTTCAAACGTATCACCCACGCGATCGATAACTCGTAACGATTGCCCCGCACTACCTCCGACTGGAATCACTAATCGACCACCCGGTGCAAGCTGACGCAATAACTCCTGAGGCACTTGTTCGGGGGCACAGGTGACGATAATCCCATCATAAGGTGCATACCATTCCCAGCCCCAATTGCCATCGCTGTGCTTGAGTCGGATATTATTTAATTTCAGCTGATAAAACCGTTCACGTGCTTGATTCTGCAATGGTGAAATACGCTCGACACTGAAGACTCTGTCTACCAGTTTAGACAACACAGCCGTCTGATAGCCGGAACCGGTTCCCACTTCCATGACTTTTTCTCGTGGGCCACCTTCCAGCAATATTTCTGTCATCTTAGCAACGATATAAGGCTGTGAAATCGTCTGACCATGCCCAATGGGTAAAGCAGTATCTTCATAAGCGCGACTGGCTAGTGCTTCATCCACAAACAAATGTCGCGGCATTTCGCGAATAACGGTCAGTACATCCTGACTTTCAATGCCACGTTCCTGCAAACGCGCGACCAAACGATCACGTGTTCGCTGCGAGGTCATGCCTATGCCACGAAGATCGGTATTCATATCAATGATCTTTTAGCCAAGCGGCCACCCCATCGATAGCATCATAACGAGTCAGATCAATTTGTAATGGCGTGACTGATACCGCACCGCGACGAATGGCGTCAAAGTCAGTCCCCGGACCGGCATCTTCTTCACTCCCAGCAGGCCCAATCCAATACATTGGACGGCCACGTGGATCGAACTCTTTAATCACCGGTTCGGCTTTATGACGATGCCCCAGACGAGTACTTTCAATACCTGTGATCTGATCAATAGGCAAATCGGGCACATTCACATTCAAAATCGTATCTGCGGGTAAGGCGGAATCTTTCAATCTTGCGACCAGCTTTTGGGCAACCCAAGCAGCCGTTTTATAATGTGTACCGGTGTGTGAGGCTAAGGAAATCGCAATGGCGGGTAAACCAAGAAAGCGCCCTTCCATTGCCGCAGCAACGGTACCAGAATAGAGCACATCATCGCCCAAATTAGCACCTGCATTGATGCCTGAAACAACCATATCTGGTTCCTCATCAAGCAAGCCGGTGATGGCTAAATGCACACAATCTGTTGGCGTGCCTTCTACGCGGTAAACACCATCTTCTTGTTTATCAAGACGAAGCGGATTTTCTAAGGTCAATGAATTACTGGCGCCGCTGCGGTTTCTGTCTGGCGCCACCACTGTAATATCGCCAAACGTTTTTAGTGCATCGGCAAGGGTACGAATGCCCTGTGCCATATAACCATCGTCATTACTTATCAGGATTTTCATCAGAGTTAGCTAGCCTGCTTTTTTGCTTTTAAATACGCGCCCATATCTTAGCAAGAATGTGTGAAAACAGTCATAAAAAAAGGCATCCGGAGATGCCTTTTTCTTTTTTAGCTGTTATACGAGCTGGTTTTTTGACTGACCACCACCATAGCTATAGAACTGCATTGGTTCACCGCCGGGAGTGACGTTAACTGCGCAATACTTGAACTCCGGAATTTTCGCCGCCGGATCCAACGCTGGGTTAGACAATTTATTTACCGCTGCTTCGTAATAACAGAACGCCATAAAGACAGCACCAGTCGGCACGCCAATATCAGCACGAGCCAATACTGAAACACTGCCGCGACGTGTTGACAGGGTAATCAATTCGCCTGGTTTCACTCCCATCTCGTCCATGGTGATCGGATTAATTGTTGCCACAGCTTCAGGCTCTAACGCATCCAACACATTAGAACGTCGTGTCATTGAACCGGTGTGCCAATGCTCCAGCATGCGGCCGGTAATCAACACGAATGGATAGTCATCGTCAGGCCGCTCATCCGGTGCCACAATGTCCGCAGGTACAAATAACCCTCTTCCGCTCGCTGTCGGGAAATCCTGCGTGAAAATCACGTCTTCACCCGGATCACCTTCTTGCTCACAGGGGTAAACCACACTGTGCTCTGCTTCCAATCGATCCCACGTTATGCCGCCCATGGATGGCACCGCTTTACGAATTTCTGCAAATACATCAGCAGGCCCCTGATAATTCCAGTCTAGCCCCAAACGTTTAGCCAATTCTTGAATAATCCACAGATCTTGGCGTGCATCACCCGGCGGGTCAATCGCCTGACGCCCCAATTGGACAAGTCGATCCGTATTCGTGAACGTACCGGTCTTCTCTGGGAACCCCGAAGCTGGTAATACCACATCAGCCAGATAGGCAGTTTCAGTCAAGAAAATATCCTGAACGACCATATGCTTGAGTTCTGACATCGCCTGACGCGCATGATTGGCATCAGGATCCGACATTGCAGGGTTCTCACCCATGATGTACAAACCATGCAAATTACCCGCATGAATCGCATCCATGATTTCGACCACAGTCAAACCGGCTTTCGAATCTATCTTGCCGCCCCACAACGCTTCCATATGACCACGTGCTTCATCATCATCTACCTTGTAATAATCAGGCAAACACATGGGGATAAGCCCCATATCCGAAGCACCTTGAACATTATTTTGGCCACGCAGAGGATGCAACCCCGTACCAGGACGACCGATTTGACCGGTCATTAACGCCAGTGAAATCAAACAACGGGCATTATCGGTTCCATGGATATGTTGAGAAACACCCATACCCCATAAAATCATCGAGCCTTTCGATGTGGCATAAAGTCGCGCCACTTCACGTAATGTTTCAGCAGGAATACCACATACCGGTTCCATCAGCTCAGGCGTGTACTTCTGTAGATGCCGTTTCATTTCATCAAAGCCAGAAGTTCGATCGGCGATGAAGTCTTTATCGACCAATCCTTCTTCAACAATGACGTGCATAATCGCATTCAGCATTGGCACGTCTGAACCCGGCTTGAACTGCAAATGATGTGTCGCTTGCTGCGACAGCTCAGTACCACGCGGATCCATCAGAATCAGTTTAGTACCGTTACGGATCGCATTCTTCATCCATGTTGCACCCACCGGATGATTCACTGTTGGGTTAGCACCAATTAAGACGATAACTTCTGCTTGATCAACATCCGAAACCGGGTTTGAAACAGCACCAGAACCTAAACATTCGAGTAAGGCGACTACCGATGAGGCGTGGCACAAACGTGTACAGTGATCGACATTATTGGTATTAAATCCAACGCGTACTAATTTCTGGAATAAATACGCTTCTTCATTACTCCCCTTAGCACTACCAAAACCCGCCAGTGCATTAGGACCCGCTGAATCACGAATATCGACAAAGCCTTTCGCGGCAAGCGCTAATGCTTCTTCCCATGTCGCTTCGCGGAATACTTTATCGATATCGTTAGGATCCATCGAAAAGTCAGGCGTTTTGGGAGCATCGTCGCGACGGATTAAGGGCTTCGTCAAACGGTGCGGGTGATGTACATAATCGAAACCATAGCGGCCTTTAACACATAAACGACCATGGTTTGCCGGCCCGTCACGTCCCTCAACATACAAAATTTTGTTATCTTTAATGTTGTATGTCAGCTGGCAGCCAACCCCGCAATACGGGCACACTGAGTCGACTTTTTTATCCGGTTCGACCATCGCCACATCATTGGCTGGCATCAATGCACCAGTCGGGCATGCTTCGACGCACTCACCACAGGCTACACAACTGCTTTCACCCATTGGGTCATCAAGATCAAACACAATCTCTGTGTGATTGCCGCGCATGGCAAGACCAATCACATCGTTATTTTGCTCATCACGGCAAGCGCGCACGCAGCGAGTACATTGGATACAAGCATCCATGTTAACGGCAATACCGGGATGCGACAGATCGGCTGGTGCTTGTTTACGTGGTTTAAAGCGAGGAGTGCTGATCTCGAGCTTACCAGCCCAATAATCCAATTCAGAATTCAGCGTATGCGGTTGCTCAGAGACATCTGATTTGAGCATTTCCAGCACTAATTTCTGAGAATGCAGGGCTCGCTGACTTTGCGAGTCAACCTTCATGCCTTCTGACGGATAACGACAGCAGGAAGGCGCTAATACACGTTCGCCGTCAATTTCGACCATACAGGCACGACAGTTTCCGTCCTGACCTTGACGCTCGGAATAACACAAGTGAGGAATTTCAACACCATGACGCTGTGCTGCCTGCAGAATGGTTTCCCCTTCTTCAGCAAACACCGCTTCGCCATTTAGATTAAACGAGACCAATTCATTTTCGATATTAGGGTTGATAGCCATTATTTCAACTCCTCGGGGAAATACTTAATCACACAACGCAGCGGGTTAGGTGCCGCTTGTCCAAGGCCGCAAATCGAGGCATCGACCATGACTTGTGACAATTCTTCGAGTAAATCTTGATCCCACTGTTTTTCTTGCATTAAATTCACCGCTTTCGCTGTGCCTACTCGACATGGTGTACATTGCCCGCACGATTCATCTTCAAAAAACTTCATCGCATTAACGGCAAGCTCACGAGCTTGGTCTTTATCTGAGAACACAACAACGGCTGCAGAACCAATAAAACAGCCATGGTCGTTTAAGGTATCGAAGTCGAGCGGAATATCCCCCATGGATGCCGGCAAAATACCACCCGAAGCACCACCAGGGAAGTAACCATAAAACTCATGGCCATCGAGCATCCCGTCACAGTACTCATCAATCAATTCACGCATGGTAATACCAGCAGGCGCAAGGTGAACGCCCGGCTTATTAACTCGCCCACTGACGGAGAATGAACGCAAACCGGTTCGACCATGGCGACCATGGTCGGTCATACAACTCGCTCCTTTTTCCAGGATGTCACGAACCCAGTATAAAGACTCCATATTATGTTCAAGTGTTGGTCTGCCAAATAAACCAACCTGAGCAACAAATGGTGGACGTAAACGAGGCATACCGCGCTTACCTTCAATCGACTCAATCATCGCCGATTCTTCGCCGCAAATATACGCACCTGCACCTCGGCGTAAATGTAACTTGGGCATATTGGCAACAGGAGGATTGGCTTGTAACTTGGCCATTTCGACTTCGAGCATTTCACGAATGGCTGCGTATTCATCACGCAGGTAGATATACACCTCTTCAATACCGACAGCCCAAGCAGCGATCAATGTCCCCTCAAGGAAGCAATGTGGATCACGATCCAGATAATATTTATCTTTGAATGTGCCCGGCTCGCCCTCATCAATATTCACGGCCATTAATTTAGGAGCGGGTTGGTCTCGTACAATCCGCCATTTGCGACCAACCGGGAAGCCGGCGCCCCCCAAGCCACGTAGGCCTGAGTCATCCATCACATCAAGTACTTTCTCTACCTCAAACTGGCCTTCCATGCACAAACGGTAGGTGTTGTAACCGCCCTGTTCGATATAGCTTTCAAACAAAATGGGGTCAATTTTTTCAGGCTGTACTTGTTTTTTGTCGACAAACTCGATGACTTGCGCCGCATCGGCATGTTCTACTGGATTCATACCGACAACAGCAACCGGCGCTTTGTCACAGCGGCCAATACACGGAACACGCTGGACTCGAACATCTTGGCCTAAACCCTGCTCCAATGAATGGATAAGCTCTTCCGCCCCCAACATCTCACAGGTCATTGAGTCACACACACGTACAGTCAGAGGCGGCGGTGGCGTCTGATCTTCTTTAATGACATCAAAGTGATGATAAAAGGTGGCCACTTCATAGACTTCGGCTCTTGAAAGCTTCATCTCATGTGCCAATGCCACTAAGTGAGGCGCAGAAATGTAGTGATAAAAATCTTGGATTTTATGCAGATGCTCGATGAGCAGATCTTTTTGTCGAGATTCATCACCCAACAATGCTTGCACTTCAGACAAGGCTTTAGGATCAACCTGTCTGCCTTTGCCTACTGCCCGAGGTAGCTTAAGTTCTTTGCCCAGCTTCTGAGCGCTGATTTGCTGCCCACTCATGAAATGTCTCTCTCTTAAATTATGCCATCGTTGGCTTTTGTTATAGTTAAACAGACAAAAATTAGCATGGCTTAGTTTTGTTGTGAAGCGCAAAGAAAGCAATAAATAGAGTCAAAACAATAGTTTGCTATTTTTTGGTGCAGACTCTTAGGTCAACTTCAACGAATTCGCACTAAATCCATGCAATTTTGTAAGTAAAATACAAAATATTTGCACCGTCTCAAAATAGACAATTCGATAAGCTATTGATATTAGTAAAAAGTAGTATATAAGCACAAGAAAAGTGCAAGGTATTGAGATTATTCAAGAAAATAATTGAACACAACAGCATAATTAACCAAGCTGGGGGCGTAATTATGCCAATTTGCGCAAATTTAGCGGATTATTCTTCTTTTTTATTGTGCTCATTCGACTGTTGTTGTACGTCCTGCAACCACAAATCATGATGTTGTTCGGCCCATGCCACATCCACTTGTCCCGTTGTCATTCCTTCAAGCGCCCCTTCGGTCCCGATTGTGCCGATATAAATATGACCGAATGAGAATGAAATCAGTACCAGCCCAGTCAGCAAGTGGATAATGTGAGCTATCTGAATAATTTCACGTTCTTGATTGAAATTAGGGAAATCCAGCACTAAACCTGAAAAACACAGGGCGACACCCGCTGTTGCTAAAGTCCAATACCAGACTTTTTCACCACCATTCATTCTGCCAGCTGAAGGATGCTTGTCTCCTACCATGCCACCAAAAGCCTTAAACCATTCGATATCAGTTTTGGTGAAGAAATTGTGTTTGAACCACTTAATCAAAATGGTAAACAGCGCGACCATGAACACGGGACCCAAAATATTGTGTAGCCACTTCGCGATAGATGCGTAAGCAGAAAAGCCGGGGTAGCCCATTAACGGAATCAACACATGCCGGCCGTAGAGTAAACTCAGTCCGGTAATCCCCAAAATGATGAATAAACTGGCTGTAGTCCAGTGCAAGCGTCTCTCGTTCAAGGTCCAGCGCTCGATGGTTTTACCTGAACGCGGATGCGTTAACTCAACGCGACCTCTGGCAATATAAAAACCGAGAATAGCAACCAAAACAAACGCTAATAACCAACTACCATACGTTGCCATTGGGCCATTACGTAACTGTCGCCAGTTTTGTCCTGAGCCTTGAATTAACTCGTTTGTTTCACGACCTTTAACGGCTGTATAACCTTCATTTGCCTGTCTGACCTGACGCCATGTATCTGAGCGTGGATTGGTGGTTTGTTCGGCCTGCTGCTCTGCCTGAGCAAAAGCATTAACAACATAGCCTGATAAAGGCAAAACCAGAATCGCCAATAGCATGATAACTCCAGTCCAAGTCATCATTTTCTTGCGTCTGTTAAAGGCTGTTGTCGCCGACATAATTCCTCCGCTAGCGGTCGGTCTGAACTTGGTTGAAGCGCCGTTTCAGCACCTCAGCACGCTCTTCGGGTGTGTTGGCATGATAATCCGGGTTACCTTTGTACTCACCCGCTTCATGCAAAGTGACATCAGTATCTTCGTAACAGGCGGTTAAACCCAGCATGGCAATAATAATCAGCGTCTGTTTCATGACTTAGTCTTTATAAGCTGTATTCCAGCCCCAGCTGTCAGGACGACCACCACGACGAACGACTCGGCTACGGAATAAATCTGCAACGATATCGCCATCACCCGCGATCAATGCTTTTGTCGAGCACATTTCAGCACATAATGGCAGTTTGCCTTCTGCAAGACGGTTACGGCCGTATTTATCCAACTCTTCTTGTGAGTTGTCTTCTTCAGGGCCACCCGCACAGAATGTACATTTATCCATTTTCCCTCGTGCGCCAAAGGCGCCTTCCTGAGGGTATTGCGGTGCACCAAACGGGCAGGCATAGAAGCAATAGCCACAGCCAATGCAAATATCTTTGTCGTGCAGCACCACACCATCATCGGTGGTGTAGAAACAGTCGACAGGGCAAACCGCCTGACAAGGCGCATCAGTACAATGCATACAGGCTACTGAGATCGATTTTTCACCCGGTAAACCATCATCAATAGTGACCACTCGGCGGCGGTTCACGCCCCAAGGGACTTCATGCTCGTTTTTACACGCCGTGACACAGGCGTTGCACTCAATACAACGTTCGGCATCACATAAAAACTTCATTCGAGCCATGATAAAACCTCTTAAATCTTAAGCTGCACGTACGCGGCACAGAGACACTTTTGTCTCCTGCATCGCGGTGACCGAGTCATAACCATAAGTAAACACAACATTACAAGACTCACCTAATACATGTGGTGCCGTTCCTTCCGGGTATTTGTCATGTAAGTTCTCGCCTTGGTAGTGTCCACCAAAGTGAAACGGCATAAATACCACGCCGCGCTCTACCCTTTCAGTCACAAATGCCATGACCTTAATAGAGCCACCCTCGGGACCATCGACCCAGACTTGTTCGCCGTGTGTAACACCCGCGTTATTGGCGTCAGCTGGATTAATTTCAATAAACATATCCTGCTGCAGCTCTGCTAGCCACGGGTTAGAACGTGTTTCATCACCACCACCTTCGTATTCCACCAAACGACCACTGGTCATTAATAGGGGGTAGTCTTGGGTAAAGTCTTTTGCCTGAATCGACCCATAACGCGTCGGCAGACGGTAGAAACTACGACGGTCTTCATAGGTTGGGTATTTCTCAACCAAATCGTGGCGGTTGGTATACAGCGCTTCACGATGAATTGGTACCGGATCAGGGAACTGCCAGACAATTGCCCGAGCTTTGGCGTTACCGTATGGCGCACAACCATGATTAATGACTACACGTTGAATACCACCCGACAGATCTGTTTTCCAGTTTTTGCCTTCCGCTTCTTGTTGTTCTTCTGCGGTCAACTCATGCCACCAGCCAAGCTCTTTCAGCATGTCAGCAGTGAACTCAGGATAACCATCCTCGATATCTGACCCTGCTGTATAGGAATTTTCAGCAAGAATATTGACGCCATTGTGCTCTACACCAAAACGGGCACGGAATGGCAAGCCACCCTCAGAAACAGGAACCGATGTGTCATACAAAATCGGGCTGCCTGGATGTTTCATTTCAGCCGTGCCCCAACATGGCCAAGGCAAGCCATAGTATTCGCCATCACATGGACCACCTTGTGCTCTCAGTGTGGTTTTGTCGAAAGTGTGCAGATTTGCCGCTTGTAGCTTCATGCGCTCTGGCGTCTGGCCTGTGTAGCCTACTGTCCACATGCCACGATTAAATTCTCGCGTTATGTCTTCAATATATGGCTCTTCGCCATTTACCGTAATATTCTTACAAAGCTCTTTTTCATAGCCGAACTTCTTGGCAAATTTATAAATAATCGTGTGATCGGGCAGTGATTCAAACAAGGGTGAAATGATCTGCTCACGCCACTGCACAGAACGGTTAGATGAGGTGACTGATCCGTAGGTTTCAAATTGCGTTGCTGCAGGTAAGAGATAGACACCATCAGTGCGATCGTTCATGACAGCAGAGACCGTTGGGTAAGGATCGACAATGACCAGCAAATCCAGCTTTTCCATTGCCGCTTTCATTTCAGGGCCACGGGTCTGGCTGTTCGGTGCGTGCCCCCACAGTACCATCGCTTTGATTGCTTCTTTTTGGGCAATGTTTTCTTTGTCTTCTAAGACACCATCGATCCAGCGCGATACCGGAATACCATTGGTAAACATCGGCGTTGCGCCACTGCCACCGGTTGTGCCTTCTTCGCCCTCAACTTCACTGACTTCGTAGGACTGTTGATCAAAACGATTTTTAAGCCAGTCGAAATCAACATCCCATACTCTGGCCCAATGTTTCCAGGCACCTTCCGAGAGGCCATAATAACCGGGTAAGGTGTGTGATAAGACACCTAAGTCAGTTGCTCCCTGAACATTGTCGTGACCACGGAAGATGTTGGTACCTCCGCCTGACACACCCATATTGCCCAGAGCCAACTGGAATATGCAGTAAGCACGGGTATTATTGTTACCGATGGTGTGCTGGGTCCCCCCCATACACCAGACAAAAGTACCCGGACGATGTTCAGCCATGGTTTTTGCGGCTTGATAAACGTCTTTTTCTTTTGCGCCACTGACGCGCTCAACTTCTGCGGGATCCCACTTTGCGACTTCCTTGCGGATTTCATCCATGCCGTAAACACGCTGCTCGATGAATTTTTTATCTTCCCAGCCATTTTTAAAGATGTGCCAGAGCATACCCCAGACAAACGGCACGTCAGTACCAGGACGAATTCGAATAAACTGATCAGCGTGGGCAGCAGTACGAGTGAAGCGTGGATCAACCACAATCACTGGTGCGCCGCGTTCTTTACCACGGAAAATATGCTGTAACGACACAGGGTGTGCCTCAGCCGGGTTTGCACCAATGATGAAAATTGCTTTCGAGTTGTGGATGTCGTTGTAAGAATTCGTCATCGCACCGTAGCCCCAGGTGTTTGCTACCCCGGCGACAGTGGTTGAGTGACAAATGCGCGCTTGGTGGTCAACATTATTTGACCCCCACAATGCAGCAAACTTACGGAACAGATAGGCCTGTTCGTTGGAATATTTCGCTGACCCTAGCCAATAAACTGAATCGGGGCCAGACTTTTCTCGTATATCGAGCATCTGATCGCCGATTTCATCGATCGCCTGCTCCCAAGAAACACGAGTCCATTTACCATTTACTTTTTTCAGGGGATATTTAAGTCGCTTATCACCATGACCGTGCTCACGGACCGATGCCCCTTTAGCGCAGTGAGAACCTAAGTTAAACGGATGCTCGAAACTTGGCTCCTGACCAATCCAGACCCCATTTTGAACTTCCGCAACCACACCACAGCCAACGCTACAATGTGTACATACGCTACGTTTCTTAGTGATATCACCATCATCATAGCTGTGCATTTTGCTTTCTGCTGCTTCTGCTTTTTGCATCATGGCAGGCGGCAGCATTGACATAAATGCGGCACCACCAGCGGCAATACCAGAACCTTTCAGAAATGCACGACGATTAACAGCGTTTGCAGACGATGTTGAGGCTGATTGTCTTTTGGTCAGTTTCATGGCGAACTCAGCGGCTAAAATTCAGCTAGATGGTAATAGGTATCAACATGCTTCGTACGCTGATACCCCTTAGAGGTGGGCTTTTCTTCAATGCTTTCCGGTGTCTCACTAGGCGCAGCTTGAACCATGCCAGATGTGGCAACAATGGCAGTAGTACCGCCGACTACGGAAGTCAGTTTTTGTAGGAAATCCCTGCGTGAACGGGAAGATTGGGTGCTCATGACGCTCTCCAATTCAATGAATGTGCATACGATGAAAAGAGTTGCTTGCCAGAGAGACAAGCCGTGCATCTTTGCACATCTGGTTTACTTATAAAGTATCGCTCAGCTAGCCCTGTGTATCAAGCATTTCAACACAAATTATGTAAATTAATGCCTATTTCAGTAATTGCGTTTCTAACTTGAGAAATTGCTTGGCAAATCCTGCAACGCTTCGGTAAAAAACAGCATTCTTGGCAACCGCCAGATCGGAAAAAAACCTTTCCGCCCATGGCTGAATATGTCTGTTAAAAAATGTTGAAGCATCAACAACGGGCGTACCTTGCGCAGATAGAATCAGTCTCATCACATCAAATTCCGCAGCGATATGGTCTTCTGGCTCTTTTTTATCGTCTTGCCGCTCTAAGCCCAGCTGGGCCAGATCTTTGCGTAACAACGCCAATGGTTTTTCATTCAAAAAGCCTGTTTGATAAAACGAGCCATAAGGAATTATTTCACCCTGCGTCAAGCCAATAAACAAAGCGTGATACTCCGAGTTCAAAGCATCTTTTTCAACCTGTTTGGCAGCGGTCTGTAATGCTAACCAGGCTTGCCCCATGGCAGACTCAGGTTCGGTCACATCCACTTCTGCAATATTGTCTAACAAGGCTATTTGCGGTGGTGCGGCTAACAATGTCGCTAATAAAGCGTAGTGCTGCGCACGCCACTGTTCTTGGTTTTCACTCATTTTTTGCCTTTTATGAATCTTTGAACATGGCTTTAACGCGACAATCTTCGCACATTTTTAGCCTTTCTAAAGCAGCGCCCTGAAACATGTGATGACCTGATAATTTTTCCATCATGGTATCGATCATTTTTTGCGTAGCAAACGGTTTATGGCAGCCAATACAATGAAAAATGGCTTCTTCATTGAGAATACGTTTTTGTCTGGCTTGCTCACGCTCAAACAAATAACGGGGACTCAACGTAATCGCATCTTCCGGGCAAGCAGTGTCGCAGATACCGCACTGCACACACAGATCTTCAATAAAGTTCAGTTGCGGCTTATCCACACCATCGACCACCGCACCGACAGGGCACACCGAAACACAGGACATACATAACGTACACGCTTGCTTATCGACTTCTATTTCACCGAATGCAGCTTCAGTAGTGAGTTTAACCTCAGTCACTTTTTGCGGTGCGTGCTGATGTAAGTGCGTTAATGCCATCGATGTCATGCGACGTTTATCATCAACGCCTGCATATTTTGCTGCAGTTATCGGCATATTCGTCACCGTTTGTGACAAGGCCTTTTGTACTGACTCGAAGTCTTTATAATCAAGGTATTGCAGGCGATCGTGACCAAAACCGAGTGACGCTACAATGGTGTTGGTTTCCTCAATTTTTGCTTGTACTTCTTGCCAGTCATGATCGTCATGACTGCCGGCATCCCACACATGCACTCGTCCCACGCCGTAAGCTAAAGCCGTTAACCAGAACGGCATACCCAACGCCCCTATTTCTTCAACCGAAAAAGGCACAACATTGTCAGCTAATGCCCAATCGTAAGCTTCCAGCAAGGTTTGAGCGCGACTTTCATCATGGATCAGCAACTGCGGCGCGTCTGATGACTGCTCAAAGTAGCTTTGCAACATCTCACGGAAACGATTAATGCTGATATCCAATGTGGGTAAAGCATAACTTATCGCACCAGATGGGCAGACAACCGTGCAACTGCCACACCCCTGACAAAGGGAAGGGTTAACATTGATTAAGTCCCAACCACTGCTTTCAACGGCACCGGCCGGACAGGCATCAATACAGTTCGTGCAGCCCTTCACACCGCGACGTCCATGTGCACAGATATCGGCGTTGTAATTAAAAAATTTGGGTTTATCAAAAACCCCCACTAAATCTGGTAACTGCTGTAAGGCTTCGACTAACGCCTGTTTATCCTCACCGGGAGCGAAGTAGCCCAGTGGCGGTACAACTGTTGTGATTTTTGGCTGCGGACTTAAATCTAAAACCAGATCAACCGTTAGCTCATGATCAGAGAAAGTAGCCTTAAAGTCACCTAACCAGCCCGTTAACGATGAAGGCGGTTGTTTAATGATGGTGACTGATTCATCGGCATCAACAGGCGTATCGTCAGTACTAAAACAATACAACTCCAGTGATGCCAGCTGAGGTAACACAGCATTTAAGCTTACTGTATCCCCCAGCACTAAACATCGACCGGCCGACTCGAACTCGATGTACTCTGCTGGTTCGAAAACTTTCTTTCCGGCTTCTAACACGGCTTTATACAATTCCGTCGTCCTCTTTATCGCTGGGTTTTATCTCAGTGTGCTCTGCTGCTGAAGATGATTGTGTTTTTTCTTGATTAGCTTCATCTGGTCGCGTTTTTTCTTCCGCCAGCTTTAACATGCGCTTCATTTCATGCGTCACGATATTGCCAAGACTGGCAAATTGCGTGAAGTCATCATCATATTCATTCAGACCATCACGGATATTAAATTCGGGTTTTCGAAATAATTTACGTAAAGCCGCTTTTTTCGTTTCTGCGTCAACATCTTCTTGCTGCCATATGGGCAAAGGTCGCTCTGTTTGTGGCGGCATTTCCGAATCGGCGGCGCTTTCTTCATTAGACTCAACAGAGGGCTCATGTGGTTGAACGCTGTCTGAATCAGATCCGGGATCTTGTTGACGCTTTCTTTGCGACCAGCGTAATAAAAAACCGGGTTCATTATCGGTCTCACGACTCATGTTGCTTCACCCTCGTCAGCATCGTGCCACTTACGACGTTTACGCTTTTTAGGGGCGGCCGGTATGTAATGTGCTACGACAAAATGTTCCAGCCAAACACATAAAGCATCAGCCAGGGGTGCGTCTAAAACCGTTTCACCTGTTTCCATATACGCAGCGGCTTGATCAAAATCTACCGTCATTAACATCGGAGCAAGTTCACCCGCGTCTTGACTACAGACTAGATAAACTTTGGGCTGCTCAGCCATCAAATTGAGGTAATAAGCATCGCAGTGTTGTTTGTGAAGTATTAACTGCAATTCGGTGAGATAGACTAATTCGCCTTGCTCTGACGCCTTCGTCAGCGTGCTTTGGTCCAAACCGGGTAAGGTCCCGACTAGCGACCATACGTTTTTGACCCAACGATTAACGCTCGGTTTACGCAGTAAAACTGCGGTAACAGCAAATTGGTCTGAGGGTGAATCAAGCATGGCGATGAAACGGCAAGTAAGAATCTAGATGATAGCAAATTTCAACCAGTTTTACTCGGCGACTTCAACACCCGTTACTTTTTGTAAGCCCCGTGGAAGCTTATGTCCTCGCTTACCTCGTTCACCTGCATAATGTTCAAGATCCGCCGGTTTCAGAGTTAAATGACGTCGTCCCGCATGCAGGGTCAAACTACGTTGCTGCGGCACAATAATGACTGACTGCATCCACTCCTGACCACCGGTAAACCGTGCTTGTGGAATATTAATCAGACGAACCCCTTTACCTTTATTCAACGTAGGAATTTCACTGGCTGCAAAGACTAATAAACGACCATCCCCCGATGCCACGGCCATCTGATCATTATCCTGATCCTCAAGCAGTAAAGGTGGCAATATTTGTGCTCCTTTAGGCAAGTTAAACAAAGCTTTACCTGCTTTATTCTTCGCCAGCAGGTTTTCCAAGGTCGTGACAAACCCATAACCAGCCGTATTTGTCAGCAAAATCGTTTTATCAGCTTCCACCGCCAGCACCGAGACAAAGCGCACTTCAGGTGCAGACTGTAAGCGCCCGCTTAATGGCTCTCCCTGCCCGCGTGCCGATGGCAAAGTGTGAGCGGATAAAGAGTAACTTCGACCCGTTTCATCAAGGAAAACGATTTGTTGATTACTGCGCGCTTTGACCGAGGTCAAATAACGATCGCCAGTACGGAAATTTAACGATGTCGGATCAACATCATGGCCTTTCGCCGCTTTCACCCAGCCACTTTCTGACAAAACGATGGTTAACGGTTCGGTTGGCAATAACTCAGTGGCATCCAACGCTTTGGAAGCTTTACGCTCGACAATTTGTGAGCGTCTGTCATCACCAAATTTTTCTGCATCGGCGGTCAGTTCTTTGCGAATCAGGGTTTTCAGGCGCGTGTCCGAACTAAGCAACAACTCCAGTTGTTTACGTTCTTTGCTGAGTTCATCCATCTCACCACGGATTTTCATTTCTTCCAGCTTAGCCAAATGGCGTAAGCGTAATTCAAGAATCGATTCAGCCTGACGGTCAGTGATGCTAAAACGCTCCATCATCACCGCTTTCGGATCGTCTTCATGTCGAATAATGGCAATGACTTCATCGATATTGAGGTAGGCAATTAACAAACCTTCCAGCACGTGCATCCGATCCAGCACTTTATCCAGTCGGTACTGCAAACGACGGCGCACGGTTTCAACCCGGTAGCCAAGCCATTCAATCAGCATATCGCGCAGGTTTTTAACCTGAGGTCTGCCATCCATGCCAATCATGTTCATATTGACGCGGTGACTGCGTTCCAGATCCGTTGTCGCAAATAAATGCGACATCAAACTATCAATATCTACCCGATTAGAGCGAGGCACGATGACCAGCCGAACAGGATGTTCATGGTCAGATTCATCACGCAAATCTGCCACCATAGGTAGTTTTTTCGCATTCATTTGGGCAGCAATTTGCTCAAGAATTTTGGCGCCGGATACCTGATAAGGCAAGGCATCAATAATGATCTCACCGTCTTCCTTATTGTAAGAAGCGCGTTGTTTTACCGAACCATGCCCAGTTTCATAAATCTTGCGGATTTCATCCTGACTGGAAATGATTTCTGCACCCGTTGGAAAGTCCGGCCCCTGAATATCTTCCAGCAGTTCATCAAGTGTTACGCGTGGCGATTTGAGTAACTTCAGACTAGCACTCACCACTTCTCTAAGGTTATGTGGCGGGATATCCGTTGCCATACCTACCGCAATACCAGTAGTGCCATTGAGTAATAGATTTGGCAGCCGTGCAGGTAACAGAGAGGGCTCATCCATCGTGCCATCAAAATTAGGCACCCAATCGGCCGTGCCTTGACCTAATTCACTTAATAACACTTGCGCATAAGGCGCCAAACGCGCTTCGGTATAACGCATAGCGGCAAAAGATTTGGGATCATCCATCGACCCCCAGTTACCTTGCCCGTCAATTAAGGTATAACGATATGAGAATGGCTGCGCCATCAATACCATGGCTTCATAACAGGCGGAATCACCGTGCGGATGATATTTACCCAACACATCACCTACCGTACGGGCAGACTTTTTATGTTTGGATAAAGCGCTCAGACCTAACTCTGACATCGCATAGACAATGCGACGCTGTACCGGTTTCAGACCATCGCCAATGTGCGGCAAGGCTCGATCCAGAATGACATACATCGAGTAATCCAGATACGCCTTCTCGGTAAAGTCGCGTAGCGGCTGTTGTTCCAAATCATCGACGATAATAGTCATTACTTAAGTCTCTGTTGCATATTACAAAGCGGCTAAATCAGCCAAATCACCATGTTGTTCAAGCCAGGATTTACGATCGGAAGCACGCTTTTTAGCCAACAATTTATCCAAGGTCATCATAGTATCGTCTTCGGCGCTGATGGTTAGCCTGATAAGACGCCGCGTATCCGGTGCCATTGTGGTTTCACGCAATTGCATTGGATTCATTTCACCCAGGCCTTTAAATCGCTGAGTACTCACTTTACCTTTGATCTTCTCTTTTTCAATCCGATCCAGAATAATCTGGCGCTCTTCATCATCCAAGGCATAAAAAATCTGTTTGCCAACATCAATACGATACAAAGGTGGCATGGCGACACAAATATGACCGGCTTCGACCAGAGGGCGGAAATGTCTGACGAATAATGCACATAATAAGGTGGCGATGTGGGCACCATCTGAGTCCGCATCCGCCAGAATACAGATCTTGCCATAGCGCAGACCAGCCAGATCATCTGAGCCGGGATCGACACCGATCGCCACAGCAATATCGTGAACTTCCTGTGACGCCAAAACCTGTGTGGGTTCGACTTCCCATGTATTTAGAATTTTACCGCGTAGCGGCATGATAGCCTGGAATTCGCGACTGCGACCTTGTTTTGCGCTGCCGCCAGCCGAGTCCCCTTCCACTAGAAATAATTCTGTGCGGGCCGGATCTTGCGAGGTGCAGTCAGCTAACTTGCCTGGTAAAGCCGGGCCCGATTGAACCCGTTTACGTACGACTTTCTTGGCTTGTTTAAGTCGAGATTGTGCGTTGTTGATGGCAAGATCAGCAATCTTCTCACCATCTTCAACATGGTGATTGAGCCACAAGCTGAATGAATCTTTTACGACGCCTGACACAAAGCCTGCACACTGACGTGATGACAATCGTTCTTTGGTTTGCCCGGAAAATTGCGGATCTTCTAATTTAACTGACAACACATAACAACAGCGTTCCCACACATCTTCAGGTGCCAGTTTCACGCCTCGTGGTAACAGGTTTCGAAATTCACAAAACTCACGTAAGGCTTCTAACACACCTGAACGCAAACCATTAACATGCGTCCCGCCTTGTGCGGTAGGAATCAGGTTAACGTAGCTCTCTGCTAACACTTCTCCCGGCTCTAATTGCCACATTAACGCCCAGTCAGCTTCTTCGCTATCATCGCCGACATGGCCAACAAAAGGCGTGGCAGGTACGCAGGGTTCATCGGTCATCGCTACTGCTAAATAGGATTTCAAGCCATCCTCATAGCACCAGCGATCTTCCACTTTTTCTTTGCCAGAAAGATCAGTAAAGGTCACGATCAAGCCTGGACACAAGACAGCCTTGGCTCGCAGTACATGGCGCAGCCGTGAAACTAAAAATTTGGGTGAATCAAAAAACGAGGCTTCCGGCCAAAAGCGTACTGTGGTTCCGGTATTGCGTTTACCGACAGTACCTATCTCGGTAAGCGATTCTTTCAGAGCACCTTGCTCAAAAGCAATCTGATATTCAGTTGCATTGCGGCGAATTTTGACATCCAGACGCGATGATAAAGCATTGACCACCGACACCCCAACGCCATGCAACCCACCTGAAAATCGATAGTTTTTATTAGAAAACTTTCCTCCGGCATGCAGGCGAGTCAGAATCACTTCAACACCGGGCACGCCTTCTTCTGGATGCATATCTACCGGCATCCCACGACCATCATCACTCACTTCCAGAGAATTATCAGGATGAAGTATGACCTGCAACTGGCGCGCATGACCGGCTATTGCCTCATCCACACTGTTATCGATGACTTCTTGAGCTAAATGATTTGGTCGGGTTGTGTCGGTGTACATGCCCGGTCGTTTGCGTACCGGTTCAAGTCCTGTGAGAACCTCAATGGCCGAGGCATCGTATGTATTTGTCATCGTTTCGAAATCAACTTGAATTTATCCCCACCGAAGATTATCAGGATAGAAGCCTAACACACAACATTGTCAACATTTTTAGCAAATCCGTTACCGCTGGAGTGGATTATGCTGACAAGATTCTGCCTTAGTGCGGCGTACTACTTATCTACTAAACTATCTGCTTTCAGCTTGCAGTGCCAGTCAGCTTCACCACTATTCCTCAACTCCATCACAGCACTCGAGTTGTAAAA